>DATJHI010000043.1:0-64958 GCA_035493955.1 Caulobacteraceae bacterium | reverse complement strand
CCGATCCGCTTCTCCCCTCGCGGGAGAAGCGGATCGGCGCAGCCGACTGACGAGGGCGCGTGCATCCGAACCCGCGACGCCGGCGAAGCTCGCAACTGAGGAAGCGCGACCCCCCATCCGGCCGCCTCGGGATGGTCTTCTTCCGCAAGGGGAGAAGGCGACCCGCGACAGCTCAGCGCTCGTGCAGGGAATCGGCGAAGGTGCTGGTGAACGGACTGAGCAGATAATCGATGATCGACCGGTTGCCGGTCACGATGATCGCCTGGATCGGCATGCCGGGGGAGAGCTTGACGCTGGTCAGCCGCTTCAGCTCGCCGGGGTCGACCACCAGTTCGGCGGTGAAGAAGGCTTCCCCCTTATCATTGCTCAGCCGATCGGCCGAAACGGCGACCACCTTGGCGTTGAGGTTGGGGACCGTGCGGGAGAAGCCGATCAGCTTGACCTGAGCGTTCATGCCCACCTTCACGTCGTGAATGCTGTCGGGCTTGATGGTCACCCGGGCCACCAGCGGGGTGTTCTGGGGCACCACGTCCAGCAGCCGTTCGCCGGCCCGGACCACGCCGCCCTCGGTGAACTGGGTCAGGCCCAGCACATAGCCGTCGGCGGGAGAGCGGACCACGGTGCGGTCGAGGACCGCCTGGGCGGCGCGAAGGCGGGGAAGGGTGTCGGAGATCTGGACCTGGACCTGGCGCAGGATGTCGGCGGACTGGGTGGCCCGCTGCTGGCGGACTTGGGCCAGCTGCATCTGGGTCTCGCCCATGGCCTGGCCCGCCCCGGCGATGTCGGCCTGGCGGGCGCCGCGCGCGCCGACGAGGTCGGCCTGGCTCCGCTGCAGGGCCAGGAGCCGGCTCTTGGGCGCAAACCCCTGCTGGTAGAGTTTGTTCACCCCTTCGAGTTCGTCGGCGACCAGCTTGTTCGACTGGTCGACCGCAGTCACCTGGGCCTGAAGGCCTTGAGCGCGGCTCTGCAGCTGTTGCAGCCGCTGGTTCAACACCCCGACCTGGCTGGTGTAGACGCCGCGGTTGGCGCGGAAAAGGGTCTCCTGGCCGGCGATCAGCGTGGCCACCCGGGGGTCGGCGCGGCGCGCCAGCAAGTCAGGAGGGAACACCACCTGCGGCAGGTCGGCCAGCTCCGCGTCCAGCCTCGCCTTCTGGGCGACCAGACTGTCGTATTCGTTGGTGAGAACGTCGACCTGGGCCCTGGCCTGGGTGTCGTCCATGATGAACAGCGGTTGGCCCTTGGCCACCTTGTCGCCCTCGTGGACGAGGATCTGGCGCACCACGCCGCCGTCCAGGTGCTGGACGGACTTGCGGTTGTTCTCAACCGTGATCGCCCCGGGCACCGGGACGCCGCCGGCCACGGAGAACACCGAGGCCAGGACGATGAAACCGACCACGAAAACCAGCACGGTGATCAGGCCGGCGGCGATGGGGCCGTTCATGTGCTTGCGCTGTTCGGCCGAGATTGCCTCGTCGACGCCGCCCAGGGAGCGTGAAACGACCAGCTTGGGTCCGGGAAGAGTGTTGCTCATCGCGCCGCCTCAGCTTGCGGAATGGCCGGCGCGGGCTGCACCACCCGCGCCATGACCTGGTCTCTCGGCCCGTACATTTCGACGCGGCCGTTGCGCAGCACCAGCATCTTGTCGGCGGTGCGGAACACGTTCGGCTTGTGGGAGACGATGACCACCGTCGCCCCCGCCGCCTTGAGGAATTCCAGGGCCTGCAACAGGGCCGCCTCGCCCTCGGCGTCCAGGGCGGCATTGGGTTCGTCGAGGACGACGAAGGCCGGTTCGCCGAACAGGGCGCGGGCCAGGCCGACCCGTTGACGCTGGCCGACCGACAGTACGGTCGCCTGCTCGCCGAGCTGGGTCTCATAGCCCTTGGGCAGGCGCAGGATCATCTCGTGGGCGCCGGCCAGCATGGCCGCCTTGACCACCGCCTCGTCCGTCGCGTCGGGACGGAAGCGCGAAATATTCCCCCGCACCGTGCCGGAAAAGAGCTCGATGTCCTGGGGTAGATAGCCGACGTAACGGCCGAAGGATTCCCGTTCCCATTGGAACACGTCGGCGCCGTCCAGCCGGATCACGCCGAAGCTCGGCTTCCAGACCCCGACCAGCAGGCGCGTGAGGGTCGACTTGCCCGCGCCCGAGGGACCGACGATGCCCAGGGTCTCCCCCGCCGGCAGATGGAAGGCGACCGCGTTCAGCAGGGGCGTCGCCGCCCCGGGCGGCGCATAGCTCACGCCCTCGACGCTGAGGTGGCCGTCCGGACGCGGCAATATGGTCACGGTCTGGGGCGGTTCGTACTGCTCGAGCAGCTTGGCCAGCCGGTCGTAGGCCTGCTGGCCCGCGACCAGACCGCCCCAGGACCCGACGATGCGTTCGATCGGCGCGAGCGCCCGCGAGCCCAGGATCATGTTGGCGAACAGCACCCCGGGGCCGACCTTGCCCTTGATCACCAGCCAGGCGCCCAGGCCGACGATGACGATCTGCATCATCATGCGGACCACGCGGATCGCCCCGCCGTAGATGCTGGCGCGGTCGCTGGCGACGGCGCTGCGCTGCATCGTGGTCTGACGGTAACGGATCCAGTCCTGGCCGAGGCTGGGCAACATGCCGAGGGCGCGCACCACCTCGCCGTTGCGCAGGGCCGCGTCGGTGAACGTATAGCTCTGCAGGGCCGCGTCGTTGGCTTCCCGCAGCGCGGGCCTGGACCCCCGGTCCTGCACCACCGCCAGGCAGAGCAGCAGGACTCCCCCGAGGAAGGTGACGACGCCGATGGTGGGGTCGATCAGGAACAGGATGCCAAGGAAGACCGGAATCCAGGGCAGGTCGAAAATCACTCCCACCGCCGACCCGGTGATGGTCTGGCGCAGGGCGTCGAGGTCGCGAAGGGCCTGGGACCGCGCGCCGGTGTCGCGGCGCACCACGGCCTCGAACAGGGTGGCGAAGACCGGCCCGGCCACCCGCTCGTCGAAGACCACGCCGTAGTTGATCAGCACGCGGGCCCGGAAGTGGTCGATCAGACCCGAAACCAGGAAGGCGCCGACGGCGAGCAGGCTGATCACATAGAGCGTGGCTTCGCTCTGGCTGGCCAAGACCCGGCTGTAGATCTGCATGGTGTAGATCGGCAGGGCCAGGAACAGCAGATTGGTGACCAGGCTGAACAGGCCCGCAAATCCAAATGACGCGGCGCCCAGGCGCAGCGCTTTGGTCAGAGGGGACGCGGGGTTCATCGCTGCCATTCGTCTCGCCGTGCGACCGAGGGTGTTCCCGAACCGGCAAGCCCTCGCCGCGCCCTTATTGGGGACGACCGCCGGGAAACCGCTCTGGGCAGGGACGTGAGCGCCCCTTGAGTCAAAGTCAATATAGCCATGGCTGTCGGAGCGGCTGGCTGAGGCGCGCGGAGCTAGGCCTGAATTGCGGCGAGAAACCGGCGGCCCACAAATCCCGAACCCTGGCCGTCGACCGCATTTTGTCGCACCGTCGCCTCATCGCATCATTACCGCGGGACCTGAGAAAAGACTTTACAACACCCGAGGCCGTGGGGATTTGACGGCGAGATTCACCGCCGCGCAGGGAAAACATGAAGACGGTCATTCTCGCCGGCGGCCTCGGCACCCGCATTTCGGAAGAAAGCCACCTGCGGCCCAAGCCGATGATCGAGATCGGCGGACGGCCGATCCTTTGGCACATCATGAAGCTGTTCTCCCACTACGGGATGAACGAATTCATCGTCTGCCTTGGTTATAAGGGCTATATGATCAAGGAGTATTTTGCCAACTACGTGCTCCACAACGCCGACATCACGGTCGATCTGGCCGACGATTCGATCGAATACCTTCAGACCAAGCACGAGCCCTGGCGCGTCACCCTGGTGGATACCGGTCCCGAGACCATGACCGGGGGCCGCCTGAAGCGGGTGGCCCAATATCTGACGCCCGGCGAGCCGTTCTTCTTCACCTATGGCGACGGCGTCGCCGACGTGGACCTGGCCAAGCTGGCCGCCTTCCACCGCAGCCACGGCCGCGAAGCCACCGTGACGGCGGTCGCGCCGCCGGGGCGTTACGGCGCCCTCGACATCCAGGACGGCCAGGTCAGGCGCTTCATCGAGAAGCCTCCGGGGGACAACGGCCTGATCAACGGCGGTTTCTTCGTGCTGAACCCCGAGGTGGTGGACCGGATAGAGGGCGATCCGACCTCCTTCGAAGTCGGGCCGCTCGAAGGCCTGGCCCGCGACGGCCAGCTGATGGCCTTTCCCCACACCGGGTTCTGGGCGGCGATGGACACCTTGCGGGACAAGAACCAGCTCGAGGCCCTGTGGGCCGCCGGTACGGCGCCATGGCGGCTGTGGCCGTGAGCGGACGGCGCCCAGACCCCCGCTTCTGGGCCGGCAAGCGCGTCCTGTTGACCGGCCACACCGGGTTCAAGGGCTCGTGGTCGGCGCTCTGGCTTGGGCGCATGGGCGCGGAGGTCACGGGCCTCGCCCTGGCCCCCGACCAGACTCCCGATCTCTACAGCCTCGCCGGAGTCGGGACGGACCTCGTTTCCCACATCGTCGACCTGCGCGACCGGGCCGCGGTCGCCGCGGTCGTCGGCGGCGAGCGCTTCGACCTCGTTCTGCACATGGCCGCCCAGCCTATCGTCCGGGCTTCGGTGGAGGATCCGGTCGGGACCTTCGCCACCAATGTCATGGGCACGGTCCACCTGCTCGACGCCCTGCGCGGCCAAGCGGCGTTGAAGGCGGTGCTGGCGATCACCACCGACAAGGTCTACGCCAACGCCGAGACCGGGCGCGCCTTCGTCGAATCCGATCCGCTCGGCGGCAAGGACCCCTATTCCGGCTCCAAGGCGGCCAGCGAGATCGCCGTCGCCAGCTACGCCAGGAGCTTCTTCGACAAGACCGCCACGCCCGTCGCCACCGGGCGCGGGGGGAATGTCATCGGCGGCGGGGACTATTCGCGCGACCGGCTGGTGGCCGACATCGTGCGCTCCGCCCGGGCCCGCGAACAGCTGGTCCTGCGTCATCCCGAGTCGACGCGCCCGTGGCAGCACGTGCTCGACTGCGTGGCCGGCTACCTGGTCTATCTGGAAGCCCTGGCCACGGACCCGGCGGTCCCGCGGGCGATGAATTTCGGCCCCCGGCCCGGCGGCGCGGTCATCAGCGTCGGCGACCTCGCCACCGCCGCCCTCCAGGCGCTCGGCGCCCAGCCCTGGCGTCACCAGCCGGACCCGTCGTCGATCGAGGCCCGGGCCCTGGCCATCGACACCAGCCTGGCCCGCGAGCGCCTGGGTTTCGCCAGCCGGTTGGACGGTCCCGAGGCCGTGCGCTGGACCATCGACTGGCACCGGGCGGAGGCGGCCGGCGCGGACCTGCGCCAGACCACCCTGGACCAGATCGCCGCCTATGAGGATTTGGCTTGAGCGACGGGCCTGTCTAAGAAGGCGGCCCTGCCTGAAAGAGCGTACATGAGCTCCCTTCCCCTCTGCCGCTTCTGCCAGACCCCGCTCGTCCACACCGTGGTCGACCTGGGGCTGCAGCCCCTGTCCAACGCCTATCTGAGCGAAGAGAAGTTCGCCGCCGGAACCGAGCGGACCTATCCCCTGCACGCGCGGGTGTGCGACCGCTGCTTTCTGGTCCAGGCCGACGACGCCGTGCCGGCCGACGAGATCTTCGACGCCGACTACGCCTATTTCTCCTCCTATTCGACCAGCTGGCTGGAGCATTGCCGGGCCTATGCCGAGGCGGCGATGCGGCGGTTCAAGCTCGGGCCCCAATCGCTGGTGGTCGAGGTCGCCTCGAACGACGGCTACCTGCTGCAATATTTCTTGCGGGCGGGGACCGCGGTCCTGGGCATCGAACCCACCGCCAACACCGCCGAGGTCGCCCGGGCCAAGGGGATCGAGACCGAGGTGGTCTTCTTCAACGAGGCCACCGGCAGGGCGCTGGCCGCGCGGGGGGTTCGGGCCGACCTGATGCACGGGGCCAATGTCTTCGCCCACGTGCCCGACATCGGCGACTTCGCCGCCGGCTTCCAGCACGTGCTGAAGCCGGAAGGGACGGTGACCTTCGAGTTCCCGCACCTGCTGCGGATGATGGAGAAGGTGCAGTTCGACACCATCTACCACGAGCACTTCTCCTACCTGTCGCTGGTGGCGGTCGACCGGGTGCTCGCCGCCAACGGCCTGAAGGCCTACGACGTCGAGGAGCTGTGGACCCACGGCGGTTCGCTGCGGCTGTACTGCTGCCGGTCCGACGCGCCCTTCGCCGAGACCGCCGCCCTCAAGGCGGTGCGCGCGGCCGAACAGGCCGCGGGCCTCGACCGGATCGAGACCTACGCCGGCTTCGCGGCCAGGGTGGAGGCGGTCCGCGAAGGCTTCCTAACCTACCTGGCCGAAGCCAGACGCACGGGCCGCAAGGTGGCGGCCTATGGGGCGGCGGCCAAGGGCAACACCTTCCTCAACTACTGCGGCGTCGGGCCGGAAGACATCGTCGCCGTCTTCGACCGCAACCCGCACAAGCAGGGCAAGCGCCTGCCGGGCAGCCACATCCCGATCCTGCCCCCCGGCATGGTCTCGTCCATCCGCCCCGACGACGTCCTGATCCTGCCCTGGAACCTCAAGGCCGAGATCGTCGAGCAGCTGGCCTACATCCGCGAGTGGGGCGGACGTTTCGTCACCGCCGCGCCGGACGTCGAGATCATCGCGTGATCTTCACCCGGAGCGCCATCGCAGGGGTGGTGGCGGTCGATCCGGAGCCTGTCCACGACGTCCGGGGCGCCTTCGCCCGGCTGCATTGCCCCGAGGATTTCGCCCGCGCCGGCCACCCCTTCACGCCGGTCCAGACCAGCCTTTCGCGCAACACGGGCGCCCTCACCCTGCGCGGCATGCACTATCAGGCCGCCCCCTGGGGCGAGACCAAGCTGGTGCGGGTGGTGCGCGGACGCGCCTTCGACGTCTGCCTCGACCTACGCCCCGACAGTCCCACCCATCGGGGCTGGGTCGGGTTCGACCTGAGCGCGGAAAACGCCCGCGCCGTGCTGATTCCGGAAGGCGTCGCCCACGGTTTCCTCACCCTCGAGGCCGACACCGACGTGCTGTACCAGATCAGCCCCGCCTTCGAGCCGGGCCATGGCGCCGGGGTCCGCTGGGACGACCCGGCCTTTTCGATCGAATGGCCGGCGGCGCCGGCCATCATCTCCGAGCGCGACGCCGCCTATCCCGACTATGCGCCGGCGCCGTAAGCTCATCCTTCCGCCGGGAGCGATCCGAAGGCCATGCTGATCATCGACCCCACCGCCAAGGTCTCGCCCCTGGCCGACATCGAACGGTCCGTGCGCGGCACCCGCATCGAGATCGGCGCGCGGACGCTCATCGACTCCTTCGTCAAGATCAAGCCGGTCGGCGGCATGGGCGACTGCATCATCGGCGACGACTGCGCCATAAATTCCGGGACGGTGATCTACACCGGCAACGGCGTGAGGATCGCCGACTCGGTCGCGATCGCGGCCAACTGCACCCTGGCCGCCACCAACCACGCCTTCGACGACCGGACCAAGCTCATCCGGGAACAGGGCTTTTCCGCCGGCAAGGGCGGCATCGTCATCGAGGAGGACGTCTGGCTCGGCGCCAATGTCGTGGTGCTCGACGGGGCGGTCATCGGCCGGGGCTGCGTCGTCGCGGCCGGCTCGGTGGTGCGGGGCGTGCTGGAGCCCTATTCCGTGTACGGCGGATCGCCGATCCGGCGGCTGAGGTCGCGGGGCGCATGAGCCTCTACACCGTCATCGGAGCCGCGGGCTTCGTGGGCAGCCGGCTGGTCTCGGCGCTGAAGGCGGAAGGATGCGAGGTGTTCGCCCCCGCCCGCGCCGATTCCGGCCTGTTCGATCGCGACCTGGGCCGGGTGTTCTATTGCGCCGGCCTGACGGCGGACTACCTGGCGCGCCCGTTCGACACGGTCGAAGCCCATGTCGGCCTGATTGCGCGCGTGCTGAAGGACGCCCGGTTCGAGCGACTGGTCTATCTGTCCTCCACGCGGCTCTACGATTGGGCGGGCCCCACGGGCGGCCGCGAGGACGAGGCCCTGACCCTTTCCCCGGCCGAGCCGCGCCACCTCTACGACCTGTCCAAAGCTCTGGGCGAGAACCTGTGCCTGACCCAGGCCCGGGGCCGCGGGGTGGTGGCGCGGTTGTCCGGGGTCTGGGACTGGAACGACGGGGCGAGCGGGTTCCTGTCCGAATGGATGCAGCAGGCGCGGCGGGCCCGCACGCTGAGCTTCGAGTCCGCCACCGGTTCGGTCCGCGACTATATCCACCTCGACGACGCCGTCCGCGCCCTGCGCGCCATCGTCGATTCGGACGCGGCGGGCATCTTCAACGTCGCCAGCGGCGAGAATGTCTCCAACGCAGAGTTGGCGGAGGTGTTCGAGCGCCGCGGCTGGAGCGTCCGTTTCGCCCGCGCCACCCCCAAACAGATCGCCCCCCGGTGCGCCGTCCACCGGCTGCACGCGCTGGGCGTGGTCCCCAGGCTCGCCCGAAGCGCCGTCGAGGCCCGGATCGCACAGGAGGATTTTCTTGCAGCTGGTTGACCAGACCCGCGCCGGCTTGATCGACTACACCTGCGCCCAGGTCGCCCACCTGATCCCGGACGGCCGGTCCGAGCCCCTGCGCGCCCACGTGGCCGCCCATGTCGACGAGGCGCTGGAGCGGGTCGGCCGCTGCATCGACGCGGTGCGGATGTGGCGGGCCGGCGAGTTCAGCCACCTGCACTCCAGCCAGTACTGCATCTATCTGTATTACCTGGCCAATTCGATCTGGCGCAACACCGGCGAGACCGCGGCCAGCACCCGCCTGTTCCTGCTCAACAAGGCGCTGAACGGCATCGACCTGTTCTATGAGATCGAGATGCCCAAGGTGTTCTTCATCGGCCACTCGGTGGGGATCGTCCTGGCCAAGGCGACCTATGGGGAGAGGCTGGTGCTCTACCAGAACTCCACCGTCGGCAAGAACCACGGGGTGTCGCCGGTCCTGGGCGAAGGCGTGGTGATGTACCCCAACACCGCCGTCATCGGCCGCTGCACGGTCGGCGATCGCACGGTGATCTCGCAAGGGACGGGTGTGGTCAACCGCGACACCCCCGGCGACTGCATGGTGTTTCCGGGCCCCGACGGCGGCCTCGCCTTCAAGCCGGCCAAGCACGACATCGTCGGCGGCTTCTTCCGCTGATCAGCGGGCCCGATGGGCGGCCACGGTCGCGGCCACCAGGTCGTAGAAGTCCCGCGCAAACCCTTCGGAGTCCCCCAGCGGACCGGCCCGGATCCGGTCCCGCAGCCCACCGCGCAAGGCCCTCAGCCGGTCGACGTCGCCGGCGAGCCTCACCGCCGTGGCCACATAGGCGTCCAGGCTGTCGACCGCCAGATCGCCCAGGCCCGCGTGGGTCAGGATCGAATAGCTGAGCCGTTCGTACAGCGCTTCGCCCACCAGGCTGACCACAGGCACGCCCATCCACAGGCTCTCGCAGGTGGTGGTCCCCCCCGTCACCGGCAGGGTGTCGAGGGACACGTCCATCTGGTCGTAGAACGGCAGGTGGGCGCCGCGGACGGCCTCGAACCGGATCCGCCCGGCCCCGACCCCGTGGGCGGCGAAGGCCGCCAGCACCCCTGACTGGAAGCTGGGCGCGTCCGCCTCGGGACGGACGAAGAGGAACCGCGAGCCGGGAGCCGCCGCCAGCACCCGCGCCCAGGCGTCCAGGCAGGCGGGGGAATATTTATAGCTGGCGTTGGCCGTGCCGAAGGTGACGAAGCCGTTGCGCGCCTGCGGCGGCTCGGCCGCGGGATAGGGGTCCGGCCTGAAAAACGCCTCGCCCATGGCGATCCAGGTGCGCGGCAGGAGCAGCGGCGTCTCCATCAGCAGCGCCGGGTCCGGCGGCGCGACCAGGCGGTCGAGCAGCATGTAGTCGATGGTCGACAGCCCCAGCGAATGCGGATAGCCGAGCCAGCTCGCCTGGATCGGGGCCAGCCGCCAAGCCATCACTTCGGCCCTGTTCCAGCCGGTCGGACCGCCGAGTTCGAACAGGACGTCGAGCCCGTCCGCCGCGATCACCGCCGCCGCCGCACAGGCGTCCGCCTCGGGCGCGTGGCGATAGGCGGTCACCCGTTCGGCGATGGCCTGCTGCAGGGCGTCGGGGGGTCCTGGAAAGAAGGAATAGACGTAGACCTCGAACCGCTCCCGATCGAGATGCTCGAATAGGGGCCAGGCGAAGGTCCCGATCGCGTGCGACCTGAGGTCGGAGGATTTGAACCCCAGCCGGATCTTGCCCCCGGACGGGCGGGCCGCGACCGGGGCCGGCACCTGGCGCGCCGCGGCCTCAGCCCCTTCGCCCCAGAGGCGGTGCTGGGCGAGCAGCTCCAGCCGGTCCTCGCGCACGGCCCGGGCCCGCGGAAGCTGCATCAGCATGTTGCGGGCGTCTCCGGCCGCGGCCCATCGACGGCCCAGCTCCTTGAAACCGCCCAGCCTCTCCATGGCCTCGCGGGCCATCAGCCGCATGAACACCGGCGCCGCCGCCCACGGCAAGGCCATGGGCGACAGCCCCGCGTCGAGGGCGGCCAGCAAGGCGTCGTGCGCGGCCTGCAGCTCCAGGCCTTCGGTGCGGCCGGGCAACCAACCGTGGCGCTGACCCTCGGCGAGCCGCCGCATCGCCAGATCGACCTGCAGCATCGCCAGGCCGGGCGCCCGTGGGTTGGCCGCCACGGCGTCGGCCGCCGCGACACACGCCTCCAGGGGACGCTGCAGACGATCCAGCGCCAGGACCAGATCGCTCCAGGCCTGGACATGCCCGGGGTCGAGGCTGACGGCCGTGCGCAAACGGGCGGCCGCCATGGCGTCGGCGCCGGTTCCCGCCGCGACGGCGCCCAGAAGCCGGTGGGCCTCCGCATCGCGCGGCGCAAGGCCGAGCAGCCGTTCCCCGACGGCGCGGGCCCGTTCCCAGGCCCGGCGCGCGACCTGGACACCGAGCAGATTGCGCAGCGGCTCGGGATCCGACGCGTCCAGGGCCGCGGCCCGTTCCAGGGCGGCGACGCCCTCGTCGACGCGCCCGCCGACGAGCAGCATGGCGCCGTAGAGATTCCACAGCGGGGCCGCATCCGGGTGGAGCGTCAGTCCCTCCGCGGCGATCTTCGCGGCGCCGGCCGCATCGCCGGCCTCCGCCTGCCGGCCCGCCCGGTCGAGCCAGGCGGCGACGTCGGCGGCGGGTTTGGTCATGCGGCGGCGACGGTCGCGGCCACCACGTCGTAGAAATCCCTGGCGAACTGCTGGTGCTGGCCCAGCGGGCTGGCCTTGATCTGGTCGCGCAAGGTGGACCGGAGCAGCATCCGCCGCGCGGGATCGGCCGCCAGCTTCACCGCCGTCTCGACATAACCCTCGAGGGTGCTGGAGACGAGGTCGCCCAGGCCCACATTGGTCAGGATCGAATAGCTCAGCCGCTCGAAGAAGGCCTCGCCCAGAAGGCTGACCACCGGCACCCCCATCCACAGGGTCTCGCAGGTGGTGGTGCCCCCGGTCAGGGGGAAGGTGTCCAGCGCGATGTCGATCTCGTTGTAGAACGGCAGGTGGGCCCCGCGGACGGCCTGGAACTGCACCCGCTCGGGCGCCACCCCCTCCTCCACGAACAGGCGGGTCATGTTCTCGCGGAAGGCGGGGGTTCCGCCTTCGGGGCGCACGAACAGGAAGCGCGAATTGGGCGTGGCGGCCACCACCTTGGCCCAGGTCCGCAGCATCAGCGGCCCGTACTTGTGCGGGTTGTTGGCCGTGCCGAAGGTGATCATCCCGTTCCGCTCCTCCGGCGTGATCGGGTTGATCGCCTGGTCGTCGCGGAAATTGGCCTGGCCCAGGGATATCCAGCTCTTGGGCATGATCATCGGCTTTTCCAGCAAGAGGGCCGGATTGGGCGGCTTGATGTACGGATCGACCACCAGATAGTCGATCGCCTCCAGGCCGGCGGAGTGGGGATAGCCGAGGTAGCTCGCCTGCAAGGGGGCGGGCTTGTAGGCCATGGTCTCCAGCTTGTTCATGTGGGTCGAGCCGCCGAGCTCGAACAGGATGTCGAGCTGGTCGTCGGCGATCATCTGGGCGGCCGCCCGCGCCGACATGCTCTTGTGCCAGCGGAAGGCCGTCACCTTCGAGGTGATGTAGCGCTGGGTGGCGTCCTCGGCCCCGGTGTAGAACGAGTAGCAGTAGACGTCGAACCGGCTCGGATCGATGTGCTGGAACAGCGGGAAGGCGAAATAGGCCACCGGGTGGCTGCGCAGGTCCGAGGACATGAAGCCGACGCGGATGCGGCCGTCCTTCGGACGCGGCGGCGGGCGCCTGATCGGGTTGCGCGCCACCGCGCTTTCGATGAGTTCGCCCCACATCCGGTGCTGCTTGAGCACCTCGAACCGGTCCTCCGGGGTCTCCACCCGCCCGAGTTGCTGCAGCATCGGGCCGTGCAGGCCCGCCTTGGCCAGGCCGCGTCCATAGGCCTCGAAGGTGCTGAGGCTCGCCAAAAGATCGTAGTCGCCGACGCGGATGGCGATCTGGCGGGCCACATGCATGTCGGAGGGCTTGAGCTCGCCCAGGGCCATGGCGCTGCGCAGGGTCTCGACCGCCTCCTGGATATTGGCCCCCTCATCGCCGTAGCGGGCGCGGTCCAGGCTTTCGGCCAGCACCAGGCGGGTGTTCATGTTCGACGGGTCGAGTTCGACCGCGCGGCGGAAGTGCACGTCCGCCTGCTGACGGTCGAAGTCGGCCAAGGTCCGGCCGAGCTGGATGTGGGCCCAGGCCTCGTCCTTTCCGGCGGCGAAGCGGTCGCGCAGGAAGGCTTCGGCATCGTCCCGCCGCCCGGTCCGCCGAAGGGCTATGACATAGCTTTCCAGCAGGCGGATGTCGTCCGGATTGACCTTGAGCGCGCGCTCGAAGATCTCCACCGCCTCGTCGTGCTGTTGCAGCTTGATGGCGATGCCGGCGCGATCGAGCCAGGCGTCGATCAGTTTGGGCTGCAGCCGGGCCGCCACGTCAAATCGGGCGGCGGCGTTGTCGAACTGGTCCA
Organism: Caulobacteraceae bacterium; assembly: GCA_035493955.1. Classification (GTDB taxonomy): domain Bacteria; phylum Pseudomonadota; class Alphaproteobacteria; order Caulobacterales; family Caulobacteraceae; genus NCED01. The sequence continues at coordinate 51,880 of DATJHI010000043.1, read as the reverse complement.
GGTCCCGGTAGGCGATGCCGAGGATGCGATGGTGCTCCGCATTGGCCGGTTGCAGGCGCACCAGCTTCTGGCCGATCGCCAGGGCCCGGGCGGACTGTTTCAGATCGTTCAGGACATTGGCCTGATTGATCATCGGCATCAGGTTCTTGGGGTTGAGCTTGTGCGCCTTGTCGAGGGCGACGATGGCCTCCTCCAGCCGTCCCTGCCGGCGAAGGATCACCCCCAGCAGGTTCCACAGGTCGAGTTCCTTGGGGAACCGCTCCAGGCCCGCGCGGACCCAATGCTCCGCCTCCGCAAACTGCCGGAGGTTGAACAACCGCGTCGCCACGATCCGATAGGCGCCCGCCGGGCCCGGCCCTTCCTGGAGCGCCGCGGTGAGCAGGTCGGCGGCCTCGTCGATACGGCTCGCCTTGAGGGCTGCTTCAGCGGCGGCGAATCTGGGATCCATGAGGTCTTTCCGGTCTGTGGCGGCACGGCCAGATACCAGAGCCGGCGCCCCCGCGACTAGACTGCGGCATGGCGCCACAGGCTCGCCGCGATCGGGCCCTAGCTTGCCGGGACATCTCGAGGTGTCCCATGCGTCCGTTCCCCCTGTCGCTCATCGGACTCGCCGCGGCGCCCGCCGTCGTCGTCCTGGGGGCCGCCGCAAGCGGCGCCGCCCAGGCCCCGCCCCCGTTTCGCCTGGCCTGGCCGGTAGCCTGCGAACTGGGGACGACCTGCGAGATCCAGCACTACGTCGACCATGACCCGTCTCCGGCGGCCAAGGACTACACCTGCGGAAGCCGGACCTACGACGCCCATGACGGCACCGATATCCGTCTGCCCGACATGGCCGCGCAGCGCCGCGGGGCGGCGGTGCTGGCCGCGGCCGACGGCCGGGTGCTGCGGACCCGGGACGGCGTGGCCGACGTTTCGGTCAAGATCGTGGGCCGCGAGGCCGTCGACGCCATCGGCTGCGGCAACGCGGTGGTGCTGACCCACGCGGACGGCTTCCAGACCGGGTACTGCCACATGGCCAAGGGCAGCGTCGCCGTGAAGCCCGGCGACCTGGTCAAGGCCGGCCAGCCGATCGGACGGGTGGGGCTGTCGGGGCTGACGGAATTCCCGCACCTGCACTTCCAGGTCAGCCAGGGCGGAAAGACGGTCGACCCCTTCGCCTATGGGGCCGCGACGGGGAGTTGCAACGGCGGAGCCAGCCTGTGGCGTCAGACGCCGGCCTACCGGGCGCGGGCGGTGGCCAACGCTGGATTCGCCGACGCCCCGCCCACCCCGGATGCGGTGGAGAACGGGGAGATCAGGGCCCCCGCCGCCGGAGCCGGGACGCTCATCGCCTATGTGCGGGCGATCGGGCTTAAGGCCGGCGACGTGCAGGAGATGGTCCTGCGGGCGCCCGACGGTTCGGTGCTGGCGCAGAACAAGGCCGCGCCTCTGCTCCGCGACCAGGATCTGCGGCTGATGTTCATCGGCAAGCGCAAACCGGCGCAGGGCTGGCCGGCCGGCCGCTACCGGGCCAGCTACACCGTCGCCGGGGCGGACGGCCGGGTGGTGCTGAGCCGGGAGGTCGCCGTGGTGATGTAGACCGCCGCGGAAACGCTCGACAGGAACCCTCTAAGGCGCCTCTGGCGCTGCTGGAGGCGAATGGTTGGATCGATATCCGTCTGGGATGCCAGACAGGGCCGATGCATCGATTCGCAAAGTTGCGACTAGATCATGCGTCTGTGGGGTGGTTCGGCCCACGCAATGCGTCACCCTCAGGGGCACTTCGGTCGAACGGCGACGCTGGTCCCGCCGAATGGGAGGCTGGGAGACCGGGATTGCGACAAAGTAAAATCGAAATAACTACACACACACGTGAGCAACTCGGGAAAGATTCTGGGTTGTTTTGTGGCCACATGCACGGAACTCTTGTTTTGCACCCGCTTTGATTTTCGACCGCGCCATAAGTCAGGCTAGTTTCCTTTCGTCGCTGGACCAGTCATCAGGCGTTATGCCCACGTATATTCCAGATACGGAGCACGAATCTATGGCTTTCGCAAATAGTGACCTCTCAAATGCGACCTACCAAGCGAGTGGATCTGGCGCGTCGATTATTCCAGCGCTCACGAAGCTCGGCGAAATTCTCAACATACTTGACTATGGTGGCGATGGCGGCGGGTCAGCAGACAACACATCGGCCTTAACCTCAGCAGTGGCGGCGCTGCCTTCAAGCGGAGGCGCAATCTGGTTCCCCCCCGGCATATTCAAATTCAACTCAGCAGTGTCCTATACGGTCCCAGATCTTAAATCGGTTTCATTGATCGGCGCCGGCCCCGACGCGACGTCCCTTTATTTTCCCACCGGAAATGGTCTGTCGTTCACGTATACTACCACCACCAATAGCCTGACGGGCTCGGTCCACCTGAGAGATTTGTCGATAACGACCGCTCAGACAAATGGTGGCGTGGCACTTTCTCTAGTCAACACGGGGGCGTCGGCCACCGATCCGGCAAATAGCGCATTGAACGACATCACCAGCGTAAACTTTCGTGGGCAGGACGGCTTCGGGATATCTGAATGCTGGGCCACCTCCGTGAACGTAGAGGGCGTTTCAAACGTAAATCTAAGTCAATGCACGTTAACTGGATCACCTTCGCGGATCGGCATCGGCCTAAAAATCTTCGGAACATCGCCCTCTAACATACCTGTAATTTTAAATATTAGTATGTGCAATTTTTGGGGCTTGGACCAGGCCCTTGTCTACGGAGACTGGACACAGGGAGTTACTATATCGCAGTCAAATTTCACCTGGTGCACCGCTGGAATAAATATTCCCGCCGCTCAAAACAACCTAGCTCAGCTCTCTATTCAAGGTTCTCAATTTGCATGCATCGGCGTTAATATATTTGCCGGGACAGAAGTTGGCGGACTGAGCATAATCGGGAATTGGTTTGCGACCACCGGGTCTATGCCATCGGTTAATTTACAAGCCGTTGCAGGATTTAATGTTGTGGGCAACTTCTTCGGCGTTGTTTCCGGCTCTGGAGGTCTTGCATTGGTAATAAACGGAACACCTTCTGGATATGGCGGCACCATAACCGGAAATATGTTTTCTGGACCACATACATACGCAGTTTGGCTTCAATCTGGCTCGTCAAATAGCAATGTGCAGTCGAACTGCTACTTTGGCGCATCCACAAACGTCCAAAATGATGCTGGTGCCGCAAATACGATTGGGGGAGGAAGCCCCTGAACTCTCGCGCACGGTTTGCCGTCAAATACGACGCTGGTTAGGCCCTCGCCCGGTCCTAACCAGAAGCGCTATGCGAATGGCGGCCTACCGTATTGGACTCAACATCTTTCGGTAGCTGATCGAGCCGACGTGTGACTAGGCGGGGCTTGTTCCTGGGCCTGATCGAAGAGTTCGCCGTCCTCGGCCTGTTTCCGTTTCGCATCGAGGCCTTCCATCCCACCGAGCCCGGCCAGATCGAATTCCAGGTCCGGCTCACCGCCCTTGCCGTGGGACAGGAGGAGGAGGCCGCCCGATCGATCCGGGCCGCGCTGGACGGTCTGACCGGCGCCGCCGTTCCCCAGGCCGCAGAACCTCCGCCGCCGACGCCCGTCGCGCCGCCGCCGGATGCTTCGCCGGCTCAGTCGGAGGTTCTGGATGGACTGATCGAGGAGAACCGCCGGCTGCGTGAAGCCTTGAACGCGTTCCAGACCTCGACCTCATGGAAAACTCACCGCCCCCCTGAGGATGCTGGCCCGACGGCTAAGACCTTAGCGGATCAAGCCCTTCAGGGCGCGAAGGGCCGAGGTAATCCGCCAGGACGTAGAGGTCCGGACCGCTTCCAGCGTCTTGCGCAACCTGGCGTTTTCGGCCCGCAAGACTTCCAAATCCTCAGTGGGTGGGTCGTTCCCGGGCCTGCTGGCCTCAGGTTCGCTCTGCATCGTCCCCAAGCACCCATTCCAAAAGCATTGTTCCTGAAGCGCCAGAATGCACAGTTCGAGACGCGATAGACCAGGGCCGGCGCCGTCAGGGGAAAGCTGGATATAAAATTCATGCTCAGCGGATGGCCGGTATAGCGTCTCGCGCAGTTGCAGTAGCCCCAGACTATGCAGATCTTCGATCATCAGCCGGAAGCTGTGGGGTGTGAAAACCCAGGCATGGATGTCGACGTAGGCGCCCGTCTCCACGCGCTGCATCAAGCGTTTCGCGACATCGAGCCCGTAGATGAACTGCGGCGTACCCCGATCTTCATCGGTCCAGATATCGCGGCCATCGAGCCGAGCGGTATTCAGGCCAAATTCCGCGGCCAGGCCGCACGAGGAAAACCGGCGACCTTCAAGATGCGCGTCTATGACCGAACCCAGTCCGGTAGGCGGCCGGTAGCAGTCGAACTCCCGCCGCTTGTCGGGAACAACCAATGAAAGCCGTCCTCCCGGCGCCAAGATTTCGGCGCACTCGTTGATGAAGCCGATCAGGTCGGGCACGTGCTCGATGACGTGCGAGGCCACGATCCAGTCGAACCGGGTCTCGCCAATCAGATCGAGGTATCGTTCGCCCGACCAGACGTAATCGACCGGTTGGATCAAGGCAGTGTCCACCGCCGCAGATTTGTACTTGGCTATTAGGGCCGCCTGATCGAGATGATCGAGGGTCTTGACCTTAAGCGCCGGATCGCCCGCCGCCAGCGGCCCGTAGCTGCCGCCGATCTCCAGCCCAAGGCCCTCCAAGGCCAGACCACCCAAAACCTTCTCGCGTCGATCCAAAGGATCCTCCCGTCGTTCAGGTCACGGTCCAGTCCCGCACTTCCAAACCGGAGTGTTGGCCAAAGGAGGCCAGGTCATTCCGGTAGATGCCCCGCAGATAGTCCACGTCAGCGTCGGTGATGGTCGAGCCGTAGTCCATCGCTTTCGCCGTCAACTCGCGGCGCGGCGTGACCGATCCGGCCGGCGGCGCGGCGCCGACAAAACGGCAGAGCCGGGCGAGGGTCTCGTTGGGCTGACGATCCAGTTCGTCCGAGCGAAGGAGCAGAAGCTGCTCGCGCGGAAACAACCGCAGTACGCGCTCGAGCTGCGCACCGTAGAAGCCCCGTTCGACGTAGCTGTAGACCCGATGGAAACCGGGGGCCTCGGCGCTGTCGACCCGTGCACGCCCCTCGCGGATGCACCAGGCGAAAGGTTCGCTCTCCCAGCCGCGGGCGTACTCCATCTTCCACTGCGACCAGGCCCGCTGCACAGGATCGCGGAACAGGAAAACCAGCTTCATCGCCGGATTGTAGCGGGCGATCCGCTCCAGCGAGTTCGGCCAGTAGAGGTAGATCGGGGTGGCCTCGCCGCGCGGCCGGCCATCGAACGGCTCGAACATGGCGTGGTAGCGGCCATAGTCCGGGGCCGACCAGTCCACCCCGGTCTCGTCGTCGAAGAAGTGGGTCTCCTTGACCGGCGCCAAGCTGAGCGAGGGGATGTCCAGCAGATAGCGGAACAGGGCGGTGGTGCCGCCCTTCTGAACCCCGCCGATCAGGAACGCGGCCCGGTCGTCGGCGGTCATCCGGGCTTTCGGCCAAGATATTCGAACCCGGCGGCAAGCTGCTCCTGGGCCGCTTGGGGCAGGTCCAGAAAACTCCTCCACACGGGATGATCCCGGCCGTCCGGCTCGCGCCATAGGCTGATCAGTTCTCGGGCGGTGACGTCCAGGAAGCGCTCGGCGTCGCGAGCGGTCAGTTCGCGGCGCAAGGCGACCTCGGCCTCTGAAAGCTGCCAGGACAGGGCGTGGATCGGGTTGAAGACGTTGGCGACTTGGAGGTCGAGGGTCTCGAACTGATCGAACCAGCGTTCCAAGCCGTAGCGGGTGCAATTGTAGAAATGCCACGGCGCCTCATGCAACGGTTGCATGAACGCGGTGCGGATGAACACCCGCCCGCCCGGCTTCAGCACCCGCATGATCTCCTCCACCGCCCTGCGAGGGGTGTGGTAGTGTTCGAAGGCGTTCATCGAGACCACTAGGTCGAAGGTCCCGTCGTCGAACGGAAGGGCGTGGACGTCGGCCACCACATCGGTATGGCCGAACACCCCGACTTCTAACTCGATCACATGGTCGTAGCGTTTAGGCGTCCCGCCGGCGGACAAATTCAGCACCGGGCCCTTGGCGCCTTCGATAAGGTCGACGGCGCGTTCCGGCAGGGCGTTGGAAATGTGCGCCGCCGGGAACACGCGCGGTTCACCCAGGCCGTCGAACATCACGGGCCGGCCGAGTAGCACGGGCCACGACTTGGTTCCGTCCAAGGTCTTCAGTCCCTCGCCATCGCGTTTCAGAGGCTGGCCGGTCTCGGGGCAGCGCAACATCGGCAGGATCTGATCAAGCCGCGCGTTCTGGACCTCCCCGTCGGTCCGCTGATCGAGAGCCGAGGCGAACGGCGCCGCCTCGGGCTCCGGCTCGTCGTCCGGCAGTTGCAGTCCCCAGATCGGCTTGCGGTCGATGGTCAGCCAGGGGTGACGCCGCTCCATGTCCCGCAAGAGGCGAATCTTGTTGCGCACCTGTTCAGTCTCGATCCGCAGCATCGAATTGCCGTGGACACGATACTCGGCCAGGATCTCGTTCACCTGCTTGCCGAAGAAGCCGCGCTCGACGAAGCGGCACCACAGGTCGTAGTCTTCCCAGCCGTACCGGACGTGATCATACCCGCCTGCCGCCGCCCAGCAGGGGCGGCGGATGAGAGCCATGGCGTCGATATAGTTGGCGTAGACGAACCGCACCGGGTCGTAGTCGAACTCACCCATCATGCAGTCGTTGTCGCCGAATTGGCGGATCAGGGAGAAGGCGAAGGCCGCACCTTCCGACTTCGCCGCCGCCAGCAGGCGTTCAGCGCAATCCGGCAGCAGCCGGTTGTCGGCGTCCAGAGGCAGGACATAGGCGGTATCGGCCCGCGCGAAGCCGACATTTCGGGTAAAGCCAAGACCGGCGTTCTTGGTATTGCGGATCAGGAGGGCGCGGTTGAACCGGGCGGCGTTCCTCTCCAGCCATTGCAAGGCCACCGCTTCGGAGTCGTCGGTGGAGCAATCATTGACCACGACCAGATCGAGGTCTTGCAACGTCTGTGCCTGGACCGAATCCAGCGCCTCCGCCACATAGCGGCTATAGTTGTACAGCGGGACGATCACCGTGACCTGGGCTCGCCGCCCCGGGTCGGAAGCAAAGACCACCTCATGGTCGGGAATAAAAGGCGGCGGCGCGGGCGGGCGCGCGGCCCGGGCTAGGTCGAGCTCGAAGGCGCGAGCGGCCCGGCGACCTCCGCCCAAGGTCTGCTCGATGAACGAGGTCATGAGTTCGGCCCTGCGATCCGAGCCATACCGGGCCAAGGACTCCCAAAGGGCGTTCCTGGCGATCTCCGCACGAAGCTTTGGATCTTCCACCAATTGCTTAAGCGCGGCGTACCATTCCTCCGATGTCTCGGCCAGGAACCCCGTCTGTCCGTGGCGCATGGCCAGGCGATAGGGTTCGGTGGGGGAGGCGATGGTCGGGACGTCGACCAGGGCCGCCTCGAAGAACTTCAGTTCACTCTTCGCCTCGCAGAACAGATTTCCGGCTTCGAGCGGCGCCAGATTGATGTCGAAACGCGCGAGCTCGAGCGGAAGCTGTTCGATGGGAACAAGGTCGCGCCACTCGATCTGATCCGAAAGACCGAAGAAGTCGCTGAATTCGTCGATATCCAGCACCCGTTCGCCCTGTTTGACGAACAGGACCAACCGGCATTCGGGATGTTCGCGCAGGATTCGTCCGATAGCGACGGCAGCCTTGGCGAAATCCTGCTGATGGGTTTTCGATCCGGTCGCATAGCCGATCCTGATCAACCCATCGCCGCGTACGGCCCGCTGCTCGTAGAGCGCTTCGCGGGCGCGCTCGACCACGTCGTCGTCGAACCCGTTCGGCAGGACAAAGGCGGGTTTGAGCTGGCGGCGCATGCGGTGGGCCAGGGTCGTGGTCGGCGCGCTGCAATAATCGGCCGCCAGGAGGGTCCTGCGCATCCGGTCGAAGTGGTCGGCCACGACCGCGTGCGAGAGATCCTGGCTGCGGATGCCGTCGATGATCTCAGGGACAGCGAGATCCGGCTCGAACATCAGGTCATCGACATCGAAATTGACCACGGCCTTTCCGGCCCGCGCCGCTTCGAACAGAAGCGCCACCTCCTCGGTCCAGGCGGCGCGCCAGATGAACACGATATCGGCCTTACGGATCGCATCCAGGTGGTCGCGGACATCCTCGATGCGGATGACGGTCACGTCTGCGCCAAGCAACCGCGCGGCTTCGGCCGGGCGATGGATGCGATAGAGGTGTCCCGGCGTATGGGCTTCGCCGGACACGAAGACCATCCGCGTCGCCGCCGTCTTTGTCGGACCCGCTACGGTGACCGGCGGCGCAGGCACCTGGGCGGGGGGGGCAATCTTGGTCTCAAGGACCGGTTCGGACGCCGCTTCCAGCACGCGTTTGCGCGCCTTGAGTTTCGCCGGAAGTTTCAAGGTGACAGTCCACCACCCCAGCTTCAGCGCGCCGCGGATCAGTCGGCGCAAGGCCGGGTTTCGGACCAGACGCGTTCGGAGCGGGAAGGTTAGCCGCCACGAAGTGCTGTTCTCAATGGCGTCCAGGCGTTGCAGGGCGGCATGGAGGCCGACATGGGCGGCGTTGGCCGATACGCTTAGGGCGCCGATCTCCGCCTCTCGCCGATCCAGTTCAAGGCGCAGGCCATGCAGGTTTTCGTGGTCCTTCCGACGCGCCTGAAGGAGGGATTCCATCTGGGCCCGGCCAGCCGCCTGGGCGCGGTCGTGCGCGGCCATGGCCGCCGCAGCAAGATCGGCCTGCTCCCCGACCTGGCGGCTGAGGTCGGTGATGATGGCGTCTCGGCTAAGTATCTCCCGCCGCGCAGCCTGATCGAGTCGGATCTGCTCATCCCGCAGTCGCTGTTCGGTTCGCTGATACGACACCACGAGGGGCCCGAACACGCCGACAGCGGCTTCGAAGGCGGCCCAGACAGCGTCCAGTTCCGCCATGGCCTCGACGTCGTAGGGGGCATCGTTCAGGCGGTGGAGCGCCGCCCATGTGCGAGCACATAGCTCGTCCAGAGGGTCGTGCGGTTCCAGCGCAGGTGGGCTTTGATGGTGGCGAAGCTCCGAAGACAGGAAGGCGTCGATCTCAGGTCCGGCCCGCACCAGATCGCGGGGCCATGCGACCTCCAGTTCGCGCTGAAGCTTGTCCACCACGGCCCGCCAATCGCTGAGCAGGACGTCATAGAGGGTGAAGCTTCGCTTCATATCGCGAGTGAAACGTTCGCCCAGCAGCACATGCTGCAGCCACATGAACAGGCCATAGGGGCGGCTGAGTCCGGCCTTGGCGGAGAGGGAGCCGGCCACCTCCAGGGGGTGACGGCAGGGCAAGATGGCGACCGCGTCGCGACCGCGGTTGGTCAAGGCCGCGGTCCACACCGGCATCAGCCGGCACATCCGCGGGTCCTTGAACAGGCACATGGCGCTATCGCCGAACTCCTCGTCGAGAATATCGGCTAGTTCCACGGCGGCGGCCCGGCCGACCGGCGAGCGCACCCAATCGTAGCTCAGCGGCAGAGGGTCGTTGGAAGGCGAACCGAGCTTTGCGAGCAACGCCTCGTGGAAATCGATGATCCGCTCGGGCTCAAAATAGCCGCGGGCGTTGTGTTCGTCGGGAGGATGCTGGTCCTCCGGCACGGCCACGCCGAGCTTGTTGAGCATACCGCCCAGCGCCGAGGTGCCGCTACGGTGCATGCCGACGATCAGCACCGCAAGCGAGGTCTTGGAACGGAGGGCCGGCTCGGCGTGAGCGTCGGCGTCCGCAGAAGGCTTATCTAGCACCTTGATCCTCTGACACCACGACCGCGCTTCAAGCTCAGGCGAACGCAAGCGCCCCCGCTTTCGCCTTATCCGCTTTTATCGCAACCGGAGTAGCGCGCCCACGCGCCCTGTCAACGCGGCATAGGCCGAGAACGTGACGGCCGGAAAAGGCTCTCGCCTTGTGAGCCCATGCCCGTTCTGCTAGTCCACCGCCACCTTCCGCCCGAGATTTTCCCATTCAGATGACCGACTCGCCGCGTAGCTACCTGAGTGGTCGAAGCGGGTTCGGCTCCGACCTGCGGGAGGCCTGCGGGGATTTCCTGAGCTCGATGCGGCGCTGGCGGCTGTGGACCTCGCTGGCGGTCCACGACATCGCCTCGCGCTACCGGGGGTCGGTGCTCGGGCCGTTCTGGATCACCATCACCACCGCGGCCATGATCGGCGGCGTCGGGCTGATGTATTCGCAGCTGCTGCACCAGTCCCTGGCCCAATACATCCCGTGGCTCGCCACCGGCATCGTGTTCTGGACCCTGATCTCCCAGATGATCGTCGAGGGCTGCGAGGCCTTCGTCTCCTCCGGGACCATCATCAAGCAGACCGCCCTGCCCATGCTGAGCTTCATCGCCCGCATGGTCATGCGCAACCTGATCAATTTCAGCCACCAGGTGGTGATCGTCGCCGCGGTGCTGATCTATTTCGGCCTCTGGCGGCATTCGAACGTGCCGCTCTGTCTGGCGGGGCTGGTCCTGGTCATGGTCAATCTGGGCTGGGCGGCGCTGGCCACCGGGATCGTTTCCGCCCGCTTCCGCGACGTGCCCCAGATCGTCACCGCCCTGGTGCAGATCTCGGTCTTCATCACCCCGATCTTCTGGCGGCCGGAATCGATCCACGCTCACCGGTTCGTCCTGGAGGGCAACCCCTTCTACCATATGCTCGAGGTCACCCGCCGGCCCCTGCTGGGCGAGCCGGTGAACCCGCACAGCTACATCATCCTCATCCTCATGGCCGTGGTCGGGTGGGCGATCGCCTTCGCCCTGTTCGCCCGGACCCGTCGACGCGTGGTGCACTACCTGTGAGCAAGGCCGTCAGCATAACCGTGGAGAACCTCTCGATCCGCTTCCCCGTCTATGGGGCGGACCAGCGCTCGCTGAAGAAGCACCTGGCCCGCATCGCCATCGGCGGACGCCTGGGCACCAAGATCGGCTCCTCCTCGCCGGTCGTCGCCGCGCTCAGCGACGTCTCGTTCAAGCTGGCAGCGGGAGACCGCGTCGCCCTGGTCGGGCCCAACGGTTCGGGCAAGACCACCATGCTGCGCGTCCTGGCCGGGGTCTATTCCCCGGACGAGGGCAGCGTCGAGACCATCGGCAAGATCGCCTCCCTGCTGGACCTCAGCCTGGGCTTGCAGCCCACCGCCAACGGTTACGAGAACATCTATCTCCGCGGACTGATCGCCGGCCTGACCAAGACCCAGATCGAGGAGAAGACCGCCCAGATCGAGGCGTTCAGCGGCCTGGGCGCCTTCCTGGGGTTGCCGCTGAAGACCTATTCCTCGGGCATGCTCGCCCGCCTCGCCTTCGCCGTGGCCACGTCGGTCGACGCCGACATCCTGCTGATGGACGAATGGATCGCGGTCGGAGATTCCGATTTCCGCGACTCCGCCCGCGCGCGGCTGATGGGGCTGATCGAGAAGTCGCACATCATGGTGCTGGCCTCGCACGAGATGAGCCTGGTCAAGGGATTGTGCAACAAGTTCATGCACCTGGAGCACGGGTCCGCCACCCCGATCATGCCGATCGAAATGCTGGACGAGTTCCTGGAACAGCGTCACGCACAGCGGGTCGCCTCCGCCGCCTGAGCCGGTTTCGGCCCTGTCGTCAAACCGACGTCTTTCCCGGTTAAGGGGAGGACGGATCAAATCGGGTGCGAAGGGGATGCGCATGTCCAAGACGGGCAAGCCGGGGCCTGAGTCGGTCGAGACGCTGGATCGATCGCCGAGCCATCTGCTCCACCGCGCCCTTCAGCTGGCGCTCGACTTCTATGCCGAGGAGGCCGCCGCCGGCGCCCCGACCCAGCGGCAGTACGCGGTGCTGAGCGCGGTGGCGGCCCAGGAAGGGCGCACCCAGACCGAACTGGTCCGGGCCACCGGCATCGACCGCTCCACCCTGGCCGACCTCGTGGCGCGGATGATCGGCAAGGACCTGCTGGCGCGGGAGCGCTCGTCTTCGGACGGACGCGCCAACGCCGTGCATCTGAGCGAGGCGGGCCGCGCCGCCCTGGCCGCCGCCGCCCCCGGCGTCGCCAGCGCCGACAGCCGGCTGCTGGGAGTGCTCAGCAAGAGCAAGCGCGATCCCTTCCTCGCCGCCTTGCGCCAGCTGGCCAAGAGCGGCGACAAGGCCCTGGCCAAGGCGGAAAAGGCGGCGGCCAAGGGCGACGCCGCTCCGTCCGCGAACGGCGACGCCCCGCCGAAGCCGAAGAAGTCGGGCAAGGGCAAGAAGAAGGCCGCCAAGCTGAAGAAGGCCGCGCCCGAAGCCTGAAACCCTTTCGGCCGGTTCGCCTCAGACCTTGATGTCGATCAGGGATCCGGGGCGGGGCAGGCGTTGCGGCGACGCGTCCTCCGTCCTGGTCGCCGGCGGGGCCGCGGGCTTGCCGGCCGGCGTCTGGTCGCCCAGGGCTGCCTGGAAGAACGCCCGCTGCGCCGCCTTGGCCGCGTCGACGCGCGCCGGCGCCTGGGGGCGCAGGGCGGCGGGCGGTGCGGCGGAGGGTATACGAAGATCGGCCATCGAAGCTGCGGACTCCAGAACCGGCCCAGGGTTTCCCGGTATGGTTAACCAGACCTTACCCGGGCTTTCCAGCGCTTTTGGCGGCCGAGGCGGCGCGCTCCAGCATGGCCTCGGCGTCCTCGGGCTGGAGGGGACCGGAATGTTTGGCCAGCACCATGCCGTCGGCGCCGACCAGGAAGGTTTCCGGCACCCCCGAGACGCCGAGCTCGATCGAGGCCCGGCCGGAGCGATCGACCAGGACCGCCGTGAACGGATCGCCGTAGCGGGCGAGGAAGCCTTTGGAGGCGGCCGGATCGTCCTTGTAGGTCACGCCGACGATCCGCGCCCCTTGCGCCTTCATCGCCGCCAGGGCCGGGGCCTCCACCGCACAGGGGACGCACCAGGAGGAGAACACGTTGACGAAGGTGGGTCCCGACAGCCTGGCCTTCAGGGGCGCCGGCGCCCCGCCCTCGAGCGGCGGCAGGATCAGGTCCGGCAGGGGCTTGCCGACCAGGGCGGCGGGATTGACCGTCGGATCGTGGCGCAGGCCATAGCCCTCGAACAGCAAGGCCAGCAGGGCCAGCACGACCAGGGGCGCCAGCGCGATCCAGCGCTTCATGACCGGTCCTCCGGCTTCTTCGCGGCGCGGGCCTTCCAGCGGCGGGCCCGGACCAGGGTCTCGGCCACCATCCAGCCCAGCACCAGGGCGGTCAGGCCATAGGCGGGCCAGATGAAGGCGGCGTAGCGGCCGGTGTGGAAATCGGGCATCGACTCGATTCTAAGCCTTCGGAGCGGGATTGGCGCGAAAACCGGTATCCACTTTTTCGCATCCCGCTCTAAGCCGCCGCGGCCAGGGCCAGGGCGCCGGCCCGGCGGCGCCACACCTCGGTGCGGATGCGGACCAGCCAGAGGGACCCGAACAGGACGGTGTAGGCGGCGACCATGATCAGCAGGGGCGCCAGATAGACGGGAGCCAGGCTCGATCCCCCGGCTTTGAACACCGAGGCCCCCTGATGCAGGGTGTTCCACCAGTTCACCGAGAAGTGGATGATCGGCAGGTTCACCAGCCCGATCAGGGCCAGGATCGACGCCGCCCGCGCCGCCTTCTGCTCGTCGTCGATGGCGGCGTGCACGGCCATGTAGCCGAGGTACAGCAGCAGCTCGACCACCACCGAGGTCAGCCGGGCGTCCCAGACCCACCAGGTCCCCCACATCGGCCGCCCCCACAGCGAGCCCGTGGCCAGCGCCAGGACGGTGAACCCCGCGCCCAGGGGAGCGGCCGCCTTGGCCGCGGCGTCGGCCAGGGAATGACGGAACACCAGGCCGAAGAAGCTCGCGCCCCCCAGGCAGACATAGACGAACATGGCCATCCAGGCGGCGGGGATGTGGACGAACATGATCCGCACCGTCGCCCCCTGCTGGTAGTCGTCGGGGACCGACAAGCCCAGCCACAGGCCCGCCATCAGCAGGATGGCCGCCAGCACCCCCAGGAGGGGCGCGAGCCAGCGCGACAACGCCATGAACCGGGCGGGATTGGCGAAGAACGAGAACATCGCCATGGAGATAGAGCCGTGCGCAGGCCGCGGCAAGCCGCGCCTCCAGCCGGCGAGGCGGCGCGGGAGTCCCCCTCCCGCATCCTCATAAGAACGCAGAGGGCCGCCCCAGAACGCAGAGGGCCGCCCCCGACCCTGCCCTTCCCCATCGAGGGGAAGGGGGTCGGGTGGACCGGAGCTTAGGCCAGCGAGGGGTCGATGCCCTTGCAGGCCTCGATCAGGCCCTGCACCGAGGCCACCGACTTGGCGAACATCGCCTTCTCGTCGTCGTTGGTGGGGAATTCGATGACCCGTTCGGCTCCGCCGGCGCCGATCACCACCGGCACGCCGACGTACATGTCGTTCACCCCGTACTGGCCGGTCAGGTAGGCGGCGCAGGGCAGGACCCGCTTCTTGTCCTTCAGATAGGACTTGGCCATGAGGATGGCGCTTTCGGCCGGGGCGTAGAAGGCCGAACCGGTCTTCAGGAGGGCGACGATCTCGCCGCCGCCGCCACGGGTGCGCTTGACGATGCCGTCGAGGTCTTCCTGGGTCAGCAGGCCCTGGTTGACCAGCTCGGGCAGGGGCAGGCCGCCGACGGTGGAGTGGCGCACCATCGGCACCATGTCGTCGCCGTGGCCGCCCAGGGTCCAGGCGTGGACGTCCTCGACCGAAATCCCCAGCTTCTCGGCCAGGAACCAGCGGAAGCGGGCCGAATCCAGCACCCCGGCCATGCCGATGACCTTGGACTTGGGCAGGCCGGAGAACTTCTGCAGCGCCCAGACCATGGCGTCGAGGGGGTTGGTGATGCAGATGACGAAGGCGTTGGGGGCATGCTGCTTGATGCCTTCGCCGACGGCCTTCATGACCTTCAGGTTGATGCCCAGCAGGTCGTCGCGGCTCATGCCCGGCTTGCGCGGCACCCCGGCGGTGACGATGCAGACGTCGGCGCCGGCGATGTCGGCGTAGTCATTGGCGCCTTTCAGGGACGAATCCTTGCCGAACACGGGGCTGGCCTCGGCGAGGTCGAGCGCCTTGCCCTGGGGCGTGCCCTCGGCGATGTCGAACAGGATGACGTCGCCGAGCTCTTCGCGGGCCGCGATGTGAGCAAGGGTGCCGCCGATCATGCCGGCGCCGATCAGGGCGATTTTCGCGCGAGCCATACCTGAAGGTCTCCATCCTTAAGAGGGGTCGAATGTTGCGCGGCGGTCTAGCCGCCGCCGCCCGCCCCCGCAAGTCGCCTCTTATGTTGGCGACGCCCGCCGCAGGGAAGGATAGAAGCGGCCCCCTCCTTCACCCCCTCTTGTGAGCCATGGCCGAATTCAAGATCGACCCCCGCCTTGTCGCGAGCTCCGAACCTTTGGCGGCGCTCAAACTCAGCGAGGCGCGGCTGCAGACGGACGCGCGCTGGACCTGGATCGTCCTCATTCCCCGCCGGCCCGGCGCCCGCGAGCTCGAACACCTGACCCCGGCCGACCGGGCGCTGCTGCTGGAGGAGATCGTCGCCGCCGGCTCGGCGGTGCGGGCCATGGGCGCGGCCCTCGGTCGGTCGGTGGAAAAGCTCAACGTGGGCGCCCTGGGCAACCGGGTGGAGCAACTGCACGTGCACGTGGTCGGCCGGCGCTGCGACGATCCGGCCTGGCCCGACCCGGTCTGGGGGATGGAGGGCGCCGTCGCCTATGCCCCCGCGTCCCTGGCCATAGCCCAGGCGGCGGCCCTGCCAGCCTTCGAAGGGATGAAGCGCAAACCGGGCGGCTGAGGCCGCTTCAAGAAGGCGCGCGACAGGCGTAGACTTGGCGCATCCTTCCGGAGGTCGCCATGCAACCTCACCTGTTGGTCCTTTCGTTGATCGCCTTCGCCGCCCCCGCCCTGGCGGCTGAACCGGCGACGACGACGGCGCAGGCCGCCTGCCCCGCCGCGGCCCCGACCCCGACGGCGGGCGGCCCGGCGCCGCTGAGACGGCTCGGCCAGCTTCCCTGGGGCCGCGTCGAACTCGCCGTCCTGCGCACGATCGGCGGCTGCGGGGTCGCGACGGTGAAGGAGGGGGGCCGGACCTACTATGTCCCGACCCCGGGGACCCAGCGCATTCCCCTGCCCGCCCGCTACGGTCCGCGTCAGCCCTGACGGCGGCGGTCAGGGCCGCACCAGGGTCACCGCCGATTTCCTCGGCTCGCGCCCCGCGTCGGCGATGCTCAGTTCGCCGGCGAAGCCGCCGCCGGGGCGGGGATCGAGGGTAGCCACGGCGACCCCGACCCCCGGCTCGGTGAACTGCAGGATGAGCCGGGCGCCGTCCCGCGACACGCCGGTGAAGAAGCCGCTGGCGGCGGCGTGCAGGTCCGACCAGGCGCCTTCCATCCGGCCGCCGCCGAAACCGGGATCGACCAACTGGACCCGGTAGAGGCCCGCGCCGGCGGCGTCCTTCAGGGTCCAGGTCCCGTCCAGCGGGCCCTGCAGGCTCTGGGTGCGCGAGAAGGCGCCCTTCACCCCCTCTTCGTAGGACCCCTGCGGCACCGCCCCGGTGAGGGGCCGGCTGAGGTCGTCGATCCGCCGGGGCGGCGGCGCTCCGGCGGACGGCGCCGCGGACGGCGGAACAGGCGGCGCGGCCGCCGACGGGGCGGGCGCCGCGGCGGAAACGGGGGGCGCGGGCGGCGCGCCGGCGGCGGCGGCCGGTTCGCTCGCGGCGGCCTGAAACGCCAGGAACAGCAGCAGGAAAGGGGTCAAGGCGGCGACGCTCCCGGCCCGAGATAGCTTTGCAAGGGTTGACTCCGAGCCCAGTGAACGCAAAACGCCACACTAACGGACGGCATGATCGTCCATATGATCAAAACACGTCAGCCAAGTCACCAGGAGCAGTTCCCCATGGCTCTTCGCGTCGCCATCAACGGCTTCGGCCGCATCGGTCGCCTCGTCCTGCGCTCGATCGTCGAACATGCCCGCCGCGATATCGAGGTGGTGGCGATCAACGACCTGGGGCCGATCGAGACCAACGCCCACCTGCTCCGCTACGATTCCACCCACGGGCGCTTCCCGGTTCCGGTGCGGGTCGTCGGCGACAGCCTGGACGTGGGCCTTGGTCCGATCAAGGTCACGGCGATCCGCAACCCGGCCGAGCTGCCGCACCGCGAGCTCGGCGTCGACATCGCCTTCGAATGCACCGGCATCTTCACCGCCCGGGATAAGGCCGCCGCCCACCTGGCGGCCGGCGCGAAGCGGGTGCTGATCTCGGCGCCGGGCGAGGACGCCGACAATACCATCGTCTTCGGCGTGAACCACGACCAGCTGTCGGCCGCCGACCTGGTCGTCTCCAACGCTTCCTGCACCACCAACTGCCTGGCCCCGGTGGCGAAGGTCCTGCACGACCTGTGCGGGATCGAGCGCGGCTACATGACCACGGTGCACTCCTACACCAACGACCAGCCCTCGCTGGACCAGATGCACAAGGACCTCTACCGGGCCCGCGGCGCGGCCCAGTCGATGATCCCCACCTCCACCGGCGCGGCCAAGGCCGTCGGCCTGGTCCTGCCCGAGCTCAAGGGCAAGCTGGACGGCTCCTCGATCCGCGTCCCCACCGCCAACGTCTCGGTGATCGACCTGAAGGTCGTGCCCGGCCGCAGCGTCACCAAGGAGGAGATCAACGAAGCCCTGCGCGCGGCGTCCCTGGGCGCCATGAAGGGCGTGCTGGCGATCACCGACGAGCCCCTGGTCTCCTCGGACTTCAACCACATCGCCGCTTCTTCGACCGCGGCCCTGCCCCAGACTCAGGTGATCGAGGGCCAGCTGGCCCGGGTGCTGAGCTGGTACGACAACGAGTGGGGCTTCTCGACCCGCATGGCCGACACCGCCCTGGCCATGGCCAAGTTCCTCTGATGGCGATCCGCACCCTCGACCAGGCCGGCGATCTTCAGGGCAAGCGCGCCCTGGTCCGCGTCGACTTCAACGTGCCGATGGACGGGGGCCAGGTGGGGGACGAGACCCGGCTGCGGGCCGCCCTGCCCACCATCCGCTATCTGAGCGAGCGGGGAGCCAAGGTGGTGCTGATCGCCCACTTCGACCGGCCCAAGGGCAAGCGCGTGGCCCAGATGAGCCTGGCCCCCGTGGTCGGGCCCCTGGCCGCCCTGCTGCGCACGCCCGTCGCCTTCTCGACCGACTGCGTCGGGCCCGAGGCCGAGGCGGACGTCGAACGGGTGGCCGGCGGCGGAGTGATCCTGCTGGAGAACCTTCGCTTCCACGCGGGCGAAGAGGCCAACGATCCCAAGTTCGCCGACCAGTTGGCCAAGCTGGGCGACCTCTACGTCAACGACGCCTTTTCCGCTTCCCACCGGGCCCACGCCTCGACCGAGGCCATAGCCCACCGCCTGCCGGCCTATGCCGGCCTGGCCATGCAGGCCGAGCTGGAGCATCTGGAAAAGGCGCTCGGCAATCCCGAGCGGCCGGTGCTGGGCATCGTCGGCGGGTCGAAGGTCTCCACCAAGCTCGACCTGCTGAAGAACCTGGTGACCAAGCTGGACAAGCTGGCCATCGGCGGCGGCATGGCCAACACCTTCCTCTACGCCCAGGGCCACGACGTCGGCGCCTCCTATTGCGAAAAGGACCTGGCCGACACCGCCCGCGAGATCATCGGCCTGGCCGGACGCAACAACTGCAAGCTGTTCCTGCCCCTGGACATCGTCGTGGCCGAGAAGATGGCGGCGGATTCGCCCGCCCGCATCCGCGGCCTGGGCGAGGTGGACGACGACGAACGCATCCTCGACGCGGGCCCCGAGACGGTGGCCCGGCTGAAGCGGGCGATGGAGAATTCCAAGACCCTGATCTGGAACGGCCCCCTGGGCGTGTTCGAGATCCCGCCTTTCGACCGCGGCACCATGGAGGCGGCCAGGCACGCCGCCGAGCTGTGCCGGGACGGCAAGCTGATCGCCGTGGCCGGCGGCGGCGACACCGTGGCGGCCTTGAACCTGGCCGGAGTGACCGGGGAGTTCACCTTCGTCTCCACCGCAGGCGGCGCCTTCCTCGAATGGATGGAAGGCAAGATCCTGCCGGGCGTGGCGGTGCTGGAGGCTTAGTCCAGGATCATCCGTCGCCGCCCCGCTTCTTCCTTGCGGGCGAAGCTGTGGAGCCGACTGATGAGGGGCGGTCCACCTTCTCCCGCAAGGGGAGAAGGAGACCCTCGTCCGGCTTCCGGCCCGCTATCCCGCGAATGGGGTCAAGGGCATTCCGGCCACGTCCACCGCCACCGCGAACACCGAGCCGTCGAGGGCGTCGGGAGCCAGCCCCTCCAGTTCCTGGCGGGCCGTGGTGATGAACAGCGTCTTGCGGTCCGCGCCGCCGAAGGCGCAGCTCGACGGCTGCTCGACCGGCAACAGCAGCTCACGGTCGATCCGCCCGTCAGGAGTCAGACGCACCAGGCGCCCAGCCCCCCAGCGGGCGTTCCACAGGCAGCCGTCCTCGTCCATCGACGAACCGTCCGGGTGGCCGGGCCCGCCTTCGAAGAACACCCGGCGATCGGACAGGCGCGGCCCGTCGGGGTCGTAGGCGAAGGACCAGATCACGTCCCTGGTGGTGTCGGCGCAATAGAAGCGGGCGCCGTCAGGGCTCCAGGCCAGGCTGTTGGTGATGCCGACCTCGCCGAGCATCCGGGTCGACCGGCCGTCCGGTTCGACGCAGAACACTCCTCCCGACGCGCGGGTCAGCGGCGCGGGCTCGCCCTCGGGGCCCAGATTGTTGTCCATGGTCCCGAGCCAGATCCGCCCTTGCGGGTCGCAACGGGTGTCGTTGGAGCGGTTGCCCCCATCAGGGTCGGGCCGGGCGAATGGGGTGGTCGCCCCGGTCTGGGGGTCCAGGCGATGCAGGCCGTCGACCAGGGCGACGACCGGGCTTCCGCGCCGGCTGGGGATGATGGCCGAACAGGAGGACGGCGTGCGCCAGCTCCGCCCCTGGCCCGTGGCCGGATCGATCCGATGGGCCCAGCGTCCGGCGATATCGACCCAGTACAGCAGCCCCTCGGCCTCGGACCAGAACGGCCCTTCCCCCAGTTGATCGCGCGGCGGCGCGGCGGCGGGACGCGGAACCAGGTCGAGGATGTTCAAGGGCGCGCTCCTGCGAAGGACGGGCGAAAAATGCGGAAAGACTCGTTCCGGCACAACGCATGGATCGACAGGAGGCTCTCCAAGGGCCCAAGATGAAACGGTCATGAGTTTTTCAAATCCGATTATCGAGGCCGGCGTCGCCGGCCTTTGCGACTTGTACGCGGACCGGGCCGTTACTCCGGTCGAGGCCTGTGAAGCCTATCTTTCCCGCATCGACCGTCTGGACGGCGCTCTTGGGGCCTATGTCTTCGTCGATCGGGAGGGCGCCCTGGCGGCGGCGCATGAAAGCGCGGAGCGCTGGCGAAACGGGGCGGCCCTGTCGCTGCTCGACGGCCAGCCGATCGCGGTCAAGGCCAATATCGCGGTGGAGGGCCTGCCCTGGCACGCCGGCATTGGCGCCTATCGCGACCGGATCGCCGGAGCCGACGCCAGCGCCGTGGCGAGGCTGCGCGAAGGCGGCGCGGTGATCCTGGGGGTCCTGAACATGTCCGAAGGGGGGTTCGGCGGCAGCATGGACAACCCCTGGTTCGGCAGGACGCACAATCCCTGGCTCCACGACCACATCCCCGGCTCGTCCTCCGGCGGCGGGGCGGCGGCGGTGGCGGCGGGACTCTGCGCCGCCGCCCTCGGCACCGACACCCTGGGCTCGGTCCGGGGCCCCTCGGCGCTCAGCGGGGTGTTCGGGCACAAGCCGACCCTGGGCCTGATCCCCACCGACGGGGTCGTGGGCCTGTCCTGGACCCTCGACCACGTGGGCGTGCACGGCCGCTCCGCCGACGACTGCGCCCGCCTCCTGGCCGGCGCCTCGGGCGCGGAGACCGAGCTCGCCGAGGAGATTTCCCAGCCCGCGGTCCTGGCCACCTTGCGGGAGGCTCCGATCGGGGCCCTGCAATGGGCCGGGGTCGAGGTCGAATGGGAGGTGATGGACGCCTACCAGACCACCCTGGACGCCGCCCGGGCCGCCGGCCTGACCGTCGAACCGGTGGTGCTGGAGGACTATGACTTCGCCGACCGCAGCCAACTTTTCCTGCTCTGCGCCGCCGAGGCCATGGTCGAGCACGCGGAGATGCTGGCGGAGGATCCGAAGGGCTTCTCGGCCGCCTTCCGCGCCCGCCTCGCCCTGGGGATGGACAAGACCGCCGCCGACCTGGCCGCCGCCTATCGCGAACTCGCCGTCGCCGCCGAAAGCGTGCGCGCCCAGCTGTGCGGCTTCACCGGGTTGCTGATGCCGGCCACCCCGGTCGCCACCCGTCCGTTCGAGGCCGAGCACCCGGCGATGACCCAGTTCACCGCCCTGGCCAATGTGCTGGGCCTGCCCGCCACCGTGTTCCCGGTCGGGCTCGACCAGCGCGGCCGGCCCCTCGCCGCCCAGGCCCTGGCCTGGGAGGACGACACCGCCCTGGGCCTGGCCAGGCTGCTGGGGCGCAATCTGGGGGCCCCGCCCTCCTTCCACGGCTGAGGGGCCGACTTCCTCTCGACGCCGACGGGGCGCCCGGCCTAAATGCCGGACGATGGCGTCCTCTCCTGTCCCGCTCGCTCCCTTGGCCCTGGCCCAGGCCCTGATCCGGCGCCCGTCGGTGACCCCCGCCGACCAGGGCGCCATGGGCGTGGTCGAACAGGCCCTGACCGACCTGGGCTTCAGTTGCCGACGGATGCGGTTCGGCCAGATCGAGAACCTCTACGCCCGCCGCGGGACCAGAGGGCCCAACCTCTGTTTCGCCGGCCACACCGACGTGGTCCCCCCGGGCGAGGCCGCCGACTGGCGCTACGACCCCTTCGCCGGCCAGGTCGCCGACGGCCAGCTCCACGGCCGCGGCTCGGTCGACATGAAGAGCGCCATCGCCGCCTTCATCGCCGCGGTTTCGGCCGTCCCGGGCCCCGGCGCCGGCAAGGGCTCTTTGTCCTTCCTGATCACCGGGGACGAGGAGGGCGACGCCGTCGACGGCACCTGCCGGGTGGTCGAGGTCCTGATCGCCGAGGGCGAACGGATCGACCACTGCCTGGTCGGGGAGCCGACCTCCTCGGCCGTGCTGGGCGACATGATCAAGGTCGGCCGCCGCGGCAGCCTCAACGCCTGGATCACCGTCGAAGGCGTGCAGGGCCACGTCGCCTATCCCGACCGCGCCGCCAATCCGGTTCCCGTGCTGGTCGGCCTGCTGGACCGGCTGGTCCAGCATCGCCTGGACGACGGCTATCCGGAGTTCCAGCCGTCGAACCTGGAGGTAACCGCCCTCAGCGCCGACGACGTGGCGACCAACGTCATCCCGGCCACGGCGAGCGCCAGGCTCAACATCCGGTTCAACCCCGCCCACACAGGCGCCGGCCTGGTGCGCTGGCTGGCGGCCGAATGCGAAGAGGCCGACAAGACCTTCCCGGGCAAGGTCCGCCTGAGGACGACCATCTCGGGGGAGGCCTTCCACACCCCGCCCGACCGCTTCGTCGAGGTGGTGGCCGAGGCGGTCGAGACCACCCTCGGCGTGCCGCCGGCGCTGTCCACCTCGGGGGGCACCTCCGACGCCCGTTTCATCCGCGCCCTTTGCCCGGTGATCGAATTCGGCCTGGTCGGAACCACCATGCACAAGGTCGACGAGCATGCCCCGGTCCTGGAGATCGAGGCCCTGTCGCGGGTCTATGCGGCGGTGATCGAACGTTATTTCGAGGCCTTCGGTTGAGCGCCCCGGCCATCACCCGCGAGATCGCCGACGCGGGCGTGGGGGTCGGCCGGCTGATCCGCTACGACCCGCGCTGGCCGGATGGCTTCAATCCCACCGCCGGCGGCTTCCTGCGCTCGTTCCTGGGGCCCCTGCTCGGCCTGCCCTTTTATCTGATCGTGGTCTCGGCCATGACCGCCGCCAACGGCGCGGTCGTCGACAACCGGGTGATGTGGGCGGCGGTGGCGTCGCACGTCCTGAACGCCGTCGCCTTCCCCGCCGTGATCGCCGCCATCGCCAAGCCGCTGCGGATCGGCCCCGGCTACGCGGGCTTCATCATCATCGTCAACTGGGCTTCCCTGTTCTTGAACATCGGCACGGCCGCGGCCGCGGTCCTGATGCTGGCCGGCGACACCGGCCAGGGGTTGTTCACCTTCTTCTGGCTCGGCCTGTTCGGGGTCTCGCTGTTCGTCACCTGGCGCGCCTCCCGCGAGACGCTGAGCGAAGAGATCCCCATCGCCCTGCTCATGGTGGTGCTGTCGGTCGCCGTCGGGGTGCTGGCGGATCAGGTCGCCGGCTTCGCCTTCGCCGTCTCGGCGGCGGGGTAGACCACCGCGGACAGATACAGGCCCTGAGGCGGCGCCACCGGGGCGCAGGCCTTGCGGTCGCGGGCCTCCAGCGCGGCGACCAGGTCGGCGGCGCTCCAGCGGCCCATCCCCACCTCGGCCAGGGCGCCGGTCATCGAGCGGACCTGGCGGTGCAGGAACGACCGCGCGGCGAACGACAGCCGCACCTCGTCCCCGCGGCGCTCCACCGCGACGGCGTCCAGGGTCTTCACCGGCGAGGCGGACTGGCAATTGGCGTCGCGGAAGGTGGTGAAGTCGTGCAGGCCGACCAGGGCCTGGCCCGCCGCGTGCATGGCCTCGGCGTCCAGGGGCGCCTTCACCCACCACACGCGGCCGCGCTCGATCGCCGGGGGGGCCTTGCGGTCGAGGATGCGGAACAGATAGCGCCGGCCGACCGCCGAGAAGCGGGCGTGGAAGTCCTCAAGGACCCGTTCCGCCTCCAGCACCACCACCGCCTCGCGGACCAGATGGGCGTTGGCGGCGTCGCGCACCACCTCGGCGCGCCACTCCCGCTCCAGGTCGAAGTGGACCACCTGGCCGGTGGCGTGGACGCCGGTGTCGGTCCGGCCGGCCGCATGCACCCGCGCCGCCTCGCCGGAGAAGCCCAGGATGGCCGCTTCCAGCGCCCCCTGCACCGTCGGCAAGGCGGCCTGGAGCTGGAAACCCTTGTAGGGTCCGCCGTCGTATTCGATGGTCGCGCGATAGCGGGGCATCAGCCTAAGGGTTCTCCGGCGGCGATCGGAAGTCCGCGCAGGAAGTCCTCGGCGTCCTGGGGACCCCGCCCTTCGCGCTGGACCCGCAGCAGCCGCACCGCCCCCTGGCCGCAGGCGACCTTCAGATTGTCGTCCAGCACCTCTCCGGGCGGACCCTCTCCGGCCGAGAGGCGCGACATCAGCGCCTTGACCCGCACGGGCCCGCGCGGGGTCAGGACCTCGAACCACGCCCCCGGCGCCGGCGACAGGCCGCGGATATGGCGATCGACCTCCGGGGCGCTGCGGTCCCAGTCGATGCGGGCCTCGGCCGGGGTGATCTTCCGGGCGTAGACGACCCCGTCCTGGGCCTGCTCGTGCTCGGGCACCGGCCCCCGCGACAGGGCCGCCAGGGCCCCGGCCATCAATTCCGCACCGGCCTCGGCCATGCGGTCGTGCAGGGTGGCGGCGGTGTCGTCGGCCAGGATGGGGATGGTCTCCGAAAGCAGGATCGGACCCTCGTCGAGACCCTCGCTCATCCGCATCACCTGGACCCCGGTGACCGGGTCGCCGGCCATGATCGCCCGCTGGATCGGGGCGGCGCCCCGCCAGCGGGGCAGCAGCGAGCCATGCAGGTTGAACGCTCCCAGCCGGGGAGCCTCCAGCACCGCCTTGGGCAGGATCAGGCCGTAGGCCGCCACCACGGCCGCGTCCAGGCCCAGCGCCCGGAAGGCGGCGACCTCGGCCGGATCGCGGAAACTCTTCGGCGTCCGCACGGGCAGGCCGAGTTCCTCGGCCAGGACCTCGACCGGCGAAGGCTGCAGGGCGTGGCCGCGGCCCCGCGGGGCTGGGGCGCGGGTGTAGACGGCGGCGATGTCGTGCCCGTCCCCGGCGATCTCGCGAAGGGCCCTGACGGCGAAGGCGGGTGTGCCCATGAAGGCGATGCGCATGGGCCTCCCTAGCATTCCCAGGGAAATCCCGTCATGTTCCCGTAGAAATAAGGAGGCTAATTTTGGCGGCCGATCATAGGGATATCCTGATGGTCGAGGCTGCGGCCACGGCCGCCGCCCAGTCTGTTCCGACCGTCGTCGCCCCCATCAAGATCAGCAGTCTGGTCGATCTCGAACCGGAGGCGCGAAAGGTGCTGGGCGACGGGCCTTTCGCCTATATCGCCAGCGGTTCGGGAGCCGAGTGGAGCCTGCGGGAAAACCGGCGCGCCTTCGATCGCTACGCGCTTATCCCGGACTATCTGGCCGGCCGGCAGGAACCGGACCTGCGCACGACCATCCTGGGCTCGGCGCTGGCGCTTCCGGTCATCACCGCGCCGACCGGCGGCCTGGTGCTGGCCCATGCGACCGCGGACGTCGGCATGGCGCGAGGAACCAGCGCTTCGGGCACGCTGATGACCATGAGCGGGGCGGCGACCCGGACCATCGAGGAGGTCGCGGCGGCGACGACCGGACCCAAGTGGCACCAGCTCTATATGCCGGCCGACCCGGGCGAGGCGCGGGACAACCTCCACCGCGCGCGGGCGGCGGGATTCACCGCCATCGTCTTCACCATCGACTCCCTGGGTCCG
This sequence comes from Caulobacteraceae bacterium, assembly GCA_035493955.1. Classification (GTDB taxonomy): domain Bacteria; phylum Pseudomonadota; class Alphaproteobacteria; order Caulobacterales; family Caulobacteraceae; genus NCED01. The sequence goes on along the minus strand of DATJHI010000043.1, from coordinate 26,124 downwards.
GGCAACTCCGAGGCCGTCGCGCGCCTCGGTTTCGACATGCGTACGGCCTCGGCGGCCATCCTGGCCGAGACCGGCGTCAAGCGGGCGCCGCGGGGAGAGAGCAAGCGCTTCCTGGACTGGGACGACCTGACCTTCACCCAGAAGGAGAGCGGCCTGCCGGTGATCCTCAAGGGCGTGCTGACGCCGGAGCTGGCGCGGCGCGCGGTGGAGCGGGGCGCGGCGGGGATCCAGGTCTCCAACCACGGCGGGCGCCAGACGGACGGCGTGCCGGCGGCGCTGGACGTGCTTCCCGCCATCGTCGAGGCGGTGCATGGGCGCGTCCCCGTGATCATGGACAGCGGCATTCGCCGCGGCGTCGACGTGTTCAAGGCCCTGGCCCTGGGGGCCAATGTGGCGGCCATCGGCCGACCGGCGCTCTACGGCCTGGCGCTGGGCGGCGAGCTCGGGGTCAAGAACGTCTACGACCGGATGAAGCAGGAGCTGGCGACCGCCATGCGGGGCCTCGGCGTCGACCGGGTCGACCAGATCACCGCCAAATACCTGCGCAAGCTCGCCTGACGGAAGGGCGCTCAGGCCGCCGCGGCGGCCTTCTTCACCTTGGCCACGGCGCGTTCGCGCTTCAGCCGCGACAGGTGGTCGATGAACAGCACGCCCTCGAGGTGATCCATCTCGTGCTGGATGCAGACCGCGAACAGGCCTTCGCAGTCCTCCTCGACGGTGTTCCCGTCGTAGTCGAGGTAGCGTAGCTTCACCTTAGCCGGCCGCTCGACCTCGTCGTAAATCTCCGGAACGGAAAGGCAGCCTTCCTCGTAGGGAAGGGTTTCTTCCGAGCGCCAGGTGATCTCGGGATTGACCAGGAAGCGCGGGGCCTTGGCCTCGGGGTCGCGGGACAGATCCATGACGATGACCCGCTTGGGCTCGCCCACCTGGACCGCCGCCAGGCCGATGCCGGGGGCCGCGTACATGGTCTCCAGCATGTCGTCCATCAGCGCGCGCAGGGAGTCGTCGACCCCTTCGACGGGGACCGACTTGGACTTGAGCACCGCAAGGTCGGCGCGGTTGTCCACGGTGAGGATGCGACGGACGGCCATGATCGTCAGGTAGGTCAGCGCACTCCGAGGGTCAAGGCGGGGGCGGGCGCGTCATCTTCGGCCGCCGCCAGCTTGGCCAGGGGCCGCACGGCGTTCTCCACCGGCTCCAGCACCGGCAGCTCCTTACCCTCGTGGTCGACCGACAACTCCTCGAAGCGGCGGGCCTGGGTCATCACCTGGCTCTCCAGCGAGCCGACGAAGGCGTTGTACTTGCCCACCGCCGAGGTCAGGGCCTTGCCCAGCTGTTCGGCGTGACCGCCCATCACCGACAGGCGCTTGTGCAGCTCGCGGCCGAGCTTGGCGATCTCGGCCGAGCCCCTCGCCTGCTCCTCCACCCGCCAGCCATAGGCCACCGCCTTGCACAGGGCGAACAGGGTGGTGGGGGTGACCAGCAGCACCCGCTTGGCCATGGCCTCGCTCATCAGATCGGGCGCCCGCTCCAGCGCCGCGGCCAGGAAGCCGTCGCCGGGAACGAACATGGCCACGAAATCCGGAGAACCCTCGCCCTGGAACTGGTCCCAGTAGCCCTTGGCCGAAAGGCCGATCATGTGGCTGCGCACGCTCTGGGCATGGCGCACATAGGCCGCGTCGCGCCCGGCCTCGTCCGCCGCGTCCTGAGCCTCCAGGAAGGCGTTGAGCGAGCACTTGGCGTCGATCACGAACACTCCGCCGCCGGGCATGCGCACCTTCACGTCGGGGCGGCGGCGGCCCTCCTCGCTCTCGACCGAGAACTGCTCCTCGAAGTCGAACCGGGCGGCGAGACCGGCCGTCTCCAGCACGTTGCGCAGGGTCTGCTCGCCCCAGCGGCCCTGGACGCCGGCGCCGCGGCGCAGGGCCGACGACAGCTTGCGCGCCTCGGCCTGGGTGGCGGTGGAGGCCAGCATCAGGGCGGCGATCTGCTCCTTCAGCCCGCCGCTCTCCTCGGCCCGGTTCTTCTCCAGCGCCGCCACCTGGGTCTCGAACTTGGCCAGGGTCTCGGCCACCGGCTTCAGCTGGGCCTCCATCCGGGCCTGGGCCAGCAGCTCCTGGCTCTTGAAGGTCTCGGCGTTGCGCTTCAACAATTCCTCGGCCACCGCATTGGCGGTCTGGGCGGTCTGGGCCTTCAGATATTCGGGCAGGGAAGCGGCCTGGCCCTCCAGCATCCGCGCCCGCTCCCGCGCTTCGGCCAGGGCGGCGGAGGCCTCCCCCAACCGCTCGGCCAGGACCTCGGCCCGCCGCCGCTCGCGGCCCCGCTCGACCATGGCGAAGACGGCGACTAGCCCCAGCACCACGGCCAGGGCGACAAGCGCGAGGAGGGGCAGCATGTTCATGCTCCGTTCGATAACCGGAGTCGGCATGCCAGCAAAGGGCGCGATGTCACGCCGGCCGGCGGGCGCGCATCGCCTGGGCGATGGTCCCGTCGTCGAGCCAGTCGAGCTCGCCCCCCACCGGCACGCCGCGGGCCAGCATGGTGACGGCGACCCCGTCGCCCAGCCGTTCGGCCAGATAGTGGGCCGTGGTCTGGCCGTCGACGGTCGCGGGCAGAGCCAGGATCACCTCGCGCACCCCGGTCTCCCGCGCCCGGCTGAGCAGTTCGCCGATGCGCAGGTCGGCCGGGCCGATCCCGTCCAGGGCCGACAACAGGCCGCCCAGCACGTGATAGCGGCCGCGAAAGCCGCTGCCGCGCTCCAGCGCCCACAGGGCCCCGACCTCCTCGACCACGCAGATCAGGCCGGGATCGCGGCTCTGGTCACGGCAGACCGCGCAGGGGTCGCTGCCGTCCAGGGCGCCGCACACCGAACAGGGCCGCACCTTGCGCCCGGCGTCGGCCATGGCCTCGGCCAGGGGTTCGAGCAGACCTTCGCGCCGTTTCAGCAAAGCCAGGGCCGCCCGCCGCGCCGACCGCGGACCCATGCCCGGCAGCTTGGCCAGGAGGGCGATCAGCCGTTCGATCTCGGGGCTGGTGGAGGCGGCCACGCGGGCTCCTTCTAGAACTTCATGCCCGGCAGACCCGGAATGGCGCCGGCCAGCGGGCCCATGGTCTGGCGCATCATCGCCGCCTGGGCCTCGTCGAGCTTGTTCTTGGCGTCGGCGTGGGCGGCGACGACCAGGTCGGCCAGGGTCTCGGCGTCCCCGTCCGACATCAGGCTTTCGTCGATGCTCACCCCGGTCAGCACCCCCGCCCCGGTCAGGCTGACCTTGACCAGGCCGGCGCCGGCCATGCCCTCGACGGTGGATTCCGCCAGTTTCGCCTGGGCCTCCTGCAGCTTGGCCTGCATGACCTGGGCCTGCTTCATGATCGAGTTCAGGTCTTTCACCGTCTCATCTCCGATAATCGCGTCATCCTTGGCCCACGATCCGCAGGCGAGGCCCTGACGGATCTGCGCTTCGCCAAGCCGAGGACGACGCGGTGTTCAATCCTCGTCGTCGGCGTCCGCCGGTTCGGCCGTGGCCGGGGCGCTCGCCTTGCGTATGCCGACGATCTCCGCCCCCGGAAAGGCCTCGCGCACCGCCTGGACGAAGGGGTCGGCCTCGATGCCGGCGCGGAAGTCGGCGGCCTCGCGCCGTTCGCGCTCGTAGGCGGTCTCGACGCCCTCGGCGCCCCCCTGGATGTCCATCATCCACGGGCGGCCGGTCCATTCCTTCAGCCGCCCCGACAGCCGTTGCGGCAGATTGGCCGGCGCGCCCTCGGCCAGGGCGAAACGGAACTGGCCGGGCTTGATCTCCAGCGGGCGGATATAGCGCTCGACGTCGAGCTTGAGGGTGACGTCGCGCTTGGCCTCGATCAGGGCGACCACGTCGCTGAAGGAGCCGAGGGCCGCCTCCGCGGTGGTCGAGGCCACGGGCCTGAGGTTGGCCTGGGGCGCATAGGACGGCGCGACGGCCCGGGCGGCCGATCCGCCGCCCCCGCCGCCGGCGGGTTGCGGGGCCTGGGCCGGGGCGGCGCCGACGGGGGCTTGGCCCTCCTGCAGGCGCTTCAGGGCCTCTTCCGGTCCGGGCAGGTCGGCGGCGTAGGCGAGACGGATCAGGGCCATTTCCGCCGCGGCGGCCGCATCGGGGGCGCGGCGGACCTCCTCGAAGGCCTTGAGCAGCATCTGCCAGGCCCGCGACAGGCTGCCGGCCGAGGCTTCGGCGCCCACCGCCGCCAGGCGCGCGGCCTGGTCCTTGGGCAGGGCCAGGGCGTCGGGGCCGAGGGTCTTGGCCACGGAGGCGGAATGGGCGTGCTCAAGCAGGTCCATCACCACCACCGACGGATCGGCGCCGAAGCCGTAGAGGCTGCGGAAGGCGGTGAGGGCCTCGGCGATCTTGCCGCCCATGACCAGTTCGAACAGGCCGATGGTGGCCGAGCGGTCGGCCAGGCCCAGCATGTCGCGCACGACCTCGGCGGAGACCACCTGGCCGCGCTCGCCCTGGACGATGGCCTGGTCGAGCAGGGACTGGGCGTCGCGCACCGAACCCTCGGCCGCGCGGGCGATCAGCATCAGGCCTTCCTGCTCGACCAGAGCGCCCTCGGCGGCGCAGAGCGCCTCCAGGTTCTTCAGCAGGATCGGCGGCTCCACCCGGCGCAGGTCGAAGCGCTGGCAGCGGGACAGGATGGTCACCGGCACCTTGCGGATCTCGGTGGTGGCGAAGACGAACTTGGCGTGGGGCGGAGGCTCCTCCAGCGTCTTCAGCAGCGCATTGAACGCCGCCGTCGACAGCATGTGCACCTCGTCGATGATGTAGACCTTGTAGCGGGCCTCGACCGGGGCGTAGCGCACGCTTTCCAGGAGCTCGCGCATCTCGTCGACCTTGGTGCGCGAGGCGGCGTCGAGCTCCAGCACGTCCATGTGCCGGCCCTCGATGATGGCCTGGCAGTGCCGGCCCTCGACGGTCAGGTCCACCGAGGGGCCGTCCACGCCCTCGCGCTCATAGTTGAGGGCGCGGGCCAGGAGGCGGGCGGTGGTGGTCTTGCCGACCCCGCGTACGCCGGTGAGCATGAAGGCGTGGGCGATGCGGCCGCTGGAGAAGGCGTTGGCCAGGGTGCGGACCATGGCCTCCTGGCCGATCAGGTCCTCGAAGGTGCGGGGCCGGTACTTCCGCGCCAGCACCTGGTAGGCGCCGCCGCCCGCTTCGGCGGGGGAGGCGTGCGCGACTTCAGCCGTGTCCGGCGCGGGCCCGCCGAACATGTCCGACGTGTTGTCGTCACGCTCCGCGGCGTCGTCGGTCTCGGGCGTGAAATCGGCGTCGGTCATCGCTGCAAAAAAATGGATGGGTGGAGACTGGACGACGACCCGAAGCGAAACTCGTTACGGCTGCTTCCTTCCGGACCTGACCGGGTTGGCGAGGACTCCGCCCGCCGCCAGCCTCCGCCTCCTATATCGCCCGCGCGGTCCGGCGGCGCAAGGGAAGCACGGCCCAAGCTTTTGAGCTTCGAGCACGATTCGACGATCGGGCGATTCCGCCCGACCGCATCGGGCTCTAGTGTGGCGATTCAGAAATTCGCCCCCGTCGATGGCAGGCGCTGTGCGAATTTCTGAATCTCCAGCCACACTAGAAACCTTTGACTCTAGTGTGCTTCTTTGAATTTGAAGCTCGCAACCCGCATGATCCATCCGCTGGCGAACTTCAAATTCAGCACACTAGCGCCGGTCCTTGCGGAACCGCGCCGCGTCGGCGGCCATGGCGGCGCCCCAGGGCTTCTTGTCCTCGTCCGGTTCGGCGTGGAAGGGCAAGGTCCCCGCCACCCCCCGGATGGCCAGCCAGAGCTGTTCGCTGAAATGCCCCAGCAGGCGCAGGGGCCGGCGCTTGTCGTCGGTGACGTCCCAGCCCTCCGCCTCGAACGCCAGGACCTGGTCCCTGACCGGCTTTCGCTCGATCCGGTCCCACCCCTCGGGCCGGGGCGTCGCCTCGGCCTGGTCGGCGGTGAGGCCGAAGATCTCCATCGACACCGCGTCGAGCTGGGGGAATTCCGGGCGGGCGTCCGGTTCGGCCATGCGCGGCTTCATCAGCGCCTGGTATTCGAGGTCCTTGACCCCGGGCAGGTCGATCAGGCGACGTAAGGGGCTGCTCACGCGGATGCTCGCTTGGTCATGAAGGTCTGCAGATTGGGCCTGGGGATGGCCGAAGTGAAGGGGCCCTTGTCCCGGCACTTGTCGCGGGCGAAGGCGGTCCAGGCGTCGACGAAGGTCCGGGCGTCCGTCCCGGCCGCCGCGACGAAGCGGACCGGACCCGTCCGGGCGCCCACCGCCGCCGCGACCTGCACCCAAAGCTCGGGGTTCTCCATCGGACCGCCCCCTGCGTTGCGCCAGCCCGCCGCCTGACGCGCGGCCAGGTCCGCCGCCGTCCGGGCCAGGACCGGGTCGCCCGGATCGAGCCGAAGGGGCGCCGACGGCTCGGCGGCCACGGCCTTCAGCGCCTCGACCATCGCCCGAAGCGCCATGGCGCCCGCGGTGGTGTGCCGCTCGCCCCCCGCGGCGCCGCGGGCGGTCCCGCCCTGCACGGCCAGCCAGGCCCAGCCGCCATAGCCGTAGCCGGGCGGGCCGGCGCAGGCCCCGCCGGTCCAGATCGTCAGGGTGTCGCCGCTCGCCATCCCTTCCCTCTACAGCCCGCTTGACCGGGCGTTAAGCGGCATCGGCTAGGGTCGCCGCCATGACCGACGCCATCGCCCTGCTGCACGCCCTCGACCGTCCCGCCGCCCTGGTGGACGCAACCGGGGCCGTGCGGGCCAATCCCGCCTTCGACGCCCTGTCCGCCGCCGAGCGCACCCTGGCCCTGGCGCAGCCGCCCGCGCCAGGCTGGCGCAGCGCCGAGGTCGGACCGGCCGAACGGCTGGTCAGCGCCACGAGCGACGCGGCCGCCCGCCTGACCGCCCAGGAGCGGTTCCTGGCCACTCTCAGCCACGAGATCCGCACGCCCCTGAACGGGGTGCTGGGCATGACCGGTCTTTTGGAGCGCACCCGGCTCGACGCCACCCAGAAGGATTATCTGTCCGCCCTGCGGAACTCCGGCGAACATCTGCTGGGCTTGGTCAACGACGTCCTCGACTTCGCCAAGCTGGACGCCGGGCGGGTGGAGCTGGAACCGGCCCCCACCGACGTGGAGCGACTGCTGCAGGGGGTGTGCGAGCTGCTCAGCCCCCGCGCCAACGCCGCCGGGGTGGAGATCGCCTGGGCGGCCCAGGTCGGGATCCCCCAGATCCTGGCCGACGACGGCCGCCTGCGGCAGATCCTGTTCAACCTCGCCGGCAATGCGGTGAAGATGACCAAGGCGGGCGGGGTGCTGCTGACCGTCGAGCCCCGCCCGGCCAAGGGCAAGGGCCTGCGGCTGCGGTTCTGCGTCCGCGACACCGGCCCCGGCCTGTCCCGCGAGGCGCAGGGACAGGTGTTCGAGGAGTTCGTCCAGACCGAGGAGGGCGTCCGCGCCGGCGGCACGGGGCTCGGCCTCGCCATCGTCAAGCGCCTGGTCAAGGCCTTCGGCGGCCTGGTCGGGGTGGAGAGCGAACCCGGCAAGGGCGCATGTTTCTGGTTCGAGGCCAGCTTCGAGGCGGCCGGGGCCGGCGAGGGCGTCGGCGAGCTGGCCGGCCTGACCGTGGCCGTGGCCTCGGCCTCGGCCATCGTGCGCGAAGCGGCGGTGCGCCAGGTCGAGGCCTGCGGCGCGACGGCCCTTTCCTTCGAAACCATGGCCGAGGCCGAGGCCCGGGCCCCCGCCGGGGTGGTCGTGCTGGTCGACCCGCCCGAACTGGGCCGGAGCCGCCTCGCCGCCGCGCCGAAGAGCCATCCGGCCCTGGTGCTGCTGGCGCCCGAAGCGCGCAGCCGCATCGCCCGCTACCGCGCCGCCGGCTACGCCGGCTACCTGATCAAGCCCCTGCGCCGGTCGTCCCTGGCCGCCCGGGTGCTGGCCGTGCTCAGCGAACGGGGCGTGGCCCCCGCCGCCCGCGGGCCGGCCGCCGAGGACGAACGCGCCGCCCCCGCCGGAGCCTGCGGGGCGAGGGTGCTGCTGGCCGAGGACAACCCGGTCAACGCCCTGCTGGCCAAGGCCCTGCTCGGGCGCGAAGGCTGCGCGGTGGAGCGGGTCGCCACCGGCGAGGAGGCCCTGGAAGCCCTAGCCGCCGCCCCCTTCGACGTTATCCTGATGGACATGCGCATGCCGGTGATGGACGGGATCGAGGCCACCCGGCGCCTGCGCGCCCTGGGCGTGAAGACGCCCATCGTGGCCCTGACCGCCAACGCCTTCGAGGACGACCGTAGAGCCTGCCTGGAGGCCGGGATGGACGACTTCCTGACCAAGCCGATCGAGCCCGCGGCGTTGCGCGCGGCGCTAGCTCGCTGGACCTCCTGCCCGCAAGAGGCGAAGCTCGCCTCCTGATTTGGGGCGCGTGAACGCGCGTCCCGCAGTCCGGAGACGCGTCATGGTTGGATCCGCCGCTCCTGCCGCAGGGGTCGTGCCCAAGCACCAGCGGCCCAAGGCCAAGGATGTGCTGCGCGCCATCGGCCGACCCAAGGTCGCGGTGATGCTGGTCCTCGGCTTCGCCGCCGGCCTGCCCTTCATGCTGATCGGCAACACGCTCGGTTATTGGATGCGCGAGGGCGGCATCGACCTGAAGGTGATCGGCTTCGCCTCCTGGGTGGGCCTGGCCTACACCCTGAAGTTCCTTTGGGCCCCCATCATCGACCGGGTCAGCGCCCCGGTGGCGGGGCGGCTGGGACGCCGGCGCGGCTGGATGATCCTGGCCCAGATCGGCATCGGCGCCGGCCTGATCGGCATGGCCCTGATCGGCCCCAAGGCGGGGATGGGCTTCTTCTGGCTGGCCGGGCTGACCGCCTTCTGCGCCGCCACCCAGGACATCGTGGTCGACGCCTGGCGCATCGAGATCGCCGACGATCCGGACGAGCTGGGGCTGCTGACGGCAGCCTATTCGCTGGGCTATCGGGCGGCCCTGCTCTGCACCGAGGCCCTGATCCTGCTGCTGGCCGCCGCGGTGGGCTGGCCCGCCTCCTACGCCACCTTCGGCCTGATGATGGCCATCGGCGTCGGCGCCACCCTGTTCGCCAGGGAGCCCGAACGGGCCGATGCGGTGCTGGAGGCCAAGGAGCGGGAGGCGCCGTTATGGACCCCGCGAGGCCTGTTCGACGCCATCGCCGGCCCCTTCATCACCTTCTTCAAGACCCACGGGCGCTGGGCGCTGCTGATGCTGGTGATGATCACCCTCTATCACCTGTCGGACTACATGCGGGGGCCGATCTCCAATCCGTTCTACCACGACCTCGGCCTGGCCAAGACCACGGTGGGGATCGTGCGCGGCTCCATCGGGCTGTGGTGCACCATCGCCGGCGTCGCCGTGGGCGGACTGACCGGCGTGCACCTCGGTTATTTCCGCACCCTGATCATCGGGGCGGTGATCCAGCCCCTGTTCATCGCGCCCTTCGGCCTGCTGGCCCTGGCTGGCCCCAACACCACCTTGTTCAGCGTCATCATGGGGCTGGACGCCTTCGCCATCGGCTTCTCGGGGGTGGCGCTGGTGGCCTATATGTCGAGCCTGACCAGCCTGGGTTACACCGCCTCGCAATATGCGGTGCTGACCTCGGCGGTGAACTTCACCGGCAAGAGTCTGAAGGGCTTTTCCGGCGCCATCGTCGACGGGCTGCAACAGGGGCGGGACCTGATGCACGCCTACGCCCTGTTCTATGCGGGCGCGGCGCTGGCGGGGATTCCGGCGGTGATCCTGTGCGTGATCCTGGCCCGACCGCGCAAGGACAAGCCGGTCGCGACGACCGTCGAACCAGCTCCGGCGGAGTAGCGCCGCCCTTCAGATCACGTTCGCCCGCACGTCGTAGGCGGCGAAGTGGGCCATGGTCAGGATCTGGGACACCGAGGCCGAGAGCGGACAGATCTGCACCGGCTTGGACAGGCCCAGCACCAGCGGGCCGACCACCATCGCCCCGCCCAGTTCCTGCACCAGCTTGGTGGAGATCGCCGCCGAGTGCACCGCCGGCATGATCAGCACATTGGCCGGGCCTTTGAGCCGCATGAACGGATAGTTGCCGCGCAGGCCCGGGTTCAGGGCCAGGTCCGGCGGCATCTCGCCCTCGTATTCGAACGACACGCCGCGCCGGTCCAGCTCGGCCACCGCTTCGCGCACCCGCTCGCTGCGGTCGCCGGCCGGGTTGCCGAAGGTGGAATAGGACATCAGCGCCACCTTGGGCGTGAATCCCAGCCGCTGTACGGCCTGGGCCGCCTCGACGGTTATGTCCGCCAGTTCCTCGCCCGAGGGCAGCTCGGTCACGCTGGTGTCGGCCAGGAAGATGGTGCGGCCGCGGGCCAGCAGGGCCGACATCCCCATGATCCGTCCGCCGGGCGCCGGGTCGATCACCTTCAGCACGTCAGCCAAGGCCTGGTCGAAGGTGCGGGTCACCCCGGTGACCATGCCGTCGGCGTGGCCCAGCGCCACCATGGCGGCGGCGAAGGCGTTGCGGTCCTGGTTGATCAGCCGCTGGGCGTCCCGCAACAGCGAGCCCTTCCGCTGCAGGCGCTTGTAGACATAGTCGACGTACTCGGGGTTGCGGTGGGAAAGGCGGGCGTTGACGATCTCCAGCCCGCCCTCCTTCGGGTCCAGCCCGGCCTGGCGCATGTTGGCCTGCACCAGTTCCTCGCGCCCGCACAGGATCACCTTGCCGAAGCCCTGGGTCTGGAAGGCGTAGGCGGCGCGGATCACCGAAATCTCCTCGCCCTCGGCGAAGACGATGGTCTTGGGCTCCGACAGGACCTTGGCGGACACCTTCTGCAGGAAGGCCGCGGACGGATCGAGGCGCTGGGCCAGCCGCGCCCGGTAGGCGTTCATGTCGGTGATCAGCTTGCGCGCGACCCCGGTGTCCATCGCCGCCTGGGCGATGAAGGGCGGGACGTACCAGATCAGCCGCGGGTCGAAGGGGCTGGGGATGATGTATTCCGGTCCGAATTTCAGCTGACGCCCGTGGTAGGCGGCGGCGACCTCGTCCGGCACATCCTCGCGGGCCAGTTCGGCCAGGGCCCGGGCGGCGGCGATCTTCATCTCGTGGTTGACCTGCCGCGCCCTCACGTCGAGGGCCCCGCGGAAGATGTAGGGGAAGCCGAGGACGTTGTTGACCTGGTTGGGATAGTCCGACCGGCCGGTGGCCACGATGGCGTCGTCGCGCACGGCCTTGACCTGCTCGGGGGTGATCTCCGGATCGGGATTGGCCATGGCGAAGATGATCGGCCTGGGCGCCATGGAACGGACCATGTCGACGGTCATCCGGTCCTTCACCGAAAGGCCCAGGAAGACGTCGGCCCCGACCAGGGCCTCCTCCAGGGTGCGCAGCGGCGTGTCCACCGCATGGGCGCTCTTCCACTGGGTCATGCCCTCGGTGCGGCCCTTGTAGATGATCCCGGTGTTGTCGACGGCGATGCAGTTCTCCGACCGCACCCCCATGGCCTTGATCAATTCCAGCGAGGCGATGCCGGCGGCGCCGGCGCCGCACAGCACCACCTTGACGTCCTCCAGCTTGCGCCCGGTGATGGCGCAGGCGTTGATCAGGCCGGCCGCGGAGATGATCGCCGTGCCGTGCTGGTCGTCGTGGAACACCGGAATGTCCAGCAGGCCCTGCAGCTCGGTTTCGATGGTGAAGCATTCGGGGCTGCGGATGTCCTCGAGATTGATGCCGCCGAAGGTGATGCCTATGTTCTTCACCACGGTGATGAACTCGTCGGCATCGGTGGTGCTCACCTCGATGTCGATGGAATCCACGTCGGCGAAGCGCTTGAACAGGACGCTCTTGCCCTCCATCACCGGCTTGGAGGCCAAAGCGCCCAGGTTGCCCAGCCCGAGGATGGCGGTGCCGTTGGAGATCACCGCCACCAGGTTGCCCTTGGAGGTGTATTCGTAGGCCAGGTCCGGATCCTCGGCGATCCGCAGCACCGGCGCCGCCACGCCCGGCGAATAGGCCAGGCTGAGGTCCCGTTGGGTGGACATCGGCTTGGTGGCCATCACCCCGATCTTGCCCGGGGTCGGGTACTGGTGGAAGGCGAGGGCTTCCTCGTCGGTGATCGCACTTTTTTCGTCGGTCATCGGGCTCTTGGGACTGGCGGCCGTTGTCAGGTCGCGCACCGTAGAGACTAGGCTTTGACGCCACAACCGCGGGGTCCGCCCGCCGAGGCCTTTTCGCCGCTTCCGCCGACTCTCCGCTTTCGCTAGCGTCCGCGGCGATGAACGCCCTCCCCTCGCCCCCCCTGCCCGAAGCCGCCGGCGCCACGCCGGTGATGGGACAGTATTTCGAAGCCAAGGCGCGTCAGCCCGACGCCCTGGTGTTCTTCCGCATGGGCGACTTCTACGAGCTGTTCTTCGACGACGCGCGCCAGGCCGCCGAAGCCCTCGGCATCGCCCTGACCTATCGCGGCAAGCACCAGGGCGCCGACATCCCCATGGCCGGGGTGCCGGTGCATGCGGCCGAGGCCTATCTGGCCAAGCTGATCCGCTCCGGCTTCAAGGTCGCCGTCTGCGAGCAGATGGAGAACCCCGCCGAGGCGCGCAAACGCGGCTCCAAGTCGATCGTCCGGCGCGACGTGGTGCGGGTGGTCACCCCTGGCACCCTCACCGAGGACAGCCTGCTGGACGCCCGCGGAGCCAACCGGCTGGCGGCGGTGGCGGTCAGGGGCGGCCAGGCCGCCCTGGCCAGCGTCGAGCTCTCCACCGGCGACATGGAGTCGATGCTGCTCGAACGGCAGGACCTGGGGCCGGCGCTGGCGGCCATGCGCCCCTCCGAGATCCTGGTCCCCGACCGCCTGTTCGCCGACGAGATCGTCGCCGCGGCCCTGAAGGGGACCGCAGGCCTGGTCCAGCCCCTGGCCGGGGCCCTGGCCGAACCGGCGGCCGCCGAGGCGCGGCTGAAACGGCTGTACGGAGTGCAGACCCTGGACGGTTTCGGGCCGCTGTCGCCGCCGGAGATCGCGGCCCTGGGCCTGATCGCCGCGCACCTGGAGACCACCCAGGCCGGCCGAGCCCCGATCCTGCGCCCGCCCCGCCGCAGCGTCGGCGCCGACGTCATGTCGATCGACCCGGCCACCCGCGCCAGCCTGGAGATCGAGCGGGCGCAGGCGGGGGGGCGCGAAGGATCGCTGCTGGCGGCGATCGATCGCACCGTCACCTCCGGCGGGGCCCGGGCCCTGGCCGACCGCCTGGCCCGCCCCCTGCTCGACCCCGTCCGCATCGACGCGCGCCTGGACGCGGTGGCCCTGTTCGTCGAGCAGCGGCGCCTGCGCCAGGACGCCCGGGAGATCCTGCGCCAGGCCGGCGACATGGCCCGCGCCCTCTCCCGCCTGGCCCTGGGCCGGGGCGGGCCCCGCGACCTGGGGATCCTGCGCGGCGGTCTGACCGCCGGGGGCGCCCTGGCCGGCCTGTTCGCGGCGTCCCGGGACCCGCTCGCCCCCCTCGCCGCCGAGGTGCTCCAGGCGGTCGCGGCCCTGGACCACGCCGACAAGCCCGACCTGGCCGCCTTCCTGGCGGGGCTGGAGGCCGGCCTCGACGCCGAACTGCCGGCGGCGGCCCGCGACGGCGGCTTCGTCCGCCCCGGCTTCCGTCCCGAGCTGGACGAGGCCCGGCGCCTGCGCGACGACAGCCGCAAGGTAGTGGCCGCCCTGGAGGCGCGGCTGCAGGGCGAGACCGGCGTGGGGCTGAAGATCCGGCACAACGCCGTCCTGGGCTATTTCGTCGACTGCACCGCCAAACAGGGCGAGGCCCTGCTGCAGCCCCCCTGGAACACCCACTTCATCCATCGCCAGACCATGGCCAATCAGCTGCGGTTCACCACCGTGGAGCTGGCCGAGCTCGACGCCCGCATCGCCCAGGCCGGCGACCGGGCCCTGGCCATGGAGATCGAGACCTTCGAGGCCTTCCGCGACGCCGCCGGGACGGTCGGGGCGGCGATCCTGGCCGCCGCCGAGGCCATCGCCGGCCTGGACGTGGCCGCGGCCCTGGCCGAATGGGCCGCCGAGGTGGAGGCGGTGCGCCCGGAGGTGGACGAGAGCCTGGTGTTCGAGGCCGAAGCCGCCCGCCACCCGGTGGTCGAAGCCGCCGTGCGCCGCGCCGGCGATCCCTTCACCCCCAACGACTGCAAGCTGGACGGGGCGGGGGAGCGCTGCCCGCGGCTAGCCATCGTCACCGGCCCAAACATGGCCGGCAAATCCACCTTCCTGCGCCAGAACGCCCTCTTGGCGGTCCTGGCCCAGGCCGGCTCCTTCGTGCCCGCCCGGCGCCTGAGGCTGGGGGTGGTCGACCGGCTGTTCAGCCGGGTGGGCGCCGGCGACGACCTGGCCCGCGGCCGTTCGACCTTCATGACCGAGATGGTGGAGACCGCCGCCATCCTGACCCAGGCCACGCCCCGGTCCCTGGTGGTGCTGGACGAGATCGGCCGGGGCACCGCCACCTATGACGGCCTGGCCATCGCCTGGGCCTGCGCCGAGGCCCTGCACGACACCAACCGCTGCCGCGCCCTGTTCGCCACCCACTACCACGAGCTGGCCCGGCTGGAGGGGCGGCTCGCCCACGTCTGCAACCTGTCCATGCGCGCCAAGGAGTGGAACGGCGACCTGGTGTTCCTGCACGAGGCCGGTCCCGGGGCTGCGGACCGGTCCTACGGCGTCCAGGTGGCCAAGCTGGCCGGGGTGCCGGGGGCGGTGGTGGCACGGGCCCGCGAGGTGCTGGACAAGCTGGAGAAGGAGCCGGGGTCGCCGGCCCGGCTGGACGACCTGCCCCTGTTCGCCGCCGCGCCGGCCCCGCGGCCGCACGAGCCCTCCAAGGCCGACAGGGCCCTGGCCGAATTGGACCCGGATTCGCTTACGCCGCGCGAGGCTCTGGAGGCGCTCTATCGGCTCAAGGGTTTGAGCGACGGAGGCGGCGCCTAAAAAAGCGGCGTCTGTCCCGCGCCGTTCCAGCGGAAGATTCCCCCTGGCGCCATTCGCCTCGCGCGCCATTACATAGGGACATAGGCCCCCGAGGAAACCGCATGCCGTCCCTGTTGCGTCCGACCCGTATCGAGCACGTCGTCGATGGAAATCGGCTGCGCGTCCAACTGACCTCGGCCGCCTATGATTCCGACTCCGAAGCCGACGCCCGCCGCAGCGCCCTGGAAGTGCTGCGCCAAGCCTTGTTCCGTGGACGGATGGTCGCCAAGGAGCGGTTGGAATCCGGGGCCGGCGGCAACGAGACCGCGCGCCTGCTGGCCGGCGTCACCGACGAGGTGATCTCGGCCCTCTACGATTTCACCACCGTGCACGTGTTCCGCGCCCGCAACCCCACCGAGGGCGAGCGGCTGGCGATCGTGGCGGTGGGCGGCTACGGCCGCGGGACGCTGGCGCCGTTCTCCGACATCGATCTGCTGTTCCTGCGCCCCTACAAGCAGACCGCCCACGCCGAGAGCGTGATCGAATACATGCTCTACGCCCTGTGGGACCTGGGCTTCAAAGTGGGCCACGCCTCGCGCACCGTCGACGAGTGCGTGAAGCTCGCCCGCGAGGACTACACCATCCGCACCGCCCTTTTGGAGGCGCGCCACCTGATCGGCGATTCCAATCTGTCGGACGACCTGCGCAAGCGCTTCCGCAAGGACGTGGCCGAGGGCACCGGCAACGATTTCGTCGCCGCCAAGCTGAAGGAGCGCGACGAGCGCCACGCCCGCGCCGGCGCCTCGCGCTATCTGGTCGAGCCGAACGTCAAGGAGGGAAAGGGGGGTCTGCGCGACCTAAACACCCTGTTCTGGATCGCCCAGTACCTGCACCCGGCCGAAAAGCCCTCGGAGATCGTCCGGCTGGAGGAGTTCACCGCCCGCGAACTGAAGACCTTCGTCAAGGCGTCCGACTTCCTGTGGGCGGTGCGCGCCCATCTGCACTTCGCCACCGGCCGGGCGGAGGAACGGCTGTCCTTCGACCTGCAGCCGGAAATCGCCCGGCGCATGGGCTATGGCGACCGCGGCGACGCTCCGGCGGTCGAGCGGTTCATGCGGCGCTACTTCATGACCGCCAAGGAGGTCGGGACCCTGACCCGCACCTTCTGCGCCAAGCTGGAGCAGGAGGAGGCCAAGAAGCCCCACGGCATCTCGCGGTTCCTGCCCAAGGCCAGGCCGGTGCGCAAACCCCTGGCCCCGGGGTTCCACGAGGAAAGCGGCCGGCTCAGCGTCGAAAACGTCCAGGTGTTCGAGGACGACCCGCTCAATCTGATCCGGATGTTCGGGATCGCCGACCGGCACAACCTCGACCTGCACCCGGACGCCTTCTCGGCGGCGATCCGCTGCCAGACCCTGATCACCCCCAAGCTGCGGCGGGATCCGGTGGCCGCGGCGCTGTTCCTCGACATCCTGGCGCGGGGCAAGAACACCTACCGTACCCTGACCCTGATGAACGAGGCCGGGGTGCTCGGGCGCTATGTGCCGGAGTTCGGGCACATCGTCGCCCAGATGCAGTTCAACATGTACCACTCCTACACGGTGGACGAGCACACCCTCAGGGCGGTCGGGCTGATCGCCGACATCGCCGCCGGGCGGCTTAAGGAGGACCATCCCCTGGCGGTCTCGGTCATGCCGCTGATCGCCGACAGGGAGGCCCTGTTCCTGGCCATGCTGCTGCACGACACCGGCAAGGGCGGCATGGGCGGCCAGGAGGTGGCGGGGGCCAAGGCGGCCAAGGTCGCCTGCGGACGGCTGGGGCTGGAACGCGAACGGGTCGAACTGGTCGCCTGGCTGGTGGGCCACCACCTGCTGATGTCCGACTTCGCCCAGAAGCGCGACGTCAACGACCCGGCCACCGTCGCGGCCTTCGCCAAGATCGTGGAGAACCCCGAACGGCTGCGCCTGCTGCTGGTGCTCACCGTGGCCGACATCCGCGCCGTCGGGCCCGGCGTCTGGAACGGCTGGAAGGGCCAACTCCTGCGAGAACTGTACGGAGCCACCGAGGCGATCTTCCGCGGCGGCCGCGGCTCCGACCCGGCGGCCCACTTCCGCCTGCACCAGACCGGGGCCGCCGGGATCGCCCGCGAGAAACTGCTGGAGGGCTCGTTCGCGGACAGCGAGGGCCTGCGCACCTGGGCGGGGGAGATGGAGGACGCCTATTTCACCGCCTTCACCCCGGAGGAGCAGGCGGTCCACTACGAGCTGAGCCGACTGGCGGCGGAACGGGGGGGACCTGCGGCCTCGGCCAAGATCAATTGCGAACGCAACGCCGCCGAGATCGCCATCGCCGCCGCCGACCGGCGCGGCCTGTTCGCCGACCTGGCCGGAGCGATCGCCGGGTTCGGGGCCAATGTGGTGGGAGCCAAGGTCTATACCTCCACCGCCGGCCAGGCCCTCGACGTGTTCTATGTGCAGGACCCGACGGGCGGCCCCTTCGGCCACCAGAGCCCCCAGGCGCTCGATCGCCTGTCGAAGGCCATGGAGGGCGCGGCGCGCGGCGAACCCCAGACCTTCGAGGCGCGGCGCAACCCGGACCTCGGCCGCGCCGCCGCCTTCAACGTCGCCCCCGCGGTGGCGGTGGACAACGACGCCTCCGACGCCGCCACCGTGGTCGAGGTGTCGGGACGCGATCGGCCGGGCCTGCTGGAGGCCCTGACCCGGACCCTGGCCGCCGCCGGGGTGTCGATCCAGTCGGCCCACGTCGACAACTATGGCGAGCGGGCGGTGGACGCGTTCTACGTCACCGAACCAAACGGCCGGAAGTTGACCGACGGCAGGCGGGTGACGGCGTTGAAGACCGCCCTCGGCGCGGTGCTGCAGGACGTCGACCCCGAAGCCGCCAAGCCCCGCCTCAAGCTGGAGCGGGCGAGGGCCAGCGTCGCCCGCTGAATGGGCGCCGGGACGGGTACGTGACTGTTTTTCCGTCGGGCAAGAGGGCGAGCTTCAATTTGATGTGACGCGAAACCAGGCAACCTTACGGCCACGCTGTCGGTTGTAGGAGGGCGTGGGCGGTTCCGGTCCGCCGTGGAAGACGGAGGGGAGGCCATGCGGCCGTATCATTGCTACTTCCTCGACGATCATGGGCTGATCGCGGACCAGAAGGTGGTGGTGTGCGGCGACGACCGCGAGGTGGGGGAGATCGCCTCCGGCCTGCTGGCCCAAAGGCCTCAGCTTCGCGGCGTGGAGGTATGGAGCCGTTCGCGGCGGGTTAGCCTGTACAAGGCGGATTCCCAGCACGCCTGAGCCGGGCGCCGGCTTGACCGACTCCGCGGCGCCCGCTACGGCCGCGGGGTGACCGGGCCAGACGCTCCAGAGCCGCCAGCCCTATCGCCTCCGGACGACCCGGCGGCGGACGCGCCTGCGGCCGACGATCCGGGCGCCGCGGCGGCGGCCGAAACCATGGCCGTCGCGAATGCGGCGCCGACCGCCGTCCCGCCTCAGGGCAGCCTGTTCCGCTCGTCGCTGGTCATTTCGGGCCTGACCCTGATCAGCCGGTTCCTGGGCTTCGGGCGCGACCTGGCGATCTCCTACACCATGGGCGCCAGCGCCTCGATCGCCGCAGACGCCTGGAACACGGCCCTGGCCTTCCCCAACATGTTCCGCCGGATCTTCGCCGAGGGCGCCTTCTCCTCGGCCTTCGTCCCGGCCTACACCCGCTCCCTGCGCCAGGACGGCGAAGAGACCGCGGACATCCTGGCCGCCGACGCCATGGCCACCCTGGCCGCGGCGACCATCGCCATCGCCCTGGTCGCCCAACTGACCATGCCGTGGCTGATGTACGTGATCAGCCCCGGCTTCGCGGCCGATCCGGCCAAGTTCAAGCTGGCGGTGATCCTGACCCAGATCACCATGCCCTACCTGCCCTGCATGGCCATCTACGCCCACCTGTCGGGAGTGCTGAACGCCCGCGGCCGGTTCGTGGTCGCCGCGGCGGCGCCGATGCTCCTGAACATCGCCACCCTGGTCGTGGTCCTGCCGCAGCACAGCGCCCTGGGCGCCGCCTTCGCCGCGTCCTGGGGGGTGATCGGGGCCGGGGTGGCCCAGGCCGGGCTGTTGTGGTGGGGCGTGCGCAAGTCCGGGGCGCGGGTGGACCTGCGCTGGCCGCGGCTGACGCCGGATATCCGCAAGCTGATCGGGCTCGCCGTTCCGGCCGCCATGGCCCAGAGCGCCTTCCAGATCAACATCTTCATCTCTGGCATACTGGCGTCGGGGGTGCAGGGGGCCCGTTCCTGGCTGGCCACTGCGGACCGGCTTTATCAGCTGCCGCTGGGCCTGGTGGGGGTGGCGATCGGGATCGCCCTGTTGCCGCGCCTGTCCAGCGCCGTGCACGGGGGCGACAAGGCCGACGCCCAATCGGCCATGGACGAGGCCCTGTCCCTGGCCCTGGCCTTCACCCTGCCGGCGGCGGTGGCCCTGGTGGCGATGCCCTATTTCCTGATCGACGCCCTGTTCGTGCGGGGCCTGTTCCACCACATCGACGCCAACGCCACCGCCCGCGCCCTGTTCCACTACGGCTGGGGCACGCCGGCCTTCGTGCTGCTCAGGATCGTCAACCAGGCCTTCTACGCCCGTCAGGACACCAAGACCCCGATGCGCTTCGCCCTGGTCCAGGTCGGGGTCAACCTGGCGCTGGGGATCACCCTGTTCCACCTGATCGGCTTCGAGGGCATAGCGGCCGCCACCAGCATCGCCTCCTGGCTCAATGTGGTGCTGATGATGGTCACCCTTTGGCGCCGCGACGCCTACCGGCCGGGCCCTTCGACCATGACCCGGCTGGTCAAGATGCTCGCCGCCAGCGTGGTCATGGGGGTCGTGCTCGCCGCCGCCTCGGCGCTTCGGCCCGTCTATGAGCCGCTGTTGTTCCACCGGAAGGAACTGGCGGTGCTGGTGGTCGTGGTCCTGGGGGCGGCCCTCTACGTCGCCCTGCTGTTCGGCCTGCGCGCGATCACCCCGGCCGAGGTGCGACAGGCTCTGAAGCGATCGCCGCGGGCGCCGCGAGGCCAGGCGGACGGCGCCGCCGACTTGCCCTGAGCGGCGGTTTCAGGCAAAGCGCCCGCCCATGCGATCCTGGAAATCCGAAAGGGCTCGATGGCGCGGCGGCTCACGCTCCTGACCGCCGGCCGCACCGCTGCGGCCGTTTTCGAACGATTTCAGGCGAGAGCTTTCCATGACCGACCAGACCCCCGCCGCCTACAGCGGCCCCCAGCGCGTTCTGTCCGGCGTCCAGAGTTCGGGCGCCCTGCACCTCGGCAACTACCTGGGCGCCCTGGTGAAGTTCGCCCGTCTGCAGCAGCAGATGGACACCTTCATCTTCATCGCCGACCTGCATTCGATCACGGTCTGGCAGGATCCGGCCAGGCTGACCGCCCAGACCCGCGAGATCGCCGCCGCCTACATCGCCGCGGGGCTGGACCCGGACAAGGCCACCATCTTCCCGCAATCGGCGGTGCGCGCCCACGCTGACCTGGCCTGGATCTTCAATTGCGTCGCCCGGCTGGGCTGGCTCGACCGGATGACCCAGTTCAAGGAGAAGTCCGGCAAGCACAAGGAGCGGGCCAGCGTCGGCCTCTACACCTATCCGGTGCTCCAAGCGGCCGACATCCTGGTCTACAAGGCCACCCACGTGCCCGTGGGCGAGGACCAGAAACAGCACCTGGAGCTGACCCGCGACATCGCCGCCAAGTTCAACAACGACTTCGCCGCGCCGGGCTTCTTCCCCCTGCCCGAACCCCTGATCCAGGGGCCGGGCGCGCGGGTGATGTCCTTGCGCGACGGCGCGGCCAAGATGTCCAAGTCCGACCCGTCGGACCAGTCGCGGATCAACCTTCTGGACGACGTCGACACCATCGCCTCGAAGATCCGCAAGGCCCGCACCGACGCCGAACCCCTGCCCGAGACCGTCGAGGGCTTGGCCGGGCGCGCCGAGGCGGCCAATCTTGTGGGCATCTACGCCGCCCTGGCCGGGACCACCGACGCCGAGGTGCTTCGCGAGTTCGGCGGCCAGGGTTTTTCCGCCTTCAAGCCGGCCCTGGCCGAGGTGGCGGTCCAGACGCTTGGACCTGTCGGCGCCACGATGCGCCGTCTGATCGACGACCCGAGCGAAATCGACCGGGTGCTCCGCTCCGGCGCCGAGCGGGCGGCGGCGGTCGCCGAACCGATCCTGACCGAGACCAAGCGCCTGGTCGGTTTCTGGCAAGGGGGGAACTAAGCCGCATGAAGCCGCTCGTGTTTGCGCTCCTGACCTTTCTAGCCGCCCCGGCAGCCGCCTCGGCGGCTATCGTCATCGAACATCCCGAGATCCGCCCCACCCTGGGAAGCCAGGGAACGGGCGCGGCCTATCTCGTCATCCGCAATACCGGGGCCGCCCCCGACCGGCTGATCGGGGCGTCCTGCGCCTGCGCCGCCAGCGTGATGGCGCACCGGACCACGACCGAGAACGGCGTCTCGCACATGGAGATGGAGATGGCCGTGCCGGTTCCCGCCCACGGAACCGTGGTGTTCGACGCCCGCGGCCGACACCTGATGCTGACCGGGATCAAGACGCCGATCCGGGCCGGGGCCAAAGTTCCCATGGTCCTGAGCTTCGAGAGGGCCGGAAAGGTGGCCGCCGTCTTCAGCGCCGCCGACCTGGCGGGGATGGGCGCCGCGGCGGCGGATTCCCACCCGAAATTACACCCCTGACGCGCCGCAGCATTTGCCGCTATACAGCCGCCGCCGCAGGGCGGCGCGAGGAGAATAGGTTCAATGGCCGACTATGTGATCCGGGACATCGCCCTTGCGGATTGGGGCCGTAAGGAAATCGAGATCGCCGAAACCGAGATGCCCGGTCTGATGGCCCTGCGCGCCGAGTTCGGCAAGGACAAGCCGCTGAAGGGCGCCCGCGTCGCCGGCTCCCTGCACATGACCATCCAGACGGCTGTGCTGATCGAGACCCTGCAGGCCCTGGGCGCCGACGTCCGTTGGGCTTCGTGCAACATCTTCTCGACCCAGGACCAGGCCGCCGCGGCCATCGCCGCCAAGGGCACGCCGGTGTTCGCCGTGAAGGGCGAGAACCTGGTCGAGTACTGGGAATACGCCCACCGCATCTTCGAGTGGTCGGACGGCGGCTACCCCAACATGATCCTGGACGACGGCGGCGATGCGACGCTGCTGTGCGTGCTCGGCCCCAAGGCCGAGCTGGATCCGTCGGTCATCTCCAAGCCGCAGAACGAAGAGGAAGAAGCCCTCTTCATGGTGATGAAGCGTTACCTGGCCGAGAAGCCCGGCTTCTATTCGGCCATCCGCGACGCGATCAAGGGCGTCTCGGAAGAGACCACCACCGGGGTGCACCGCCACTACCAGATGGCCGAGCGCGGCGAGCTCCCGTTCCCCGCCATCAACGTCAACGACAGCGTGACCAAGTCCAAGTTCGACAACCTCTACGGCTGCCGCGAGAGTCTGGTGGACGCCATCCGCCGCGGCACCGACGTGATGCTGTCGGGCAAGGTGGCCGTGGTGTGCGGCTACGGCGACGTGGGCAAGGGCTCGGCCGCCTCGCTGCGCCAGGGCGGCGCCCGCGTGATCGTCACCGAGATCGACCCGATCTGCGCCCTGCAGGCGGCCATGGAGGGCTATGAAGTCCGCACCATGGAAGACAGCCTGAAGGACGCCGACATCTTCGTCACGGCGACCGGCAACAAGGACGTCATCACCGTCGACCACATGCGCGGGATGAAGTTCAACGCCATCGTCTGCAACATCGGCCACTTCGACAGCGAGATCCAGGTCGCAGGCCTGCGCAACTTCAAGTGGGACGAGATCAAGCCCCAGGTGCACCACGTCGAGTTTCCGGACGGCAAGAAGATCATCCTGCTGTCGGAAGGCCGCCTGGTGAACCTCGGCAACGCCACCGGCCACCCCTCGTTCGTGATGAGCGCCAGCTTCACCAACCAGACCCTGGCCCAGATCGAACTGTGGACCAACGGCAAGGCCTACGAGACCAAGGTCTACACCCTGCCCAAGCGCCTCGACGAGAAGGTGGCCATGCTCCACCTCGACAAGCTGGGCGCCAAGCTGACCACGCTCAAGCAAGAGCAGGCCGACTACATCGGCGTGCCGCAGCAAGGGCCGTTCAAGCCCGAGCATTACCGCTACTAGGCGCCAGCGATCGCGCCGCAAATAGGGCCCTCCTCCGGCGCGACCGGAGGAGGGCTTCTTTTTTGCGCTACCGCTTCGCGACTTGCGCGCGATCGTCAGGCGAGCAGCCACGCCCAGGCCAGGCCGATCTCGTGGTCGATGGCCGTGCCGATGAGCCTGAAACCGAGCCGTCTCAGGATGGCGGGCGAGGGCCCGTCCTCCGGCAGGGTCTTGGCGTAGACCTCGACCTGCGGCAGGGCGGCCCGGGCGAGCGCAACGAGCGCGGCGGCCGTGCGCGTCGCCTGCCCCCGCCCTTCGTGCTCCGGTAAGGTGAAGTAGGCGAACTCGACCCGGTTGTCGTCCGGCGGTCCGACGAAGCCGCCGCCGCCCACGACCTCATCGCCGTCCACCGCGAGGTAGCCGATCCAGGGCGGTTGATAGGCGGCTCGCTGGTAGAACTCGGCCGCGGCCTGGTCGATGTCGAGGACGCCCCGGGGAAGCGGGCCGATCGGCTCCAATGGCTGGCCGTCGCGCCCGCAAGGGACCAGGCGGAAGCAGCCGCCGGTGCTGTTATTCGTCATTTGGGGTTTCCTGCACGCCAAGAGCTCCGGACGCCGTGCGTCCGGATCGGATCAGGCGGCGCTTGGGGGCGCCACGGACTCAGGCGATGGCAGGCAGAGGCCGTCCTCGATCGCGGGAATGCGACGGCGCCATCCTAGACCCGGCTGCGGCGCTTGCTCAACCCAGCGGTCCGCGACGGCGGGCGTCCAGGGGCCGCGCCGCGGCGCACAGGTCGAGCACGGCCTTGGGCAATTGCTCGAGGTCGACGTGGGCGCAGCCCAGGCCGGCCCGCAGGCGCGCGCCGGCCTGGGCGACGGCGTCGCGGAACGGCGCGCGGTAGAGGGGATCGTCGTCCTCCGGCCGGGTCGGCGCGGCCGGGCCCGGCGACACCGGATCGGACAGGGCGACGTCGAACCGCGCGTCCTCTTCCGGCAGGGAGACGGGCTTGGAGCGGGGCGAATCCTGCGGCTGGGGCGGCGCGGGAGCCGCCCGCGCCGGCGCGGGCGGCCGCAGATGCACGAGCTGGACGATCACCAGCGGCGCGGCGGAGTCGGGCGGGGCCGACCGATCCGGGATGCTCCAGCGGGCGACCGGCAGCAGGGCGGCGGCGGTCAGCGCGTGGACCGCGACCGCCGCGATGAGACCCAGGGCCCGGCGCCGACCACGCCGGATTTTCGATGCGCCGCTTCGCCGCATGAGCGCATTCTGGCTGGCGCTACCGCTTTGCTGCATGAGCGCTTGTCCGTCCGCGCTACCGCTTTTGCCGCGAGGCGACCACGCCGCCGCCGCCCGTCGAATGTGGGGCGGACTCAGCGTCCCTTCAACCGCGCCTCGACGATCGCCCGCGGGCCCAGGGTCCGGGTGAGGGCCCAGCCGAAGTAGCTCGAGCGGCTCATGCCCATCACCGCCGCCTGGGCGTCGACGCGCTCGATCAGGGACTTGGGCAGGTAGACGTTGACCCGTTCCGACAGGTCCGGCGGGGTGACCCGCACGGCGAAACGCACCACCAGATCGCAATCGTCCGGAAGGTCGAAGCCGTCGAGGTCGGAGGGCGGCGGCAGGAGCTTGCCGTCCAGGGCCAGGGCCTCGGCCGCCTCGGCCAGCAGGGCCTCGGCCTTGGCCATGGCCTCGTCCTGCGAGGCGGCCCCGGCGACCACGTCCGGGAAGTCGGGGAACCAGATGGCGTAGGCCCCGCCCTCGCCCCGCTCCAGCACCGCCGGATAGAACACCGCGCGCATCGAACGCCTCCGTTGTGCGATTTCACACACACGCACAGTAGCATCGTCCAAGCCGGCTGTCTTCAGTCGTCCGGCAGGCGGTCGCCGGCCGCGGCCAGCACCTGTTCGATCCAGGGCCGGTACCAGGACAGTCGCGTCTGGTAGCTGACGAGGCCGTAGAGGCCGGACTTGAGCTCGGCGAGATCGCCGTCCCAGCGCTTCCACGAGGCCACGGCGGCCAGCTTCCAGGCGCCGTGGTCCTGGATCAGGACCGGGCCGCCGCTGTCCCCGTTGCCCATCACGCCCTCCAGCGGCAGGGCCTTGGCGCCGCTGTCGAAGCGGTAGGTCAGCCACGGGCCGTCGGCGGTTTCGATGCGGTTGAATGCCCGCCGCAGCGCCGTGCGGTGCGGCGCGTCGCTGGCCTGGCCCGCCAGGCCGTCGCCGGTCGCGCCCTTGCCGATGATCTCGGCCACCTGGCCCTGTTCCGGGCCCTGGTAGAGCGGGGCCGGCTTCACGTCACGGACCGGCTCGGCCAGCTCGATCAGGGCGATGTCCCTCAACTGCAGGAACCTGGCCACCCACGGGCCGGACGGGCCGCGGTCGGGAACCTGGGGCAGCGCGAAGTCGGGATGGCGGATGACCCGGGCCACGGCGCGCGGACGGCCGGCGATGGTCACCTGCTTGATTGGTTCGTCCTGCCAGGACACCGCGTGGCCGGCCGTGACCGCCCAGCGCGGGGCGATCAGCACGCCGTGCCCCTCCACCGGCAGGTCGACCAGGGGCGGGAAGACGTCGTCGGGGACGCGATAGCGCGCGTCCGGCACGTCGTGCCGGATGACGATGGCCCCCGCCGCCGAGGGCAGCGCCAGGACGGCGGCCATCGCGGTGAGACGCCCGATCCGGGCGAGGCGGCGCGTCATGCGACCTCCGGGGGGCCGGTCGTGATCGGGCGGGCCTAGACCTCCCGCCCGATCACTGCGCGGGTCGGCGGCTTTAGGCCGCGGCGCCCGCGGTGGCCGGCGCGTCCTTCTTGGCGAGCGCGCCCGCCACGTACTCGGAGACGATGCCGAACAGCGCGCCGATCACGATCGAGATGGCGGTCGGCAGGATCGCCTTGGCGGGGTCCACCTTGCCCACCAGGATCAGGCCGGCGATGGCGGCGAAGCCGTAGACGCTGGCGGGGATGGTGGCGAGCAGGGACAGGGACGAGGCCAGGACGATCACCGT
>DATJHI010000042.1:0-39090 GCA_035493955.1 Caulobacteraceae bacterium | reverse complement strand
TCTGGCGGCGGTACTCGAAGTTCAGGGCCACCGACAGCGGGCCGGCCCAGCCCTCGATCACGTCGCCCGAGATGCTGCCGGCGAAGTCCTCCATCTTGTTCAGCACCTGGAAGTTGGTGTCCTGATAGATGTAGTCCAGGGCCTGAGCCGATTCATTATACTGGCCGAACATGTTGATCGGCTGGCACCCGGGGTAGAGACCCGGGTTGGTCAAGGTCACGCGACAGACGATGTTGCCGCTGGGGTCCCTCACCGCGTCCAGGGCGGCGTAGAGATTCACGAAGTTGATGTTGTTGTTCCGACGGGAGCGCGCCCGGGCCTCGCCGTGGGTATAGTAGGTTTCCCAGCTATATTTATCGAGAAGCTTGCCCTTGACGCCGGCGGTGAAGTCCAGGGCGGTGGTGAGCTGGGTCAGGGACGAGCCCAGCGAGATGTCGCGCGGGTAGCGGTTCAGGACGAAGCTGGCCGCGTTGGCCGCCGTCAGGGCCGCCTGGGCGTTGGCCGGCAGGTAGGCATTGCCGCTGAAGATGGTCAGGGGAAGGCTGGACTGGGTCGAGCGGTGGAAGTTGGAGATGCCGCTTTCGGACCAGTTGAGCTGCATGAAGCCGGCGGTGTTGGTGTCGAACTCGTATTCGAAGCGGCCGAAGACCTGGTCGCTTCTCAAGGGCGCGGTCAGGGGGGCGTTGATCAGATAACCTCCGTCCCCGCCCGAGGATACGCCGACGGTATGGGTCGGGGTTCCGGCATTGAACGGCGCGAGCGTGCCGGTTCCCACGAACTGTTGACCGGCCAGGGGGCCCGCAGTCACCAGGCCGCCAAAGGCGGTGGTGGAGACCCGGGT
Organism: Caulobacteraceae bacterium; assembly: GCA_035493955.1. Taxonomy (GTDB): domain Bacteria; phylum Pseudomonadota; class Alphaproteobacteria; order Caulobacterales; family Caulobacteraceae; genus NCED01. The sequence continues at coordinate 38,249 of DATJHI010000042.1, read as the reverse complement.
GTTGGCGGTCAAGGTAAAGGGGTCGGCGGCCGTGCCGGCCCCCGTTATGCCGTAGAACGGAGCGGTAGATGGCCGGGATTCCAGGGTCTTGAGACCGGCGTTCTGGTAGTGCTCGGCGCTGAAGATGAAATGGCCGCGGTCGAACACCTTGGTCCCGCCGGTGACGCCGAATTTGAACGAAGGCGCGTCGCCACGATCGGAGATGCCGTCCTGCACCACGAGTTTCAGGCCGGTGTAATGGGTGTCGAGGACGAAGTTGACCACGCCGGTGACGGCGTCGGAGCCGTAGACGGCCGAGGCGCCGCCGGTGACCACGTCGACGCGCTGGACCAGGGCCTGCGGCAGGGTGTTGACGTCGACCGAACCGTTGCCGGCGGTCGAGGGCACCCGGCGGCCGTCCAGCAGGATCAGGGTGCGGATCGCCCCCATGTTCCGAAGGTTCAGGAAGTTGCCGGTGAAGATATTGCTGGGGCCGCTGCCGGCGCCGTTGCCGTTGCCCGCCGCCTGGGTGGAGCCGGAGAACTGGGGCAGCTTGTTCAGGGCGTCGGGGATGTTGCTGGGGGTGGTCTGCTGCAATTGGGCGACCGGGGCCACGGTGACCGGGGTGGGCGTGGTGTAGCCGTTGGTCTGGATCCGGGTGGCGGTGACCACCACCGATTCGACAGAGCCGGCCGCATCCGCCGTTTGGGCGAGCGCCGAAGTCGCCAGAGCCATGGCGCTGACGCCGCCCAGCAAAGCGACTGCTGATTTCATTCGCATCTCAGTTCCCCCCTCGGGATTTGTTGTTCCTGCTGCGGCTTAAAGCGCCGCTTTTCACCCCGGCCCCCGCCTCGCGGAGGCCTAACCAACGTCGTCGGCTATCCGTCCCTCCACAGTCGTCTCCGATCCGATCGACCCGGGCTCATCGCGGCGTCGCCGCCGCGTTCGGCAGCGGCTGCGGCGTCCATTCGCGCCTGAAGCGGAAGGCCTTCTCAGCCACCGAGAGGGCGTGCTCGTCCCGATCGGACATCCCCCACTCGTCGATGCGGTTGGCCGGCCAGGTCCAGTCCTCGGGCGCGCCGGGCTTGTAGTCCTCCGTCACTTCGTCGACGGCGGTCGAGAACTCCACCACCGCGCCGAACGGGGCGACGAAATAGGCGAAAACATTGGCCCCCGGCCCGTGCCGGCCCGGCCCCCAGACCGGGACCATCCCGTGGTCGCGGAGCCGGCCAATGCCGCGCATCACCGCGTCCATGTCCTCCATCTCGAAAGCGATGTGGTTGAACGAGCCGTAGCCGGCGCGGGCGAAGGCCAGGCTGTGGTGGGACGGATTGCAGCTCACGAACACCATGCCGCGGGTCCGGTCCGAGACCTTGAACCCCAGCGCCCGCTCGACAGCGTCGGCGGTCGCCTCCGCGTCAGTCGAATTCAGCACCACATGGCTGAGCTTCAACGGCAGATCGCGCCCCTTTATCGGCGCGACCTCGCCGGCGCCGACGAGAAAACGGAACAGTTCCCCGTCGGGCATCTCGACGACGAACCCCGTCCCGCCGCCGGGCTCGCGGGCGGTGGTCGGGGCGGCCTTGAGGCCGTTCGCCGCGACCCGGCGCTCGAGGGCGGCCAGTTCGACCGACGTACAGGTGAAGGTGTTGGTGCGAACGAACCGCTCCGGCCCCTCCTCCAGGGAAAAAATGTAGGGGAACGAGCCCGAGCCCCGAAGGTAATAGGCGCCGTCCCGCGCCTCCGCGAGAGCCAGGCCCCAGACGTCGGTCATGAAGGCCGCCGCCTCGGCGGCGCCGGGGAGGACCAGTTCGACGCTGCGCAGCATCATGGCTCCACTCCTTCTCCAAAGCCGCCAGCGCGGCCCAGGCTGAGCAGCGATTGTGCTGATGCGTCAGAATCCTGCGACATCTGTAGCGGCTCCGGACAGATCGAGACGCCATCATGAGGCGAGGCTGCCCCCTTTTCAAATAATGAAAACTCGCCACCCCATTAGCAGAATTTATGCCTGCTCTTCGGACTTGATCGCCGCCGCCCGCATGGCGTCGATGAAGGCGCTCGCCACCGGCGAAGCGATGGCGCGCACGAGCCGGCGCACGCCGATGCTGCGGGAAATCGGCGCCCCCCGAAGCGGAATGCTGCGCAACGTGCCGCCCGCGAGCTCGCCGATCACCACCTTTCGGGGGAAGACCGTGATGTAACGGCTCAGCCGCACGATCTCCTTGGTGGTGGCGAGGGAATCGCACCGGACGAGGTTGCTTGGAATCTGCATCTGCGAAGCGAAGAACAGGGCGTCCACCTGCCGTCGGTAGGGTCCGCCCACGCTCGGCAGCACCCACGGCTCCTTTCCCAGTTCGCGAAGCTCCACGTCCGCGTCCATGAGCGGATGGTCCGGCGCCACCACCACCTCGAAGCCGTCGCGCTCGATCTCGACTTCTTCAAGATCGGCGGGCGGCTGCTCCAGGCCGACGGAGGTCAGGGCGAAGTCGATGCGCGCGGTCCGCAGCATTTCGTTCAGGTCCGGATCGCTGGCCTCGACGATGCGGAGCGAGAGGGCCTTGCCCGGGCGCGAGAGGAGCCGGACCGCCCCCGGTATGAGGCTCGCCAAGGCCCCCGGGGTCCCGCCGATCACCAGCGGTCCGTCGATCCCCGCGCCGCTCAACCGCACTTCGGCCTCGGCCGCGACGATCTGCTGTTCGATGGCTTCGGCGCGCCGGGCGACGATGGAGCCCGCCGCCGTCAGGGTGACGCCGCGGCGGTTGCGTTCCAGCAGCAGCGTCCCGAACTGCCGCTCGAGTTGGGAAACCGCGACCGAGATCGCCGGCTGGGAGACGTTCCGGAGCTTGGCCGCGGCGGAGAAGGAGCCGGTGCGCGCCACGTCCAGCAGGATCTGGAGGTGCCTCGGGTCGAGGGCCAAAACGCGGGCTCCCATAACGTTGCATTATGCTGATCCGAAAACTTATTACTTGACCTAAGGCCTGCTCACAATTGCTATCCTGTGGGATCGGCCCCCCGCCGCCTTGGGGCGCCCAAGAAGATCGCTCGGGGAGGAAGCCATGGAGACGGCTGCGCGGCGGCAATGGCTGACGCTGGTCCTGCTGACCACCGCGTTCGCCCTGAACTACATGGACCGCCAGGTGATCAACATCCTGGCGCAGCCGATCAAGGCCGAGCTTCACATCTCGGACACGGCGCTGAGCTTCCTGGCCGGCACCGCCTTCACCCTGGTCTACGCCTTTGCGGCGATCCCCATCGCCCGGGTTGCCGACCGGTTCGACCGGGTGACCGTGCTGACCACCGCCATCGCCTTCTGGAGCGTGATGACCGGCCTCTGCGGCTTCGCCCTGGGCTATTTGCCCCTCCTGCTGTTCCGCATCGGCGTGGGCTTCGGCGAAGCCGGCGGGATTCCGGCGTCGCATTCGCTCATCGCCGACCACTTCGACCGCAAACGGCGGGCGTTCGCGATGGGCGTCTACGCCTTCGGCCTGCCGGCCGGGACCCTGCTGGGCCTGATGATGGGCGGCATCGTCAACGACCTTGTGGGCTGGCGCTGGACCTTCGTGATCGCCGCCGCCCCCGGGGTGCTGCTGGCGCTGGTGGTCCGCGGACTGCTGCACGAACTGCCCCGCGGCCATTCGGAGCCCGGCAGCGCGGCTTCCGAGAACGTCTCCCTGAAGGAGACCATGGCCATCCTGTCCAGGAACCTGCCCTACTGGGTGATCACCCTCGGCTGTGGGGCGGCGCTTCTGTCGGTCTATGTGGCCAACGCCTGGTTCCCGCCAATGTTGATCCGGCTGCACCACATGCCGGTGCACCAGGTCGGGATAGCCCTGGGCCTGTTCGCGGGGATCGGCGGCGGCGCCTCCACCCTGGCCAGCGGTCGCATCGCCCAGGTCCTGACCGGACGGGTCCGCAATCCGGAGATCCTGGTCGCGGTGGCGGGCCTGATCCTGAGCTTCCCCCTCTACCTGGTCGCGGTGACCAGCCACAGCACCCCGATCGCCCTGGCCGCCATGGCCGGCGAGTTCACGGTGATGTACGCCTGGATCGGGCCGAGCTACGCCGTCACCCAGCGGGTGGTTCCGGTGCACATGCGCGCCCTCGCCTCCTCCATCCAGATCGCCGCCGGGTCGGTCATCGCCCAGATCTTCGGCCCCCAGTTGGTCGGCATCCTCAGCGACACCTTCGGGCGCACCCACGGGGTCGAGGGGTTGCGAAACGCCCTGCTCTGCGTATCGGTCGTGAGCCTGGTCGGCGCGGGCCTGTTCTTCGCGTCCGGCCTGATGCTGACCAAGGCCAAGGCCGACGAGGCGGCCCTGGCCGGCGCCCTCAAGCCCACCGCCGCCGGCTGAACCGTAGTTTCCGGAGACCCGCCATGCGCGCCCTGCACCTGCTCCTCGCGGCCGCCGCGTCCACCACGCTGAGCGCCGCCGCCCAGGCCCAAACCCCCGCCGCGGCCCCGCCGGCCGCCGACCGCTTCGCCATCCCGGCCCCGCCTCTCCTGCCCTACGGGCCGCGGATCACGCTGGACCAGGCCAAGCGCGTGGCCGCCGCCGCCCAGGCGGAGGCGAAGCGGCGCAACCTCATGGCGACCATCGCCGTGGTCGAGCCGAGCGGCGAGCTGGTCTATTTCGAGAAGGCGGACAACGCGTCCTATTCGGCCTTCGACGTCGCCTACGCCAAGGCCCGTTCGGCCGCGCGCTGGCGGCGGACCACCAAGTACGATTCCGACCGGCTGGCGACCGGGGTGAACGAGGTGCTGGCCCTGCCGGAGGTGATGCCGGCGCTGGGCGGCGAGGTGATCGTCCTCGACGGCAAGATCGTCGGCGCCATCGGCGAGACCAGCGGCCGGGGCGAGAACGACGTCGCCCTCGCCGGCGCGCGGGCGCTGCAGTCGCCCTCGCCCTGATTCAGCCCGGCGCGGTCGCGCCGTTGCAAAACGTCCCGAACGCGCAGCCGGACCTCAGGCGTAGAGGCCGTGAGTCCGGGCGAACAGCCGGGTCATGCCCAGCAGGCTGTCGATGGCGGGGGTCGATACGCCGGTCATGGCCGCGATCTCCCGCGGCGCGCTCAAAAGGGCGTCGAGCTCGATCGGGCGACCGGCTTCCACGTCCTGCAGCATGGAGGTCTTGAAGGCCCCGAGCTTGCGCGTGACCGCGTTTCGATCCTCTCCGCTTTCGGAAATGGGGCAGCCGATCCGGGCGCCGATCTCCGCCGCCTCGGCCATGATCTGGAGGATGTAGGCGTTGACCAGGGGGTCGTCGAGAATGCGGTCGCAGGTCGCGCCGGTGATGGCCGACAGGGGGTTCATGGTCATGTTCCCCCACAGCTTGTACCAGATCTCCTGCTGGATACGCCGGCAGACCTCCACCTCGAAGCCGCTGTCGCCGAGGGCCGCTGCGACCCGGCTCAAGCGTTCGGACTCGCCGCCGGCAGGCTCGCCCAGGATCAGGCGCCTGCCCATCTTATGCACGATCACTCCCGGCTCGGGGGAGATCGAGGCGGCGTGGACGACGCAGCCGAGGACATGGTCGGCGGGCAGCGCCTGGGCGATGCGGGCGTCCGGATCGACCGAAACCAGCCGCTTGCCGCCGAACGCGCCGGGCAGGCCCTCGAAGAACCACCAGGGCACGCCGTTCATGGCCGGCAGGATCACGGTCTCGGGTCCGACCAGGCCGGCCGCGGCCGAGGCGATCGCCGCCAGGGCAGGTCCCTTCACCGCGATCACCACCAGGTCCTGCACCCCGAGTTCGGCCGGGTCGTCGCTGGCGCGCAGCCGCACCTTGCGGACCTCGTCGCCCTGGCGGAGCTCGGCCCCCCGCTCGCGCAGGGCGGCCAGGGTCGCCCCGCGGGCCAAGGCGCTGACCTCATGGCCGGCCTCGGCCATCCTGACGCCGATCCAGCCGCCGATCGCGCCGAAGCCGGCTATCGCTACTCGCATGGCAATCTCCTGTAGGCGGCTTGGCCGCCGCGCCGCCGCCGATGGGCGCGCTTCTAGTAGCCGGTCCCCGCCGCCGTCGGCTTGGCCGCCGCGCCGAACCGCGCGGCCATCTCGGACGAGCCCCGCGCCAACAGGCCGACGTCGGTGGCGACGGCGACGAAGGTGAAGCCCGCCTCGATGGCCTGGCGGGCCAGGGCCTCGTCCGTCAACAAAATACCGGCCGCCTTGCCCTCGGCGGAAATCTGACGCCGCGCGGTGGCGATGGCCGCCTGCACGTCCGGATGGCCCGGCTGCCCGCGCAGGCCCATGGCGGCGCTGAGGTCCGACGGGCCGATGAACACGCCGTCGACCCCTTCCACCGCGGCGATGGCCTGGAGGTTCTCCACGCCCTTGAGCGTCTCGACCTGGACCAGCAGACATATCTCCGCGCTGGCGTCGTCGAGATAGCCGGGGATGCGGTTGAACCGCGACGCCCGGGCGATCCCGCTACCCACTCCGCGCACGCCTTCGGGAGGGTAGCGCACCGCCCGCACCAGCTCGGCGGCCTGCTCGGCGGTCTCGACCAGCGGGATCAGCAGGGTGGTGAAGCCGATGTCCAGGTACTGCTTGATCAGCCGGGTTTCGCCTATGGGCGGACGCCCGACGGCATGGACCGGATAGGCGGCGACCGCCTGCAGCTGGGACAACAGCAGCGGGATGTCGTTGGGACCGTGCTCGCCGTCGAACAGCAGCCAGTCGAAACCGGCTCCGGCGCAGATCTCGGCGGTATAGGGATTGGCCAGCGCCTGCCAGAGGCCGAGCTGGAGCCGGCCGGCCTTGAGCGCGGCCTTGAACGGGTTGTGCAGGGGTCCCAAAGGGGCGTTCCTCAAGCGAAGCGGACGGAGATGGAGCCCAACGGGCCGTAGTCGGCGTGGAAGGTGTCGCCGGGCCGGGCCGGGATCGGTGTGGTGAAGGAGCCGCCGAGGATCACCTGTCCCGGCTCCAGCGTCACGCCATAGGGGTGCAGCTTGTTGGCCAGCCAGGCCGGGCCGTTGGCGGGATGGTTCAGCACCGCCGCGGCGACGCCCGACTCCTCGATCACGCCGTTGCGGTAGAGGATGGCCGAGACCCAGCGCAGGTCGAGGTCCAGGGGCCGGACCGGCCGGCCGCCCATCACCACCCCGGCGTTGGCGGCGTTGTCGGAAATGGTGTCGAACACCTTGCGGGTCGTCTTGGTCTCGGGGTCGACCTGGTGGAGGCGCGCGTCGATGATCTCCAGCGCCGGGACCACATAGTCGGTGGCCGAGAGCACGTCGAAGATGGTGCAGTCAGGACCCTGCAGCCGGTCCTTCAGCACGAAGGCCAGCTCCACCTCCACCCGGGGCAGGATGAAGCGATCGGTCGGCACGTCGTGGCCGTCCATGAAGAACATGTCGTCGAGGAGCGAGCCGTAGTCGGGCTCGGTGATGTTGGACGAGCGCTGCATGGCCCGGGAGGTCAGGCCGATCTTGTGCCCCTTCAGGGTGCGCCCCGAGTCCAGCTTCAGGCGGACCCATTCGCGCTGGATCGCATAGGCGTCCTCGATGGTGATCTCGGGATGCTCGAGGGAGAACTGCCGCACCTGGCTGCGGTCGCGCTCGGCGCGGTCGAGCTTGGCGGCCAGGGCGAGGATCAGATCGGGAGAAAGCGCCATCGGCGAGCCTTAGGAATGGGAGCCGTTCAGCTCGGGTTGACGTAGGCGGTCTTGACCGTGGTGTAGAACTCGGCGGCGTAGGCGCCTTGTTCGCGCGAACCGTAGCTCGAGCTTTTACGACCGCCGAAGGGCACATGATAGTCGACGCCTGCGGTCGGCAGGTTGACCATCACCATGCCGGTCTCCGCGTTGCGCTTGAAGTGGCTCGCGTGCTTCAGCGAGGTGGTGCAGACCCCGGCACACAGGCCGAAGGGCGTGTCGTTGGCGGTGGCCAGGGCCTCGTCGTAGTCCTTCACCCGGATCACCGAGGCCACGGGGCCGAACACCTCTTCGCGGTTGATCCGCATGGCCGGGGTGGTGTCCACGAACAGCGCCGGAGACAGGTAGAAGCCCTGGGCGGCGCGCTGCAACCGCTCGCCCCCTTCGACCCGGCGGGCGCCTTCGCCCTCGGCGATCTCGATATAGCTCAGGTCCTGGTCGAGCTGGCTCTGGTCGACCACCGGACCGATGGTCGTGCCCGCGGCCCGGGCGTCGTCGACCACCTGGGCGCGCATGGCTTCGGCGAGGGCGGCGACGAAGCGGTCGTGGATCCCTGTCTGCACCACCAGCCGCGAAGAAGCCGTGCAGCGCTGGCCCGTGCCGAAGTAGGCGCCGTCGAGAGCGCAGCGCACCGCCACGTCGAGGTCGGCGTCGTCGAGCACCACCAGGGGGTTCTTGCCCCCCATCTCCAGCTGGACCTTGATCCCGTTCTCGACCGCCGCCTTCAGGATGCGCGTTCCCACCCCGGTCGAGCCGGTGAAGCTGACCGCGTCCACGCCGGGGCCGGTGAAGGCCGGGCCCAGCGCCGAGCCCCGGCCCATGACCAGGTTGAACACGCCCGCGGGCGCGCCGGCGCGGTGGATGATCTCGGCCAGGGCCCAGGCGCTGCCCGGCGTCAGGTCCGCGGGCTTGAACACCACGCAGTTGCCGTAGGCCAGGGCCGGGGCGATCTTCCAGGCCGGGATGGCGATGGGGAAGTTCCAGGGGCAGATCAGCGCCACCACCCCCACCGGCTCGCGGGTGATCTCCACCTGCACGCCCGGACGCACGGAGGCCATGGTCTCGCCGCGGATGCGCACCACCTCGCCGGCGAAGAATTTGAAGATATTGCCGGCCCGGGTCACCTCCCCCGTGGCCTCGGCCAGGGTCTTGCCCTCCTCCCGCGACAGCAGGTCCGCCAGCTCGGCCCGGCGGGCTAGGATCTCGGTCCCGATGCGGTCGAGCAGCTCGGCGCGGGCCTGGACGCCGCCCCGCGACCAGGCCGGGAAAGCGGCGCGGGCGGCGGCGACGGCGGCCTCGGCCTCCTTGATCCCCACCTGGCCGTACTCGCCCACCACGTCGGAGAGGTCGGACGGATTGAGGTTCGGCGCGGGCGCGCCGGAGACCCACTCGCCCCCGATCAGGCTGGGATGGACGCTCATGCCAGGACCTTTCCGGGATTCATCAGCCCCTGCGGGTCGATGGCCTGTTTCACGGCCCGCATCAGGCCGCGTTCGACCGCCGACTTGTAGCGGGCGGCCTCGTCGCGGCGCAGCACCCCCAGGCCATGCTCGGCGGAGATCGAGCCGCCGTAACGGTGGACGATGTCGTGGACCAGCTGGTTGATGGGGTCCTGATCGGCCAGGAGCGCCGCGCCCGGGTCGCCCTCGGGAGGCGACAGGTTGAAGTGCAGGTTGCCGTCGCCCAGGTGACCGAACGCCACCAGGCGGCTGGCGGGGAAATGGGCCGACAGGGCCGCGGTCGCCTCGGCGATGAAGGCCGCGATGTCGGAGATGGGCACGGAGATGTCGTGCTTGACGGTCTTGCCCTCGTGTCCCTGGGCCTCGGAGATGTTCTCGCGCAGGTCCCACAACTGCCGGCTCTGGGCCAGGGAGGCGGCCACCGCGGCGTCGGCGACCAGTTCCGCCTCGAAGGCGGCCTCCAGCAGGCCTTCGAGGGCCTCGCGGGCCCTGGCCTCGTCGATCAGGTCGCTGACCTCGAGCAGGACGTACCAGGGAGCGGGCGCCTCCAGCGGGCTGCGGCACGTCGGGAAATGCTTCAGCACCAGGCCGAGGCTGGTATCGGAGACCAGCTCGAAGGCGGTGAGCGCGGGACCCAGCCGGCCCTGGGCCAGACCGAGCAGCTTCAGGGCGTCCTCGGGCGAAGCCACGGCGGCGAAGGCGGCCAGGCGCGCCGCCGGAGCCGGATGGAGTTTCAGCACCGCGGCCGTGATCACTCCGAGCGTCCCCTCGGAGCCGATGAACAGGTCGCGCAGGTCGTAGCCGGTGTTGTCCTTGCGCAGGCCCTTGAGGCCGTCCCAGAGCTCGCCCTGGGGCGTGACCACCTCCAGCCCGAGGCACAGTTCGCGGGCGTTGCCGTAGCGCAGCACCGCCGTGCCGCCGGCGTTGGTGGCTAGGTTGCCGCCGATGGTGCAGGAGCCCTCGGCGGCCAGGCTCAGGGGAAAGTAGCGTCCCGCCTCCTCCGCCGCCGCCTGGACGGCCTGCAGCAGCACGCCCGCCTCGACGGTGAGGGTGTTGTTGGTGGTGTCCACCTCGCGGATCCGGGTCAGTCGGGCCAGGGACAGCACCACGGCCTTGCCGGACTCGTCCGGGGTCGCTCCGCCGGAGAGCCCGGTGTTGCCGCCCTGGGGCACGACCGGGACGCCGTTGGCGGCGCACCAGCGCACCACCGCCGCCACGTCCTCGGCCGTGTCGGGCTGGACCACCGCCAGGGCCGCGCCCTTCCACAGGCCCCGCCAGTCGGTCAGGAACGCCGCGGTGTCCTGAGGATCGGTCAGCAACCGGCCCGAGAAGGCCGCGCGCAGATCGTCGAGGCGGGGCGCCATCGGCCCGCTAGCCGCGCGGACGCGCAGCGGCGCGGTAGTTGTCCTTGAACCGGTCGGGCACGCGCTCGTCGACGCCCTTGGCGACCCGGCGGGCCTCCGGCGTGTCCATCGGCGGGTGACCGATCCCGACCGCGCGCGGGACCGGGGCGGAAACCACGTGGTTGGTCAGGCGCCCCAGACCGGTGATCTCGCACTCGATCGTGTCGCCCGGCTCCAGGCTGCGCGAGTGGCAGGGGGTGCCGGTGAGGATGATGTCGCCGGGCATCAGGGTGATGTGGCGGGCGATGTCGGCGATCATGTAGTCGGGACCCCAGACCATCTCGTCGCCGATCACCGCCTCCTGCACCACCAGGCCGTTGCGGTAGGTGCGCAGGGTCTGCTTGCGGGGGTCGACGCCGCGGACCAGTCCCGGCCCGATCGGGCAGAAGCCGTCCGCCCCCTTCACCCGCATCATCGAGCCGGCGTCGGTGTCGCGGAAATCGTGCATCCCCATGTCCAGCGCCGTGGCGAAGCCGGCGATGTGGTCCCAGGCCTCGTCGGGGGTGATGTTGCGGGTGACCTTGCCGATCACCGCGGCGAACTCGCCCTCGTAGTTCAGGTACTGGCAGTCGTCCGGACGCACGATCTCGCCGCCGTGCCCGTTGAGGCAGGTGATCGGCTTCATGAAGTAGGTCGGGGTCTCGGTCGGCTGGGGCGTGTTGCGGGATTCGATCCCCCGCGAGGTGTAGCTCAGGTGGACGCAGATGATCTTGGTCGGCTGGCAGGGCGCCAGGTGGACCACGTCGGTCTCGGGGACTTCGCGGCCGTCGTCGAAGCGCAGGATGCCTTCGCCGATCGGCGTGCACCAGTTGGTGCTGCCGCTGTGCAGCACGCGGCGGCGTTCACGCCGCGGTCCATCGAGCACGCTCATTCTTATACCTCGAACCAGATGTGGACATTGCCCGTCCCGCGGGCGTTCTCGTAATCGGAAAGCACTTCGCCCTTGGCTTGGCACTCGGCGCCGCCCAGGGCGGCGATCATCTGCAGATAGTGCCCGCCCAGCCCTTCCCAGGGAATGGCCCGGTATTCGGGGAAGCGCTCGAGCACCACGTCGTGGCGCCCCTGCTTGAACAGTTCGATCGCTTCCAGGTCGCTGGCGACGTTCTTCGGGTCGGAGACGTTGTCCTGATGGTAGATGCGCGGGTTCTTCTGCACCCAGTCGAGGTCGTTGAACTTGTGCGACAGGGCGCCGGAGGCCAGCAGCACGGCGCGCCGGTCGCTGCGCCGGATCGCCTCGCCGACCACCTCGCCCATCTCCAGGAAGTGCTGGGTCTTGGCGGTCTGGCAATTGCCCACCGTGACCACCCGCTCGCCCCGGCAGAGCTTGTTGACCACATTGATGGTCGCATAGTGCCGCGGCAGGGCGGGGTCGTGGATGGCCATGGCCGCCACCTTGCGCTCCTCGGCCACGGTCTGGCAGAGGTCCGCGAACTCCGGGTCGCCCTTGTAGGCGTACTGCTGGCCGTGCAGGTACCAGGGCATTTCGTCGGAGAGATAGGTCCCCGAATAGCCCTCGCCCCCGTCCACCAAATGGAAGCCAGTGGTGAACCAGTGGGTGTCGAAGATCACCAGCACGTCCGGCTTCACCGCGTCGATGTGGGCGCGGAGCCGGTCGTAGCCGGGGATCAGGTCCGAATCGGCCCCAGCCCCGGCCTGGACGCGGAATTCGTCGGTCTGGAACAGACCGGGATGGTGGGAGACGAGCGCGGCGCCGACGATCTGGCCCATGGTGGAGATCCTGTCCTCAGCGGTGGCTGAAACTGGCCTTGAACGGCTGTTTGGGGACCACGACGTCCTTGACGTCGCAGAAGAACTCGAAGCTCCAGGATCCGCCCTCGCGGCCGATCCCCGAGCGCTTGCAGCCGCCGAACGGGGCGGCCAGGTCGCGGATGCCGAAGGAGTTGACCCAGATAAAGCCGGTGCGGACCCGCTCGGCCACCGCCTTGGCGCGGGCGGTCTCGCCGTAGCAGACCCCGCCCAGGCCGTAGTCGACGTCGTTGGCCATGGCGACGGCCTCGTCCTCGTCGGCGAAGGTCTGCAGCACCAGGACCGGGCCGAACACCTCCTCCTGCACGATCTCGTCGTGCTGCTTGACGTCGGTCAGCATGGTCGGCTGGTAGTAAAGGGCCCCGAACGGGTGGGGTTCGCCGCCCCACAGCACCCGTGCACCGGCCGCCTTGGCCCGCTCGACATAGCCCTTGACCCGCTCGAACTGACGGGGGTGGATGATCGGCCCGACCTCGGTTCCGTCCTCGCGCGGATCGCCGACGGTGAGCGCCTCCACATAGGCCCGCATCTTCGCCGTAAAGGCCTCGGCCACCTTCGCGGCGACCAGGAAGCGGGTGCCGGCCAGGCAGATCTGGGTGGCGTTGCGGTACATCAGGGCGCCGGTGGCGGCGGCCGCGTCCAGGTCGGCGTCGGCCAGGACGATGAAGGGCGACTTGCCGCCCAGCTCCAGGCTGCAGGGGACCAGGTTCTCCGCCGCGGCCTTACCGATCAGCCGCGCAGTGGGGGCCGATCCGGTGAATGATATCCGCGCCAGGCGCTTGTCCGAAACCAGGCGCGCGCCGGTCACGGCGCCGGTCCCTTGGACCACGTTGAACACGCCCGGGGGCAGGCCCGCCGCATCGGCGGCGTCGGCCAGAAGCGAGGAGGTCAGGGGCGCCCACTCCGGCGGCTTGATCACCACCGTATTGCCGGAGGCCAGCGCCGGGCCGGCCTTCCAGGTGGTCAGCATCAGCGGCGAGTTCCACGGGGTGATGATGGCGCAGACCCCCGTGGGGTCGTGCTTCACGTAGTGGGTGGCCTGGGGGGTCTCGATCACCTTGTCCTGCAGGGTCAGGGCCTGCTCGGCGAACCAGGTGATGTTCAGCATGGCCCGCGGCACCACCCCGTGGCGCATCCGCGACAGCAGCACCCCCGCGTCATTGGATTCCGCGAGGCAGAGCACTTCGGCCCGCTTGCCGATCTCCTCGGCGAAGCGCTGGAGGTAAGGAAGCCGGCCCTCCGCCCCGAGCGCCGCCCAGGCCGGAAAGGCCGCGGCGGCGGCGGTCACCGCGGCGTCCACGTGCGCATCGAGCCCCTGGGCTACCTCGCCGAGGTCGCGCTGGTCGATGGGCGAGAACAGGGCGAACCGTTCCGGCGAGTCCACCCGGCGGCCGCCGATATAGTGTTGGGTCGAGATCTTCGTCCCGCCGATGTCGATGCTGCGTTCCATTGGCGTCTCCCTGGCCGTGCGATAGGCGAAGCATTCCCTGGCGACAAGCGAAAGATACGCGTAGGTTTGTGACCGTTACTCATCAATCGAGCTTGGCTGTGCCTCCCTCGCCCCGTTTTTCCCCTCGCCAGCTCGACGCCTTCGTGGCCGCCGCGGAGCTCAACAACTTCACCTACGCGGCGCGACGGTTGAACCTGACCCCGTCGGCGGTCAGCAACCTGATCAGCGAGCTGGAGCTCACCGTCGGCTTCGCCCTGTTCGAGCGCACGACGCGCAAGGTCACCTTGACGGCGGACGGGCGCGAGTTCCTGCCCGCGGCCCTGGCGGTGCAGCGGCAGATGAGCCTGGCCGCCACGGCGGCGGCCGACGTGCGCAACCGTTCGGTGGACGTGATCCGGGTGGCCGCGCCCCTGTCCGTCGCCTGCCTGATCCTGCCGCGGTTGATCGGCCGCTACCGGGAGCAACACCCCCGCTCGGCGGTGCGCATCCTGGACACCGGCGTGGAATGGCTGGCCGACAGCGTCGCCACGGGCGAGGCCGACCTGGCCCTGGGCCCCGACCGGACCGTAGGCGGGGAGGTCGCCTGCGAGGCCCTGTTCGCCAGCCCCTGGGTGCTCTGGTGCTCGCCGCGTCACCCCTTGGCCGCCAAGTCGGTCCTGACCTGGAGCGACCTGGAGGGCGCCGAGTTCTATGCCTCCGGCCGCGACCACGAACATAGCGTCGCCCCGGAGCTGGCCGGCCGGGGGATCGCCCTGATCGCGCCCGTGCAGATCGTCGGCAACATCACCACCGCCTTGGGCGTCGCCGCGGCGAACCTGGGAGTGACCTTCGCCCCGGCCTACGTCCGGGGTCTGGCGGAGCCGCTGGGCCTGGTCATGCGCCGGGTCGTGGATCCGGAGGTCATCCGCTACGTGTCGCTCTATGCGCCCACCCGCCGAGCGCTGTCGGCGGCGGCGCTGCAATTTCACAACTTCCTGCGCGAAAGCCTGACCGACGCCTCGCACGAGGCGTTCTGAGCAGACGACGGCTCAGCTCCCGCCGATCAATCGGCCAGGGGGTTTGGCCGCATCTGGATGTGCAGCACCAGCGGTTTGGTCCCCAGTCCCCCCTCGTGGTGCCAGGGGGTCCGGTCGCCGCTGGTGATCCACAGCCCGCGACCGTTCCAGCCGCCGTCGGCGTTGTCGATGCGGCCGTCCAGGCCCTTGGCGTAGAAGCCCAGGGGATAGGGCGTGCGCAGGGTGATGAAGCGGCCGTTCACCAGGGCGTGCACCCCGTCGAACTGGTTGCCGGTGACGATCGGCACGTCCTTGCCCAGGCCCAGGGTGTCGTGCTGGTCCACCCAGACGTAGTAGCTGGACTCGACGCTCTGGTCGGGCCCCGCCTCGAAGGACGGCCCCGGCAGCCGGTAGAGGGTCCAGCCTTCGGGGCAATGGGCGCCGGTGGCGGTGGGACCGTTCAGCGGGCCCTTGCACTTGCGCCGATCGAAGCTGGCCAGATGGCCGCTGGCCATGGCGCCCCAGACCACGCCCTGGCTGTCGATGTCGGCGCCGCGGATGCCGTAGGCGGGGGCGGGAGCCGTATAGACCTCCGCCAGGGCGGTCCTGGACGGATCGGGGCCGGGATTTATCCGAACGATCGACCAGGGCATCTGCCGCGCCCCGGCCCAGACCGAGCCCCAGACCGAGCCGTCCGCCGGGCTCGGCATGATCGCGTAGAAGGGGGCGATGATCCGCCGGTCCTTGGCCGGATCCGCCGGCTGACCGGGTTCGGTATAGGCGTCCCGCCGGCCGTTGCCGTTGGAATCCAGGATCACCGGCGTCCACCCCTGCGCCTTGGCCACGTCGCCGGTCCGATCGTACAGCGGCGCGTCGAACCAGCCGACCACGGGTCCGCCGCCGCTGGTCCACAGCACGCCCTTGGCGTCGAACTGCAGATGGTGGTTGGCGAAACAAGTGTCGATGAAGCTGTACTTCCCGGTCTTGGGATCGAACATCGCCAGCTGGCGTCCGGACCGGTCGAGGGGAACCTGCTGAGCGGAGGGATGGCCGGATCCGGCCCTGCAGAAGGCGGGGCTGTTGCCGGGCGCGCGCACCGAAGCGGTCAGCCAGACCCGTCCCTTCTCGTCGAACA
Source organism: Caulobacteraceae bacterium (assembly GCA_035493955.1). Classification (GTDB taxonomy): domain Bacteria; phylum Pseudomonadota; class Alphaproteobacteria; order Caulobacterales; family Caulobacteraceae; genus NCED01. The sequence continues at coordinate 22,408 of DATJHI010000042.1, read as the reverse complement.
TCGGATTGTGGATATTGGCCTGGCTGTCCCAGATCGCCTGGTCGCCCCAGTAGGCCGAGGAGGCCATAGGCGTCTTGACCGCGGCGATGGGCGTGTCCGGATCGCGGACCGGAGCCTTGATCTCGGCGGCGGTGTTCTTGACCGGGTCAAGCACCGGAATGACGCCGGTGCTGAGTTCGGTGGAGCCGTAGAGCAGCCCGTTGGCGTTCACGGTCGGATTGCGCCGGTCGGTCGAGACCAGGTCGTGCAGATAGTGCTTGTCGTCGAGCCAGTCGCGCACGGTGACGACCACATTGCGCTCCAGCCCCTGAGGCCGCGCCGGCTTGGCGACCGGCAGCTTGCCGGCGGCGATCCGGTCGGTCCAGTCGGCCAGGTTGCGCACGGCGATGGGGCCGAGCCCGCTCAGCCCTGCGACCATCTCCGGCCCCGCCTGGCCGGCCTGGATGCGGCGCATCCACTGGGCCTCCGAGGAGCCGGCGTCATGGAAGGCCTTGGGGATGGTCCGCGTGGACAGATCGCCCAACTGATGGCAACCGACACAGCCGCCGTTCTTCATCTGGGTGAGGTACTGGGCCTGGCTGGTCACGTCCGGCGGCAGTTCGGGATTGCGCTTCGGACCGGAGAATTCGCTCTCCGCCGGCACCTTCAACATCGAGAACCAGTAGGCGGCCGGATAAACCTTGGCGGCCTCCGCGGGGCTGGCCTCGCGGGCGGCGAGGCGAACCGTGGCCCCGGGTTCGGCCTGGGCCGCGGCGGTGTCCGCTATGCCGTAGCCCCGGGCCCAGACCCGGTAGGCGCCCTGGGGCAGGTCCGGAATGAGGAAGCGCCCCTGGTCGTCGGTGACCACGATCTTGGCGAAACGGGTCGGCAGGTCCTTGGTCTCGGCTATGACCCAGACCCCGGCCTCGGGACCTTTCGGGCCCGAAACCACGCCGCCGATTTCCTGGGCGGCGACCTTCGGGGGTGCGACCTCCGCCGACCGCGCCGAACAACCCGCGAGCAGCAACGCCACGAGCCCAACCACAGTGCTTGAACCGAACCAAGACCTGGTCATCGCTTCCCCCATTGCCGTCGGGGCGACCATTCAACGGACGCCCTCGCCGTTCGCCCTTCCGAAGGGCCGGTCAGTCTAGCATGGCCGCCCTCATCGGCAGAGCGACGGCTGAACCTTAGGCGGCAACCCTTTTTACTGGAGAACCGTCCGGCCCCACAGGGAGACCGGACGATTGGCCTTTCGACGATGACGCTGCAGCGGCGACAAGCTTGCCGCCGCTGCAGAGCCGACTTCAGCGCGCGGCGACGTAGGTCAAGGACCCGTCGGCGTTCCGGCGCCATTGCTTGAAGTAGTTCCACACCATCTGAGCTTGGCGGTAGTCGCCGCCATGCATCATGTCGTTGACCCAGATCCAGCTGAACAAAGGCAGCGGTTTGGGGTCGGCGCTCATGTAGTCGTAGCGGAAGAAACGACCCTGTGGATAGTGGGCGTCCACGCCCAGCTTGGTGAAGGCCCCGCCCGGCGTGAGCACTTCGTACGGCGCCGTAGAGGGACTGTCGTAGACCGCGACCTTGTCCGGCGTGGTGATGTGGTTGAAGGTCTTCACGTTGTTGATGGCGTTCGCCAGCACGCCCTTGGCCGGGATCAGGGCGTCGGTGCTGGAGGCCGCGTCCACCGCGCCGTATATGGCGAGCATCGGAATGCGGACGTCGCCGGCGGCCTTGGCCTGGGTGATCAAGGCCTGGACGCCAGGGGTGAAGTCGCCGATGCCGCTGTTGGGCGACACGGCGGCGAAGGTCCGCGGGTTCATCAGGCCTTCGGCCAGGGTCAGGCCGCTGCCGGCGGAGAAACCCTGCATGTAGACCCGGGTGGGGTCGATGCTGAAGTTGGCCTTCATCTCGGCGACGACCTGGTTCACGTACTTGAAGTCAGGGCTGTCGGCGGCGCCAAAGTCCCAGGCGTTGTTGACGCCGTTGATGTAGACGGTGATGAAGCCTTCCTTCTCGCCGACCTCGTGCATCATGATCTGGCGGCTGTACATCCACGGCGGGAAACTGAAGCCGTGGGCCGAAAGCACCAGCGGCATGGGCGTACCCTTGCGGTAGCTGGACGGCGTCTTCACGAAATACTGGTAGGTCAGGTTGCCGATCTGGGTCTTGTGGACCTCGAACTGCTGGTTGAATTCGGCCTGGGTCCACATCGTGACCAGATCGCCGTTCGGCGCATCGGTGTAGCGGGCGACGCGGCGGAACAGGTCGTTCCAGATCGCGGCGGCCACCGCCGGATCGTACTTGGCCCCCGCCGGCAGGACGGTGGTGCGGACCTGCTGCTCGGGATGGGCGGCGTTGGTGTAGACCGCCGTCTGGAAGCCGCCGATGTTGCGGTTGGCGGGCGCGGCGCCGACGGCGTTGTTGCGCTTCCAGTAGTTCGCCAGCGCGGTCTGGTTCGCGTCCGGAGCGCCGGTGGTGAAGAGCCAAGCCGGGAGGGCGACGTCCTTTTTCAGGGCGCGCCACTGCGGCACCGCGGTCTTGCCGCCGCGCTGGTTCTGGAAGTAGCCCTGGGCCAGTTCGTCGCCCTTGGCGAGGCTCAAGCGATAGGCGGTTCCGTTCAGGGTCGCCACGGCCGCGAACAGGCCGGGATTGGCTATCGCAAAGCCCTCGGCCACCCTCGCGCCGGCGCCGTCGCCGGTGATGTAGTGGAAGGCGCCCCAGGTCATGACGCGAGGCAACCGCGGGCCGCCGCCCGGAGGGCCGCCCGGCGGGCCGCCGCGTCCGCCGCCGCCGCCGCCGCCGTCCCGAGGCGGAGCAGCTTCGTCAGGCGTCGCGAAGGTGATATTGCCACGGACGCCGTCAAACACCGCCTCAAGGTAGCTGTCCTCAAGGTTGGCGAAAGGCGACCAGGTCTTGTTGTTGGCTTCCGGGTAGACCACGACGAAGCCGTTGTCTTCCGCGAGCTTGCTCCAACCGGAGCGGTCAGCGAACTGCTCGGCGGTCTCGCCGTTGTCGTGCAGGGCGTAGACTACGAAATTGTAGCCATGCCGATCGGCCTTGGACGACACATAGTAAAGAAAGCCGCGCGGGCCGCCCGGTCCGCCGCCGCCGGCCACCGCCACCCGCCGCAGCGGATAGGCCGCGTCGGCCGCATGGGCCAGGTTCGGCGCGACGCCGACCAGCAAGATCACCGCGATCACGGCCAGGGCGCCTTTGATCCCGAGGGACAGGTCACGCGCCCATCCCGAAGATCGCCAGTTCAATCCGGCTAAGACTCTCATCTTCTTTTCCTGTCCCCTAAGAAAGCTTGTGCCACACCAACTGTTCAGACTGCGCCCGAGACCTGGTTCGGCGCTTGCGAGCCGACAAATCCGGAGTTTTCACACCATTCCCTCAAGCAACGTCGAACCGATCTTTCCCGGTCAAAGGCGACGAAGAAAGACCGGCTGAGACACCCGCCGCGGCCAAAGCTGTCGGGCCGGCGTTCGGCGCGCGCCGAGGCGTCAGCGTCGAAGCCCGATCCATGGATTCCCTTCCCCTTAGATCCGGCGGGCGCGTGAAGGCGCGCTTATTGTTATCTTCGACAATGACATCGCATCCCGCAACGTCAACAGCAAAGACGCTTGCGCTGTCAGGGCCGATGAATTGCCGGATGCATACCGGCGCGCCGAAACGGTGCGATGACGGAAAACCGCCCGCGGAGACGGGCCCGCTGTTCTTGATGTCTCAGCCGAAACTCTATGTCTCGGCTGAAATCCTTTGCGGGAAAGCCCTCGAATAAACGTGGGGCCCTTCCGGCGACTACCCCTCCAACCTAAAGCGGCGCCGCGCGCGGGCCGCGATATTGCTTGACCAATCCACCGAGGTCGGCCCTGATCCGGCTCAGCTTCAGATCCGGCCGAGGGGGCGTTCAAGCCTTCCAGCCGACACCCGGGGGAAAGCGATGCGTGGTCTGGTGTGTCTTGCGGCCGTCGCCGCCCTGGCCGGCGCGCCGGCCCTGGCCCAACCTCCACGGCCCGCCGCCAACACCCCGCCGGCCCCCGCGACCCGGAATCCGCTGGCGGCGCCGGCAGGGACCTACGCCTTGTCCCGGAACCACGTCGGCCTGATCGTGAAGGTGCAGCATTCGGGCTTCTCCTACAGCATCTTCCGCATGAACACCGTGTCCGGGTCCCTGACCTGGGATCCGGCCAGGCCGGAGGCCTCCAAGGTGACGGCGACCATCGCGGCCAATTCGCTGAGCACCAACGTCGCCGGTTTCGCCGAGACCTTGAGCGGCCCGATCTGGCTGGACGCGGCGACCTATCCGACCATCACCTTCACCTCCACCGCCATCCGCCGCACGGGGCCGACCACCGGCGTGGTCACCGGCGACCTGACCCTGCACGGGGTCACCAAACCGGTCGCGCTGCAGGTCGAGATGACCGGCGCCGGACAGGGCGTCCAGACGCCGGCGATCGGTTTTTCGGCCACGGGGGTGGTCCGCCGCTCCGACTTCGGCGCCGGTCCCGCCAGCATGGTGGTCGGCGACGAGATGGCGATCAACATCGACCTGGAGTTCAACAAGGTCCCTGGCTAGCTAGCCGGCCGCCCTGCCCTCGCCCGGACCGCCGGGCGGTCCAGGGCGCCGTAGACGGTGCGTCCGCCGAGGACGGTGGCGAGCACCCGAATGTCCTTGATCCTGTCGGCGGGAACCGCGAGCAGGTCCTGCGACAGCACCACGAAGTCCGCGTACTTGCCCGGCTCGATGGAGCCCTTCACCTTCTCCTCGAAGCTGGTGTAGGCGCCGTTGATGGTGACCGACCGGATCGCCTGTTCCCGGCTGATGCCCTGATCGGGCCCCAGCTTTCCGCCCCACAGGGTCCCGCGCGTGACCACGCCATAGATCTCGTACAAGGGATCGGGGCGGTTGGAGATCGGCGCGCCGTCCGAGCCGTTGGCGAACATCACGCCGGCGGCCAGCCAGTCGCGGTAACGCTCGATCCGGTCCGCCAGGGGCCGCTTCCAGGCCACGAGGTGGGCCTGCCCCAGTTGGGCGGCCTGCATGTACTGGGAATTGACCACCAGCCCCAAGGCCCTGACCCGCGGATAGTGGTCGGGGCCGAGCAGCAAGGCGTGCTCCAGCATCCACCGGCGGCCGACGATGGACTTCTGGGCGTCGGCGTATTCGTAGGCGTCCAGGACCTGGTCGATCGCCGCGTCGCCCACCACGTGCGGGCGAAGCCGCCAGCCGTAACGGTTGGCCAGGGCCGCGAACTGTTTGAGCTGTTCGGTGGGGATCCTCTGCACGCCACGATAGCCCGGCCGGTCCGGATAGTCCTGTCGCAGCATGGCGGTCATCTCGTTGCCGTCGACCCCCACCTCGCCGATCTCGTCGGACCGGAACATGCCGTCGCCCCAGGTCTGGCCGGGGGAGCCCAGGGCCTTGATCACCGCCTCGGCCTGGTCGAGCGGCTGGGTGGGATCGACGTTGTAACCGAAGTCCACGCGCAGGCTGAGCTGGCCGGCCTCGTACAGCCGCCGGTACACCTGGGCGTCGGCCGCGGTCTCCCCGGGATCGCCGATGCTGGTGATGCCGTTGGCGTTGGCCCGCGCCTGGAGTCTTCGGACCCCGGCGATCTGCTGCTCCATGGTCGGACGCGGCTGGAACTTCATGACCAGTCGGGCGGCGTCGTCGAGCAGCACGCCTGTCGGCTCGCCCGCCCCGTCCTTGACGATCTCCCCGCCGGCGGGGGACTTGGCGTCCTGGGTCACCCCGGCGGCCTTCAACGCCAAGCTGTTGGCGACGACATAGCGGTATCCGGGAATGACGACCGGGTTGCCGGGCGAGACCTTGTCGAGGTCGTAGCGGTTCGGCCTTCGCTTTTCGGAGAGTTCGTAGTCCCACCAGCCTCGGCTGCCGAAGAGGAATTCCCCCGGCTTCGCGGTCCTGACCCGAGCGGCTACGGCGGTCTGGATGTCGGCGATCGAGCGCGCGTCGGCCAGGTCGACCTGCAGCTCATAGTCCCCGCCTCGGACCAGGTGGACATGACTGTCGTTGAAACCCGGCAGGACGGTTCGGCCGTGCAGGTCGACCTTCACGGTCCGGGGTCCGGCGGTCTTCAGCACGGCGGCGTCCGACCCGACGGCGGTGAAGCGTCCGTCCTTCACCGCCGCGGCCCGGGCGACGGAGAACCGGCCGTCCACGGTGACGATCTTGGCGTCGTAGATGATCAGGTCGGGCGCCGGGACCGGCGCGCCGGAGGCCGGACCCGGGAACGGAAACAGGACGAGGGCCAGAAGCGCGGCCGAAACCCGGCGGCCCGACTTGCACGATGCCAAAACCAAATCCCTTCCGCGACGGCGCCGGCGCACTCTCCCCGACGCCGCCGGCCGAGCCCTAGTTGACGTAGGTCAGCGAGCCGTCGTCATTGCGACGCCAGTGCTTCAGATAATCCCACTGGAGTTGCGCCTCGCGCGGGTCCTGGGCGTGCGCCATGTCCTTGACCCAGACGAAGTTGAACAGATTGAGCGGCTTGGGGTCGTCGCTCGTGTACTGGTACATCTCGAAGCGACCGGCCGGATAGCGGGCGTCGGCTCCGGTGCGGACCAGCTTCCCGCCCAAGGCCATCACGTCGTAGGGCGCGGTGGTGTCGCTCTCGTACTTCACCACCCTGTCGGGGGTGGTGATGTGATTGATGGCCTTGAACTCGTCGATCGCCACTCGCAGCACGCCCTGGGCGGGGATCTTGCCGTCGGGGGAGCCGCCGGTGTCCACGTCGCCATAGATGATCATCGCCGGAATCCGCAGGCCCTGGGCCCGGTTCTGGGCGATCTTGTCCTCGACCGCCTTGCTCATTCCCCCGATGCCGGAGTTGGGAGAGATGGCCGCAAAAACCTTGGGGTGGGAGACGCCCATCATATAGGTCAGACCGCTGCCGATGGAGAAGCCCTGCATGTAGATGCGATGGGGGTCGGCGCTGTAGTTGGCCTCCGCATCGGCGATCAGCTTCAGGATGAACTGGGCGTCAGCCCCGTCCGGCTCCTGGAAGTTCCAGCCGTTGTTGCCGACCTTCTGGATGTAGGCGGTGAGGAAACCCTCCTTCTCGCCCACCTCATGCATCTTGATCTGGCTGAGGTACATGTAGGCGGGGAAGCCGCCCCCGTGGGCCGACACCACCAGGGGCAAGGCCTGCCCTTTGCGGTAGCTCGGCGGGACGCTCAGATAATAGACATAGGCTTGGCCGTTGACGTCGATGGGACGGACCACGAAGTGCTTGTTCACCTCGTCGCGGGTCATCAGGCTGCCCACGTCGCCATTGGGCGAGTAGGTCCAGCGGGCGAGGTGCGAGAAGAAGCCCGAGATGACCGTGGCCATCGCCTCGTCATAGGTCGCCGAGGCCGGCGCCGCCGTGGTGCGGACCTGCTGGTCGGGATTGGCGGCGTTGCTGTAGACGGCGGTCTGGAACCCGCTTTCGTTCCGCATCGCCGCCTGGGGTGCGACCCGGTCGGCGCGCTTCCAGTATTCCACCTGCCGGGCTTCGGCCGCGGTCGGGGCGCCGGTGGTGAACAGCCAGGCCGCCACCGGCACATCCTTCTTGAGCTGCTTCCACGACGGCGCGCCGGCCTTGTCCGGGTGCATGAACTGATTGCCGTTCTGCGCCGGCTCCTCGCCCTTGGCGTAGTCGGCGTTGTAGGGGCCGCCGTCCAGGGTCGCGAGGGCGGCGTATCGGCCCGGATGGTTGATCGCGAAGGCCTGGGCCACCCTGGCCCCGGCCCCGGCCCCGGTCAGGTAGTGGAACGGCAGCCAGGTGAAGAGACGCGGCGCGGCCGCGCCAGCGGGGGGAGCCGGGCGAGCGGCGCCGCCCTCGCCAGGAGGCTGTCGACCGCCCTCGCCGCGAACCGGCGGACGGGTCACGTCAGAGTAGACCGCCTCAAGGTAATCGTCCTCCCCCCCGCTCTGGGGCGCCCAGACGCCGCGCACGGCATCGGGAAAGACCACGATGAAGCCGCCATTCTCCGCCAGCTTGACCCAGCCCGACTGGCGGACGAAGTCCTCGATCGACTGGCCGTTGTCGTGCAGGGCGTAGACGACCGGGGTGAAGCCGTTTTCGGCCTTGGAGGAGACGTAGTAGGCGTAGCTGCGCTGCTGCCCGCCAACGACGACCATCTTCTTGACCAGGGCGGGCGCCAGAGCGCCCTGGGCCCGGGCGTGCGGCGCCGACACGCCGGCCAGGGCCAACCCCAACACCGCTATCGAAAGCGCCCTTCGAACCAGCGTCGAAACGCTGCGATCGGCTATCTCGGCCACTCTGCGCATGATTTCCGCCCCATTGTTTTTCGTTAAGACCGCCCGACAAGACCGCCCGACGCCAGCGACAGACGCGCGCGGGACTTTGGCCTCCGGAGCACGGCGGCCTTCGCCCTTGCGGGACTTGCTGGAAGCTTCAGATCGACGCCGGCGCCCGCCCTGCGGGACCGGCGGCTACAACACCGTGCAACTCAGAGAGACTTGGGAACGCTTGTCATCCGGGTCCGGAAAGACGTTGCGGCAGTAAAAGGTGCGGTTGTTGCCGGTCAGGAAGAACCGGGCCGAACCGTTGGCCATGGCCTGGATCGTCTGCGGCGTCTCCTTCGGCAAGGGCTCCGGCCCCAGGACGCAGGTGACCTCCATCGGGGCGTTCTTCGTATAGGTGGTGTGCTTGCAGAAATAATTCTTGCTTCCGATCGACATCCAGGCCTGGCCGGTCTGAACCGCCGAGATCATCGGCGCCGTCGGCGTGGCCGGGAGATGGTCGCCCTGCCGGGGGTTGTCGGCGACGACGCACTTCTCCGCCGCGCGCGCCTCCTGGCGGCAATACTCCACCTTCCCGGCGCCGCCGGGAGCCCAATGCCAGCGCTCGGTGAAACGGCCGTCGGCCGCCTTGACCGAGACCCAAACCGGCTCGTTGGGCGGGGGGGGCGGAGGATAGGGGCTGCCGACGGCCGGCCCCCCGGGGACGACCCCGAAGGCCGCGGCATCGGCGGCCGCGGCCGGATTCGCACCGCGATCCGGCCTGCCCGCGCCGCCAGCGCCAGGAGCGCCGCCGGCTCCGGGTGCGCCGCCAGCTCCGGGCGCGGCGCCAGCGCCAGGAGCGCCCGGACCGCGACCGCCAGCGCCAGCGCCAGCTCCAGCTCCAGCTCCGGCGGCGGCGGCGCCACGCCCGGGGGCGGGGGCGGGAAAAGCGATCGATTCCTCGAAGCGGATCGCGTCCGACGAATTGTCCGCCGCGTCAGGGGGAAGGCTCTTGCCCTCGGCGATATAGAGGCGCGTGCCCTTGACGAAGATCTGCAGCATCGACTCGCTGCCGTCCGGGCGGACGACGTTGAGCTCGCGCCCCAGGGTGACGCCGGACCGGGAAGGTATGTCGAGATCGGTCCTGCCGGTCTTGGCGAAGGTCCGGGCGGCCAAATCGATCGCGGCGTCGCGGTCCAACTGATCGACCACGTAGCGACCGATGACCGGAGCCTTGGAGATGTCCACCACGGTCACGCTGTAGATCAGCTGTCCCTGGCGCAAGGTGTGGACGCGGGACGGGTACTTGCTTCCGTCGGCCAGGGTGAAGACGTCGGCCCGGACGGTCGGGACGCCGGGGGCGCTGATGGTGAAGCCATCCTCAGGGGCGGCGTACAGGGTCCAGGCCTGGGCCCACGCGGGACCGGAAACGAGGGTCGCCGCGGCGGCGAAAAGGGCGAGGGCGCGCACGATCCGTCAGTCCTTGCCGCCGAGAGTGTCTTGGAGCCGCCCGCGCTGCGCCACTTCCTTGCCGTCGGCCAACACGGCGGAAATGAACGATCCGCCCACCGCGCCGTTCCTCAGGGGATGGATCGAGACCGTGATCTTGTCGCCGGGCTTAGCCGTGTCCGCCTTCAGGCCCATGTTCTCGACCTGGCGCAAGGCGCCCATCTCGATCGACCAGACCACCGGTTTGCCGGTCTTGCCCGGCGCCATGACCTTGAGCCAGGAGTGCGGATTGACCAGCTCCAGGTCGCTGACGGTGCCCTGGATCGTGACGGTCTTGGCCGTGTCGAACATGGCGAAGGAGTGATGAGCGGAGGCCGGAGCCGACAGGGTCGCCGCCAAACCGAGAGCGCCCAGGCAAGCCAGCGCAGGACGCCAGCCCCTGGTGATGTTTGCACGTTCCATGGCACTTCCTCCGTCGCACGTTCCATCGGAGGTCTCAGCCATGTCGACAAGTGCGACGGCGCCGACCTCCCTTCATGTGGCAGCATGTTTACTTGCCACGCCCTGCATCCATCCCGCCAAGGTCAAAAGCAGCTTGATAGAGCCATCAAGACACGCCTCGAACACCTGGCGAGCGATACGTTCGAATTTAGAGGTAGTACCGGCGCCTCGCGAAGTCAAGACACGCCGCAGTTCAACATTCGCCCGATACAACTTAACCATAAACGACGGACCTTTACTCAGAAACAATAGGATTCGGGATAATATATCAAACTTTGCTACAATATGATGTATTTTGACACAATCCGCCCACTATAATGCTGGATGGACATCCGCGCAGGGCGGCGCTAGGTTTGGATGGCATTTCAACGACATCGAAATGCGCTGATAGAATACGCTGCAAACCACGTTGCACAGGCTCCGCAGGCCGGAGACCGAAGCGAAAAAACGGCGGCGGCAAGCCGCACAGATCCCAGGGGGGAAACGACATGCAAAAGAGGTCAGCGGCCGCGCTGTTCTGCGGCATCAGTTCAATGGCCTTGGCCACGTCCGCGCTCGCCCAGGCCGCCAACACGGCCGGCTCGGTCGAATCGGTGGTGGTCACCGCCACCCGGATCCAGACCAACGGCTATTCGGCCCCGACCCCGGTCACGGTGGCTCCGGTCGCCCAGCTTGAAGCGACCACGCCCACCACCATCGCCGACGCCCTGAACAAGCTGCCGGAATTCTCCGGCTCGACCACGGCCACGGGCAACTCCAGCACCGGCGGCCCCAGCACCGTCTACACCGGCAACTTCCTGAACCTCCGCAGCATGGGCGCGGTCAGGACCCTGATCCTGCTCGACGGCCGGCGCGTGCCCGCGACCTCGATCAGCGGCGCCACCGACGTCAACGACTTGCCCCAGATGCTGGTCCAGCGCGTGGACGTGGTCACCGGCGGCGCCTCGGCCGTCTACGGCTCCGACGCCGTCACCGGCGTGGTCAACTACATCCTCGACACCCGCATGAAGGGCCTCAAGATGCAGGCCCAGACCGGCATCTCCGATCGGGGCGACGTGCCGATGTCCAGGATCGGCATCGCCGGCGGCACGGACGTGTTCGACCGCGGCCACATCATCTTCAGCGCCGAGCACTATCAGAACGCCGGGCTCAAGCGTTCGGGCGACCGCCCCTTCACCGCCGCCACCTATGGCCTGGTCGGCGCCGGCACGGCGGCCAACCCCTACGTGCTCGCCCAGAACCTGCGCATCGGCACCAGTTCCAATAGCGGGCTCGCCACCAGCGGTCCCTTCGCCGGCCAGCAGTTCTCCGGCCCGAACGGGACCCTCGCGCCGTTCAACCCGGGCACGCCCACCCAGAGCGCCGGCACCTCGATCGGCGGCGACGGCTCGTACACCTACGACGCGTCGATCGGCAATTCGTCGCGCTACGACCAGTTGTTCGGCCGCTTCGAGTACCAGTTCACCCCGGACATCCTGGGCTTCATGCAACTGGGCTTCAGCGAGAGCGGCACCAGCAACTACGCCCGCAACAACCAGCCGGAAGCGGCGCTGACGATCTTCAGCGGCAACCCGTACCTGCCGGCCAGCGCCCAGGCGGCGTTGACGGCCGGGAATGTGGCGAGCTTCACCATGAACCGGGGCCTGCGGGACCTGACCAACGTCGGCAACCTGTTCCAGACCAATGACGCGCTGAACTTCACCACCGGGCTGAAGGGGAGCCTTTTCAGCAACTTCAAGTGGGAGACCTACTACACCCACGGCGAGTCGCGGATCCGCTCCCGCCGGGTCGACAACATCAATTACCCGCGCCTCTACGCCGCGATCGACGCGGTGAAGGACCCCAGCGGGAACATCGTCTGCCGGGTGACCCTGACCAACCCCGGCCAGTTCCCGGGTTGCCAGCCGATCAACCTGTTCGGCCAGTTCAACGAGTCACAGGCGGCCCTGAACTACATCTACCAGACCACCAACTTCCAGATCCTCAACAAGCTCGACGACTACGCCGCGACCATATCCGGAGACGTGCTCCAGGCTTGGGCGGGCCCGCTGTCGGTGGCGGCCAACTTCGAGTATCGCCGCCAGAGCGTCAGCCAGGCCAGCACCGCGAACCCCCTGGACCCGATCAACCTGACGGGCGTGCGGTTCGGCAAGGCGCCAACGTCGCTGTGGGCTTACGACCTGGTCTCGCCGCAGTACGGGCACAACCAGGTCTGGGAAGTCAGCGGCGAGGCGGCCTTGCCGCTGCTGGTCGACCAGCCCTTCGCCAAGCGTCTCGATGTCACCGGCGCGGCGCGCTACACCAACTACAGCTCGAGCGGCGGGGTCTGGAGCTGGAAGGCCGGTCTGAACTACCAGCCGTTCGAGGACCTGCGGTTCCGCTACGTCGAAAGCCGCGACATCCGCGCGCCCACCCTGTCCGACCTCTACTCCGGCCAGACGGTCCAGAACATCAGCCTGACCGACTCCCACACGGGGGTGAGCCGATCCACCACCATAATCAGCCAGGGCAACCCCGACCTGCAGCCCGAAATCGCCCGCACGACCACCATCGGCGCGGTCTACCGGCCCTCGTTCATCCCGCGGCTCCAGGCGTCGGTCGACTACTACAATATCGTCATCAACAACGCGATCGGAGCGATCGCCGGCAACAACGCCTCGATCCAGGCGGAGTGCGAAGCTTCAGGCGGAACCTCGTCCGTCTGTTCGGTCTTCATCCGGCCGTTGCCGTTCAGCGACCACTCGGCGGCGAACTTCCCGCTTTATGTGCTCAGCACCAGCCTGAACACCGCCCAGACCTACACGCACGGCGTCGACGTGGAGGTGAGCTACAACTTCGGGCTTGACGCGATCAACCTGCCGGGACGCGTGGACCTGCGGCTGCTCTACAGCTACCAGCCGGTGTTGAAGAACCGCACCCTGCCGACCTCGGCGGCGATCAACACGGCCGGCACGCCCGCCACCCCGTCGGACCGGGCCACCCTGCTCGCCGGCTACAACGCCGGGCCGTTCAGCCTGAGCTGGCAGACGCGCTACTCGGGTTCGGTGCTGCAGAGCCGCAACCCACTGGTCGTCTATGCCGCCAACAGCCTGCCGTCGTACACGCTCAACGACATGAGCGTCGGCTATCGGTTCGCGGTAGGCGGGGCCAAGTTGCAAGCCAACTTCGCGATCAACAACGTGTTCGACAAGCAACCCCGGATCGCTCCTCCCACCACGTCCACCGGGACGCCGGGCGGTTTCCCGCCCGCCGCCACCGGCGACGACATGATCGGCCGCTACTACACCTTCACCCTGAAGGCCCAGTACTAGTTATCCGCGGCCGGTCGTCGGGCGGCGTCAGCCGTCCGGCGGTCGGCCGCGTCTTCGCTTCCCCTGCCTCGTAGAGCCTTCGCTCCGAGATCAGCAGGCCGGGCGCCGCCGGCTTCGATCCACAGGCGCCGGATTAAGAGCCATCCAAACGAACCTCGCGGCGGACGTTATGTCCGGCCGGTGCGCCCAGCCCGCGCGGTCCGCGGCGATGCGGGGCAATAATAATAACGATTAATTTGACACAATTGAAACGCAGAATGACGCATGGACATCTGCGTGACGCTGCTGCAAGATAGTGTCAGATATATTTCAATGGGATCGAAAAATATATCGATAGAAGACTATACAACTACCTGCGCCCACTCTTGAGCTGGCGCAAAAAGGCGGCGTGAAGCCGCACAAAAAACGCAAATCCCAGGGGGGAACGATATGCAAAAGAGGTCAGCGGCCGCGCTGTTCTGCGGCATCAGTTCAATGGCTTTGGCGACGTCCGCGCTCGCGCAGGCGGCCAACACGCCCGGCGACGTCGAATCGGTGGTGGTCACCGCGACCCGGATCCAGACCAACGGCTACACCGCGCCCACGCCGGTGACCGTGGCGCCGGTCGCCCAGATCATGCAGACCACGCCCACCACCATCGCCGACGCCCTGAACAAGCTGCCGGTCTTCAACGGCTCGACCCAGGCGACCGGCAACAGCAGCACCGGCGGCCCCAGCACCGTCTACACCGGCAACTTCCTGAACCTGCGGAACATGGGCGTGAACCGCACCCTGGTCCTGCTCGACGGCCATCGGGTGCCCGCGACGTCGGTCAGCGGCGCGACCGACGTCAACACCCTGCCCCAGGCCCTGGTCCAGCGCGTGGACGTGGTCACCGGCGGCGCCTCGGCGGTCTACGGCTCCGACGCCGTCACCGGCGTGGTCAACTACATCCTCGACACCCGCTACACCGGCCTGAAGATGCAGGTGCAGGACGGCATCTCCGAGCGCGGCGACGTGCCCTCCTTCAAGTTCAGCGTCGCCGGCGGCGCCAAGGTGTTCGACCGCGGCCACTTCATCTTCGCCGCCGAGCACAACCAGAACGCCGGGCTGAAGCGGGCCGGCGACCGCGACGTCACCAACCAGCAGATCGTCTTCCTGGGCGCCGGCACCGCGGCCAGCCCCTACGTCCTGGCCAGCGGCGCGCGCATCTCCACCAGCACCCTCGGCGGCCTGGTCACCACCGGCCCCTTCGCGGGCCAGCAGTTCGTGGGGACCGGCACGCTCGCGCCGTTCAATCCCGGCACGCCGACCCAGAACAACGGCATCGCCATCGGCGGCGACGGCTCCTACATCTACCAGGCCGCGATCGGCAACGCCCAGCGGGACGATCAGGTGTTCGGCCGCTTCCAGTACGACTTCGACAACGACACCACCGGCTATATGCAGGTGAGCTGGAGCGAGAGCGGGACCAGCAACTACGCCCGGAACACCAACCCGGACCTGGCCCTGACCATCTTCAGCGGCAACCCCTACCTGCCGGCCAGCGCCCAGACCGCGCTGACCGCGACCAACACGCCCAGCTTCGTCATGTCCCTCAACCCGCGGGACATCATGTTCGTGAACAACCTGTTCCAGACCACGACGTCGACCAATTTCAGCACCGGGCTGAAGGGCAAGGCGCTCGGCAAATACAACTGGGACGTCAACTACACCCACGGCGAGGCGCGGGTGCGCTCGCGGCGGCAGAACAACCTCAATTTCGCCCGTCTCTATGCGGCCTTGGACGCGGTGAGGGATCCCAGCGGCGCCACCGTCTGTCGGGTGACCCTCACCAACCCGGGCCTCTATCCCGGATGCCAGCCGATCAACCTGTTCGGCCGGTTCAACGAATCGGACGCGGCCCTGAAGTACATCTATCAGGACACCAACTTCCAGATTCTGAACAAAATGGACGACGCCTCCGCCAGCATCTCCGGCGACGTGCTGGAAGCCTGGGCCGGTCCGCTGTCCATGGCCGCCAACTTCGAGTACCGTCAGCAGAGCGTCGCCGAGACCAGCACTTCGGTCCCGGGGGCTCCGGATCTGACCGGCATTCGCCTGGGCAAGGCCCCGACCACCAAGTGGTCGCAAGACTTGGTGGCGCCGCAGTACGGCCAGAACTCGGTGTGGGAAGTCAGCGGCGAAGCGGCCCTGCCGCTGCTCAAGGACATGAGTTTCGTCAAGCGCCTCGATGTCTCGGGCGCCCTTCGCTACACCAAGTACAGCTCGAGCGGCCCGGCCACGACCTGGAAGATCGGGCTGAACTACCAGCCGTTCGACGACCTGCGGTTCCGCTACACCGAGAGCCGCGACATCCGCGCGCCCACCCTGTCCGACCTCTACTCCGGCCAGACGGTCTCAAATATCGCGCTCAACGATCCGCACACCAACACGTCGCGAAGCACGACGCTTGTCGGTCAGGGGAACCTGAACCTGGTGCCGGAAGTGGCCCGCACCACCACCATCGGGGCGGTCTACCGTCCGTCCTGGCTCCCGCGGTTCCAGATGTCGGTGGACTACTACAACATCGACATCGCCAACGCGATCGGGGCCATCGCCGGCAACAACGCCGACGTCCAGCGCGAGTGCGAAACCTCGGGCGGGACCTCGCCCCTGTGCGACACCATCGTGCGGCCGTTGCCGTTCAGCGACCACTCGGCGGCGAACTTCCCGCTGTTCGTCAAGACCACCAGCCTGAACGTGGCCTCGACCTTCACCCACGGCGTCGACGTGGAGGCGAGCTACAACTTCTCGCTTTCCCAGGTGAACCTGCCGGGGAACATCGACCTGCGGCTGCTCTACAGCTACCAGCCGGTGATGAAGACCCGCTCGTTCCCGACCTCCACGGTCGTGAACGCCGCGGGCGTGGTGAACCTCGCCGCCAACCGGGTGACCCTGCTGGCCGGCTACACCGCCGGACCGTTCAACCTGAACTGGCAGACCCGCTACCAGAGCGGTGTGAAACGGACCGGCAACGTGCTGCTGATCTACGCCGATCCGGAACTGCCTTCGTACACGACCCACGACATGAGCGTGGGCTACCGGTTCAAGGCGGCGGGCCACACCCTGCAGGCCACGCTGGCGGTCAACAACGTGTTCGACAAGCAGTCCCGGCTGTCGCCGAACCCGAACTTCACCACCACCCCCGGCGCGTTCAGCCCGGCCATCGACGACATCATCGGCCGCTACTACACCTTCGGCCTGCGGGCCCAGTACTAGTCGGCTGCGGCCGGTCGTCGGGCGGCGTCAGCCGTCCGGCGATCGGCCGCGGTCTTCGTTTCCGCCCTGCCCTCGTAGAGCCTTCGCTCCGAAATCGGCAGAACGAGCGCCGCCGCCAACGATGCGAGGGCGCACAGCCGGGATCCCCTTCAAACGAATCGTCAGCGGATTCCAGGTCCGGCCGACCGAAGCGTGCGTGACCGCGCGGCGCCCGAGCCGTCGGAAAACTCGCATCCGCAGCATGGAAATGCAGCATGGACAATGGAATGCAGCATGGACATTTGTGCGGAAGGGCGCCAGGATACCTTTCGATACATTTCGATAGGTTTCACATGTATCGCTAGAGGATAACTTCCCGACCACCTTGCGTAGGCTCCTCAAACCGGAGCCGACGCGAAAAGCGGCGAAACCAAGCCGCACTGAAAACGTCAATCCCTTGGGGGGGAATGGATATGCATAAAAGGTCAGCTGCCGCGCTGTTCTGCGGCATCAGCGCAATCGCTCTAGCGACGTCTGCTCTCGCGCAGACGACCAACGCGGCCGGCGAAGTCGAATCGGTGGTGGTCACCGCCACCCGGATCCAGACCAACGGCTATACAGCGCCGACCCCGGTCACCGTGGCCCCGGTCGCCCAGCTCATGCAAACCACGCCCAGCAACATTCCCGACGCCCTGAACAAGCTGCCGCAATTCGCGGGCTCTGGACAAAACACCAGCAACGGCAACGGCCCTTCGAGCGGCGCCATCACCACCTTCACCGGCAACTTCCTGAACCTTAGGAACATGGGCGTGATCCGCACCCTGATCCTGCTCGACGGCCGCCGGGTGCCGCCCACGGCCCTCAACGGCACGGTCGACACCAACAGCCTGCCGGAAGCCCTGGTCCAGCGGGTGGACGTGGTCACCGGCGGCGCCTCGGCGGTCTATGGCTCCGACGCCGTCACCGGCGTGGTCAACTACATCCTCGACACCCATTACACCGGCCTGAAGATGCTGGCGCAGAAGGGCATCTCCGACTACGGCGATGCGCCCTCCCTCAAGGTCGGCGTCACCTTCGGGTCCAAGGTGTTCGACCGCGGCCATTTCGTGTTCAGCGCCGAGCACTACCAATACGCCGGCGTCAAGGATCTCTCGGCCAGACCCTATACCGCCGGCATGCCCACCCTCTCGGGAACCGGGACGGCCGCGAATCCGTACACCATCAGCACCAACGTCAGGATCGCCACCTCTTCCTTCGGCGGCCTGGTCAGGACCGGTCCCTTCGCGGGCCAGCAGTTCGTGGGAACCGGCGTCCTGGCGCCGTTCAACCCGGGCACGCCGACCGCCACCACCGGCATCAACCAGGGCGGCGACGGAGCCTATCTGGCCGGCACGGAACTGGTCTTCCCCTTGCGGACCGACAAGGTCTTCGGCCGTTTCGAATACGACTTCGCCGACAACGTCACCGGCTTCTGGCAGATCAACTTCAGCGAAAGCGGCGCCGCCAACTATCACCGCGGGGGCACAGGCCCCAGCGCCCTGGCCATCTTCAGCGGCAACCCCTACCTGCCGGCCAACGCCCAGGCCGCACTGACGGCGGGGAACGTGGCCAGCTTCGTCATGAACCGCCAGTCCGCCGACCTCGGACTGATGTCGACCGCCAACCAGTTCGTCAACGCGCTGAACTTCACCGCCGGCTTCAAGGGCAAGCTTTTCGACCGGTTCAACTGGGAGACCTATTACACCCACGGCGACGCCAGGTTGCGGGCCCGACGGGACGACAACATAAACAACGTGAAGTTCCTGGCCGCCCTCGACGCGGTCAGAGACCCCGCCACCAACAACATCGTCTGCCGGGTGACCCTGACCAACCCCGGCCTTTATCCCGGATGCGCCCCGATCAACATGTTCGGGGTGGGCAATCAATCCGCGGCGTCCTTGGCCTACATCTTTTCGAGCACCAACTTCCAGGTGTTGAACAAGATGGACGACTATGCCGGCAGCATCTCCGGCGATGTGCTCAACGCCTGGGCCGGCCCGTTGTCGGCGTCCTTGAACTTCGAATACCGCAAGCAGAGCTACGGCCAGACCACCAACAACGACCCCACCATACCGTTCTCCCTGGCCAACTATCCCGGCGTTCGCCTAGGGACGGGGGGAACCGCCCCGACATCGCTCTACAGCTCCGATTCGCAGGGGCCCCAGAACGGGCACCAGTCGGTTTGGGAGTTCGGCGGCGAGGCGGCCCTGCCGCTCCTGAAGGACTTCACCGCGGTCAAGCGTCTCGATCTGACCGGTGCGGCCCGTTACACCAACTACAGCACGAGCGGCGTAGTCTGGAGCTGGAAGGTCGGGCTGAACTATGAGCCCTTCGACGACCTGCGGATCCGCTACACCGAATCCCGCGACATCCGCGCGCCGAGCCTGAACGATCTTTACGCCAGTTCGGCCCAGGGAGGGGTGGCGCTCGCCGACCCGCACACGGGTTTGAACGGCAACGTCACCCTCCTCTCCGGCGGCAACAGGAACCTGGTGCCGGAAATCGCACGCACCACCACCATCGGGGCGGTCTATCGTCCGTCGTGGTTCCCGCGCTTCCAGATGTCGGTCGACTACTTCAACATCGACATGCAGAACGCGATTTCCACCATCACCGGGAACCAGACCGCCACCTTGGCGGAGTGCGAAGCCTCCGGCGGGACCTCGCCCCTGTGCGCCCTGATCGTCCGGCCGCTGCCGTTCAGCGACCATTCGGCGGCGAACTACCCGACCACCGTCTTCACCACCCTCCTGAACGTGTCCTCGCAGTTCACCCACGGGGTCGACGTGGAGGCCAGCTATCGGCTGAACTTCGCCGACTTCGCGCCGGCGATTCCCGGAGCCCTCGACTTCCGGCTGCTCTATACCTACCAGCCGGTGCTGAAGAGCCGGGTGACCCCAAGTTCGCCGGTGATAAACGCCGCCGGTACGAGCACCCCCCCTGGCGGGGGCTTGGCCAAACACCGGGCCACCCTGCTGCTCGGCTATACGGCCGGCCCGTTCTCCTTGAACTGGCAGACCCGTTACTCCAGCCCGGTCATCCAGAACTCGAGTCCGTTCCTGGTCTATGCCAATCCGAACCTGCCCTCGTACATGATCTCCGACGCGAACGTGGCCTACCGCTTCAAGGTGGCCGGTCACGATCTGCAGGCCTCGGTTGCGGTGTCCAACCTGTTCAACAAAACGCCGCGACCGTCGCCCTCGACCGCCTTCACCGCCAGCCCGGGCCAGAATCCCGCTGCGGTGCCCGGGGACGACCTCGTGGGCCGCTACTACACCTTCACTCTGAGAGCTCAGTACTAATCGACTGCGGCCGGCCGTCGGATGGCGTCAGCTGTCCGGCGGCCGGTCGAGGCCTTCGCGATTCCGCCCCCTCGTGGGGCCTTTGGACAAGGGACGCTTCCCTGGCTTTAGCCGGGAATTCCCAAGGCGGGCTTTCGCCGCCGACCGATCAGCCATCCCGAAACATATCGGAAACCTAGCGCGAAGCTGAGGCGCAAGGGCGGCGGGATGCGCCGCCCGCAGGCATAAATTCAGGTTATGCCGTGGTCAGGTTTCATTATTTGAACCTGAGGCAATCGGGCCACATGATAAAGGTTATCAATTTTCGGCCATTTATCGGTCGCAATTGGTCACCATTGAGCCGAATTCGGACGGGCGGCGGAACGGCGTCGCCTCTGTAAATCTGTCAGCCCCAGGGGGGATTTGAAATGCGAACGAAATCAGCAATCGTGCTGTTGAGCGGCGTCAGCGCCATGGCTCTGGCGACTTCGGCGCTCGCCCAAACGGCGGATGCGGCCGGCTCTGTCGAATCGGTGGTGGTCACCGCCACCCGGATCCAGACCAACGGCTACACCACGCCCACCCCGGTGACCGTGGCCCCGGTCGCCCAACTGCAGCAGACCACCCCCAGCAACATCCCCGACGCCCTGAACAAGCTGCCCCAGTTCTCCGGCTCGCAGCAGACGATCAGCAACGGCAACGGCGCCGGCAGCGGCGCCATCACCACCTTCACCGGCAACTTCCTGAACCTTCGGAACATGGGGGCGATCCGCACCCTGATCCTGCTGGACGGCCGCCGGGTGCCCTCGACCGCCGTCAACGGCGGGGTCGACACCAACACCCTGCCGCAGGCCCTGGTCCAGCGCGTCGACGTGGTCACCGGCGGCGCCTCGGCCGTCTACGGCTCCGACGCCGTCACCGGCGTGGTCAACTTCGTCCTCGACACCCACTACACCGGCCTGAAGATGGTGCTGCAGGACGGCATTTCCGATCGTGGCGACGCGCCTTCGTTCAAATTCGGCGTCACCGGCGGGACCAAGGTGTTCGACCGCGGCCACTTCATCTTCAGCGCCGAGCACTACCAGAACGCCGGCGTCAAGACGATCGAGTCGCGCCCCTCCACCGCTCCGATCTACGTCCTCTCGGGCGCCGGAACGGCCGCGAGCCCCTATGTGCTGAACTCCGGCGCCAGGATCTCCAACAGCTCCTACGGCGGCCTAGTGACCGCGGGCCCCTTGGCCGGTCAGCAGTTCGTGGGAACCGGCACGCTCGCGCCGTTCAACGCCGGCACGCCGACGGCGACCGCCGGCATATCCCTGGGCGGCGACGGGGCCTATTTCTATAACTCGCCCCTGAGCGCGCCCTTGAGAAGCGACCAGGTCTTCGGCCGCTTCGAATACGAGTTCGACAACAACACCGTCGGCTTCGTGCAGCTGAACTGGTCCGAAAGCGGCACCTCCAATTTCCACCGTTCGAACCTGGCCAACCTCCCGCTGACCATCTTCAGCGGCAACCCCTACCTGCCGGCCAACGCCCAGGCGACCCTGACGGCGACCAACACGCCCAGCTTCGTCCTGAACCGCTTCCCGCGCGACCTCGCGCTGGGATCGAGCGCGACCCAGATCGTGGACTCCCTGGACTTCACCACCGGCGTCAAGGGCAAGCTTCTCGATAAGTTCAACTGGGAAACCTACTATACCCACGGCGAGGCTCGACTGCGCGCCCGCCGGGACAACAACATCAACCAAGTGAACCTTTACGCGGCCCTGGACGCGGTGAGGGACCCCAGCGGCAACATCGTCTGTCGCGTGACCTTGACCAACCCAGGTCTCTACCCCGGGTGCCAGCCGATCAACATGTTCGGCCAGGGCAATGAATCGGCCGCCGCACTGGGCTACGTCTACCAGCAGACCAACTTCCAAGTGCTGAACAAGATGGACGACTTCGGGAGCAGCATCTCGGGCGACGTGCTCGAGGGCTGGGCCGGCCCGCTGTCGGTGGCCGCCAACTTCGAATACCGCCGGCAGAGCTTCACCGAGACCACCACTGCCGATCCCAATCAGCCGGTCGTCCTGACGGGCATCCGCCTGGGGGCGGGTCCCCGCACGGTCTATGCGTTCGATTCGCAGGCTCCCCAGTACGGCCACAACTCGGTCTGGGAAGTCGGCGGCGAAGCGGCCATGCCGATCCTGAAGGACATGCCGTGGATCAAGCGCCTGGATGTGACCGGCGCGGCCCGCTACACCAACTACAGCTCGAGCGGCGTGGTCTGGAGCTGGAAGGCGGG
Organism: Caulobacteraceae bacterium; assembly: GCA_035493955.1. Taxonomy (GTDB): domain Bacteria; phylum Pseudomonadota; class Alphaproteobacteria; order Caulobacterales; family Caulobacteraceae; genus NCED01. Next base: position 82 of record DATJHI010000042.1, on the reverse strand, counting down.
GCTGAACTACGAGCCCTTCGACGACCTGCGGATCCGCTACACCGAAAGCCGCGACATCCGCGCGCCCACCCTGAACGACCTC
>DATJHI010000041.1:0-223157 GCA_035493955.1 Caulobacteraceae bacterium | reverse complement strand
TCCCGCGAGGGGAGAAGCGGATCGGCGCGGTGATTCCCCCGGAGGTGAATCACAAGTACGAATCAGGAATTCGAGGGCGGATTGTTTGTTGTATCGGCCCGCTGGCTGTGTCAATTCGGCGTTTCTTGCAGTTTTATGGCGCCGGGACCGCCACTATTGCCGGCGATGGCGGATTTGATCTTGGCGGCGCGGCCGCTCTGTCGGGCGCCCGACCCTTCCGCGGGTCGTCCGAAGCCTCGCCGTCCCTTATGCTGCAAGGGTTGGCGACGATTGCGGGGCTCCCGAAAAGCCGGGCGCGGGCCGTCCTGATTTCTTGTTGCAAGTTCGATCGGATCGGCTATGAAGGCAGTGGGGCGTTCGATCCCTGCTTACAGCCGCGGAGGGGCGGTTCGGCAAGGACGGTTGGGCGGCTCCATGAACCTGTTTCCCGGGTCCGGTGCTGGGCCCTGTTCGCGGTCCGGGCGCTGAGCCCAGCCAACAAAAGATTGGAGAGCCTATGACTACGTATGCTTGGTCCACCATCACTTCGGCCCAGGGCCTTAGCTTCACGACCTCGGACCAGATCGCCCTGGACGGCGCCGGCCAGTCCGCCGCCAACACGACCGTTTCCGTCGGCGCCGCGGTGACCACCCTCACCTACGGCGGCAAGTCGGTGGTGTTCCAGAACACCGCCCTGAACGCCGACGCCGACGCCACGGCCAACCCGGAATTCCTGACCCTGGACGGCTCGGTCCTGAAGGTCAGCGCCAACGCCGCCAGCAACGTGACCGTGACCGGCACGGCTCTGAACGACCAGTTCGTGGGCCTCAATGACACCACGGCCGGCGCCGGCGACACCGTCAACGGCATGGCCGGCGACGACGTGATCCGCGGCGGCGGCGGCGACGACCAGCTGTCCGGCGGCTCCGCCAGCGCGACCGCGACCGAAGCCGGCAACGACTCCATCGACGGCAACCTCGGCAACGACTCGATCAACGGCGCCGGCGGCACCGACTCGCTGTACGGCGGTCAAGGCACCGACACCATCTTCGCCTCTGACGGCAACGACAGCGTCAACGGCAACATCGGCAGCGACAGCCTCGACGGCGGCAACGGCAACGACAGCCTGTTCGGTGGTCAGAACAACGACAGCCTGTTCGGCCAAGCCGGCAACGACTCGCTCTCGGGCGACCTGGGCGACGACAGCGTTGACGGCGGCGCCGGCAACGACACCGCCTTCGGCGGTTTCGGCAACGACAACATCGTCGGCGGTCTGGGCAACGACTCGATCGGCGGCAACGTCGGCACCGACACCCTGGACGGCGGCGCGGGCAACAACTCCGTCTATGGCGGCCAGGGCGACGACAACATCGTGGTCACGGGCAGCGCGGGCAACAACTCGCTCTCGGGTGACATCGGCAACGACAACATCACCGGCGGCACCGGCAACGACACCATGTTCGGTGGCAGCGACAACGATACGATCACTGCTGGCGCAACCGCTGCTGGCGGCGGCGACAGCATCAACGGCAACGCCGGCAACGACACCATCGCTGGCAACGCTGGCACCGACTCGATTTTCGGCGGTCAAGGCAACGACTCGATCGCTGGCGGCGCCGGCAACGACTCGATTTCGGGCGACGCCGGCAACGATACGATCGTCGGTACGGCGGCTGACGGCGTCGACACCATCTCCGGCGGCGCCGGCAACGACAGCATTGATGAGAGCGCCAACGCCAACACCACGGCGTACAGCACCGACAACTCCACGACGGACTCGATCCTCGGTTTCGCGACCGGCGCGGATAAGTTGAAAATGCTTCACACGGCTTCGATCACCTTCAGCAAGCTTGGTGCGGCGGCCGACTACGCCACCGCGGCGACCAACGCGGCGGCCACCTTCGGCACTGTCAACTCGGCGGTGGTTGCGGTTTCGGTCGGATCCGACACCTACGTGTTCGTCGACAGCAACCACGACGGCGCGCTGACGACCGCTGACCAGGTGATCAAGCTGGTTGGTGTTTCCAGCGCGGGCGTCAACGCCATCGATTTCACCTAAGCTACTCTAAACGGACTAAGCGTTTTGGGGCCGCCCTTCGGGGCGGCCCCTTTTTCTTGCCTTTTGCGGCCGTCGCGGTTTCATCGCCCAGGGCCGCGAGCTAGACCGTCCACGGATCGGCTGGCCGTCCGGCCGCCGCATGTCGCGGCAGGAATCCTCGCCTCCCATGTCGAACGCCGCCATCTCGTTCTATTCCGACGCCTTCCAGACCGGCGGCGCCAAGCTGATGGGCCGCCAGGCCGCCGGCGAAAGTTTCCTGCGGGGATTCCTTCGCCACAGCGGCGTCGAGCAGTTCTATTTCTGCAACTGGACGAACGAGCCGCTCGCCCAGGCCGAGGCCCTGATCCGGCGGATCGAACCGGTCGAAAAGCCCTTCCAGTGGATCGGCCGCGGCAATATGCGCCGCCTCTCCGAACCGGGATGCCTGTTCGTCTCCGCGCCCGCTAACGCCCAGGAGGCCTGGAACCGGCGTCTGTTGGGCGCGAACCTCTACAGCATCTGCGGCCTGACCCACACCACGGCCAGCGGCGGCGTCATGGACGCCCTGGTCGCCATGCTGGAGGCCCCGGTCGAACCGTGGGACGCCCTGATCTGCACCTCGCGGGCGGTCGCCGAAAGCGTCGCCCTTCAGCAGGACCTGATGCTCGAATACCTGCGCGAGCGCTTCGGACCGATCAAGGCGCCGCAGCTTCGGCTCGAAACCATCCCCCTGGGGATAAACGCCGACGATTTCACCCCGTCGCCCCAGTATCGCGCCGAATGGCGGGCGAAGCTCGGGATCGAGGAGGACGCCATAGCTGTCCTCTACGTCGGCCGGTTTTCCCCGCACGCCAAGATGAATCCCCTGCCCATGGCCATGGCCCTGGAGCGCGCGGCGCAGCGGACCAAGCGGCCGATCCATTGGATACTGTCGGGCTGGGCCTCCAACGAATATCTGCATGCGGCCTTCGCCGAGGCCGGACCCCGCTTCGCGCCGAGCATCAAGACCCACGTCCTGGACGGCCGCCGGCCGGACGTGCGGTTCCCGATCTGGTCGGCGGGCGACATCTTCCTGTCCCTGTCGGACAACATCCAGGAGACCTTCGGCCTGACCCCGGTCGAGGCCATGGCCGCGGGCCTGCCCTCGGTGATCTCCGATTGGGACGGCTACCGGGACCTCATCCGGCATGGGGTGCAGGGGTTCCGCGTCCCGACCCTTGCTCCCCGCCCCGGCGGCGCCCTGGACCTGGCTGTCGCCCACGCCAACGGGTGGGAAACCTTCGACCACTATGTCGGCATGGCAAGCCAGTTCGTCGCCGTCGATATCGACGCCGCGGCGGACGCTTTGGTGCAACTGATCGACAACGAGGACCTGCGCCGCACGATGGGGGCGGCCGCTCAGGAGCGGGCCCGCACCGTGTTCGACTGGAAGACGGTGATTGGCCAGTATCAGGCCCTCTGGGCCGAGCTCGCCGCGATCCGCAAGGCCGCGCCGGCGCGACCGGCCGGCGGCCTCAGTCCCTGGCGCCCGGACCCGTTCCAGCTGTTCGCCGGCTATCCCACCCAGGGATTGGCTCCGGAGGCGGTCGCGACCCTGGCGCCCGGTGCGACAATCGGCGCGGTCCAGGCCATGCTGCGGGAGCCCACCATAGCCTACGCCGCTTCGACCATCCTCACGGCGGAGGAGATCGCCGCCGTCGTCGGGGTTTTACAGAAGCACGGTCCGACGCCGGTCGCGGTCGCCGCCGCGGCGACGGCCCCCTCCCGGCGCGGCGTCGCCGCCAGAAGCCTGTTGTGGATGGCGAAATTCGGGTTCGTCACCATCACTCCCCGTCCCGAAGTGCTGGACCGCTAGGCCAACGCCGGGCCGGCCATCCTTAGGCCCAAATTGTCGAGCCGATCAGGACCTTTCATGCACAGCGCCGGCAAACAGCCCATGCCCACGTCCGCTCCCCGCTCCCGATATCGAGGCCTCGGCCTGGCCGCCGTCCTGGCCCTGGGGTGCAGCCTCGTCGCCGTCGCCGTCGCCCAGGCCGAAACCCTGGCCGACGCCGTGGCCCTGGCCTATCAGACCAATCCGGGCCTGCTGGCGCAGCGGGCCCAGCTCCGCGCCTTGAACGAATCCTATGTCGAGGCCCGTTCGAACTACGGGCCGCGGGTCAGCGCCAGCGCGGCGGCTTACGCCGACACCACCACCTACGGCGCGAGGGACCTGAAGGGCGACAGTTCGTCCGAAAGCATCGTGCTCACCCAGTCCCTGTTCGCTGGCGGCCGGGTCGCCAGCGCCGTCCAGGCGGCCGAGGCCGACGTCCGCGCCGGCCGGGAACGGTTGCGCCAGGGCGAGGCCGACCTGCTGCAGCGGGTCGTGAACGCCTACGTCGCCGTCCGCCGGGACCAGCAGATCCTCGCCGTGGCCCGCGGCACCGTCACCGTCCTGCAGGAACAGCTCCAGGAGACCGAGGCCAAGTTCGGTGTGCGCGAAAATACCCGGACCGACCTCGCCCAGGCCCAGGCGCGACTGGCGGCGTCCCGCGCCCAGGTTTTCAGCGCCGAGGCGCAACTGGCCTCCAGCCGCGCCCAGTATCTGAACGCGGTCGGCCAGAACCCCGGCGACCTGGCCCCGGAGCCCGATCTGCCCGGCGTTCCGCCGTCCATCGACGCCGCCTTCACGGCGATGGAATCGGAAAACAGGACCCTGCGCGCCGCCAAGTTCGCGGAGCTGGGCTCGCGGGCCCGGGTCGCGGCGGCCAGGGCGCAGAACCTCCCGACCGTCGAGCTTCGCTTCGAGGCCAGCAAGACGCCGCAGGCCCTCTATGCGCCCAGCCCCTATATCCAGTCCCTGACCGCCCAGGCGACGGTGACCCAACCGCTCTTCACCGCGGGACAGACCGGCTCGGGAATCCGCCGGGCGCTGGAAAACAACAACTCCGACCGGCTGACCATCGACGCCACCCGCCGGAACGTGGTCCAGGCGCTGTCGCAGCAATGGAGTCTGCTGTCGGCCGCCCGCAACGCCCTGGAGGCGGACCAGGCCAATGTGCTGGCGTCGGAAACGGCCTTCTTCGGCATGCGCCAGGAAGAGCGCTTCGGGCTGCGCTCGACCATCGAACTGCTCAACACCCAACAGGAGCTGACCAACGCCCAGATCGGCCTGCTGCGCGACCGTTACAACGAGTACGCCGCCCGCGTCGCGGTGCTCAACCTTTCGGGCCGGCTGACCGTGGACATCCTCGCCCCCGGCGTGGCGGCCTACGACCCGATCACCGATTTCGACCGGGTGAAGAACAAGGGCGCCTTGCCGACGGAGGAGATCGTCAAGGTCCTGGATTCGCTGGCGACGCCCGCGCCGGGCCCCACCCTGGCCGCCCGCGAAACCACGACCCCGGACCAGCAACTCCCCCTGCCGTCGTCGCCGCCCGCTGCCGCGGACACGCCGCCGCTCAAGCCCGTCACCACCTTGATGGACGAGACGAGGACGCCACAACCCTGAGCGCGGGGCTGGTCGGGAGGCCGGTTGCAGCGAGGGATCGCCCAGGCTATTGCCCAGCGGACTCGCCCTCGGGCGCATCAACGGATTCGAAGTTGAAAATCCTCGTCACCGGCGGCTGCGGCTTCATCGGTTCGGCCGTGTGTCGGCGGATCATCCGCGAGACCGAACACAGCGTCGTCAACCTCGATCTGCTGACCTATGCAGGCAGCCCGACCTCGGTGGCCGAGGTCGCGGGGTCCGACCGCTACGCCTTCGTCAAAGCCGATATCGCCGACCGCGCGGCCATGGCGGCGGTGTTCGACGCCCACCAGCCCGATGCGGTGATGAACCTGGCGGCCGAAAGCCATGTGGACCGGTCGATCGAGACGGCCGAACCTTTCGTCCGCACCAACATCGTCGGCACCTTCACCGTCCTGGAGACGGCCCTGGCCTATTGGAAGGGTTTGCCCCCGGCGCGGCGCGACCGTTTCCGCCTGCTGCACATCTCCACCGACGAGGTGTACGGCAGCCTCGGGGACGAAGGCCTGTTCACCGAATCGACGGCCTATGATCCCCGGTCGCCCTATTCCGCCTCCAAGGCGGCGTCCGACCACCTGGTCTCGGCCTGGGGCCACACCCACGGCCTGCCGGTGCTGATCACCAACTGCTCGAACAACTACGGGCCCTATCATTTCCCGGAAAAGCTGATCCCGCTGATCATCCTCAACGCCCTCGCCGGCAAGCCGCTGCCCGTCTACGGGGACGGCGGCAACATCCGCGACTGGCTGTATGTCGAGGACCATGCGGCGGCGCTTCTGCTGGTGCTCGAACGGGGCCGGTTGGGCCAGACCTACAATGTGGGCGGCCGCAACGAACGCACCAACCTGCAGGTGGTCGAGCGGATCTGCGACACCCTGGACCAGCTTGTCCCCGATCCGGCCATCGGGTCCCGGCGCAGCCTGATCGCCTATGTCGCCGACCGGCCCGGCCATGACCGCCGCTACGCCATCGACGCCACCAAGCTCGAGACCGAGCTCGGCTGGCGGGCCGCGGAGACCTTCGAGACCGGCCTGGCCAAGACCGTGCAATGGTACCTGGATCGGTCCGACTGGTGGCGTCCGCTGCAGGCGCGCTATGCAGGCCAGAGGCTCGGCCTGGGCGCCAAGGGCTGATGACGCCGATTTACGATAAATTGTCCGTCCTTGGGCCTTTGCAGGCCTTATAGGACATTGGCCGGTCCCGGGTGGACCGGCGCGAGTAGTTCAGAGCGGCTCGAGGGGCGGGATTTCGGTTGATGAAGGGCATTATCTTGGCCGGCGGGTCCGGCACCCGCCTCTATCCGGTCACGCGGGCGATCTGTAAGCAACTCCTGCCGATCTACGACAAGCCGATGCTGTACTATCCGGTGTCGACGCTGATGCTCGCCGGGGTCCGCGAGATCCTGATCATCTCCACGCCCAAGGACACCCCCTTGATCCAGGAGCTGCTGGGCGACGGGTCCGACTGGGGGGTCAGCTTCTCCTATGCGGTCCAGGAAGCCCCGCGCGGGCTCGCCGACGCCTTCCTGATCGGCGAGGAGTTCATCGACGGCAAGCCCTGCGTGCTGATCCTGGGCGACAACATCTTCTTCGGTCAGGGCCTCAGCGCCCTGTTGCAGGAGGCGGCCACCCTCACCTCCGGCGCCAAGGTCTTCGCCTACCGCGTCAGCGACCCGGAGCGCTATGGCGTGGTCGAGTTCGACGAGACCGGCAAGGCGGTGTCGCTGGAGGAGAAGCCGACAGCCCCGAAGTCCGACTGCGCGGTGACCGGGCTCTATTTCTATGACTCGCGGGTGGTCGAGATCGCCAAGTCGATCAAGCCCTCCGCTCGCGGCGAGCTGGAAATCACCGACATCAACCAACGCTATCTCGAGGAAGGCCAGCTGCAGGTGGCCAGGCTCAGCCGCGGCTACGCCTGGCTGGACACGGGCACCCACGAATCTCTGCTCGAGGCCTCCGAATTCATCCGCACCATCGAGCATCGCCAGGGCGTGAAGATCTCCTGTCCAGAGGAAATCGCCATGGAGCAGGGCTGGATCACCCCCGACGCCGTCGCCCGCCTGGGCCAGAACATGGCCAAGACCGAATACGGCCAGTACCTGATCGAGATCGCCGCCGAAGGCCTTTGCCGGCGATGACCGTGGTCACCCCCCAGGCGATCCCGGACGTCCTTTTGATCGAGCCCAAGCGGTTCGGCGACGAACGGGGCTTCTTTTCCGAGACCTACAGCGCCAAGGTGCTGACCGGGGCGGGCTTCACCAGCGCCTTTGTCCAGGACAACCATTCACGCTCGCCCAAGCGCGGCACCGTGCGCGGCCTGCACTTCCAGGCCCCGCCCTTCGCCCAGGACAAGCTGCTCCGCGTGACCCGGGGGGCGATCCTCGACGTGGCGGTCGATATCCGCCGCGGCTCGCCCACCTACGGCAAGGCGGTGGCGGTGGAGCTGTCGGCGGAGAACTGGCGCCAGTTGCTGGTGCCCAAGGGCTTCGCGCACGGGTTCCAGACCCTGACCGAGGACTGCGAAGTCCTCTACAAGGTCACCGACTACTACGCCCCCGAGGCCGAGGCGGGCCTGCTGTGGTCGGACCCGGCGCTCGGCATCGTCTGGCCCGGCCTGGAGGCGGTGATCAACGACCGCGACGCCGCCTGGCCGGCTCTGGCCGGCTTCGACAGCCCGTTCGCCTACGAGGGCTGACCCCTTGCGGATCCTGCTGACGGGCGCGAGCTCCTTCACCGGCCTGTGGTTCGCGCAGGCCCTGGCCCGGGCCGGCCATTCGGTCGTCGCGGTCGCCCGCGCCGCCGCCTATGCCGACGGGCTGCGTCAGGCGCGGATGGATCGGGTGGCCGCCGTGGCCGAGGTGGCGACAGGCGCCCCGTTCGGATCGGACGCCTTCCTGGCGGCGCTGCAGCATCGCGGCCCGTTCGACGTCCTGGCCCTGCACGGCGCCGAGGTCGGAGACTACAAGAGCCCCAGCTACGACCTCGATGCGGCCGCCGCCGCCAACACCCTCAATGTCGACAAGGTGTTCGCCGCGGCCAGGGCCGGCGGCGCGTCCCGCGTGGTCCTGACCGGCACGGTGTTCGAACCGGGGGAGGGGCGGGGAACCGAGCCTCTGGTCTCCTTCAGCCCCTACGGGACCTCCAAGGCCAAGACCGCCGAGATCGTGCGGGCGGCGGCCGAGGCGGCGGGACTGGCCTACGCGAAGTTCGTGATCCCCAACCCGTTCGGTCCCTGGGAAGAGCGGCGCTTCCAGCGGCTGGTGATGACCCGCTGGTCCAAGGGCGAGGGCGTCCATATCGACCAGGCGCTCTACGTCCGCGACAACGTCCCGGTCGACCTGATGGCCCTGGCCTACGCCGCCACCGTCGAGGGCCGGTTCGGCGCCTATTGCGCCCCCTCCTGCTATGCCGAGCCGGTCGGCGCCTTCTTCGAGCGCATGGCGCGCCAGGTGCGCGCCCGCACCGGCTGGGCCTGTCCCCTGACCCTGGCCGAGACCCAGGTCTTCGCCGAGCCCGAGGCCCGCACCAACTTGACCGCCCTGGATGCTGAGGCCCTCGGCTGGTCCGAAGCCGCGTTCTGGGACGCCTACGTCGACCATTACCTCCATCCGCCCCTGGCGCTCTGATGAGCCCGGACCCGGCCGTCCCCGCCCTGATGGAGGCCGCCGCGGCGGCCCACCGGGCCGGCCGGCTGGGCGAGGCGAAGGAGCTCTACCAGCAGCTTCTGGAGACCGATCCCGACCAGGCGGAGGTCCTGCACCGGCTGGCGACGATCGCCCTGGCCGAAGGGCGGGTCGAGGATGGCGTCCTCTTGCTTCGGCGGACCCTGGCTCTGGCCCCGCAGATGCTCGCGGCGCATCTGAACCTGGCCCTGGCGCTGGAGCACCTGGGTCAGGGCGAGGCGGCGCTGGCGAGCTATGAGCGGGCTATCGCCGTGGCGCCCAGACACGCCGAAACCCACGCCCGCCACGGCGATCTCATGCTGCGGCTCGGCCGATACGAGACGTCCCTGGCCGCCTACGACCGGGCCCTGGCGCTCGACCCCCGGCTGGCGCGCGCCTGGTCCAATCGCGGGCTGGCGCTCTTGGGCCTCGGGCGGACGACCGAGGCGGTCGAAAGCTTCGATGGGGCCCTGGCGCTCGATCCGGGCTTCGTCGACGCCCTGGTCAATCGCGGCATAGCGCTGCGGGAGCTGAACCGCCTGGACGCCTCGCTGGCCAGCCTCGGCGCGGCCCTGCAGGCGGCCCCCGACAATCCCGCCGCCGCCTGCAATCTCGGCGTCTCCCAATTGCTGGCCGGGGCCTTGGAGCCGGGCTTTCGCGGTCACGAGCAGCGCTGGCGCCTGGAGCCGAACCGCTCGGCGCTGAGGACGTTCGCCGCCCCTCTCTGGCAGGGAGGGGAAGACCTCGCCGGCAGGACCCTGCTGCTGCACGCCGAACAGGGGTTCGGGGACACGATCCAGTTCTGCCGCTACGCCGCCCTGGCGGCCGCCAGGGGCGCGCGCGTGGTGCTGGAGGCGCCCCCGGCCCTGAAGGCCTTGATGCGGAGCCTGGACGGGGTGGCCGAGCTGGTCGGGGCGGGCGAGCCGCTGCCGGACTTCGACCTGCACTGCCCCTTGATGAGCCTGCCTCACGCCTTCGGGACCACCCTGGAGACCATTCCCACCCGAGCCTCCTATCTCGCCGCCCCGCCGGAGCGGTCGGCGGCCTGGGCCGGCGTGGTCGCGGACAGCCCGCGGCCGAAGGTGGGGCTGGCCTGGTTCGGCAAGCCCACCCACCACAACGACCGCAACCGCTCGATCCGGTTGGAGCCCTTGCTCGAGGCCCTGCCGTCGGGCCTCGAGCTTTTCAGCCTGCAGGACCGGGCGCGCCCTGAGGACGAGGCGGCGCTGGCGGCATACCCCCGGATCCGGCGGTTCGAGGACCGGCTGACCGACTTCGCCGACACGGCGGCCTTGGCGTCGCAGATGGACCTGGTGGTTTCGGTGGACACCTCGACCGCCCACCTCGCCGCGGCGCTGGGGCGGCCGACCTGGGTGCTGCTGCCGTTCTCGCCCGATTGGCGCTGGCTGTTGGATCGCGAGGACAGCCCCTGGTACCCGACCGTTCGCCTGTTCCGGCAACCGGCTCCCGGCGACTGGGACAGCGTCCTGGCGCGGCTCGGCGAGGCCCTGTCGGGTGTGGCGAAACCGGGCTGACCCGGGTCAGGCGTCCGGAGTGTTGCGCTCGAGCTCCTCCAGCCAGGTCCCGGCGCCGGCGTCGGAGGGCATGCGCCAGTCGCCGCGGGGCGACAGCGAGCCGCCTGAGGATATCTTCGGCCCGTTCGGCATGGCCGAGCGCTTGAACTGGTTGGCGAAGAACCGCTGCAGGAACAGCTTCAGCCAGCGCTTGATCTCGGCCAGGTCGTAGGCGCGCCGGGCCTCCGGCGGGGTGTTGGCGGGCCAGGTCCCTTGGGCCGCGTCGCGCCAGGCGTTCCAGGACAGATAGGCGATCTTGGACGGCCGGAAGCCGTAGCGGGTCAGATAGTAGAGATTGAAGTCCTGCAGCGGATAGGGCCCGACGAAGCTCTCCGTGGCCTGCACCTCCTTGCCCGGCACCAGCTCGGGAGAAATCTCCGTGGCCAGGATGGCGTGGAGCAGGGCGGCCGTCTCGGGGCTGGTGTCGGCCGCCTCGGCGGTGAAGCGGATCAGGTGCTGGATCAGGGTCTTGGGCACCGAGGCGTTGGGATTGTAGTGGGACATCTGGTCCCCCACCCCATAGGTGCACCAGCCCAGCCCCAGTTCCGACAGGTCTCCGGTCCCCACCACCAGGGCGCCGTGCTTGTTGGCCAGGCGGAACAGATAGTCGGTGCGCAGGCCCGCCTGCACGTTCTCGAAGGTGACGTCGTAGACCGGCTCGCCGCGGGCGAAGGGGTGGTCGAGGTCGCCCAGCATCTGCATCGCCGCCGGCTTGATGTCGAGTTCGGCGGCGGTGACGCGCATCGCCTTCATCAGCCCCCAGGCGTTGGACTTGGTGGCGTCGGAGGTGGCGAAGCCGGGCAGGGTGTAGGCATGGACGCCGCTGCGCGGCAGGCCGAGCAGGTCCATGGCCCGCGTGGCCACGATCAGGGCCTGGGTGGAGTCCAGTCCGCCCGAGACGCCGATCACCAGCGCCTTGCCGCCGGTCGCCTTCAGCCGCTGGGCCAGGCCCTGGACCTGGATGTTGTAGGCCTCGTAGCAGTTCTGGGCGAGCTCGGCCGGATCGGCCGGGGTGTAGGGGAACCGCTCGACCGTGCGCGCCAGGGGCAGGGGCCCCCTGGGCGGATCGAGCTCGAACCCGGCCCGCCGCCAGGTCTTCTGCAGCGCCGGCAGGGCGGCCACGTCCCACATGGTGCCGGTGCGCATCCGCTCCTGGCGGATCCGTCCCAGGTCGACGTCGGCCAGGGCCATGCTGGCGGCCTTGGGGAACCGTTCGGTTTCGGTCAGCAGCGCGCCCATCTCGAAGATCGCGGCGTGCCCGTCCCAGGCCAGGTCCGTGGTGCTCTCGCCGGGCCCGGCCGCGGAATAGGCGTAGGCGGCGATGCAGCGGGAGGACTGCGACGCGCACAAGAGGCGCCGCTGGGCGGCCTTGCCGATGACGATGTTGGAGGCCGACAGGTTGACCAGCACCTCGGCCCCGGCCAGGGCCGCGCCGGTCGAGGGCGGGTCGGCGACCCAGACGTCCTCGCAGATCTCCACGTGGAAGGTGAAGCGGCAGGCGCCGGCGGATTCGAACAGTAGGTCGGTCCCGAACGGGGCCGTGACCCCGCCGACCTCGATGTCGCGCCCGGACACCCCCGATCCGGAGGTGAACCAGCGGCGCTCGTAGAATTCCCGGTAGTTGGGCAGGAAGCTCTTGGGAACTACCCCCAGGACCTTTCCCCTGTGGATCACCACGGCGCAGTTGTAGAGCCGCCCGTCGTACTGCAGCGGCGCGCCGACGGCGAAGACGGGGAACAGGTCGCGGCTCGCCTCGACCAGGGTCTTCAGCTCGGCCTGCACCGCGTCCAGCAGGGCGTCCTGCAGCAACAGGTCGTCGATGGCGTAGGCCGACAGGCCCAGCTCCGGGAACACCATCAGGCCGACGGCCTGGTCATGCCCCTGTTTCAGCAGCGCCAGGGTCTGGCGCCCGTTGAACACCGGATCGGCCGCCGCCAGCGAGGGCACGCAGGCGGCGACGCGCACGAACTCGTGGGCATAGGGGGAGAAGAAGTCCATCGAGCTTCGCGCCTTTGCAGCCGGGCCACGGCTTATAGCCCAGATGGGTCCGCCCGAGCTATTTCTCCAGCGGTCCCGCCTCCAGGTCGCGCTGCTTGTAGACGTGGTCGACCAGGCCCCAGGCCTTGGCTTCTTCGGCGCTCATGAAGTTGTCCCGGTCCAGAGCGCGCTCGACCTCCTCCAGCGTGCGGCCGCAATGCTTGGCGTATAGCTCGTTGGCCCGCCGCTTGGTCTTGATGATGTCCTCGGCGTGCCGCTCGATGTCCGAGACCTTGCCCTGGTAGCCGCCCGACGGTTGATGGACCATGATCCGCGCGTTGGGCAGGGCGATGCGTGCGCCCGGCGCCCCGGCCATCAGCAGGAACGAGGCGGCCGACGCCGCGAAGCCCATACACACCGTCGAGACCGGGCTCGAGATGTATTGCATGGTGTCGTAAATCGCGAACATCGACGTCATCACCCCGCCCGGGGAGTTGATGTACATGGCGATCTCTTTCTTCGGGTGCTCGGACTCAAGGAACAGCAGTTGGGCGCAGATCAGCGCCGACATGCCGTCCTCGACCGGCCCGTTCAGGAACACGATCCGCTCCTTCAAGAGCCGCGAGAAGATGTCGAAGGAACGCTCGCCCCGGGCGGTCTGCTCGACCACCATGGGCACCAGGTCGAAGCCGGTGGTCATGCCGCCCATCGCATGGTCATCCGGCTGGGATTGGCCCGGACCGCGGGCGCGCGACGGGAAAGCCGCAGCCGCGGCGGCTGGGCAGGCGCCTGCGCGGCCGCTGCGCCGAAGCCGCAATGGGCGATCCGCAGCACCGTCCCGCCCGCGGGAGTGGGGACCAGCTCGAACCGGACCGTGGTGGCCTCCTTTTCCGCATCGACCGTCCAGGTCAGCCGCAGCCGCCGGCGCGCCTTGTCGATCTCGACCACCTCGCAGGTCGCCGGCGGTCCCGTCTCGGGACGGACGGTGAAGCGGGCCCCGAGTTCTAGGACCATGTCGTTGGGACCCAGCCACCGGGCCAGGAGTTCCGGCGTGGTCAGTGCCTTCCAGACCTTGTCCGGCGGATAGGCCAGTTCGAAGGCCAGGTCGATCTCAGGGCGGTCAGGTTTCATCTGGGGGCAAGTCCTGCAAAACCGCCTTTAACCGCTCGATCCGCTCGGGCCAGAAGGCGCGGTAATGATCGACCCAGTCCACCAGGGCCGCCAGGCCCTCCGGCGCGGCGCGATAGATGGCGCGCCGCCCTTCGCGCCGTTCGGAGACCAGGCCCGCGCCCCTGAGCGAGGCCAGATGCTGGGAAATGGCGGGCTGGGAGACGTTGAAACCGTTCACCAGTTCGGACACGCTCATCTCGCGGGCGGCCAGCCGCTCGAACACCGCGCGGCGGGTCGGGTCGGCCAGGGCTCGGAACAGGTCGGCTTTCACATGAACATATAAGTCATGACTTATATTTTTGAGCAAGCCCTGATTCTATCCACTGCGACCCTATATCCTGTGGGCAGGGACCAACTGACCACTAGACGTAGTTAGCCACTCGTTCACCTTATGACGGTGCAGTGACCTCCCGACTTTTCCGATTCGGGCGCATGTGATGGGAACGGCTTCGATGACCAAGACCAAACTTCCTGGCCTCCTGACCCCATCCTACGCCTACAAGCCGTTCCGCTATCCGTGGGCGCACGAGTTCTGGAAGAGGCAGCAGCAGGTCCATTGGATGCCCGAGGAGGTTCCCCTCGGCGAGGACTGCAAGGACTGGGCGGCCAAGCTGAACGACCGCGAGCGCAACCTGCTCACCCAGATCTTCCGCTTCTTCACCCAGTCGGACGTCGAGGTGAACGACAACTACATGGAGCGCTACGCCCGCGTCTTCAAACCGACCGAAGTGAAGATGATGCTCTCCGCGTTCTCGAACATGGAGACCATCCACATCGCGGCCTACGCCCTGCTGCTCGAGACCATCGGCATGCCGGAGTCGGAGTTCTCCGCCTTCCTCGACTACCAGGAGATGCGGGACAAGCACGACTACATGCAGACCTTCGGGGTCGAGAACGAGGCCGACATCTGCCGGACCCTGGCCATGTTCGGGGCCTTCACCGAGGGGCTGCAGCTGTTCGCCAGCTTCGCCATGCTGATGAACTTCCCGCGCTTCAACAAGATGAAGGGGATGGGCCAGATCGTGTCGTGGTCGGTGCGGGACGAGAGCCTGCACTGCGAGGGCATGATCAAGCTCTACCACGCCTTCGCCAAGGAGACCGGGGCGGTGACCAAGGCCGTGGCCGAGGACATCGTCGAGAACTGCCGCACGGTGGTGTCGATGGAGGACAAGTTCATCGACCTGGCCTTCGAGGCCGGCGAGGTCCAGGGCATGACCCCTGACGACATCAAGCGCTACATCCGCTTCATCGCCGACTGGCGCCTGCGCCAACTGGAGCTGCCGACCCTGTACGGGATCAAGGAGAACCCCTTGCCCTGGCTGCAGTCGATGCTGTCGGGGGTCGAGCACGCCAACTTCTTCGAGGCTCGCTCGACCGAATATTCCAAGGCCGCCACCCGCGGCCAATGGCACGGCGGCGAGGGCGTCTGGTCGGAGTTCGACCGGCTGATGGCCAAGCGCTCGGAAAACACCCTGCCGGCGGAGTAGGCGCGCCGGCGCCTATTCGTAGTCGCGGACGTCGGCGATGTGGCCGGCGACCGCCGCCGCCGCCGCCATGGCCGGGCTCATCAGGTGGGTGCGTCCGCCGGGGCCCTGGCGGCCCTCGAAATTGCGGTTCGAGGTCGAGGCGCAGCGTTCGCCCGGCGCCAGCTTGTCCGGAGTCATCGCCAGGCACATGGAGCAGCCGGGCTCGCGCCAGTCGAAGCCGGCGGCGATGAAGATGGCGTCCAGCCCTTCGGCTTCCGCCTGGGCCTTCACCAGACCGGACCCCGGCACCACCATGGCGCGGACATGGCCGGCGACCTTGCGCCCTTCGGCGATCTTGGCCGCGGCGCGCAGGTCCTCGATGCGGCTGTTGGTGCAGGAGCCGATGAACACCCGGTCCACCTTGGCGTCCTGGATCGCCTGGCCGGCGGTCAGGCCCATATAGGCCAGGGCCTTCTCGGCGGCGGCCCGCTTGTCGGGGTTGGCGAAGCTTTCCGGTCGGGGCACGACCCCGGTGACCGGGACCACGTCTTCGGGACTGGTGCCCCAGGTGACCAGGGGCGGCAGGCTGGCGGCGTCGATCCGCACCTCGCGGTCGAAGACGGCGTCCTCGTCGGTATAGAAGCTCTTCCAATAGGCCAGGGCCATGTCCCAGGCGCCGCCCTTGGGCGCGGCCGGGCGGCCCATGATGTAGTCGTAGGTCTTCTGGTCGGTCGCCACGAGACCGGCCTTGGCGCCCGCCTCGATGGTCAGGTTGCACAGGGTCATGCGCCCTTCCATCGACAGGGCGCGCACGGCCTCGCCGGCGAATTCGATGACGTGGCCCGTCCCGCCCGCCGTGCCGATCTCGCCGATCACCGCCAGCGCCAGGTCCTTGGCGGTGACGTAGGACGGGGCGACGCCGTCGATGGTCACCCGCATGTTCTTGGCCTTGCGCTGGCGCAGGGTCTGGGTCGCCAGCACGTGCTCGACTTCGGAGGTGCCGATCCCGTGGGCCAGGGCCCCGAAGGCGCCGTGGGTCGAGGTGTGGCTGTCGCCGCAGACGATGGTCATGCCCGGCTGGGTGCGCCCCTGTTCGGGGCCGACCACGTGGACGATGCCGTTGCGCACGTCGCCCATGGGGAAGGCGGGGATGTGCTCCTCGGCGGTGTTGCGCATCAGGGTCTGCAGTTGCAGCCGCGATTCCGGGTCGGCGATCCTGTCCACGCCCAGGGCCTGGCCCTCGGTCGGGATGTTGTGGTCGGCCACCGCCAGGGTGCGGTCGGGGCGACGCACGTGCCGGCCCGAGGCGCGCAGGCCGGCGAAGGCCTGGGGCGTGGTCACCTCGTGGATCAGGTGCAGGTCGACGTAGAGGAGCGTGTCCCCGTCGCCGCCATCGGCGACCACATGGGCGTCCCAGATCTTGTCGTAGAGCGTGCGGCCGGTCATGCGTCGGATTTAGGCCCTGGCGGCCCCATCGTCCAGCATCGGGGCCGAGGAACCGTCCTCGGGAAAGCTTGGCAGAAACTTTTACCCGCTCTCGCGCGTTGGCCGTGGGTCGACAACGAGGGAACAGGAACCCATGCCTTTGGAGCTATGGGGCGGTCACGAGTGCACCGTGAACCGGGTCGGTGATCGATTCTTCGACCAGACGGTGCGCAGCGGACACCAGGACCGCATCGAGGACCTGGCCCGTTTCGCCGAGATCGGGTTCAAGGCGCTGCGCTATCCGGTCCTGTGGGAACGGGTTTCGCCGGAGCGCCCCGACGTGCGCGACTGGCGCTGGACCGACGAGCGGCTGGCGGAGATCCGCAGGCTGGGCATGCGGCCCATCGCCGGCCTGATCCACCATGGGTCCGGCCCACGCTACACCCATCTGCTGGACGACGGTTTCGCCACGGGTTTGGCGGCCCACGCCCTCGCCGCGGCGGAGCGCTATCCCTGGATCGAGGCCTGGACCCCCGTCAACGAGCCCCTGACCACCGCCCGGTTCTCGGCCCTCTATGGACACTGGTATCCGCACGCCCGCGACGAGGGCGCGTTCTTCGCCGCGCTTCTCAACCAGATCGACGGGGTGCGCCTGTCGATGCGGGCGATCCGCAGCGTCAATCCGGAGGCCAGGCTGATCCAGACCGAGGACCTTGGCCACACCTTCGCCACCCCGCCCCTGGCGCACCAGGCCGCCCACGACAACAACCGCCGCTGGCTGGCCTGGGACCTCCTGACCGGAAAGGTCGATCCCGACCACGCCTTCTGGGAGCCGATTGCCCGTCATGGCCTGGCCGAGAGGCTGCACGCCATCCTGGAGGATCCCTGTCCGCCCGACGTGGTGGGGGTGAACTACTACCTGTCCAGCGAGCGGTTCCTCGACCACCGGGCCGAGCGCTATCCGCTGGTCCGCCGCGGCGGCAACGGCGAAGACGCCTATGCCGACGTGGAGGCCGTTCGCGCGGTGGCGCCTTCGCCCATGGGCCTGGAGCGGCTGCTGGAAGCGACCTGGCGGCGCTATGGCCTGCCGATGGCGGTGACCGAGTGCCACAACGGCTGCACCCGCGAAGAGCAGATGCGCTGGATCAACGAGACCTGGAGCACGGCTCAGCGTCTGCGGGGCCGGGGCGTGCCGATCGAGGCGGTGACCGCATGGTCGCTGCTGGGCGCCTATGACTGGAACCGGTTGCTGACCGCCGACCTCGGCCACTACGAGGTGGGCGTCTACGACCTGCGCAACGGCGAGCCGCGCCCGACCGGCGCCGTCGAGCTTTGCCGGCGGCTGGCGCATGGGGAGCCCGCGGACCAGCCGGTGCTGCAGGCGCCGGGCTGGTGGTCCCGCGACATCCGCTTCGAGTTCGAGCCGGTCTGGTGCCCCCATCCCGATCCGGTGCGCCGGCGTTGGTCGCCGTCCTCCGCCCATCCGCAGCCGGTGTTGATCACCGGCGCGACCGGGACCCTGGGCCGGGCCCTGGCCCGGGGCTGCGAGCATCGCGGCATCCCCTATGTCCTCACCTGCCGCAACGAGTTGGCGATCGATTCCGCCGCTTCGATCGACCAGGCTCTGGACCAGTTCCGACCCTGGGCGGTGATCAACGCCGCCGGTTGGGTGCGGGTGGACGAGGCCGAGGCCGACGAACCCGCCTGCCACGCCGCCAACGCCGAGGGCGCGGCCCTGCTGGCCCGGGCCTGCGCCGATCGGGGCCTGAGGTTCGCCACCTTTTCGTCGGACCTGGTGTTCGACGGGTCCAAGCCGGGCGCCTATCTGGAGGACGACGCGCCCTCGCCGCTCAGCGCCTACGGCCGGTCCAAGGCGGCGGGGGAGGCTGCGGTGCTGGCCGCGGGCGGGGCCCCGCTGGTGGTGCGCACGGCCGCTTTCTTCTCGCCCTTCGACCCGCACAATTTCGCCCAGGCGGTGGTGCGCAGCCTGACCGCGCGCCAGCCTTTCCACGCGGCGAACGACGTGGTGGTCTCCCCGACCTACACCCCGGACCTGGTCAACGCCGTCCTCGACCTGCTGGTCGACGGGGAGGCCGGGGTCTGGCACCTGTCCAGCGGCGGCGCCCTGAGCTGGGCCGACTTCGCCCGTCGTATCGGGCGGGCCAGCGGCCTGGACGAGGGACTGGTGGTGCCGCTGCCCGTCTCCGTCCTGGGCTGGGCGGCGCCGCGGCCGCGCGCGGCGGCCCTGGCCAGCCGACGAGGGAAGATGATGCCCGATCTCGACGACGCCATCAGCCGCTTCGCCGGCGTGGTGGCGGGGATGAGCGTCCCCGCCCTGAGCCGCATGCCCGCCCTGCGGCGCGAGACGGCGGCGGACGCCCGCGTGAGCTTCGCGCCCGTGGCGGAGATATGAAAAGGCCCCGGCGATCGCTCGTCGGGGCCTTCCAAAATTCCAGGTCGTGAACGGCCGGCTATTCGGCGGTCTCCTCGCGGTCCGAACGGTCCATCTGGCGTTCGGCGATCCGGGCCGACTTTCCGCGGCGCTCGCGCAGATAGTAGAGCTTGGCGCGCCGGACGACGCCGCGGCGCTTCACTTCGATGGATTCGATGTTCGGGGACAGGACCGGGAACACCCGCTCCACGCCCTCGCCGAAGCTGATCTTGCGGACGGTGAAGTTCTCCTGCACGCCCTCGCCGGCGCGGGCGATGCACACGCCCTCGAAGGCCTGGACCCGCTCGCGCTCGCCTTCCTTGATGCGCACGTTGACGCGCAGGGTGTCGCCGGGCTGGAACTTGGGGGTGGGGCGGATGGCCTTGAGACGGGCGGCCTCTTCGGCTTCGAGCGTCTGGATGATGTTCATCGTCTGATCCTTCAAAATGGCTGTTGTGACTGGGCTTCAGCCGCCCTTTGCCTGTTCATTGGCGAGATGCTGCGCCCACAAGTCCGGGCGCCGCTCCCGCGTCGTCTCTTCCCTCTGGGTCTGTCGCCACTTGGCCACCTGAGCGTGGTGGCCGGACGTCAGCACCTCGGGGACATCCAGTCCTTCGAACGTCCGCGGACGGGTGTACTGCGGATGCTCGAGAAGACTGTCCTCGAAACTCTCTTCGGCCAGCGAGTCGCTGCGCCCCAGAACGCCGGGCACGAGACGGACACAGGCCTCGACCACGACCATCGCCGCCGCCTCGCCGCCGGCGAGGACCGCGTCGCCGACCGCGATCTCCTCGAACCCTCGGGCGTCTAGCACCCGCTGGTCCACCCCTTCGAACCGGCCGCAGAGGATGATCAGGCCGGAGCCTTGCGACCAGTCCTTCACGCGCGCCTGGGTCAGGGGCCGACCCCGGGCGCTCATGTACAAAAGCGGCCGGTCTCCCCGCTCCACGCTGTCCAGCGCGGCGGCGATCACGTCCGCCCTCAATACCTGTCCCGGACCGCCGCCCGTTGGGGTGTCGTCCAGGAAGCCGCGCTTATCCTTCGAAAAGTCGCGAATGTCCACCGTCTCCAGAGACCACAGGCCCTGCTCGCGCCAGGCGGTCCCGATCAGGCTGACCCCCAGCGGCCCCGGAAAGGCCTCCGGGAACATGGTCAGGATGGTGGCGGTGAAGCTCATCGCCGGGTCAGGGAGCCCAGGACGCCGCGCACCAGGGCGTTGGTCAGTTGGCGGCCGACCTGCGACCCCGCGGCCCGGACCACCGACTTGGCCATGGCCTCGGCCAGGCCCTGGCGGCGGCCGCCGCCGAAGATCATCGCTCCGATATCCTGCCCGAACGCGCCGCCCGGGCGAGGGGGCGCGGACGGGGCGGCCGACGGCTCGGCCGTCGCCGCCGGGCCGTCGGTTTTTGCCTGGGCGCGGGCGGCCAGGAGTTCGTAGGCGCTTTCCCGGTTCTCCGGCGTGTCGTAGCAGCCGCGCACCGGACTTTGGGCCAGGATGGCGTGGCGCTCGTCGGGGGTGATCGGACCGATCCGGCCCTCCGGCGGCCGGATCATGGTCCTGGCCACCACGCTCGGGGCGCCCTTCTCGTCCAGCACCGAGATCAGCGCCTGGCCGACCTCCAGGCCCTGGATCGCTTCGGCGGTGTCGAAGGCGGGGTTGGGGCGGAAGGACTGGGCCGCCGCCTTCAGTCCGGCCTGGTCGGCCGGGGTATAGGCCCTCAGCGCGTGCTGGATGCGATTGCCGAGCTGGGCCAGCACGGCGTCGGGGATGTCGGCCGGGTTTTGGGTGACGAAATAGATGCCCACGCCCTTGGAGCGGATCAGCCGGACCACCTGTTCGATCTTGTCCAGCAGGGCCTTGGGCGCGTCGCGGAAGAGCAGGTGCGCCTCGTCGAAGAAGAACACCAGCTTGGGCTTTTCCGGGTCGCCGACCTCGGGCAGCTGTTCGAACAGCTCCGACATCAGCCACAGGAGGAAGGTCGAATAGAGGCCCGGCTGTTCGATCAGGCGGGTGGCGTCGAGCACATTGACGTAGCCCCGGTCCCCGGCGCAGCGCATCAGGTCGGAGAGGTCCAGGGCCGGTTCGCCGAAGAACCTGTCCGCCCCGTCGGTGCGCAACTGCAGCAGCTTGCGCTGGATCGAGCCGACGGTGGCCGGGGCGACATTGCCGTACTGGGTCCCGATGTCCTTGGCGTTTTCGGCCACGTAGGACAGCGCCGCCTGCAGGTCGTCGAGGTCGAGCAGCAACAGCTTCTGCTGGTCGCACAGGTGGAAGACGATGGTCAGCACGCCTTCCTGCGCGTCGGACAGCTCGAGCAGGCGGGACAACAGGGTCGGGCCCATCTCCGACAGGGTGGCGCGGATCGGATGGCCGGCCTGGCCCAACAGGTCCCAGAAGATGGCCGGGGTCGCGTGCGGGTCCAGGGTCAGGCCCATGGCCTTGGCGCGGGCGAGGAGTTTGTCGTTGGGCGCGCCCGCGGCGGCCAGGCCGGACAGGTCGCCTTTCACGTCGGCGGCGAACACCGGTACGCCGGCGGCGGAGAACCCTTCGGCCAGCACCTGCAGGGTGACGGTCTTGCCCGTGCCAGTGGCTCCGGCGACGACGCCGTGCCGGTTGGCGCGGTCGAGGCGCAGGAGGACGGGGGCGTCGGCCTGGCCGATCAGGATCTCGCTCATTCGGGACCTCCTTCCGGCTCCGGCTCGCCGATTTCGATCGGCGGGACCACTATGACCCGACCCTCGGCGATGCGCACCTCCGGCACGGCGGCCCGGGTGAAGGGGATGTAGCGGGTCGGGCGTCCCGAGCCTGGATCAAGTTCAAGGATGTCGCCGGCGCCGAAGTTCTGCACCGCCTTGATCGATCCCAGCGCCTCCCCCTCCGGCGTCTGGGCGGCGAGCCCGATCAGGTCGGCGAGGTAGAACTCGTCCTCGTCCGCCGGGGGCGGAAGGGTGTCGCGGGCGATGTAGAGGCGCACGCCCCGGAGGGCGTCGGCGGCGTCCTTGTCCGAGACCTCGGGGCAGCGGACGACCACCCCGTCCTTGGCCGGGCGGCCGGACGCGACGACCAGGGCGGGGCTGCCGTCCTCGCACAGCAGCCGCTTGTAGCGGACCACCGACATCGGGTCTTCGGTATAGGTCGAGATGCGGATCTCGCCCCGGACGCCGAAGGCGCCGGCGATCCGGCCGACGAGGATGAGTTTGGACAACCGAATCCTCCGGCACGAGTCTCCTTCTCCCCTTGCGGGAGAAGGTGTCGGCGGAGCCGACGGATGAGGGGTCTCGCGACGACCGCCTGGGTATAGCGCCGGGTCGGACGAGGCGGTGCGCCCCCTCATCCGACCCGCTTCGCGGGGAAGGTCTTCTCCCGCAAGGGGAGAAGGAAGCCCCGTTATTACGCCTCGGTCTTTTCTTCGGCCGCGGGCTCCTCGGCGGCGGGAGCCGCGTCTTCAGCCGGAGCGGCCTCGGCCACGGGTTCGGCGGCGGCTTCTTCAGCGACAGGAGCCGCTTCTTCGGCGACGGGCTCGGGAGCGGCTTCCACCACGGGCTCAGGCTCGGGAGCGGGCGGCGGCGGGTTGGCGGCGGCCTCGGCGGCGGCGGCCGCGCGGTCGGCCTCGCGCTGGGCGCGTTCGGCGGCGCGTTCTTCGGCCTTCTTGCCCGGCTTGCCCTTGTTGGGGTTGTTGCCGTGGGCCCATTCCACCAACCCGGCCTGGGACAGGAAGCGCGCGACCCGATCGGTCGGCTGGGCGCCCTTCTTCAACCATTCCTGGATCCGCTCGAGCTTCAGGGTGACCCGCTCGGGGTGGTCCTTGGCGACCAGGGGGTTGTGGGTCCCGACCTTCTCGATGAAGCGGCCGTCGCGGGGCGAATGGCTGTCGGCGACGACGATCTGGTAGTAGGGGCGCTTCTTGGCGCCGCCGCGGGCGAGACGGATCTTCAGCATTTAGGGCAGTCCTTCTTTTCTGATCGTTCTGGTCTGGTGGGTCTGAAAGCTATTTCTTCTTGGGTCCGAAGCCGGGAAAGCCGCTTCCCAGTCCGGGCAAACCGCCGGGGGCCTCCGGGGGCTTGCCGCCCCCTAAAGCCCTCAGTCGTGACAGGTCCATGCCGCCGCCCATGCCGCCCGGGGGGGTAAGGCCCGCGGGCATGCCGCCGCCGGCTCCGCCCATCATCTGGGCCATGCGGGCCATCGACTTGCCGCCGTCGCGGCTCATCGCCTTGAAGGCGTCGGCCATCTGGCGGTGCTGCTTGAGCAGGCGGTTGATCTCGGAGACCTCGACCCCCGAGCCCGCGGCGATGCGGCGCTTGCGCGAGGCGTTGAGCAGGTCGGGCTTCTTGCGCTCGAGCTTGGTCATGGAGGTGATGATCGCCACCTGCCGGTCGAAGGTCTTGTCGTTGATGCCGCTGTCGGCGATCTGTTTCTTCACCTTCTGGACCCCGGGCAGCATGCCCATGATCCCCTGCATGCCGCCCATCTTCTTGAGCTGGCGCAACTGGTCGGCCAGGTCGTCCAGGTCGAAGACGCCCTTGGCCATCTTGGCGGCCATCTTCTCGGCCTTGGCCTGGTCGTAGTTCGCCGCCGCCTTCTCGACCAGGGCCACCACGTCGCCCTGGCCCAGGATTCGTCCCGCCACCCGGCGGGCGTCGAAGATCTCCAGCGCGTCGATCTTCTCCCCGGCGCCGAGGAACTTGATCGGCAGGCCGGTGACCGCGCGCATGGACAGGGCCGCGCCGCCGCGCTGGTCGCCGTCGGCGCGGGTCAGGATCAGGCCGGTGAGCGGCAGGCGCTCGTGGAAGGCCTTGGCGGTGCGCACGGCGTCCTGGCCGGTCAGGGCGTCGGCGACCAGCAGGGTCTCGGTCGGGTTGGCGATGCGGGCGATCTCGGCCGCCTCCCCCATCATCTGCTCGTCCAGGGTGGTGCGTCCGGCGGTGTCCAGGATCACCACGTCGAAACCGCCCAGGCGGGCGGCGGAGAGGGCGCGGCGGGCGATGTCGGCGGCGGACTGGCCCGGCACGATGGCCAGGGTCTCGACCTCGATCTGCTTGCCCAGGGTCGCCAGCTGCTCCATCGCCGCCGGCCGGCGGGTGTCGAGGGAGGCCATCAGGACCTTCTTGCGCTCGGTCCGGACCAGGCGGGCGGCCAGCTTGGCCGAGGTGGTGGTCTTGCCCGAGCCCTGCAGGCCGGCCATCAGGATCACCGCCGGCGGGGCGACATTGAGGTTGAGGCCTTCCGGCTCCTCCCCGCCCAGCATGTCGACCAGGCCGTCGTGGACGATCTTGACCACCTGCTCGGACGGCTTGACCGCGCGGATCACCGTCTCGCCGGCGGCCAGCTCGCGGGCCTTGGCGATGAAGTCCTTGACCACGGGCAGGGCGACGTCGGCCTCGAGCAGGGCGAGGCGCACCTCGCGCAGGGCCTCGTCCACGTCCTTCTCGGACAGCACGCCGCGACCGGTGAGCCGGTCGAAGACGCCAGAGAGCCGTTCGCCTAGGCTGTCGAACATTCGACACTCGTCTCCATAAGCCCAACGCGGATCGACCCCCGTGGACGATGACGTCGACGGGGGGCCTCGCCGCCCTCGTCCCTGTCTGCAGGGGGTCGTGGCGGAGGAGGGCGCGATCAGGTTGCGCCGAAGGGGCGGCAGATACGCTCAAACCGCGCCGATGTCGACAGGGCGTTTCGAACGCCTCGAGTTCTAGAGCTGCAGGAACATCTCGAAACCGCCGAAGATCAGGCGCTTGCCGTCGAAAGGCGGGTCGTTCATGGCGTCCTTCATGCGCGGGTCGGCCATCACCCTGGCGTTGACCTCGTCCCGTTGTTTACGGGAGTCGTAGACGATCCACGAGAACACCACCGTCTCGTCCTCCGTGGCCTGGACCGCCCGCGGGAACGAGGTCAGGACCCCGACGGGCACGTCGTCGCCCAGGCACTCGGCGTAGGAAAGCGCGCCATGGTCCTTCCAGACCTGGCCGGCGAGACGCGACAGCGCCTTGTAGGCCTCGACCTTGGTCTTCGGCACGGGGATCACGAAACCATCGATGTACGGCATGGGGTCATCCTTTCTTCCGGGACGACCAAAGGACGCGCATGTCGGCGTCGTTCCTACAAGCGGGGCCGCGGCGTCGCCGGCGGCCTATTTATGCTGCTTCGGCTGCTCCCGGACGGTCGGGGCGTTCCGCCCGCCGGGCTTGGTGATGTCCTGGATCTTGATGATCGCGGGGCCGAGGATCACCACGAACAGCACCGGCAGGAAGAACAGGATCATCGGCACGGTGAGCTTGGCCGGGAGCGAGGCCGCCTTCTTCTCGGCGGTGGCCAGGCGCATGTCGCGGTTCTCCTTGGCCATCACCCGCAGCGCCGTTCCGAGCGGGGTGCCGTAGCGCTCGGCCTGGATCATGGCGGTGGCGACCGCCTTGATGCCCGGATGGTTGGTCCGTTTGGCCAGGCCGTCGTAGGCCATCCGGCGCTCGGGCAGGTAGGACAGTTCGGCGGTGAGCAGGGACAGCTCCTCCGCCAGTTCGATCGACCGCGAGCCGATTTCGCCGGCCACCTTCTGGATCGCCGCCTCGATGGACATGCCGGATTCGACGCAGATCAGCAGCAGGTCCAGGGCGTCGGGAAACGCCAGCATGATCGACTCGCGCCGCTTGCTGGCGATGTTGCTGACGTAGATGTTCGGGCCGTAGAAGCCGATCACGAAGGCCCCGACCACGGCGCATATCTTGGCCATGCCGCTGAGGCCGAAGCCGTTCAGGGCGTAGAGGTAGGTCCCGGTGACGATGCCGAAGATGAACGGCGCGGCGAAGCGGAAGAAGTAGAAGGTGGTGACCGGCTTGGGGCCGCGGAATCCCGCCTGGGCCAGCTTGTCGATCACCATCGGATCTTCCAGCAGCCTGGACAGCTGCAGCCGCTCCACGATCTTCTTGTAGAAGCCCTCGTCGGTGCGGCGCAGGCTCGACGAGGCCGCCTGCCGTCCGTTGAGTTCGGCTCGCGAGCGGCGGCGCAGCTCGTCGCGGCGATTGGCGACCGACTTCAGCCGGTCCTCCAGCTTGTCGCCCTTCATCATCGGGGCGGCCAGGGTCATGATCGACGCGAAGACGGCCAGGGCGACGATGGCGTAGAGGATGTTCTGCGGGTTGGTGAGGGTCTCGATCATGCGACCCCCTCAGATCTTGAAGTTGATCATGCGGCGCATGACGAAGATGCCCATGCCCATCCAGATCGCGCTGCCCAGCAGCATCAGGTGGCCGCGGGAGGTGATGTACATCGGCGCCATGTAGCCGGGCGAGGTGATCGAGACCAACGTCATCAGGCCCGGCGGCAGGGAGCCGATGATGACGGCCGACGCCACTGCTTCGCCGGACATCGCCTTGATCTTTTCGCGCATCAGCATGCGCGCCCGCAGCACCGTCGACAGATTGCCCAGGGCCTCGGCCAGGTTGCCCCCGGTCTTCTGCTGGATGTTCATGACGATGGCGAAGAAGCGCACCTCCGCGGTGGGCATGCGGTCGTACATCTTGTCGAGGCTCTGATCGAGGGCGACCCCCATGGCCTGGCCCTCGACCAGCCTCTGGAATTCCGAGCAGATCGGCTCGGGCGTCTCGCGCGCGATCACCCCGATACAGTCGTGGACCGGCAGGCCCGACTTGATGCCGCGGACGATGATGTCGATGGCGTTGGGGAACTCGTTGGTGAACTTCTTGACGCGGCGGGCCGACAGGAACCCGAGCACCCACCGCGGCAGGCCGATGCCCACGCTGAAGCCGATGCCCAGGCAGATCAGGGGGTTGAAGCCGACCAGGATCGGCAGGCCGCCGAGGGTCAGGCCCAGGATGCCGGAAAAGATCCAGAACTGGCGCACGCCGATGGACAGTCCGGCTTGGCGCAGCCGGGCCTCGATGCTCAGTCGCTGCTTGCGCGACTGTTTCTCGTTGATCTTGAGGTTCTCCAGGATCTGCTTGCGGCGCATGCCGGCGGCCTCGGCCGGGGCGATGCGCGAGCGTCCCTTTTCCTTGGGGCCGGCGACCGCCTGGACGCGCTTGGCCGTCTTGCCCTGGCTGGAATCCCCGCCGACGAAGACGAAGCCCACCCCGGCCACGGCGACGAAGCCGAGCACGGCGACCAGAAGCAGGAGCAGATTGTTCATTCGGCGTTGTCCAGCGCCTCGGCCAGTTCGCGCTCCAGCCCGTAGTAGCGGGCGCGATCCCAGAACCGGGGACGGGCGATGCCGGTGGAGCGGTGGCGGCCCTCGACCCTGCCGTTGGCGTCCTCGCCGGTGATCTCGTAGACGAACAGGTCCTGGGTGATGACCACGTCGCCTTCGAGGCCCAGGACCTCGGTGATGTGGGTGATGCGGCGCGAGCCGTCGCGCAGGCGGGCGGCCTGGATGACCACGTCGATCGAGCCGACGATCATCTCGCGGATGGTCTTGGAGGGCAGGCCGTAGCCGCCCATGGTGATCATGGATTCCAGGCGGCTGACCCCTTCGCGCGGGCTGTTGGCGTGCAAGGTGCCCATGGAGCCGTCGTGGCCGGTGTTCATGGCCTGCAGCAGGTCGAAGGCTTCGGGTCCGCGCACTTCGCCGACGATGATCCGTTCCGGACGCATCCGCAGGCAGTTCTTGACCAGGTCGCGCATGGTGATCTGGCCCGAGCCCTCGAGGTTGGGCGGGCGGGTTTCCAGGCGGACCACGTGCGGCTGCTGCAGCTGCAGTTCGGCCGCGTCCTCGCAGGTCACCACCCGCTCGGTCGGGTCGATGAAGGCGGTCATGCAGTTCAGAAGCGTGGTCTTGCCCGAGCCGGTGCCGCCCGAGATCAGCACGTTGCAGCGGCTGGCGCCGATGACGCCGAGCACGCGGGCGCCCTCCGGGCTGATCGAGGCGAACTCGACCAGGTTGCGCATCGTCAGCTTGTCTTTCTTGAACTTCCGGATCGTCAGGGTCGGCCCGTCCAGGGACAGGGGCGGGGCGATGACGTTGACGCGGGAGCCGTCGGGCAGGCGGGCGTCGCAGATCGGGCTGGATTCGTCGACGCGGCGGCCGACCTGGCTGACGATCCGCTGACAGATGTTCATCAGCTGGGCGTTGTCGCGGAAGCGGACGTTGGTCAGCTGGACCTTGCCGCTGACTTCGATGAACACCCGGTTGGCGCCGTTGACCATGATGTCGGCGATGTCGTCGCGGGCCAGCAGCGGCTCCAGCGGCCCGTAGCCGAGGACATCGTTGATGATGTCGGTGACCAGGTGCTCCTGCTCGACCGCCGACATGGAGACGTTCTTGATCGCCACCAGTTCGGCGACGATGTCGCGGATCTCCTCGGCCGCCGCCTTCTGGTCAAGCTGGGCTAGCTGCGACAGGTCGATGGTGTTGAGCAGGGCCGTGTAGATGGTGGTCTTGGTCGCGTGATAGTAGTCGCTCTGTTCACGGACGATCTGGGCGACCGCGCCGGAATTGCTGGCCACCCCGTTCTGGGCGTTCCTGAGCTGCTCCAGGCCGGGGGTGGCCTTGGGTCCGGGACCGGCCGGGGCGGCGGCGCGCTTCGTCGCCGCGGCGACGGCTGCTGCGATGGCGGGCGCGGCCGGTTCGGGACGCGGAGCGGCCGGCTCGACCCTTTGCGGACGGGTGGAGATTTCCGCTCCGCCGGGCGGGGCGGGGGGCGGCGCGATGGCTGTTCCGGCGCCCGCGCGCTTGCCGAACATACGGGTCCCCTAGCGCTTCAGCAGGCGGTCGAGAAGCGAGCGCGTCGCCTGGACGGGGGCGTCGCGGCGGGCGAGGCCCTGGACGAATTGGGCGATGCCTTCGGAGGCCTTGGCCCGCCCGTTGACCTCCTGGACCATCTGTCCGTTGTTGGCCGCCTGGCCGAACAGCTTGGCGTCGTAAGGCAGGCAGAGGGTGGGCTCTATGCCGAGGGCCTTGGCGAAATCCTTGACCGGAATCTCCGGCCGGCCGGGCATGCCGACCTGGTTGAGGACCAGCCGCGGCGGCGTGTCGTTGGGCCGGGCGCGGGCGATCAGGTCGATCAGGTTCTTGGCGTTGCGCAGGGAGGCCAGGTCTGGCGTGGCCACGATCACCACCTCGTCGGCGGCGAGCAGGGTCCTGCGCATCCAGCCCGACCACAGGTGCGGCAGGTCGTAGACCACGAAGGGCGCTGTCGCGCGGATCTTGGTCGCCACCTCCTCATAGGCGTCGGAGGCGTATTCGTAGTCGTCGTCCAGGGAGGCGGGGGCGGCGAACAGGCTCAGGCGGTCGGTGCAGCGCACGATCATGCGGTCGAGCAGCACCGGGTCCAGCCGGTCCGGCTTGGACAGGGCGTCGGCGACGCCCTGGATCGGGTCCTGGTTGAAGTCGAGGCCCGCGGTGCCGAACGCCAGGTCGAAATCGACGATGATGGTGTTGGACTGCATCATCTCGGCCAGGCCGTAGGCGACGTTGTGGGCGATGGTCGAGGCGCCGACCCCGCCCTTGGCGCCGACGAAGGCCAAGGTCCGGCCGACGAAGGGCGTGGCCGGGTCGGCGTACAGGCTGGTGATGGTGCGGATCAGCTGCAGCGGATTGAGCGGCGGCACCAGATATTCGCTGACGCCGCGGCGCATCAGTTCGCGATAGAGGGCGATGTCGTTGTGGCCGCCGACCACAACCACCTTGGTGCCGGGATCGCAGACCTCGGCCAGGCGGTCCAGCCCGTCCAGCAGCGCCTCCGTCGGCTCGTTGCTCTCGACGACGATCAGCGAAGGCGTGGGTTCGTTCTGATAGTGGGCCAGGGCTTCGGCCAGGCCGCCGTCGTGCACCAGGGTGGTGGCGCGGGCCAGCCGCCGGTCGGCCGCGGCCTTGTCCATGGCGTCGGCGACGCCCTCGCCCTGGCAGAAGGCGTGGATGGTGATGCGGGGCACCGAGGACTCGCCGAAGGCGGCTTCGGCGCTCGCCTGCAGGGCCGCGACTGGGCCGTGCGGCGGCGCGGCGGGACCGGGCGCGAAGACGGGGGCGTCGAAGGATTCCGCCGGGGCGACCTCGGGGATGTCGGCGGCGGCCGTCGCCGGGAAGGCGAAATCGTCGTCGGCGTCGAAACCGTCGCCGAAGTCGTCCTCGATGAAGCCTTCCGGTTCGCGGATGTTGCCCAGGCGTCGGTTCATCAGGGAATGGCCTTGGATACGGCGCCGGCGGCTTGCTCGTCGCGCGGCGTCGAGGTGATCTCGCCGGCGCGGTACTTGCCGAGCACGGTGGCGCGTCGCGCCGCGTCGCTGGGGTCGTTGGGCGCAGGCGCCAGCAGGTCGCGCGGATCGGCGATCATGGCGGCGAAATTGGCGGTGACGGCGCAGCCGAAGTGGCTGGAGGGGGCGTTGCGCCCGGTGGAGGTCAGGTTATCCCAGCCGCCTTCGCAGTCGGGGCCGCGGGCCTCCAGCCGCATATAGCTGGCCAGGACCGGGGCGCCCTGAGGCGCGTCGTAGTCGCCGCCGCGGATCCGGTCGGCCGGAACGCCCAGGTTGCGCAGGGCGGTCTGGACGTCGTCGCCGGTGCGTGCGGCGGCGGCGTCTCGCGCCCCGGCGGGGGTCTGGACGGCGAAATCGCCGGCGCCGGGCGAGGCGCGCCAGCGGCCCACCAGGGAGACGATGGCGGCGCGCTGGGTCATCGACAGGCCGTCGGCGTGGGCCGTCAGGGCCACCTGATCCGGAGTTTCCTTGACCTGGACGGAATACTGCTCGGTCGGCGTCAGGGCCGGGCCGTTCTGGACGGCGCTGGTCGGCGCGCAGGCGGCGAGCAGCGCCGCCGCGGCCGCGGCGAGGAGGACGGGTGCTGGAACGCGCACGCGCGCGGCGAGGTCAATCGACCACATAGCCATAGGGTCCCCGATAGGTGGCGTCGGCGGTCTTGGCCGGATAGCGGCCGAAGGCGGTGTTGAGCCTGCCGAGCAAGGTGGTCTGCAGGTCGTCGGCGATCTGCAGGCCGTCGGCCGGGGTCTGAAGCTGGTCCGGGCTGACGGATTTGACGAGATAGGGCGTGACGATCACGACCAGTTCGGTCTCGTCGTTCAGGAAGTCGCGCGACCGGAACAGGGCGCCCAGGATTGGCAGCTGCGTCAGGCCCGGCAGGGAATCGATGGTCGACTTGGTGGTCGACTGCAGCAGGCCGGCGATCATCATCGAGCCGCCGGACGGGAGCTCGACCATGGTTTCGGCCCGGCGGACGGTCAGCCCGGGGACGTTGACCGTGGCGCCTCCGACCGTGCCGCTGCCTATGGTGACGCTGCCGACGTTGGTGATCTCGGAATATTCCGTCGAGACCTTCAATGAGATCCGGCCCTTGCTCAGCACGACCGGGGTGAAGCCGAGGCCGACGCCGTAGGGCTTGAACTCGACCGTGACCTGGCCGTTGTTGTCTCGGCCGGCGGGGACGGGGAATTCGCCGCCGGCCAGGAACTTGGCCGCTTCGCCGGAGGTGGCGGTGAGGTTGGGTTCGGCCAGGGTCCGCACCAGCCCGACCCGCTCGAACGCCTGCAAGGTCGCGGCGCCCTGGTTCAGGCCGGGCTTGCCGACGACGGTCGTCGCGGTGGCGGTGTTGTAGTTGGCGGCGTCCTGGATGCTGCGCACCACGCCCTTACAGCCGGTGAGCGTGGGGTCTCCGCAGGGGATTTGGAGCGTCGGCACCTGGGTGCTGTCGTACTTGTAGCCGCCGGACAGGCCGCCCAGGAGCGCTCCGTTGACCCCGAAGGTCGAGGCCGTGCCGAAGACGTACTGGGGCTGGCCGATCTGGTTGACCACCGCGTTGAGGTTGACCCCCAGCTGCTTGATGACGGTGCGGTTCACTTCGACGATGCGCACCTTGAGCATCACCTGCTCGGATTCGGCGATCCCCAGCATGTTGATGACCAGCTTGGGGTCGGACACCGTGCTGCGGGCGATCTGCAGCGCCTTGTCGGCCTCGCCGAGGTTGGTCACCGTGCCCGACAGCACCAGGCTGCCGTTGACGCCCTCGACGCGGATGTCGTCGTCGGGCATCAGCCGCTTGAGAGTCTCGGCCAGGGCGGAGATGTCCTGGTCGACCCGGATGTTCAGATTGAGCAGCTGGCGGCCGGCCCCGTCAAAGAACACCGCGTCTGTCTGGCCGGCGCCGACCCCAAGCACATAGATGCGCCGCGGGGTGGACAGCACCACGTCGGCGACTTTGGGATCGGAGACCAGCACGTCGCGGGCGTCGACCGGCAGTTCGATCACCGCCGACTTGCCCTTGGGCAGGGACATCATCCGGGTCGGGGCTTCGGGCCCCCCGAGGTCGATCCGCATGGTGCTGGCGGCGTTGCGCGAGGGCGCGATTGCCGCCGGCGGCAGGGTGGCCGCGCCGATGGCCGGCCGGCCCGTGTAGGCCGACGGCTGGAGGGAGGATTTGGGGAAGGCGGTCTGGGCCAGGACGTCCTGGCCGGCGAAGGCCAGGGCGGCGAGGAGGCTCAGGGTTTGCGCGGCGGTGCGGCGCAGGCTCATCGGTTCACCGTCACTTCAGAGGCCTGGCCGTTCTTGAACACCCGCACGACCGAGGCGCGGAAGACGCCGTCATCGGCCCTGCCGGTGTTCTGGGCCACGGTCACCGCCGGGCCGTTGGCGTCGGCATAGGAGCGCAGCACCAGGGTCAGGTCCCCTTGCGCCTTGGCCTGCACAAGCACTTCGGCTTGCTGCGCGTTCAGCTCCAGGGTGGCGGTCGCGCCGATCACCGACGACCCCTTGGGGGCGGTGAGGTTCTGGTCGATGGCCAGCACCTTGACGTTCCGCATCACCGTCGAGGCGATGACGTGCTTGCCGCCTCCCTGCGCCGGCCCTTCGAGCTGGCGGCTCTGGACCACGTCGACATGGTCCCCGGGCAGGATGAAGCCGCCGGCGGCGGTCTCGGCCGACAGCGGCACCGACACCGCCCGCATGCCGGGCTCCAGGGTTATGGCCATGATCCCGGCGGACCCGGAGCGCACCAGCTTGCGATCGGTCATCGGTTCGTTGGCGAGGATAGGCTCGCGCACCACGGCGCCGACCAGGGCGGTGACGGCCGGGTCCGGGGCGCCGACGGCGGCCTTGGCCACGTCGGCGGCGGCGACGGTGATCTTGGCCGCCTCGCCCCGGGGATTAGGGGCGGCGGTCTGGAGGATGAAGGCGGGGTTGAGCGATTCCTGAGGCCAGGCCTGCCAGGTCATGTCGGCCTGCTGCAGCCGGGTGCCGGCAGGAAGGTCCCGCTTGGCCACCAGCACCTGGGCCGAGGGCTTCTCCACCACCACGGGGGCGGCGGCGACCACCACCTTGGGGGCCTGGGCCTTGGACATGCCGCGCACGACCACCACGGCGCCGACGGCGGCGAGCAGGGCGACGACCAGGATCAGGATTCGGACGGGGCCCATCAAGGCTCTCCAGGCGGTGCAAAACACGACTGCGAGCGCAGCTGCGGATTTTCGAATCCACCATGTGGTCTGCTGGTTAACACCGGCCTAAGCCAAAGAGTTTGTGAGCGTTTAGGCCGCGAGGTGGGCGGCGGCCATCAATCCGGACTGGGGAAAGGCGGCCAGGGCCCCCGCGGCGATGGCGATGCCGTAGGGGATGTCGCCGGCCGGGGCGAGCAGGCGCTCGGTCCAGGCGGGCTGGCGTACGGGAAGGCCGGTCATGGCCGACAGCCGCCGTGCGCCGAGCAGGCAAAGGGCCAGGACGCCCCCCGCGATCGCGGTCCACAACAGGAAAGGCGCCGCGCCGGTGGGGCCCAGCCAGAGGGCGGCGGCGGCGAAGAGCTTGGCGTCCCCCCCGCCGATCCAGTGCAGGGCGAACATGCCGGCGGCGACGACCAGGGCGCCGACCCCCAGGGCCAGGGACAGGCCGATGTCGCCCAGGGAAGCTCCGGCCAATAGGGCGGCTGGCAGGAAAACCAAGGCCAGGACGACGGAGATCCAGTTGGGAATGGTCATGCTGGTCGCGTCGGTCAGGGCCGCCACGATGGCGAGGGCCGGAAACACGAACAGCAGGAGCGTCTGGAAGCCGTGGAGCATGGGCGCGACCTTGGCGCCGGCTTGGTGAACGAAGGATTGAACGCCGGACGGCGGACAGCAAAAAGGCCGCGGCGCCGAAGCGCAGCGGCCCTTGAGCAGGCGAACGAGTCGCCCGGAAGCCTATTTCACGCCGTTGGCGACGTTGTTGAACGTGCCTTGCAGCTTGGAGCCGACGCTGGTGACGGCGGTGATCACCACGACGGCGATCAGGGCGGCGATCAGGCCATACTCGATGGCGGTGGCGCCGGACTCGTTCTTCAAAAAGTTCGTGACGAATTTCGACATGGTATCTCCTCTTGTGCAAGCGGGAGGGGCCTCGAGCCTTCCCCGCTCGCTTTACCCCGGAACACAGGAACACCTTGGCACGCTCGAGTTAACCTGCAGTGAATCGGATTCGAGAGCCGACCGACAACTATGGTTTCTCGAAATTAATCTTATTTATCCTTGAGATTAACCTTGATTACTCGGGGGCATCCCGTGCGGCGCGCGCGGGGGTCCTTGAGAGTTTGTTGACTATTGGGGCGCACCTTTCGCGCAGCCCGCGCCCGCGTGCATATAGTGTTCAAGAGACGACGCCCCATGCGCTCCATCGTCCGCCGCACCCTCGCCACCCTTTGTCTGGCCGCCCCCTGCCTTGTCGCGGCCGCCGGTCCGGCCGCCGCTTCCTCGCTGGTGGTGGGGATCGACCAGACGACCCGGCTGAACATTCCCGGAGCGGCCGCTT
The DNA here is from genome assembly GCA_035493955.1 of Caulobacteraceae bacterium. Classification (GTDB taxonomy): domain Bacteria; phylum Pseudomonadota; class Alphaproteobacteria; order Caulobacterales; family Caulobacteraceae; genus NCED01. The sequence continues at coordinate 188,204 of DATJHI010000041.1, read as the reverse complement.
CGGTGCTGGTCGGCAATTCGGCCATCGCCGACGTCACCGTGATCGACAGCCACACCCTCTATGTCCTGGGCCGCGGCTACGGCGCGACCGACATCGTCGTGCTCGATCGGGACGGGCGGGCGCTCTACACCGCCGACCTGGTGGTCAGCTCAGCCGACTCCGGCCGGGTGTCGGTCTATCGCGGGCCGGCCCGCACCGACATGGCCTGCGCACCGGGCTGCCAGGTCACCATCCGCTCCACGGGCGGCGGTTCTGCCCCGGCGCCCTCGGGCGGCGGCGGGGCGAGCCCGCTGTCGGCCGCGTTGGGCGCTTTGACCGGGGCCAGTTCCCCGGCCGCCGCGCCGGTCGCCCCGGTCGCTCCGGTTCCGTAAGGCAGCTCACGCGGACGGCTGAGCGGTCGCCGCCGCGGCGGCCTCCAGATCGTCCTGGCGCCGATCCGTCGGGGCTTGCCCGGTTCGCCGCCCCTGCGCCTCCTCGATCCGGTCGGCCAGGTCGAGCAGGTTGACGTGCAGGCCCTCCGCCGCGAACACCAGCCCGAAATAGGGGCTGATCGCCTCGATGGTCAGATCGCGGGTCAGGTGCTCGCGCCGCACGCCCTCGACGGCGGTCTGGAACATCTCGTGCGCCCGGTTCAGCGGCGCCCGGTCCACCGTCAACCCCGTCGCCATGGCGACGCTGCACGCCCGGGCGAAGGCCGCTTGAGCCCCCAGCAACGCCTGCGCCGCAGGTTTGAGATGGGCGCCGGCCGGTTCGGGAAGGCCGCCCTCGGCGATGCGGGCGAGCGTCACCGTGTCTCCGCGCAGGCGCCACAGGGTGCGCACCACCGCCTCGGGCAGGGGGTCGTCGCCCAGCCGGCTGGAGCGTTCCCGCGCGGTCTCCGCCACGGCGTTCTCCACCGACGCCAGGCCTGAGCGCAGGCGGATGGTCAGTTGGGTCACGTCGAGGGTCTGTCCCTCCAGCCGCGCGACCGCGACCTCGATCAACTGGGCGAGGTCTTCGAGCACGCTCTGGATGCGCTTGGCGGCGGCCTTGTGGGCGCGGGCGGGGAAGATGAACAGGGTCGCCATCAACCCGATCACGCTGCCGAGGCCGATTTCGAGCACCCGCAGCACCGCGGCCTCCAGGGGTCCCAGGACCACGCCGCTGGGACTGACCAGCATGACCACCGCCGTGACCGGCGCGACCTTGAACTTGGCCCCGCCGGCCGCCCCGAAGGAGGTGATCGCCACCGCCACGGCCAGGGCCACGCCGAGGCCGAGAGGAGTCTGGGGACGGAGCCACACGGCCAGACCGCCGACCAGGGCCCCGAACATGGTGCCGATCAGCCGCTCCACCGCCAGATTGAGCGTGGCGCCGATGCTGGTCTGGATCACCAGCACGGTGGAGAACACCACCCAATAGCTCTGAGGCAGATTGAGCGCGTGCGCCAGGGCGTAGCCGGCCGACGCCGCCACGGTCACGCGGACGGCGTGTCTGGCCTGGGGCGCATAGGTCGCCAGCGGCTTCAGCTTGGGCGAGGTCCAGGCGATGGCGCGCATCCTCTATTGCGGCAGGGGATGTAGCACATCGGACCTTTCCCAAAAGTGGGGGATCCCGATCCTAGGCGAGGTGGTAACGGCCCGTCAGCTGGTCGAGCCGCAGGTTGATCGCCTCCCGGTCCCAGTCGCGCAGCTCGCCGTTGTGACGGGCCTTCTGCTGGGCGGCGAAGGCGCGGATCGAGCGCATGGCCGCCATGGCCTGGGCGCCGCCCCGGCCCATCGACCGGATGCGCTGTTCGACCGCGTCCATCCGCTGCTCGACCGAATAGAAGGCGTCCTTGCTGGCCCCGGCATAGGCGCTGGGGGCGCCCGGATCGGGACCGCCGTCCTGGGCCAGGGCCGGAACCGAAACCAGGGACGCGGACAGGATCGCAATCACGAGTAAGGGCTTCACGGGCGCCTCCTTGCTGAAAGTCGAATACCGATCCGTCCTGAACGTCCCGGCCCGCTTATGGATGCTTCCCGTCACTTGGGTCTCAGGCGAAGATCTCCTCGAAGAACCGCGTCATCTCGGCCCAGGACCTGGCGTCGGCCTGGGCGTCGTATTTGAAGCCGGGCTTGCTGCCGTCGGCGCCGGGGTTGGTGAAGCTGTGGCCGACGCCGCCGTACAGGCTCACCTGCCAGTTCACCTTGGCCTCGCGCAGCTCCTGCTCGAAGGCCAGCCGCGCCTCGGGCGGGATCAGCGGGTCGTCGGCGCCGATCAGGGTCAGGACCTTGCCCTTGATGTTGGCGGCCTCGCCGGAGCTGGGGGCCAGGCCGGAATGGAAGCCCACCACCCCCTTCAGCGGCACCCCCGAGCGGGCCAGCTCATAGACGGTGGTGCCGCCGAAGCAGTAGCCGATCGCCGCCAGCCGCGAGGCGTCCGCCTGGGGCTGGGCCGCCAGCACGTCCAGCCCGGCGCGGGTGCGGGCCCGCCAGTGCGGGATGTCCTGGCCGAGCGCCTTCAGCCGGGCCATGGCGTCGTCCATGCCGGTCCGCGGCGTCCCGAACAGGTCCAGGGCGAAGGCGGTGTAGCCGAGCCGGGCCAGGCGGCGGGTCTTTTCCTTGATGTTGTCGCCCAGTCCCCCGGCGTCGTGGATCACCAGCACCCCGGGGCGCGGCCCGCTCGTCGCGTCGTCATAGGCGAGGAAGCCGGTCAGGCCGACGCCGTCGTGGCTGTAGGGCACGTCCTGGGTATGCATGGTCCGCTCCGCTCTGTGGCGCAGCGTTTTAGCCAAACCCCGGACGGGTCGTCATCAACCTTCTTGCGCGGGCGCGGCGGCCTAGGACAGCAGCACCACGCTCAGCTCGATGTTGGTCTCGGCCAGGACGTCGCGGGCGTGGCGGTAGAAGGCCTCGGCCCGGCGGCTCAGGGAGCAGCGGGCGGCGACCTCGACCCGCACCGTCTGGCCGTCGTGATAGTCTGGCCACAGCTTGGCGATCTGGCCCGAGCTGACGAAGATCTGCTGGGTGTTGAGCTTGTCGGTCAGCAGCTCGATGTGGGGCGCCTCCTCGGCCGGGTCCCAGCCCAGAGGGTCGGAGACGACCAGGACCGGGCCGGCGTCGTCGTCGTCCTTGTAGGTGTAGTCGATGGTGTGGATTTCCTGCACGGACATGGCGGCTCCTCCTCGACGGCTGAGTTCCAGGGACGAGGATACGCACGCAGACCCCAACAGTTTCCTTAAGGCCACGCTTAGCCGCCGTTCATCGCCGGGCGCCTGGAAATTGGGCGCCCGGGGCCCCTAGCCCTAGGACTTTCGAAGCCCTACCTTCCGTTCATGCCCCGTTCCGCACCGCCCCCTGGCGTGGAGGAAGCCTCCGCCCGCTTCCTCCATGATTTCACCGGCGGCGCGCAGAGCGCCGCCTGGGTCCCGCACCGTCCGGCGCGGCCGAGCAAGTCCGAGGGCGGGCGCAAGTTCCAGCTGGTCAGCGACTACCAGCCCGCCGGCGACCAGCCCGCCGCGATCGCCGAGCTGGTGGAGGGCATCGCCCGGCGGGGCGAGCAGGACCAGGTGCTGCTGGGCGTCACCGGCTCCGGCAAGACCTTCACCATGGCCAAGGTGATCGAGGCGGTGCAGCGCCCGGCCCTGATCCTGGCCCCCAACAAGACCCTGGCCGCCCAACTTTTCGGAGAATTCAGAAGTTTCTTCCCGCACAACGCGGTCGAGTATTTCGTCTCCTACTACGACTACTACCAGCCCGAGGCCTACGTCCCCCGCACCGACACCTACATCGAGAAGGACTCGTCCATAAACGAGCAGATCGACCGGATGCGCCACTCGGCCACCCGCGCGATCCTGGAGCGGGACGACGTGATCATCGTCGCCTCGGTCTCCTGCATCTACGGCATCGGCTCGGTCGAGACCTACACCGCCATGACCTTCAGCCTGGAGGTCGGCGAGGTGGTGGACGAACGGCGGCTGATGGCCGACCTCGTCGCCCTGCAGTACAAGCGCAACGACGCGTCCTTCACGCGGGGGACCTTCCGCCGCCGCGGCGACGTGATCGAGATCTTCCCCGCCCACTACGAGGACCGCGCCTGGCGCATCTCCCTGTTCGGGGAGGAGGTCGAGAGCATCATGGAATTCGACCCCCTGACGGGGAAGAAGACCGCCGACCTGCCCGCGGTGAAGATCTACGCCAACAGCCACTACGTCACCCCGCGCCCGACCCTGAAACAGGCCATCGACCACATCAGGGTGGAGATGGAGGAGCGGGTGAAATGGTTCACCGAGACCGGCAAACTGCTTGAAGCCCAGCGCCTGGAACAGCGCACCCGTTTCGACCTGGAGATGATGGAGGCGACCGGTTCCTGCGCCGGGATCGAGAACTACAGCCGCTACCTGACCGGGCGCCTTCCGGGCGAGCCGCCGCCAACCCTGTTCGAATACGTCCCCGAGAACGCCCTGCTGTTCGCCGACGAGAGCCACGTCACCATTCCCCAGATCGGGGCCATGTACAAAGGCGACTTCCGGCGCAAGACCACCCTGGCCGAGTACGGCTTCCGCCTGCCCTCCTGCATGGACAACCGTCCGCTCAAGTTCGAGGAGTGGGACGCCATGCGGCCCCAGACCACCCACGTCTCGGCCACCCCGGGCCCGTGGGAGATGGACCGCACCGGCGGCGTCTTCGCCGAACAGGTGATCCGCCCCACCGGCCTGATCGACCCGCCGGTGGAGATCCGCCCGGTGTCGAGGACCCCCGACGGGCGCCCCTTCAGCCAGGTCGACGACGTCATCGCCGAAATCAAGGACGTGGCCAGGGCCGGCTACCGGTCCCTGGTCACCGTCCTGACCAAGAAGATGGCCGAGGACCTGACCGAATACATGCATGAACAGGGGGTGCGGGTCCGCTACATGCACTCCGACGTCGACACGGTGGAGCGGATCCAGATCATCCGCGACCTGCGCCTGGGGACCTTCGACGTGCTGGTCGGGATCAACCTGCTGCGCGAGGGCCTGGACATCCCCGAGTGCGCCCTTGTCGCCATCCTCGACGCCGACAAGGAGGGGTTCCTGCGCTCGGAAACCTCGCTGATCCAGACCATCGGCCGGGCGGCGCGCAACATCGACGGCCGGGTGATCCTCTATGCCGACCGCATCACCGGCTCGATGGAGCGGGCCATGGCCGAGACCAACCGCCGCCGCGAGAAGCAGGAGGCCTACAACCTCGAACACGGCATCACCCCGGAGAGCGTGCGCCGCGACATCGCCGACATCATGAACAGCCCCTTCGAGAAGGGCGACCGGGTGACGGTGGACTTAGGCGTGGCGGAGGAGGCCAAGCCGTTCCTGGGCTCCAACTTCCAGGCCACCTTGAAGGACCTGGAGGCCAAGATGCGCGACGCCGCCGCCAACCTGGAATTCGAGACCGCGGCGCGGCTGCGCGACGAGATCAAGCGGCTGAAGCTCTTGGACCTGGAATTCGCCAACGACGCCATGAGCGGCATGGCCGGCGGCGCCGAGGACAAGACCGCGGTGACCCAGGCGCGGGCGGAATACCGCGCGCGGTATGCGGAGCGGCCGAAGCGGGGTGGGAAGACGTAGGGATTGGAGTGGTGCGATTGCATTGATATCGCCTCTCTGCTATTTTCTTCCCGCATGGGCCAGATCGTCATCCGCAATCTCGATGACGCCGTCCTCGCGGCGCTGAAGGCGCGGGCCGGCCGCAACGGCACCTCGATGGAGGAGGAAGCGCGCCGCGCCCTGGCCCAGAATGTCGGCGTCGATACCAGGGCCTGGCTCGCCCGGCTGGATGCTCTGCGCGCGGAGATAGGTCCTCTGCCCGGGCCCTCGAGCCTGGAGTTGCTTCGGGCGGACCGCGCTCGCGACGACCACCGCTGAGCATCCGCGATGGCCCTGGTTCCGGACGCTTCGGTCGCTTTGAAATGGATTTTCGAGGAAGTAGGCTCCGATCGCGCTCGGGCCTTGGCCGATCAGCCGCTCGTCGCGCCCGATTTCCTGCTGCTGGAATGCGCCAATGTCCTGGCGATCCAGGTTCGGCGCGGTCTGATCCTGCCGGATACGGCGCGGAACGCCTTGCGGGAGTTGCACGACGGCCCGATCCGCTTTCTGCCGTCCGGACCGTTTATCCAGGACGCCCATGCGCTTGGCGTTCGTCTGGGTCACGGGGCTTACGACTGCCTCTATTTGGCTGTCGCCATCGCCGAACGCGCGGTCATGGTGACCGCCGACGAACGCTTCGTCAGGGTCGTCGAAAGCGACGGCGCCTATAGCCAGGCCATCCGGCTCCTTTGACTGAGAGGTGTGAAATGCCGAGATTCACCGTGCTCTGTCGCCGCGACGCATATGTCGACTACACGGCCAGGGTCGACGCCGATACGGCGGAAGACGCCGCCTGGATCGCGAACGAGCAGTTCGAAGAACAGAGTTGGGTCAGGCGCGACGTGAGCGAGTTTGACGCCTGCCTGTTCGTGACTCTCGACGAAGAGGGCGCCGAGATCGAGGGAACCGAATGCGGCAAGCTCGCCTGACTGCCGGATGAAGCTCGGCTTCGAGGAGGCGGCGGCGGTCTTCGACAGCGGCTCCCAGAACGCGCGGGTCTGGACCGAAAGTTGGGTCGCGCTCCAGTTGTTCTGCCTCAACTGCGGCGCGCCGCGGCTCGAACGGTTCGCCGCCAATCGGCCGGTGGCCGATTTCGTCTGCCGGGTCTGCGACGAGGAATACGAGCTCAAGAGCCAGAAGGGACGCTTCGGCTCGAAAGTGGTCGACGGCGCCTACGGGACGATGTGCGCGCGGCTGGCCGCCAGCAATAATCCCAACCTCGTCCTGATGAACTACGATCTCGCCGCCCGGTCGGTGACCGACCTTTTCGTCATGCCCAAGCACTTCTTCGTTCCGGAGATCATCGAGGAGCGAAAGCCCCTCGCGCAGACCGCCCGGCGCGCCGGCTGGGTGGGCTGCAACATCCTGCTGAAGGACGTGCCCGAGGTCGGCAAGATTTATGTGGTCCGGGGCGGCGTCGCCCTGCCGAAGGACGCGGTGCTTGAACAATGGAGCGCGACGCTCTTCCTGCGCGACCAGAGCCTTGCGGCACGAGGCTGGTTGATCGAGGTGCTGAAGTGCGTGGAGGCCATCGACCGGCCCGAGTTCGAGCTGTCGGACGTCTATGCCTTCGAGGATCGCTTGAGCGGCCTCTATCCGGGCAACAACAACGTCCGGCCAAAAATCCGGCAGCAGCTCCAGGTGCTGCGCGACCAGGGCCTGCTCGAATTCGTCGGCCGGGGCGTCTACCGGCTGAGACGACCGACCTAGCCCAATCCGCGCCCCGTGCTACGCATGGGTTTCCGGATTTCCGGGACACCATACATATTACCGAGGCTGCGGATTTCAGGGAACACGGGGACGGGATCTCCTGGCCCCGTGCTCCAGGCTGTCGGTCGTGGTAAAACAAGCTGCCCGCCGTGACGCCAAGCTGTCTGCCATGAGCCAAAGCGAAAACGACCACGCGCCCGCTCCAGCGCCGGATGCTCGCCTTCGGAAGCTGAAGAACTTGCTCAATTTATGGATGCGTGTGGGGCCGACATCCTGGCCTGGATCGACGAAAAGGAATCGGAAGCCCTGGCCGCTCGCGGGAATTTCCCCGAGCCGCTTTGAGCACCGTCAAGCCGTGCTAGGCTCCCCCCGCCACCTCAAGGAGCCCGAACCATGCGTGTCCCGTCTCCGCTCGCCCTCGCGTCCCTCGCCGTCCTGATCCCCGCCGCCGCCCTGGCTCAGCCGCCCATGCGCAGGGACGGGCTGTGGGAGATGACCATACAGATGTCGGCGCCGGTGAAGACCACCATGACCACCCGCCAATGCACCGACGCCAGCCAGGAGAAGGCGGGGGCGATGTTCCGCAACTCCGGGCCCAACGCGCCGGGCGGGGTCGACTGCAAGGCCGGCGTCCCCCTGCCCGCGCCGGGGGGCGGGTGGAGCTATTCGTCCACCTGCACCATGAAGGACATGACCATGGCCACCTCCGGCACGGTGCGGGGGGACTTCCGCACGGGCTACCACATGGAATCGGTTACCCGCATGACCCCCGCCCCCATGCCGCAACTGGCCGAGAGCCACATGGTGATGGACGCCAAGTGGCTGGGCCCTTGCCCCGCCGACATGAAGCCCGGCGACATGGAGATGAACGGCCGCCGCATCAGCGCCAAGCCGCGGGGGTAGGGGCGCTGGGGCCCGAAAGGGGGACTGCCGACCATGCCGCCACGGGACACGCTGACAGGACCGCCGCCCCCGCCTGGGCTCTTGGACTGGCTCGGCGTCGCGGCCGGGTTAGCGGCGCTCTTCGGGGTCTACTGGGGCCTCGCGGCGATCTTCGACCGGCTTCGCAAGCCGCCGCCGCCCAACGTCGTCCGGATGTCGTCGCGACCGATCGCCTTGGGGGTGATGGCCTTGGTGTTCGCGGCGCTCATCGTCTTTTCCATCGGCTACAGTTTCCACGTTCCGGCCAAGGTCGACGACCTCGCAATAGGAATTTTCGACCTGGCGGTGGTCGTCCCTGGAGGGGTCGTCGCCATACTCGCGGGGCTTTGTTGGAGCATCACGGTCGAGGAGGACGGCATCGTTCACAGCGGTCCTTTCGGATCGGGCCGGATAGCCTGGACGGACATCCGATCCATGTACGTTGGGGATGGCGGTTACATAATCTGTGAATTGGCGTCGTCCGGTAGGATTCAAGTGCGGCGCGACGCGGTGAACCGGGACATCCTCATTCCCGCGGGCCGCGCGGCCGGCGTCCCGGAAGGGCCGCATTTGGAGCGGGAGCCGGACGAGGAGGGGTAAGGGGCGTTCGTATCGCCCGCAGCAGCGCCCGGCCGAAGCTAGCGCGGGGTCTCCTTCTCCCGCAAGGGGAGAAGGGGAGCATGCCTTGACTTGTTCGACGAGCCTCCGTTCACTTTGCGTTCCATGTTGCACGTCGATCCCGCAAGCGCCGCCGTCGATGCGGTTCCGGCCGGTCCGGTTCCGGTTGATCCGGCGCGCGCCCTGGTCGAGCGGCAGCTCGCGATGCTGACGCGCCTCGCCGAGATCGGGATGGAGATCGCCGAGGCGGCCCCGGCCGCGGCCGATCCGGCCCTGACCTATGCGCGGGTCGCCCGCGCCGTCCGCATGACCATCGCCCTGCAGTCGCGGCTGCTCAAGGACTTGGCGGCGCTCGACCGGACCGACGCCCTGGCGCGGTCGGCGCAGGTCCAGGCGCGCACGCGGCGCATCCATCGCCTCGTCGAACAGGCCATCGAAACGCAACACGACGACGAGGACGAGATCGAGCGGCTGTCCGGCGACGCCTGGGAGCGCCTGCGGGACGAGGACGACTGCGCCGACCTATTTGAGCGCCCGATCGCCGAGACCGTGGCCCGCATCTGCCGGGAGCTGGGGCTGTCGCCCCCCGATCCGCTTCTCCCCTTGCGGGAGAAGCTGTCGGCGGAGCCGACTGATGAGGGGTTGGCGTCGGGAAGCGCGACACCTGCCTCTCTCGCCGCAACGGAACCGCCTCCTGATCCGGCCGCAGCGTCGGCGTCCTTCTCCCCGCGGGGGGCCTCGCCGCGAGAGCCCCCCTCCGGCGTCAGACCAACAGGGCAGGGACGTCCGGACGCGCTTCAGGCATGCGGCGGCGGGGTCCTTTCAGGCTTGGCCGCCTCGGCCTGATCCGAGGCGGCGGGCTTGGCGACCGGCTTGGCGGTGTGCCGGACAGCTTTGCTGCGCCGGCCGCGGGCGATGGCCTTGTCCGCGAACAGGACAAAATCGGTCGGCCACCCGTCTCGCAGCAGATGGTCGTACAGGTCCGGCCACAGGCTGTGGAAATAGAGGATGTTCTCCGACACCGAGGTGTCGGCGTAGCTCCGGGAGAGCACCCCCGTGCGCGCCGCCTTGAACTCGAACACCAGCACGTTGAGGAAGGCGTAGATGATCTGCCGGTCCCTCTGGTCGATCTGCGACCAGGCGACCTGGCCCTCGCGGATGGCGGCCCAGCGGGTCGCGACCGCCTGGTCCATCAGCAGCTTGTTGAAGTCCTGCCAGTTGGTGATCGACTTCGCCAGCCACTCGATCTGCCGCAGCCGCTTGGCCTCCAGATAGATCAGCAGGGCGATCAGGGCGGTGACGATGGGCGCCGACTTCCGCGTGAAGTCCCAGACCGCCTTCCAGTCGACGAGGTTGAAGCCGGCGGTAAACAGCGGGTCCAGGTTCACGCGGGTCTCCCTTCACGGGCCGACGGTCACCCTAGATAGGGAGGGCGACCGCGCCGGCGTAAGGCGCGGGCCTATTCCCGCAGCAGTTCGTTGACGCTGGTCTTCGACCGGGTCTGGGCGTCCACGCGCTTGACGATGACGGCGCAGTAGAGGCTCGGGCCGCCGTTTGCGGCCGGCAGGGTTCCCGGCACCACCACCGAATAGGCCGGCACCCGGCCGCGGAACACCTCGCCGGTGGCGCGGTCGACGATCTTGGTCGAGGCGCCCAGATAGACCCCCATCGACAGCACCGCTCCCTCCTCGACGATCACCCCTTCGGCCACTTCGGAGCGGGCGCCGATGAAGCAGCCGTCCTCGATGATGGTCGGATTGGCCTGCAGGGGCTCCAGCACCCCGCCGATGCCCACCCCGCCGGACAGGTGCACGTTCTTGCCGATCTGGGCGCAGGAGCCGACCGTGGCCCAGGTGTCGACCATGGTCCCCTCGCCGACATAGGCGCCGATGTTGACGAAGGAGGGCATCAGGACGGCGTTCCGGGCGACGTAGGACCCCTTGCGCGCCACCGCCCCCGGCACCGCGCGGAAGCCGGCGGCGCGGAAGTCCGAGTCGGCCCAGCCGGCCCACTTCAGCGGGACCTTGTCCCAGCCGCCGCCGATCTGCTCGTTGTCGTTGAGGCGGAAGGACAGCAGCACCGCCTTCTTCAGCCACTGGCGCACCACCCAGTCGCCGCCGGTCTTCTCGGCCACGCGCAGGCGCCCGGAGTCGAGGGCCTCCAGGGCCGCCTCCACGGCGTGGCGTTCGATGCCCTGGGTCTTGGGCGAAAGGCCGTCGCGGGCCTCCCAGGCGGCTTCCACGGCGGCCTGCAGGTCGGCGTCAGGGAGGGCGGCGTCGGTCATCGTGGGTCCTGGGTCTTGTCGGCGATCTGGGCGGCCTCGAGGAACGGGGCCAGGGCTTCGGCGCGGTGGTGGACGAAAGGGGCGGTCGAGGTCAAGGCGTGAGGCCCGACCAGCACCGTGGTCATGCCCAGGTCCGCGGCCGGGGCGAGGTTGCGCTCGGTGTCCTCGAAGAAGGCGCTGGTCCGGGCGGCGACCCCGTGGCGGGCCATCATCCGCTCGAAGGTCCGCACCTGGGGCTTGGGGATGTAGTCGGCCGCCTCGATGTGGAAGACGTCCTCGAACTGGTCGGCGACGCCCAGGCGCTCCAGCACCTTCTCCGCATAGGCGCCGCCGGCGTTGGTGAACACCAGCCGCCGGCCGGGCAGGCGCTGCAGGGCGGCGCGCAGGCGGGGGTCGGCCCGGACGTTGTCCATCGACACCGCCTGCACCTCGGCGATGAAGGCCGCCGGCTCGACCCCGTGGAAGGCCATCAGCCCGGCCAGGGTGGTGCCGTGTTCGTGGAAGTAGCGCTTCTGCAGAGCCCGGGCCTCGTCGAAGGGCAGGCCGGTCTGGCGCTGGACGAAGGCGGTCATCCGCCGGTCCACCAGGGCCATCAGCTCGCACTCGGGCGGATAGAGGGTGTCGTCCAGGTCGAACAGCCAGGTGTCGACGTGGGCCAGGTCCGGCGCCGCCCTCACGGGCTGATCAGCGTTCCCGCCCCATGCTCGGTGAACAGCTCGACCAGCATGGCGTGGGGACGACGGCCGTCCATGATCACCACCGCCTCGACCCCGGCCTCGACCGCCTCGATGGCGGTCTCCAGCTTGGGGATCATGCCGCCCTTGGCCACCCCGTCGGCGATGGCCTTGCGCGCCTCGGCCACGGTCATCTGGCGGATCAGCGCGCCGTCGGCGTCCAGCACCCCCTGCACGTCGGTGAGCAGCAGCATGCGCTTGGCGCTCAGCGCCCCGGCCAGGGCGCCGGCGACGGTGTCGGCGTTGATGTTGTAGGTCTCGCCCGCCTCCGACACCCCGATCGGCGCCACCACCGGGATGTAGTCGTCGGGGGAGCCGATCAGGTCCTCGATGATCTTCGGGTCGACCTTGCGGGGCTCGCCGACGAAGCCGAAGTCGATCCACTCCAGCTCGCCGGTGCGTGGGTTCTTGCGCTGGCGGCGGACCTGCTCGACCGTGATCAGCCGGGCGTCCTTGCCGGAGAGGCCCACCCCGCGCACGTCGGCCTCGGCCCCGGCGCGGTTGATCCAGTGGACGATCTCCTTGTTGATCTGGCCGGACAGGACCATCTCGGCCACTTCCATGGTGGCCGCGTCGGTGACCCTCAGGCCGTCGATGAAGGTCGACTTGACCCCGGCCTTCTCCAGCATGCGGCTGATCTGCGGGCCGCCGCCGTGGACCACCACCGGGTGCACCCCGATCAGTTTCAGCAGCACCGCGTCGGCGGCGAATTTCTGCGCCACGGCCTCCTCGCCCATGGCGTGGCCGCCGTATTTGATCACCACCGTCTCGCGGTCGTAGATCTGGATATAGGGCAGGGCTTCGGCCAGGGTGTGGGCGGTGGCCCAGCCGGCTTCCGCGTCGGGGAGTTCGCGTTCCTTGTCCATGCGCGGCCCATTAGCGGAAACCGGAAGCGGGGGCCATGGGTTATGAATTCGCCATGCCCGACGATCCGCCCCTCAATCCCGGCGACGAGGCCGCGCCCGGCACGCCCGGGGCGGGGGAGGACGTCTGCCGCACCTGCAACGGGTCCGGCCGGCTGGCGGAGGAGACGTGCCCGACCTGCGGCGGGTCGGGGCGGGTGATGGAAGGGATCGGCGGCGGATGAGACGGATCAGCGCGAACGACTTCGACCGGATCGCCCCGCGCCTGTTCCTGTGGGGCGCGGTGATCGGCATGCTCGGCGTGCTGACCTGGTGCGTTTACTGAAACGCCGCCTGGGCGATCTCGGCCCGCAGCTCCGGGATGCCGTATCCGGTCTCCGCCGAGGTCACGGCGATGCGGGGGAAGGCGGCCGGACGCTTGGCCACCGCCTTGACCGTGGCGACCCGGACAGCCTCCACCGCGGCGTCGGAGCGTAGCTTGTCGGCCTTGGTCAGCACGATCTGGTAGGACACCGCCGCCAGGTCCAGGGCGTCCAGGGCCTCGTTGTCGACGCTCTTCAGCCCGTGGCGGGAATCGATCAGCAGATAGACCCGCTTCAGGTTCGGACGGCCGCGCAGATAGGCCCGGCCGAGGTTCTGGAACTTGGCCGTCACCTTCTTGCCGGCCTGGGCCCAGCCGTAGCCGGGCAGGTCGACCAGCCGCATCCGCTCGTCCAGCAGGAACAGGTTCAGCTCCCGCGTCCGGCCCGGCTCGTTGGACGCGCGGGCCAGCTTCTTCTGGCCGACCAGGGCGTTGATCAGGCTCGACTTGCCGACGTTGGAGCGCCCGGCGAAGCAGACCTCCGGCAGGTCGGGGGCGGGCAGTTGCTCCACCGCCGCCGCGCCGAGCAGGAACTCGGTCGGCCGGGCGAACAGCACCCGGGCCTCCTCGACGGCCTCGGGGGTGAAGACCGGGTCCATCCTAGCCGTTGGCCGCGGCGGGCCGCCCCTTCAGGCGTGCGATCATGCCGTCGATCGGGTTGTCGACCTTGAACCGGCGCATGATCACGTACTGCTGAACGATGGTGAACAGGTTGGAGAACGTCCAGTACAGCAGCAGGCCGGCCGGGGAGCGGGCCAGGGTGAAGGTGAAGATGATCGGGAAGAACTGGAAGATCAGCTTCTGGGTCGGATCGGTCGAAGGCGGCGGGCTCATCGCCTGGGTCAGCCACATGGTGAAGCCGTAGAGCACCGGCAGCACGCCGACGTGCAGGGTGGTTCCCAGGATCGACCCGATCATCGGCGTCGTCGCCGGGTTCCACGGGATCAGGCCGAACAGGTTGAGGATGGTGGTGGGGTCGGGCGCCGACAGGTCGCGCAGCCAGCCGATGAAAGGCGCGTGCCGCATCTCGATGGTGACGAACAGCACCTTGTACAGCGAATAGAACACCGGAATCTGGATCAACAGCGGGGCGCAGCCGGCGAGCGGGTTCACCTTCTCCCGCTTGTACAGCTCCATGATCTCCTGCTGCTGTTTGGCGGGGTCCTTCTCGTTCTTCTTCTTGATCTCCTCCATCTGCGGCTGGAGCTTCTTCATCTTCGTCATCGACTCGTAGGACTTGTTCGCCAGGGGGAAGAACAGGGTCCGGACGGTGATGGTGAGCAGCAGGATGGAGAGGCCGAAGTTGCCGACGAAGCCGTAGAACTTGGACAGCAACCAGAAGATCGGCCGGGTGAAGAACCAGAAGTTGCCCCAGTCGACGGAGTCGTCGAGGCGGGGGACGCCCAGGCTCGCCTGATAGCCCTGCAGCACCGAGACCTTCTTGGCCCCGGCGAAGACGTGGGTGGTCTGGACGGTCTGCTGACCCGGGGCGAGGCTGCGCGGGGGAGCGACGAAATTGGCCTCGTAGACGTCGACGCCGTTGACGGTGGAGACCCGGAAGGTCCCCTGCACCGCTTCGCTCTGGTCGGGGATCACTGCGGCCAGCCAGTATTTGTCGGTGACGCCGAACCAGCCGCCGGTGGAGGCCGCGGCCTCCTGGCCCTTCTTCTTCCAGTCCTTGAACTTGATCAGTTTCAGCTGGCCGTTGGCGCCCGGCTGGCCGAACAGGCCGACCGCGCCTTCGTGGATGATCGGATTGTTGGCAAGGTCGCCGGGCAGGCCCTGCCGCTGCACCGAAGCGTAGGGGGCGATCTGCACCGGCCCGGCCGCATGGTTGATCACCGTGTCGACGACGGTGAACATGTACTGGTCGTCCACCGTGATGGCGCGGTTGAAGGTCAGGCCCTGGCCGTTGTCCCAGGTCAGCAAGATCGGCTTGCCGGGGCCGAGCCGGTCGCCGGAGGCCTTGGTCCAGACCGTGTTGGGGGTGGGGGCGGCGCCGCCGCCGGTCCAGCCCAGGTCGGCGAAATAGGCCTGTTTGGCGCCTTCGGGGCGGAACAGCTCCACCGGAGGCGAGTCCTTGCCGATGGTCTGGGGGTAGTTCTTCAGGAACAGGTCGTCGATCCGGCCGCCCTTCAGCGAGATCGACCCCTTCAGGTCGGGGGTGTCGATGCCGATGCGCGGGCTCTGCGCCAGGGCCTCGTCGCGGTTGACGAAGACCGAGGCCCCCGGCGTGGCGGCGGCGATCGGATTGGCGGCGGCGATGGCGGCGTGCTGGCGCGCCTCTTCGGCCTGGCGCTGCTGGGCCGGGCGCATGATGAAGATCTGATAGACGATCAGGATCGCCACGGCGCAGACCACGAACAGCATCGTGTTGCGGGAGTTGTCTGGTTCCATGGACGGACTTTGAACCGGTCTGGGCGGCCTCGCGTCAGGCCGGCCGGGGTGGGGCGGATGTCCGCGGCTTGCGCGCGGGTCTGGGGTCGTCGCCCCCGGCGGCGAGGCTTATCAATGCGCTCTCGACGTCGTCAAGCAGGCGAGCCCATGGGCGTGTGATCGCGCCGTTCCGGGCGATCAACACATAGTCATGTCCGCCCTGTCCGTGCAGGGGCAAAAGCGCACGGGCCGCTTCGCGCATCCGGCGCTTGGCCCGGTTGCGCTGGACCGAGCCGCCGATCTTCTTGGTTGCGGTGAAACCGACTCCGATCCGGCCGGGGTCGGGATTCTCGGTCCTGGGCAGGGCCTGGATCACCACCGCGCCGCGGGCCGCGCTCTTTCCACGCGCCAGGGCGAGGAACTGCCAGCGCTTGCGGAGTTTTTCGAGTTTGGGGTGGGGGCTATCCATCCACCGCCGGGAGGAGCGAAATTAAGAGACTAGGCGGTCAGGCGCTTGCGGCCGCGGGCGCGGCGGCGCTGGATCACCTTGCGGCCGTTCTTGGTGGCCATGCGCGAGCGCCAGCCGTGACGGCGTGCACGCACCAGTCGGCTGGGTTGAAAGGTCCGCTTCACAGCAATAGCTCCCGAACGAATTGAGCCGGGGTCGATAGGGTAAGAGGCCGGTTCTGTCAACTGAGGCGTGGGCTGCGGGCGCCTGTCGGTCACGCTTTGATCCGGACCCGTAGCATGCTCTCTTGCGGCGGATGCAGTCCTTCAAGCTTCCTGAGACCGACCTTGACGCCGACGGCGATGCGGGCGCGCCGGCGCCGCCGGGTTCGAGGCGCTGGACCAAGGTCCTGCCCCTGGCGGTGGTCGCCCTTGGCCTGGTCCTGGTCTTCGCCACCGGATTGAACCGCTATCTGTCGCTGGAGATGCTCCAGGCCCGCCGCCTGCAGCTCCTGGCCCAGGTCCACGCCCATCCGGTGGCGGGGGTGCTGGTCTATATGCTGGTCTATGTGGCCGTGGTGGCCTTCTCCATCCCCGGAGCCATGATCATGACCATGACGGGGGGCTTCCTGTTCGGTCCCCTGCTGGGCAGCCTGGCGGCGGTGGCGGGGGCGAGCACGGGGGCGACGCTGATGTTCCTGGTGGCCCGTTCGGCTCTGGGGGATCTCTTGAAGCGCTACGCCCAGGGCGGCGGCATGCTCGCCCGGATCGAAGTCGGCGTGCGGACCAACGCCTTCTCCTACCTGCTGGTGCTGAGGCTGATCCCGGCGGTGCCGTTCTGGCTGATCAACATCGCCGCCGGCTTCGTGCGCATCCGGCTGAGGACCTATGTGATCGCCACCGCCCTCGGAATCCTGCCCTCGACCTTCATCTATTCCAACATCGGCGCGGGCCTCGGCCATGTGTTCGACCGGGGCGAAACCCCGGACCTGTCGCTGCTGTTCGACCCGCAGGTCTATCTGCCCCTGTTCGGCCTGGCCTTCCTGTCGCTCGCCCCCCTGCTGTTCCACGCGTGGCGTATGCGCCGACAGGCGAGCCTGACCGACGCGCCCCAGTGAGGCCGGGCGATTCTGCGCGTTCAGAGCCGGATTTGCGCGAAAAACCGGTGTCCGCCTTTTCGCATCCCGCTTGGGCGGAACGGCGTCTGACCCCTGTGTCCCTGCGGGAGCGGGTGGGCTAGAGTGCCCTCGACCTGCCCGACGCCTCGGCCTCCGGGCGCGCGCCATCTAAACGAGGGCGAATGGCCTTGATCGCTTGGCCGCGCCGCCTTTCCTGGCCGGGAGGGCTGTCGGCCCGCCTGCTGCTGTTGACGGCGCTGTTCGTCATGCTGGCCGAGCTTCTGGTGTTGGGCCCCTCGCTCGCCGCCTTCGAGGAGGGCTGGCTGACCGACCGGGTCCGCGCCGCCGAACTCGCCTCCCTGGCCGTCGACGCGGCCCCGGCGGGGATCGTGTCGGACCAACTGGCCGGGGAGCTGCTGACCGGCGCCGGGGTGATCCAGGTGGCCCTGCAGAGCGACGGGGTCCGGCGCCTAGTGCTGTCCGCCCCGCGCCTGATCCGCACCCCGGAGCTGGTCGACCTGCGCCGGTGGAACCCCGGGCCGTGGATCGCCGCCCCATTCCGCACCCTGGCCTACGGCAGCGACCAGTTCGTCTTGCGGGTGGTGGCCAAGCCCCGCTTCCGCAGCGGCGACTTCATCGAGATCCTCACCCCCACCGCCCAGCTTCGGCGGGACATGATCGCCTACCTGCTGAACCTTGCCGCGGCGACCGCCTTCGTTTTCATCGTCGCCGGGGCCCTGGTCTACGCCTCCCTCAGCGTGTTCCTGATCCGGCCGATGCGGCGGATCACCGAATCGATGGAGCGGTTCCGCGAGCGCCCCGAGGATCCGGCCGGACGGCTGAAGCAGTCGGGCCGCCACGACGAGATCGGCCGGGCGGAGGCCGAGCTGTCGAGGATGCAGGACGAGCTGCGTGCGGCCCTGCTGTCGCGGGCCCGGCTGGCCTCGCTGGGCGAGGCGGTGGCCAAGATCAACCACGACCTGCGCAACATCCTGACCAGCGCCCAGATGGCCTTCGAACGCCTGACCGATTCGGGCGACCCGCGGGTGGTCAAGGCCCTGCCGCGCCTGGAGCGGGCGCTGAACCGGGCGATCCGCCTGGCCCAGGACGTGCTCGACTTCGGCAAGAGCGAGGAGCAGCCGCCCCAACCCCGCCCTGTGGCCCTGGCCCCCGCCGCCGAGATCGCCGCCGAGGACGCCGGGCTGACCGCGGAAGGGGTGGCCCTGCAGCTCGACATGGCGGAAAGCCTGACGGTGTTCGCCGACCCCGAGCAGTTGCACCGGATCCTGGTCAATCTGTTCCGCAACGCCCGCGAGGCGGTCGAGGGCGACAGCGCCAAGGGACCCGGCGAGGGCTGGGTGCGGACCGGTGCGCGCGCGAATGGGGGCCTGGTGGCCGTGACCATCGCCGACAACGGTCCGGGCGTGCCCGACCGCGCCCGCGCGCACCTGTTCCAGCCCTTCGCCGGTTCGGTCCGGGCGGGCGGCACGGGCCTGGGCCTGGCCATCGCCCGCGACCTCGCCCGCGCCAACGGCGGGGACCTGGAGCTGGCCAAGTCCGACGCGGACGGGGCGGTGTTCGAACTGCGGCTGCCGGCGGCGTGAGGCGAGGGGCCTGTTCCCGGCCCAGCTCAGAAGCCGACGGCGATCCCTTCGCGGCGCGGGTCGGCGGCGCCGAGGTAGCCGTCCTTCACCTTCACCGCTCCATGCAGACCTGAGTTCTCCCCGCGGTTGGGGGCGAGGGTCATGCCCCTGGCCTGCAGCCCCGCGACGATTGCGGGGTCCAGGCCCTCCTCCGTCGCCACCACGTCGCCGCGGGCGACCAGGTTGGGCAGGGCGATGGCCGCGGGCATGGACAGCTTCCAGTCGGTCATCGCCACGATGGTCTTGCCCACATAGTCGATGATCGAGTTGCCGCCGGGAGAGCCGATGGAGGCCTGGAACCGGCCCTGGCGGTCCAGCAGCAGGGTCGGGGTCATGCTGGACCGGGGCCGCTTGCCCGGGGCCACGGCGTTGGCGGCGGGGCGCCCGTCCCGGCCGAGGGGGGAAAAGGAGAAGTCGGTCAGCTGGTTGTTGACGAAGAAGCCGTCGACCATCCGCCCCGTGCCGAAGATGCTCTCCACCGTGGTGGTCATCACCACCACGTCGCCGTGGGCGTCGACGACGGTGAAGTTGGAGGTGCCGCCGGGTTCGGCCGTGCGGTCGAGTCCCATCGCCGCCGCGCCCGGGGGCTTGCCCGGCGCCACCGACTTCTGCGCCGTCTCGCCGATCAGGGCGGCGCGGGCCTTCAGATAGGCCGGGTCGAGCAGGCCGTTCACGGGCGCCGGCACGAAGGCCGGGTCGCCCAGGTACTGGTCGCGGTCGGCGTACATCAGCCGGCTGGCCTCGGCGAACAGGTACCAGCCCTGGGCGTCCCTGGGCCCGCGTCCGGCGATGTCCGTGCGTTCCAGGATCCCCAGCAGCTCCAGCAGCGCCGCCCCGCCCGAGGGCAGCTGGGGCGTGCAGACCCTATAGGCGCGGTAGGGCCGGCAGAGGGCCTCGGTCTTCCTGGGTTTGTAGCCCGCCAGGTCCGCCAGGGTCATGGTCCCCGGCAAGGGCTCGGCGTGGGTGCGCGCCACGATGTCGGCGGCGATGGAGCCCTTCAGGATCGCGTCCGGCCCCTCCGCGGCGAGCCGGCGCAGGGTGGCGGCGTAGGCGGGGTTCCTCAGCACGTCGCCGGCCTGGTAGACCCCGCCGTCCGGCTTGGTGAAATAGCGGACCACGTCGGGCTGGCCCGACTGGGGGAAACGCTGACCCAGGTAGCCGGCCAGGCGCGGGCTGACCACGAAGCCGGCGTCGGCCAGGGCGGCGGCGTCGCCGAAAAGGGCCTTCCAGGCCAGTCGTCCGTGCTCCTTCTGGGCCAGATACAGCATGGCGACGGCGCCGGGCACGCCGGTGGCCCGGCCCGAGACCACCGCCTGGGCGAAGGTCAGGGGCCTGCCGTCGGGGCCCAGGAACATGTCCGGGGTCGCCCCCGCCGGCGCGACCTCGCGGCCGTCGTAGGCGGTGACCCTGCGGTGGGCGGCGTCGTAGTGGAGCATGAAGGCGCCCCCGCCGAGGCCCGAGCTCTGCGGCTCCACCAGCCCCAGCACGGCCTGGATCGCCACCGCCGCATCCACCGCGCCGCCGCCGGCCTTCAGCACCTTGATCCCCGCCTGCACGGCCAGGGGGTTGGCGGCGGAGACCATGGCGTGGGGAGCGGTGGAGGCCTTGCCGGCGGCCGGCGCGGACGCCCCCGGCGCGAACTGGGCCTGGGCCGACGGCGCCGCGAGGACGAGACCGAAGGCGAGCGAGGCGACGAGGGGCAGGCGCATGGAGACTCCGACCAAAGGCCCGCCTTCTTAGTCTTCCCACGGCCGGCGTCGAACCTTCTTGTTCGATCCCGAGCGCGCGGGCCCGCCGCCGATCGTTTGAGCGCCCAGCTTGCATCGCGCGCGCTCAGTCGCTAGGTATCCCGCCCTCGCCGGGGCTTTTGGCCCCGCGGGATGCGCGCCCGTAGCTCAGCTGGATAGAGCATCAGACTACGAATCTGAGGGTCGGACGTTCGAATCGTTCCGGGCGCGCCAATTTTCTCCAATCATTCCGACTCTAACCCGGTGGGTCCCGTCCGCCGACGATCTGCGGCCCGACAAACTTACGCTCGTAATAAAATTCCTTGCCGCTAATATCTTACGGACGTAATCTAATCGCGTCCGGCTTCCGGCCGGGCGATTGATCCGATGGGAGAGCCTCATGGCTCAACGGCAAGCGGCTCCCGGACATGGTTACGATCCGCTCTGGGACCAGGACAGGCGCGGCGGCAAGCGCGGATGGCGGACCCGGTTGGCCATCATGGTCTCGATCGCCGCCCACGGCGGGCTGGCCTACTACGTCTACGAGACCAAGTTCGCACCGCATTACAGGGTTTGGGGCGAGGATCCCGTCACGGTGGTGACCCTGAACCGGGCCGAGCCGCAAAAGCCGCCCGAGCCGCCCAAGCCGGCGGTCAAGCAGGAGCAGCCCCCGCCGCCGCTCGCCCCGCACATGACGCCGTCGATCCCGGATTCGATCGCGCCGCCGCCGACGCTGCCCATCGCGCCGGTTCCGCCGCCGCCCCTGCCGCCGGTGCAGGCCCTGCCGCCGGAGCCGGCCAAACCGGCCTCTGCCCCGGTGATCGCCAATCCCAACTGGTCGTCGCGGCCGAGCGGGGAGGACATGGCGCGCTTCTATCCCGAGCGGGCCCAGCGCCTGGAAAAGACCGGCAGCGTGCTGCTGCAGTGCCAGGTCACGGCCAAGGGTTCGGTGGCCGAGTGCCAGGTCCTGGCCGAGGGCCCGGCCGGCTTTGGCTTCGGCGAGGCGGCGCTGAAGCTGTCGGGGCTGTTCAGGATGAAGCCGCGGATGGAGGACGGCCGGCCGGTCGAGGGCGCGATCGTGAAGATCCCCATCGCCTTCCGCCTCGCGGACTAGCTTCTTCCTTCGCCGGCGGGGCCTCAGCCAGCGGGCGGAGCCGGTCGGGGCCCGTGGCGATAGATCAGGAACAGCATGGTATGGTCCGGGGGGCCGGCCGCCGCGGCGACGGGGGCGGCGACCCCGCGGACCGGTTTGGCCAGCCAGGCCCCGCCGCCGACCGAAAGCGCCATGGCCAGGACCGCCAGCCGGCCGGCCAGGCGCCGCCGCGTTCCCGGCGCGGTGCGGCGCAGCATCTCGATCCGTTCCTCCAGGGGATGGCGGGCGGGGGCCGGCCAATGGCAGCCCAGGGCAGGGCCGCGGCCCCCAGCTGGGTCTTCAGCAGGGTCTCGGCATAGCGCCGGCGCGTCACCGGCAGACGCCGAAGCACCGAGGCGTCGCAGGCCAGCTCCTGATCGTGCCGGGCCAGACGGGCGGCCAGGTGGACCAGGGGATTGAACCAGCACAGCACCTGCACGGCCGCGATCGCGGCGTTGACCTGGGCGTCGCCGCGCGACAGGTGAGCGTGCTCGTGGGCGCGGATGATCTGGCGCTCCTCGGCGGTGAAGCGGGTGGCGTAGTCGGCGGGGGTGACGAAGCGGGGAGAGATCACCCCGACCACGGCCGGTCCGGCCCGCCCGGCGCGCTCGCGCAGCAGGAAACGCAGTTGGCCCCACAACAGGGCCGCGGCCGCCAGTATCGCCCCGGTCAGCCACAGGTTCAGCGCCAGGCTGTATCGCGAGGCCGCGTGCAGCAGATCGGCGAAGGGGCCGGTCGTCTGGGTCTGGGACGTCGTGGCGGCCAGCGCCGCGGCGACGATGCGGGTCCGGGCCGGGGCCAGGGCGCCCAGGGCCGCAAGCGGGACGACCAGCCACAGGGCGTAGGCGATCTCCGCCCCGAACAGGCGCCGGACAATCCGGCGCAAGCCCAGGACCAGCAGGATCGCCGCCCCGATCATAATGTTGGCGCGAAGGACGGCCTCGACGACCTGGCTTGCGACGATGGTGACGATCATGGGCCCCACGTCCTTACGGCAGGAAAATCTACACCCGTAAGATGGGGCGTCAAGCGACCGCGCGCAGGTCGCGGCCCTGCGCCATAAAGCCGGCCCCTATTCGAGCCACGTCAGGCCTGACCGCGAGCCGCAGGCCATCGCGCCGGCGAGGGCGCGATGGCTACAGCCGGCGACGACACTATCGGCCCTGGTGTTCGCCCACGGCGAACCGGGTCAGGATCGCCCCTTCGTCTCTCCGTCCTGCATGCCGATCTTGGTCAAAAGCAGGGCGGCGAAGCCGGCCGCGGCGATCACCGGCAGCAACAGAAAGAGCACCTTGCTCGGCCCCACTATGCCGGGCAGCAAGGGACCGAAAAACGACCCGGCGCGGCCCATCGCCACCGCCCAGCCGACGCCCGCGCCGCGGATTTCGGGACGGTAGTAATCGGGCGCCATTCCGAACAGCAGGGCTTGCGTGCCGACCACGAAAATGCCGGCTCCGAACGCCGCCGCATTGGCGCTTGCGATATCGTGGTCCGTCACCGCCAGCACCCAGATGGACGCCGCCATGCCGAGGTAGCAAATGGTCAGGATCAAGGGTCGCGAAATAATCCGCGACGTAAGGCCCAAAATCCATGCGCCCGCCGCGCCGCCGACCCCGAAATACAGGGTCACGACGGTCGCTTGCAGCGGGGTGTAGCCGGCCCCGTTCATCAAGGTCGCGAGCCAATTCAACAGAAGGTAAAGCGCAACCATCGTGAAGAAAAAGCTGATCCAGATATAGGTGGTGCTCCATAGGCGCTTATCGCCGAACAGCGCCTGCGTCGTCGTCATCGCCTTTTCGGTAGATTTCGGCCGGTATCCATCGGCCAAAAATACGGCCATCAGCAGAGAAACAATCAATGGAAGCGCGGCGCCCAGATAAAAGACATTGCGCCAATCAAGATCTGGACCTGCGCCGAATACAAAAAGACTGACCAATGCACCGCCGGCGGGAAGCGATCCTGTGATGATCGTCACGCGGGCGACGCGCGTTTTCTGGGAGCCGGTCTCCGCCGCGATCGCGATGATGTTGGGCATGGCGCCGCCCAGGCCCAGCCCCGTGAGGAAACGCATCAACACCATTGTGCCGTAGTCGTTCGCCAGCGCCGATCCAAAGGTGAACAGCGCAAACGCCATCATGGACAGGGTCAGAATCCATTTGCGCCCGATCTTGTCGGCCAACCGGCCGCCGATCGCGGCGCCGATAAACAGGCCAAGGGCGTTGCTGCTCAAGACCCAGGTCAGATTGTTCTGGAAGTCAAAAATCGAACCGGCGTGCAAATGAAGGGCGCGCGCGAATTTCGGCGCCGCAACGCCAGCGGATTGAAGGCTGTATCCTTCGACCAGAGAACCCAGGAAACATAGTGCGAGGGTGAGTCCAACGCGCCCCTGCTCGGCTTTGGCCGGGTCGACGATGGCTCCCATTTCTCTGTCAGATGAAGTCACGCTCGCCCCTATTTTTGTTGTCACGCAGTGTAGATTTATCTCGGCTCCGTCGCAGGGGAGCGGCGCCGAACGTGACGGAGACTGTGCCGTCCTCCGAAATTAGACAAGTCCGTTCCGCGCCAAGTCTGCCAATAGCCGCTTCAACCGCCGGGTGTCGACGCGTTCGTCCCGCCGAACTTGTCCTTCGGGACTCAGATCGCGCCTTCCGGGACGGCGTCGGAGCCGGGGTGATCGCCCTCTACTCCGTGATTTCCCCTGGCGGTCGTTGCGTGTTTCAATTGCCGCCCGGATTTCGACGCGGGTCCGGCCGCTGGGGGACATTCCGCCGTGATGGATCGGTTTGGCGCGGGCGCGCTGGTCTTGACCATGGCTACGCTTGCGGGCTGCGCGAGCCGGCCTCACACGCCCATCTCCGTTCCCGTCGCGGTGGTCGAGGCGGGCGCAACGCGGGCCGCGGCCGAAGTGCTCTTCGAGGACGGGCCGCCCGCCGTGATCGCGCCGCGCCTTGCGTCCGAGTGCACCCGGCGGCGCATGGCCCTGATCCGGAACACCCCCGAACAGGTGGTGTGCAAATCCCGCGATCCCGGGGCTGTGGAACTGGTCGGCCAACCCGTGTCGGAGCTGTGGTCCTTCGTCCTCAGCGCCATCGACGGAAGCGGAACCAAGGTCGCGGCCAAGCGCAGCTTCGAGTCCGCCACCCCGACGGGCCACGCGGTGCTGTCCCTGGCCGCAAGCGACGATCAGGCCGGCCCGGTCCTGTACGCCTTCCTGGACGCGGTCCGCGACCTGAAGGGCCTCAAGGGAAGCGTCGCCCCCGCGCCCCTTATCCTGACCAACTGAGCCGGAAGGGCGTTGCGGCTTAGCGCGCGAGCCCCAGGGCCCCCGCCGTCTCCGGCGTAAGGCGGCCGACGGCCAGGTGGGCGTCGCGCTGGAAGCGGGTCATGGCGTCCTGCGTCTGCTGACTGAACAGGCCGTTGATGGGGCCGTTGTAATAGCCCCTGTCGTGCAGGGCCGACTGCATCGACCGCACCGTGGTGTCGCCCCCTGCCGCCGGGGCCGCCGGGTTCGCCAGATAGCCGCCCTGGTCGTGATAGGCGGCCGGCGGGGGCGCACGCCGAGGCGGCGGCGCGCCGTAGCCTGTCGCAGGGCCGCCTTGGGATTGCTGACAGGCGACCTCGCGCCATTCGAAGCGGCTGGGAGCTGTGGTCCGCTGCCTGACGACGGTGCGGTAGGTCGCCGGGATCTGGATGGTTTCGGTCCGCTCGGGCTGGATCACCGTGGGTACGCGGACGGTCTTGTAGGTGGCCGGGACCTGGCGCTCGATCACCCGGGCCGGCTGGTCGAGGACCTGGCGGGTCACGGTCGCCGTCTCGGCGGGGATCGGAACCTCGCGGACGGTCTCGGGCCGCCTGACCACCGTGCGGGTGACGGTGCGGTATTCGGCCGGGACCTCGACCAGGCAGATCACCTCGCCGGTGGCGACGACGCGCCTGGAGCCGGGGACGACCACATTGTGCGGGCCGGGAGCGCCGCGCTTCCACACGGTGCGGGCGGGCCGGACCAGGACCTGTCGAGTCTCGGTCTCCACGACCGCCGGGACCGTCTCGCGCCGCACGCCCGCGGGGCGGACGACCACGGTTTCGACGACCGTGCGGTACGTCGCCGGAATGGTTTCGCGCTGGGTGTAGGCCTCGGTGGCGACAACCCGCTGTTCGACCTCGCCCATGACCGCCGGAAACACCCTGACCTCGGTGCGGGCGGGGGTCTCCAGGACCTGTTCGGTGTAGGTCTCGGACTGCTCGGGGACCAGCACCTTGCCGTAGCAATGGCCGACCACGGCGTTGGGGGGCAGGTCGGGAGCCTGGGCGTACGCCATGCCGAACGGATTGAGCAGCAGGGTGGACGCGGCGGCTCCTGCGAGAAGTGTTTTCATGTCTTCAAACCCCAACCGGCGTCGCGGCAGGCCACTGGGCCATTCGTTAACCGTGATCCGGCTCCCGGTCCACAGCGGTTAAAGAGCCGTAACGGCTCAGTTTTACCCATGGAAGCGGCGCCGTCGCGGCGTTTCCCCGGCCGGTTGAGCAGCCTCCGTCGTCGGATGTCATCGCCGTCGCGGGAGATGATTTCCGTTCATCGGGTGCAGTGCGGTTCGCTATAGGAAATGCGGAGCCCGCCCGTCATCGCCCCAGGAGTCGTCCCGCATGGCCAGCCAAGCCGAAGATCTGAACGATCTGCGCCAGCGAGTGGAGGTCCTGGAGGCCTTGGTGGCGGCCCTGCGCGGGCGGATCGAGGACCTCGAGGCCGTGGCCGGGGGAGCGCTCCCCGCCTACCAGATGAGCGATCAGGAGCCGACGGTCTAAAGACGCCGGGAAGGCGCGGCGCGCGACCTGGGTCGGTCCCGCGCCGCGCTCCTTGGGATCAGCCGGCGCCGGTCCCCACTTCCACCGGCACGAAGGTTCGGCGGCCGTCGCGGGCCACCATCAGCAGCACGCTGGGCCGTCCGGCCTTGCGCGCGGCGGCGACGGCGTTGGCCACGTCGGCGGGCGACTGAGCCTTCTGATCGCCGGCCTGCAGGATCACGTCGCCCTGGCGCAGGCCCTTGCGGCCGGCGTCGGAATTGCCGGCGACGCTTTCGACCGCGACCCCGCCGCCCTCCTTGGGCGACAGGCTCATACCGAGCACGCGAGCGCCGGGCCTGGAGGCGTCGGTCTGCGGCTGGACGTCATAACCGGTCCTGGCCAGGACCGCCTCGGAGGGACGCACGCCCGAGCGGACCACGATGTCCTGCACCCGGCCCTCGCGACGCACCTGCAGGCGGATGTCCTCCCCGCCGCGGGCCAGGCCCACCTCGCGGGTGAGGGCCGCGGCCGAGGCCACGTCGTGGCCGTTGACCTTCATCACCAGGTCGCCCGGGCGAAGCCCGGCTTTCTCCGACGGTCCGCCGGGGGTCAGCTCGGCCACCAGGGCGCCCTTCTTGTCGCCGAGGCCCAGACTTTCGGCGATCTCCGGGGTCACGCTCTGGACGGTGGCTCCGATGTAGCCGCGGGTCACCTTGCCCTCGGCGATCAGTTGCTTGGCGACCGAGGCGGCCACGTCGGCCGGGATGTCGAAGCCGATGCCCACCGAGCCGCCCGAGGGCGAGAAGATGGCCGAGTTCACGCCCACCACCCGGCCATAGACGTCGAAGGTCGGACCGCCCGAGTTGCCCCGGTTGATCGGCGCGTCGATCTGCATGTAGTCGACGTAGGAGGACCCGCTCACGTTGGGCCGGCCCAGGGCTGAGACGATCCCGGCCGTGGCGGTGCCGCCGAGGTTGAAGGGGTTGCCGACCGCGATCACCCAGTCGCCGACGCGCGGCTTGGCCCGGTCCTCGAAGCTGACGAAGGGGAAGGCGGCGCCCTGCACCTTGATCACGGCCAGGTCGGTGGCCGGGTCGCGCCCGATCAGCTTGGCCTTCAGCGAACGGTCGTCGCTGGTCCGCACGGTGATGACGTCGGCCCCCTCGACCACGTGGTTGTTGGTGACGATGTAGCCGTCGGCGGAGATGAAGAAGCCCGAGCCGGTCGCCTGCATCCGCGGCAGCTCCTGGCCGTCGGGCTGGCCGCCGCGCCCGCCCGGCTGCTGCGGGAACAGCCGGCGGAAGTCGAACGGCAGCCCGCCTAGGCCGTCGTCCCCGTCATTGCCGTCGGGAAGGTTGAAGCTGAAGGGCTGTCCCTGCAGGGCCACGGCGTCGCGGCCGCCCTTGCCCTCAACGTCGATCGACACCACCGCGGGCGCCACCCGCTGCACCAGGTCGGCGAAGGAGGTCGGCGCGATGGACGCCGGGGCGGCGGCGGGCCGCTCGTTGACCGCGCCTTGCGCGCTGGCGTGGGCCCACTGGTCGCCGGCGCCGATCAGGGCTGCGGCCGCGACCGCGCCCACGGCCGCAGCTCCCAGGTATTTCTTCCTGCTCATTTGATCCACGATCCTGTCCAATTCATCGGGCGAGGCGCCCCATGCGTCGGCCATATCGCGGTAAAGGTTCTATTCCTGGACCAAGTTTGGGCAGGGCAGGGGCGGATCCGGGGCAGTTTTGCGTCGATCGAGACGCCCCCGCCCGCCTCAGGCTGCGGCCCGCTAGCGGGCTGGCGGTTTCCAGGCGGGGCCGGTGAACTCGGCCTCGATCAGCACCTCGACGGCGTCGCTGACGCCCATCTTGCTGCCCGGCGCCGGCACGCCGAAAGCGATGCCGAATTCCGACCGGTTGAGCGTTCCGTGGGCCGAGAAGCCGACCCGCGCGTGCGGGTCCATGGCCATGCCGGGATAGCCGCCGTTGAACCTGGCTTCCAGGGTCACCGGGCGGGTGACCCCGTGCAGGGTGAAGTCGCCGACGATCCGGGCCGTGTCCTTGCCGGTCATGACCACCCGGGTCGAGCGAAAGGTCATCTGCGGAAACTTGCCGGCGTCCAGCCAATGGGGCCCGCGCAGCTCGTCCTCGAAGCCCGGCGGCGGCGCATTGAGTTCCAGCGACTTGGGATCGACCGTCGCGGTGACGCTGGCCGCCGCCGGATGCGCGGGGTCGAGGGTCAGCCTGGCGTCGAAGCGGCCGAACCGGGCGGTGTAGTTGGAGAAGCCCATGTGGTTCACCCGGAAGGTCAGGCTGCCGTGCGCCTTGTCCAGGGTGTAGACGCCGGCGGGCAGGGCCGGGGCCGGCGGCGCCGAGGCGGCCTCGGCCGAGGCCGCCAGGGCGATCGCGGCCAGGGCCGCCAGGACGTATTTCATCGATCCTCTCCTCAGTGGGCCTGGGCCGCGGCCAAGGCGCGCAAGCGTTCTTCCTGGGCTTTGACTTCCGGCGCCAGCGCCTCGCCGAAATCCTCGGCCTCGAACACCTGGCGGATTTCGATCTCCGAGTCGCCCAGCATAGGGTTGGGACAGCGCTTCATCCAGTCGATGGCTTCCTGCTTCGACTGGACCTGGATCAGCCAGAAACCGGCCAGGAGCTGGCCGTCGTTGGGGAAGGGACCGTCGATCACCGTCCGTTCCGCGCCGGAGAAACGGATCCGCGCGCCCTTCGAGCTCGGCTGCAGACCCTCGCCGGCCAGCATCACGCCGGCCTTGATCATCTCCTCGTTGAACTTGCCCATCGCCGTCAGCAGGGCCTCGTCCGGCATCACCCCGGCTTCGCTGTTGGCGTCGGCCTTGACCATGACCATGAAGCGCATCGCCGTTCTCCTTCCGTTGGTTCCGGGCCAGCCCGCCTGGCCCGTCTTATAGCCCGAGGACGAACCGGATGGGGCTGGTCCGACACGGCGGTCCGCGTTTTTGGGCCCGACCGCTTGACCGGCCACGCCGATGGCTGATACTTAAGTAAATGCTTAACCATCAGCAACCCCTCGACCGCATGTTCCAGGCCCTCGCCGACCCGACCCGGCGCGAGCTGGTGGAACGGCTGAGCCGTGGACCGGCCTCGGTCAGCGATCTGGCCAGACCGCTGAACATGTCGCTGCCGGCGGTCGTCCAGCACCTGCAGCTTCTCGAGGCCAGCGGACTGATCCGGACCGAAAAACTCGGGCGTGTCCGGACCTGCAGCATCGAGCCCCACGGCCTGCAACTGGTCGAGCAATGGATCAACCAACGGCGGACCAGCTGGGAACGCCGCCTCGACCGGCTGGGGGACTACCTGGCCGAAAACCCCGAAGACCCGGAACAGGGAAGCGAGCCATGACCGAACGATCCGTCACCCACGCCACCTTTGCGATCGAGCGCGTTTACGAGGTCCCGCCGGCGCGGGTGTTCGCTGCCTTCGCCAGAAAAAAACAGAAGGACCGCTGGTTCTCCGGCTCTTCGGACTGGACGCTGCTCGAGCATGAATTCGACTTCAGCGAAGGCGGCCGCGAGCGCCTTCGCGGACGTTGGCCCAACGGGACCGTTTCCTATTTCGACTGCCATTATAAGAACATCGTGCCGGGAGAGCGGATCGTCTACGCCTACAACATGGTCATCGACGACCGGCTGATCTCGGTCTCCCTGGCGACCATCGAGCTCAAGCCGGCGGGCGCGGGCGGGACCCGCCTGACCCTGACCGAATACGGCGCCTACCTCGACGGCTATGACGACGCCGGTTCGCGCGAGCACGGGACCGGCCTGCTGCTGGACAAGATGGCCGCGACCCTGCAGGACGAGCCCGCAAACGCCTGATCCGAAATGGGACACATGTGGAAGCGCGCGGGCTGGCGATCGCGCGAGCGCTTCCCATATGAAGTCCATCTCCAATCGGCGCCGTTCCCCTCCCCCTCTGACGGCGCCTAACTGACAGGCCCGTTCTCCCGCGTGGAGGGCGGGCTCTTTTTCGCGCGCGTCAAGGAGACGGCGGACCGGTCCGTCGCGGTCTGGTCGAGGTCCTCGCCCCGGCTGGGGACGGCCTCGGGGCCGCGGCGGCGGAGGCCGTGTGGAGCGCAGTCAAGACCAGCAGGGCCAGTATCGCGGCGGGACCCGTCACCAGTGCGGCCTGAGGTCGAGAATCCGTTCCTTCCAGCTCGGCTCCGGCCCGGCGCGGGCGATCAGCAAGCCGAGCACCAGTCCGGCTGCGAAGGCCGCCCCCGCGGACACGCCGGCGGCGGCGAGGGGCTTTTCGCGGGCGGTGGTGGCCAGGGTCCTGGCCTGGTCATGGGCCCAGTCGTTCAGGGCGCCGGCGCGCTCCTGGACCGCGGCGCGCAGCTGCACCACCTTGGCGGTCGCCGGTTTCTCGGCGGGCGGGGCGGGCGCGGGTTGAGCTGGATTGGGGGCGGCGGCGTCAGTCATAAGCGTTCTCCCGACCAGGAGGGCGGCTCGGATCCAGCCGTCCACCGGCTCCTAATGAAGCGTGAGCGGAGCCGGAAGTTCCCGAACTGCCGAAGGCTTTCTGACGGCCCTGGTTTTCCACGACCTCGAAAGGCTTTAGGGTCGGCGCCTTCTCCGACCCGTACCGGATCCCGCTCGCATGACGTCCAATTCCGTCGCCGAAAACCTCAACATGTGGGACCAGGCTCACGCCTGGCCCGAGGACGGGGACGAGTGGAAGGGCCAGGCGGTGGTCTGCGGCGTCGACTACGACGCCTGGAAACAGTCGCTGATCGAGCGCCTGATCGTCCCCTATCTGCCCATGGGGGCGACGGCGATGGAGATCGCTCCGGGGCACGGACGCTGGACCGGCTTCCTGGCCGAACGGGCGGGGCGGCTGATCCTGGTCGACCTGAGCCCCTCCTGCCTTGAGCATTGCCGCGCGCGGTTCGAGGGACGCCCCGACATGGAGTTCCACGTCACCGACGGCTCCAGCCTGCCGGCGGGCCTGGACGGTCAGCTCGACCTGGTCTGGTCGTTCGATTCCTTCGTCCACATCCACCCCCGGGACATCGCCGGCTACCTGCGCGACTTCGTGCGGGTGCTGAAGCCCGGCGCCCTGGCGGTCATCCACCACGCCAACCGGTTCCACTACACACTGGGACTGGCCGGGATGCGCAAGTGGGGGCCGACGGCGACCTATCTGTACCGGTTGCTGTCGATCGGGGCGCAGGAGCGACTGGACGGCTGGCGCTCGCCCATCTCCGGGCGGATGTTCAAACGCCTCGCCCGCGAGGCGGGGCTCGATGTGATCGAGCAGTTCCAGCGCTGGGGCGAGGGCGACCGCTACGGGGTGCCGCGCCACAACGACCTGGTCACGGTGATGCGCAAGCCGGTCTAAGTCCCTAAAAGACCCTAGGCGTAGACGAGCCAGTCCCCGAGCTGGGCGGTGGACACCCCCGCCAGTCCCAGGGTGTCGCCGTGGCCGAGGTCGACCACCACCTGATTGAGGTAGGTGGTCAGGGTGTACGCGGTTCCGGTGGTAAGCTGCACCCGGTCGCCCTCGGCGCTGTTGAAGTCGATCACCCAGTCCGCGCCCGAGCCCGGCCGGACCACGAACCGGTCGGCGCCGGCGCCGCCGGACAGGGTGTCGTTCCCGAGGTCCCCCGACAGGACGTCGTTTCCGTCGCCGCCGGACAGGGAATCGTTCCCCTGACCGCCGTAGATGGTGTCGTTTCCGGCGCCGCCCGCCACCGTGTCGTTGCCGAGGTTGCCGTTGACGTGCGGGTCGTCGCCCGCCCCGCCGGACACCGAGTCGTCGCCCTGGCCGCCCCGCACGGTGTCGGCGCCGTCGCCGCCATCGACGGTGTCGTTGCCCTTGTTGCCGTTGATGTCGTCGTTTCCGGCGCCGCCGAAGATCGAATCGTTGCCGTCCATGCCCAG
This sequence comes from Caulobacteraceae bacterium, assembly GCA_035493955.1. Classification (GTDB taxonomy): domain Bacteria; phylum Pseudomonadota; class Alphaproteobacteria; order Caulobacterales; family Caulobacteraceae; genus NCED01. The sequence continues at coordinate 156,005 of DATJHI010000041.1, read as the reverse complement.
GACCACATTGGCGGCCGCATTGCCGACGATGGTGTCGGCGTTCGAACCGCCGATGGCGTTCTCGATCGTCGTACCTTCGGCGATGGCGACATTGCCGGTCAGGCCGCCCACATCCGAAAACTGGCCGGGGTTGAGGTCGATCTTCTGGACCTGGCTGTAGCCGGAGAAGTCGAAGGTGTCGTTTCCGCCCGCGTCCCACACCGTGAACACCAGGGTCGGGCTGGCCGCCGTGGCCGTGAACCAGGGCCGGTCGGCGTTCGAGTTGAACCCGTAGGTGGTGTCGCCGAGGAAGGCGCTCATGTTCGGCCCGTACAGGGCCTGGACGGCGGCGATGTCGAGCAGCTGGGGCGCCGAGGCGTATGACCCGGCGAAATAGGCCCCGGTGTTGGTCTCGGAAAAGTAGCTCATCACCGAGTACTGGCGCGAATCCTGGAAGAAACTCGCGTTGGCGGCGTAGGTGAGGGTGACGTTGGGGCTGGCGTCGTAGTCGCTGGGGTGGTCCAGGCCGAGGGCGTGGCCGATCTCGTGCACCAGGACCTGCTGTCCGTATCCATAGACGGTGGGGTTGGCGATGTAGGACAGGGATGAATTGTACCAGCCGTCCCCCTGGAGGCTGGACGCCGACCGGTTTCCCTGGAGGCCGGGCAGGTAGGTGAAGGCCGCCGAGCCGGCCTCGCCCTGGCTGTAGTCGGCGAAGCGGATCGTGCCGGCGTCGGAAAACGCGTCCGGGCCGGCCGTCCCGCTGCCGATCCGCTGGAAGGTGACGTTGGCGACGTCGGCCCAGGACTGCAGGGCGAGTTCGGCGCCCTGGATCTGGGCGCTGTTGAAGGTGGAGAAGCCGGAAACGCCGTTCGGCAGGGTGGCGGGCGCGGCGGCCTCGAACGAATAGGTCAGGACGACCGGCTGGCCCATCGGCCCCCACGACCCGCCGCTCAGCAGATGGCTGACCGTCTCAGGCACGGTGTAGGAGATCTTGCCGTTGAACCCTGTGGCCATGGATTACCTGACGTTACGCCGAACAAGACACCCGCCCCGGCTCGAATTCCTAGCAGCTGAATCCTCGGGGCGCCCGAAAGGTTTGAGGCTTGGCCGGGGCTTTCCGGGGCGACAAAAGCGCGCGCGTCTTGGTTTGCAAAACATTACTGGGGCTGCCCGAAGATGATCCGGCCACGATTACTACCAGCCCCAGCATAAACAAACTGTAGATGGGCGGAGCGGTCTTGAGGCCTCTTGCCGCCAACCGCGCGGGCGGCTACCGGTCGGCCTCGCCGCCAGGACAATGGCGGCGCGGAGGGTTCGTCCATGTCCAGCGTCCCCGATGGCCCGCCGGCGGTTTCGGTCCTTCTGGCCACGCCCTGTTACGGCGGCATGGCCAATATCCTGTTCTTCAACTCGGTGCTGCGGCTCCAGAAGGCCTGCCAGGCGCGAGGGCTAAAGCTGGAGGTCCTGCTGACCGGCGGCGACGCCCTGATCACCCGCGCCCGCAGCCGGATCGCCACCGACTTCCTGCGTCAGACCGACCACAGCCACCTGCTGTTCGTGGACGCCGACATCGGTTTCGACCCCGAGCATCTGTTCCGGCTGCTCAAGGCCGACAAGCCCCTGGTGGGCGGGGTCTATCCGCTGAAGACCCTGCACTGGGACAAGATCCCTGAGGCCGTGCGCCGCGGCGCACGCGATCTCCAGGCGGCGGCGCTGGGCTATGTGGTGCGCTTCCTGCCCAATCCCGACCAGACCGTGGCCCTGGAGGACGGCTTCGGCCCGGTAGCCTATGTGGGCACCGGGTTCATGCTGATCGCCCGCGAGGTGCTCGAGACCCTGGCCGCCGCCCATCCGGAGCTGCACTGTTCGATCGACGACGTGAACGCGGAGTCCAAGGCGACGGTCATGTTCTTCGACACCATGATCGACCCGGCGACCAACGAACACCTCAGCGAGGACTACGCCTTCTGCAAACGCTGGCGCGACTGCGGGGGGGAGATCTGGGCCGACTTCCAGAGCCCGATGAGCCACATCGGCCACGCCACCTATACCGGCGGCCTCATCGACGCCCTGGCCACCTGAGCCGCCCGCGGTCGTCCCGCGGGACCTCGGCTGAGACCTTTCGCGCAGCGGCGAACCCTTCCTTAAAGGCCTTCGGACTAGGGTCGGGGCGAGGAATCTGAATGACCCGTCCCGCCCTCATCACACCCCTCGACATCTCCACCGTCCGGGCCACGTTGGAGGGGCACACGCGCTTCCTGGAGGGCCGCAGCGGCGGGCGGCGGGCCAACCTGGCCTATACGGACCTGTCCGGCTTCGATCTCGAGGGGGTGAACCTCTGCGAGGCCGAGCTGACGGGCGCGCGCCTGCAGGGCACGGTGTTGTCCGGCGCCAAGCTGGAAAAGGCCGTGCTGTTCGGCGCCGACCTGCGCGACGCCGACCTGCGGAGGGCGTCGCTGGTGCGGGCCGACTTGAGGGGCGCCTGCCTGCGCGGGGCCAATCTCGCCGGAGCGGACCTGGCGGGATGCGACCTGCGCGAAGGCCTGATCGCGCTGCAGGACATCTCCAGGGGCTTTCGCATCCTCAAGCACGAGAAGCGGGCCGGCGAACTCGACTTCGCGATCCTGTCCGGCGCCAATCTGCAGGGCGCGCAGATGAACGGGACCCTGGCCTGCGCCGCCGATTTCCGCGACGCCGACCTGTCCGGCGCGCACCTGGGCGGGGCCCGCCTGTGCAACGCGGTGCTGGACGGGGCCAACCTGTCCAACAGCCAGCTCTACGGCGCCGACTTGACCGGCGCCTCGCTGAAGCGGGCGGTGCTTTCGGGCGCCAACATCGCCGGCGCGACGGTGGACGCGGACGCGTTGCTCGAGGTGCTGCGCGCGCCGCCGCCGATCTTCTACGTCGACGACAAGCCCCTGGACCAGGTCATCGCCGCGCACGAGCTGTGGTGCCACAGCGATGGGCGCGAGGGCGCCGCCGCGAAACTGTCCGAGGTCGATTTCCGGCCGATGGGCAACCTGTCCAAGCGGCGTCTGACGGCCATGATCGCCCCGAAGTCGATCCTGTTCGGGGTCAATCTGCGCGGCGCCCAGCTGCAGGGCTCGGACTTCACCGGCGCCGACCTGCGCTCGGCCGACCTGCGCGAAACCGACCTGCGCGGCGCCAAGCTTCGCGGGGCGCAGATGAACCGGGCCGACCTGCGGGGCGCCTGGCTGGGTCCGCTCCCCATCGCCGGAGGACGGATGGTCCGCACCGACATGGCCCGGGCCGTCCTGCGCCACGCCGACCTGCGCAACGCCGACCTCCGCCGGGCCCGCCTGCTCGAGGCCGATCTCGCCGGCGCCCAGACCGAGGGGGCCGACTTCGCCGACGCCGAACTCGAGGTCTGAAGCCCCCTTCTAGAGATCGCGGATCGGCGCGCCGGTCCTCGCGGCCATCCGCGCGGCGACGATGGCCCGGTGACAGCACGCGGGATCGGTCTCGTAGCAGAGCAGGCAGACCCGCCGTCCCAGCGATTCCTCGATCGCCTGCTCCAGGGCGCCCACGGCGCCCGCCGTGGTCAACTGTTCCTCGAAGATGGTCCGCATCTCGCCGATCCGGCCCGCCCGCGCCGCCTCGCGGCCGGATTTGGGCGTGCCCAGGTCGCGCAGGTGCAGGTAATCGACGCCAGCCTCGTGCAAGGAGCCGGCGAGCAGGGTCTTGGAGAACCCCGCCCGGCGCGACGCGGCCACGGCCCTGACGTCGATCACCAGTTCGACGCCCGCGTCCTTGAGGCGGCCGACCACCTCGGACTGGGTCGCCTTCTCGTAGCCGATGGTGGCGATCGGATGCATCGGCCCATCAGACCGGCCGGCGGCGGCCGGTCAAGCGGAGCGGGACGGGCCGGTCAGGGCGCCGTCAGTTCGCGCTGCAGGCGCGCCACCGTCTCCGGGGCCAGGGCGACGGCCTTGCGGGTTTCGAGGTCGAAGTGGATCGACAGGTTCTCCGCCGCGGCCCAGGCCGCCCCGCTGAGAGGATCGACCAGCCAATGGCGCGCGCGATAGGTCTTGGGTCCGATCTCCGTCAGGCCGGAGCGGACCTCGAGCAGGTCGCCGGGACCCGGAGCCCCGAAATAGTTCAGCCGATACTCCAGGGCCGCGCCGCCGATCCGCCTGCCGGGCCCCAGGGTTTCCTGGGCGGCGAGGCGCACGGCGTCGATCAGGTGGGGAATGCCTTCGGCCGTCCGCGACAGCAGCATCTCCGTGCGCACCCGTCCGAACACGTCGCAATCCTCGACCGCGACGGCGCCGCGGGCGACCAACGAGAAGCCCCCGGCTTCGGCGACCTCCGCGGCGGCCGGTCCGGCCTCGGCGACGCCGCGGGCGCCGGCGTCGGCGGGAAGCGCGACGGTCAGGGCCGCGGCCGCCTCATGCGCCCGCTGGGGCCAGGGAAAGGGGCGCCCCTCGCGGGCGGCGACGTGAGACACGCGGGTGACGAAGGTGGCGGCGGTCTCTCCCGAGCGGCTGTCCACCAGGGTCTGCAGCAGGCTGGCGTCGCTTTCCCCCATCGACAGCACGCCGGTGGTCATGTGCAGCGCGGCCCCGACGCGGACTTCGCGCAGGAAGCGGACGTGGTGGCCGCGAACCAGCAGGCTGGCGGCGGAGTTGGGGCTAAAGGCGTGCGGCATGCCGAGCGCCGCCGCCGCGCCGGCCAGGCCCTGCATGGCGCGGGCGAGATAGAAGCGCACGTTCATGTGCTCCATCTCGTCGCATTCCCAAGCGGGAACGAGGCCCCTCCACACTTCCACCGGACCCGTAGATTTCACGCCGTTCTCCCCCAACCGGGGGAGACCTTAGGCAGGTTCGCGCCCTAGGTCACGCCGCCGCGCAGTCGGCGCACAGGCCGTGGGCCTCGACCATGATTCCGCTCAGCACGTAGCCGGCCTGATCGGCGGCGTCGCGCACCTCCGGCGGGGTCATCGGCTGGATTTCCCGCGCCGCGCCGCAGCAGTCGCAGATCAGGAACCCGGCCGCATGGGCCGCCTCCCCGAGGCGGCAGGCCATATAGGCGTTCAGGCTCTCGATCCGGTGAGCCAGGCCTGCCCGGGCCAGAAATTCCAGCGCGCGATAGACGGTCGGCGGCTTGGCAGTCTCGCCGGACTGCCCGATTCCCGCCATCAGGTCATAGGCCTTCACCGGCTGGCCAGCCTCCAGCAGCCGCTCCAGCACCCGGCGGCGCGGGGGGGTCAGCCGTTCGCCCGCCGCGACGCACCGACGCTCCGCTTCGGCCATGGCTGCGGCGAGGCCCTTGCCATGCAGGCCGGCGCTCGTGTGGACGTGGTCGCAATCGTTCATCACAGCTGATTAAGGACCCTTGCCGGCCGGCCGCAAGAGCCTTGGCCCCCTCGGCCGGGACAAGCGCGTTTGCCCGCATGCGGGCGATCCGCTACGAAGCCACAAACCTCGTAGGGATTTGAGACGCATTTCCATGGAAACCACCGAACTGCCCAGCGGCGAGATCTCCGGCACCGTGCTGCTTTACAACACCCCGGAGCCCCTCAGCCAGGAACTGCACGGCAAGCTGGGGGTCAAGCGCCTCGACCATCCGTTCGCCTTCGCCGCGGCCACCCACCTGATCCCGCTCACCGTCACCGAGTTCCAGCCGGCCGGCCTGACCTATCCGGTGATCTTCGTCGGCGCCGACTACACGCCCGTGGGGGTGATGGGCCTTCGCGAGGGCGTGAACCTGTTCCTGTCCGCCACCGGTCCGTCGGACCCGGAGGCCTATGTGCCGGCCTATGTGCGGCGCTACCCCTTCGTCTTCGCGGCCGACCAGTCCGGGGATCGGATGATTCTCTGCATCGACCGCAAGGCCGAGGTGTTCGACGAGAACGGCGGCGAACTGCCCCTGTTCGTGGGAACCGAGCCCAGCGACTACACCAAGAACGCCATGGAGTTCTGCCGTGAGTTCGAGACCGAGCGGCGGCGCACCGAGGAGTTCGTCCAGCTGCTGAAGGGCCTCGACCTGTTCGAGGTGAAGCAGGCGGTGTTCACCCCGCGTCTGCCCGACGGCACGACGGGCGAGCCGCAGGTCATGGCCGAATACTTCGCCGTTTCCGAGGAGAAGCTGGCCAAGCTCCCCCCGGAGAAACTGGCCGAGATGTTCGCCAACGGCGCGCTGCAGCAGGTCTACGCCCACATCATGTCGCTGTTGGGCTGGGAACGCCTGGTCGCCCGCGCCCTCAGCCGCGAGCAGCCGGCCAACGACGTGGTCGGCAACGCTTAAAAGGGACTGCCTGGCATCGCCTCCCAACAAGGGAGGCGATGGTCACTGCCGGGCGAACACCGAACGGGTCAGGCACGAGAAGATCAGCCGCCCCGCCTCGTCCAGCAGGTCGTGCTGGGCGATGACGATGCCCTTGTCGTCGCCCACCGGGTCCTTGCCCAGCACGGTCATGCGCCCGCGCAGCAGTTCCCCCGCCGGCGGACAGCGGGTCCAACGCAGGGCGTCGACGGCCAGGCGCTTGGTCTGCGGCCACTGGGCCGAGGTCTCGGCGTCGAGCTTGCTCCAGAGGGCGTAGAGGAAGGCCTCCGGGGCGCCGTCCTCTTCGGTCCAGCCGGGGGCGAAGGTCTTGGCGAAGGTCTCCAGGGCGCGGCTGTCGATCGCGGCCACCCCCAGCGAGACCACCTGGCCCACGGCGATGTCGTCAAAATGGGCGGGCACGGACGACTCCTGTTGTTGGGGGAATCATCGCTGCTTCGGCCCCCATGTCGAGAGGCATGGCGATGGAGACCCGCAATGGTATCCTGCCGGGCATGATCCAGACAGTTTTCTGCGCCCCGGCCCGCGTCCTGGCCACGGCCCTGGCCGTCGTCTGCCTCGCCTTCGCTTCGGGCGCGGCGCGCGCCGCGCCGGTCAAGACCGACCATCTGGTGGTTGACCTCGCGCCCCAGACCCGGGCCGCGGCGCCGGGCTCGACGGTCTATGTCGCCCTGCATCAGAAGATCACCGACGGCTGGCACACCTATTGGCGCAATCCGGGCGACGCGGGCCAGGCCACCAAGATCGCCTGGACCCTGCCGGCGGGCTGGAAGGCGGGCGAGATCGTCTGGCCGACCCCTCGCCGCTACGCCACCGGCCCGCTGATGAACTACGTCTATTCGGACGAGGTCTATCTGCCCGTGCCGATCGAGGTCCCGGCCGACGCCAGGCCGGGCCAGACGGCGACGCTGAAGGCCCATGCCGACTTCCTGGTCTGTTCGGACATCTGCATCCCGGAATCGGCGGACGTGAGCCTGGAGCTGCCCGTTTCCGCTGGCCCCGCCGCGCTTGACCCGAGCTTCGGCCAGGTCATCTCCAAGGTCCTCGCCGCCGCGCCCAAGGCGGAGGACCTGACGGCCGCCTACCGCCTGGACGGGACCACGCTCAAGCTGGCGGTCACCGGCCCGGTGGTGAAGGGCGTCGACGTCGCCCACGCCTATTTCTTCCCTTACGAAGGCTCGGTCATCGACCACGCCAGTCCCCAGATGGCTGAGCGGGGCCCGGGGGGCCTGACCATGACCCTGGTCGCCAGCCCGAGCTTCAAGGCCGGCGGGCCGGCGCTGGGGGTGCTGTCCCTCGGCGACGCCGCCTATGTGGTGGAGGCCAGGCCGGGGCCGCTGCCCGCCGGGGCCTCGGGAACCACGCCGCCCGTGAAGGTCATCCCCGCCCCTGCCGGCGCCAAGACCGCGGCGGAAGGGCCCGGCGCAGGGGGAGCGGCCGGCATGGGCCTGCTCGCCGCCATCGGCTTCGCCTTCCTCGGCGGCCTGATCCTCAATCTGATGCCCTGCGTGTTCCCGGTGCTGTCGATCAAGGCCGCGGCCCTGGTCCGCCATGTGGAGCATCCAGGCAAGGCCCGGGCCGAGGGCCTGGCCTTCCTGGCGGGGGTGGTCGTCACCTTCCTGGTCCTGGCCGGCCTGTTGATCGCGGCGCGGGCCGGCGGCGAGGCGGTGGGCTGGGGCTTCCAGCTGCAGTCGCCCGCCGTGGTGGCGGCGCTTTGCCTGTTGATGCTGCTGGTGGCCCTGAACCTGTCCGGCGTGTTCGAGGTCGGGACCTCGATCCAGGGCGCAGGCTCCGGGCTGGCGCAGCATGGGGGTATCGTCGGCGCCTTCTTCACCGGCGCCCTGGCCGTGGTGGTCGCGGCGCCCTGCACCGCGCCGTTCATGGCCGGCGCCATCGGTTACGCCTTCACCCTGCCCGCCGCCGCCACCCTGGCGATCTTCGCCGCCCTGGGGCTGGGCCTGGCCGCGCCCTTTACCCTGATCGCCTTCATCCCGGGCCTGTTCGGCCGTCTGCCCAAGCCGGGCGGCTGGATGGAAGGGCTGCGCAAGGTCCTGGCCTTCCCTATGTACGGGACCGCCGCCTGGCTGGCCTGGGTGTTCACCTTGCAGGCGGGAGCGGCCGCCTTGCCCTTGCTGTTCGCCGCCGCCCTGGCCATCGCCTTCGCCGCCTGGGCCTGGGGCGTGGCCCAGCGGGCCGACAAGCCGGCCTTCTCCCGCGTCGTCGCCGTCCTGGGCTTGGCAGCCGCCGTCTGCCTGGCCGTGGCGGGCGCGAAGACGACCGCCGCGCCGGCCGCCGCCTCCGCCGTCCAGACCGTCCGCGGCGGCCTGGCCGCCGAACCCTGGTCGCCGGAAAAGATCGCCATGCTGCGGGCCGAGGGCAGGCCGGTGTTCGTCGACTTCACCGCCGCCTGGTGCGTCACCTGCCAGGTCAACGAGCGCACGGCCCTGGCCGGCAAGCGGGTCGCCGACGCCTTCGCCAGGACGGGCGCGGTCTATCTGAAAGCCGACTGGACCAATCGCGACGCCGCCATCGCCAAGGCCCTCTCGGACCAGGGCCGCTCGGGGGTGCCGCTTTATCTGGTCTATGGCCCGGCGGGCGAGCCCGCGGTGCTGCCGCAGCTTCTCACCGAGGGCATGGTCGTGGCCGCCCTGGACAAGGCCAAGGGCGGCTGACCATGGGGTGGTCCGATCAGGCCGGCTGGTCGGACTGGACGGTGGCCGGCGAGGTGATGACCTCGACGTTGTCGTTCAAGAGATAGCCCATCTCGCGCAGGGCCAGGTCCTGCTTGTCGCGGCCCTCGGCCTTCATCAGCTCGTCGAGCTTCTTGGGCAGATCCTGGGAGATGCCCCGCAGGATGCACTTCAGGTCGCCGTCGGTCCCGCGGGCGGCGAGTTCCAGATGCCCCTTCATGTCCAGGTCCGACAGGGCGGCGATCCGCTTCTGGAACTTGTCCAGACCCGGCAAGGGCTTGGCCGCGGCCGCCCCCTTCAGCCCGGCCCGGTAGGTCTCGACCGTCTTGCCCAGGGCCTTGGCCTCGCCGACGATGCTGGCGAACAGGGGTTCCTTGGCCAGAGGATTGCCGGCGGCCGGGGCGGTGGCCACCGCCGGGATCAGCCTCGGGGCGAGGGCGTGGCCAGGGTTGAGCGAGGCGAGCAGCAGGGCGGCGGAGACGGCGACGTCGCAGGACATGGCGAATCCTCGGGATCGAAGAAGGTCGACGGCTGGCCAGTGGGCCAGCATCCGGTAAACAGACAGTAACTATTGACCCTTCGAGTGAGCTTATGACCGACGCAGCGCCGACAGCCCTGGATCTGGCCTGGGCCCGCTTCGACCGCGCGGCCGAGCGGGACGCGGGCGTGCGCATCGCCGGTCTGTTCGCCGCCGAGCCCGACCGCCTGGCCCGGATGAGCATGGCCGCCGCCGGCGTGACCGTGGACCTGTCCAAACAGGCCTGGACCACGGACGGGATGCAGGCCTGCCTGGCCCTGGCCTCGGCCGCCGGGGTGGAGCCGGCGCGGGCGCGGCTGTTCGGCGGCGAGGCGGTCAATGCTTCGGAAGACCGCGCGGTGCTCCATCCCGCCCTGCGGGCCGGAGCGGCGGCCCGCTTCACCGCCCGGGGCGAGCCAGCCTCCGACGCCGTGCGCGCCGGTCGCGAGAAGATGAAGGCCCTGGCGGACGGCGTCCGCTCGGGCGCCGTCCGCGGGGCCACGGGGGAGACGTTCCGGGCCGTGGTCCATATCGGGATCGGCGGTTCCGATCTCGGCCCCAGGCTGGTGTGGGAGGCCCTGAAACCCGTCCAGGCGCCGATCGAGCTGCGCTTCGCCGCCAATGTCGACCCGGCCGAGATCGCCGCGGCCCTGGCCGGCCTCGAGCCCGCCACCACCCTGGTGGTCGCGGTGTCCAAGACCTTCACCACCCTCGAGACCCTGGCCAACGCCGAGGCCGCCCGCGGCTGGCTGCGCGCGGGCCTGGGCGAGGACGGGGCCAAGGCGCATTTCGCCGCCGTGTCCGCCGCCCCCGACAAGGCCCAGGCCTTCGGGGTCGATCCCGACCGGGTGTTCGCCTTCTGGGATTGGGTCGGCGGCCGCTTCTCGGTCTGGTCGGCGGTCGGCCTGTCCTGCGCCATCGCCTTGGGATGGGAGGCCTTCGAAGGCTTCCTCGGCGGCGCGGCGGCCATGGACGCCCATTTCGTCTCCGCGCCCCTGGAGCGCAATGCGCCGGTGCTGCTGGCCCTGGCCCAGGTCTGGAACCGCAACGGCCTGGGCCGCGGCGCGCGGGCGGTGGTCCCCTACGCCCAGCGCCTGCGGCTCCTGCCGGCCTTCCTGCAGCAACTGGAGATGGAATCGAACGGCAAGCGGGTGCGCCGGGACGGTCGGCCGGTCCTGCGCGCCACCGCGCCGGTGGTGTTCGGCGACGCCGGCACCAACGGCCAGCACGCCTTCTTCCAATTGCTGCACCAGGGGACCGACGTGATCCCGGTCGAGTTCGTCGCCGTCGCCGCGGCCGACGACGGGCCGGCGGACATGCAGAAGAAGCTCCTGGCCAACGGCCTGGCCCAGGCCGAGGCCCTGCTGGTGGGACGCTCCGAGGCCGAGGTGGCGGCGGAGCTGGCGGCCAACGGGCTGTCGCCGGCCGAGATCGCCGTCCTGGCGCCGCAGCGCACCTTTCCGGGCAATCGGCCGTCGTCGCTCCTTTTGATCGACCGGTTGACACCGGAGACCCTGGGCGCCCTGCTCGCCCTCTATGAGCACAAGACCTTCGTCGAAGGGGTGATCTGGGAGATCAACAGCTTCGACCAGTGGGGGGTGGAGCTGGGCAAGACCCTGGCGGTCCGCATCCTGGGCGAGCTGGAAGGCGGGCCGAGATTGCCGCACGACGCATCGACGGCGGCCTTGGTGGAGAAGCTCGCGTAGGTCCCCCTCGGTCAGCTACGCTGACAGCTCCCCCGCCAAAGCGGTGGAGCGAGGTGGGCCTTGCTCCACCGTGAAACGGGGAAGCTGTCGCCGCAGGCGACTAGGGAGCGTTTCCCGTTCCTTGCCGCTAGGCCCCCGATCCGGTAGGGACCCAGCCCGAAGCCGAGCCGTATCCTGATGTCCGACGACGCCACGCCTTTTCGACCTGAAGCCCGCCCCCCGCGCGGGTTCCAGGACCGGCGCGCCCGGGACCTGCGGGCGGAGCGCGCCATCCTGCAGGCGGTGACCGCGGTCTATGAGCGCTATGGCTTCGAGCAGCTCGAGACCTCCGCCTTCGAATATGCCGACGCCCTGGGCAAGTTCCTGCCCGACGCCGACCGTCCCAACGAGGGCGTCTTCGCCCTGCAGGACGACGACGAACAGTGGATGGCGCTGCGTTACGACCTGACCGCGCCGCTGGCCCGTTTCGCGGCCCAGAACTGGGAGACCCTGCCCAAGCCGTTCCGGCGCTACGCCTTCGGCACGGTCTGGCGCAACGAGAAGCCCGGCCCCGGCCGCTACCGCGAATTCGTCCAGTGCGACGCCGACACCGTTGGCTCCGCCCGCCCGGAGGCGGACGCCGAGATCGTGGCCATGGCGGTGGAGGGCCTGGAGGCCGCGGGACTGGCGCGCGGCCAGGCGGTGCTGAAGCTCAATCACCGCAAGCTGCTCGACGGGGTGCTGAGCGCCGCAGGGGTCGCCGAGGGACCGCGCAAGCTGGTGGTGATGCGGGCGATCGACAAGCTCGACCGACTGGGCTGGGAGGGGGTCTACGACCTGCTCGGTCCCGGCCGGATGGACGAATCCGGCGCCTTCACCAAGGGCGCGGACCTCGACCCCGCCGCCAAGACCCTGATCGGCGACTTCTTCGGCAAGTTCATCGGCGCCGTCTTCGCCAGCCGCACCCATGTGCTGGCGGCCCTGGACGACCTCAGCCTTGCGCAACTGGCCGAGCCGCTGGTGGAGATGGCCCGCATCGACGCGGCCCTGTCCGGCATGGGCGTGGCGTCCGACCAGGCCCTGTTCGATCCTTCGGTGGTGCGAGGGCTAGAATATTACACCGGCGCGGTGTTCGAGGCCGAGCTGCTGCTCGAGACCACCGACGACCACGGCAAGCTGGTCCGGTTCGGCTCGGTCGGCGGGGGCGGCCGCTATGACGATCTGGTGGCGCGCTTCACCGGCCAGCCGGTTCCCGCGACGGGCTTTTCCTTCGGGGTTTCGCGCCTGGCCACGGCCCTGCGCGCCGCCGGCCGCGGGGTCGGCGAGACGGCCCGTGGACCGGTGGTGGTGATCGCCTTTTCCGAGGCGCACATGGCCGAATATTTCGCCGTGGCCGGAGAACTGCGCGCGGCGGGCATACCGGCCGAGGTCTATCTGGGCAGCTCGGGCATGCGGCCGCAGATGAAATACGCCGACCGGCGCATGGCCCCCGCCGCGGTGATCATCGGCGACGACGAGATGGCGGCCGGGACGGTGACGGTGAAGGACCTGGACCTCGGCCGCGCCCTGTCGGCCAAGGTCGACGACAACGCCGCCTGGCGCACCGAGCGTCCCGGCCAGGCGACCATCCCCCGCGCCGAGCTGGTCCCGTTCGTGCGCCGGATCCTGGAGACCGGACAATGAGCCTGCGCCCCGAACAGGCCGTTCCCGCCGAGGTCCTGGCCGCCGTTCGCGCGCCGTTCGCGGCCTTCGGCGGGAGCTGGATCGACGCGCCGGTGCTGCAGCCGCTGGGCGCCCTGCTCGACCTCGCGGGCGAGGCCATGCGCACGCGCCTGCTGACGGTCGAGATCGAAGGGGCGGAGGACGCCGTCCTGCGCCCCGACTTCACCATTCCCGTCGCCCAGGCCCACATGGCTTCGGGCCAGGCCCGCGGACGCTACCTTTACGAGGGCCGCGCCTTCGTCGCCCCGCAGGAGCCGGCCCAGCCCACCGAATTCCTGCAGATCGGGGCCGAAGTGTTCGGCGCGAACGCCGACGTCCCGGCCGAGGACGCCGAGGTTGCGGTCCTCGCCTGGACCGCCAGTCAAGCGGGCGGACGCAAGGACCTGTCCATCACCCTGGGCGACGTGGGCCTGTTCGCGGGCTTCATCCGCGCCCTCGGAACCCCCGAAGCCGTCGCCCTCAGGCTGGTCCGCGCCTTCTCGGACGGCCGCGGCCTGCAGGCGGAACTGGCGCGGGCGCAGGGGGCCGTCGGCCCGTCCGCAGGTTCCAGCCGGTTGGCGGGGCTGCTGTCCGGCCTGCCGGAGGCCGAGGCCGCCGGCGTGCTCGAGGAGCTTTGGCGTCTGGCCGGCATCCAGCCGGTGGGTGGCCGCTCCCCCGCCGAGATCGTGCATCGCCTGAGCGAGCGCTCGGAGGGCTCGCGCAGCCCCGGGATCGGCGCCGCCGAGGCCGGGCTGATCGGCCGCTACCTGGCCATTTCCGCGTCCCCCCGCGCGGCCCTGGATCAGGTCGAGAGCCTGGCCTACGAGGCCAAGGTGGAGCTGGACACGGTGCTGCAACCCTGGGTCCGGCGGTTGACCGCCCTGGTCGAGGCGGGCGTGCCCGAGGCGGCGGCGACCCTGTCGACCGGGCTTTCCCGGCCGTTCGGCTATTATGACGGGATGCTGTTCGAGGTGCGCAGCGCGGCCCTGGGCCCCGACCGGCCGGTGGCCGCGGGCGGACGTTACGACACCCTGCCGGCGCGGCTGGGCCGCCACGGCCACATGGGAGCCGTCGGCTGCATGGTGCGACCGGCGCGGGCCTGGGCGGGAGCGGCGGCATGAGCGAGATCACCGCCCCCCTCACCCTGGCCCTGCCGTCCAAGGGCCGGCTGAAGGAACAGTGCGACGCCTGGCTGTCCGACGCCGGCTTCAAGCTGGAGATCGAAGGCGGCGAGCGCGGCTATCGCGCGAGCTTGCGCGGTCTGCCGGGCGCGGAGGTGCGGCTGCTGTCCGCCGGCGACATCGCCTCGGCGCTCGACGCCGGCGAGGTGCATCTGGGCGTGACCGGCGAGGACCTGCTGCGCGAGCGCCCCGACGGGGTCGACGACCGGGTCATGCTGTTGCGGGCCCTGGGGTTCGGCCGCGCCGACCTGGTGGTGGCCGCGCCGCAGAGCTGGATCGACGTCGAGACCATGGCCGACGTGGGCGAGGTCGCGCATCTCTATCTGGCGCGCACGGGAAACCGGCTGCGGGTGGCGACCAAATATGCGGCCCAGACCCGCGCCTTCTTCGCCCGTCACGGCGTGGCGGACTACCGCATCGTCGAGTCCCTGGGCGCCACCGAGGGGGCCCCGGCGGCGGGGCAGGCGGAGCTGGTGGTCGACATCACCACCACCGGCGCGACCCTGGCGGCCAACAACCTGAAGATCGTCGGCGACGGGGTGATGCTGAAAAGCCAGGCCCAGCTGGCCGCTTCCCTGCGCACGACCTGGACCAAGGGGCAGCTGGACCAGCTTCGCCGTCTGCTCTCGACGGTGGAAGCCCGGGTCCGCGCCAAGGGCCTGGCGGCGATGCGCTGGCCGGTGGAGCAGGACAGGGCGGCGGCCAAGGCGGTCGCCCCGTTCCTGACCCGCGGCGCGACGCGCCGGGAGGACGGCCTGCTGGTGGCTTCGACCGATCTGATCGACGCGGGCGCGGCCCTGTCTGCGGCCGGGGTGGGGCCGGTGAGCGTCATCCGCGTCGACTATGTGTTCGATCCCGCCTGTCCGGCGGTGGACGCCTTGCAGGCGCGGCTGGGGCTTTAGACGCCGCCGCCTTCGGCTTGGGACTTGAACACCCACACCCGGCACAGGCCGAACAGCAGCAGGGTGTAGCTGGCCATGGCGGTGACCTGGGCGCCCACGCGTCCCAGGGCCATGCCGCTATAGAGGTGCAGGGCGCCGGCCAGGACCATCTGGTTGACGGCGAAGGCCGCGGCCACCGCGACCAGGTACTTGACCCCGGTGCGGCCCATGTGGCCGTCGCTCCTGAACACGAAGCCGTGGTTGAGGGAGAAGCCGATGGCGATCCCCACCGCATAGCCGCCGGCGTTGGCCAGGTGCGGCTCCACGTGCAAGCCGAGGTCGAGGCCCATGATCACGGCCAGGCCCACGACGGTGTTCAGCACCCCGACCAGACCGAAGCGGATCAGGGTCCAGAGGTGGTGAAGGTGGGGTTCTAGGCCGCCGAGACCGGGCATGGGCCCGCCTCAGCCCTGGGCCAGGGTGTAGTACTGGGCGCCGATGGGCAGGGCGGTCATGAACCGCTCCAGCGGGCGCAAAGCCTTGAGCGAGCCGGGGAAGAAGCCGGTATAGGCTGCCTCCACATGGGTGAAACCGGCCTTGCGCTGGCGGCGCACGAACTCGGGGGCGGGGATCAGCACCGCGTTCTCGTCGAAGGGGCAGGTGGCGACGATGTAGCGGGTCACCGGATTGACCGGGTTGTGCTCGAAGATCGCCATCAGTCCGCCGGGCTTCAAAAGCCGCTTCAGGCTGGCCAGCAGGGCCACGTGCTCGTCGGCGTCGATGTGGTGGAAGACGCAGGCGGAGAACACCAGGTCGAAGCTGCCTTCGGCCAAGGGCGGCTCGCCTCCGTCGTAACGCACCAGCTCCGCCACGCCCGGGAACCGCTGGGCGGCGACCTCCAGGCTCTTTTCGGACACGTCCAGACCGGTGAGGCGGGCGTGCGGAAAGGCGGCCTTCAGATAGGGCAGGGAATTACCGATGCCGACGCCGAAATCCAGCACCGCGGCGGGCGCCGGGCGTCCCAGGCCGCGCCAGCGCCGGGCCAGCTCGTCGATCTTATAGCGGGCGAAATAGTCCGGCTCCTCGCCGCTGATCCGGATGTTCTGGGCGTGGGCGGAGCGGTACTCCTGGGCGAACTTGTCGAACTCGGCGACGTCCATCAGGGCTGCTCCGCGCCGGTGGGCGGCGAGGCGACCACCTCGTCGATCAGATAGAGTGGCCGGCCCTTCACCTGCATGTAGATCCGCCCCAGGTAGGCGCCGATGATCGCCAGGCAGCCGAACTGGCCGATGCCGAAGAAGACCGTGATCAGGGCCTGGCTGGTCCAGCCCCTGGCCACATTGCCCTGGAAGAACGAGACCAGGGCGTAGAGCATGATCGCCCCGGCGATCAGCATGCCGACCACGGCGAGGAAGCTGGCGATCCTGAGGGGCGCGGTGGAGAAGCTGGTCAGGCCGTTCGCCGCCAGCTTGAGCATCTTGCCCAGGGTGTAGTGGGTCTCGCCGGCGTGGCGGGCGTCCCGGTCATAGAGGATCTCGGTCTGGCGCCCGCCCAGCCAGGCGACCATGCCGCGGATGAAGCGGTCGTGCTCGGGCATGGCGTTCAGCCGGTCGACGATGCGCCGGGTCATCAGCCGGAAGTCGCCGGTGTCGCGGGGAATCTCCACGTCGGCGACCTTGTCGAGCAGGCGGTAGAACAGGCTGGCGGTGGCCCGCTTGAAGCGGCTCTCGCTGGCCCGGGTGCGGCGCCGGCCATAGACCACGTCGAAGCCTTGGCCGATCAGCGACATCATTTCGGGCAGCAGTTCCGGCGGGTCCTGCAGGTCGGCGTCGATGATCATCACCAGCTCGCCGCGCGCGAGGTGCAGACCGGCGGTGACCGCCAGCTGGTGGCCATGGTTGCGCGACAGGTTCACGCCGACGATGTGGGAATGTTTGGCGGTCAGGTCCTGGATTACGCTCCAGGTGCGGTCGCGGCTGCCGTCGTTGACCAGGACCAGTTCGTAGTCCTCGCCGACGGCGGCGTCGCAGGCCGCGGTCATGCGCTGGACGAAGGCCGGCAGCGAGGGCTCCTCGTCGAAGCAGGGGGCGATCACCGACAGGCGGGGCGCGATCTTGGGCAGGGGGGACTGGATCATGGGCGGGTCGTCTTTACAGAACCAAGGTGGTCGCACGCCAGCACCCCGACCGATCCGCGTGCGTAATTTCGGCATACCAGGGTCGGGTCGAGCTCGGAGAGGCGCGGAACGAACCGCCGCGCCGCCGCGCCCAGCACTCCCCGATCATAGGCCCAGATGATGGCGGTGCGCGGCCCTTTCGCCGCGGCGGCGAGGATGGGATTGGGATCGACGTCGGCCGCCAGGGTCACGCTGCGCACCGCCACCGGCTGGCCGGCGCGGCGGAAGAAGAAGCCGCCGACGGCTTCGAGCTGGTCGGGCTCCAGGATGCGGCTGGCGGGATGGTCCCACACGAACACCAGCCGCTCCGGCCTGCCGCGCATCAGGTCCTGCGAGGCCTGTTCCCAGTTGTAGTAGCGCCAGCCGGACCGCATCTCGGTCCAGGCCCAGGGAACCACGAAACCCGCCGCCGCCGCCACCACCACGGCGTAGGTCAGGGCCAGGCGCCGCGACAGGGCCTGGGTGGCGAGGGCCACGCCCAAGAGCAGGGCAGGGACGAAGGGGACCAGATAGCGGTCGGTGAAGCTCGGGCGCAGGAAGCCCAGGCCGACGACGATCGCCGCTCCCAGCAACGCCAGGCCGAAGGCGATCCACAGCGGCAGGGTGGGCCGCCTGGGCGGCGCCGGGCGGCGGTTGCGCAGGGCGTAGCCCAGCACCAGGGCGACGGCGCCGATGGCCAGGAGGGTGAGCGCTAGGTCCGGCGTGCCGATCGGATAGGCCGCGACCCGTCCCAGGCGATCGATCCTCAACAGGCGATACCAGGCGATGGCCGGGTCGGCGAAGGCGGCGATCCGCGGGGCATGGAAGGCCATCCAGGCCGCGGCGGGCAGGAACAGGAGGGCGGCCGGCCAGGTCCGGACCGCCTTGCCCCGGGCCAGGGCCAGATAGGCCAGGCCCTCGAGCGCGGTCGGGATGACGGCGTGGTAATGGGTCAGGACGGCCAGGGCCGACACCCCGCACCACAGGACGGCGCCGCGAAGGTCGGGACGGCCCAGCAGCCGCGCGAAAGCCAGGGTCTGCAGGGTGCAGAGCAGGATCAGGAGGGTGTAGCAGCGGGCGTCGCCCGACAGCCACAGGCCGGGAATCCACAAAGCCAGGAGGGCCGCCCAGGTGAGGCGGGCGGCGCGTTCCAGGCCCGGCGTCTCGGCAAAGGCGATCGCCAGCGGCGCGGCGGCTCCGAACAGGGCGCTCGGCAGCCTCAGCGAAACGTCGGACAGGCCGAACAGCCCCTGCCACAGGTGCATGACCAGGTAGTAGAAGGGCGCGTTGACGTCCAGGTACACCTGCCGCCAGAACGCGCCGAGGCTGGTCTGGGCGGCGATGGCGCCGGTCCAGGTCTCGTCCAGCCACAGGGGCTGGCGCCCGGCGATGACCAGGCGCAGCAGGCTGGAGGCGGCGATGGCCAGGGCGGCCAGGACCGCAGCCGCGCCTGTCGCCAACTCGCCGGCGCGGGTGCGCGCGGGCGGCCTTGCCGTCGTGGCGATCTCGTCTTCGCTCACCGTCGTCCGATCCGTCTTCCACCGCCGTCCGGGGCGGCGATCACGGCTTAGCCGAAACCGGACCTTGCTGCGCGGTCGCCGATGGCCGCACGCGATACAGGCGAAGCACCCCTGCGGTCGAGACCGGCTCCAGCCAGGCCGGCGGCAGGTTGCGGTCCAGGCGCTTCTGCAGGCTGTCGGCGCCCATGCCCACCCGGTCGGCGTTGCGGGCGTGGGCGGGGCACTCCAGCACGTAGACGGCCCCGAGTTTGCGGACGGCCGCGTCGGCCTTGTCGGCGGGCAGGGACAGGGCCGCGCGCGCCTGCACCAGGCCCCAGTTCATCCGGTGGTAGGGCGCGGTCATCGACGACGACGGAGTGTGGGCCAGGACGAAGGGGCCAAGATCGATCTCGCTCAGCACCAGGCCGGCGGGCTGGCGGGCCAGGTCGGCATAGGCGGCGATCTGGAAACAGCGATCGCCCGGGACCACGCGCCCGGCGGCCTTGGCGGGCGGCTTGGGCGGGGCCTTGACGACGGCTTTGGGCGCCGGCTTGGCCGGTTTGGCGGTGAGGACCTTGACTTGCTTGTCGACAGCTTCGGCCGCGGCGTCGGCGAACACGGGCGCAGCGGCGCAGGCGGCCGCGGCGGTGACCACCATGGCGCCCTTGGCGTAGCGCTCGACCAGGCCGGTGACGGCGGCGGCGATCAGGGGCGTGGCGAACCAGTCGGCATAGCCGGCCATGCGGATGGCGTTCCATCCGGCGACGGAGGCGGCCAGGAGGCAGACCCCCGCCAGGGTCAGGAATCCGTCCTGCCGGCGAGGACCCTTCCAAGCCAGCCAGGTCCAGGCCAGGGCCCCCCAGAGCATGGGCGCGATCAGGCCGTAGACGGTGTCGTGGTCGGCGCGCCAGACCCGGGGGATGGGTCGGATCTCCTGGACGTTGGGCAGCCAGAACACCTTCAGCCGCGGATCGACGTCGGCGAAGGGGCCGCCAAGGCAATTGCGGTCGAGGCCAAGATAGAGGGCGAGGGTGACCGCCCCCACCAACACCAGCGCGCCCAGCCGGGGCCGCCAGCCGCGCCGGCCGGTCAGGAGCGTCGCGGCGACCAGGCCGACGCTGGCCGCGGCGAGGGCGGCGACCAGGTTGATCGCCACGGCGTCGCAGGCGACGAGGCTCCATCGCCAGGGGGGGGTCTGGACCAGGAAGAAGCCCGTCGTAGCCAGACCTAGCGCCAGGGCGTAGGCCCGCAGCGCCCGCCTGTCGTCCTCGTCCCCGACCAGGAAACGCAGGGCGAAATAGGCCCCGACCAGCACCTCGAAGATCAGGGCCTCCAGGCCGATGGCGATCCCCAGCCCGGTGGCCAACCCCGCCAGCACCCCGCCGCGGACCTTGCCGACGGCGGCGCCGGCGAGCGCCAGCATGCACATGGCGATCTGGACGTTGTGGTGGTCCACCCGCCCGAGCCGGAACTGCAGGAACAGCTGGATGTCGATGGCCATGAGGATGACGCAGGCCATGACCGCCGCCCCCCCGCCCAGCCGCCGGGCGACGGCGGCCGCGGCGACGCTCACGGGCGCGATCCACATCAGCGGCCAGGCGACGCGGGTGGCCAGCTCCGCCGCCGCCGGCGACATGGCGAGGCGGAAGACCCTGTCCATCAGCGCCAGCCCCCCGTCGATCAGCCGCGACCAGTGCATATAGACCCCGTACGGGGGCTGCAGGCGGGTGATGTTCTGGTCGAACCAGCCCTGGCCGGCGAGCAGCGCCCGCATCATCACGATGCGCATGGCGTCGTCGGTGTCGCCGAGGCGATAGGGCAGGTCCTGGATCCCGCGCACGGCCAGGACGACCATGGCGACGACCGCCGCCGCGAGGGCGGCCGGGACCATGCGGCGCCAGGGCCCCAGGTCAGGCGTGCGGGACAACTGCATCATTTTCCGTGAGGCGAAGCCGGGGACGAATCGTCCGCGACGATAAAGTTAATGACAAGGATGGCGGTTCGAGGTTTACGCGGCCTAAAGCTTCCTAGGCGAGGCTTGATCCCAGGTCCCGCGGGCGGTCAATCGATGTCAGAGGCTTCAGGCGCCATTCGGCGAGTCGAAGGGCGCCCATTTCCCGCGCTCCTGCGCCGTCTGTACGCGCGCGCGCCGAAGGGCCTGATCCGTTTCCTCGCCGTGGGCGTCGGCGGGCTGTCGGTGGACATCGCCGTCCTGTGGCTGCTCGAGCAGGCCGGAATGGGGCACGTCGCCGCGCGGGCGGCGTCGCTGACGGTGGCGACCTTGGCCACCTGGGCCTTGAACCGCCAGTTCACCTTCGGGGATTCGGGCCGCCGCGCCCACGCCGAGCTCGGCCGCTACGTCCTGGTGGCGCTGATCGCCCAGAGCGTCAACCTGGCGGTCTTCGTCGCCCTCACCGCCTTCTGGCCGACCATGATCCATGCGATCGCGGCGGTGATCGGGGCGGTGGTCGCCACCGGCTTTTCCTACACCGGTCAGCGCTTCTTCACCTTCGCCCGCGGAGGGGCCGACTGAGATGGCCAATCCTCCCGCAGACGTCTTCATCATCGGCGCCGGCCCGGCCGGACTGACCGCGAGCTACCTGCTGACCAAGGCGGGCAAGTCGGTCACGGTGATCGAGCGCGACCCCCTCTATGTCGGCGGCATCAGCCGCACGGTGAACTACAAGGGCTTCCTGTTCGACATCGGCGGCCACCGCTTCTTCTCGAAGTCGCGTGAGGTGGTCGACCTCTGGAACGAGATCCTGCCGGACGATTTCATCGAGCGTCCGCGGTTGTCGCGGATCTTCTATGGCGGCAAGTTCTACGCCTATCCCCTGCGCGCCTTCGAGGCGCTGAAGAATCTGGGCGTCTTCACCTCCACCCTGTGCATGGCCTCCTACGCCTGGGCCAAGGCCACGCCGATCGCCAATCCGCGCACCTTCCACCAGTGGGTGCGCAACCAGTTCGGGGAGAAGCTGTTCTCGATCTTCTTCCGCACCTACACCGAGAAGGTGTGGGGCATGTCCTGCGACGAGATCTCCTCCGACTGGGCCTCGCAGCGGATCAAGGGCCTCAGCCTGTCCGCGGCGGTGGTCGACGGCCTGAAGCGCTCCTTGGGCGTCAAGGCCCAGCCGTCGGCGGCCCTGGGCGAACAGGGCGGGGTCAAGAGCCTGATCGAGAGCTTCCGCTATCCCCGCAAGGGTCCCGGCATGATGTGGGAAGCTGCGGCGGCCAAGACCAAGGCCCAGGGCGGGACCGTGCTGATGGACCGGTCCCTGGCCGGGCTCAGCTTCGACGCGGCCGCCAAGTTGTGGACGGTCACGGTCCAGCGCGGCGACGGCGGCGTCGAGACCCACGCCGCCCGCCACGTGATCTCCTCGGCCCCGATCACCGAGCTCAGCGCCACCATCGAGCCGCGACCGGCGTCGCACGATCACGCTCTGGCCCTGCGCTATCGCGACTTCGTCACCGTCTCGCTGATCGCCAAGATCCCTGAGGGCCAGAAGGACGCCGGCTTCCCGGACAACTGGGTCTATATCCACGATCCGGCGGTGAAGGTCGGACGGGTGCAGAACTTCCTGTCCTGGTCGCCGGAGATGGCGCCCAAGGGCTTCGCCTGCCTGGGTCTGGAATATTTCTGCTTCGAGGGCGACGGGGTGTGGACCGCTCCCGACGCCGAGCTGGTGGCGCTGGCCAAGCGCGAGATCGGCCACATCGGCCTGATCGACCCGGCGCTGGTGGTCGACGCCGCGGTGGTGCGCCAGGCCAAGGCCTATCCCGTCTATGACGACGCCTACCAGATCCACGTGGATGCGGTCCGGGGCGAGTTCGAGAGCCTGTATCCGACCCTGCACCTGGTCGGCCGCAACGGCATGCACAAGTACAACAACCAGGACCACGCCATGATGACCGCCATGCTGACGGTCGAGAACATCCTGGCGGGACGGCGCCGCTACGACGTGTGGCAGGTCAATGAGGACGCCGAATACGGCGAGGCGGGCGCGTCGGGCGCGCAGGAAGCGCTGAAGAGCGAACGGCTGGTCCCCCGCCGCGCGGCCTGATCAGCGGGCGCCCTCTTTCGATGGCGGGCGCATCAGCGCCACCGCCGCCAGGACCAGGGCGGCGACGCCGGCGAATCCCCACAGGGCCGGGGCGAAACCGCCCAGGCGGTCGTGGGCCAGGCCGCCGAGAAACGGTCCCGCCGAGGCCAGGGTCGAGACCAGGCACATCAGCGAGAACAGCTCCAGGTTCCGTTCCCGACCGAAGTAGTTGAGCAGGAGGACCGTGGTGGCCAGATAGGCCAGCCCATAACCCGTCCCGACTCCTATCGCGTAGACGATCATCAGCGGCAGGCCGTGGGCGAGCGCCAGGGCGGCCACGCCGACGGCCAGGCAGGCCATGGCGAGGATCACCAGCTTGCGCGGATCGATCCGCTCGCCGGCCAGGCCGCCGGCCGCGCGGGCGAACACGCTGATCAGGGCCTGGGCGCTCAAGAGGCCGCCAGCCAGGGTGAAGCTGGCGCCCCGTTCGGTGAGGTGCTGGACCGACAGTCCGTTCACCGTCACTTCGCACAGCAGATAGGTGGTGTAGGCCGCCACCACGATCCAGAACTGCGGGGTGTGCAGGGCGTCGCGCACGCTCCAGGACCGGGCCGCGCGATAGACCCGGCCGGAGGCGACGATGACCTCAGGCTCGGCGGCGTCGGGCTCGGGATCGGCGGCCGGCGGCTCGGAGACCAGGGCCGCGAACACCCCCAGCGCCAGCACGGCGGCCGCGAGGCACAGCCAATAGTCCCGCCAGTCCCCATGCAGGCGCAGGACCGCCAGATAGAGCCAGGGTCCGGCCACGCCCCCCAGGCCCCCGACGGTGAAATAGATGCCGATCGCCATCGAACGGGCGCGGAAGGCGCGGGCGAGGACGAAGGTGCCGGGGATGATGGCGCACAAGGCAAAGCCGAAGCCGGCCAGCACCGCCCCCAGCCAATAGAGCTTCAGCCCATGGGTCGCGAACAGGCACAAGAACCCCGCCGCCGTCACCACGGCGCCGAGCAGCAGGGTTAGCCGCACCCCGCCCTGGCGGGTGACCAGGGTGGGCGCATAGCTGGCCAGTCCGGTGGCCAGGCCCAGAAGCGTGAAGCCCAGGCCCGCGCCGGTCCAGTCCCAGCGTAGGGCCTTGACCATGTCAGGCAGCACCACGCCCAGGGAGCTGAAGGTGCCGGCGGTGATCAGGAAGAATAGGGCGCCAAGGGCGGCCAGGGCGGTCCAGGCCGGAGCCTTGTCCCGCCGAAGCTCGCGCCAAAGACCGCCTATCGCCATTGCCTAGAATGCCCGCCGCAACGCCAGCCGCCAGGTGCGTCCCACTCCGGGCAAGGCCGCGACATTGGCGTAGACGTCGGCGACCGGGGTGAAGTAGCGCCGGTCGAACAGGTTGTCGACATTCAGCGCCAGCCGCCACGGGCCCTTCTGCAGATAGGCGGAGGCGCTGGCCACGGCGTAGGCCGGCAGCCGCACCGCGCCGGGCAGGATGCCGCTGGTGCTGGAGACCGCGGTCACGCCCGCCGTCCCACCCACCTGGCCCCACGTCGATCTGGGGCCGGTGTAGACGGCGAACAGGCTGACCACCGAACGGGGGATCAAGGTGTTGGTGTAGTCGCCCTTGATCAGGGTCGAGACGGTGTAGAGGGCGTAGGCGCCGCCGTAGCCGTTTACCCCGCTGACGCCCACCGCAGACGGCGGGACGATGATGAAGCTGTTGTCCGGTCCCTTGACCCGGGTGGTCTGGAGGTCGCCGGCGAAGGTGAAGCTGAGGCGGTTGCTGGCCAGCCAGCGCAATTCCAGCTCGACCCCGCGTGCGCGGGTTCCCTGCACGGCGTTGTTCAGGGACAGCTGGGTCCGGGCCTGGCGGTAGACCGCGAGGGAGCCGGTGAGCACGTCCCCCCACAGCCGCGCCTTCACCCCCGCCTCGGCCAGGCGCGAACCGGACAGCCAGGAATCGCCCGAGACCAGGCTCGGCGCCACGCCTCCGGCCTGGTTGACCTCCAGCGCCGAGGCTTCCGCATAGGTGACGTAGGGCATCAAGCCGCCTGGAGCCTTCCAGGCGAGGCTGGCGCTGTAGGTCCAGTCGCCCTTGCCCGCCGTGTACTCGCGGCCGGGGGTCGCCCCGAAGACGATGGTCCCGTGGTCGCTGGAGCTCACCCGATAGTCGTCGTAACGGCCGCCGAGGGTCAGGGTCAGGTTGGACCAGGATAGGTCCGCAACACCGAACAGGCCGGCGTCGCGCCAATGGCTGCGGACGTCGGTTTCCCAGGTCAGGCCGATGCCGCCCGGCTCATTGCTGAACGGATCGTCGAAGATGTCGGTGGGGGTGGCGCCGACGCTGAGGTCGCGTCGGTCGAGGGAGAGGTCGCCGCCGTTGAAGCTCTCTTTGCCGGTCCCGCGATAGCTGCGGAACGACGCGCCCAGGACCGTCTGGCCCTTGATCGCGCCGAGGCTGAACGGCGTGCTCCAGCTCGCCCGCGCTTCCTGCACATGGGCGTGATAGTCGGCCGGGAAGCCGTAGGAGACGAAGCGCTGGTTCGACAGGTCGTCGTAGAACAGCTGCAGCTTCAGCGCGCCGGAGCCCACCTTCCTGGCCAGGTCGAGATAGGCCGTGGCCGTGT
The DNA here is from genome assembly GCA_035493955.1 of Caulobacteraceae bacterium. GTDB lineage: Bacteria > Pseudomonadota > Alphaproteobacteria > Caulobacterales > Caulobacteraceae > NCED01. Next base: position 130,753 of record DATJHI010000041.1, on the reverse strand, counting down.
CGGTGTCGGAGAAATCCCGGTTGCTGATGAACACGGTCCGGGGGCTGAGGGTCGTGGCCCCGACGCCGCTGTTGAGCACGAAGCGGGGGTCGGTCGGGGGGGTGAAACCGAAATAGCCCTGGATCAGGCCGCCGGGGCCGATCTCGTTGGGGGTGAGCCGGCCGTTGCCGTCCTTGTCGACCAGGACGGTGTTGCGTCCGGTGGTGTAGGTCCCGTTGTCGATCAGGGCCTGGGTCAGCCGGTTCCAGCCGGGGGTCTGGACGTAACCCCGCGCGCGATAGGCCATGCCGCCGAAGGCCATGCTCCAGCCCTGGCCCAGATCGAGGTCGGCCGAGAGTTCCGCCAGCTGATGGTCGGGGTCGATGCCCCGGTAGTAGCTGCCGCCGCCCTCGGCTTCGGCATAGGCGTAGACCCCGCCCTCGACCGTCCCGAGACGCAGGGGCGCGCCGATCTGGCCCGACAGGCGCTTAAGCCCGTAGGCCCCCAGGGAGACCTCCGCCTCGCCGGTCGGCTCGGTCAGGAAATGGTTCTCGACCCGGGCCGTGCGGGGAACGAAGTTCATCAGTCCCCCGACCTTGCCGGCCCCGTACACCGGCGTCGGCGGTCCGCGCACGATCTCGACCTGGTCGGCCGCGGGCAGGGGGGTCGGATAGGTGCCCCGGTTCTCCACCCGCTTGAAGCCGCGGAAATAGTTCTCCGCCAGGCTGCCGCGCAGGTTCAAGGAGCCGGAGACCCCATAATAGCTGTCGGTGAAGGCGCCCGGCGCCACCGCGGTCAGGTCGTCCAGGGTGCGCACGCCATAGCGGTCCAGGGTGGCGGCGGAGACGAAGCTGGCCGAGCGGGGGGTCTCCAGCAAAGGTTTGGACAGGCCGAAGACGGTGTCGCTGGGCTGGCGTTCGAGCAGGCCGGCCGGGTCCCGCGCCGTGACGGTCAGGCCCTCGAGCGCGGGGCCGGCGGACTGCGCCGCCGCGGCCGCCGGAATCGCCAAAGCCAACATCGTGCCGGCCAACAACAACTTCATCACCAAACCCCCAGATCTTAAAAGTCGAGTCTGACATAGAGGCGGCATTGTTCTACGGCAACAAAAATATGCAGTATCATTTCTGAAATGTCACGGACAATTTCAGAGAATTATGCGGATGGATCGGAAACTATACTTGCGGATTTCCCCGCCAGGCAATTTTGAGCATTTCGCCGCCATAGGGTATTGAGCGGTCATGGAACACGACCCGTTCGGCGACTGGGCGCCGGGGCTGCAGAAAGCCAAGACCTACGAGCAACTGCTGCTCGACATCCTGATCGGCGCCCTGCCGGCCGGGGGCCTGATCGACGAGCGCAAGCTGGCGGCCCGTTATGGCGTCGGACTGGCCGGGGTGCGCGACGCCCTCGGCCGGCTGGCGCTGGAGGGCCTGGTGGTGCGCCGGCCGCGGATCGGCACCATGGTCGCTCCCCTCGACCTGCGCGAGATCGAGCAGGCGTTCGAGGTGCGTCACCTGCTGGAAGGACGGTCGGCGGCGTTGGCGGCCCGAAACGCCGGGCCGGACGACCGGATCGCCATCACCTCGGCCTTCGACGGGGCCGAGGAGGCCATCGCGCGGGGGGATTTCCGGGCCATGCTGGCCATGGACCGCGCCTTCCACAAGGCGGTGGCCTATGCGACGCACAATCCGACCCTGGCCCGCTACATCATCGCGCTACAGAACATCGCCACCCGCTTCTGGATCTACGCCATGGAGCGCGAGACCCCTGCCGAGCAGCTGGCCGACGTCGCCAAGCATCGGGCCCTGGGGCAGGCCATCGCCGCGGGGGATCAGGCGGCGGCGGAGGCCGCGATGCAAAGGGTGGTGGGCGAACCGCCCAGCGCCTATCCGGCGCCCCGGCGATCCGCGGCCGGAGAAGAGCCCGCAGCTTGAGGTTGAAAAGCCACGTTGCTCGCGTCGTCAAATATATTTGACGTAGAGGTCAAAATATCGGGGACCTGCAAAGAACAAACCCGCCGCAGGGGATCTTGCGGCGGGTCTGAATGTGTTTTTGTTTTTATTTGGTAGGGCGTTTCCTCCCCGAAACGCCGGAGGAAGGGACATCTGCCGCGTCCGTTCTCCTCACCGACGGAAGAAGACGTCAAAACATTTGTCCCGTCAATGGGAGCTGGGGCCGAATTTTGACGCCCAGGTTTCGGCGGGGGAAAAATACCACGACTTTTCGACTCTGGCGTCAAATGATCGGCGATCAGGTCGGATATTCGACCTTGGGACGAAAAGCTTGACCATTGAACCGGGCGTCCACGCACGAAAAAGGCCGGAGCGTCGCCGCTCCGGCCTCCTGTCGTTCAGCGGATTGGGTTGGACTAGAAGTCCATGTCGCCCATGCCGCCGCCGGGCATCGCCGGAGCGGCGCCGCCCTTTTTCGGAGCCTCGGTGATCGCCGCTTCGGTGGTGATCAGCAAGCTGGCCACGGAAGCCGCGTTCTGCAGAGCGGCGCGGACCACCTTGGCCGGGTCGATGACGCCGGCCTGGATCATGTCCACGTACTCTTCGGTCTGGGCGTTGAAGCCGTAGGACGCCGAGGCGTTCTCCAGCACCTTGCCGACCACGATCGAACCCTCGACGCCGGCGTTCTCGGCGATCTGGCGCAACGGGGCCTGCAGCGCGCGCCGCACGATGGCGATGCCCGCGTTCTGGTCGTCGTTCTCGCCCTTGAGGTTCGCCAGCGACAGGGAGGCCTTCAACAGGGCCACGCCGCCGCCGGGGACGATGCCTTCTTCCACGGCCGCGCGGGTCGCGTTGAGGGCGTCGTCGACGCGGTCCTTCTTTTCCTTCACTTCGACTTCGGTCGAACCGCCGACCTTGATCACCGCAACGCCGCCGGCCAGCTTGGCCAGACGCTCCTGCAGCTTCTCCTTGTCGTAGTCGGAGGTGGTGTCCTCGATCTGGCGCTTGATCTGGCCGATGCGGCCTTCGATCGCCTCACGCTCGCCCGAACCGTCGACGATGGTGGTGTCGTCCTTGGTGATGGTGATCTTCTTGGCCTTTCCCAGCATGTCGAGGGTGACCGCTTCGAGCTTGATGCCGAGGTCTTCGGAGATCACCTGACCGCCGGTCAGGATGGCGATGTCTTCCAGCATGGCCTTGCGGCGATCGCCGAAGCCCGGCGCCTTGACCGCCGCGACCCGCAGGCCGCCGCGCAGCTTGTTGACCACCAGGGTGGCCAGGGCTTCGCCTTCGACGTCCTCGGCGATGATCACCAGAGGACGGCCCTGCTGGACGACGGCTTCCAGGACCGGGAGCAGCGGCTGCAGCGAGGACAGCTTCTTTTCGAAGATCAGGATGAGGGGCTCTTCGAGGGCCGCCTCCATCTTGTCGGCGTTGGTGATGAAGTAGGCCGACAGATAGCCGCGGTCGAACTGCATGCCCTCGACGACGTCGAGTTCGGTTTCAAGGCTCTTGGCCTCTTCCACCGTGATCACGCCCTCGTTGCCGACCTTTTCCATGGCCTTGGCGATCATGTCGCCGACTTCCTTGTCGCCGTTGGCCGAGATGGTGCCGACCTGAGCGATTTCCGAGTTGGCCTGGACCTTCTTGGAGGAGTTCTTGATCTGCTCGACGACGACCAGGACGGCCTTGTCAATGCCGCGCTTCAGGTCCATCGGGTTACGGCCCGAGGCGACCGACTTCAGGCCCTCGGCGACGATCGACTGGGCCAGCACCGTGGCGGTGGTGGTGCCGTCGCCGGCCTTGTCGTTGGTCTTGGAGGCGACTTCGCGGATCAGTTGGGCGCCCAGGTTCTCGAACTTGTCTTCCAGTTCGATTTCCTTGGCGACGGTGACGCCGTCCTTGGTGGTGCGGGGGGCGCCGAAGGACTTTTCGATCACCACGTTGCGGCCCTTGGGACCGAGGGTGACCTTCACGGCGTTGGCGAGGATGTTGACGCCGCGGAGCATGCGATCGCGGGCGTCGGACGAGAAATAGACCTGCTTGGCGGCCATCTGGAGTCTCTTCCTTGTGCGGCGGGACCCTGTGGCGCCGGCGGCGTCGCGGATCCCGAGTTGAATGGGGTTCCGGAGCGACCGGTCTTAGGCGGTGACGATGCCCAGGACGTCGGATTCCTTCATGATGATGAGGTCTTCGCCATCGATCTTGACCTCGGTGCCCGACCACTTGCCGAACAGGATGCGGTCGCCGACCTTGACGTCGGGCTCGATGCGCGAGCCGGTCTTCTCGTCGCGGGCGCCGGGGCCGACGGCGAGGATTTCGCCTTCCTGCGGCTTTTCCTTAACGGTGTCCGGGATGATGATCCCGCCCTTGGTCTTTGCTTCTTCTTCGACGCGCTTCACGAGGACGCGGTCGCCGAGCGGACGAAACGCCATGTGGGCTCTCCTGAACAGGTGCGGATGGATCGACGTCACGCCCAACCCACCAATTTTGGCAGCCGGGGCCGTCGAGTGCTAACGATGCGGGAGGTAAGAAGATGGGGCTGCGCTGTCAAGCCTCGACCGCATCCTGCCGCCCAGTCTTTGAACGCGACCACTTGGTAGACCCATGAGCCTGGACCCCGGTTCCACGACCTCCTTCGTTCTGCAGCTCTCCATCGCCGCCAGCGGCGTCGGCGCCTTCATCGGCGGCTACGCCCTGATGCGCCCGGGCGGCGGCAAGGCCTTGACGGGGATGGGTTTCGATCCGGGGGAGCCTGCGGCCGCCCGAACCCTGGGCGGCGCGATGCTGCTGGGCCACGCCGCGGCCCTGGCCACCCTGGCCCAGACCCCCGGGATAGGCTCATGTATGGCCGCGGGCCTGGGCTCGGCCTGGTTCGGAGCGGCGGCCGGACGGGCGATCTCGGCCGTGGTCGACCGCCGCCGCAATGCCGAGGTCCTGCTGAGGATCGGCCTGGAGGCCTTGATGGGCGTGCTGCTGTGGGCTCCGCTCTGGGGCTATCTGCGGCTGCTCCGGCACGCGGCGCGGGGCGAGATCTAGCCTCGGCGGGCCCGGAAGAAGCCGCGCAGCAGGGCGGCGCTCTCGTCGGCCAGCACCCCGCCCGCGACCGCCGGCCTCCAATGCGTCGTCGGCTGCTCGAACAGGCGAGGGCCGTGGACGATAGCTCCGCCCTTGGGGTCTTCGGCCCCGAACACCAGCCGGCCGATGCGGGCATGGCTGATCGCCCCGGCGCACATGGCGCAGGGCTCCAGGGTCACGAACAGGGACAGGCCGGTCAGCCGGTAGTTGCCCACGCGCTCGGCCGCCTGCCGCAGGGCCCGGATTTCGGCATGGGCGGTGGGGTCGTGCAGGGCGATGGGGGCGTTGTGGGCCGCGGCCACCACCTCGCCGGTGACGGGATCGACCACCACGGCGCCGATCGGCGTCTCTCCGGCCTCGGCGGCGGCTTGCGCCAGCCCCAGCGCGATGCGCATGGTGGATTCGTCATGGTCGAGCATTCCCGGCAACCCACCCCGCGCCCCGCGCCCCGTCAAGCGCCCATTCAAGATAGCGCGAAGGATGCCGACGGCGCCGAGCGGATCGCCAAGGCCCTGGCGCGGGCCGGCGTCGCCTCCCGCCGCGACGTCGAGCGCCTGATCGAGGCCGGCCGCGTCGCCCTCAACGGCAAGGTCCTGACCACCCCGGCGGTCAAGGTCGGGCCCCAGGACATCCTCACCGTCGACGGGGCCGTGGTCGGCAGCGCCGAGCCGACCCGGCTGTGGCGCTATCACAAGCCCACCGGGCTGGTGACCACCCACAAGGACCCGCAAGGGCGCCCCACCGTGTTCGAACACCTGCCGGAAGGGTTGCCGCGGGTGATCTCGGTCGGTCGCCTCGACCTCAATTCCGAAGGCCTTTTGCTGCTCACCAACGACGGCGGGCTGGCCCGCGCCCTGGAGCTGCCGTCCAGCGGCTGGGTGCGCCGCTACCGCGCCCGCGCCTGGGGCCACGCCAGCCAGGCCAAGCTCGACACCCTGAAGAACGGCATCACCGTCGAGGGCGTCTCCTACGGCCCCATCGACGCCCGCCTCGACAAGGTCCAGACCCGCGCCGGCGAGCGGCCGACCGAGGGCATGTCCGCGAACGTCTGGATCACCATCGCCCTGACCGAAGGCAAGAACCGCGAGGTCCGCCGCGTGCTGGAAGCCATCGGGCTGAAGGTGAACCGGCTGATCCGCCTGGCCTATGGGCCTTTCGCCCTGGGCGCCCTGGAGCAGGGGGCGGCCGAGGAGATCGGCCCGCGGGTGATCCGCGAACAGCTCTCCCAGTTCATCGCCCCCGCCAACCTGCCCACAGGCGACCGCCGCACCAGCACCCTGGCTCCCGCCGGCCCGCAGCGCCGCGGCCCCAAGTCCGGCAAGGCCCGCGACGGCGGCGACACCGGCTCCGACGGCGAAGTCCGCGCCAAGAGGCCCGGCCCGCGCTCCGCCGGCCCGCGCCCTCGCAGCGAGCGCAAGGCCGAAGCGGCCGAACCGCGGGAGAAGAAGGTCTACAAGGCCGGCTGGGCCAAGGCCAAGCCGAAGCCCCGGCCCGCCGCCCCCGCCAACCCCAAGCCGAAGCGGCGGGGACCGGCGCCGCGCAAGCCCGCCTGAACATGCGCATCGTCTCCGGTCGGTTCCGCGGCAAGTCCCTGGTCGCGCCCCCAGGCCTGGCCACCCGCCCCACCAGCGACCGGGCGCGGCAGGCGGTGTTCAACATCATCGAGCACGCCGCCTGGGCCCAGCCCCTGGGCGGCGCGCGGGTGATCGACCTGTTCGCGGGGTCCGGCGCCCTGGGCTTCGAAGCCCTGTCGCGGGGCGCGGCCTTCGCCCTGTTCGTCGAGACCGACGAAGCCGCCCGCGGGGCGATCCGCGACAACATGGAGGCCCTGGGCCAGTTCGGCGCGGCGCGGGTGCATCGTCGCGACGCCACCGACCTGGGCGCGCGGCCGGGTAGCGCGGGGCCCGCCTTCGACCTCGCCTTCCTGGATCCGCCTTACGCCAGGGGCCTGGGCGAAGCCGCCTTGGCCGGGCTGGCGGCGGGAGGATGGCTGGCGCCCGGCGCGCTGGTGGTGTTCGAGCGGGGGGCGGACGAGCCGGAGCTGGTCGCGCCGGGATTCGAACGGCTGGACGCCCGGGCCTATGGGGCCGCCAAAGTGCATTTCCTCAAGGCGTCGGGGTAAGCCCAAGGACGGGTTCGGGCCTTGGCGAAGGCCGCATCCGGGAGGGCGCGGACCCGCAGGCTTGGCCGCGCCTGAAAGGGCCGCCGTTCCGACAAGCGGTCGTCAGCCGCGGCCTCCGGACGGGCCGACGCCATCCGGAGGCCGGGCCAGGCGACTAGTACTGGGCTCGCAAGGTGAAGGTGTAGTAGCGGCCGATGGCGTCGTCGCTACCCAGCACCGGGCTGAACGCACCGGGGGTCGCCGCGTTGTTGGGGACCGGGTTGAGGCGCGGCCGCTTGTTGAACAGGTTGTTGATCGACACCGAGGCCTGCAGGGGATGGTCCGCCACCTTGAACCGGTAGCCGACGTTCAGGTCGTGGATCATGTACGACGGCAGGTCGGGGTCGGCGTAGACCAGCAGAGGGTTGCTGCTCCTCAGCACCCCGCTGCTGTAGCGGGCCTGCCAGTTCAGGCTGAACGGTCCGGCGGTGTAGCCGCTGAGAAGGGTCGCCCGATGGGCGGCCAGCGTGGTCGCGCCCGCGGCGTTCACGACTGTGGAGGTTGGGAAGGTGCGGGTCTTCAGCACCGGCTGGTAGCTGTAGAGCAGCCGGAAGTTCAGGTTTCCCGGCAGGTTCAGCTGCGAAAGCGAGACGTTGTAGCTCGCCTCCACGTCGACTCCGTGGGTGAAGGTCTCGGCCACGTTCAGGCTGGTGCTCCTCACATAGAGCGGGAAGTTCGCAGCCGAATGGTCGCTGAACGGCAGCGGCCGGACGGTGAGGTCGCAGAACGCGGCGGTTCCGTTCGAGGCCTCGCACTCGCGCTGGACGTCGGCGTTGTTGCCGGACAGGGCCCCGATCGCGTTGGCGATGTGGATGTTGTAATAGTCCACCGACATCTGGAACCGCGGCAGCCACGACGGCCGGTAGACCGCGCCGAGGGTGGTGGTGCGGGCGACCTCCGGCTTCAGGGCCAGGTTGCCGCCCGTGATCAGGGTGACGGTCCCCGTCCTGTTGGTGTGAGGATCGTTCAACGCGAGCAGTTGGACGGTCTGGCCGGCGTAGAGGTCGGACAGGGTAGGGGCGCGGATGTCGCGGCTCTCGGTGTAGCGGAACCGCAGGTCCTCGAACGGCTGGTAGTTCAGCCCGACCTTCCAGGTCGTGGCCGGGCCGCTGGAGCTGTACTTGGTGTAACGGGCCGCGCCGGAGACATCGAGTCGCTTGGCGAAGGGAGCGTCGACCAGCAGCGGCAGGGCCGCCTCGGCGCTGGTCTCCCAGACCGAGTTCTGGCCGTACTGCGGCCCCACCAGATCGAAGAGCCACAGGGTCGGGGTCCGGGCCGGCACGCCTCGCACGCCCGTTTGCGGGAATGGGTCGGTCGGGGTCGCGTTGCTGGTCTGGGCTATGCTCTGTTGCCGGTATTCGAAGTTCAGGGCCATCGACAGCGGGCCGGCCCACGCCTGCAGGACGTCGCCGGAGATACTGGCGGCGGCGTCGTCCATCTTGCTCAGGATCTGGAAGTTGGTGTCCTTGTAGATGTAGTTCAGGGCGGCGGCGGACTGGTTGCGCTCCCCGAACATGTCGATCGGCTGGCAGCCGGGGAAGGCCCCCGGATTGGTCAGGGTCACCCGGCAGACGATATTGCCGCTGGGGTCCTTCACCGCGTCCAGGGCGGCGTAGAAATTCGAGAAGTTGATGTTGTCGTGCCGGCGAGAGCGGACCCGCGACTCGCCGTGGGTATAGTAGGTCTCCCACTTGAAGCCGCCGATCTTTCCCATCAGGCCGGTGGTGAAGTTGGTCGCCGTGGTGAGCTGGAACAGCGCCCCGTTTATGGCGATGTCGCGCGGGTTGCGGGACAGGACGAAGCTGGCCGCATTGGCCGCGGTCAGGGCCGACTGCGCGCTGGCCGGCAGGTAGGCGTTGCCGCTGAAGATGGTCAGGGGCATGTCGGGGGCGGTGCTGCGGCCGTAGTTGCTGGTCCCGCTTTCGCTCCAGCTCAGCTGCATGAAACCGGTGGTGTCGTTGTCGAAGTCGTACTGGAAGCGGCCGAACACCTGGTCGCTCCGCTGGGCGTTGCCCACCACCGCGTCGTAGATGTACGAGCCGTCGCCGCCGATCGCCAGGCCGGGGGTCGCGCTCGGGACGCCCGGATTGAACGGCGCGAGCGTGCCGGTCCCCACGAAGCGCTGGTTCGCGAAGGGGCCGGTGGTGACCAGGCCGCCGGCGGCGCTGGTGGAGATGCGCAAACCTGTCGCCAGCACATAGGGACTGGCCGCCGTGCCGGCGCCCACCGTGCCGAGCTGCTGGTTGAGGTAATCACGATCGCCGGCGCGCTTCAGTCCGGCGTTCTGGTTGTGCTCGGCGCTGAAGATGAAGTGGCCGCGGTCGAACACCTTGGTTCCGCCGGCGACGCTGAACTTGAAGGAAGGCACGTCGCCCTTTTCGGAGATGCCGTCCTGGATCTGCATCTTCAGGCCGGTGAGCCGGGTATCGAGGATGTAGTTGACCACCCCGGTGACGGCGTCGGAGCCGTAGACCGCCGAAGCGCCGCCGGTGACCACGTCCACCCTTTGGACCAGGGCCTCCGGAATGGTGTTCACGTCGGTCTGGCCGCTGACCGAGGTCGCCGGCACCCGACGGCCGTCGAGCAGGATCAGGGTGCGGATGGACCCCATGTTCCGGAGGTTCAGGAAGTTGCCGGTGTAGACGGTGCTGGGGCCGCCGGTGCTGCTGTTGCCGGCCGCCTGGGTGGAACCGTTGAAGACCGGCAGCTTGTTCAGGGCGTCGGCGATGGTGGTGGGCGTGGTCTGCTCAAGCTGGGCGATGGGCGCCACGGTGACCGGCGTGGGCGCGGTGTAGCCGTTGGTCTGGATCCGGGTGGCGGTGACCACCACCGATTCGACGTCTCCCTTCGGCTGCGCGTCCTGTGCGAAGGCCGAAGTCGCGAGCGCCAGAGCGCTGGCTGCGCCGAACAGCGCAGCCGTCGAGCCTGTCAGTAGATTCATTTTTCCCCCCTGGGTTTTCTGTATTTCAGCGGCGAATTCACGCTACGCTACGGATACTTTGACCACTTGGATTATCTGATCTTGTGCGGTGCCGATTTTCGCGGACCCGCCGATCTTTTACTTTTTAAATCTGTACAGCGATCTTCAAGATTGTGGCTTGAGGGCTGGCCCACTCGGGCAGCCGCTCATGGATACTATGGCATCCTCAACCAACCGGCCGGCAGGTACCTGTCGATCCGCTGACTGTACAGTCAACTGCTATAGATCGAAGGTCAAGAGCGTTTATGAAGGCTCGATTCCACGCTGAATTTTCCCGCCACTCTTGCTATGATTCGATATATTTTCCCCTTCACCAGAGTATAATCCGAAACAATTCGCCGTTGTCAGTTACAATTAAATGTATCTCAGATAAATACTTGTATACTTTATAGTGGGCGGCGGTGCGTGTTGGGCGGGCCAGAAGCCCCCGCGCCTGCTCGATGGCGAGCCGCCGTTTTCGGCGGACGTTCCCGATCCACCTTCGGCCGAGGCCTGGCGACGCCGTTGCGGCCGACCGGCGGCGGAAGGATGCGCCGCGTCGAGACCCCGTGCGGGCCGTTGCAAATTTCCGCGGCGCTTTGATGTGTCGCGGTGCATTTTTTGGGCGGCCGCAGGTTCCCGCGCAGGACCGGCTCGTCATTTGGCGGCTGTCGTTCCGCGGGTCTCCATTGTCGGTTTCAGCGCGTCGGAAGCTGAGTCGAATGAAGTCCGCCACATTGAAAGATCTCAATCGCAGCCCTCTCGCCAGAATGGGCGCGGCGGCCTGCCGAGCCTGGAAAGACCTCCACGACTTCCTTCGCCAACCGGATAAGGACGCCTTGGCGCGGGCGGAGAACGAGGCGCGCCTGGCCGAGCGGCGCCTTCGCGAGGCCGTAGACGCCTTGCCGGAAGGAATCGTCTTCCTCGACCCGGAGGGGCGCTACATCCTCTGGAACCAGCGCTATGCCGAGATCTACAGCCGCAGCGCCGACCTGTTCGCGGTCGGGGCCCGGTTGGAGGATACCTTGCGGGTCGGCATCGCCCGCGGCGACTATCCGGACGCCTTGGGCCGCGAGGAGGAATGGCTAGCCCACCGCCTGTCGCTGATGGCCAACCCGGGCGTGCGCCACGAGCAGCGCCTGGCCGACGGCCGCTGGATCATGATCGAGGAACGCAAGACCGCCGACGGTGGGACCATAGGCCTGCGCATCGACATCACCGAGCTGAGGCTGCAGGCGGAGGCCCTGCGGCTGGCGCTCACGCGCGCGGAAGCCGCGAACAAGGCCAAGGCCGATTTCCTCGCCAACATGAGCCACGAAATCCGCACGCCGCTGAACGGGGTGCTGGGCCTTGCGAGCGCGCTGGCCCTGGCTCCGCTGGGCGCCCGCGAGCAGGTCATCGTGCAGACCATAGTTTCCTCCGCCAACACCCTGGAGGCGCTGCTGTCCGACCTGCTCGACTTCGCCCGTCTGGAGGAAGGACGGTTGGAGCTCGTCCGTCAGCCTTTCCGGTTCCGCGACGTGGTCGAGCAGACGGTGGGCCTGTTCCGGGGGGAGATCGAACGCAAGGGGCTCGAGCTCCGGTTGGACTTGCAACCCGACGCCGACGAGGCGTTCATCGGGGATGCGGCGCGCTTGAAACAGGTCGTCTCGAACCTGCTGTCCAATGCGGTCAAGTTCACCGCCGCGGGGTCGATCTCGATCCGCCTTGGCTTCGAGAGCCGGGGCGAGCGCCGCCGTCAGGTGCTGGAGGTGACCGACACCGGCATAGGTTTCGAGCCCGGCCAGATCGAGCGTCTGTTCCACCGCTTCGAGCAGGCCGATTCCTCGATCACGCGCCGCTTCGCGGGGACGGGCCTCGGGCTGGCCATCATCCGGCAACTGATCGAGCTGATGGACGGGAGCATCCGGGCCGACGGGCGTCCCGGTCAGGGGGCGACCTTCACCGTCGAACTCGCCTTGCCGGCCGCCGGGACCGGCCTGCCGCCCTAGTGGTCCTACCGCCGCCCGAACAGCCGCTCGATGTCGGTCAGTTTCAGCTCCACATAGGTCGGGCGGCCGTGGTTGCACTGGCCGGCGCGGGGCGTGACCTCCATCTGGCGGAGCAGGGCGTTCATCTCCGCCGCGGTCAGCCGCCGGCCCGCCCGCACGCTGGCCCGGCAGGCGGCCGAGGCGAACTTCTCGGCCAGCCGTTCGCCGAGCGCCAGGGCCGCCCCGTGCTCGGCCAAGTCGTCGGCCAGGTCCCGCACCAGTCCCGCCGTGTCGATCCCGCCCAGGACCGCGGGGATCTCGCGCACCAGCACCGCGCCCGGCCCGAAGGGCTCCAGCACCAGCCCCATCCGCGCCAGCTCCGCCGTCGCCGCCCCGACCCGTTCCGCCTCGGTGGGCTCTAGCTCCACCACCTCGGGCAGCAACAGGACCTGGCGAGGGGCTTCGCCGCGGGCCGCGTCGGCGATCATGGTCTCCATCACCAGCCGCTCGTGGGCGGCGTGCTGGTCGACGATCACCACCCCGTCGCGGGTCTGGGCCAGGATGTAGGTCTCATGCAGCTGCGCCCGCGCCGCGCCCAAAGGATAGTCCAGGGGGTCGATCACCGTTTCGGGTTCCGCCTCGCCCGCCGACCCGAGCGTGCGGGGGGCGAGGTCATGGTCGTACTCCACCCGCGCGGTCGCCTCCGCCACGCCGGGAAACATGGGGGCGGCAGGGGCGCGCCAGACGCCGGCGCCGCTCCAGCCGGCGGCGTTGGGGCGGGGCGCCTCCGGGCGGAAGCTGCCCAGGGCCGCGGCCGAGACAGTGGAGGAGGACCGGTGTCCGGCCCCGGCCAGGACGTGCCGCAAGGAGCCGACGATCAGACCACGCACCATCGCCCCGTCGCGGAAGCGGACCTCGGCCTTGGCCGGGTGGACGTTGACGTCGACCAGGGTGGCGTCGAGCTCGAGATAAAGGACGGCGGCCGGGAACCGGTCGCGGGCCAGGACGTCGGCGTAGGCGGCCCTAAGGGCGCCTTGCAGCAACCGGTCGCGCACCGGCCGGCCGTTGACGAACAGATGCTGATGGCCGCTGGTCCCCCGCGAATAGGTCGGCAGGCCGGCGTAGCCGGTCAGGCGCACCCCCTCCCGCTCCTGGTCGATGGGCAGGGCGTTGGCCTCGAACTCCCGGCCCAGCACCGCCGACAGCCGGGCCAGCCGCCCCTCGGGCCCCGGGTGTTCCGGGGCCAGGCGCAGGACCTTGCGCCCGTCGATGTCCAGGCTGAAGCCCACCGCCTCGTGGGCCATGGCCTGGCGCTTGATCTCCTCGGCGATGGCCAGGGCCTCGGCGCGTTCGGACTTCATGAACTTCAGCCGCGCGGGGGTGGCGAAGAACAGGTCGCGCACCTCCACCCGCGTACCGTGCGGGCCGGGGAAGGGGGCGGGGCCGACCGCGCCCATGGCTCCCCCGTCGACGCCCAGGGCATGGGCCTCGGCCGCGCCGCGGCGGCGAGAGGTCAGGGTCAGACGCGCCACCGATCCGATCGAGGGCAGGGCCTCGCCTCGAAACCCCAGGCTACCGATGCGCAGGAGGTCATAGGCGCCATCGGCGTCGGGGACCAGCTTCGAGGTGGCGTGGCGCTCCAGCGCCAGGGGCAGTTCGTCCGCCGACATGCCGTGGCCGTCGTCCGCGACCAGGATGCGGGACAGCCCGCCCTGTTCGGCCTGGACCTCGATGCGCGCGGCGCCGGCGTCGACGGCGTTTTCGACCAGTTCCTTGATCGCACTCGCCGGCCGTTCGACCACCTCGCCGGCGGCGATGCGGTTGACGGTCTCGGGCGGCAGGCGGCGGATCGGCATGAGGCGACTCGGGGGACGAACGGGCCACAGCATCCTCCTTCCCCCTCGATGGGGGAAGGGTGGGGGATGGGGGTGCAACCCGGTCCGCGCGAAGACGTCTGGGGGGAAGGGCGCCTAGAGCCCCGGCAGCTTGACCTTGCCCGGCTTGGCGCGGGAGATCACCACCTGCTGGCCGCCGGTCAGGCTCTTGATCTTGGCGTCCTCGGCGGCGGGGTCGAGGGGGGCCGGCTGGGCGGCGGCCTCGGCCGCAGGCGAACGGGGCTCGCCCTTCTTCCAGAACATCACCTTGTCGGCGAAGTTCTTGTCCTTGTGGGACACGTCGCCGAACTCGTCGTCGACCACATAGCGGATCAGGGGGTCGGCCTTCTCGCCGCCGGCCTTGGCCACCAGCAGGGTCTCGCCCTGGCTGCGCTGGGTGGCGGCGGCCTGACCCAGCAGGGCCGCGCGCGCCTGGCTCTCCGGCTGCAACTCCTGCGGCCGCGGCTCGCCGGGGGACGGCGGACGCAGGGAATAGTCAGGAGGCACCACCAGCGGCGCGCGGGCGACCACGCGGAATTCGTCGGGGACGGTCTTGTTGACGCCGAGGGCCTTGCCTGCGGCCGCGCAGCCGACGGAGCCGAGGGCGGACACGGCCAGGCCGCTCCACAGGGCGGCGACGGCGATCCGGCGCAGGTTGGGGTTGAAAGCCATGGACGAACTCCGAAAAACGGCCCCGCAGCCCCGGAGGACCTAACACGAGGGGATTGGTTACCTCATTAGCCGGCGGCGCGCAAAGGCGGCGGCTGGCCGCGCCGATCAGGCCTTGCGCTGCCCGATCACGCTCTCCAGCAGGACCAGGGCGACGCCGACGCTGACGCCGCTGTCGGCGACGTTGAACACCCAGGGGAAGCCGAGGCCGGTGAAGTCGAGGAAGTCGGTCACCGCGCCGAACCGGATGCGGTCGATCACATTGCCCAAGGCCCCGCCGATGATCAGGCCCAGGGCCAGGCCGGTCAGCACCCGCTCCGCCCGCCGGGCCCAGACCACGAGGGCGACGGCCACCACCAGAGCGAAAGCCGCCAGTCCCCAGCGGGCCAGATCGGCCTCGGCCCGCAACAGGCCGAAGCTGACGCCGCGGTTCCAGACCATCGACAGGTTGAAGAAGGGCGCGACGAGGACCTGGCCGCGGGCGGGCAGGTCCACGACCTGCAGGATCCAGAACTTGGACGCCTGGTCGACCACGATCACCGCCGCGGCCAGTCCATAGGCCAGCCAGCCGTTGGGCGTGACCTGTTTCAGCGGCGAGGGCTGCGTCTGTTCGCTCATGCGCCGTCGATCTCCGCCACCGCGGCCGTGCAACGGTTGCACAGATCGTCGGTCACCTCGGGCAGGATGCGCCAGCAGCGGGCGCATTTGACCCCCTCCGCGCGGAACGGCCGCACCGCGACGCCCTCGATCTCTGGCAGCCGGAAACCTTCCGGATCGTCGCCGGCGCTGAGCTCGGCCTGGCTGGTGCGGAACACCTCGGCCGGATCGACCCCGTCGAAGACGGCGAGCAGGCCGGCGGCGCTGACCGACACCTTGGGCGCGGCCTCCAGCGCGGACCCGATCCGCTTCTCGCGCCGCTCGCCCTCCAGGGCGCCGGTGACCACTTCCAGCACCGACTGGATCTTGGCCCACCGGTCGGCTTCCGCCTCGTTGCGCCAGCCGTCCGGGGTTTCGGGAAATACCCGCAGGGCGTTGGAGCCGGCCTCGGGGAAGCGGGTGGTCCAGGCCTCCTCGGTGGTGAAGACGGCGATGGGGCCGAGCCAGGCGGTCAGGCGCGCGAAACAGGCGTCCATCACCGTGCGGCAGGCGCGGCGGCGCAGGCTCGACGGCGCGTCGCAATAGAGGGCGTCCTTGCGGACGTCGAAATAGAGCGCCGACAGCTCCTGGGCGCAGAAGTCGGTCACCGGCCGCCATACCTCGTCGTAACGGTGGCGCTCGTAGGCGGCGCGAACCTGGGCGTCCAGGGCCCACAGCCGGTGCAGGACATACCGCTCCAGCGGCGGCATGGCCTCGTAGCCGACCCGCTCGTCGTCGTCGAAGCCGTCCAGGGCGCCGAGCAGGTAGCGCAGCGAATTGCGCAGCTTGCGGTAGCTGTCGATGGTGGTCTGCAGGATGGTCTTACCGATCCGGAGATCCTCGGCGTAGTCGCTCATGGCGACCCACAGGCGCAGGATCTCCGCCCCGCTGTCCTTGGTCACCGACTGCGGCTCGGTGGTGTTGCCCTTGGACTTGGACATCTTCTCCCCGTGCTCGTCGAGCACGAAGCCGTGGGTCAGCACCCCCGCGTAGGGCGCCCGTCCGCGGGTGCCGCAGGATTCCAGCAGCGAGGACTGGAACCAGCCGCGGGCCTGGTCGGAGCCCTCCAGATAGAGGTCGGCGGGCCAGCGGCTGTCCTCGCGGCCCTCCAGCACGAAGGCGTGGGTCGAGCCGCTGTCGAACCAGACGTCGAGGATGTCCTCGATCTTCTCGTAGTCGGCCGCGTCGTAGCCGTTGCCCAGGAACTCCGCCGGGTCGCGGGTGAACCAGGCGTCGGCGCCCTCCGTCTGGATGGCGGTCAGGATGCGGGCGTTGACCGCCTCGTCGCGCAAGGGCTCGCCGGTCGTCTTGTCCACGAACATGGCGAGCGGCGCGCCCCAGGCGCGTTGACGCGAGATCAGCCAGTCGGGACGGCCCTCGACCATGGAGCGGATGCGGGTCCGGCCGGTCCCCGGGAAGAAGGCCGTGTCGTCGATGGCGGCGAGGGCGGTCTGGCGCAGGGTCTTGCCGCTTCCCAGAGCCTCATCCATCCGGATGAACCACTGCGGCGTGTTGCGGAAGATCACCGGCGCCTTGGAGCGCCAGGAGTGGGGGTAGCTGTGCTCCACCCGGCCGCGGGCCAGAAGATTTCCCGCCTCGATCAGCCGGTTCATCACCTCGGCGTTGGCCGGCCCGAACCTGCCCGCCTTCTTGCCCTCGGTCTCCAGCACCTTGAGGCCCGCGAACAGGGGAACGGAAGGATAATAGGCCCCGTCGGCGTCGACGGTGTCGGGGATGTCGGCGCGGCTGCGGCCCGACTTCAGCCAGATCTCATAGTCGTCCTGGCCGTGGCCGGGGGCGGTATGGACGAAGCCGGTTCCGGCGTCGGCGGTGACGTGCTCGCCGGCGAGCATCGGCACGGGGAAACCGTAGCCGGGGTCCAGCGCCGCCAAGGGATGGCGGCAGACCGTGCCTTCCAAGGCGTCGGGGCCGACGGCCTGGATCCTGGTCCAGGCCTCGACGTTGGCGGCGGCGAACACGCCTTCGGCCAGGGCGTCGGCCAGCACCACCCGCTCGCCCACCTTGGCCCAGGGTTGGAATTCCAGCCCCGTCTTCAGGGCCGACACCTCATAGAGGCCGTAAGCGATTTCCGGGCCGTAGCTGACCGCTCGGTTGGCCGGCAGGGTCCAGGGCGTAGTGGTCCAGATCACCACGGCCGCCTCGGCCAGGGCGGGGTCCGGCGTCACGTCGACCGGGAACTTGACCCAGACCGTCGGCGAGATGTGGTCGTGGTACTCGACCTCGGCGTCGGCCAGGGCGGTGCGTTCGACCGGGCTCCACATCACCGGCTTGGAGCCGCGATAGAGCTGGCCCGACATCAGGAACTTGTGGAACTCCCCGACGATGGCGGCTTCGGAGCCGAAGGCCATGGTGGTGTAGTGCTGGTCCCAGTTCCCGAGCACGCCCAGGCGCTTGAACTCGGTCTTCTGCGCCTCGATCCAGCGACCGGCGTAGGCGCGGCATTCCTTGCGGAACTCGGCCTTTGAGACCTCGTCCTTGCGGCGTCCCTTGGACCGGTATTCCTCCTCGATCTTCCACTCGATCGGCAGGCCGTGGCAGTCCCAGCCCGGGGTGTAGTCGACGTCGTAGCCGAGGGCGAAGCGCGAGCGGACCACGAAGTCCTTCAAGATCTTGTTGAGGGCGTGGCCGATGTGGATGGCGCCGTTGGCGTAGGGCGGGCCGTCGTGCAGCACATAGAGGGGCGCGCCGGCGGCCCGGCGGGCCTCGCGGATGCTCTGGTACAGGCGCTGGTCTTCCCAGCCGGCCAGGATCTCCGGCTCCTTCTGGGGCAGGCCCGCCCGCATGGGGAAGACGGTCTGGGGCAGGAACACGGTGTCGCGGTAATCGCGCCCGGCTTCGGTGTTCGGGGTCTGGTCGTCGGCCATGAGGGGTCGCCTGAAGGGAAATTAGCGGGAGACGGCGGTCCCGGCGCAAACGCGGAAGGCTTGTCGCCCGACGGCGTCACGCCGGGCGGCTAATTCGCGAACAGAAGGCGGGGCGGACCGAGCTCATGCGGGGCGGATGTAACAGAGGCGGAGGCGGGCGGGAAGGCGTCAGGCGAGACGGCGTCTCCCTAAGAAGGCTCCGTCAGCTTACCCATGCTGATGCGCGCCTCGATCGCGTAGCCCAGCTTTTCGTAGAAGGCGGCGACCGCTGAATTCTCCGGCAGGACCTGCAGATTGATCTTGAGACAGCCGAGCGCCTCCAACCGGCGCTCGGCTTCGCGGACCAGGGCCGACCCAACGCCCAAGCGCTGGTGGGAGGGTCGGACGGCGACGGAATAGAGCCAGCCGCGATGACCGTCGTAGCCGGCCATCACCGTACCGACCACCCCGTCGCCTTCCAGGGCGATCAGGAACAGGTCCGGTTGCACGGCCAGCTTGGCCGGGATCGCCGCCGCAGCCTGATTGCGCGGCGGAGCGTCGGGAAAGGTCTCTCGCCACAGGGCCTCGACGCCCTGGAACATCTCATCGCGATAAAGGGCGATCTCCCAGTCCATGACCCGCCTCAGAACGCAGGCAGCAGGATCGCCCGGGCCGCCTCGCAGTCCCGGGCGATCTGGGCCTTCATGGCGTCGAGACCGCTGAACTTCTCGTCCCCGCGCAGGAAGGCGATGAGGTCGGTCTCCAGGGTCTGGCCGTAGAGGTCCTCGTCGAAGTCGAACAGATTGACCTCGAGCCGTTCGTCGATCCCGTCCACGGTGGGACGGCGGCCGATATAGGCGATGCTGGCGATCTCGCGGCCGTCGCCGAGACGGGTGCGGGCGGCGTAGATGCCCTGGGCCGGCCGGACGTAGTCGCCCAGGGCCATGTTGGCGGTGGGGAAGCCGATGGTGCGGCCCAGATGGTCCCCGTGGACCACCACGCCCTCGATGGCGAACGGCCGGCCGAGGAGTTTCGCGGCCTCCTCGGGACGGCCCCTGGTCAGGGCGGCGCGGATGGCGGTGGAGGAGCATTTGGCCCCGCCGTCCTGCAGCAGGGGCGCCACCGCCACCTCGAACCCGAACTTTTCGCCGTAGGCGCCCAGGGCCGCCGCATTGCCGGAACGCCCGCGTCCGAAGGTGATGTCGGACCCGGCCGAGACGTGGCTCACGCCCAGGCCCTCGCCCAACACCTGGCGGGCGAAATCCTGGTCGGACAGGGCGGCCAGTTCGGCGTCGAAGGGCAGGCGATAGAGCCGGTCCACCCCCAAGTCGGCGACGGCCCGGGCCTGCTGGTCCGCATTGGCGACCCGGAAGGGCTCGCCCTCCGGATCGAAGAAGCGGCGGGGGTGGGGCTCGAAGGTCACCACGCCCAGGGGGGCGCCCAGCCGGCGCGCGGCCGCTGCGGCGCTGGCGATCACCGCCCGATGGCCCCGGTGCACCCCGTCGAAGGCGCCCAGGGCGACCGCCGCGCCCTTGGCGTCGGCGCCCAGGTCCCGCCAGTCATGGATCAGCCGCATGCCCGCGCTCATGCCGCCTCGGCCTCGCCGCGCCGGGGAACCAGGACCGTGGCCTCGCCCGCGAGCATGGACTTGCGGCCGACCGAGCAGTGGGTGGACAAGGTGGCGGTCCCGGTTTTGAGGTCGATCGCCTCGACCCGGACGCGGATCAGCACCTCGTCGCCGATGCGCACCGCGCGTTTGAAATTCAGCGTCTGGGACTGGTAGATCGCGCCGGGCCCGGGCAACTCGACCCCCAGGACGGCGGAGATATAGGCCCCCAGCAGCATGCCGTGGGCGATGCGGCTCTTGAACGGCGTGGTCTGGGCGTAGGCTTCGTCCAGGTGCACGGGGTTGGTGTCGCCCGACACGGCTGCGAAGGCCTCGATGTCGGCTTCGCGGATGGTCACCGTCCGCTCCACGCTCTGACCGACGGCCAGATCCTCCAGGAACAAAGCTCCGACTTTCGACGCCACCCGCTCGCCCGCCTCTACCCGATCCTGTCCGCGCTTCCTTAGCCTGTCGTCATCGCGGGGGCGAGGGCGCCGTTCACCAGCGCAGGTCGGGAATGGCGCAGGTCGCGGTCGCGCCCTCGCGGATCAGCAGGGCGTCGAGCCGCGCGGCCTCGATCAGGCCGTCGGGTCCCAGGGTCTTGGCCGCATCGATCCCGGCGGCCACGAACAGGCAGTCCAGGCCCTGGCCGTTGGCCCCGCGGATGTCGGTGGCCAGGGCGTCGCCGATGGCCAGCACCCGCGCCGGATCGAGCGTCCGCCCGAGGGCCCTGGCCGCCGCGGCCATCGCCGCCTGATAGATCGGCGCATGGGGCTTGCCGGCGGTGATCGCGGTCCCGCCCAGTCCTTCATAGAGGTCGGCCAGGGCCCCGGCGCAGTAGATCATCTTGTCGCCTCGCCGCACGACCTTGTCCGGATTGGCGCAGATGAACGGCAGGCCGTCCGCGACGCAGACCTCGAACCGCGACCGGTAGTCCTCCGGCCGGTCATTCTCGTCGTCGAAGGGGCCGGTGCAGCAGACGAAGGCCGCGCCCTGCGGCGTCTCCACGAAATCGAGCCCCAGGCCCTCGTACAGGGCCGAATCCCGCGCCGGCCCCACCGCCCATACCGGGCCGGGGGCGCGGGCCGACAGTTCGGCCCGGGTGACGTCGCCGGAGGTGACGAAATCGGCCCAGGCGGCGTCCGGAACCTTTAGGGCGTGGAGCTGGCCGCGGGCGGCGCGCGAGGGCCGGGGGGCGTTGGAGACCAGGATCACCGGCCCCCGCTCGCGTTGGAACCGGACCAGGGCCTCGCAGGCGTCGGCAAAGCTTTCCCGCCCGTTGTGGATCACCCCCCAGACGTCGCAGAGCAGGGCGTCGTAGGCGCCGGCGACGTCGGAAAGGCCGGAGATGAGGCGAGGGGAGGGCATGGCGCCGGGCTAGCGGCGGCGGGCCCCACGGTCAAGCATGGCTGGAACAGCCCGGCGGCGTGGGCGTTGTGTACGGCAAAGCCGCTTCAAGGACGATTCCGATGCTGAAATGGGCGCTTATCTTCGCCGTGATCTCCGTGATCGCGGGCATTCTGGGGTTCGCGGGGGTGGCTGGCGCCGCCGCCGGCATCGCCAAGGTGCTGTTCTTCCTGTTCCTGGCCGTATGCGCCCTGTTCCTGATCGCCGGGGTGGCGATCGGGCGCAAGATCAGCGGGCCGTAACGGGCGCTCAGCTCAGGCCCTGCGGCGACGCAGGGCGCTGGTGTTGAAGTCGGCGGGGGGCGCGGTCTCGGCCAGCACCGCCTCGCGGATGGCCCTAGGCTCGCCGAACAGGTGCCCCTGGCCATAGGCGATGTCGAGTTCGAGCACGTCGATCACCTGACGCTCGGACTCGATCTTCTCGGCGATCACCTCCACCCCGTAACGGCGGGTGAGGGAGGCGAAGTCGGCCGCCTGCAGGTCCTTCAGCGAGCGCATGGCCATGCGGCCCTCGACTTCGAGCACCTGGGACAGCAGGACTTCGGCCGCCACCTTCAGGAACTTCACGTCGGCGCGGTTCAGGTCCTGGAAGTCGAGTTCCAGGTTGGTCACCTTGTCGATGGAGAAGCGGAAGCCGAGGTCGGCCAGCTTGGCCATGTTGCGCGCCTCGATCCCTCCACGCTCCTCGAACGCCTGCTGGCCGAGTTCGAAGATCAGGGCTCCGGACAGGTCGCGGTTCTGGGCGAGGAAGTCGAGGAACTGGGGGAAGAAGCTCTCGTCCCCCAGGCTGCCCAGCGAGATGTTGCAGAAGATGCCGATCTTGCGGTCCTGCTTGGCCAGCCGCCGCACGATCTGGACGCAGCGGAACAGGAGCAGGTTGTCGATGGCCGGGACCAGGCCCTCGGGCTCGGCCACCTTCAGATATTCGGCCGGCATCAGGATGCGGCCGTCGCCGTCGCGCAGGCGCGAGAAGCTTTCGTAGAACACCGTGCGCCGCTGCGGCAGGCCGACCACCGGCTGCAGGTAGAGGTCGACCCGGTTCTCGGCCAGGGCCTCGCGCACGGTCGTCAGCAGGGCGGCGCTCATCCGGTCCGCGCGCTCGACGTGGGGCGCGGCGCGTTCCGGCGACGCCATCCGCGTCTCCATGGTCTCGCCCATGCGCGAAACCAGGTCCTCCAGCATCCGCATCTCGGAGGTCAGCGCCTCGGTGGCGTGGGCGGTTTCCTCCTGCAGGGTCGCCGACATGCCCTGCAGGCTGGCGTCGGTGGTCTCCAGCTGGTCGGCGAGCAGCCGGTGCGCCTGGCGAAGGGTCTCGAGCTCCCGGGCCAGGGCGGCATGGGCCAGGTTGCGGGCGACGGCGTTGTGGACGGCGAAGGCCAGGGCCAGCACGCCGATCAGCACCGCCGAGCCCGCCGCCCAACCGCCGCCGGCGCGCCAGAAAAGCGCCGCCACGGTCAGGGAGAGCGACAGATAGGAAGCGCCTAAAAGCAGCGCCACCACAGCCTTGCGCATGGACCAGCCGATTCCTGCAGGACTTCGAATCGCCTGAGTATCGGCCATGCGGGGGATTTCGTCTCTCCCCTGTGGCGACAGGTCATCGGCGAAGACGAAAAAGGGCGGCGAGTCGCCCCGCCGCCCTCTTCCAAGCTTCATGGCCGGCCGGTCAGGCTGCGACGACGGCGCCCTGTTCCGACGGGTCGCGCAGCACATAGCCGCGGCCCCAGACCGTCTCGATGTAATGTTTGCCGATGGTGGCGGCGGCGAGCTTCTTGCGCAGCTTGCAGATGAAGACGTCGATGATCTTCAGCTCGGGCTCGTCCATGCCGCCGTAGAGGTGGTTGAGGAACATCTCCTTGGTCAGGGTCGTGCCCTTGCGCAGGGAGAGCAGCTCCAGCATCTGGTATTCCTTGCCGGTCAGGTGGACCCGGCTGCCGTTCACTTCGACGGTCTTGGCGTCGAGGTTGACGGTGATGTCCCCGGTCTTGATCACCGACTGGGCGTGGCCCTTGGAGCGACGCACCACCGCATGGATGCGGGCCACCAGTTCGTCCTTGTGGAACGGCTTGGTCATGTAGTCGTCGGCGCCGCCGCCGAACGATTTGACCTTGGTGTCGATCTCCGCCGTGCCGGACAGGATCATGATCGGCGTATTGATCTTGCCGACCCGAAGTTGCCGCAGCACGTCCATGCCGGACATGTCGGGGAGGTTGAGGTCCAGGAGAATAAGGTCGTAGTCGTAGATCTTGCCCAGATCCACGCCTTCCTCACCAAGGTCCGTCGTATAGACGTTGAAACCTTCGGACTTGAGCATCAATTCGATGCTCTGCGCTGTAGCGCTATCGTCCTCGATCAACAAAACACGCATCAGCCCCTCCCGGCCTCGCGAACTTCACAAGACGCGCATCCACCGCGCCGCGGAGAATCCACACCCTCTCTCGCCGACGTTAAGCAGCGAGTACTTAAGAGTGGTTAATCCTGAACGGGCGCTTCACGAATCGTAAGGCGATTTGGAGTCGCGTCGCAAGCACTGCCATTAAGGATCTGGAATCAGTTGAATTTCCCCGCCCGGTTCGCGCCGTTCGAGGAAGCCCCACCCTGCCCCGCGTCGCGGCGCTTCGGCATGTGGCAAATCGACTCCGGCAGGCGATTGACCGGCCCGTCCCGCTTCATCGGTGGTTAACGCCGGTCAACCATGTTCGGGGCCATGCAGAACCTGATCTCAGCCGTAGAACGGATCGACCCCCTGACCGTCTCCGGACGGGTGGCGGCGGTGAAGGGCCTCCTGATCGAGGCCAGGGGCGGGTTGACCCGGCTTTCGGTCGGGGCCCGCGCCGATATCCTGCGGCCGAACGAGGCGCCCCTCCCGGCCGAGGTGGTCGGCTTCCGCGACACCCGGGCGCTGCTGATGCCGTTCGGGCCGGTCGAAGGGGTGGCGCCCGGCGCCGAGATCCGCATCGCCCCTGAGGCCGGGGCGGTCTGCCCGACCCTGGCCTGGCGGGGCCGCATCGTCGACGCCTTCGGCCAGCCCATCGACGGCAAGGGCCCGCTTCCGCGCGGTCCGGTCGCCTATCCCATGCGCAGCCCGCCGCCGCCCGCCCACCTTCGCGCCCGGGTCGGGGAACGGCTGGACATGGGCGTGCGGTCGCTGGACGTCTTCACCACCTGTTGCCGGGGCCAGCGCCTGGGCGTGTTCGCCGGCTCCGGGGTGGGCAAGTCGGTGCTGCTGTCGATGCTGGCCCGCAACGCCACCTGCGACGCGGTCGTGGTCGGCCTGATCGGCGAACGGGGCCGCGAGGTGCGCGAGTTCATCGAGGAGACCCTGGGCCCGGAGGGCCTGGCCCGCGCCATCGTGGTGGTGGCCACCTCCGACGAACCGGCGCTGAAGCGACGCCAGGCGGCCTATCTGACCCTGGCCCTCGCCGAATTCCTGCGCGACCAGGACCAGGAGGTGCTGCTGTTGATGGACAGCGTCACCCGCTTCGCCATGGCCCAGCGGGAGATCGGCCTCGCCGCCGGCGAGCCGCCGACCACCAAGGGCTACACCCCCACGGTGTTCACCGAATTGCCCAAGCTCCTGGAGCGGGCGGGCCCCGGTCCGGTCCGGCCCGACGGCACCCAGGGGGGGCCGATCACCGCCCTGTTCACCGTGCTGGTGGACGGCGACGACCACAACGAGCCCATCGCCGACGCCGTCCGCGGAATCCTCGACGGCCACATCGTCATGGAGCGGGCCATCGCCGAGCGGGGCCGCTTCCCGGCGGTCAATGTGCTGAAATCCATCAGCCGGACCATGCCGGCCTGCCAGACCCAGCCCGAGCGGGTGATCGCCGGCCGCGCCCGCGAGATGCTGGCGGCCTACGCCAATATGGAGGAGTTGATCCGTATCGGCGCCTACCGGGCCGGCTCCGACCCCGTCATCGACCGCGCCATAGCCCTGAACCCGGCGCTGGAGGCGTTCCTGAGACAGGACAAGGACGATGCGACGCCGCTGGCCGAATCCTTCGCCCGGCTCGAAGCGATCGTCGCCGAGACGGCGGCCGCGGCATGAAGTGGACCGGTTCGCTGATCCGCATCGCCGAGCACGAGATCGAGGGCCTGCGGCGGCGGATGGCCGAGATCGTCGACCGCCGGGTCGCCTGCGAGCAGCTGTTGCTGCGACTGGCCGAGGAGGCGGTGTCGGAGACCATCCACGCCTGCAGCGACGCCGAGTCCGGCTGGTACCTGGTCGGATTCCGCCAGGGATGGAAGCTGCGCAAGGACAAGGCCATGGCGGACCTCGCGGCGATCCAGATGGAGGAGCAGGGCGCGCGCGACGCCCTGGCCCTGGCCTTCGAGGAGTTGAAGAAGGTCGAGCACGTGGCCGAGGCCTCGCGGGTCGCCAAGGTCAAGGAGTCCGCCCGCCGGGACGGCGCGGCCCTGGACGAGCTCGGCCTCCAGCGCCGAAGCTAGGCCGGATCAGTATCGCGGCGGCTGTTGCGCCGGCGGCTGCTGCTGCGTCGTGGTCAGGCGCTCGGCCACCACGCGCAGGGCGGCCAGATCGTCCGCGATGCGGAACACCGCCATGAAGAACTCGCAGGCCCCGCGCCACAGCAGCACCAGGGCGACGATCACCAAGAGGCCGCCCACCAGGACCGGGATCGCCAGCAAGGCCCCCTGCAGACTGCCGTCGCGGATCGCCACCCCGACCGCCGCCCCGATCACGGTGAAGCCGAACAGGCACACCAGGCCCAGGCCGCACCAATAGATCAGATGGATCACCGGCCCGGTCATCAGCCGGTCGAAGGTGAGCAGATCCCAGAACAGATTCAGTTTGCGGGGTTGGCCGGGCTTTGGGAGGGACGCGCGCATGGTCGTCAGTTTCTGCCTGCCACAGGTGGAAGTCGGCCGCGGAGGGATCGCTAGCAGCGCGGACGTAAGCGCGCAATGCTGTCAAGCACGCCGCGGTTCCGGAACGCGGCGGCGCGGCTAAAACGGCCGCGCCGATTTGCGCCCGTCGCGGCGGAGCAGAATCTCACCTACATAACAGGCGATCCATCCGCCGCCTTCTTTCGACGAGCCCCTGCATGTCCGAGCCCCGCCTGCTTCGAGTCGCCATCGTCGGTTCCGGTCCGGCCGGCTACACCGCCGCCATCTATGCGGCCCGGGCGCTGCTGGAGCCGGTGCTGATCTCGGGCATCCAGCCGGGAGGGCAGCTGACCATCACCACCGACGTGGAGAACTATCCGGGTTTCGCCGGGGTGATCCAGGGACCCTGGCTGATGGACCAGATGCGCGCCCAGGCCGAACATGTCGGAACCGAGATCGTCAACGACATGGTGGTCTCGGCCGACCTGTCGCAACGGCCGTTCCGCCTGGTCTGCGATTCGGGACAGGTCTATCTGGCCGAGACCCTGATCATCGCCACCGGGGCCCAGGCCAAGTGGCTGGGCCTTCCCAGCGAGCAGAAGTACCAGGGGTTCGGCGTCTCGGCCTGCGCCACCTGCGACGGCTTCTTCTACCGCGGCAAGACCGTGGCGGTGGTGGGGGGCGGCAATACGGCGGTGGAGGAGGCCCTGTTCCTCACCAGCTTCGCCTCCCAGGTCACCCTCATCCACCGCCGGGAAGAGCTTCGGGCCGAACGCATCCTGCAGGAGCGGCTGTTCGCCCATCCGAAGATCACGGTGGTGTGGGATTCCGAGGTGGACGAGGTCCTGGGACAGGAGAACCCCTCCGGGGTCAGGGCCGTGCGGCTGAAGAACCTGAAGACCGGCGCGCTTTCGGAGCTCGCGGTCGACGGCCTGTTCGTCGCCATCGGCCACGCCCCGGCGTCGGAGCTGTTCAAGGGCCAGCTCGAAACCGACGAGGGCGGCTACCTCCTGGTCAAGCCGGGCGCGACCTCGACCGCCGTCCCGGGAGTCTACGCCGCCGGGGACGTCTGCGACGCCGTCTACCGGCAGGCGGTGACCGCCGCGGGGATGGGCTGCATGGCCGCCCTGGAAGCGGCGCGGTTCCTGGCCGAGGAAGACCATCGCCGGGCCCACCACCCGATCACCCACGCCGACGCCGAAGAGATCGGGGTCTGGTGAGCCGGCCTCGCGCCAGGCGCCGCAGATGAGCGCGCCGCCCTCGCGGATGCGGGACCTGACCTGGCGGATCGAAGCCCATGCCTTCGATCTCGCCAGCGCCCTGGTGCGGCTGTTGCCGGTGGACTGGGCGTCAGGGCTGGGCGGAGTCCTGTTCCGCACCCTGGGTCCCCTGACCAGGTCCCACCGCATCGCCGAGCGGAACATCCGTCTGGCCTTTCCCGACCAGTCGGACGCGGCGCGCTCGGCGCTGCTTGGCGACCAGTGGGAGAACCTCGGGCGCACCTTCTTCGAATTCCCCCTGACCGACCGGATCACGGTGGCCTCTGGCCGGGTCGAGGTGGTGGGGGCCGAGCGGTTGGCGGCGATCGCCAAGGGGCGGGTCGCCACGGTGTTCGTCTCCGGCCACTTCTCCAATTGGGAGGTGATGCCGCTGGTGATCGTCCAGTCGGGGGTGGAATGCCAGATCACCTACCGCGCCGCCAACAACCCCTACGTCGACCGCCGCATCAAGGAACGGCGCGCCCGCTACGGCGTGCGGCTGTTCGCCCCCAAGGGCGAGGAGGGCGCGCGCGAACTGCTGACCGCCCTGAAGCGCGGCGAGTCGGTGGCGTTGATGAACGACCAGAAGTTCAACGGCGGGCTGGCGACCCCGTTCTTCGGCCGCACCGTCCACACCGCCAGCGGCCCGACGCGGATGGCCCTGAAGTTCGGCGCGGCGCTGCAGCCGATGTCGGTGCAGAGACTCAAAGGGGCGCGGTTCCGGGTGGTGGTGCACGACCCGATCGCGCTGGATCGCAGCGGCGACCGATCAAGCGACCTCGAGGCCGGGGTGGCCAAGGTCAACGCCTTCGTCGAGGCCCGCGTCCGCGAACGGCCGGCCGAATGGTTCTGGGTGCACAAGCGCTGGCCGGCGACGGCCTATGCCGAACTGGCCGAAAGGGGTCTCTAGCGGTTGGCCCGGGCCTTGGCGTCCGCGGTCGGGCTGAGGTCATGGGCAGCGCCCGGGTCGGTGGAGCGCCGCCAGGGCCCCGCGAAGTTGGGCTCGTCCTTGCGGCGGCGATCGGGGCCGAAATAGTCGGCGGTGCGCACGAAGGGGCGGGGCCGGTAGATCACCGCGTGGATCCGCTCCAGCACCGCCTTGGCGGTCAGGGGCTTGGCGACGAACTCGGTGACCCCCGCGTCGCGGGCGTCCATCACCCGCGTGCGCTCCGAATGGCCGGTCATCATGATGATCGGCAGGTAGGGGTTGCGGCTGTCGGGGGAATTACGGACCAGCCGGGTGAACTCCACCCCGTCGAGCGGCGTCATCTGGAAATCGACGATGGCGAGATCGGCGGGCCATTCGCGCAGGGCAGACAGGGCTTCGGCCCCATCGCGGGTCTCACGGATATTGGCGACGCCCACCCCACTCAGGACGGTCATGACGATCGCGCGCATATGCTGGTTGTCGTCAACCAGCAGAACGCGCAGCGATTCCAATCCAGAAGACATTCATTCCCTCGAGTCGCGCACGACGGCCGCCTGGCGGCGAGGCGCATCCGTCGAGGCAGATTGACGCGGATCAGCTTTCCAAAGCGTTACGCCGCATTAAGGCTGGCTGAAAAAGGCTGATCAAATCCGTGGCGAGATCGGCGCCGAATTTCCGACCATCCGCCGGTCCCGGAAGGCGCCTCGGTTCAAGGCCGCGGGTTGTGCTGAAGCCACCGCGAAAGCGCCTCTTGCGGCCCGGCATAGGCCTCCTGCAGCACGGGGCTCCAGTAGCGCAGGGCCTCCAGCGGCACCTGTTTGCCGGAAACGGCGCAGATCACGAACCGGCCCGGCTTCATCAGCACGAATTCGCCGTCGCCATAATGGACGACGGCCTCGCCATCGAGGTTTCGATCATGGGCGTTCATGGCCTCAATGTAGCGTCTTGCCGCGGGCGGGCCAATGCCAAGCCGCCCGGCCGTCAGAACAAACTGCCCTGGTCGCTGGCCGGGGGCGGCTTGCCACCCTTGGGCCTGGCCGCGCCCTCGACAACCGCGCGGCGGTCGCGGTCGGCGAACACCAGCCGGATCTCCTCGCCGGCCTGCAGGTCGACGCCCCTACGGGCAAGCGTTCCGTCGGCGTGGTGCACCCGGGCGAAGCCGAGGCTGAGGGGCCGATTCGGATCGAGGGACAGCCGCAGTTGCTCCAGCCGCACCAACCGGTCGGCGTCGCGGGCGATCCGGCGGACCAGACTCTCGTGCATCCGCCGCCCCAGCTCCGGCAGCCGGGCGCGGCCTTCGGCCCGTTCGGCCGCGCGGACCGCCGCCGTCCCGAGGCGGTTCGACAGTTCGGCCAGGCGTTCGGCCTTGATCCGCTGCGGCCGCGCCAGCAGGGCCGGGCCGAGCCGGCCGGAGGTGCGGGCGAGCTCGCGCTCGTGCACCGCGACGTTGCGTTCCAGGCCGGCGGCGAGCCGGCCCGCCGCGAGATCGAACCGCTGGGCCGCGGGGCCGAGCAGGTCGGCGGGGCGCGGCAGGCGGGCGCCGGCCAGGCGCTGGCGGCGGCTCTCCAGCGCGTATTCGGTGCAGCGGGTCATCCGCCGCTCGAATTCCAGGATCGCGGCCCTCAGGTCGGCCAGGACCGGGGTGGCGATCTCGGCGGCGGCGGTGGGCGTCGGCGCGCGCCGGTCGGAGACGAAGTCGATCAGGGTGGTGTCGGTCTCGTGCCCCACCGCCGAGATCAGCGGGATGACGCTCTCGAACACCGCCCGGGCCAGGGCCTCGTCGTTGAAGGGCCACAGGTCCTCGACCGAGCCGCCGCCGCGGGCGACGATCAGCACGTCCGGGCGGGGGACCGGGCCGCCGGGGACCATGGCGTTGAAGCCGCGCACCGCCGCGGCGACCTGGGCGGCGGCGTCGGGTCCTTGCACCACCACCGGCCAGACCACCACATGCACCGGCCAGCGGTCGCGGATCCGATGCAGGATGTCGCGGATCACCGCGCCGGTGGGGCTGGTCACCACCCCCACCACCCGCGGCATGGCGGGCAGGGGCTTCTTGCGGCCCGGTTCGAACAGCCCTTCGGCCTGCAGCCGCGCTTTCAGCCGTTCGAGCTGCGCCAAAAGGGCGCCGACTCCGGCATGCTCCATGGTCTCGATGATCAGCTGGTAGCTGGAGCGCGGGGCGAAGGTGGTGATGCGGCCCGTGACCACGACCTCCAGCCCCTGTTCGGGCTGGGCCTTGAGCCCCCTGACCGAACCCTTCCACACCACCCCCGCGATACAGGCGTTCTCGTCCTTCAGGTCGAGGTAGATGTGGCCGTTGCCGTGGCGGGTGACCTTGGAGATCTCGCCGCGCAGGCGGACGAAGCCGTACGCCTCCTCCAGGGTGCGCTTGAGCGCGAAGGCCAGCTCGGAAACCGAATAGGGCCGCGCATTTCCGCCGGCTTGGAGGCCGTCGGCGTCGGGGTCGGGCGGAAGCTCGCTCATCGGTCCAACATAGGGCGTAAGGCCGAGTCGCGGCAGGCCCCTACGCCCACGACGGACCCTTGACGCCGTCGCCGGTCAGCCGCACAGGCGGCGGCATGAACATCCTTCTCGTCGGATCCGGCGGCCGTGAGCACGCCCTGGCCTGGAAGCTGGCCCAGTCGCCGCTGCTGACCCGCCTGGTGGCCGCCCCTGGCAACCCAGGCATGGCGGCCGTGGCCGAGATCCGGGCCGTTGAGGCCACCGATGTCGCCGGCCTTGTAGGCCTCGCCCGGGAGATGGCCGCCAATCTGGTGGTGGTGGGCCCCGAATCCGCCCTGGAGGCGGGCCTGGCCGACGCCCTGCACGCCGCCGGGATCGCCTGTTTCGGCCCGACCCGCGCCGCGGCCCGGCTGGAGACCTCCAAGGCCTTCTCCAAGGCCTTCGCCGATCGCCACGGCCTGCCCACGGCCCGTTTCGTCGCCTGCGAAGACGCCGCATCCGCCCGCGCCGCCCTCGACGGCTTCCAGCCTCCCTATGTGATCAAGGCCGACGGGCTGGCCGCCGGCAAGGGGGTGGTCATCGCCGGGACCCGGGCCGAGGCGGACGCCGCGGTGGACGACATGCTGGGCGGCCGCTTCGGCGTCGCCGGGGCGAGGGTGGTGATCGAGGAGTTCATGGTCGGCGAGGAGGCCTCGCTTTTCGCCCTCGCCGACGGGACGACGGCGATGCTGTTCGGCGGGGCCCAGGACCACAAGCGGGCCTATGACGGCGACAAGGGCCCCAACACCGGCGGCATGGGAACCTATTCGCCGGCGCCTGTCCTGACCCCCGAGACCGTCGAGGCCGCCCGCACCGGCATGATCGAGGCGGCGGTGAAGGGGTTGGCGGCGGAAGGGACGCCCTATTGCGGAGTGGTCTATGCGGGGCTGATGGTGACCGACGCGGGCCCCAGGCTGGTGGAGTTCAACGCCCGCTTCGGCGACCCGGAATGCCAGGTGCTGATGCTGCGCCTGGAGAGCGACCTGTTGCCCTATCTGCATGCGGCGGCCACCGGCCGATTGGCCGAAATGGCCCCGCCGGTCTGGCGCGAGCAGGCGGCGATCTGCGTGGTGCTGGCCGCCCGTGGCTATCCCGACGCCCCGGAAAAGGGCTCGGCGATCCGCGGCCTCGACGCCGACTTCGGCGAAGGGGTGGCGGTGTTCCACGCCGGAACCGCCCGGCGGTCCGACGGCGCCCTGGTGGCGACGGGCGGGCGGGTGCTGAACGTCTGCGCCCTCGGCGCCGATCTGGCCGAGGCGCGCCGGCGGGCCTATGCGGCGGTCGCCCGCATCGACTGGCCCGAAGGCTTCCACCGCACCGACATCGGCTGGCGGGCGCTGGGGTAGATCGCAAAAGGCCTTAGGGCCGGGCGCGCGCCGGCGCCGTGGCCAAGAGCCGGTCCACCGCGGCCTCGTCCAGGAACCGCGCCCGCACCGGCCAGGCCGCGACCCGGCTGCGCCATTCCGGCGGCAGCCGCGCCCAATCCTTTTCAGTGGTGAGCAGTCCCGCCCCTAGAGCCGCCGCCCGGTCGGCGAGGAACTGCAAGGCGGCCTCGTCCAGTCGCGCGTGATCGGGATAGGGGGCGAAATCGGCCAGTTCGCAGCCAGCGGCGCGGAGCGACTGCTCGAACCGCCAGGGCTTGGCTATGCCGGCGAAGGCGAGCTGGGGCCCCGGCGGCGGCGGGCCCACGGGCTCCAGCCGGGCGACGAGCGCCGGCTTTCCAGCGAACAGGGCCATCAGCTCCGGATCGGGCGCGTCCAGGTCGGTGGGCAGCAGCACAACCACCGCATCGGCCCGCGCCAGTCCGACCGCCAGGGGTTCGCGCATCGGACCGGCGGGAAAGACCGAGCCGTCGCCGAACGGCCACTCGCCGTTCCGCGTCTCCCCGTCCACCACCACCACCGACAGGGTCTTGGCGACGGACGGATTCTGGTGGCCGTCGTCCAGGAGCAGGACCTGCACTCCGTCCGCCGCGGCGGCGCGGGCGCCCGCGGCGCGGTCGCGGGCGACCCAGGCCGGGGCCTGGGCGGCCAACATCAGCGGCTCGTCGCCGACGTCCTCGGCGGTATGACGGGCGGGATCGACTTTCACCGGCCCCTTGAGCCGGCCTCCGTACCCCCGCGACAGAGCGGCGGCCCGGGTCCCCCCGCCCAGCAGCCGCTGCAACAGGACCTGGACCACCGGGGTCTTGCCGGCCCCGCCCACGCTGAGTCCGCCGACGCAGATCACCGCGATGCCCGGATCGTAGGGCGAGGCCTTCACGATCCGCCGAGCCGTCGCCGCCGCCCACACCCAGGAGGCCGGCCTCAGCAAAGCACGGGTCAGGGCCATGGGCGCGCCTTCGCGGACGTACCACCAGCGGGGGGTGGCGAGCTTCATGGCAACAGGCCTATGAGCGCGTCGGCGGCGGCGTCGAGACCGTCCGCCCCACGGTTCGCCACCGCCCTGGCCCGGTCCGCGCGGGCGTTCGCCGCCCCCGCGTCGTCGAGGTCCCTTGCCCAGGCCTCCCCCAGCGACCGGGCGTCTTCGACGGCGGCCACGGCGTCCGCCGCGCGCAGGGCCGAATAGACATCCACCCAGTTCTCCACATGCGGGCCGACGACGATCGGCGCGCCGAGGCGGGCGGCCTCGATGGGGTTGTGACCGCCGACGCCGGGGAAAAGGCTGCCGCCGACGAAGGCGCTGTGGGCGAGCCGGAACCAGGTTCCCAACTGGCCCAGGGCGTCCGCGACATAGACGTCGGCGCCGCCGAACGAGTCCCCGGCTCCCTGCCGCCGCATGGGCGCCGTGGCGGCGATCCCGGCGCCCCGGGCGGGATGGCGCGGCACGATGACCAGCATGGGCCGGTCGGGCCGTCCCGCCAGGCCGGAGAAGGCTTCGAGGACCACGGCCTCCTCGCCGGGATGGGTCGAGGCGGCGACCAGTATGGCCCGTCCGTCGGCGGCCTGCCGCAACTGGTCCAGCGCGGCCGGGTCCACCGGGGGGACCGCCGCGGCCAGCTTAAGATTCAGCCTTCCGTCGTCCCGGGCGCCGAGGCGGGCCAGACGCTCCGCCGCCGCCTGATCCTGGCCCATCACCAGCCTGAAGCCAGACAGAAGGGCGCGGGCGGCGGCGGGGACACGGGCCCAGCCCACCAGGCTCGCCTCGGACAGGCGGGCCGAGACCAGGGCGGTGGGGATATCGCGGGCGCGGGCGGCGACCAGCAGGTTCGGCCACAGCTCGCTCTCGACGAAGACGGCCAGGTCCGGCCGCCAATGGTCGAGGAACCGGGCGGCGGCGCGAGGCCCGTCCACCGGCGCGAACTGGTGGATCGCGTCGGCCGGAAGCCGCTGCGCCATCAGTTCGGCGGAGGTCAGGGTGCCGGAGGTGACCAGGATGGCGAGACCGGGCCGCCGGCTGCGCAAGGCCTCGATCAGGGGCAGGAGCGAAAGGCTTTCGCCGACGCTGGCGCCGTGCAGCCAGGCCAGGGCGCCCTGCGGCCGGTCGCGGGCGGGCCGCCCCATCCGTTCGGCCAGTCGCGCCGGATCCTCCTTGCCCCGGCGCGCCCGGCGTTTGAGCACCAAGGGCGCCAGAGGCTCCAGCACCGCGGTCGCGGCCCGATAGGCTTGCAGGCTGAGGGGCAGGGCGCTCATGCCGCCAGGGTCTCCGCCTCGGCGGTGATGCGCGAGAGGGCGGCTTCCCACTCGGCCCGCGCCGCCTCGACCGCCTCGCGGTCGGCGTCGGCCGCGACCCAGAAGGGGCCGGCCCAGATGATCACGCCGCGGCCGAAGGGTCGGGGCAGGACGGCCCTATCCCAGGTGTTCAGGCGCAGCCCTGGAGCGCAGGCCAGGCCGACCAGCAGCACCGGCGCTCCTGACAGCTTGGCCAGGAGGGGCGCGCCCTCGGCCATGTGCTCGGCCGGGCCGCGGGGACCGTCCGGCGTGATCGCCACCCCGCCGCCTCCCTTCAGCCAGCGCAAGGCCTCGCGAAAGGCGGCCGCGCCGCCCTTGGCCTTGGCCTTGTCCCAGGTCTTGGTGGAGGAGCCGCGGATGGCCGGGAAGCCCAGCCGGGCCATGGCCGCGGCGATGAAGGCGCCGTCCGCCGACAGGGAGATCAGGGCCCGGGGGTCCTGGGCCGTGCCCGCCCTCACCCGGTCCATCGGCCAGCAGGCCGGCGAAAGGGCGATGCGGCTATGCCAGAAACAGGCGATGGCGGGACCGCCGCGGTTCCACAGGCCCTCGGCCTTGTCCCGCCCCACGTGCCGCCAGCGGATGCTGGCCAGGGTCGGCTTCAGATAGGCGGCCAGGACCAGGCCGAGCAGCGCTTGCGCCGCCCGCGACCGTATTAGCCGCTTCACGGATTGGCGCCCGCCGCTGCGGGGGCCGACGGCGTATCCAGGTGCTGGGCGCGGGCCAGCCGGGCGTAGAGCCCGTTCCGGGCCAGCAGACTGGCGTGGTCGCCCTGTTCGACCACCCGGCCGCGGTCGACGACGTAGATCCGGTCGCAGTCGCGCACGGTCGACAGCCGGTGGGCGATCATCAGGGTCGTGCGGCCCGCCATCAGCCGCTCCAGCGCCTGCTGCACCTGGATCTCGGAATGGGTGTCGAGGGCGCTGGTGGCTTCGTCCAGCAGCAGGATCGGCGCGTCCTTTAGGAAGGCCCGGGCGATGGCGATGCGCTGGCGCTGGCCGCCCGACAGGCGGGCGCCGGCCTCGCCGACGAGGGTGTCGTAGCCTGCGGGCAACTCGGTGATGAAGTCGTGGGCGGCGGCGGCCTCTGCGGCGGCGCGCACCGCGGCCAGGGTCGCGTCGGGCCGGGCATAGGCGATGTTGGCGCGCACTGTGTCGTCGAACAGGAACGGCTCCTGGGTGACCAGGGCGATCTTGTCCCGCAGTGAGGTGGTGGTGACCTCGCGGATATCGACGCCGTCGATGGTCACCCGCCCGCCGGTGGCGTCGTAGAAGCGGGGAATGAGGTTCAGGATCGTGCTCTTGCCGCCGCCGGACGGGCCGACCAGAGCGGTGCTCTGGCCGCGCAGGGCCTCCAGCGCGACCCGTTTCAGGGCCGGGGTGTCGTCCCCATAGGCGAAGGACACGTCCTCGAAGCGGATGTGGGCCTGGGTCAACACCAAGGGCTGGGCGTCGGGGCGGTCCCGGACCTCCGGCTCCACGTCCAGGGCGGCGAACAGGCGCCCGGCCGCGGTCAGGCCCTCGCTCATCACCGTCTGCAGGTTGGCCACCTGGCGCAGGGCCTGGGAGGCTGCGCCCAGCGACACCAGGAAGGCCATCAGCTGGCCCAGGGTCATCTGGTCGTTGACGGCGCGCCAGCCGGCGTAGCCGATCACCAGGGCGGTCACCGCCATCATCAGCGTTTCGGTGGCGGGCGCTGCGGTGGCGCGGGCGTTGGCGCCCTTGATGATGTGCTTCTGCCGGCGCTCGATCACCTCGCCGACGCGGGCCTCCTCATAGGCCTCGCGGTTGTTGATCTTGACGATCTTGACCCCGTCCAGGCTCTCCATCACCGCGGTCGACAGGGCCGAGGTCTCGACCATGGCGCCGCGGGCCGCCTTGCGGGTGCGCACCGAGAAGCGGCGCATCACCCCCGAAGCCGCCGGGGCGACGACCAGCACCATGGCGGTCAGATAGGGCTCCTGGCTGAACATGACCCCGACGGTGGCCAGCACGGTGAGGGCGTTCTGGGTGTAGTTGACCACCCCGGTGGTGGCGGCCTCGCGGATAAGGCCGGCGTCATAGAGCACCGAGGAGACGAAGGAGCCGGAGTGGCTGGCGTTCAGCCGGGCGAGGTCGGCGCGGACCAGCCGGCCGAACAACTGGCGCTGCACGTCGCCGACCAGCCGGTGGCCCAGCTTGTTGACCAGCTTGGCCTGGAACACCTGGGCTGCGCCGCGAATCACCGCCGCCGCCAGGATCAGCAAGGGGATCAGCACCAGGCTGTCGGCGCGCTTCTGGATGAAGATGCGCTTGACCACGGGGTTCAGCAGCCAGGCCAGGAAGGCGGTCATCAGGGCCACGACCAGGGCGCAGACCAGGGCGATCGCGACCTGCTTCCAGCGCGGGGCCAGGTAGGTGCGCACGATGCGGATAGCCAGGGCGCGGCGATCCTTCGCCTCCTGGCGGGGCGTGGGCAGGGATGGCGTCGGCGCCGGCGTGGCGTTCATGCCGGCAGGGGTCGTCTCAATGGCGGACGGTGTCAAGCTGGCCCCGGCTTCCCTTGGCCGGGCGGGCGGCCTACCTATCGCCGCGACTGCGGAGGCGGCGACGGCTCTCGCGCTCCAGGGGACGTCAGCTTGGCCCGGTTCGACCTTTCAAAGCCCGAAGGACGGCGCGCCGCCTATTGGGACTATCTGTGGCAGGACCACGCCTATCTGAGGCTGGGGTTCCAGAACGCCCACTGGATCAGCCCCGAACTGGTCCGCACCAACCAGCCCTGGCCGTTCCAGCTCAGGGCTTGGCGCGACCAGGGGGTGAAGACCGTCCTCAACCTGCGCGGAAGCGGCCACGCCGCGGGCTTCTACGACCTGGAGAAGGACGCCTGCGAACGGCTGGGCCTGACCCTGGTCGATTTCGCGGTCTCATCGCGCGAGGCCCCGACCCGCGCCCAGGTCGAAGGCCTGCTGGCCCTGTTCGAGACCATGGCCTATCCGGCGCTGATGCATTGCAAGTCCGGAGCCGACCGGGCGGGGGTCGTCGCGGTCCTTTACGCCCACGTCCGCCTGGGCCTGCCCCTGCGGCAGGCGCTGAAAGAGCTCAGCTTGCGTCACCTGCACGTGCGGCAGGGCAAGACCGGGGTGCTGGACTACACCTTCGACCGCTATTTCGCGGAAGGCGAACCGGCGGGCCTGAGCTTCGTGGAGTGGGTGCGGCGGCCCGACTACGACCCCAAGCGGATCAAGGCCGATTTCCAGGCCGCCTGGTGGGGAACCCTGCTGACCGAGAAGCTGCTGAGACGGGAGTGACGCGCTTTCAGTCCTGCGCCGGGTCCAGCAGCTTGTGGGCGTGGACGATGACGTAACGCATCAGGGCGTTGTCGACCGTCGCCTGGGCCTTGCTCTTCCAGGCGGCGTGGGCGCTGGCGTAGTCGGGGTAGGCGCCGACGAAATCGATCTTGGAGAGGTCGCGGAATTCGGTCCCGCCGACCTGTTTCAACTCGCCGCCGAAGAGGAGGTGCAGGAGTTGGGGTTTGGCGGCGGCTTCGGTCATCGTGATCCTCACAGGGCGATCGGCGGCAAGTCGATAAGCGTGGTGCGCCGCAAGATCAACGGGTGAAGGGCCGGACCGGCGCAGACCAGGCTCGGATGCACGATACTTTCGCCGTTCAGGACCAGCGGGCGGCCCTTGTGGTCGGTGCACACGGCCCCCGCCTCGTCGGCGATGACCAGGCCCGCGGCCAGGTCCCAGTCGTTCTTGGACGACAGGGCGACCGCCGCATCGAAGGTTCCCGCCGCCACCAGCGCGACCCTGAGCGCGATGGAGTTGCGGTTCTGCACCCGCATCTGCGGCCATGCCTGCGGCCCCGTCCCCTGGGTGAAGGCGCCCTGGGGGCTGAGCATGGCGCAGGCCTCCAGGTCCGCGCAGGCGCTGGCGTGGATGGCGGCCCCGTTCAGCCGCGCCCCCCCGCCGTGCTCGGCCTCATAGGTCTCTTCCAGCCTCGGCGCGTAGATGACCCCCGCGAGGGCGCGGCCGTCCTCCACCACCGCCACCGAGACGGTCCACCAGGGCCGGCCCTTGATGAAGGCCACGGTTCCGTCGATCGGATCGACCATGAACAGCCGTCGGGCGGTGAACCGGGACCGGTCGTCGACCGTCTCCTCGGACAACCAGCCGTAGTCGGGCCGGGCCGCCCGCAGGCGGGTCTGGATCAGCTTGTCGACGGCGAGGTCGGCGTTGGTGACCGGCGACCCTCCGGGCTTGCTGTGGATGTCGAGGCCGCTCTCCTGCAGGCTCAGGGCGAGGCGTCCCGCCTCGTGGGCCACGTCGCGGAGGAGGTCGAGATCCTCGCTCACCGCCCTGCAACCGCCAATCCGTCGATCAACAGGCTGGGGGCGTTGGACGATCCGCGGATCTCCAGGTCGTTGGCGGGGATCAGGCGGGCGTAGAGCTCGATCAGATTGCCGGCGACGGTGATCTCGGTGACCGGATAGGCCAACTCGCCGTTCTCGAACCAGAAGCCGGAGACCCCCGCCGACCAGTCGCCGTTGTTGCTGTTGAGCGAGGGGCCGAACATGGAGGTTACGAACAGGCCCTGGCCCGCGTCGCGCATCAGCTCGGCGGGGGAGGCGGCGCCCGGCTCCAGGGTGAAGTTGTGGGTGGAGACGCCGGGGGCGTCGGCCAGGCCGCGCGAGGCGTGGCCGGTGGTCTCCATGCCGAGCTGACGAGCGGCGCCGGAGTTCAGCAGCCAGGTCGTCAGCACCCCGTCCTCGATCAGGGCGCGGCGGGCGGTGGCCACCCCTTCGTCGTCGAAGAAGGCCGAGCCCAGGCCCCGGATCCGCAGCGGATCGTCGACGACGTTCACTCCCCGGGCGAACACCTGCGCCCCGAGCTTGTCCTTCAGGAACGAGACCCCGCGCGCCACCGCCGAGCCGGAGATCGCGCCCACGAACGGCGACAGCACCTGCGTGGACCCGCGGTTCTCGAACAGCACGGTGGCGGTGCAACTGTCGATCTTGCGCGCGCCCAGGCGGGAAACGGCGCGGAGGCCGGCGTCGGTTCCGATGGTTTCGGGGGAAGGCAGGTCGGCGAGATGGCGGGTCGACCGGCCTTCCCCTCCGCGTTCCATGCCGTTCTCGTCCTCGGCGATGGCCGAGGCCGAGATGGAGAAGCCGCTGGCCTGGCTGAAGCCGGAAAAGCCGTCGCTGGTGACGATGCGCCCGGCGGCGGCGGACCAGCTCGCGCTGCCGCCTTCGCTGTTGGCTACGCCTTCGACCGACCGGGCCGCGGCCTCGGCAGTCCTGGCGGCCTGTTCCAGCGCTTCAGGGGACAGCTCGGCGGGGTCGTAGAGTTCGAGGTCGGGTCCGTCGCCCTTGGCCAGACGGTCCTTGGGGGCCAGACCGCAGTAGGGGTCCTCCGGCGCCAGCCTGGCCATGGCCACCGCCCGCTCCACCAGCCGGGTCCGCACCTCGGGGGAGAGATCCGAACTCGACACCACCGCCTGGCGGCGGCCGATGAAGACGCGCAGGCCGAGGTCGCGGCGTTCCTCGCGCTCGACCTCCTCCAGTTCGCCCATCCGCACCCCGACCGAGAGCGAGCGGATGTCCTGGGTCACCGCCTCGGCGGCGTCGGCGCCGGCGCGAAGGGCGCTCTGGACCAGATCGTGCAGCAGGGCTTCGTCCATACCCATTCCTCAAGGCGCGCTCAGGAGGGCCGCTTATCGCCAGCCGCAAGCGTCGCCGCAAGCGGACAGGCTCAGATGGCGTAGAACAGCAGCAGCGCGCCTGCGAACAGGAACGCGAGCCAGGTCAGGAGGGTCCCTGCGGTGCGTCCGAGGGACGGCCCGGCGTTGGCGGTGATGCCCCAGCCGTGGGCGACCCGGCTCAGGAACAGCACCGCCCCGACTCCGTGGATCACCAGCGCGGGCGAGCCGACCACGGCCAGCATGACCAGGGCGCCGATCCCCGCGGGCAGATATTCGGTGGCGTTGCCGAAGGCGCGGCGCGCCCGCAACAGCTCGGGCACGCCCGCGTCGCCGATCAGCACCCGGTGGCGCTGGCGCTGGCGGACCACCAGGGCCGACAGCACCAGCAGCAACAGCAGATTCAGGCCGACCCAGAGGGCGGCGGCGTGGGCGCTGGGGCTGACGACGGTGTCCATGGCGCTCCTCGCGGCTGCGGCGCGGGCTTGAGGCTGTCGCACAGCCATTAGCCTATGGTTAAGCTGGCCGAACAAGCCGGAACGCCGACTGCCTAGCGCTCCGCGGGCGAGGGCGCTAGCACACAGAGTCATGGACATGGACGATTCCGGCGGCGGCGTGCTTGTGCTGGGGGGGACCAGCCTGATCGGGCGTTTCCTGCTGCCTCGGCTGGCTGAGGGCGCCCGCGTCGCGGCGCTCAGCCGCGATCCGCCCGCCGAGGCGCCGGCCGGGATCGCCTGGATCAAAGGCGCCCTCGGCGACGCGGACCTCGCCTCGAGGCTGCCGCAGGCGGCCACGGTGTTCAGCCTTTCGCCCATCTGGCTGCTGCCGGCGGCCCTGCCGACCCTGCTCGCCAACGGCATGACACGGCTGGTGGCGTTCTCTTCGACCAGCCTGTTCACCAAACAGGATTCGCCCGACGCCCACGAGCGGACCGTCGCCGGGCGATTGGCCGAGGGCGAGGCGGCGGCCATAGCCAGCGGCGCCGCTTGGACCATCCTGCGCCCTACCCTGATCTATGCCGAAGGGCGCGACGCCAATGTCACGCGCCTGGCGCGGCTGATCGCCCGCTTCGGCGTTCTGCCCTTGGCCGGCCGGGGCGAGGGGCTGCGCCAGCCGGTCCATGCCGACGATCTCGCTGAGGCCGCGCTGGCGGCGGCGCGGGCGCCGGCGGCCGCGAACGGGGCGTACGACTTGCCGGGGGGCGAGACCCTGGCCTATCGGGAGATGGGGGCGCGGGTGTTCCGGGCCCTGGGCAAACGACCCCGGCTGATCGCGGTCCCGCCCCTGGTCTGGCGGATGGGCCTGACCCTCGCCTCGCCCCTGTTGCCTGGCGCGACCGCAGCCATGGGCGTGCGCATGGCCGAGGACCTGACCTTTGACGGCGCCCCGGCGGCGCGGGACTTCGGCTGGGCGCCGCGGCCGTTCCGGCCGGATTTCACCGGGGTGAAGCTCTAGGCCGACCAGACCGCCAGCTCATTGCCCGCCGGGTCGGCGAAGTGGAAGCGCCGGCCGCCGGGGAAGCCGTAGATCGGCACGGTCACCGTCCCGCCCGCCGCCTTTACCCGGAGTTCCATGGCCTCAAGGTCGTGGGCGTAAAGCACCACCAGCGGCGGCTTCATCGGCTCGCTGTCGGTGTCGAAGCCGCCCTCCAATCCCTGATCGAAGGCGGCGTAGGCCGGGCCGTAGTCGGTGAAACCCCAGCCGAAGGCGTCGCGGTAGAAGCCCTTGATCGCGCCCATGTCGCGGCCGCGGAACTCCACATAGTCGATCTTGCCGTCTTCCCGCATGTGACGCTCCTTGGATGTTCCGCAAACGTTCTGACCCGCCGCGGGTGAAAGTCAACCGGCGAAAGCCCAGACGCCGGTGCGCTTGACCGCGTGGTCCTCCAGCTCGCGGGTGGTCTCGACCTGGTAGTCGGCCAGCTGGACCAGGCCTTTGGGGTCGAAATAGCTGCGTCTGGGGTCGCCGATCAGCACCGCGGTTCCCCGGGCGGCGGCGACGCCCAGCCAGGCGCGCACCCGCTCGGCCACCGGTTTTTCGTAGCAGATGTCGCCGGCCAGGATCACCTCCACGGCCGGCGGCGCGTCATCGAGCAGGTTCGTGGAGGTGAAGTCCACCGCCACCCCGTTGGTCTGGGCGTTGAGGGCGACGGCGTCGGCGCAGAAGGGGTCGATGTCGGCGCAGAGCACCTTTGCCGCGCCCGCCCGCTTGGCGGCGATGCCGACGATCCCGCCGCCGGCCGCGAAATCCAACACGCGCCGCCCGGCCACGACGTCGGGATGATCGATCAGATAGCGGGCCAGGGCTTGGCCCCCCGCCCAGGCGAAGGCCCAGAACGGCGGCGGCAGGCCGATCGCCTCCAGGCCCTCCTCGGTCAGCTTCCAGATCGGGGTGATCTCGTCGGCCAGGTGCAGACGCAGTTCGGGGACATGCGGCGGGATCTGCAGCCGGGTGTTGGCGAGGATGAAGCCGCGCCGGTCCTCGATCATCTCAGCCTGCGTCGCCGGCTCCCGGAGCGGGCGCGCCGGCGAACTCTGCGGCGTAAGCGGGCGCCAGGGCCGACCGGATGGTCTCAAGGGGGATGGCGATGCGATAGCCGGCTCCGGCGTCGCCGAGCTGGAAGGGCGAGAACAGGGCCAACAGCCCCCCCGCCCTGCCGGCGACGGTGGAGGGGGCCAGGGTCAGGGGGACGGCGGTCAGCTTGGGGCAGGCCTTCAGGTCGCCGTTCAATTCGGCGTCGCCGCTGCGAGCCTTCTTGGCGGCGTGGATGGCGTCGCACAGGGCCCTGTCGGCCGCCGTCAGGTCGGCGTCGCGGGCGAACAGGTCCCGCGCCTGGATCTCCTTGCCCGCGGCCTTGTCCCAGATCAGGCCCCTCAGACTGTTGGTGGGCTCGGCCCCGCCGGTGTCCTCCCGTCCCGACACCTGCAGGCCCATCAGCCTGGGAGTCTCGGCGCTGAGACGGTAGTCGAGGCTCTGGCGATAGGGCCGCACCGTCTCGCCCGTGGCCCGCTGTTCCTCGAGGTCTCCCTTGGCCCCGTCCGCGAAGGCGCGCAGGCTGTTGCGCCCGTCCGAATAGAGCTTGGTGTAGAGCGCCGGGACCTTGGCCACCGCCGCCGGCAGGGTGAGGGCGACCTCGGCGTCGGGCGTGTTCTGACGAAAGCTCAGCGGCGGCAGGGCGGCGGGCGCGGCCGCGGGGGCCGGTACCGCCGGCTTGGGCGCCGGGGCGGGCGGGGGCTTGCGCTCGCAGGACGCGGCGATCAGCGCCACGCCGATCAGCACCGTCCAGGCCCGACCGGCCGTCATCGCTGTCATGGCCGCCACGCTCCCAGAATGAATGCCGCGAACAGCAGCAGCCCTGCGTCCCGGTTGGCCTTGAACAGGAAAAGCGCCCGGACCGGATCGTCCACCCGCACCCGCCCCGCCTGCCAGAGCAGATGGGCGGTGTAGGTCAGCCAGACCGGATAGAACAGCGGTCCCAGATGGGCGGACCAGCCGGCGGCGAGCGCCAGGACCGCCGCGAAGAGGTAGAACGCCAGCACCGCCCGGGGCGCGGCGGCTCCCAGGCGTCGCGCGCTGGACTTCACCCCGGCCAGGGCGTCGTCCTCCAGGTCCTGGATGGCGTAGATGGTGTCGTAGCCGAGGGTCCAGAACCAGCCGCCTGCGTAAAGCAGCGCCGCCGGCCAGGCCAGGGTCCCCGTGGCGGCGGCGAAGCCGAGCAGGGCGCCCCAGTTGAAGGTCAGTCCGAGCCAGGCCTGCGGCCACCAGGTGACCCGCTTCATGAACGGGTAGACCGCGATCAGGACCAGCGAGCCGATCCCCAACCCTATGGCCAGCCGGTTCATGGTCAGAAGGACGCCCAGCCCTGCGAGGCACAGGCCGGCGAGATACAGCCAGGCCTGGCGGACCCGGATCTGGCCCGAGGGAATCGGTCGCATCGCCGTGCGGGCGACCTTGGCGTCGAGATCGCGGTCGACGATGTCGTTGTAGGCGCAGCCCGCCCCCCGCATCGCCGCCGCGCCGATCCCGAACAGTGCGATCAGCAAGAGGCTCGGCAGGCGTCCGTGGATCGCGGGCCCGAGGGCCAGCGCCTGCCAGCCCGGCAGCAGCAGCAGCCAGGTTCCGGCCGGCCGGTCGAATCGGCCGAGCCGCAGCCAGGGCCGAAGACCGGGCGGGGCGTAGCGGTCGACCCAGTTTGTCGCAGGCGCATCGGGCAAGGGGGCGGCGGCGCTCATGAGCGGCAGATAGCCTGTCCCTGGCGGGGGGAAAAGCAATCGAAACGCGGGCGCCCTCGCAAACTGTCCCAGGGTGGCCCATATAGGGCTCGTTTCCCGAAAGCGGCGCGGCGTCATGCAGACCAA
Source organism: Caulobacteraceae bacterium (assembly GCA_035493955.1). Classification (GTDB taxonomy): domain Bacteria; phylum Pseudomonadota; class Alphaproteobacteria; order Caulobacterales; family Caulobacteraceae; genus NCED01. The sequence continues at coordinate 86,360 of DATJHI010000041.1, read as the reverse complement.
GAATCCCCTCCTCGATGAATTCGCCAAGGCGATGGAGACGGCGATGAGCCTGGCCCAGACCGCCGGCGAGGAGGCCAAGGCCGCCTTCCGCGCCCAGGGCGACCGGCTCGCCGCCGAGCTGGACCTGGTGCGTCGCGACGAACTCGACGCCGTCCGCGCCACCCTGACGGCGGAGATCGCCGGCCTCCGGGCGGAGGTCGCCCGTTTGACGACATCCACAGCTACCGCTCGCCCAACGGACGACGTCGGTTGAGCCGGCGCGGCAGAAGCAGATAGCATTCCATTTACCGACGCGACTCAGTCTCGGTTGTGCGGGACCCCCGCGTCACAAGGATCAAAGCCGATGGACACGCCTCAACCTGAAGACGTCGACCTCGGCATCGACCCTCTCGATGTGGTCGAGCACGTGCTCAACGCCGAAAACCTGGATTTCGACCGCACCGAGGACGGGGACCTGGCCTTCGCCCTGGCGGGCGACTGGAAGGACTACGAACTCTGGTTCGCCTGGCGTCCGGAGGCCGATTGCCTCCAGCTCTGCCTGTCGCTCGACCTGCGCGCCTCCAAGGCGCGGCGGGCGGCCAGCCATGAGCTGCTGTCGCTGATCAACCAGCGCGTCTGGCTCGGCCACTTCGAGGTCTGGACCGAGGACGGCGAGATCGTCTTCCGCCATTCCCTGCCCCTGCCCACGGGGGAGCGGCCGACCCTGGCCCAGGCGGCGTCGATGATCGACGCGGCGGTGGAGGCGGCGGACCGGTTCTATCCGGCCTTCGACTTCCTGCTGCGCGGGGCCAAGAACCCCGAGGACGCCATGGCCGCCTGCATGTTCGAGACCGTCGGCCACGCCTAAAGGGTGACGGGCGGGGCGCGGCGCGCTAAGCCGCGTCCATGACCACGCCGATCCTTGTCTTGGGCGCCGGCCGCATGGGCGGGGCGCTGGTGGAGGGCTGGGGCCGCGTCGGCGCCTTCAGCCCCGCCGACCTGATCCTGCGCGATCCCAATCCCGGCGCCGACGCCCTGGCCGCCGCCGCCGCGGGCGCGATCCTCAATCCCCCCGACCAGAGGCTGATCGAGGCCCGGACCGTGCTGATGGCGGTCAAGCCCCAGGTGTGGCGGATGGCCGCAGGGGCGGTCGCCGACCTCTTGTCCCCCGACGCCGTGATCGTCTCCATCGCCGCCGGAGTCCGCGCCGCCGACCTGGCCGACGGGTTCCAGGGCCGCGCCGTCGCGCGGGTGATGCCGACCACGGCGGTGGCCATCGCCAAGGGCGTGGCCTCGGTCTACGCCCCCGACCCGGCGGCCCGCGCCTGCGCCCACGCCCTGTTCGATCCGGTCGCCACCGTCGTCGACCTCGCCGACGAGGGGTTGATGGACGCGGCCACCGCGGTGTCCGGGTCGGGCCCCGCCTATGTCTACGCCTTCGTCGAGGCGCTGGAGGCGGCCGGCCAGCGCGCCGGCCTTCCCGACGACGCCGCCAAGGCCCTGGCCCGCGCCACCGTCGCCGGCGCCAGCGCCCTGATGGCCGAAAGCGGGATCGAACCCTCGGAGCTCCGCCGCCAGGTCACCTCCCCCGCCGGCACCACCGAGGCGGCGTTGAAGGTGCTGCTGGCCGACGACGGCTTCGGCCCCCTGTTGCAGCGCGCCGTCGACGCCGCGGTCGCCCGCGCCCGCGAACTGGCCGGCTGAAGGCGCGCGCGATGACCGACAAGGCCGTTTCCGCTCCCGCCGCCGACGTCCTCGACCGATCCGCGGAGGCCGCCCTGGCGCTGGCCCGCGATCGCCCGTGGGGGGAGATCGCCCTGCGCGACATCGCCCGCGCCGCCGGCGTCTCCTTCGCCGAACTCTATGCGCGGGCCCCCGGCAAGGCGGCCCTCCTGGACCGGTTGTCCCGCCGGTTCGACCGCGAGGCGCTGGTCGCGGCCGAGGACGACGTCGCCGCCGACGCCGAGGTCCACGACCGCCTGTTCGAGGCGGTGATGGCGCGGCTCGAGGCCATGGCCCTCCACCGCGAGGCCCTGATCGCCATCGCCCGGGCCGAGGGCTTGCTGGTGTTGGGGCCGCGCATGCCGGCGACGGCCAGGGCCCTGCTGGAGGCCGCCGGGATCGACACCGGCGGACCGCGCGGCGCGCTTCGGATCGCGGCCATGACCGCGGTGTGGCTGCGCACCCTGCAAGTCTGGCGCGACGACGAGGGCGCGCTCAACCGCACCATGGCCGAGATCGACAAGCGCCTGCGCCAGATGCGCGACCGGCTGGGACGGGTCGGGGCGGGGTTTTAGGGGCCCGCCGTCAAACGCGGCCGAACACCGCCTCCGCCGCCTCGTCCGCGGTCGCGCGGCCGACGTGGATGGTCCACCACAGGGCGTAGAACATCAGCTTCCAGCGGTTGTGGGCCTGGCGCGGGTCGGTGAACACGGCGCGGACGGCGTCCGCGTCGCAGGCTTCGGCGATCCCCTGCACCGCAGCGATCCGTGGGCCCAGGTCGGCGGCGCGCGGGGCGATCCAGTCGGCCACCGGCACGGTGAAGCCCTTCTTTCGCGCCCAAGGCTCGGCGGCTGGGCAATGCCGCTCCAACCACTTGCGCAGGATCCACTTGCCGTGGCGGCCGCGAACTTTCATCGCGTCTGGCAAGGCGAAGGCGAAGGCGGCGACTTGGGGGTCGAGAAAGGGCGTCCGCCCCTCCAGCCCGTGCGCCATCAGGCAGCGGTCGAGCTTCAGAAGTAGATCGTTCGGCAGCCAGGTATAGATGTCGGCCAGTTGGGCTCGCTGCAGACGGCTCACGCCCGGCATTTTCGGGATGCTGGCGCGCCACTGCTGCAGGGCTCGGCGGCCTCCGTCCTTGAGGAACGGCGCGTCGACCTGGGGTTCGGCGGGGCGGCCCCCTTGCCACCAGGGACGCATCGCCCGGCGGTAGCGGCCGTATCCGGCGAACAGCTCATCCCCCCCTTCGCCGGTGAGCACGACCGTGAGCGTGTCCTTGGCGGCCTCGGCCAGCTTGTAGGTCGGCAGGCTGGCGTAGTCGGTGGTCGGATCGTCCAGGGCCAGGGCGACCAGGGGGGCGATCCGCCAGAAGTCCGCCTCGGTAAACAGAGTTTCCCGCCAGTCGAGGTCCAGCGCCCTGGCCACCCGTTCCGCGCCGGCCCGCTCATCGAGCGCCCTGGCCGTCTCGAAGCCGCAGGTGAAGGCCGTGACCGGCCGATCGTTGAGCCGCGCCATGATGGTGGCTACGGCCGTCGAATCGGCGCCTCCGGACAGAAACAGGCCATAAGGAACGTCCGACCGCTGATGGATACGGACGCTGTCCTCCAGTACCTCGTCCAGGCGATCAAGGGCCTGCGACTCCTGGACCGTGGGGGAATCGTACCCGAGATAACGATAGTGCGACGATACTTCGCCGGTATTCGCCACCACCATGGCCGACGCCGGCGCCAGCCGCGACAAGCCGGCAAAGATCGATTCCGGAACATGCTGCTTCCCCGCGTTCAGGGTGAAGTTCAGGCTGAGGAGCTGTGCGACCCGATCCGGATCGAGCGCCGGCCGGTTGTCGGCCAACAGGCTGCGCGGCTCAGACGCGAAGGCGAGACGGTCGCCATCGTTGCGGACATAGAGAGGCTTGATGCCGAACAGGTCGCGCACCAGCCAGGTGCGGCCGTCGAAGCCGACCAGGCAGAAGGCGTACATGCCGCGTAAGCGCTCGAAGGCCTTCTCGCCCTCCATCGCATAGAGGTGCAGCAGGGGTTCGAAGTCGGAACCGGTGGTCAGACGGTCCCTGAGGCCGAACTCTTCGATCAGCTCGAGGTAGTTGTAGATCTCGCCGTTGCCGACGACGGTGGAGCCTGCCGCGTGCAGGGGCTGCCAGCCGTGCTCGAGGTCGATGATCGACAGGCGGGCGTGGGCTAGGGTGGTTTCGCCCACCGTCTCGACCCGGATACCGTCCGGGCCGCGGTGGGCGAGTTGTTCGATCATGGCGCGGGCGGCCGCCTCGTCCGGTTTGCCGATGATCCCCGCGATCCCGCACATCGTCTCAGCCCTCTCCGTAGCGGGCGAAGATCTCGCGCCACCGGGCCACGATGGGAGCCTTGGCGAATTCCGTGGCCACCCGCGCCAGCCCGGCCGCCGCCAGCCGCCTGGCCAGGTCCCGGTCGTGGGCCAGCCGTTGCGCCCCTTGCGCCAGAGCCTCGACGTCGTCGATGGGGGTTAGCAGGCCGTCCTCTCCGTCGCGGATCAGCACCCCCGGCCCCTGGCTGGCGGCGGCGACGATCGGCGCCCCGTGGGCCCAGGCCTGGATCACCGTGTTGCCCAGGGGCTCGTAGCGCGACGGGAACAGGCAGACGTCGGCGGCGCGGTACAGGGCCGCGGCGTCTTCGCGCCAGCCGAGGAACCGCACCCGTTTCTCCACCCCCAACCGGACGGCCAGGGCCTTCAGCTCGTGCTCCAGCGGGCCGGAGCCGGCGATCCACAGCCAGGCCTCGGGGAAACGGGCCAGGGCCTTCAGGCTGACGTCGTGGGCCTTGACCTTGTGCAGCCGGCCCATGGCCAGCAGCAGGGGCGCACCCTCGGGCGTGTCCAGGGCGGCGCGGGACTGGGGCGGCTCGGCGCCGGCCTCGGCGAAGTTGGGGATGTAGACCACCCGGTCGGCCGGCCAGCCCTTGCGCACGATGTGGCCGACGATGTCGCGGGTGTTGCCGACCAGGAGCTCGCAGCCGCGGTAGTACTTCAGGTCGTAATAGCCCCCCAGCCGCCCGATCCGGGTCCAGGGCCCCTGGCGGGGGACCACCCGCCCGGCCCGATTCATCCACTGCAGCAGCACCCGGGCCGGAAGCGCCTCGGCGATCTTACGGATGCGCCGGCCGCTGACGAAATCGAACGGGGCGTCATAGGGCAGGACGAAGGCGGGCACGCCCAGCGCGGCCATGGCCGCCTCGCGTCCCGCATTGGCGTGCAGGGCGGCGGCCTGGCTCAGGCCGTCTTCGGCCAGGGCCCGGGCGAGGGAAAGGAAATAGGTCTCCGCCCCGCCGTCCCCGGGTGAGCCCAACAGGTGCAGAACCGTCATGCGCGGCGGACCCTAAAGGGTCGCGGGCATAAGCCCAAGGCCCGTTCGGTTCATGCCTTGAGGGGGCGGGCAGTGTCCGCTATATCCGCGGGCCCTTGGCTGGGTAGCTCAGATGGTTAGAGCGGAGGATTCATAACCCTCAGGTCGGCGGTTCGATCCCGCCCCCAGCCACCAGGGCCTCCCCCTTCGGATCGATGCCGCCCCGATCAACCTGACGCGCGCCCCGCGCGGGCCAGGCGCGAAGGCGTCGCAAACCTGTAGCGCAACCGAAACGAACGGACGGCTTCCGGCTGCGGTCCGACCACATTCCGACGGCATCAGGACATCCGCCGCCGGTTTCCCGGTTCGACAAAGAGGATCGTCGGATGTCGCCCATCACCTGCTTGAGACCGGCCGCGATCGGGTTGGGCCTGCTCGGCCTGATCGGTTGCGCCGCGTCCCCCGCCCCGGAGCGGCCGGGACGCGGCTTCAGGGAGGCGCGCGAGGGCGGGCCGCGCGGCGCCGCTCCCAGCCTGTTCATCAGTCCGGCCGGAAAACCGTTCCGCGCCGCCCCGGGCGAACCCTATCCGGTGGGCGTCTGGTTCGCCCAGGCCGACCGGAGCGGCGACGGCCGCCTCGACCTGGCCGAATTCGAAGCCGATGCGGCGGCGTTCTTCAAGGTCCTCGACCAGAACGGCGACGGCGTCGTCGCCGGCCCCGAAGTGACCTTCTACGAGGAGCGCCTGGTCCCGGAGATCCTGTCCGGCCGCACCGGCATGCTGGAGGGCCGGCCGCAGCTCCTTCTCGCCCAGTACGGCGGCGGCGGGGGAGGTGGAGGCGGCCGCCGCGGCGGCGGAGGTGGAGGCGGCGGTGGGAAGCCGTCGGGCGACGGCGCCCCCCGCGGCGCGGGCCCGCAGAGCCCCCAGGGGGCCGCGCCCTACAGCCTGCTGGGCGAGCCGGAGCCGGTGACGGCCGCAGACAGCGACTTCAACTCCCTGATCACCGCCAAGGAATTCAAGGACGCCGCAGACCGCCGGTTCAAACTGCTGGACACGGCGGAGATGGGCTATCTGACCCTGGCGACGCTTCCCAAGATGCCGGTGCAGACAGGCGCGGGACGGGGGCCAAGGCGCCGGCCCGTCTGATCCGCCGTCGCGGCGCCGATCAAGGCGGCGGGACCGGGGTCCCTGCGGCCGGGGCGGCGGGAGCTTCAGCCAGAGTGGGCGTGGATACGGCCGCGGGCCGCCGCGCCGGCGGCGCCTTCCTCTGCGCCTGGGCGGCCTCGCGCAGCTGCTTCTTCAGGGAGTCGCACAGGTCGTCATAGGAGCCGTAGGCCCTGACCTGACAGCTCTGGTCGTACATGGCCTGGACCGCCCGCAGGGTGGCGGCGGGATCTTCCGGAGCCGGTTCGGCGGCGGCGAGGGCGGCGGCGGCGGCGAGGACGATCATCCAGCAGGCTCCTTCCCGCCTAGTGATAGGGCGTCCGTGTGGCGGACGCATGGCCTTTTAGGAGTCAGTTCGCCCCGGTCTCGGCCACGATCCAGGCCAGATAGTCAGGGTGCGACCCCGGTCCGACCGGGAGGGCCAGGACGCAGGGCGTGTCGTAGGGATGGCGCGCCACGATGAACATCCGCAGGCGCTCGACGGTGGCGGCGGTGGTCTTGAAGATCACCGGTGTTTCGATGGCCTGCTCCACCTCTCCTTCCCATCGATAGACTGAGGAGATCGGCGCCAGCACATTGGCGCAGGCGGCCAGCCGCGCCTCCACGGCGGCGGCCGCGGTGCTTCCCGCCGTTTCGGCGTCGGGCCAGGTGGTGTAGACCAGAAGCGCCTCGTCCATCGTCCAAAGCTCCTTCGTCGTCGCCTGAGGCGCGCTGACCCGAGATTCCATTTTCCCATGTCCGATCGTCACGCGCCACCGGCCGGAAGCTCTGCCCTGGTGTTGTTTTCCGGCGGCCAGGATTCCTCGGTCTGCCTGGCCTGGGCGCTCGACCGGTTCGAGCGGGTGGAGACGGTCGGCTTCGACTACGGCCAGCGCCACGCGGTGGAGATGAGCGCCCGCGAACGGGTGCGCGACGCCGTCCGCGACGGCTTCCCGGCCTGGCGCGGCCGGCTTGGGGCGGACCATGTCTTGAACCTGCGCGGCTTCGGGGCGGTGGCGGAAAGCGCCCTGACTGCCGACCGGGCCATAGAGATCACCGACCGGGGCCTGCCCTCGACCTTCGTGCCGGGCCGCAACCTGGCGTTCTTCGTCTATGCCGCGGCCCTTGCCGACCGGCGCGACATCGAGATCCTGGTCGGCGGCATGTGCGAGACCGACTATTCCGGCTATCCCGACTGTCGCCGGGTCACGCTGGACGCCATGGAGACGACGCTGAGGCTCGGGGTCGAACGCGATTACCGCATCGAGACGCCGCTGATGTGGCTGACCAAGGCGCAGACCTGGGCCCTGGCCCACGCCCTGGGCGGCGACGCCCTGGTGGACCTGATCGTCGAGGACAGCCATACCTGCTACCTCGGCGAACGGGCGGTGCGTCACGCCTGGGGCTATGGCTGCGGCCAGTGCCCGGCCTGCGAGCTCAGGGCCAACGGCTGGTTTGACTGGCGGGCGAGCCTCGAGGCGACCGCCCCATGAGCTACGCCGTCAAGGAACTGTTCCTGACCCTGCAGGGCGAGGGCGGCCAGGGCGGCCGCGCGGCGGTGTTCTGCCGTTTCGCCGGCTGCAATCTGTGGTCGGGACGGGAGGAGGACCGGGCCGGCGCCGTCTGCAATTTCTGCGACACCGATTTCGTCGGCATGGACGGGCCCGGCGGCGGCCGGTTCGACACGCCGGACGCCCTGGCCGCCGCGGCGGGGGCGCTGTGGCGCGGACCCGACGGCGGCCCCCGGTTGGTGGTCTGCACCGGGGGCGAGCCGCTGCTCCAGCTCGACGAGGCCCTGATCGCCGCCTTCCATGCGAAGGGTTTCGAGGTGGCGGTGGAGACCAACGGAACCCTGCCGGCCCCCGCGGGGCTGGACTGGGTGTGCGTCAGCCCCAAGGCCCAGGCGCCCCTGGCCCAGACCTCGGGCCAGGAGCTGAAGCTCGTCTATCCCCAGCCGGGGGTCGATCCGGCCCGGTTCGAGGGCCTGGCCTTCGAGCGGTTCTGGCTGCAGCCGATGGACGGCCCGGCCCGGGAGGCCAATACCGAGGCGGCCATCGCCTATTGCCTGGCCCATCCCAAGTGGCGGCTCAGCGTCCAGACGCATAAATTTCTTGGCATCCCCTAGGGCCGGCGGGTAAGCCCCCCAGGCCCATGACCCAGCCCGTGTTCGAGATCACCAAGGCCGCCGCTTTCGACGCGGCCCATTCCCTGCCCGCTGGGCCGCGGGCGGACTATCGCCGCCTGCATGGCCACTCCTTCCGGGTCGAAGCGACCCTGCGCGGGACCATGGGTGAAGCCGAGGTCGGCTGGGTCGAGGACCTGGGCGCGCTCGAGGCGGCGCTGAAGGCCGTTTCGGACGAACTGGACCATGGCTTCCTCAACGAGGTCCCCGGCCTGGAAAGTCCCACCCTGGAACACCTGTGCCTGCACTTCGCCGCCCGGCTGAAGCCGCGCTTCCCCGGCCTGGCCCGCGTGACCGTGTCGCGCCCCACCGTCGGCGAGAGCTGCGCGCTGGAGCTCTGACGCCGCGCGCGCAGCGTGGTGGAGGGGAGGGCCTCAGTTCTTCGCCTGGTCGTCCTTGCGCCCGCCGCCGAGGGCCGCGCCCGCGACATGGGTCGTGGCGCCCAGCGTGGCCCCGGCGACCTTGCCCGTGGCGCCGACCGCTCCGCCGACGATGGTCCCCACACAGCCTTGCACGCTGACGGCGGCGGCGACGATGGCGCCGGCCAGAAGGATCATCGAACGGCGAGGCATGGGCGCTCCTATGAAGGTTCGCCGGCACCCTGCGCGGTTATGGTTTCAAAAGTGTGGCCTGCCCGCGCCTAGGCCGCGTCGACCAGCACGACCTCGGCGTCCTCGTTCAGGGCCGTCACCTTGATCTCGCTTTCGCCGGTGATGGCCGCCCCGTCGCGGGGTTCCAGCCGCACGCCGTTGACCTCCACCGCACCGGTGGTCGAGACCAGATAGAGATGGCGGCCGGACGCCGTCGGATAGGTCACGGTCTCGCCGGCCTTGATCGTGGCGCCCGCCACCCGGGCGTCGGTGCGAATGGGCAGGGCGTCGGTGTCGCCGGGCAGGCCTGAGGCCAGGGTCACGAACCGCCCGGAACGCTCGCCCTTGGGAAAGGGGGCGGCGCCCCAGGCGGGGGGTTGGCCGGCGCGGTTGGGCAGGATCCAGATCTGGAAGATCTTGGTCAGCTTGTCCTCGAGATTGTACTCGGAGTGGCGGATGCCGGTGCCGGCCGACATCACCTGCACGTCGCCCGCCTCGGTGCGCCCCTTGTTGCCCATCGAGTCCTCGTGGGTGATGGCGCCTTCGCGGACGTAGGTGATGATCTCCATGTCCCGGTGCGGATGCGGCGGGAACCCGGTCCTGGGCTCGATCTCGTCGTCGTTCCAAACCCGAAGCGCGCCCCAATTCATCCGGCGGCCGTCGTGATAGTCGGCGAAGGAGAAGTGGTGGCGGCCGCGCAGCCAGCCGTGGTCGGCGAAGCCGAGGGAGGCGAAGGGACGGCGCTCGATCATGACAGACCCCGTATCCGTAACTATACGTGTTGCGAATTAAATAGGCGCGCTCGCCCCGGCTGCAAGTGGGTTCGTCGGCTCAGATCAGCGTGCCGTGGCAGTGCTTGAACTTCTTGCCCGAGCCGCAGGGGCAGGGGGCGTTGCGGCTGGTCTTCTCCCAGTCCCCGGGCAGGGCCGACACCGGCAGGGCCTCGCGCTGGTCGGGGGTGAGGGCGCCGCCGGCATAGCCGCGGTTTCCCCATTCCAGGGCGTTCTCGCCGGTATTGGCGTCGAGGTGGATCTCCTGGCCCATGGGCGTGGCCAGGGGCTCGGGCTGCTCGAAATAGAACTCCACCGTCATCACCCAGCGGGTGACGTTTTGGCGCAGATCGACCAGCAGCTTCTCGAACAGGGAGAAGGCCTCGGTCTTGTATTCGTTGAGCGGATCGCGCTGGCCGTAGCCGCGCAGGCCGATGACCTGGCGCAGGTGGTCCAGGTGCATCAGGTGCTCGCGCCACTGCATGTCGACCATCTGCAGCAGGAAATTCTTCTCCAGGCCCCGCATCTGCTCCTCGCCGACCAGGGCGAGGCGTTCGGCGGCGCGGGCCTCGACGGCCTCCACCAGGCGCTTTTCCACGTCCTCGTGACCGATGCCTTCCTCGGCCGCCCAGGCCTCGATCGGCAGGTCGAGGCCGAAGAAGTACTGCACCCGCTCCTTCAGGCCCTCCACGTCCCATTGTTCGGCATAGGCCTTGGGGGGCAGGTGGCGCGAGACCAGGTCGCCCACCGTGTCGCGGCGGAACTCGCCGACGATCTCCGACAGGTCGGTGGCCTCCATGAACTCCTGGCGCTGCTCGAACACGGCCTTGCGCTGGTCGTTCACCACGTCGTCGTATTTGAGCAGGTTCTTGCGGATCTCGTAGTTGCGTTGCTCGACTTTCTTCTGGGCGGTAGCGATGGCCGAGTTGAGCCAGCGGTGGGTGATCGCCTCGCCCTCGGCCACGCCAAAGGTGCGCATGATCGAATCCAGCCGCTCCCCCGCGAAGATGCGCAGCAGATCGTCCTCGGTGGAGAGGAAGAACTTGGAATGGCCGGGGTCGCCCTGACGGCCGGTGCGGCCGCGCAACTGGTTGTCGATGCGCCGGCTTTCGTGGCGCTCGGTGCCGAGGACGAACAGGCCGCCGGCCGCAAGGGCCTGGGCTTTCTTGTCGGCGATCTCGGCCTCGATCAGGCGCTGCTGGGCGGCGGTGGATTCCGGGGTGACCTCGACCCCGGCGTTGCGCTGGTCCTGGCGCCACTTGGCCATCCGCATGTCGAGGTTGCCCCCGAGCTGGATGTCGGTGCCGCGGCCGGCCATGTTGGTGGCGATGGTCACCGCGCCGGGCACGCCCGCGTCGGCGACGATGAAGGCTTCCTGCTCGTGGTAGCGCGCGTTCAGCACCTGGTGCGGCACGCCCTTGCGGGTCTTGCCGGAGGCGTCCTCGAACTGGTGGACCTTGAGCAGCTCGGACAACTGTTCGGACTTCTCGATCGACACGGTGCCGACCAGGATCGGCTGGCCGCGGACATGGCAGTCGGCGATCAGGGCCAGGATGGCCTGGTTCTTCTCGGCGGTGGTGCGATAGACCTCGTCGTCGTCGTCGATCCGGCAGATCGGCCGGTTGGTCGGGATTTCCGACACCGTCATCTTATAGATGTCGGCGAATTCGGCCTCTTCGGTGGAGGCCGTGCCGGTCATGCCGCTGAGCTTGGAATAGAGCCGGAAGTAGTTCTGGATCGTCACCGAGGCCAGGGTCTGGTTCTCGGGCTGGATCTCGGCGCCTTCCTTGGCCTCGATCGCCTGGTGCAGGCCCTCGGACAGGCGGCGGCCCTGCATCATCCGGCCGGTGAATTCGTCGATCAGGATCACCTCGCCGGCCTTGACGATATAGTCCTTGTCGCGCGTGTAGAGGACGTTCGCCCGGAGCGCCTGGTTGACGTGGTGGACCACGGTGATGTTGGCCGGGTCGTAGAGGCCGGCGGAATCCTCGGCCAGGTGGCCGCCCGCGCCCAGGATCTCCTCGATCTTCTCGTTGCCGTATTCGGTCAGGTGGACCTGTTTCTGCTTCTCGTCGTGGTCGAAGGTCTCCGGATCGACGATCAGCTCTTTGACCAGCTTGTCGATGGTCCGGTAGAATTCCGAACGGTCCTCGGTCGGTCCGGAGATGATCAGAGGCGTGCGGGCCTCGTCGATCAGGATGGAGTCGACCTCGTCCACGATGACGAAATGGTGCCCGCGCTGGACCATCTCCTTCGGGTCGTAGACCAGGTTGTCGCGCAGATAGTCGAAGCCGAACTCATTGTTGGTGCCGTAGGTGATGTCCGAGGCGTAGGCCGCCTGGCGCTCGGCCTGGCTGAGCCCATGGACGATCACCCCCACCGACAGGCCGAGGAACTTGTAGACCTGTCCCATCCACTCGCTGTCGCGGCTGGCCAGGTAGTCGTTGACGGTGATGACGTGGACGCCCTTGCCTTCCAGGGCGTTCAGATAGACCGGAGCGGTGGCCACCAGGGTCTTGCCCTCGCCGGTGCGCATCTCGGCGATGCCGCCGAAGTGCAGCACCATGCCGCCGACCATCTGCACGTCGTAGTGGCGCTGGCCGAGCACCCGCCGGGACGCCTCGCGCACCACGGCGAAGGCCTCGTTGAGCAGGGCGTCCAGGGTCTCGCCGGCGGCGAAGCGCGAGCGGAACTCGTCGGTCTTGGCCCGAAGCTCGGCGTCCGACAGGGCCGCCATCCTGGGCTCAAGGGCGTTGATCGCCGAGACCCGTGCCTGGAAGGTCTTGACCTTGCGGTCGTTGGAGGAGCCGAAAATCTTCTTGGCCAGGGCGAGCATAAGGGGTCCGAACGACGAAGGGCGCGAAGTCGCGACGCTGAAGGCGCCGGCGGTCCGCGCCAGGAATGGGACTCAAGCCAGAAGCGAAAATGCGACCGGCCGCGGGGCGGGCAAGCCGCCGCCCGCGTCCGGAAAAACCGCTCGACTTGCGCGCGCGCGAGACTTAAGCAGCCGGCCGAAGCCTGTCAACGAGACGGCATTTTCCCTTTACCCGCGCGCGCGGCGCACCTTTGTGAGGCTCGCTTCGTCCGCAGCTCACCTTAGAGGAACCATGGCCGTCCTCCTGCCGATCCCTTCCCCTCGCGCCCCGACCTGGGCCCTGGCGGCGATGGCGGCCCTCGCCCTGGCCGCCTGCGGACAGCAGACCCTGTCAAACCGCCCTCCGGAGGCCGGCGACAAGGCCGCTGCGCGGGTCGCCGGGGAGACCATCTGGGCGTCCGACGTCAAGCGCCAGGCGGTGTCCCAGGGGCTTATCGGCGAGGGCGAGCCCCTCGACGTCTCGTCGGACCTGTTCCGGCGGGCGCTGAACGAGGTGATCGACCAGAAGCTCCTGGCCAAGGAGGCCCTGCGGCTGAAGCTGCAGCGCGAGCCGGTGGCCCAGCGGCGCCTGGCCGCCGCCTACGACCGGGTGCTCGGGGACATACTGATCGAGAGCGTGGTCGACCGGGCGGTGAACGAGAACGCGGTCCGGGCCCTGTACCAGGACCAGCAGAAGCTTTCGGCCCAGTCGGAGGAGCTGAGCGCACGCCAGATCGTGGTCCCCAGCCAGGCCGACGCCGACGCGATCAAGAAGCTCCTGGACACCGGCGCCTCCTTTGAGACCCTGGCCCTGCAGCGCTCCACCGATCAGGCGACCCGGTTCAACGGCGGCGAGCTCGGCTACTTCACCCTCGACGCCATGCCCGACCCTTACAAGGCCGCCCTGGCCACGGCCCAGAAGGGCCAGCTGGTCGGCCCGTTCAAGATCGACACCGGTTTCGCGTTGGTGAAGGTGGAGGACCGGCGGCCCGAGCAGCCGATCAGCCTGGAGGAGGCGCGGCCCCAGATCCTCCGCTTCCTGACCTATGACCAGATCCGCGCCACCCTGGATCGCCTGCGCCAGGGCTCCAAGGTCGAGGTGCTGCTGAGCCGGCCGGCGACCCCCGGCGGCCAGCCGCGCGAACCCGCCTCGGCTCCGCCCGCCGGAGCCGCGCCGCCGTCCGCCGGCGCGGAAGGCGCGACCGAGGGCGGCGCCGCCGTCACCGCCCCGGCCGCCGCCCCGTCGGTTTCCCCCAAGCCCGCCGCCAAGCCAAATGGGGCGGGGCTCAAGTCCGTGGCGCACTGATGACCGACCAGCCCCAGACCGGCGCCGGCAAGCCCGGCCTCGCCATTTCGCCCCTGGCCACGCCCTTCCCGGAGATCGGGACCATCGGCGGAGTCGAGCTCGCGACCGCGCGGGCCGGCTTCTATAAGCACGCGCGCGAGGACCTGCTGGTCATGCGCTTCGCCCCCTGGACCACCTGCGCCGGGGTGTTCACCCGCCACGGGGTCGGCTCGGCGCCGGTGGACTGGTGCAAGGCGGCCCTGGCCCGGACCGGCGGCGAGGATATCCGCGCCGTGGTGGTCAACGCCGGCTGCGCCAACGCCTTCACCGGCGCGGCCGGTTTCGAGGCCTCCCGGCGCTCGGCCGCGGCGGTCGCCGTCCTGGCCGAGGCGGAGCCCGACCAGGTGATGGTCGCCTCCACCGGGGTGATCGGGGTCCTGCTCGACGCCTCGAAGATCGAACAGCAGATTCCGGCCATCGGCGCGCGCCTGGCCCCTGACCGGTGGGCCGAGGCCGGCCGCGCGATCATGACCACCGACACCTTCCCAAAGGGCGCGGCGGCGCAGGCGGAGATCGGCGGGGTCAAGGTGCGCATCGCCGGGATCGCCAAGGGCTCGGGCATGATCGCCCCCGACATGGCCACCATGCTGGCGTTCGTGGCCACGGACGCGGCCCTGGCGCCCAAGGTGCTGCAGGCCCTGCTGAAATCGGCGGTGGCGCGCACCTTCAACGCGGTGACGGTGGACGGCGACCGCTCCACCAACGACACCTGCCTGCTGTTCGCCACCGCCGCCGCTGGGGCGCCGCGGATCGACGATCCGGCCGATCCGCGACTGGAGCCGTTCCGTCTGGCCCTTTCCTCGGTGCTGATGGACCTGGCCCAGCAACTGGTCCGCGATGGCGAAGGCGCCTCCAAGTTCGTCAAGGTCACGGTGGCCGGAGCGGTGTCGGAAGCCTCGGCGCGCAAGATCGCCCGGACCATCTGCGAAAGCCCCCTGGTCAAGACCGCCTTCGCCGGCGAGGACGCCAACTGGGGCCGGATCACCATGGCCGTGGGCCGGGCGGACGAACCGATGGACCGGGACAGGCTGTCGATCCGCTTCGGGCCGCTGTGGGCGGCGCGCGACGGCGCGGTCTCCCCCGACTACGACGAGGAAGCCATGTCGGCCTATATGAAGAACGCCGAGCTGGAGGTCGCCGTCGACGTGGGCGTCGGCTCGGCCAGCGCGGTCATGTGGACCTGCGACCTGACCCACGGCTACATCTCGATCAACGGCGACTACCGCTCGTGACCATCCGCAGACGGATTTAGGCGATGGCCAGGCCGCTCCTCCTCGTCGCCGCCGCCGCCCTCGTCGACGTCGACGGCCGGGTGCTGATCTGCCAGCGGCCCGAGGGCAAGCAACTCGCCGGTCTGTGGGAGTTTCCCGGGGGCAAGATCGAGGCCGGAGAAACCCCCGAAGCGTGCTTGATCCGTGAGCTGAACGAAGAGCTGGGCATCGAGGTCAAACCCGCATGCCTGGCCCCCTTCGTCTTCGCCAGCCACACCTACGAGACGTTCCATCTCTTGATGCCGCTCTATCTGATCCGGCGCTGGGACGGTTTCGTGCAGCGGCGCGAACATGCGGCCCTGGCCTGGGTCAAGCCGGCGCAGTTCGACGACTATCCGATGCCCCCCGCCGACGGGCCCCTGTGCGCCTATCTGAGGGATTTCCTCTAGGGCGACCCGCTTCAGGGAAGCTGCGGCACCTCGACCACGCGCCGGATCGCCCTGGCCAGGTCCGCCTGACCGTCCTTGGCGATGTTGTGGCCACAACTCGCGACGATCCTCACGGTGATCATCGGGTGGGCGGCGTAGAGCGCGCGATCCTCGTCGGAAACCGCGCTCGGCGCCCGCACGATCGGGCGGGGCTCGCCCAGGGGATCGCCGGCGACAAGGGCCAGGGTCGGCACGTTCAATCGGGAAAGCAGCCCGCGATAATCGCGGCCGACGATCCCGTGCTCGGAGACGCCGAACAGGTTCCAGACCCACTGGGCCAGCCGCGGGTTGGATTGCACCTTCGCCCGGAAGATGTCCGGCAGCATCCACAACCGTCCGGTCGTGATCGGCGAATCGACCAGCACCTTGGCTCTTATGCTCGGGTCCTGCATGGCGATCGCCGCCGTGCCGCCGAGCGACAGTCCGATCACGGCTGACTGGCGGTGGGCTAGCTGGGCCAGCACCTCGTCGAAAGCCGCGGCGAAATCCTCGATCGAGTCCCTTAAGAACGGTTCCGAGAACATGCCGGGCAGGTGGGCGTAAGCCACGTCGACGCCGGGGAAATCCTGGGTCAGCCCCAGCAGCACGTTCTTCTTGCTGAAGGCGCCGCGGATCACGAACAGCAGCCGTCGCTCCGGCGAGAACCGGGCGAAATCACCCCAGATCGGCGTCGGGCCGAACCGCGTCTCGAAGATGCGTACGTCCATGCGCCCGCTCTAGTTCAGCCCGTGGCGGCCGGTAAAGGTCACGTTTGCCGCGAGGGAGCGAACGGCGGGATCCGGTTGAGCACCGCGGCCGTCGCCCCCGCCGGCGCGCCCGCGCACAGTCCCGTCTCCCGCAGCACGAAGGCGTGCTCGACGATCGAGGCCTGCTGTTCGAGGTTGTGGGCGGCCCAGGGTTTCAGCGGCAGGCGATAGCGATAGCCGGGCAGTCCGGGTCCGTAGCCGCCGCGAACCACGGTCAGGGCCCAGCTCGCCAGGGTGCGCAGCGGCGCGGTCTGGAACTGCCAGACGTGGACCAGTTCATGGATCAGCCAAGCCTGCCTCCGTATCGATTCCGCCGCAAAATCGGCCGGCGCCGGGCTGGCGGGCGGGAAGGTCACGTAGGAACCGAAGGCGATGGCGAAGCCGCCCCAGCGCCGGGTCGAAAGGCGCACCCGCGCGTAATCGACCGCCTCGCCGAACACGCTGCGGGCGATGGCGACCTCTCCCGCGGTGAGGGGGCGGCTCATTCGTCGCGCAGGCGGTGCTCGACCACGCCCAGGGCGTCGGCCAGGCGCATCTTGGCCGAGCCCGGCTTCAGGGGCTGCTGCTGCGACGGGTGCGGGGTCCAGCCGGTGACGGCGATGATCTCGAAGGTGGCCGGGACGCGTCCGTCGGGCAGGGCGAAGCGCTCGACGTAGATCTCCAGCGCCCGGGCCAGCACCGGGCGGCTCAGGGGGCGGCGGGCCCGGTCGGTCAGGGCGTTGGTCTCGCCCATGGCCCGCAGGTCGGCCATCAGTTTCAGCGGGTGGGCGTAGCGGACCACGACCCGCTCCACGTCGGCCACCGGCAGGGCGAAGCCGGCCCGCTGCAGCAGGCCCGCCGCATCCAGGCCGTCGGCGAAGGGCGAGACGCGCAGGCCCGCGCCGCCGGCGATCTCGGCCTCGGCGGCGATCAGCGATTGACGCAGCTCCGTCAGGGTTCCCCGGCCGAACAGGGCCCCGATGAACAGGCCGTCGGGCCTCAAAACGCGGCGTATCTGCACCAGGGCGCCCACGAGATCATTGGTCCAGTGCAGCGACAGCAGCGAGACCACCAGGTCCAGGCTCTCGGGCGCGAAGGGCAGCCGCTCTTCGTCGGCGACCACGCGCAGGCCGGCTCGGCCCTTGAGCATCCGTTCGGACAGGTCGGCCTCGATCACCGCGCCGACGCGGGACGCCGCATCGCTTTGCGCCAGGGCGCGGGCGAAGGCGCCGTCGCGGGCGCCCAGGTCGAGGGCCAGGGGAAACGTCCGCAGCACCGCGCTCAGCCGCTCGGCGGCGTCCTCGGCCGCCCGTAGCTTGAGGAACCCGGCATAGCCGGACGCCGCACGGTCCAGGCGGGCGCGATGCAGGAGGCGATCGAAGATCCGGGGCGGGGCGTCGGTCATGCCGGCAAGATGGGGCTTATCGGCGCCCACGTCATCCTCGGCCGGCGCCGGGAAGCTTGACGGCGGCTTCCGAGCCCTGAACCTTTGTGTGATGCAGCCGGCGCTGAAATCCGTCCTTCGCGGCGCCCTCGACCTGATCCTGCCGCCCCAGGCGCTGGACGGCGGGACGCGGCCGATGAGCCAGGGCCTGTCCGGCGCCGCCTGGGGACGCATCCAGTTCCTGGACGACCCGGTATGCGACGGTTGCGGCCTGCCTTTCGAATACAGCCTGGGGGAAGGGGTGCGATGCGCGGCCTGCCTGGCCCGGCCCCGCGCCTTCGCCAGGGCCCGGGCGGCCTGTCTTTATGACGACGCGTCGCGCGACCTGATCCTCAAGCTGAAACACGCCGACCGGCCGGAGCTGGCGGGCTTGTTCGCCGGCTGGCTGTCGCGGGCGGCGGCCGAACTGGTGGAGCAGGCCGATCTGATCGCGCCGACGCCGCTGCATCCGCTTCGTCTGTTCACCCGCCGCTACAACCAATCGGCGGAGATCGCGCGGATCCTGGCCCGGCGGGCGCGCAGGACCTATGCGCCGCAGCTGCTGCGCCGGCGCCGCGCTACCGAAAATCAGGGGGGCAAGTCCGGACGAGGGCGGCGGCTCAACGTCCAGGGGGCCTTCGAGGTCACGCCCGCCCAGGCCGCGCGCCTGGCCGGAAAGCGGGTTCTGCTGATCGACGACGTCCTGACCACGGGCGCCACGGCCGAGGCCTGCGCGCGGGCGCTTTTGAAGGCGGGCGCCGCCGCGGTCGACCTGGGTGTTGTGGCGCGGGTGCGTGAAGCCGCGAACCTCACTATATGACGACCCGGTGTCATCAACTCTCCAGGGTGCGTCCATGCCCGACGTCGTGATCTATACCCGTCCGTTCTGCTCCTTCTGCGCCCGCGCGGTCTCGCTGCTGGAGCGCAAGGGCGTGGCCTATGTCGAGATCGAGGACGCCGCCTACGACGCCGACAAGAAGCGCGAGATGATCCAGAAGGCCCAGGGCCGGACCACCTTCCCGCAGATCTTCATCGGCGACCAGCACGTCGGCGGCTGCGACGACCTGATGGCGCTGGATCGCGCCGGCGAACTCGACAAGCTGCTCGAGACCGCGTGACCAGCCTGCGCGCCGCCGTCGTCCAGCTGCGCACGCCCGCGACCCTGGGCGCGGCCCTGGCTCACGCCGCGCCCCTGGTCCGCCGGGCCGCGGGTGAGGGCGCCGAGCTGATCGTCACGCCGGAAGCCAGCAACATCATCCAGCGCGATCGGGAAAAGCTGTTCGAACAGCTCGTCACCCTGGACCGGGACCCGGTGGTCCAGGGACTGGCGGCCCTCGCCGCCGAGCTGAAGGTCCGTATCCTGGTCGGCTCGGCCCTGGTGCTGCGCGAGGAGGGCGGCTCGGCCAACCGCTCGGTGCTGATCGGCCCGGACGGCGCGATCGAGCAGACCTACGACAAGATCCACATGTTCGACGTCGACCTGCCCGGCGGCGAAAGCTACCGGGAGTCGGCGGTCTATGCCCCGGGGGAGCGGGCGGCGATCGCGGCGCTGCCACAGGGACGGCTGGGCCTGACCATCTGCTACGACCTGCGGTTCGCAGAACTGTACCGCCGTCTGGCCCTGGCGGGGGCCGAGGTGATCGCCCTGCCGGCCGCCTTCACCCGCCCCACCGGCGAGGCGCACTGGGACACCCTGGTCCGCGCCCGCGCCATCGAAACCGGGGCCTTCATCCTGGCCGCCGCCCAGGGCGGTTTCCATGAGGACGGCCGCGGCACTTGGGGACGGTCGATGATCGTGGGGCCCTGGGGCGAGGTCGTGGGCCGGCTGGACGACGACGAGCCGGGGGTCCTGGTCGCCGACCTGGACCTGACCGCCGTGGCCAGGGCTCGCGCCGCCGTCCCGTCCCTCAGGAACGCCCGCGCCTTCGCCGGACCGGAGGCGACGTCGTGATCCGCTACGCCCTGGTCTGCGAGCACGATCATCCGTTCGACGCCTGGTTCGGCGCCTCGTCGGATTACGACGACCAGATCGCCCGAGGACTGGTCGAATGCCCGTTCTGCGCCTCGACGCGCGTACGCAAGCAGATCATGGCGCCGGCGGTGAGGAGTACGAAGACGTCCACGGACGCCCCGGCGCCGGACCAGGTCCACGCCCGGATGATGGAGGCGATGGGCAAGGTGCGCCGCCACGTGGAGACCAATTTCGACTATGTCGGCGACCGCTTCGCCCGGGAGGCCCGCGACATCCACGACGGCGAGTCGGAGGCTCGCGGTATCTATGGCGAGGCCAGCCCCAAGGAGGTCAAGGCGCTTATCGAGGACGGCATCCAGGTCGCGCCCCTGCCGCCGGCGGCGACGCCCAAGGCGAAGACCGAGGTGAATTGATCGCCTGCATCGAAGGACGCGGCTACAGGGCGGGCGCGGTCACCACGTTCAGGGTCTTGCCGCCTTCCTTCAGCTTGCGGTCCAGTGCGATGCGTTGCGGGCCGAAGAACACCCGCCAGCGGGAGCCGTCCAGGGTGGCGGAACTGCGGATGGCGTCGTCGTCGATGAAGATGAAGCGGCCCTGGAAGGCGCCGTTGATCTGGCCGCCGTGGATCAAGAACTGCCGCTCCAGATAGGCCGCGCAGGTCTCCAGATTGGCGATGTCGGCGCCGACCCGGTGATAGGCCGGCTTGTCGTGCTCCAGGGTCAGCCGCCAGCAGACCCCCGGGTCCCGCGGGGCCTGGGCCGGCCCCGGGGCCAGCAGGCTGGCGCCTACCGCGCCCACGGTGACCACCGTGAAGACGACGCCGATCAGTTTCCAGGGCGGCCCGCGATTAGCCAAGGGCAGGGTCCTTCGTGACCGTCATCAGATAGTTGACCTGGACGTCGCCGCTGAGCGACCAGCTGTCCGAAAGCGGGCTGTAGGAGACTCCGAACGGACCCTCCACCGTCACCGGCGTGTCCGAAAGGAAGCCGCGGACCTCCTCCGGATGCAGGAACTTGCGCCAGTCGTGGGCGCCGCGGGGCAGCCAGCCCAGCACGTATTCCGCCCCGATCTTGGCGAAGGCGAGCGCTTTGAGCGTCCGATTGAGGGTGGCCACGATCATCAGCCCGCCGGGGGCCAGCAGGCGGGTGCAGTCGCGCAGATATTCGCCCGGATCGGCGACGTGCTCGATCACCTCCATGTTCAGCACCACGTCGAAGGGAGCGATGCCTTCGGCCAGGAGCTGTTCGGCGGTGGCGCAGCGGTAGTCGATGGAAAGACCCGTCTGGGCGGCGTGGGCTCCGGCCACCCCGATGTTGCGCTCCGAGGCGTCCACCCCGACGACCTCGAAACCCAGCCGGCGCATGGGCTCGGACAAAAGCCCTCCGCCGCAGCCGATGTCGAGCAGGCGAAGACCCTCGAACGGCGCGGTCGTTTTTCCGTCGCGACCGAACCTGGCCAGGGCTTCGTCCCGGATGAAGCCCAGCCGCACGGGATTGAACTTGTGCAGGGGCGCGAACTTGCCGTGGGGGTCCCACCATTGGGCGGCGATCCGCGAAAAGAAGGCGACCTGATCGGGATCGACGCTGGGACCCGAGGCGTGGGGACCGGAGGCGTGGGGCGCGGTGTTCATGCCTCATACTTAGGGCCCCGCTCGTGCGGCGTCACGGGCGCGGACGACGAAACCGGCCCCGGTCGCCTTAACCGGGTTCCACTTGGGGCTATCGTGCTCTAGAAGCGCCCGTCCTGCAGATTAAGGTTCGAGCGCGGATGGCTTCGCGGCTGGTAATGAAATTTGGCGGCACCTCGGTCGCCGACCTGGAGCGCATCGCGCGGGTGGCCCGGCTGGTGGCCGCCGAGGCGCGGGCGGGCGTCGGCATAGCCGTGGTGGTGTCGGCCATGTCCGGCAAGACCAATGAGCTGGTCGCCTGGACCGACGCGGCGGGCAAGGCGGCCCACGGCCTGCCATCCTCCGACGATGAATACGATGTGGTGGTCGCGTCCGGCGAACAAGTCACGGCGGGCCTCCTGGCCATGACCCTGCGCAACATGGGGCTTCCGGCCCGCTCCTGGATGGGCTGGCAGATCCCGATCTATTCCGACGAGGCCCACGGCAGCGCCCGCATCGACGAGATCGACGGCGACAAGCTCGGCGCCTCCATCGACGGCGGCCAGATCGCGGTGATCGCAGGCTTCCAGGGCGTCACCCGCCAGGGCCGCATCACCACCCTGGGACGGGGCGGTTCCGACACCTCGGCGGTGGCGGTGGCAGCGGCGCTTCGGGCTATCCGTTGCGACATCTACACCGACGTGGACGGGGTCTACACCACCGACCCGCGCATCGAGGACAAGGCCCGCCGTCTCGCCCGCGTCTCCTACGAGGAGATGCTGGAGATGGCCTCCCTGGGCGCCAAGGTGCTGCAGACCCGCTCGGTCGAGCTGGCCATGTCCCAAAGGGTGCCCGTGCGGGTGCTGTCGAGTTTCGTCGAGCCGGGGGACGCATCCCCCGACGCCGGCACCATTGTCTGCGACGAGGAGGAGATCGTGGAAAAGCGCATCGTGAGCGGCGTCGCCTATAGCCGCGACGAAGCCAAGATCACCCTGCTGGGCCTGCCCGACCATCCGGGGGTGTCCTCGGCGATCTTCTCCCGCCTGGCGGACGCCAATGTGAACGTGGACATGATCGTCCAGTCGCGGTCCCGGGACGCCAAGGTGGCCAATATGGATTTCACCGTCGGCAAGCGCGACGCCGCCAAGGCGGTGGAGATCGTCCGGGGGGGGCAGGCCGAGATCGGCTTCGAGGACGTCCGGGTGGACGACAACGTCTCCAAGGTCTCGGTGATCGGGGTCGGGATGCGCAGCCACGCCGGGGTCGCCAAGACCATGTTCGGGGCCCTGGCGGAGAAGGGCGTCAACATCCAGGCGATCTCGACCTCCGAGATCAAGATCAGCGTGCTGATCGACGCGGCCTACACGGAACTGGCGGTCCGCGCCCTGCACGCCGCCTACGGGTTGGACCAGCTCTAACTGTCGCCCCTGCGGAGCGCTGGCGCAGCGGGCGAGGTTGGGCCAATGCTAGGGGCATGAGCATCACGCCACCGGATGGTCTCCTCCGGCGTCTGCAGCCCTGCGGCCCGGTGTGCGACGCGGCGGCGGCGGCGCGGACCCGCGAAGCCCTGGCCGAGGCGGCGCAGGCCTCGGGCTGGACGCCGGTGCTCGAAGCGGCCTGGCCCGCCCTGGCGCCGGTGTTCGGGGCCGCGCCCTATCTCGCCAGCCTGGCCCGCCGCGATCCGCCACGGCTGGTCCGCATCCTCAACGACGACCCCGACCGTCGGCTGGAGGCCCTGCTCGCCGACGCAGCCGCGCTGGCCGCAGGGGCGGAGCCGGAAATGGTGGCGAGGGACCTGCGGCGGCTGAAGGCCGAACTGCATCTACTGACCGCCCTGGCCGACCTCGGGGGCGTGTGGGACCTCGACCAGGTCACCGGCGCCTTGACCCGGTTCGCCGACGAGAGCCTGAAGACGGCGCTGGCGGCGGCGGCCGCCGCCGAGACCCGGCAGGGACGGCTGGTCGCCCCCGCGAATCCGAGCGCAGGCCCGGTCCCCGGCTATTTCTGCCTCGCCCTGGGCAAGCACGGGGCGTTCGAGCTCAACTACTCGTCCGACATCGACGTGACGGTGTTCTACGACCCGGAACGGATGCCGGTCGCACCGGACATCGAGCCCCAGGCCCTGGCGCTGCGGTTGACCCAGGCGGTGGCCGGGCTGCTGCAGGACCGCACGGCGGACGGCTATGTGTTCCGGGTCGACCTGAGGCTCCGCCCCGACCCGTTCTCCACGCCGGTCGCCGTGCCGGTGGAGGCGGCCCTCGACTACTACGAGAGCGTCGGCCAGAACTGGGAGCGGGCGGCGATGATCAAGGGCCGGGCTGCAGCCGGCGACATCGCGGCCGGCCAAGCCTTCCTGGCCGAACTCCATCCGTTCGTCTGGCGGCGCAACCTCGACTTCGCCGCCATCGCCGACATCCATTCGATCAAGCGCCAGATCCATGTGCACAAGGTCGACGAGCGGCTGGAAGCCAAGGGCGCCAACCTCAAGCTCGGCCACGGCGGCATCCGTGAGATCGAGTTCTTTGTCCAGACCCAGCAGCTGATCCTGGGCGGCCGCGATTCGGCCCTGCGCAGTCCGAGGACCCTGGACGCCCTGGCGGCCCTCGCCCGGTCGGGCCACGTCGCCCCCAAGACGGCCGAGGAACTGGCGGCCGCGTACGACACCCTGCGCCGGCTCGAGCACCGGGCCCAGATGATCGCAGACGATCAGACCCACGTGCTGCCGGAGGCCGACGCGGCGCGCCGCCGCATCGCCGCCCTGGCGGGCTATAGCTCCCTGGCTAAATTCGACGCCGACGTCGGCAAGTTGCTCAAGCGGGTGAACCGCCGTTACGGCGAACTGTTCGCCGAGGACGAGCCCCTGTCTTCGCGCTTCGGCAGCCTGGTGTTCACCGGCGTCGAGGATGATCCGGAAACCTTGGCTACCCTGGCCCGAATGGGGTTCTCCCAGCCGGCGCGGGTGTCGGCGACGATCCGGGCCTGGCACCACGGCCGTATCGCCGCCACCCGCACCGCGCGGGGGCGCGAGCTGTTCACCCGCTTGGCCCCGCGCCTGCTGGAGGCGGCCGAAGCCACCGGCGCCCCCGACGTCGCCTTCGGCCGGTTCTCCGACTTCTTCGCCGGCCTGAGTTCGGGGGTGCAGATCCAGTCGCTGTTCCTGGCCCAGCCGAAGCTGTTCGAACTGGTGGTGGCGGTCCTGGCCCTGGCGCCTCGGCTCGCCGCCACCCTGGCGCGCCATCCGGCCTCCCTCGACGCCATGCTGGACGCCGGCTTCTTTGCGCCTCTGGACGAGGCCGAGACCGCTCGCGCGGTCGCCGCGGCGGTCGGCGCGGCCGACGGGTTCGAGGCGGCGATGGACGCCGCCCGGCGGGTCCACCGCGAGCAGGCCTTCCGGATCGGGGTGCAGGTGATCTCGGGGACCGCCCAGGCGCAGGACGCCGGGGCGTCCTTCGCCGCCCTGGCCGACGCCTGCATCCAGGCCTTGGCGCCGGTCGCCCTGGTCGAAGCCGAACGGTTGGGCGGGGCCTTTCCCGGCGCGGTGGCGGTGGTCGCCCTCGGCAAGGCCGGCTCTCGGGAGATGACTGCCCGGTCCGATCTGGACCTCATGACCCTCTATCTGGCTGACGCTCCGGACGCGATGTCCGACAAGAAGGGCTGGGGGGCGGAGACCTTCTACGCCCGCTTCACCCAACGCCTGGTGGCGGCCCTGTCCGCGCCCACGGGCGAAGGCGAGCTTTATCCGGTGGACCTGCAGCTCCGGCCGTCCGGCACGGCCGGACCGGTGGCGGTCAGCCTGGGCGCCTTCGAGCGCTACTATGCCGGCGAGGCGGAGACCTGGGAGCTGCTGGCCATGACCCGGGCCCGGGTGGTCTGGGCCTCGAGCCCCGCCTTCGCCGAGCGAGGGGAGGAGGCCATCCGGGCGGCGCTGCGCCGCAAGCGCGATCCCATAGCAGCGGCCAGCGACGTGGTGGAGATGCGGGCGTTGATGGCCGCCGAGCGACCGCCGGAAGGGTTCTGGGACATGAAGCTCAGTCCCGGCGGGCTGGTCGATATCGAGTTCGCCGCCCAATACCTGCAGATCGCCCACGCCGCGGACGGCGGGCCGCTGGAAGCCCACACGGCCGAGGCGCTGAGGGCCGCAGGAACGGCGGGTCTCGCACCGCCCAAGGCTGTGTTGGCGCTGGAGACCGCCTGGGGTCTGCAACAGAACCTGTCGCAGGTGCTCAAGGTCGCCCTGGCTGACGGGGCCGATCCGGCGGGCGAGCCCCGGCGGCTACAGGCGGTGCTCGCCCGGGCCGGCGGAGCCCGCGACCTGCGCAGCCTGACCGCCAAACTGAAGCGTGCGCGCGAACAGGCCCACGCCGCCTTCCTCGCGGCGGTGGGGGCGGCCGGCTGATCGGCCGGCGCGACGGACTCCCCCGCCGGAACCGTTGAATGGATCGAGAGGGCGCTGCAATCCCGAGGAGACGCCGTGACCGGCAAGATCCGATTCCGTCAGGACCTGAAACGCCGCAAGCGCGTACGGGACCGTGAGATGTTCAATCGCTTCTCTGGCGGCCGGGATTCGGTCACTCTGGACCCACCCGGTCTTGGCCAAGGCGCGCCCCCAGCCCACTGAGGTCTGGGCGCGCGTCGAATGGAGACGCGGGCGATGAGCAACGAGGGCGTTTTTGGCGGGCGGGCCGACGGCAGATGCGGGGAAAGACCCCGATCAGGCGCTGGTCGCCCGTGTCGCCGCCGGCGATGCGGCGGCGATCCAGGCCCTTGTCGCCCGCAAATTGCCGCGGATGCTGGCGCTCGCCCGGCGCATGCTGGGCGATCCCGGCGAAGCCGAGGATGTGGCGCAGGAGGTGTTCCTGCGTGTGTGGAGACAGGCCGGCGCCTGGAAACCGGGGGGCGGCAAGTTCGACACCTGGATGCACCGGGTGGCCTTGAACCTTTGCTACGACCGGCTGCGGCGCCGGCGCGAGCAGCCGACCGCCGACCCCCCGGATCGGCCCGACCCGACGCCGGGCGCCGAGCACGCGATGGTGTCGGCGGAACGGGGCGTGCGGGTGGAGGCGGCGGTGGCCGCCTTGCCCGAGCGGCAGCGCGAGGCGGTGGTGCTGTGCCACTATCAGGAGTTGTCGAACATAGACGCCGCGGTGCTCATGGGGGTGAGCGTGGAGGCGCTGGAAAGTCTGCTGGCTCGTGGCCGGCGGACCTTGCGCGCGGTGCTGGCCGATCTGGCCGAGCCCGGAAGTTAGCGTGAGCAGGAGGGGGATGATGGACGCCGAACGCTTCGAAACCCTGGCCATGGCTTATGGCGGCGACCTTCGCCGCTGGCCGGAAGCCGACCGTGACGCCGCCGAAGCGTTCCGAGCCCGGACGCCCGGAGCGGCGGGCGCCCTGCTGCGGCAGGCCCAGGCTTTGGACGCCGTCCTCGACGACTGGCGATCCCCGGCGCCCTCGGCGGCCCTGCGCGACCGCGTGTTGATGGGGCCGCCGCCCCGGGCCCGCAAGGCGGGAAGCATGGGGATCAGTCCGCGCGGCCTGGGCTTCTGGCTGTCGGGCGCAGGCTTCGCCGCGGCGGTCCTGGCCGGGGTGGTGGTGGGTGTCACGGCTTCCACCGCCGCGGTTTCCGACGCACGGGCGGACGCGGTGCTGTCGGCCACCCTCGCCAACGATGAAGACGCCCAGGCGGCCTTCACCGTCGGCTCGGCCGGGGCCCGCGCCGGATGAGCCGCCGCTGGAAGGTCATCCTGGCGATTTCCCTGGTGGCGAACCTGTTCCTGGTCGGCGCCGGCCTTGGGGTGTTCGTGGTCGGCTCCCGCCTGATCGGAGAGCGCGCCGACCTCCGGCGGGGCGGAGACAACCAGCGCATCGCCCAGGCGTTTCAGTCCCTGCCTCCCGACCGGCGACAGGCGTTGCAGGACATCATGCGCGTCCAGGCCCTGAGCGCGGCTCCCGACCTGCAGGCGGCGCGGGAAGCCCGCCAGCAGGCCGCCCGTCTGATGGCCGCCAACCCTTATGATCCGGCCGCGGTGACCGCCGCCCTGACCCGGGCGCGCGAGGCCGAAGGCCGGGCGCGGGCGGGGATCGACGCCACCCTGGCTGCGCGCCTGGCCAGTCTTTCGCCGCAGGAGCGGCAGATGTTCTCCCGCCTGCTGATGCGCGGTCCGGGGCGAGGCGGGGGCCGCGGGGGCCGCGGCGGCCCGGATGGACATCCGCCGTCGCCGCCGGGCGGGAAAGGGCCGACTTAGCTCGTGACGAGCTTGGGTTGGAAGCGATCCGAACTCATAGGCCGCGATCGATTCTAGGCACGCTGCGGTTGTATTTGTCGCACCTGGACGGCTGACACTAAGCCGATTGTAAAGGGTATTCGGCATAGTCCCCCTCTAAATAAGAGGCTGGGAGGCACGTTCTGTGCAAAGGCCGTCACTGACTGCCAAACTTCTGGCCGTCGTCCTTACGCTGTCGTTCGCCTTCACCGCCGTGTGCGCCGTGACGGGGTTTATCGCTTTCCGCCGCGCCTTCGTTCAGGCCAAGGAAGCTGACCTCACCCTCTACGCCAAGGAGCGCGCGCGGGGGCAGAACGCGCTTTTCCGTAACCTCACGGCTGAGCATATCGCAGCCACCAATGCGCTGACCCGTCGTCTGGACGTCTTGAGCGACGTCGCGGTTGACCGGTTGTTCGAGCACGATTTCCCGCTCCAGCCGGACGGCACGCGCCGCACGGCGCCCAGCTTGTTCGAGGGACGCAAGTTGCCTTCGGGGAAGGTCCAGTTTGGCCTCGGCGGTTACATAATCCATGGAAAGACGGTGTCTGCGGCGGACAAGCGGCTGATCCTGGCGGTGCTCGACGTCGTGCAGCAGCTCGGCGAAAGCCGCCTGGGGCAGATCGACAATTTCGATTTCTTCATGCCTTCCGGCGCCCTGATCGTGTTCGCGCCGAGCCGGCCCGATCGGCTCGCGCATATCCGTATGGGCGCGCTCAATGCTCTGCAGGTGCAGCAGGCCAACATGCGGCGGGCCTTTACGCCCGACCTCAATCCCAAAGGTCCGACCCGGTGCGTTCCGACGCCCGACCCGAGATCGACGGACAAGGGTTCATTCAACGCCCGCGCCTGTTTCACGCCGGCTCTTGTGGACGGTCGCTTTGTCGGCGCGTTCGGCACAGTGCTCGCCGAGGAGAATTATTTGCCGTCGGTGTTCAAGGGCAAGGCGCCCGGCATCTCCCACCTCCTCATCACCGACAAGGGCGAACTGGTCGCGGGATCCGGCACGGCGGACGACGAGGATGTCCTGCGGCTCACGCCGAGCGAGATCGCGCAGCGGCATGTGAATGCGGCGAAATCCGCCATGGCGGATATCAAGCTCACCGGGCTCCACAGCGGCGTGCTCGATCGACGGGGCCGCAACCGCTTGCTCGCCTTTACCCAGCTTGAGATCCCTTCCCTGTATTTCGTGGTGGTGACGTCTCAAGCGGCGATCGAGCAACGCGCCGCCTGGGCGGCGCTGACCATCGTCGGCGCGGGCATGTTGGCCCTGCTCGGCGCTGGCCTGCTGATCTTCCTGTACACGCGGCGTCTGATCGTGCGGCCGCTGGAGCGGCTGGCCAGACACAGCCTGAAGATCCGCGCCTCGCCGGGGGCGGTGGATGGCGCGGTCCTGAACGAGGTCGCCGATCTGGAGGCGCGCAAGGACGAGATCGGCGATCTGGCCCATTGCCTGGCCGAGGAGCGGATGCGGTCCGACGAGATCCTGCAGTCACTTGAGGATCGGGTGGCCGAACGCACCGCCGAACTCGACCGGGCCAATCGGGCCAAGTCGTCCTTCCTGGCCAATATGAGCCATGAGCTGCGCACCCCCCTCAACGGGGTGGTGGCCCTGTCGGACCTGCTGTCCCAGCGCCAGAGCTGCGACGAGGATCGGCAGATGGCCGAGCTGGTGGTCTCCTCGGCCAAGCTGCTCGAACAGGTGCTGACAGACATCCTCGACGTGTCCAAGATCGAGGCCGGCCAGATGAGCCTCAGCGCCGAACCGTTCGACCTGGAGGCCGTGGTCAAACGCATCGCCCAACTGCACAGCGCCGCGGCCCAGAGCAAGGGCGTGGCGCTGACCTGGAGCGTGTCGCCGGCCGCCGCCGGCCGCTACCTGGGCGACGAGGTGCGGATCAGCCAGATCCTGTCGAACCTGTTGTCCAACGCGGTCAAGTTCACCGCCAAGGGCGAGGTGAGCCTGACCGCCGACCTCGGACCCCAGGGGCTGATGCTGACGGTTTGCGACACCGGCATCGGTTTCGCCGCCGACATCACCGAGCGGCTGTTCCGGCGCTTCGAACAGGCCGACGCCTCGGTCACCCGCCGGTTCGGCGGCACCGGCCTGGGCCTGCCGATCTGCGCGTCCCTCTGCGAGCTGATGGGCGGCTCGATTTCCGCCGAGTCCGTCCCTGGCGAGGGCGCCCGGTTCTCCGTCATTCTGCCGCTGCCGCGGGCGGGTGAGACGGCCGGCTTCAAGGCCGAGGCGGCGGCGCCCGAAACCGCTCTGACTGGAACGCGGGTGCTGCTGGCCGAGGACCACCCCACCAACCAGAAAGTGGTCTGCCTGGTCCTGGAGTCCCTGGGGGTCCACATCGTCCTGGTGGAGAACGGGGCCGACGCGGTCGAGCGGTTCAAGACCGAGCCTTTCGACGTGGTGCTGATGGACCTGCACATGCCGGTGATGGACGGCTTGACCGCCATCGGCCTGATCCGGGCGTACGAGGCGGCCTCGGGCGCCGAACGGACACCGATCATCGCCCTGACCGCCGACGCCCTGGCCGAGCACGTGGAAGGCACCCGCGCCGCCGGCGCCGACCGTCACCTGTCCAAGCCGATCCGCCCGGCGACCCTGATCGCCGCCGTTCAGGAAGCCATCGTCCAGGCCGACGAAGGCCTGGCCGGCGCGGCTTGACCGGCCGGCAGGCGTCCTCAAGGCGCACGGCCGCTTTAGGCGTTCACGCCGCCGCGCTTCCGTGCCGCGTCCCGGGTTCGGCGGCGGGTTGTGATCGGGCCTGGCGGATGGGGATGAGGAAGCTCGCCACGGTCCCGGCGCCCGGTCCGGCGCTGGACAATTCAAAGACGCCCGCGTGCATCTCCACCAGGGACTTCGTCAGGGCCAAGCCCAGGCCCGAACCCTGGGTGGTCTTGGAGTGCTGGCTTTCGATCTGTTCGAAAGGCCGGGCCAGGCGCCGCAGGTCATCCTTTGAGATGCCGATGCCGGTGTCGGCCACCTCGACCCGCAACCGTTCGGCCGCTCCCTGGTCGGTCGCCAGCGACGCCCGCACGGTGACCTTGCCGCCGCGCGGGGTGAATTTCAGGGCGTTGGAGGTCAGGTTCAGGAGCACCTGTTTCATCGCCCGGTAATCGGCCTGGACCTGGGGCAGGCCGGGGGGCAGATCCAGGCTGATGGTCAGGCCGACGGACTCGGCCCGGTTGCGCATCAGCCGCACAACGTCCTCCGCCACCTCCTCCACGTCGACCATCTCGAAGCGCAGGTGCAGCTTGCCGGCCTCGATCTTGGCCATGTCGAGGATGTCGTTGATCAGGGCCAGGAGGTGCTGGCCCGAGGACAGGATATCCTGGGCGTATTCCTTGTAGTGGGGGTCGCCGAGGGGCCCGTACATCTCCCCGACCATCATCTCGGAGAAACCGTTGATCGCGTTCAGCGGCGTGCGCAGTTCATGGCTCATATTGGCCAGGAACTCGCTCTTGGCCCGGTTGGCGTCTTCGGCCCTGATCTTCTCCATCTCGTATTTGTGGGCGAGGTCGGCGAGTTGGGCGCGGCTCTCCTCCAGCCGTTGGACCACTCCCTGCAGCGCCTCCTCATTGGCGGCGCGCTGGGCTTCCTGGCGTTTGACGGCGGTGATGTCGGCGGCGGTGACGACCCGGCCGCCCTCGGCCGTGCGGCGCTCGGAGATCTGAACCCAACGGCCGTCCATCAGCTCGGCCTCGCGGACCGGTGCGCCTTCCTGGGCCGGTTGCCAGTGGCGCACCGCCAGATCGGCCACGGCGCGCACCATGTCGTAGTTCACGCCGGGCTTCAGCAGGCGCGGCTCGAGGTTGAAGAACTCGCGATAGGCGTTGTTGCACATCAACAGCCGGCCCCGGCGATCCCACAGCACGAAGGCTTCGGAAACGCTGTCGATGGCGTCGCGCAGGCGGGTCTCGGCGGTCTGGGCGCGGTCTTGGGCGGTCCGCTCCTCGGTGACGTCCAGGGCCACCCCCAGGATCGCGCCATAGCCGTCCTTGTCGACCTCGAAGGCCTGGCCTCGGGCGTCGATCCAGGACGACCCGTGCGGGCCCGGCACCCGGAAGGAGACGTCGAAGGCGCCGAAGCTGGCGGCGCCCCTCAGCGCCTCGTGGAAGCGCTCGCGGTGCTCGGGGGCGATCCGGCCGATCACTTCGTCGCCGCGGACCGTCCCGGCCCCGCCCCAGCCGAGCATCACGCCGGTGACGTCGGACAGCACCACCACATCCTCGCGCAGGCGCCATTCCCAGATGCCGCAACGGGCGCCTTCGACCGCCAGACGGAATTTGCGCTCGCTGTCCAGCCGGGCGCGCTGGGCGTCCTTGGTGCGGCCGGCCTGGCGCAACACCACCAGGGTGAGGATGATCCCGATCGCCAGCGGGGCCAGCAGGGAGAAGATGTCGCCGGCGAACTGGCTCTGGGCCGCGGCGGCCGACTTGGCCGGCGGCGAAGCGGTCACGGCGATCAGGCCGCCTTCGCCGAGCGCAGCGGCGATTCGCGCTTGGCCGCCGCCGGCGAAGACGCCGGCCCGCTCCGACCCGTTCCGGGCGGCCGCCTGGGCCGCGGCGGGCGAAAGTCCGAGGGCGGCGGACAGGGTGGGAGCCTTGGCCCCCGCCCCCGAGCCGGCGATCACCGTCCCGTCCGGGGCGGCCAGCAGGCGGGTCTGACCTTGCGGTCCGGCCGCGGCCAGGGGGGCGAAATCGCTGGCCGCGATCAAGCGCATGGGTCCGCGCGCGGTCTGGATCCGCACCGCCAGATAGCCGATCCCGGAGCGGGCGCCGGCGGGGCCGAACCAGATCGGTTTTCCGGCCGCGTCCGCCCTCTTGGCCGCTTCGGTCCAGGCCAGATCGGCGCCAGCCCCGGATACGGCGAGCGTTCCGCCTTCGCCGACCACGGCGACGGCCGCCGCAGCCGGGGCGGCCAGTCGCAAGGCCGTTTCGGCGGCGTCGAGCGCCCGGTTCGGGGCTTGTTGCAGCCGTGGAGAAGCGGCGACGACGGCCAGTCTCAGGCGGACGATCTCGGTCTTGGCGCGGGCGGCGAGCAGGGCGGCGTCCGAGCCCAAGGCCGCGCCGGCGCCCGCGTCGTCCTCGCGGGAATGCTCGATCCGGCGCACGGCAAGGGCGGTGTAGATCGCCAGCAGCAGCAGGGCGGAAAGGAGCAGGACCCGCACGGCGACCGGGAAGGCCGCGCCCGAAGGGACGCCCGCCTCGAAGCCGTCGGTCCGGCGCCGCGCGCCAGCTCGCCGGTTTCCACTGGCCAAGCGCCCGCCCTCCCGATTCGTCCTATGGAAACCTACCCGTCGCCGGGGCGCCGTGTCATCCCGCCTTGAGATCTAAAGCGTCGGTTTCGGAGGGGAGGCCTTGCCCGGGGCCGAGGGCGCGTCGTTCGGGTCCCGAATAGGCTGCGTCGTGATGACGCCGGCGGTCGGGACCGAAATAGTCGGGCGTGCGGATGAAGTCGCGGGGCCGCTCGATCACCTCGGCGATCTTGCGATAAAGCTCCGCAGCGGTGACCGGCTTGCAGCAGAACTCGGTGACCCCGGCGTCGCGCGCCTCGCGCACCCGCGTTTCCTCGGTATAGGCCGTCAGCATGATGATCGGCAGGCAGGGTTCGGGGCTGTCGTCCGCGTTCCGGACCACCCGGATGAAGTCGATCCCGTCCATGGGGCCGAGCTTGTAGTCGAGGATCACGATGTCGATGGCGTGGTGGCGCACCATCGCCAGCCCTTCGGCCACCCCGCAGGCGTCGTAGATGTGTTCGACGCCGAACGACTTCAGAACCGCCTTGACGATCTGAATCATGTTGACGTTGTCGTCGACGACGAGGAACGACAGCTTGCCGAGCGGCGACGTCACGGCGAATCGATCTCCGTATCCCCCAAGGGGTATGGGAGAGTCGCCACGGTCTGATTTAGGTTTCGTTTACAAGCGTGGCCGCAGCCCCGGCGATCTGACCGCACCCTTGAGTCCAAGGCGCTTAGGCCTCCGCCTGAGCTTTCTGGGCCAGCTCGAGCACGTTCTTCGACACGGTCGGGACGGCGGCGACGCGGGCCAGCTCCGCCCGCATCCGCTCCGCCAGATCCGCGCGATATCGCCGCCAGCCGCCGAGGGGCTCCAGCAGACGCGCCGCGACCGAGGGGTTGAACGGGTCGATCGCCAGGATCTGGTCAGCCAGGAAGCGGTAGCCGGCGCCGCTCGGATCGTGGAACCGGACCGGGTTGCCCGAGGCGAAGCTTTGCACCAGGGCGCGCAGCCGGTTGGGGTTGCGCGGCTCGAAGGCCGGATGGATGGTCAGCCCGAGCACCCGGCCCAGGGCGTCGGGGGCCGGCGAGCGGGCCTGCAGGGCGAACCATTTGTCGACCACCAGGGGCTCGTCCTTCCACCGCCCGTAGAAGGCCGTCAGGGCGTTGTCGAAGGCCACCGCGCCGTCGGTCGTGTGGCTCATCAACATCAGGGCGTTCAGTCCGCCCATGGCGTCGGTCATGTTGGCCGCCGCCTCCACATGGCCGCAGGCGCGGGCGAGATTGGTCGAGACCGGGTCGGCGGCGAGCATGTCGAGGGCGGCGTTGCGCAGGGCGCGGCGCCCGGCGCTGGCCGCATTGGCGGAGAATTCGCCGGCCTCCTGCAGGGCGCCGTGCAGCCGGCGCAGCGGCTCCTGAAGATGGACGGCGATGCGGGTGCGCAGGGATTCGCGGGCGTCGTGCAGGGCGGACGGATCGGCCAGGCCGCCGAGTTCGCTCTGGGCCAGGGCGAGGTCGGATTCGCTGGGCAGGGCCAGGAGCAGGGCCTGGAAAGCGGGTTCGGCCCCCTGGTCGCTAAGCGACCGGCCGAGGGCGGCGGCGAACCGTTCCTCGCTGACTTCGTCGGGGGTCCCCGACGCGCGGGCCAGCATCAGTTCGCGGGCGAGGTCCTGGCTGGCCTCCCAGCGGCTGAACAGGTCCGGATCGGCGGCGAGGCGTGCATAGGCGGCCTTGGCCGGCGCGTCGGTCGCCAGGCGCACCGGGGCCGAGAAACCCCGCAGGCTGGACACCACAGGCTCCCGCGCCACCCCCTCCAGCCGCACGGTTCGGCGGGCTTCGGACAGCACGATCAGGGTTTCGTCGATCCGCGGCCCAAGGGCGCTTTCGCGGAAGGGCAGGGGTTCCCCGTCGTAATCGATCAGGCCCAGCGCCACCGGAATGGGCAGGGGCTTGCCCTCGCCCCGGATCGCCTGGGTCAAGGTCAGGTCAAGGGTCTTGGCTTCGGGATCGTAGGTCGTCTCCACGGTCAGGGTCGGCGTGCCGGGCCGTTCGTACCAGCCGAGGAAGCCGGACAGGTCCTGGCCCGTCGCGTCCTGGAAGCACCCCACGAAATCCTCGACGGTCGCCGCAGTCCCGTCGCAGCGCTCGAAATAGAGATCCATGCCGCGCCGGAACGCCTCCGCCCCGACCATTATCTTCAGCATACGGATAAGTTCGGCGCCCTTTTCATAGACGGTCGCCGTGTAGAAGTTGTCGATCTTGACGTAGCTGGACGGCCGCACGGGGTGGGACAGGGGCCCCGCGTCCTCGGGAAACTGCCGTGCCCGGAGCATCCGCACGTCCTTGATCCGCTGCACCGTCGCCCCGCGCTGGTCGGCGGAGAAGGACTGGTCGCGGAATACGGTCAGGCCCTCTTTCAGGCACAACTGGAACCAGTCGCGGCAGGTGACGCGGTTGCCGGTCCAGTTGTGGAAATATTCGTGGGCCACCACGCTCTCGATCCGCTCGTAGTCGGCGTCGGTGGCCGTGGTCGGGTCGGCGAGCAGCAGGCTCGAGTTGAAGATGTTGAGGCCCTTGTTCTCCATGGCCCCGAAATTGAAGTCGCGGACGGCGACGATCATGAACAGGTCGAGGTCGTATTCGCGGCCGAAGACGGTCTCGTCCCAGGCCATCGCCCGCTTCAGGGCGTCCATCGCATAGGCCGCCCGTTCGGCTTGGCCGGGATCGACATAGATGCGCAGGTCCACGGTCCGGCCGCTCATGGTGACGAAGCTGTCGGCCAGTTCGTCGAGTTCCCCCGCCACCAGGGCGAACAGGTAGCAGGGCTTGGGATGGGGGTCGCGCCAGACGGCGAAGCGCCGCCCGTCTTCCGTCCGCCCCTGGTCTTCCAGGTTGCCGTTGGACAAGAGGCGCGCGAAGGCGGCGTCGGCCTCAATGCGCACGGTGTAGCGAGCCAGCACGTCGGGGCGGTCGGGGAACCAGGTTATCTTGCGGAAGCCCTCCGCCTCGCACTGGGTGCAGAAGCGGCCGCCGGACATGTACAGCCCCTCCAGGGCGGTATTGGCGGCCGGATCGACGGAGACCTCGGTCTCCAGCACGAAGGCGTCGGGGACCGCGTGGACGATCAGGTGCTCGTCGGTGATCTGGAACGCGTCCGGGCTCAGGACGCGGCCGTCGAGGGCGATGCTGATCGGCTTCAACCTGACCCCGTCGAGCGTCAGCGGATCGACGTGGTCGCCATTGCGGCGAACGGTCAGCCTGGACCGGACCCGGGTCGAGGACGGGTCGAGGGTGAAGGCGAGGTCGACCTCATCCACCAGGAAGGCCGGCGGGCGATAGTCCTCGAGGCGGATGGCGACGGGCTGATCGGTGCGCATCCCCGCGATGTAACGGGCGGGGGAGCGCGGCGAAAGGGGCGCCGAGCCCGAGATGTCTTCGCACCGCCGGCTTTTACGCCGCCTGTTCGTCGCGTCCGGTCTGTTCCGGGTCGGGGGCCTGCGGCGCTTCGGCGAGGGAGCGCAGCACGGCGCTGGCGGCTCGCCCGAGGCGGACCACCTCGTCGGGCGCTTCGCCTCCCGTCTCGTCGACGAACTCAGCCAGCTCGCGGGCGATGCGCATCAGCTTGGGCGACGCGGCCAGAAGCCGGGCCTGAAGCTCGATCTTGAACGGGTCGCGGTCGTATTCGGCCCCGGGCACCCGCCAGCCGCCCCAGTCGCTCTTGTCGGTGACCACCACCGGGAAGGTGCCGGGATAGGGATGGTGGGCGCAGTTCTCCGGCGGCTGCCATTTGTTGCGCGCCCGCATCAGCCGCCATTCGCCGCCGATCTGGTCGTCGGCGGGGGCCTCCTCGATAGCGTCCTCGCCGCGGAGCTCGTGGGCGTGGAATTCGCGGCCCAGACCCACGTCATAGGTGATCCGGACGGGCTCGTCGAAGCCCTTGGCCCAGATCGGTATGATCTTTTCGATGGACGCCCAGGCGCCGACCGCCTCGACCCAGACCTTCTGGTGTTTATGAAACTGAGCTTTGGCCACCGAACCATCCTGGGAGTCGCGACAGGAGCGGGCAGTTTGCGGCAAAATGCTTGCGGGTGAGTCAACCGCCGACCAAATCCCGAACGTGCCGCTTCAGCGCCGCGAGGCCAGGCGAAGGGGCGCCATGGGGGACGCGGCGCGGTCGCCGGCCAGTTCGGCGTAAAGGCCCGACAGGCGTTCGAAGGTGCAGTCCCAGCCGTGCCGGGTCGCGGCGCGGTCGCGGGCGGCCTGCCGCAGGACGCCAAGATCGCGGGCGAACAGGGCTTCGACAGCTTCGGCCAGGGCCTCTGGCGCGGCGCGGGCGGCAAGCTGGCCCACGGCCTCGTCCACCAGCTCGGACACCCCGCCGGCCTCGACCCCGACCACCGGCAGGCCGCAGGCGAGGGCCTCCAGCACCACCAGGCCGAACGGCTCCCGGTCATTGGCGTGGACGAAGGCGTCGCAACTGGCCAGCAGCCGCGCCACGTCTCGCGGGTCCCGGCGCCAGTCGATGAAGCTGGCGTTCTCCTGCGGCCGGGCCCCGCTGCCCGCCCCGACCAGGAGCAGATGGTAGTCGGGTCCGAGCCGGGCCGCGGCGTCGAGGATGACGTCGATGTTCTTCTCGCGGGCCGCCCGTCCGGCGAAGACCAGGAGACGGGCGGAGGCGGGCAGGCCGAGTTGGGCCCGCAAGCCGCCGGGATCGGCCCGATCGGGATGGAAGGTGTCCACATCGACCCCGAGGGGCTGCACCGCCACCCGGAACACCCCCGCGTCATCCAAACGTTCGGCGATATGGCGGGATGGGGCGATCACCTTGTCGAAGCGGCGGATCAGCCGCGCCCAGCGCCGCCGCACGGGCGGCTCGGCCCAGTTGCCTAGGTGCAGGGCGGCCAGGGCCGCAGGATCGGAGTGACAGAAGGCCACCGTCGGGGCGCCCAGGCGTTCGCCCGCCTCCAGCGCCGCGTGGCCCGGCCCATAGGGGTCGCCGGCCTCGATCAGGTCCGGCTGCAAGGCGATCAGATGGTCGGCCCATCGCTTGGCCGAGGCCGGGCAACGGTAGCCGTCGCCGAAGGGCAGGCGAACGGCGGCGATGGTGACCACCCCTGCTTCCTGGGGCCGGGTCTCCGGTCCGGGAACCACAAGGGTATGGCGTACCCCCTTGCGGTGCTCGGCGAACCAGGCGCGCTTGGCCAGGAGGTAGCGCTTGACCCCTCCGCTGCGCGGCGCGAACAGCATGGTGGTGTCGACCAGGCGTGCGCCGCAGCCGCCACGGGTCCAGGCCTTGTCGTTCCAAACCGAAAGGGCGGGGTCGGGGGCGCCGGGGAGCTGTCGCAACTGCACGACCAAATCGCGCCCCTCCAGAGATCCTTGCAGGCCGTTCGGCCCTACCCCATGCGCAACGCGCGAAACCGGTCTTGTGTTCGAGCCGGCGCTCGCCAATGGTCGGCAAGCTTGACGGCTGCGTCAAGCGCCTAAGGGGAAAGGCGGCCGATGCGAGTGGTTTTGGCGGGCGCCGGAATCGGGGGTCTGACCGCGGCCCTGGCGCTCGGCTCCGACATCGAGGTGGTGGTCCTCGAGCAGACCCAGGCCCTGACCGAGATCGGGGCCGGGCTTCAGTTGAGCCCCAACGCCACGCGAATCCTACAGCGGCTCGGCCTGGGCGACGCCTTGAAGACGATCGGCTTCGAACCCGAAGCCAACGAGGTGCGGGAGGCGGCCTCCGGGGCCCTGATGCTGCGCCAGCCGCTGGGGGCCGCGGCGCGTAAACGGTGGGACGCCCCCTATCTGGCGGCCCACCGGGGCGACCTGCAGAAGATACTGAGGCAGGCCGTGGCCGATCGTCCGAATGTCGAGCTTCGTCTCGGCGTCCGGGTCGAGGGGTTCGACCAGGACGGCCCCGGCGTGCACGTCCGCGTCGCCGGGGGCGAAAGCCTGCGGGCCGACGCCCTGGTCGGCTGCGACGGCCTGCGATCCTCGGTGCGCCAGGCGCTTTGGGGGGCCGACCAGCCCCGTTTCACCGGCATGATGGCCTGGCGCGGAACGGTGGAGGCCGACCGCCTGCCAGCCGGGCTGATACCCCCGGTCAACCTCATCTGGACGGGCAAGGGACGGCACTTCGTCCACTATTATGTGCGCGGCGGCGCCCTGGTGAATTTCGTCGGCATCGTGCGCCGGCCTGACTGGCGCAGCGAGTCCTGGACCGAACAGGGCGACAAGGCCGACCTCGCCAGCGATTTCCGAGGCTGGCCGCCTTCGGCCCAGGCCCTGATCGAGGCCGTCCCCGCCGCATTCCGCTGGGCCTTGTTCGACCGCGAGCCCCTGGCCGCCTGGTCCAAGGGGCGGGTCAGTCTGCTCGGCGACGCCGCCCACCCCATGCTGCCCACCTTCGCCCAGGGCGCCTCCCAGTCGATCGAGGATGCGGAGGCCCTGGGAGCTTGGCTGCGGGATCCGGCTACGGTTTCAGCGTCGCTCACGGCCTATGAGGCGGAGCGGCGCGGGCGGACCACCCGGCTCCAATTGTTGTCACGCCGCAACGCCTGGCTGTTCCATCTCGGCGCCCCGGCGAGGGGGCTATTTATGGCGGAGGCGGCCTTGGCGCGGGTCGGGCTGACCAAAGGGCCGGCGCGGTTCGACTGGCTTTACGGCTATGACCGTCGTCGCGCCCGCGTCTCACCAAGCTCTGCTCATGGTGAACTGCCAACGTCGTTCGGCCTTTAGCCCTGTCGTTTGTGCTTGCCGCTCGGCGAGGAGGTTCTGGCCGCTGAGCGCCAGGACGACGCCGCTCTCCAGCCGGTAGCCGATGCGGGCCGACAGCGAGCCGTAGGCGTCGACGGGCGCCAGGGCGCCGTTCACCACATTGTAGAACTTGTGGGCCCCTACATAGTGCAGGTTGGCGTCGGCCTCCCACGGTCCCCTGGCCCAGCCCAGGCCGACGTTGCCGCGGTATTTCGGCGTGATGGCCTGAAAGGCGACAAGATTGGCCACGGGATCGGCGGCGCCGAACAGGGAGTCCCGGACCGTCGAATAGGTATAGTCGGCCCGCCACTTCAGGTTGGCCAAGAGACGTCCCGAAGCGGTCAGTTCGACGCCGGTTTCCTCGGAGTTGCTGACGTTCGCGGGAATGACCGCCAAATTGGTCGTCGCCGTCGGCGGCAGGACCAGCCCGCCGCCGCCGCTGAAGTCGCCAATGATGTCGCTCCAATTCTGGACGAACAGCCGCAGGCCCAGCTTGGCCTGCTTGAATTGGCGATCGTAGGCCGCTTCGTAGTTGACGACGATCGTCGGACGCAGGTTCGGATTGCCGGTGACGTTAAGCGTGACGCCGGGGGCGAGCTCGACGGCTTCCTGTAAGGCGCCCATTTCGAGCAGGGTGGGCGTCTGAACGCCGCGCGCGTAGGAGAGGCGGAAGCTGTCTTCGGCGGTCGGGCGCCAGAGGCCGGTGACGTTGACGCTGGGCTGGACGATATCGTGGTCCCAATAGCTGTTGCTGGCCAACGGGATGCGCGCCGGGAACGTTCCTGAACGGTGGAGTTGCAGGTCATCGACCCGGATGGCGGCGGTGAGCGCCAATTGAGATGTGACCCGCCGATTCCACATGCCGGAGGCGGACCACACATTATAGCTGATCTCGCCGCCGGCGACCGGCTGGGTATTCAGGTGATTGTGCCTGTAGTCGCCACTGATCCGAAAAATATTTCCAGTTCCAGCCTTGAACGTATCCTGTACATTGGCGACGTCTACAGTGTTTTCCCAGAAAACCGAGCCCGCGTCGCCTTTGATATCCAGCCGGTTCTGGTAGGCGGACGCCTGGATCAGGCCGTACCGGGTATCGGACGTCATGATCCCCCTGACCGAGGTCGTGAGCATCTTGACTGTCGAATAGCTGTAGGGGGCCGCCACATTGCCCTGGATGTTCGACCAGGAGCTTTCGAACCGCAGGTCCGATTTGGAGGTCAGTTGGGCGACGAGGTCCAGGTTGGCCTGACCGCGGGTGGGGTCGTGGAGGCCGCCGATGGCCGGCGCGGGCACGACCGGGGAGGACTGGCTCGTCGGAAAGATCGCCCTCCACTCGTGCTCGGCCGAACCGCCGCCCGACAGGCGAACCGAGACGGCCGGTCCCAGCTTGAGCGTCGTGACCAGGGACGCCCGTCGCTGGGCGGCGTCGCCGACCTGGACCGAGGCGGCGTTGATGGCGTCGTACTTCGGATCGTAGGTGATGATGTTGATCACCCCGGAGACGGCGTTGAAGCCGAACAGGGCGGCGTTGGGGCCCTTGACCACCTCGATCTGGCGGATCTCGGACAACTGCACCGGCAGTGTCGGCCAGGTCGTGGTGCCGAACGTGTCCTGATAGACCTGACGGCCGTTGATAAGAACCAGCAGGCCGGGCGAGGGGTTGTGGCCTCGGATATTGACGGTCGAATCACCCACGGAAAAATCGATCACGTCGATCCCGGCCGCCCGCTGCAGGATGCCGGGCAAGGTGATTTCGCCGGAGCGGCGGATGTCGTCGGCGGAGATGATCTGCATATCGGCCGGAGCGTCGATCGACCGCTGGGGCGAACCGGTGGCGCTGGTGGTGACCGGCTCGTCGAACAGGGCCTCAAGCGAACCATAGTCGACGGTCTGGGCCCAGGCCGCATGGGTTGCGCCAAGCGTGAAAGCTGCGATCGCGGCGGCCGACAGGAGACGGGTTTTCATGGGTTCCATCTGAATACTGCGGCTAGATTTCTTGAATCATCATGCGAAAGGCGGCCCTGAAGGACGCACCCACCGCGGCGGCGGCCTTGTGGTTGACGACGATCTGCACGGTTGGATCGGTGGAGATTGCGATCACGCAGGCGCCGCTCTGGACGCAGGCGAAATCCGATCCGATGGTGATGGCGCGCTGCGCTCTGGCGTCCGACCCGGCCGCGGCATAGTTGACGCCGTGGGTCACGAACAGGACCTTCGCCCCCCCGACGGCGCCCGCCTCCATCGGTTTGCCGACGATGGTGATGCCGCCGGTGGTGTAGCCGCCGCCGATAGCGATCATGATCGCATTCTTTTCAGCGACGGAAGCCGGCTTGGCCGGATCGAACACCACGCCGATCTCGGTCCTGCCCGCTGGCGGGTTTTCGAGAAAAGTCAGAACGCGCGCCGCGGCCTGAATGTTTTTCGCCGGATCAGCCGATAGGCCCCCCGGGAAAAGGGCGGCCAGCGCCGACATCCCCGCAACGATCGCTCTCGATGGCTTCATGCACCGTCCCCCGGCCTAGTGCGGGTTTTCGGCAGCAGGAAAGTCGACCGGTGGACAACGAAAGATTAATTGTCGCGGAAATCTTCCTGTCCGCGTCAAGCCGTCACGGGGTTTTATTGATCACCCGTATATATACGTGGGCCATTTGCCGCACGCGTTCGATATTATATTAAATACTTATGGATCGCCATTGTAATATATTGTTATACATTTGAAATCAATGGTTTCCCGTTCTCTGGCCCGGAGACGTTTAGGTGGGTGCGCTTTTCCCAAAATTGGTTTTGGCTACGGCGGGACCGGCGTTTGAAGCCGCCGATGATCATCCCCTCGGCGGTTGTCCGTATCGCTTGAGATCAGCCCCGGCGTTGTCGAGCGCACCCGTCAGTACACGTCCGCCCTATCCAACCGCAGGTTTGTTGCAATGAAGCTCTGGCTTCCAGACCTTCGCCGATCCTTTCGATCGAAAGTCGTCGGCATGGCCCTGGCCACGACGATCGCCGCCTTGCTGGCGGCTTTCAGCCTGCTCCTGCTTCAAGGCTGGCACGCCGAACGCCAGCAACTGGTTCGGGTGCGCGGCGCCGTCGCTCAGGTTTTGGCCTTTAATCTTTCCGCCTCGCTGGTCTTCGAGGACCGCGTGGGCGCCCAGCTTCGACTGGAGTCCGTGCGCAACGTGTCGGGCATCCATTCGGCCTTCGTATTCGACAAGATGGGCCGTCCCTTCGCTCAGATGGGCGCCAAGCCCCAGGACGCCCTACCGACTCCGGACCGGGCCCTGACCACCCCGACGTGGCGCTACACCGCCAAGGAGCTGGAATACCGGGTTCCGGTCTTGGTCGACCATGAGCGGGTCGGCGAACTAGTGCTGATTTCCGACCTCGATGAACTCTGGATCATGCTGCGCAACTATCTGGCGGTCGCGGGTCTGTCCTTCACCCTCGCGACCGCTATCGCCCTGGTCACCGGGCTGTGGTTGGCCAGGATCATCATCGAGCCTGTGTCGAGGCTTGCCCGGGCGATGGACCGGGTGCGGCGTTCGGGTGAGTTCGAGCATAAGGTCGACAAGACCAGCGAAGACGAGGTCGGAGATCTGACCGACGCCTTCAATGATCTTCTGGGCGAATTGAAGCGGAACGATCGCTCGCTGCGCGAGGCCTTCGTCGATCTGACCAAGGCCAAGGATCAGGCCCAGGAGGCCAGCATCCAGAAGAGCC
The DNA here is from genome assembly GCA_035493955.1 of Caulobacteraceae bacterium. Taxonomy (GTDB): domain Bacteria; phylum Pseudomonadota; class Alphaproteobacteria; order Caulobacterales; family Caulobacteraceae; genus NCED01. The sequence continues at coordinate 43,053 of DATJHI010000041.1, read as the reverse complement.
AGTTCCTGGCCAATATGAGCCACGAGATCCGAACGCCCCTCAACGGGGTCCTCGGAATGGCCCAGGCCATGCAGATGGACGCGCTGCCGCCGCAGCAGGCTGAACGGCTGTCGGTTATCCGCAGCTCCGGCGAGATCCTGCTCGCGGTGCTCAACGACATCCTCGACATTTCGAAGATCGAGGCCGGCAAGCTCGAATTGGAGACGGTCGAGTTCGACCTCGGCTCCGTCGTCGAAAGCGTGCGGGCGATCTTCGCCCCGACCGCTGCCTCCAAGGGCCTTTACTTGACCACCTCGGTGGCCGAATCGGCGGCGGGCGCTTGGTGCGGCGACCCCACCCGGCTGCGGCAGATCATGTCGAACCTGGTTTCCAACGCCTTGAAGTTCACCAGCGCTGGCGGCGTGTCGGTGGACGTCGGAGCGGACACGCAGGGTCTGCATATCCGTGTCTGGGACACAGGCATGGGCATCCCGCCGGAAAAACTCGGGCAGCTGTTCGGCAAGTTCGTCCAGGCCGACAGCTCGACCACCCGACGGTTCGGCGGCACGGGGCTGGGTCTGGCCATCTGCCGCGAACTCACGGCGCTGATGGGCGGGGTAATCGAAGCGAAGAGCGTCTCCGGCGAAGGAGCCTGCTTCATCGTCGATCTGCCGCTCGTGCGCGGGACGGCGACAGTCCCGGTCGCGGCGGCCGAGTCCTGCCCGATGGCGAACCTTGAGGCCGGCGCCGACGAGCACAGGCGGCCGCTCCGCATCCTGGCCGCAGACGACAACGCCACCAACCGTCGAGTGCTGGAGGCGCTGCTGAGCCCGCTCGAGGTGGATCTGACCCAGGTGGAAAACGGCCGCGAGGCCGTCGCAAGCTGGGCCGCCGGACATTTCGATCTGATCTTGATGGATATCCAGATGCCGGAAATGGATGGAATCCAGGCCACCTTGGAGATCCGCGACGAAGAGGCCCGGCGCGGCTGCCCTCCGACGCCGATCTTTGCTTTGTCGGCCAACGCCATGGCGCATCAGATTCAGGAATATCTGGCCGCCGGCATGTCGGGCCACGTCGCCAAGCCGATCGAGGCGGCCAAACTTTACGAGGCGCTGGGCTCGGTCGCCTTGCTCCACCAAGCCGCCTGACGCTCAGGGGCAAGGCGGAGCGCGGCTTGCACGCGCGCCTTCGGCTAGAGCGGGATGATTCGATCCAAAATCATCGCGATCTAGCGTCGCCCCAGCGCCGTGCGGATGTCCGCCATCGTCGCCAGCCGATCCGGGTTCAGAGTGTGGATCGACACCAGCCGCTCGGGCTCGATCTTCAGCCTTTCGAGGTTGGCCAGGAACACCTGGGTCGAGACCACCGGCGGATCGGGCGCCGGCGCGCTCGCCGGCGGCAGGTTGAACAGGTCGGCGAAGACGGCGATCTTTTCCTTGGGCAGCCAGCCGATCACCATGCCGTCGGCGTGGGGCAACCCTTTGACCACATGCACCTCGAAGGTGCGGGTGGCGTCCTGGAACACCCGCTTGTCGCCGGTGAACCCTTCGATCACCGGCCGCTTGCCGGACCGGGCGATGGCGTCGGGCGCCAGGGTGCGCGGCTGGTTCAGCGCCCTCTCGAAGAAGGTCTTGTTGACCGCGGGCGTGACGATGGTGACGCCTTCGGCCACGTCCGCGGCCAGGCCGCTGGTATGGTCGAAGTGGTGGTGCGAGATCACTCCGTAACGGATCGGCTTGCCCGGGATCAGCCGCTTGGCCTCGGCGATGACCGCTTGGCCGCGCGCCTCGTTCTGCGGCCCGGGCTCGAACAGCAGGATGTAGTCGGCGAACTCGACGGCCAGGGTGTTGTAGGGGCCCTTGATGCGCCAGACCCCGTCGGCCAGCTTCTCCGACGTCGCCGCCGCGACGGGGGGCGGTCCGGCCGGCGGCCCGCCCGGGTTTGGCGCGGTGAGTTGTGCGGCGTTCGCCGGATTGACCACGATGCCGAGGAGCTGGGCCTCGAAGGTTCGCTGGCCGTCGCGCGTCTCGACGATGGTCATGGGATACTCCACCCCGTCGGCGTCGCGGTAGTCGCTGTAGAGCCGCTCGACCCGCAGGTCGCCGAAGATCGGGTTCTCGACCCAGGTGTCCACCCGCTCGACCAGGTTTTGCGGGCCGATGTAGCCGACCACCTTGTAGGACAGGCCCGAGGCCGACTTCTGGGGAGTCATCCAGGTCACCACCTGCATGCGCCGGCCGTTCACCACCCGTGAGGTCGAGACGGCGCCGTAACGCGCCGCGCCCTTCAGGAAGCCCCACGGAGTGGTCCAGATCTCGAGCTGCTGGGCCCAGGCCGGATTGGCCGGGGTGACCACCTGGACGAAATCGCCCTTGGCCGGGGCGCCGCCCTGGACCGACCCGATCCAGGTCACGGCCGTGGCCCGGGTCGCCGGCTGGGTGAAGTCGATCGTCCGCTTGAAGTCGCTCAGGTTGCTCCGAGGCCAGGGCCCGCCGGCGTGCGGCGACTGGCCGAGCCCGTAATTGGCGCCCGAACCGTATAGGGTGACGGCGTTCAGCCCGTCGACGCCCATCGCCTTGGAGGCGGCGGCGACCACGGCCTCGGCGGTCCGGGCCGGAGCGGCCTCCGCCGACAGGGCGGCGAAAACCGCGACGATGAAAACGACGACGCCTGTTCGACGCATGGACCCCTCCCGGATGGACCTTGGCGGTAAACGATACTGGGGGGAGTGGGGAGTCAAGCGGGCGTGGAAAGGCCGCGAAAAACCTCGTGCAATGTCGTAAAACGGAATGTACAGGCGGCGGCCCAACCCTTTGAAGATGCGATAAAAGTGAATAAATTTCAATCGCATAGGCTGTCCGTCGCCCCCATGATGGACTGGACGGACCGCCACTGCCGGGCGTTCCATCGGGTCCTGACCGGCCGGGCGCGACTCTATACCGAGATGGTCACCACCGGCGCGGTGCTGCACGGCGACCGCGAGCGGCTGCTGGGCTTTTCCGAGGTCGAGCACCCGGTGGCCTTGCAACTAGGCGGGTCCGATCCGGCGGCGCTGGCCGCCTCGGCGCGGATCGGCGAGGACCTCGGCTATGACGAGATCAACCTCAACGTCGGCTGTCCGTCCGACCGGGTGCAGAGCGGACGGTTCGGCGCCTGTCTGATGGCCGAGCCCGAACTGGTGGCCGAGGGCATGGCCGCCATGGCGGCGGCGGTGCGCATCCCCGTCACCGTCAAGTGCCGGATCGGGGTGGACGACCAGGACCCGGAGCAGAGCCTGTTCCGCCTGGTCGACCTGTGCGCGTCCGCAGGGGTCCGGACCTTCGTGGTCCATGCGCGGAAGGCCTGGCTGAAGGGCCTGTCGCCGAAGGAGAACCGGGACGTCCCGCCCCTCGACTATCCCCTGGTCTATCGGCTGAAGGCCGAGCGGCCCAACCTGACCATTGGGATCAACGGCGGGGTGGCGTCGCTGGACGAGGCCGAGGATCACCTGGCCCACGTCGACGGGGTGATGCTTGGGCGCGCGGCCTACCACAGTCCCGCGATCCTGGGGTCGGTGGACCGTCGCCTGTTCGATCCGGTCGCGGCCGAGGTCGATCCATTCGAGGCGGTGGAGCGCTACCGGCCCTACATGGCCGCGCGGCTGGCGGAGGGGGTGCATCTGCCGGCGATGGCGCGGCACATGCTGGGTCTGTTCGCCGCGCGCCCGGGCGCGCGGGCCTGGCGTCGGATTCTCACCGTCGAGGGGGTGCGCGCCGGCGCCGGGCTGGAGGTGCTCGACCGGGCCATCGCCGCGGTGACCCGCGAGCCCGAAGTCCTGGCCGAGGCGCCGAGGCGGGCGGGATGAAACGCGAAGGCTGTTGGCGGGTTTATCTAGGACGAGCCCCCTTCAACCAAGGCTGCATCCCATGTCCGCCTTTCCCGCCGTCCTCGCCTTGTCGATCGTCGCCGTGGCGGGAGTGGCGGGGCCGGCCCAGGCCCAGCGCCAGCCCCAGGCAGGGGCCCAGACCCAGGCTCCCGCCGCCGCCGCGGCGTCGGCCGCCTCGTCGGTGGCGCCGGTGACGGTGCAGCCGCAGACCCAGCCGCAGGGCCGGGTGGTGTCGAGCACCGACGCCGCGTCGATGACCAGCCCCAACTATTCGGCGGGGGACGCCGAGGATCCGCCGCGGGCGGTCAGCCTCGGCGGCGCCGCCGCCGCGGGGGTCCAGGCGGCCGACAGCGCTCCGCTGCCGGGCCTGCCCGCCTCGATGGCGGGGGCTCCCAAGCACTCCGATGTCGGGGTGACGACGGTCTTCTGAGGATCAGGGCCGAAGGATGAGGGCGGTCTTGGTCGCCTCGAAGCGCGACAGCCGCCCCAGATAGCTCATGCCGAGAAGCGAGGTCGACAGGCCCTCGCGCACGACCAGGGCGTTGACGTCGTCCACCCGGGCGCCCGCCACGGTGACGTGGGCCAGGGTGACGGCCGCCGCCTTGGTCTGGCCGTTGGCGGTGACCACCGGCCGGTCGTAATCCAGGCGGGCGAGATCAAGGCCCAGTCTCTGGGCGTCGGCAGGGGTGAGGGCCACGGCGCTGGCTCCGGTGTCGACCAGGAACTTCACCCATCGGCCATCGACGTCCGCCTGAGCCCAGTAATGTCCGTCGGGGCCCTTGGCCACCTCGGCCGCCGACGGCGCCTGCGCTGTCTGCGCCGGGGCGGCCGCAACTGTGGTCGAGGCTTCGGCCGCCACGGCTGCGCGGGGCGTGGCCAAGGCCAACAATCCCTGCGCGGCCGCAAGCGCCGAAAGCACGGCTAGGACCAGAATGGCCGCGTGCCTGAACATCCGTCACATCCCACCAGCCGGTTCATCCGGCCTTTTCGAGGTTGAGATTAGGCACGGCGCGGTTTGCAACGGATGAATCCGCCGCACTTTCTGATTCATATCCGCGATTTAGCGTGAGCGGTCCCCAATTTTCCCTTAGACACCCCGGCCCATGAGCCGCCCCTTCGACGATCTCCACGCCCTCCTGGCCGCCCTGCCGGAGGCCGACCGTTCCGCGCAGGCCGGCGCCGCCGCGGCGCTGGCGGTCCAGGGCGGGCTCGGCCGCCTGGGGGAGGCCGTGCAGTGGCTGGCGGCCTGGCAGGGACGATCCGCCCCCCGGGTTCGCCGGCCCATCGTGGCGCTTTACGCCGCCGCCCACGAGGGCTCGGGCGAGGCGGAGGGCGCCGCACGGACGCGAGTCGACGCCATGGCGGCGGGGGAAGGCGCCATCGGCCTGGCGGCGCGGGAATTGGGGGCGGGCGTCGAGGTGTTCGACCTCGCCGCCGATCGGCCTTGCCCCGACGCGGCGGAGCGCGCTGCCATGGGCGAGCGGGAATGCGCCGCCACCCTGGCCTTCGGCATGGAGGCCCTGGCCAAGGGGCCGGACCTGTTGATCGTCGGCGAGATCACCCAAGGGTCCGACCGGGCTGCGGGGGCCTTGGCCCACGCCCTGTTCGGCGGGGCGGCGGCCGACTGGTCGGCCTTGCCGGACTGGACGGCGCAGGCCTTGGCGCGGGCGCAGAGAGACGGCGCCGAAGGACCGCTGGACTGGCTTCGTCATCTGGGCGGCCGTGAAACCGCCGCCCTGGCCGGGGCGATCCTGGCCGCGCGGGTGCAGAAGGTCCCGGTGCTGCTCGACGGCTACGCCGCCGCCGCCGCCGGCGCAGTGTTGCAGCAGCTGCGCAGCGACGCCCTCGACCATTGCCTGGCGGCCGAGGCCACGACGGCGCCCGGCCACGAAGCCTTGCTGGCGCGGATCGGCAAGCCGCCGCTTCTGGACCTCGGCATCGGGCGGGGCGCCGGGCTGGCTGGCGTGGCGGCTTTGGGGCTATTGCGGGTGGGCTGCGCGGTGCAGGCCGGCGGCTGACCCGGCCGGCGCGTTTGGAGGAATAGGCCCGTGGAGGAAGAAGTCCCGATGGCTGCGCCGCCCGTTCCCGCCCTGATCCCCCTCGGCCGTGGCGCCAAGGGGTTCAAGGGCGTCGTGGTGCAGGTTGGGGCGCCCGTCGCATCGGGCCGATCCAGCCTCGATCCGGCGGAACTGGAGCGTCGCCTGCTCGAGATCGGCTTCGTCGAAGGCGCCCGGGTGGAGATCCTCCACGTCGGCCTGTTCGGCGGCGATCCCCTGGCCATCCGTCTGGACGACATGCGCGTGGCCCTGCGCCGCCGGGAGGCTGACGCGGTGCTGGTGCGGGTGGACGAGGACGCCCCCTAAGCGTCGAGCCCGTTTGTCCCCCGAACCCTCGGCCCTCGCGGATCAGACCCGGGGGAGTCGACATGACGGGCTTTACATAATAATCATTCTCAAAGAAGTGCACTCGAGGCGCCCGCGTATGCCGCCATCTTCGCAGATTCCTGCGAGCGTCCCGAACGGGGCCCGGTCATGAATCAGGCGGTTCTCGATATCCCGACCGTCGACGCCTCTTCCCATGCTGAACTTCCCGTGCCGCGGGTGGCCCTGGTCGGCAACCCCAACAGCGGCAAGACCGCCCTCTTCAACGCCCTGACCGGCAGCCGCCAGAAGGTCGCCAACTACGCCGGCGTCACCGTGGAGCGGAAGGAAGGCGTGGCTGTCGCCCCCGGCGGGCGGCGCATCCGCATGCTCGACCTGCCCGGCACCTATTCGCTCCGTGCGCGCAGCCCCGACGAGGCGGTGACCCGCGACGTGGTGCTGGGGCGGTTCCCGGGGGAGGAGCCGCCGGACCTTCTGGTCTGCGTCGCCGACGCCACCAATCTGCGGCTGGTGCTGCGGCTGATCCTGGAGCTGAAGCACGTCGGCCGGCCGGCGGTTCTGGCGCTCAACATGTACGACATCGCCAGCCGCCAGGGACTGGAGATCGACCTGGACCGGCTGTCGGCCGAGATCGGCATGCCGGTGGTCCCGACCGTGGCCGTGCGCAAGGGCGGGATCGAGGCCCTGCTCGCCGAGGTCGACCGCCAATCCTCCCGCGCGGCGCCGGCGACCGGCGACTGGCGCGAACCGTCGGCGATCGAAATCCGCGCCTTCCACCGCGAGGCCGAACGCATCCTCAAGGCGGCGGTCAAGCCGCCGAAACGGCCCGACACCTGGACCGGGCGGCTGGATTCGGTGCTGCTGCATCCGGTCGCCGGCACGGCCATTCTGCTGGCCATCCTGTTCCTGATGTTCCAGGCGGTGTTCACCTGGGCGACGCCGGCGATGGACCTCATCGACGGGGGCTTCCGCGCCCTGGCCGGCCTGGTCAGCGCCACCCTGCCCGACGGGGTCCTCAGGAGCCTGATCACGGACGGGATGATCGCCGGCGTGGGCAGCGTGCTGGTGTTCCTGCCGCAGATCATGATCCTGTTCTTCTTCATCATCCTGCTGGAGGACCTGGGCTACATGGCCCGGGCCGCCTTCCTGATGGACCGGATCATGGGCGGGGCGGGCCTGCCGGGGCGGGCGTTCATCCCCCTGCTGTCCAGCTTCGCCTGCGCCATCCCCGGCATCATGTCGACGCGGGTGATCGAGAACCGGCGCGACCGGTTCGCCACCATCATGGTGGCGCCGCTGATGACCTGCTCGGCGCGGATTCCGGTCTACACCCTGATCATCTCGGCCTTCATTCCGCACCGGACCGTGTGGGGCTTCGCCTCCCTGCAGGGCCTGGTCATGTTCGGCCTCTACGGCGCGGGCATCGTCAGCGCGCTGGCGGCCGCCTTCATCATGCGACGGCTGATGTGGCGGGGCGCCGCCGAACCCTTCCTCATGGAGCTGCCGGCCTACAAGCTGCCGGACGCCAGGAACGTGGTGATGAACGTGCTGCTGCGGGCCAAGATCTTCCTGCGCCGGGCGGGAACCATCATCCTGTCGATGATGGTGCTGGTCTGGTTCCTGTCCACGGTGCCGGGGCCGCCCCCGGGCGCGGTCGGGCCGGCCATCGACTACAGCTTCGCCGGCATGATCGGGCACTGGCTCGAGCCGGTCCTGACCCCGATCGGCTTCTCCTGGCAGATCGGCGTGGCCCTGATCCCGGGCATGGCCGCGCGGGAAGTGGCGGTGGGCGCCCTGGGCACGGTCTACGCGGTTTCCGGCGGCGAAGGCGCTGCGGGCGCGCTGAGCACCGTGCTGTCGCACCAGTGGAGCCTGGCCACGGGCCTGGCCTTCCTGGCCTGGTATGTGTTCGCGCCCCAGTGCGCCTCCACCCTGGCGGTGGTGAAGCGTGAAACCAACTCCTGGAAATGGCCGGCGATGATGTTCGCCTACATGATCGGGGCGGCCTATCTGGCCGCCTTCGTCGTGTTCCACGTCGCCCGGGCGCTGGGAGGCTGAAGGCCATGGCCCAGACGCTGCTCGCCTATCTGCTGGTGGCCTTGGCGGCAGGATGGCTGGCCTGGTCGATGCTGCTTCCCAAGGCCGCGCGGCGGGTCCTGAAGGCGAGGCTCGCCGGTCAGGGCGGAGCGGTGTCCGGCAGGGGCGGCTGCGCCTGCGGCGACGGCGGCTGCGGCGGCTGATCTAGCCGGTCGGCCGGCCGGCCTCGTGCGGTTTCATCCAGCTCACCGCGGCGGCGACCAGGGCGCCGCCCGCCGCCACCCACAGGATCTTCGGGTTGGGCGAATTGCCCGAGGCGTGGAACAGCAGGGCGACCAGGGTCGCCCCCGCCGTCTGGCCGGTGAGCCGGGCGGTGGCCAGCATGCCCCCGGCGCCCCCCGCCCGTTCCCGCGGACCGCTGGTCATGAGGGCGCGGTTGTTGGGCTGCTGGAACAGGGCGAATCCCACTCCGCCCAGGGCCATGCGCCAGCAGATGTCGAAGGCGCTGGGGTGCGACGGCAGCACGGCCAGCAAGGCCAGGCCAAGACCCATGACGCCGAGACCGGCCGAGCCCAGCACCGCTCCCGGATAACGGTCGGTCAGCCGCCCGGCGATGGGCGAGACGAGCCCGAACAGGATCGACCAGGGGGTCATCAACAGCCCCGTCTCCACGGCCGAACGGCCGAAGGCGTATTCGAGCAGGAAGGGCAGGGCGACGAAGGCGAAATTCTGGGCGGTGAAGGCGGCCGTGGAGGTGGCGATCGACATGGCGAACACCGGAATCCGCATGAGGTCGATCGGCACCAGCGGGTTCGACCGGGTCAGGGACCGCACGATCAGGGCCGTCCCGGAAAAGAGGCCGACGCCCAGCTCCACCGTCGTCAGCAACCAGTGGCCACCCTCGATCAGCCCCTCCAGGCCCAGGATCATCGGTGTGAAGGCCAGGACGTTGAGCGCCGCCGACACCAGGTCGAACCGTCGGCTCGACCCCGGCGGATTGGGCAGGCTGACCATGCCGACCAGGAAAGAGACGACGCCCAGGGGCACATTGATGGCGAACAGCCACGGCCAGGGCGCCACCGCCAGAATGGCCGAGGCGATGGACGGTCCGGCCACCGAGGCCAGGGCGACCACCATGGCGTTGAGCCCCAGGCCGCTTCCCAGCAGGCGGCTGGGGTAGGTGAAGCGGATGATGGTCGAGTTCATGCTCATGATCGCGGCGGCCCCGAGACCCTGGATCACCCGGACCAGGATGAGGGTGGGCATGTCGCGGGCCAGGGCGCAGCCGAGGGAGGCGAGGGTGAACAGGGCGACGCCGGCCTGATAGACCCGCCGATAGCCCACGATCTCGCCCAGGGAAGCCAAAGGCAGCAGGGCCGCCAGGATGGCGGCCTGATAGGCGTTCACCACCCAGATCGAGGCCGCCGGGTCGGTATGGAGATCGCGGGCGATGGTCGGCAGCGCGACATTGGCGATGACCCCGTCGAGAATGGCCAGGGTCATGACCAGGGCGATGGCGGTCATCGACCAGTATCGGCGGGGGGTGGGAAGGCCGTCTGTCTCCATGGTCGGGGCTTAGGCGCTTCGGGTCGGCGGCGCTAGACTACGCGACGCCACTCCCCTTAAGCCGGAGGCTTCCACACCAGCCGGGGATTGCGCGCCGCCAAGGTTTCGTCCAGGCGCCGCCGTGGCGCGTTGTAGGGCGCGCCTTTGAACCGCTCGCCCTCGCCGGCCTTGGCCGCCGTCGCCACGGCCCTGAGGGCGGCGATGAAGCGGTCGATCTCGGCCTTGGACTCGGTCTCCGTCGGCTCGATCAGCATGGCGCCGTGCACCACCAGCGGGAAGTAGATGGTCATCGGGTGGAAACCCTGGTCGATCAGGGCCTTGGCGATGTCGAGGGTGGAAAGGCCGGTCCCCTCCAGCCAGCTGTCGTCGAACAGGGCCTCGTGCATGCAGGGCCCTTCGAACGCGGGGGTCATCAGGTCGGACAACCTGGCCTTGATATAGTTGGCGTTGAGCACCGCATCGTCGGCCACCTGGCGCAGGCCGTCCGCCCCGTGGCTCAGCATGTAGGCGTAGGCGCGCACGAACATGCCCATCTGGCCATGGAAGGCGCACATGCGGCCGAGCGCCCGGGCGGCTTGGCCCTGGTTGTGCTCGACCAGCTCCAGTCCGCCCTCGCCGTGGACGATCCAGGGCGCCGGAGCGAAAGGCGCCAGGGCTTCGGACAGCACCACCGGCCCGGCGCCGGGACCGCCGCCGCCGTGGGGGGTGGAGAAGGTCTTGTGCAGGTTGATGTGCATGGCGTCGACGCCGAGGTCGGCGGGACGCACCCGCCCGACGATGGCGTTGAAGTTGGCCCCGTCGCAATAGAAGTAGGCCCCGGCCGCGTGGGTCAGGCGGGCGATCTCCAGCACGTCGCGCTCGAACAGGCCGCAGGTGTTGGGGTTGGTGACCATCACCGCCGCCACGTCGGGCCCGAGCTTGGCGGCGAGGTCGGCGATGTCGACCCGGCCGTCGGCGGTCTGGGCGATGTCGCGCACCGCATAGCCGGCCTGGGCGGCGGTGGCGGGGTTGGTGCCGTGGGCCGAGGTCGGGGCCAGCACCGTCTTGCGGGCGTCGCCTCGGGCCTCGTGGGCGGCGCGGATGGCCAGGAGGCCGCAGAGCTCGCCGTGCGCCCCGGCCTTGGGCGACAGGGCCACTGCCGGCATGCCGGTGACCACCTTCAGCCAGTGCGCCAGGGCGTCCATCAGCTCCAGGGCGCCCTGGATGGTCGAGACCGGCTGCAGCGGGTGGATATCGGCGAGGCCCGGCAGCCGGGCCAGTTTTTCGTTCAGGCGCGGGTTGTGCTTCATGGTGCAGGACCCGAGCGGATAGAGCGCCAGGTCGATGGCGTGGTTCTTCTGGCTCAGCCGCACATAGTGGCGCACGGCTTCGGGCTCGGAGAGGCCGGGCAGGCCGATCCTTTCGCTCCGCACCAGATCGCCAAGGTCGCCGACGTCCAGCTCTGGTTCGGGCAGGTCCACCCCGGTCTTGTCCCAGCCTCCCAGTTCGAAGATCAGCGCCTCGGGCTGCTGCAGGGCCTGGCCGGCGGCCGGGGCTTCGAAACCGTTCTCGGGCCGGGTGGGCCGGCCGATGTTGACCATGTTCACGCCAAAGCCTCCGCCAGGGCGCCGCACAGGCGCGAGATGTCGTCGTCGGTGGTGGTTTCCGTCGCCGCCATCAGCAGCACGTCGTCCAATCCGGCGCCGGGAGCCAGCCGCGAGACCGGCACGCCGGCCAGGACGCCCCGCGCCGCCAGGGCCTCGGTGACCGCCCCCGCCGACCGCGGCAGGCGCACCGCCAGTTCGTTGAAGAAGCGGGGGGTCAGCACCTCGACCCCCGCCACATCCTCCAGGCCCGCCTTCAGCTTGCGGGCGGCCTGGTGGTTGAGCAGGGCGAGGCGCCGCAGTCCAGCCTCGCCCAGCAGGGTCATGTGGATGGTGAAGGCCAGGGCGCAGAGCCCCGAGTTGGTGCAGATGTTGGAGGTCGCCTTCTCCCGGCGGATGTGCTGCTCGCGGGTGGACAGGGTCAGGACGAAGCCGCGCTCGCCGTCGGCGTCCACGGTCTCGCCGCACAGCCGCCCCGGCATCTGGCGCAGGTATTTGTCCCGCGTCGCGAACAGACCGACATAGGGGCCGCCGAAGTTCAGGCCGTTGCCGATCGACTGGCCCTCGGCCGCGACGATGTCCGCCCCCATTTCGCCGGGGGACTTCAGCAATCCCAGGGACACCGCTTCGGTGACCACCACCACCAGCAAGGCGCCGGCGGCGTGGACGGCCTCGGCCAGGGCGGTGAGGTCGCTGGCGGTCCCGAACAGGTTCGGCGTCTGCACCACCACGCAGGCGGTGTCGCCGTCGATGGCGTCCAGCGCCTTGGCTTCGGCGTCCACGGCCAGGGGCAGGCGCTCGATCTTTCCGCCGGCGGCGTGGGCCAGGGTCCAGATGGTCTCGGCATAGTGGGGGTGCAGGCCCGGAGACAGCACGGCCTTGGACCGGCGGGTGATCCGCATGGCCATCAGCACCGCCTCGGCGGTCGCGGTCGAGCCGTCGTACATCGAGGCGTTGGCGGCCTCCATGCCGGTCAGGCGAGCGACCTGGGTCTGGAACTCGAATACCGCCTGCAGGGTCCCCTGGGCGATCTCGGGCTGGTAAGGCGTATAGGAGGTCAGGAACTCCGACCGCTGGATCAGGTGGTCGACGCTGGCCGGAACATGGTGGCGATAGGCCCCCGCGCCGCAGAAGAATGGGGCCGAGCCCGCGGCCAGGTTCCTGGCCGACAGCTGTCCCAGGCGCCGTTCGACCTCGATCTCGCCCTGGTGAAGCGGCAGGTCGACCAGTCCTTTCCGCCGGACGGCCTCAGGCACGTCAACGAACAGGTCGTCCACCGCGGCCACGCCCACGGCCGCCAGCATGGCCTCGCGATCGGAGGGAGTGAGAGGCAGATAGCGCATGCTCAGCGCCCTCCGATGAAGGCTTCATAGGCGGTCCGGTCCATCAACCCGTCCAGGTCGGCGGGGTCGGTCAGTTTCAGCTTGGCGAACCAGCCCGCGCCCTCGGGTTCGGCGTTGACGGTCTCCGGCGCCGAGGCGAGCGCCTCGTTCACCCCCGTCACCACCCCGGAGACGGGGGCGTAGATGTCGGAGGCGGCCTTGACGCTCTCCACCACCGCGAAGCCCTCGCCCGTCGAGACGGTGCGGCCGAGGTCGGGCAACTCGACGTAGACCACGTCGCCCAGTTGCTCAGCGGCGAAGGCGGTGATCCCGACGGTGGCGATCTCGCCGTCGACGGCGATCCATTCGTGATCCTTGGTGAACAGCATCGGTGGGGTCCTTCAGGGCTGGCGGACATAGGCGTGGGGGACGAACGGCAGGGAAACGACTTCGGCGGCCTGCGCCTTGCCGCGGACGACGACCGAAAGCCGCGTCCCGGCCGCGGCGAGGGCGGGCGGGACGAAGCCCATGGCGATGGGGGCCGAGAGGCTGGGGGAGAAGCCGCCGCTGGTGACCCGGCCGACGGCGAGGCCGTCATGGACGATCTCGGCCCCCTCGCGGGCGGGGGCGCCTTCGAGGACGCGCAGACCGACCCGGACCCGGGTCAGGTCTCCGGCCAGTTCGCGCAGGATCCGCGCCGCGCCCGGGAAGTCCCCGGCGGCACGCCGGCGCTTGCCGACCGCAAAGCCGAGGCCGGCCTCAATGGGGCTGACGGTCTCGTCGAGGTCGTGGCCATACAGAGGAAGCCCCGCCTCCAGCCGCAGGGAATCGCGGGCGCCCAGACCGATGGGGCGCACCCGCTCGTCGGCCAGCAACCGTTCCCACAGGGCCTCGGCCCCCGCCGGCGGGACCAGGATCTCGAACCCGTCTTCCCCGGTATAGCCGGAGCGGGAGACGACCAGGCTGTGGCCGTCCACCTCGAAGGTCCGGAACCGCATGAAGGCCATGGTCAGGGCGGCCGGACAGAGATCGGCCATCACGGCCGCGGCCTCGGGGCCCTGCAGGGCGATCAGGCCGCCGTCGTCGGCGCGGGTCAGCCGCACCCGGCCGCCGAGCGCGGCCAGGATATGGGCGAAGTCGGCCTCCTTGGTTCCGGCGTTGACCACCAGATAGACGGAGCCCTGGGCGTCGCCGGCGACGGGGCGCCCGACCATCAGGTCGTCGATCACCCCGCCGTCCCGGTTCAGAAGCAGGGTGTAGCGCAGGCCTCCCGGGGCCAGACCCGCGATGTCGCCGCAGATCAGCGGCTCCAGCAGGGCCGAGATCGCCTGATGGGCCAGTTCGGTGTCGCCGGGACGGTCGGTCAGGCTCAGCCAGGCCGGACCCATGTGGGAGACGTCGAAAAGACCGGCCCGGGCGCGGGTCCAGCGGTGCTCGGCCAGGACCCCGTCCGGGTACTGCACCGGCATGTCGTAGCCCGCGAAGGCGACCATCCGCCCGCCCAGCAATTTATGGCCGGCGTGCAGGGGGGTCTTGAGCAGGCGTTCAGTGGGTGACATCGCAGGACTCGAATCGCAAAGGGCTGGCGTGAGCGCACGGCTTCCCGTTGCGTCCCGCGCCCCCGCTGTCCTGTTGGCCTGAGAGATTTCGAGACCGGTCTAGGTCCCTTGCTCCGTCGGCGAACCCAAATGGGCTCTTTCCAGCGTTCCTTTGCCCGTGCGGTCCCTTTTGCCTGAGTGTTTCCGGGGCGGTTACACCTTCGGCGCCGGGCCGAGGCCCGATCTCTCCCGCGAGAGCCCGCCAAAGGTGGCGGGGCGATCCGGCTCTGTCAACGCACCTGTTGCGATGCACAAGGCCGCAGGATCAGAAAAAGACGCTGGCTCCCGCCTCGGCCGCCCCGACCTCGCGCCTGAACGGCGAGAACAGCTCCCGGCCCACCCCGTGGGCCTCTCCGCGGAAGGCTGCGGGCGGGCGGGCGGCGAACTCGGCCGGATCGATTCGGACCTCCAGGGTCCCGGCCTCGGCGTCGAGGCGAACCGGATCGCCGTCCCGGATCCGGACGATGGGTCCGCCGTCCAGGGCCTCAGGCGTCAGGTGGATCGCGGCCGGAACCTTGCCCGAGGCGCCCGACATGCGTCCATCGGTGACCAGGGCCACCTTGCGGCCCCGCCCCTGCAGCACCGAAAGGGTCGGCGTTAGCTTGTGCAGCTCGGGCATGCCGTTGGCGCGCGGGCCCTGGAAGCGGATGACCGCCACCAGGTCGCGGTCGAGCAGGCCGGCCTTGTAGGCCGCCAGGAAGTCGTCCTGGTCGTCGAACACCATGGCCGGGGCCTCGACCACCCGATGTTCCGGGGCCACCGCCGAGATCTTGATCACCGAACGGCCAAGATTGCCGGTCAGGAGCCTGAGGCCCCCCTGGGCGTCGAACGGGTCCGAAGCGGGACGCAGGATGTCCGCATCCCCGGAACGCTCCGCGGGCGGGCGCCAGACCAGCGCCTCGCCGTCCAGGTCCGGCGCCAGGGCGTAAGGCGCCAGGCCGTCGCCGCCGACCGTGACCGTGTCGGGGTGGAGCAGGCCCGCGGCCAACAGTTCGCGCACCAGGAAAGCCATGCCCCCGGCGGCGTGGAACTGGTTCACGTCGGCCGGCCCGTTGGGGTAGATCCGGGCCAGCAGGGGGGTGGCGGCCGAGACCTCGGCCATGTCCTGCCAGTCGATCAGTATGCCTGCGGCCCGGGCCATGGCCACGAGGTGCAGGGTGTGGTTGGTCGAGCCGCCGGTGGCCATCAACCCGACCATGCCGTTGACCACGGCCCGTTCGTCGATCACCGCCGACAGGGGCGCAGCCCCGTCGCGGGCGAGGGCGCAGACCCGCTGGGCGGCGGCGCGGGTCATGGCGTCGCGCAGGGGCGTGTCGGCCGGGACGAATGCGGTCCCGGGCATGTGCACGCCCATCACCTCCATCAACATCTGGTTGGAGTTGGCGGTGCCGTAGAAGGTGCAGGTGCCTGCCGCATGATAGGAGGCGGTCTCGGCCTCCAGCAGGGCCTCGGTCCCCACCTTGCCCTGCGCGTATTGTTCGCGGACCCGGGCCTTCTCCTTGTTGGGGATGCCCGAGGTCATGGGACCGGCGGGAGCGAACACGATCGGCAGGTGGCCGAACGCCAGCGCCCCGATCAACAGGCCGGGCACGATCTTGTCGCAGGTGCCTAGGCACAGGGCGGCGTCGAACATGTTGTGCGAGAGCGCGATCGCCGTGGCCATGGCGATGACGTCGCGGGAGAACAGGGACAGCTCCATCCCCGGCTGGCCCTGGGTGACCCCGTCGCACATGGCCGGCACGCCGCCGGCCACCTGGGCGGTGCAGCCCACCTCGCGGGCCGCCTGCTTGATCAGGTCGGGATAACGGCCGAACGGCTGATGGGCCGAAAGCATGTCGTTGTAGGCGGTGACGATGCCGACGTTGACCGCAC
Source organism: Caulobacteraceae bacterium (assembly GCA_035493955.1). GTDB lineage: Bacteria > Pseudomonadota > Alphaproteobacteria > Caulobacterales > Caulobacteraceae > NCED01. The sequence goes on along the minus strand of DATJHI010000041.1, from coordinate 26,847 downwards.
GGGAGTCGCGCAGCCTCAGCTTGTCGCCGATGGGGGCGGCGGCGAAGCCGTGGGCCAGGTTGCCGCAACTGAGGCTCCCCCGGGCCGAGCCCCGGCGGCGGGCCTCCTCCATTCGCGCCAGATAGTCGGCGCGCGTGTCGCGGCTGCGGGCGCGGACGCGGTCGGTGATCTCGGCGATGGCGGGATCGAGCGGCATGGGCAGATCCTGGCTCAGGGGGCCCAGAAGACCTCCACCGGGCAGCGGGCCTGGCGGAGGAGGGCGGCTATGGGGAGATGGGGCGCGGCGCCCGCCAGCGCATCCCTGAGCACGGCGCGTTTGGCCTCGCCCCGGATCAGCACGAGGATCAGGCGGCTGTCGAGCAGGGCGGCGAGGGTCAGGGACAGGCGCGGCGTTCCGTTCGGGGCGCGGGCGGGACGGACCACGTCCGGCCCGTCCGGGCGCAGCGTCTCGTCCATGGCGTCGCCTGGAAACAGCGATGCGATGTGCCCGTCGTCGCCCATGCCCAACAGAACGCAGGAGAAGGGCCGGCGTATGGCCGCGAGGGCGGCGGCGACCGTTCCGACCGCCGCCTCCGGGGTTGGGGCGCCGGTCTTGAGCGGGATGAACCGGGCGGCGGCGGCCGGCCCCCGCAGCAGGCGCTCCCGTACGAGCCGTTCGTTGCTGTCGGCATGGTCGGGCGGAACCCAGCGTTCGTCGCTGAGGGTGATCCGGACCCGGTCCCAGGGCAGGGACCGCTTCGACAGCAGGTCGTAGACCGGTCCCGGCGTGGAGCCGCCGGTCAGCACCAGGTCGCCGCCGTCCTCGCCGATCGCGCCGGCGATCCGGTCCGCCGCCGCGGCCGCCTGGCTTTCCGCGTCCGCGAAGACGCGCTCAGTCGTACCAGCTATGACCATGGCGCTCGGTCAGGGCGAAGGAGCCGGACGGGCCCCAGGATCCGGCGGGATAGGGGGCCGGCTTGACGTCGTGGCTGGCCCACCCGGCCTCGATGGAATCGATCCAGCTCCAGGCCGCTTCAACCTCGTCACGACGGACGAACAGGGTCTGGTCGTGCTTGAACACCTCCAGCAGCAACCGCTCGTAGGCGATCCGCCGCCGCCGTTCGGGCGGCGCCAGGTTGAGGTTCAAGGACAGGGGCTTGAGCGCCATGCCGCCGGCGGCCAGGTCGGGGGCCTGGTTCATCAGGGTCAGGGAAATCTCTTCCTCCGGTTGCAGCCGGATGGTCAGCCGGTTGGCCAACAGGCTGGCGCCGCCGAAGATCGAATAGGGCACATCGCGGAACTGGACCACGATCTGGGACGAGCGCACCGGCATGCGCTTTCCCGTGCGCAGGTAGAAGGGCACCCCGGCCCAGCGCCAGTTGTCCACCTGGGCGGCTAGGGCGACATAGGTCTCCGCATCGGCCGGATGTCCGCCCGCCTCCTCGGCATAGCCGGGGACCTGGGTCCCGTCAGCCACGCCGCGCACATATTGGCCGCGCACGGTGCGCCGCTCCAACTCGCGCCCGGCGATGGGGCGCAAGGACCGCAGCACCTTGACCTTCTCGTTGCGCACCGAGTCCGGGTCGAGGCTCGCGGGGGGCTCCATGGCGATCAGGCACAGGAGCTGCAGCACGTGGTTCTGCACCATGTCGCGGAGGGCCCCGTGCTCCTCGTAATAGCCCCAGCGGCCTTCGACCCCGACCGTCTCGGCGACGGTGATCTGGACGTGGTCGATGGAGACCTTGTTCCACAGGGGCTCGAACAGGGTGTTGGCGAAGCGCAGGGCGATCAGGTTCTGCACCGCGTCCTTGCCCAGGTAGTGGTCGATGCGGAAGATCCGGTCCTCGGAGAAGGTTTCCGCCAGGGCGTCGTTGATCCGCCGGCAGCTTTCGAGGTCGTGTCCGATCGGCTTTTCCACCACCACCCGGCTAGCGGGCCCGTTCAGGCCCGCACGCCGCAGGCCCGCGCAGATCTCGCCATAGAGGCTGGGCGAGGTGGAGAGGTAGAAGATCACCTCCCGCACGCCCGCCAGCCGGAGGGCTAGGGCGTCGAAGCTGTCGGGCGCGGCGGCGTCGACCCGGACATAGCCCAGCCGCGCCTTGAGGCGGTTCCAAACCGTTGCGTCCCAGGCGCTTGCGGCCCGCATCCGCACCGCCTCTTCGGCCCGTTGTTCGAAGGCGCCGTCGTCGATCTCGGTCCGCGCCGCCCCGATCACCGCCATTCCGGGCGGGGCCAACCCATCCGCCTCCAGGAAGTAGAGCGAGGGCAGCAGCATCCTGAGCGCAAGGTCGCCGGTGGCTCCGAAAATGACGATGGCGCGTTCGTGACTCACAATCGGAGCTCCGGGCTCGCCGGCGCCGAGCGGCGCCGCTTTAAGGCCGCATTATCCCTTAGGACATCATTCCATTAAAAACGACACGGCTTCGCGTATAGGCTGTGCCGGACAGCCTATGGAAACGGGGTGGACCGGTTGGCGAGCGCGAACCGAGGGCTTCGGCGGCGAAAGGGGACGGGGGGTCGGCTGGCGATCGCCGCGACCCTGATGTGCGCCCTGTTCGCTCCCTTGGCCGCTGGCGCGCAAGCCCCGCCCTCGTCGCTCGAATATCCGGTCAAGGCGGCCTTCCTCTATAAGTTCGGCCCCTTCGTGGAATGGCCGGCTTCGGCCTTCGAGACCCCGTCCTCGCCGTTCGTGCTGTGCGTCGTCGGGGACGATCCGTTCGGGGCGGTGCTGGACCAGGCCGCTGCGGGTCAGCGTGTCGGTCGCCATCCGGTGACGGTTCGCCGAATGGCCAAAATCGACCGCGGCGGCCCGCCCTGCCACGTCCTGTACGCCGCAGGGTCGAAAATCCAGCCGCCGGCCCAGGCGCTCGCGGCCGTCCAGGGCGAACCCGTGCTGACCGTCACCGACGGCGCCCACGGCGACGGCTCGCGCGGGATCATCACCTTCGTGCTTCAGAACAGCCGGGTCCGATTCGAGATCGACGCCCGCGCCGCCGTGCAGAACGGCCTGTCCATCAGTTCGAAGCTGCAAAGCCTGGCCTTGAACGCGCGCTCGCCAGGGGAGGGGGCGCCATGACTCCGCCCAAGATCCCCCTGCGCTGGCGCCTGGTGCCGGCGATCGCCCTCGCCAGCGCCGTGGTGTTGCTGATGACCGGCCTCGCCATCGGCGCCTACAGCGAGCGGGTCTATCAGGGACAGAAGCAGCAGGAAGCGGGGGTTCAAGCCCAGATCCTCGCCGCCAGCGTCACCGCGGCCCTGGCCTTCAACGACCGCAACGCCGCAAGCGAATATATCGCCGCCCTCAGGGCGAACCCGGAGGTGGAGACTGCCGGGGTCTATGACGAGAACGGCGTCCTGGTGGCGAGCTACGCCCGTCCGGGCCTGACGGCGCCCGCCCACGTCCGCCCCACGCCGCCCCATGTCGAACAGGGGCGTCTGGTGGTCACCGCCCCGGTGGTCCAGGACGATCAGGAGCTGGGGCTGGTCTCGGTCCAGATGGCGACGGAGCCTTTCGCCCGCCGGTGGGTCCGTTATGGCGGAACCGGCCTTCTGGTGATCATGGCCCTGGTGATGGTGGGGGTGCTCTCGGTCGCCCACGGCCTGATGACCCGCGCCAGCCGGGAACTGGCGACCCGCGCCGACGAATTGGCCGACGCCAACCGACAGTTGTTGGTGCAGATCGCCGAGCGGGAACGCGCCGAGGAGGCCCTGCGTCAGAGCCAGCGTCTGGAAGCCCTGGGTCGGCTGACCGGCGGGGTGGCCCATGATTTCAACAACATACTGATGGTCGCCTCCAGCGGGCTCGACCTGATCGATCGCACGACCGACCCGGTCCGGCGGGAAGCGATCAGAGCGGGGGTGCGCCAGGCGGTCGAACGTGGAGCCGGTCTGACCCGCCAGCTTCTCACCTTCGCCCGGCGCGGCGCCCTGAAGCCGGAAGTGATCGACCTGGCGGCTCGCATCGAAGGCATGGGAGTGTTGTTGGAGCGCTCCCTGCGGGAGAACATCCAAGTCGCCCTGAGCCTGCCGCCGGACCTCTGGGCCGTGGAGGCCGACCCGAGCGAGCTGGAGCTTGCGCTGCTGAACCTGGCGGTCAACGCCCGCGACGCCATGCCCAGCGGCGGGCAGGTGCGGATCGAGGCGGAGAACCTAGCCGGCTTCAAACAGGGTGAGCTTTTGGGCGACTATGTGCGCCTGTCGGTGTCCGACACCGGCGGCGGCATAGCGCCGGACCAGATCGGCCACGTGTTCGAGCCCTTCTTCACCACCAAGGAGGTCGGCAAGGGAACCGGGCTGGGCTTGAGCCAGGTCTACGGCTTCACCCGCAGCTCGGGCGGGGACGCCCGGATCGACAGCGTGGTCGGCCGCGGCACCAAGGTGTCGCTTTATCTTCCCCGCAGCCGAAAGCCGCTCACGCGGGCCGAGGAGCCGAAAACCCTTGAATCGGTCCCGGACGGACAGGGTCGGATACTGCTGGTCGAGGACGACCCCGCGGTGGCGGCCATGGTCTGCGAGATGCTCAAGGACCTCGGCTACGAGGTCAGCCACGCTTCGGCTGCGGCCGCGGCCCTGGATGTCCTTGATCATGAACCCGCCTTCGACCTGGTGTTTTCGGACATGGTCATGCCTGGCGGGATGGATGGGATCGAGTTGGCGCGGGAGGTGGGGCGCCGCCGTCCGGAGCTGCCGATCCTGCTCACCACCGGTTTCAGCCCGGCGGCGGCAGCCGCCCAGCGGGAAGGCCGCAGGCTGCTTCCCAAGCCCTACACCATTGAAAACCTGGCCGCGGCTCTGAAGGCTTTGCTGGGAGCGAAGGTGTGAGGCTTGGCCGCTCCGGTCGGCCACAGGCCTCGACCGTCGCCCCCGCGGCGACATGGGGCGCCGGGGCGGTTGATCCGGGGACGGACGTAGTTCATAGCGGAATTGCGCCCCTCCCCTTCCGCGGCGGTCGCCGGCTCGCCTTGTCCTTGCACCTATGGAGCGCTGTTGGGCGTCGTGTTCATGATCGTTTTGGCGTCGCTCCGTCCCGATCCCGTCCGGACGTCCCCATGAGGGGGGACCCGGGCAAGCGCGGCCAGCAGATGACCAAACCCGGGGTCCAGTACGCGGCCTTGCCGTTCCGGCAGGCCGGAGCTCCGGAGATCATGCTGGTCACATCGCGCGACACCCGCCGGTGGGTCATTCCCAAGGGCTGGCCGATGAAGAGCCGCAAGCCCTACGCGGCCGCGGCGCGGGAAGCCCTGGAGGAGGCCGGCGTCACCGGCAAGATCAGCCGCACGGCCCTCGGGGTCTACCCCTACCTCAAGCGCCTCGGCAACGGAGCGGCCTTGCGGGTGAAGGTGAGGGTGTTCGCCCTCGAGGTGTTGCAGGAGCGGGCCTCATGGCCCGAAATGGCCCAGCGCGACCGTCGCTGGTTTTCCATCGCCGACGCCGCCGAAGCGGTGGAGGAGCCGGAGCTCAAGGCCATTATTCTCGCGTTCGGGCAGTTTTAGCGGCCGACGGCCGGTTCAGCCAAGACGCTCCAGGCCCGGAACGTGGCCGAAGGTCAGACAGCGCCAACATAAAATCCACCACGGACCGGAGTTTGTTCTCAAGGTCGTAGTTCATCGCTCCGCGAGCCGGGTCGATGCGGTATTTCGACGAATAAGTCGCTATCTGCGGCCCGAGCAAATGCTATGACTAGCCGGTGGAAGTGGTCATGGATGCATATATCCAATATCGACAACTTATGGTTGCGAATCTATTCGGCCTCGGCGATCTACATTCCAAATTATCCCGCGGGGAGTGTGCCTATTCGCAGGCGTGCAAGCAATAGTTCCCGGCTCGATCTTGGGGCGCGACGGCCTTGTTCGGGCCTGGGTTCTTTACGGCCGGTTCACCAACTATGGTTAAGGTGCTCGTATGCGCGCGGCCGCCCTTGTCTTCCTCGGCTCACTCTTCTGCACGGAAGCTGTGGCGGCCGATCTGACGGTCAATGTGCGCACTGCCGCCGGCGAACCGATCCGCGACGCCGTTGTCACCGTCCATCCTGCCGCCGGCGTGGGCGCCCAGCCGATCCGCTTCGCCTGGCCCCAGGAGATGGGCCAGCAGAACCTTCAGTTCGACCCCTTCGTGTTGATCACGCCTGTGAACGGCGATGTCGCCTTTCCCAACCGCGACGGTGTCCGCCATCACGTCTATTCGTTTTCGCCGGCCAAGCGGTTCGAACTGAAGCTCTACGGCAAGGGTGAAACGCCGACCGTGCGGTTCGAGAAGGTCGGGGTCGTGGCGCTCGGCTGCAACATCCACGACAGCATGGTGGCCTTCATCAAGGTCGTCGACACGCCGTTCGCGATCAAAACCGGGCCGACCGGCTCGGTCACGCTGCATGGCCTGCCCACGGGGGCGGCGACCCTGCGCGTCTGGCGCCCCTATCTGCGCGCGCCGAACAACGAGGTGGTGCGCCAACTGGTGTTGCGAGATCCGGCGTCCGTCGAAGTGGTGTCGGCGGAGCTGCGCAAGCCGCCCATCCGCCACAGCGCCTACTGAGCCCGCCGATGTTCCGCCGCCTTTCGACAAAACTCGCGGTGCTCTACGCTGGCCTGTTCGGGGCGATCCTGCTCGTGGTGTCGCTGGCGGTCTACAGCGCCATCGCCCACAACGCCGAACGCATGGTCCGCGACGAACTGCAGGCCTCGGGCACGGTGTTCGACCGCACCTGGGCGCTGCGGTCGCAGGAGCTCCAGGACAGCGCGGGCCTGCTGTCGCGAGATTTCGGCTTCCGCGCCGCCGTGGCGACGGGAGACGCGGCGACCGCCCGCTCGGCCCTGCAGAACCTGCGCGCCCGCCTCGGCATCGATCTGGCCTTCATCGTCGGGGTGGACGGGAACGTGACCACGGCGGACGGCCGCTCCATCGGCGGCGTCGGAGGCCAGATCTACCGCGCCCTGGACGAGGGCGAGGATGCTTCGGGCGTGTTCGTCCTCGACGATCAGCCCTATCAGGCCGTCTCGGCGCCTATACTGTCGCCCACCCTGGCGGGCTGGGTGGTGTTCGCCCAGCGCCTCGACGCCCAGGAGATGAAATCCCTGGAGCAGCTTTCCGCCATCCCTCTCGACGCCATGGTCCTGAGCCGTCGGCCCGCGGGCGACTGGGTGGCGGCCACGGGCCATGTGGACCCGAAAGAGGGCGGTCTGGTCAGCCGTTTCATCGCCAGCGGCCTGACGCTCAAGACCCGCGCCCCGCGGGATATCTCCATCCCGTCCGGGGCCGCCATCGCCCTGGTCAAACCCCTGCATTCACTGGGCGAAAGCCCGCCGACGGTGCTGATGCTGCGCTACCCCCTGGCCAAGGCCATGGCGCCCTTCAGGCCTCTGGTCCAGACTCTGCTGATCACCGGCGCCCTGGGTGTCGTTCTGGTCGTGATCGGCAGTTTCCTGCTGGCCGGCAGCGTGACCCGGCCGATCACGGCCCTCGAGGAGGCGGCCCGGCGACTGAAGGTCGGCGAGGATGCGACCGTTACGGTCAAGAGCCGAGATGAGATCGCCGCCCTGGCCGACAGCTTCAACAGCATGGCCGCGGAGATCCGCGATCGCGAGGCCAAGATGCTCCGGGACGCCGAGACCCTGGCGGTGGCGCTCGACCGCGCCGAGACCGCGAACCGCACCACCAATGAATTCCTGGCCAATATGAGCCACGAACTCCGGACCCCTCTGAACGGGGTGATCGGGCTTGCCCAGGTGCTCGCCGGCCTGGTGAAGGAGCCGACGCAGGCCAGGCTGATCGGCACGGTGACGGATTCGGCCCGCCAGCTCGAGATCCTGCTTTCGGACATCCTCGATGCGGCGAAGCTGAGCGCCGGCCAGACCGAGGTGGTCGCCCAACCCTTCTCCATCGGCGCCGCCGTGCGCGCGGCCGGCGCGGCTTTCGAAGGTCCGGCGGCCAAGAAGCGGCTGAGCCTGGCCGTCGACATCCCCGACGGCCCCGATCCGGTGGTGATGGGCGACCCGCAGCGGCTGCGTCAGATCCTCGACAACCTGCTTTCCAACGCGGTCAAGTTCACGGCGTCCGGAGGAGTGCGGCTGGCCCTGTCCCAGACCGATGCCGGCGGCCAGCCGCGTTTCCGCATCACCGTCGCCGACACGGGCGTCGGTTTCGATCCGGCCATGACCGAACGTCTGTTCGAGCGCTTCAAGCAGGCGGACGGTTCGGCCACCCGCCAGTATGGCGGGACCGGACTGGGCCTGAGCATTTCCCGCGGCCTCGCCGAACTAATGGGCGGGACGCTCGACGGTGCGCCGCGACCCGAGGGCGGTTCGATCTTCACCCTCGAGCTGCAACTGCCTCTGGCCGCCCAGGCCGCAGCCGAAGCCGCGGCGATCCGGGGGGTGGCGTGATCCGCCCCGCAGCCGCCTGGACCCTGGCGCTCGCCCTTGGCGCGGCGGCGCCGGCATGGGCGCAAGTCGACCTGCTTTCCCATGAAACCCTGTCGGGCCTCGTCGACCTGCGCCTGGCCGCGGCGGACGGCGAGCGGTCCTGGACCGACGGGGGCTACGGCAAGGGCCGCTTCAGCGGCGCAAGGGACGGATTCCGCATCACGCCGCAGGTGGCCGAAGCGGCCGTGGTCTGGAAGCCGCGCTTCACCTGGGATCTCGGCGCGGTGGTCCAACTGGACGCCCAGGCGGGCCAGACCCATTTCATCGACGTGACCGAAGCCTACCTCGCCTACAAACCGGCGCCGCGCAGCGACTGGCGATACAGCGCACGGGCGGGCCTGTTCTATCCGCCGATCTCGCTGGAGCACACCGACCCCGCCTGGGGCGTCGCCCACACCATAACCCCCTCGGCCATCAACAGCTGGGTCGGCGAGGAGGTGAAGGTCCTCGGTTTCGAGCAGAAACTCACCCGCACGATCGGCGACCAGGAGTTCAGCGCGACCGTGGCGGGGTTCGGCTACAACGACACGTCCGGCACGCTGCTGTCGCTGCGCGGCTGGGCCCTTGACGATATCAAGACCACCGCCTTCGGCGAGCTCCCGCTGCCGCGGCTGGAGCCCGAATACCAGGGAATCTGGCGAGCCCAGGCCCCCTACACCATACCCACGCTCAATCTTACCGGCCGCGTCGGCTACTATGGGCGGCTGGACTGGCGGACGGCCGGGCCGGTCGCCTTCAACCTGTTCTACTACAACAACGCCGGCAACCGCACGGCGGTAGTCAACGACCAGTGGTCGTGGGAGACCAAATTCTGGAACCTGGGCGCCAGTTGGGACGTCGATCCGCACACCCTGATCCTGGCCCAGGCGATAACCGGCAGGACCCTGGAGGGCTATCCCACGCCCCAGGGAATCTGGATCGACGTCACCTTCTCGTCCGCCTATGTGCTGGCGACCCACAGTTTCGGCGCCACCTCCCTCACCGGCCGGATCGATTGGTTCGACACGGTCGATCAGACCTATGTGCAGCGCGACAACAACAACGAATGGGGCTGGGCCTATACCGCAGCCCTGCGCCGCGACCTGACGCCCAAGGTCGCCGTGCTGGTCGAAGTCGTGCATGTGGACAGCGCCCGCTACGCGCGCGAATACGTTGGGGTCGACGACGACAAGCAAACGCAGACCACAGTCCAGTCGTCGCTGCGGTTGCGTTTCTAAGGGCGTTCGGCGAAGGCTCCAGGATCAAGATGCGGCGAGCCTGGCCGCCCGGGTCTGGACAATTCTCAAAACTTGAGGCCTGTGGACAAAGCGGTTTGCGAAATGTTCGGCGGCTGAGCCGCGGGCTTCCCTGGCTGCGACGAGGCTGAACACAGGCTCAGGCATGTCCTTTGTGGACGACGCGCGAACATCCGAGACCGAACTCAAGTTCGAGATCGCAGCGGGCGCGTTGGCCAGGCTGAGGAAGCACCCGGTCCTTGCTGCGACGGCGGGAGCCGAGAAGCTCCGTTCCGTCTATTTCGATACGCCGGACCACGACCTTCGCAACGCGGGCCTTTCCTTGCGGGTGCGCGAGCGGGCCGGGCGTTTCGTCCAGACCGTCAAGACCCGTTCCGGGTCGGGGCTGATCGAGCGGGGCGAATGGGAAACCGCCGTCTCCAACCGCCGGCCGGACGCGCAGTCCCTGGCCAACACCCCGGCCGGAGAGGTCCTGGAAGGCCTGGCCTGCAGCGATCTGGAGCCGGTTTTCTCCACCACGGTCGAGCGCGCGGTGCGGATGTGCGACGTGGGCGGCGCCCAGGTCGAGGTGAGCCTCGACCGGGGAGAGATTCGCGCCGACTCCAGCCGCGAGCCGATCCGCGAACTGGAGCTCGAGCTCAAGTCCGGCGACGCTTCGGCCCTGTTCGGCCTGGCGCGAGACCTGGCCGAGACCGTGCCGATCCGCCTGTCCTTCGCCACCAAGGCTGAGCGCGGCTACAGGCTGGCTGGCCATGACGCCACCGTCGCCTTCAAGGCCGAGCAGACCGCGCTGAGCGCGACCACGCCCGCGGCCGAGGCCTTTCGCCTGTCCGTCCGCAGCTGCCTGGCCCAGGTCGCGGGCAACGCCCAGTTGCTGAGACGGGTGCGCAGCCCCCAGGCGCTGCACCAGACCCGCGTCGGTCTCCGCCGCCTGCGCGCGGTGCTGTCCACCTTCAAGCCGATGGTCACGGACGCCCGGTTCGACTGGGTCAAGGCCGAGGCCAGGTGGCTGGCCGGCGAACTTGACCGGGCCCGCGACCTCGACGTGTTCATCCACGACACCTTAGGGCAGGACGAGGACGGGGGAATCCAGGATCCGGCCGTCTCCGCCCTGAGCCGCAGGCTGTTGTCAGCCCAGGCGGACGCCTACGACCGGGCGCTGGCGGCGATCGACAGCCGGCGCTTCGCCGATTTCCTGCTGCAGGTGGCCGCCTGGGTGGAGATCGGCGACTGGACCCGGGCCGACGGCGAGGGCTCGGCCGGCCTGCGCGACACGCCGATCGGAGACTTCGGCGCCGGGGCGCTCCAGCGTCTTCACCGCAAGCTGAAGAAGCGCGGCCGCGGCCTGAAACGGCTCGATCCCCAAAGCCGGCATCACCTGCGCATCATGGCCAAGAAGTTGCGTTACGCCGTCGAATTGTTCGCCGAGACTTTTCCGGATCATCCCAAACGGCGAAGCCGTTACCTGCACGCCCTGAAGACGCTTCAGGACCGGCTGGGGGAGCTGAACGACCTCACGGTCGCCGGACGCCTGGCCGTGGAGGTGGTGGGGCGGCGCGGAACCGAGGCCGCCTTCGCCGCCGGCCTGATCGTCGGCCGGCGGCGCGGCAAGGAGTCGGACATCCTCAAGGCGGCGATGCTGGCCTTCGGGCGGTTCGCCAGGACAGAGCCTTTCTGGGTCAAATCCTGACCTTTCGGCCTGTCTCTCCATTGGAAGACGGCGGAATCGGCCGGTAAAGCTCGCGCTTCTGTGCATTATCCTTGATAAGGAATATACAGTGCTCCACCGCGGCGTTGGGTCGGCGGGCGTACTGACGATCTTCGCGACCGGTTGTGAGGCATCCACCATGCCGAGGGAGTTCCAGAGCGCGCCCCAGATCCTCAGGCCGGTTGTCGCCTACGCCCTCGCCGCCGTCCATCCGCCCATGTTGCCGGCCGGAAAGTCCGGCTCGTGAGCGCCCCCGGGAACCGGGTCGCCAATCGCCGCAAGATCGAGCCGGTGCTGAGGCGCCTGAACGGTCTGCACCCCCTCAACGCCGCCGAATCCGAGTTGGTTGACCGGCTGGGCGCCCACGCCGAGGAGCATCGACCCGGCGCGGAATTGACGGCCCAGGGTTCGTCGCATCCTGTCCCGCGATTGATGCTGTCCGGCTGGGCCTGCCGTCAGCGCCTGCTGCCTGACGGGCGGCGCCAAATCTTCGGCTTCGTGCTTCCCGGCGACCTGATCTCTTTCTATGCCCAATCCCGCCCGCTGACCCAGGTCAGCATCACCGCCCTGACCCGGGTGGAGACCGCCGACGCCTCCGCGCTCAAGGCGGCCGCCCTGGACGGCGGCGCCTATCCCGCCCTCGCCCGGATCATGGCGGCGACCGCCTCGCAGGATGAGGAACGACTGCTCGACCACGTCGTCCGGCTGGGCCGCCATACCGCCTACGAACGGGTGGCGCACCTGCTGCTCGAGCTGCGCGAACGGCTGGCGGCGGCGGGCCTGGGCGACGACCGGCGATTTCCGCTGCCCATCACCCAGGAGGCCCTGGCCGACGCCCTGGGCCTCAGCGTGGTCCACATCAACCGGATCCTCCAGCAGTTGAGGCGGGAAAGGTTGATCGAGATGCGCACCGGCCAGGTCGTGCTGCTCGACCCCAACCTGCTCAATCAGGTTTCGGACTATCAGCCGCCGACGGTCCGGGACGTGAGCTGATCGTCAGAAACGGGCGGCCAGCTCCACGCCATAGCTCCTGGGGTCGCCGTGGGTGACGGTGTGCGTGCCGAGGAAGTCGCGGACGCTGTTGGTCAGATAATCCGCGTCGCCGAGGTTGCGGCCCCACAGGGCGAATTCGAAGCGCGCGTTGGGGGGCCGCCAGCTCAGCCGGGCGTCGACGACGTCCGAGGTCGGCACGCTCTCCGTCATCAGGTTTTCCTGGCCGGTGAACATGAACGACTTGTGCCGCTCGCCCACATACAGATCGAGGCTGCCGTAGCGGGGATCGGCGGGGGAGAGGAGTTCGACCCCCGCCCTGGCGCTGAAGCGGGGCGAAAACGGCAGCCGATTGCCGCTGGCGTCCTGTCCCGCCAAGCCGCCGCCCGGGAAACGGCCGAAGTGGGCGTCGAGGGTTCCGGCGTCGACGGTGAAACGCAGGAATGAAGCCGGCCTGAGTTCGGCGCTGAGCTCGACCCCCGAACTGCGCGCGCTGGAGGCGTTGGTGAGGACGATCACGTTCATGCCGTTGGGATAGGCGATCAGCTTGTTGGTCTGATAGTCGCGGAACTCCATGATGAAGGCGGTGGCGTCGAAGCGCGCGCGTCCACCCCAAAGTTGCGCCTTCAACCCGACCTCGTAGGACCGGTCGTTTTCCGGCCCGAAGGCGAAGGCCGCGCCCTTCGATCCCGGAAGCGGGACCACCTGCCCGGTATTGAGGAAATCGACGTTCCAGCCGCCGCTCTTGAAGCCCTCGGCATAGCGGCCGTAGACGCTCAGGGTCCGGCTCGGCGCATAGGTCAGGCTGAGGGACGGGGTCGGCCGGCTTTCCTGCGCCTTGTCGTGGAAGTCGGTGAGGGTGGCGATGCGCAAGGCCCCGCTCTGGCCGCCCTGCAGGTCGAACAGCAAGGTCCGGTCCTCATGATTCAGCCGCAGGCCGCCGCTCAGGGTCCAGTGCGGGGCCAGTTGGTAGTCGAGGTTGGCGAAGGCGGCCAGGGAGGTGCTGTCGATGCGCGCGCGGCTGGGCACCACCGACCCCGGCGCCACCGGCAGGCCGGCCTTCAGGGTGTCCGTTCCGAAGGCGGCGACGCGGTTCGAACGGGCGACCTCGTGCAGATAGAACGCTCCGACCACATAGCGCAGCGGGGCCGTTTCGTTCGACGCCAGCCGCACCTCCTGCGAGAGCTGTCCGAAGTGGTCGTGGTAGTCGGTCGAGAGCAGGTCCAACGGACTGTAGTCGTTGTCGCTTCGGCGCCGGACCTGGTTCATCCGATAGGCGCTGATCGAGGTCAGCGAGCCCAGGTCCGCCAGGCTGTAGTCCGCGTGGAGGCTGACGCCTCCTTGTTCGTTGCGACGGATCCTCGGCGTGTTCTCGTCGATCTGAAAGGGCGCCGGCGCATAGGGGTCGGTCATGCCGGTCCCGACGCTGTTCGAGGTCGCCTCGAACCCGTCGCGCAGGGAGCGGTCCAGGGCATAGTCGGCGGCAAGGTCGAAGCGCAGCCGGGCGTCGGCCTGGACCCGGACCGCGGCGCGGTAGGACGCGAGGTCGATGGACCCGACGTCATGGGACCCATCGTAGAGGTTTAGGGTGAAGCCGTTCCGGGTTTCCCGCGTGCCGGATAGGCGGCCCCAGACCTTGTCGGCGACGAGGGGGGTATCCACGCTGGCGTAGGCGCCGCGGTCTTCCCGCGACCCGCCCCAGACCTTCGCCTCGCCGGCGAAGACGGCGCCTGGCGCCCGGCTGATGATATTGACCGCGCCGGAAACGGTGTTGCGGCCGAAAAGCGCGCCCTGCGGACCCCGCAGCACCTCCACCCGTTCAGCGTCGGCCAGGCTCCGGTTCAAGGCGCCGGGCTGGGCGATGTAGACTCCATCCAGATAGACGGCGGTCCGCGCGTCGAAACCTATGGTGCGCCCCCCGCCGCCGGCGCCCCGGATCATCACCGTGTCCAGGCCGCCCATGCGCTCGATGCTGAAATTGGGGGCCGCGCCGGACAGGTCGGAGAGCTGAACCGGCTGCACGTCGCGAATCCGGTCCGCCGTGATCGCCCGCACCGCCAGGGGCACGGACTGCGCAGCCTCGGGTCTTTGCCGCGCCGTCACCACCACATCCGCGACCGCCAAGGGCGCATCGGTCTGGGCATGTGCGGGCAGAGGCGAGCCGGCCGCAATGGCCGCCGCCACCCCCAAGAACCGGATCGCCGCGTTCGCCATATCTTCCCCCCGAAAGAGCTGGCGAATATCCCTTGATCCACATCTCTGTGCTATTCAAAACGCTTAATCGGTGAACGCGTTTGCCGAATTACACCTATAGAGTGTGTAAACACAATCTGAGGTGCGCCGGTTCGCCCGGTCGGCGCCGCCGGGCGTCGCCGGGGACGGCGAATCCCCTAGGCCGCGTCCTCGTGCCCGTCCCGGATCTTGGACCAGCAGATCTGCAGCGCCTGTTCCGACCGGGCGTCGCCGCGGCGAGCCGCCACCGTCGCCAGTTCGTGCACCAGATCGAGGATATATTCCCTCAGGTGGTGGACGCTGACGTCCCCCAGCCCCGGATAGTTGCCGATTTCCATATGCCTCTCCTAAGGATGATTGGCGGCCTGGAGGAGCATCGACCCCGTGGAGTCGAGGAGCTCGTCCGTGCTCACCACTTCGGCGAAGGTGGAAAGCACGTCCAACAGGACGGTCTCCAGAACTTCGCCGCTGAAACGCGACATCGAGGGAGCGGCGAGCGCCCCTTCCACGACCGTGATCGGAGTCCCCGCTTCGAAGCCGGAGACGGCCGTGAAAAGAACCGAGGCGTGCAGCGAAAAGCCGATGACGATCAGCCGCGGATCGCCGAGCCGGCCGACGTAGTCCCGGAACGCCGTGCTGGCGAAGGCCGACGGCCGGTCGCGGTAGAAGACCGGTTCGCGAGGCCGAGGCTCCAGCCCTTCGATCGGCCGGAACAGTTCGGGCAGGGCGGCCATGCGCCCGTCGTGGCGCTGAACGTGGGCGATTTGCCATCCTGCGGCGCGGGCGTGGCGGAGCACGCGCTTGCAGGTTTCGACGCAACGTCCGGCGGCGCCCCGATCGATGTCCGCGGCGCCCGTCGTGTGCTGCCTTTGCAGGTCGAGGCACACGAGCATCGGCGCCGCGGCATAGGGAATACTGCTGAGGAACGGTTTCATGAATCAACCCAGCGGATTGGTGGCCGGACGGGCCTTGGACCAGTCGAGCACTCCGGGGCGGTCCCACAGGCCCTCAGGGCGCAGCAGTTCCATCGGATCGCTGTCGATGGTCAGGGCGTCGGCGGGCGGCGTGGTTTCGGCGACGATCTCCACATAGTCGTGGTCCGAGAACACGAAGGTGTCGCGGCTCTGCCGGGGAAAACCCTTGAAGTAGCGTCCCCAGAACGGCAGCAACCGGGCCTGGGCGTGGCCCAGGATCTTGCGATAGCCCTTCTTCTCGGCGATCCGGAACGCTTCGCGCACCAGCTCCAGGGTGGCGCGGGTGCCGCGGTATTCGGGACGCACCGCCACGCGCTCCAGCTTGGCGAAGTCGGCGAACCAGCGGATCCGCAAGGTCCCCACCGGTTCGTTGTTGCGGCGAAGGATCAGGTGGGTGGCGCCGCAGAAGTCGTTGCCGTCGTATTCCTCGTCATAGGGACATTGCTGTTCGCCGATATAGACGAGGCTGCGGACCATCATGACCTGCATCAGGTCTTCGAGGGTGCGGGCGACCACGGTTTCGAACCGGGGGCGAGCCAGTTCACAATGGATGGGTTCGCCTGAAAGTTTGGGATCGACGCGGGCATTCATGCAGCGCGCTCCTGGCTGGTGCGGACGGGATTCCAGAGAAGATCGTCAGGGGCGCCGGGGAAAGGCACATATCCCATCCGACCGCGAACAACCTTGGCGCCGGATGCGGTGACCGCGCGGGTGAAGAACGGAATATCCGGGAAGTGGAGACGCAATTTGAGGGTCATCAGGACCACGGCCGCCTTCGCCTTCGCGGTGGTCGCGGCGAAGCCCCAGGGATACATGGCGGCCAAGGAATCGCCCGGCGCACAGATGAATTCGTCCGGCGGATTTCTCGCCGCGAACAGATTCTGTTCGATCGCCCTGCGGCCCTCCGGATTCAAAGGAAGGACGCCGGTGATGCCGGTGATCCGCCCCTCGTGCCTCTGCACGAACAGTGAGGCGTCGGTTCTGGCCTGCATGCGCTGGAAAGTGATCGGCGACGCCACGTGCGGGCTGATCAAATCGGCGGCCATCGTCCAGGCTGTCTCGCATTCGCCTTCGGAGGCGGGATGCAAGTCAATCTTGGCCAGGAGGTCGATGATTTCTCGCGGATCGTAACGTCGGTGGTAAGGTGTGGTGGTTTTCATTGGTCGACCTCCACTTGCAATCGGAGGGTGATTGATAAAGGCTCCTATCGAGGCACGGACCAGCGAAGTTCCAATGACGGGTATCGATAAATTTGAGAGCACGAAGATCATGCGCCAGCGGGCGGATTGGTCGGACTTGCGAATCTTCTATGCCGTCGCCGAAACTGGAAGCTTTTCGGAGGCTGCCGCTCAGCTCGGGCTGACTCAGCCGACTGTCAGCGTGCGCATCCGCGATCTAGAGACTCGCCTCGGCGTGCGACTATTCGTCCGCTCACCGCACCGGCTGTCCCTGACCGAGGCTGGCGAAAAGATCCTCGACCACGTCGTGACGATGGAGCGGTCCGCGGCGGCTGTCGAACGGCTGGTCACCAACGAGGATAAGAAGGACGAAGGCCGCGTGATCGTCGCGGCGCCGGACGGCCTCGCCACTTATATCCTGGTGCCCGAACTGCCTCGGTTCTTCCGCGAGCACCCAGACATTAGTGTCGGCATAGATTGCGGCTTGTGGACAGATAGTGAGATCGGCGCGGGAGTCGACGTCAGTCTGCAGTTCGATGAAATAACCAACCAGGACGTGGTGGCCACACCGATTGGTTATTACCACTACTGCCTCTACTCCTCGCAGGCTTATCTCGATTTGTACGGCACACCTACTTCGCTCGCCGGGGTTGCCGAGCGTCGTTATCTGCATCACGTCGCCTATACTCGTCAGCAGGACAATTGGGCGGTAAAGCTGGGCGCCTTGCAGGGCCTGGCAAGTGTTGGCATGGCCACCAATTCAAGTTCGGTGATCGTCGAAGGTGTGCGAAACGGCGCCGGCATCGCCCTGCTTCCTACTGCGGTGTCCAGCTTCGCTCCGGATCTGGTGATGTTGGATCTTCCGCCGCTTGCCCGACTTGAGCTGAGGATGTGCGTGCATCGCGACCTCGCCGGCGCGGCCCGTATCCGGCGGGTGACCAACTGGCTGAAGGAAGTGTTCGACCCCAAGACCAAACCCTGGTTCAGGGCTGAATTCGTGCACCCTTCCGAGTTCTTCCCGGCCAAGGCCGTGCCAAAGCCCGCTATCGTGCGCACCCGCCGCGCCAGTTGAGCCCGGCTCCGCGGAGGCCGCGGTGGCTCGTCTCTTCGCCCTGATCGCGGCGCTCGCGGGGGGCCTGCTCCTGGCCGTGGTCGCCTCCCGCCCGCCTGCGCCCCTTCCCATCGACGCGGCTTCCGGCCTTTTCGCCGCCGGCAGGGCTATGGTCGACATCGCGGCCATCGCCCGCGCGCCGCATCCGACCGGCTCGGACGAGGATGCGCGGGTGCGCGCCTATCTGGTCGGACGGCTGCAGGCCTTGGGGCTGACGGTCGAGACCCAGGCCGCGCCCCTGAGCGACGCCGCCCGCGCCCGCCTCGTCCGATGGGGAGAGCGGCCAGCAGCCGAGGCGCGTGCGGTCAATGTGATCGGCGTCCTGCCCGGCCGCGACCGCTCCGCCCCGGCGGTGCTGCTGATGGCCCACCACGACACCGTGGCGGGGTCGCCCGGCGCGGCCGACGATTCCGCCGGGGTGGCGGCGATCCTGGAGACCCTGCGCGCGCTCCGGTCCGATCCGCCGCGGGAGCGCGACCTGATCGTCCTGTTCACCGACGCCGAGGAGCTGAAGTCGGACGGCGCCGCCGGCTTTTTCCGCGACCATCCCCTGGCGCGCAGGATCGGGGCGGTGATCAATCTGGAGGCCCGGGGAGGCGGCGGCCGCGCGTTGATGTTCGAGACCGGTTCCGGCGACGGTCCGATGATGGCCCTCTTCGCCCGCGCCGTGCGTCGCCCTTCGGCCAATTCGACGGCCGTGCTGGTCTATCGGCTCCTGCCCAACATCACCGACTTCTCCATCCCCAAGGCGGCCGGGACCGCCGGATTCAACTTCGCCTTCCTGGGACGGCCGGGCCTCTATCATGCCCCCCAGGCGACCCCGGCGGCCATCGATCCGGGGTCCGTCCAGCACATCGGCGCCCAGACCCTGGATCTGGTCCGCGCCCTGGCCCAGACGCCGACGCTTCCGCCGCGGGGACCGGACGCGGTGTTCTGCGACCTGCTGGGGATCGGCCTGATCGCCTACCCGGCCTGGGGCGGATGGGTGGTGGTCGCCGCGGCGGCGGGGCTTCTGGTCTTCGCTGCGGCGAGGGTCGGCGCCGCCGGCCTGCTGACCGCGGCCGGAACCCTGCGCGGCGCGGCCATGAGCCTCGGCGTGGTCCTGACGGGAGGGGGGCTGCTGCAGCTCGCCAACGGCGCGTCGGGCGCCGGCGCAGGGGCCAACTACTACGACCGTCTGGCCGCCATTCCCCGGCTGGAGCTTCAGGCGCTTCTGATCGCCTTGGCCGTATTGTGCCTGGCGTCGGTCGGGCGCAGGCGCGAGGCCAGGCTTTGGAGCGGATGGCTCGGGATCGCCGTCTTCGTCCTGATGGCGACCATCGCCGTGCAGGCGGCCGCGCCGGCCGCGGCGCCGGTGCTCGCCTGGCCTCTGCTCCTCGGGGCGGGGGCGGCGGCCTTGGCCGCCCGGGTCGACAAGGCCGTCCGTTCCGCGGCGCTGCTCGCCGCCCTGGCGGTCGTCGGCGCCATAGGCGTCGGCCAGAGCCTCGGTCTCGCCCATTTCGCCTTCCTCGGGGTCGGACAGGACCTGCCGGGCGCCATGGCGGTGTTCCTGGCGCCGGTCATGTTGATCTTATGGCCGCTGCTTTGCGGCACGGTCTCCCGGCGGGTCGCGATCGGTCTGGCCGCCGCGCTTCTCGTCGCCGGTTTCGGCCTGGCGATCCGGGTCCGCCTCGATCCGCCGGCCCCCACCATTCCGGTCTATGCGCGTACCCCCTAGCCCGTCCGGCAGCGGATTATTTCGCGCCTGAAAATGCCGCTTCCGCCCCAGTGTGCTATCAGGAGGGCCGCCAATCGAGCGAGCGGTCCGAGCGTTCGCGCTTGCCTGGATCGTCGCGGTCATGTTTGACGCGCCCACCGCCGCCGGTTCCGTTGAGTGGAGTAGAGTTCCCGTGCAGCCCGCTGAGACGCGTCATCGCCGGCCCGACGTGGACGGCCTGAGGGTGCTGCTGTTCGCGGGGCTGATCGCCTATCACCTCGGGCTGGTCTACGCCGCCTGGTCGCCCTACGCCTTGAAGAGCGCCCACACCGCGCCTTGGGTGGAGGGGTTGCTGCTGCTGACCCATCCCTGGCGGATGTGCCTGTTGTTCCTGATCTCGGGCGTGGCGACGCGTTTCGCGGTGGACAAGCTGGGGGCCTCGCGCCTTTTCGTCAGCCGTTCGGCCCAGCTGCTGCCGCCGCTGCTGTTCGGCATCGTCTTCCTGGTCCCCATCCAGACCTACCTGACCCTGGTGAAGACCGAGGGCTACGCCAAGGGCTACCTGGCCTATGTGCCCGAGCTTTTCGCCCACGGGCACACCCTGGCGCTGAACGGCCATCGGGTCGATGTTCCCGTCTACGCCCACCTGTGGTTCGTCTTCTACCTCTGGGCCTATATGCTGGTCCTGGCCGCGACCTTGTGGGCGGCGCCCAGGTGGGTGGGCTGGGCGCAGGCGCGGCTGGAGCGCCTGCTGTCCGGCGCGGGGCTGCTGCTGTGGCCGCTGGCCCTGCTGATCATGATCGAGCTGGCCCTGTTCCCGCCGTTCGGGGTCACGCTTCACTTCCACGACGACTGGTACAACCACGCCATCTCGTTCGGCATGCTGCTGTTCGGTTTTGTGGCGGCGAGGTCGGAAACCCTTTGGGACGGGTTCGCCCGGCTGCGCTGGGTCGGGTTGGGGCTGGCCGTGGCGGGATGGGCCGGCTACGCCCTGCTCTGGGGCGGCCAAGGCATTCCGGAATTCGTCGAACGCTCCAATCCGGCGATGCAGATCCTCTATCCGGTGGAGCGGTGGGGCGCGATCGTCGCGGTCCTGGGTTTCGCCAGGGTCCACCTCACCCGCACCGGCGGGGTGGTGCGCTATCTCAACGGCGGAATGTTCACCTATTACATCATCCACCAGCCGGCGATGGTGATGATGATCCACAACGTGACCCCGCTCGGCCTGCATGCCGGGGTCGAGGCGGCGGTGGTGCTGGCCGGCACGGTGGCCCTCTGCGGCGTGGCCTACGAACTGGCGCGGGGTCTGGGCTGGTTCGGCCTCCTGGTGGGGGCGAGGCCTCCGGGCGCGCGGCTGTGGAGGCCTCGTCTTCCCTGGCGACCGGCGACGGCGGCGCTAGATTCGGCCCATTAGCAGCAGCACCACCACGATCACCAGGACGACGCCGAGGCCGCCGCTGGGGTAATAGCCCCACGAGCGGCTGTGCCCCCAGGTCGGCAAGGCTCCGATGAGCGCCAGGACCAGGATGATCAGAAGAATGGTTCCAAGCATGGACGTGCTCCCAAGAGGCTGAGAGCTGGAAACGCTGCGCTGTGTGGACGGGTTCCTCGGGCCGCCCGGCCGGGTTCGATGCCGCAGCACACGATAAAACGGTTCACGGGGCTTTGCGGACGCGCTAGGCCGGTTATCTAACGTTGACTGGACGGCGCCCTTCGGTGTGCGGCCGCGGATTGGAAAGACTTCAGGGTCGATCGCTTGGCCAGTTCACCTCCGCAAAGACCCGGCCGCCGCCGCTTCTATCCGGGGCTGGTCGATCGCTATCTGGTCACCCAGATGGCGCCGGGGATGGCGGCGTCCTTCGGCGTCGTCCTGATCGCGCTCCTGCTCTACCGGATCCTGGAGCTGTTCAACGAGCTTGCCGACAGCAACGCCCGGTTCGGCCTGCTCATCACCATGATCGGCAACCTCGCCCCCCACTACCTGGGCCTGGCGATCCCGGCGGCCTATTTCATCAGCATGTTCCTGGTGGTGTCCAAACTCGGCGACACCAGCGAGATCGACGCCCTCCTGGCCAGCGGCCTGTCGATCGTGCGCCTGACCCGCCCGTTCATCTGGGTGGGCGTAGTGGTCACCGTCGTCAGCATCCTGCTGCTCGGTTGGCTGCAGCCCTACGGCCGCTACGGTTTCAACGCCGATATCGACGCCGCCCAACATTCCCAGTGGGACGCAAGGCTGCAGCCGAGGACCTTCGTCGCGCCGGGGGGCGGGGTCACCCTGACCGCCGACGCGGTCGATCCCGCCGGGCGCGCCCTGCGCGGGGTGTTCCTCCGGCGCGTGAACGCCGACGGGCTGGAGCAGGTGTTCACCGCCCAGCGCGGCGCCCTGGTCCCCTCCAAGGACGGCAGCCAGCTGCGGCTGGAGCTGGAGAACGGCCAGCAGTTCCAGGAGCGGACCGGATCGGATTCCCTGGTCGGCGCCTTCGGCAAGCTCCAGGTCGACCAGTCCTTTTCCACCGCCGACCCGCCGTTCCGCGCGCGCGGGGTGGTGCCGCGGGAGCTGACCCTGTTCGAGCTTCCCCGGCGGATGCGGTCCGGAGCGACGCCGTTGGAGCGGTCGCAGGCGGCGGCCGAACTCTACACCCGGATCGTGCGCTCCATATCGGTGCCGCTGTTGCCGCTGCTGGCGGTGCCCCTGGGCATGGCGGCCAAGCGCGGGCGCCGGGGGCCGGGGATCGTCCTGTCGGCGATCGTCCTGTTCGTCTACGAGCACGCCATCGACACGGGCCAGAGTCTCGTCGACCTCGGCAACGTATCGGCCCTGGTCGCGGTCTGGACTCCCTTCGCGGTGTTCGCCGTCCTATGCGTCTGGTTGTTTTCGCACAGCACCAAACGGCCCGGGGAGACCCCTTTCAACGCCGCGATCGACTGGATCGACTCGCTGGTTCAAGCGGTGCGACGTCGGTTCGCCCGCAAGTCCGCCGGCGAGGCTGCGCGTCAGCTGTAGGGTCATGGCTTCCTGGTAGACTTCGGCCACCCCCGACAGCACCTGGCTCCACTGATAGGCGGCGCTGGCTTCGCGCGCCGCCCGGCCCATGGCCCGGCGCGCATCCTGGTTGTCGATCAGCTCGAGCACGGCCCGCGCGTAGGCCTCCGCATCCGTCGAGGCCACCAGCAGACCGGTGCGGCCCTGCCGAAGCAGGACGTGGTGGTAGGGTTCGTCGGCGCCGACGATCGCCAAACCGGCGGCCATGGCCTCCAGGGTCACATTGCCGAAGGTCTCTGTCTTGCTGGGGTTCAGCATGACGTCGGCGCTGGCCAACGCCCGCGCCAGGTCCGCTCCGGTGAGGAAGCCGGTGAACACCGCGTCGGGCATCCGCTCTTCCATCCAGGCCCGGGCCGGTCCGTCGCCGATCACCAGGACCCGCACCCGCTCGCGGGCTGCCGAGATCCAGTCGAGCGCCTCGGCGAACACCCCCAGGCCCTTTTCCATCACCAGACGGCCGAAGAACACGATCACGGTCTCGTCGTCGGCGAAGCCGCGGCTCCGGCGCCAGGCGAGGTCGCGGCGGGCGGGATTGAACAGCTCCCCGTCCACCCCGCGCGCCCAGAGCCGCAGGCGCCCTTCCAGCCCCGCCACGGACAGGCGGTCGGCGATCAGTTGCGACGGGACCATGACCAGGTCGCAGCTCGCGTAGAAGGCGTTCAGCCGCGCCTCGACCACCGGCCGCAGCCAGCCGAGGGCGTAATAGTCGAGATAGGTCTCGAACAGGGTGTGTAGGCTGGCCACCGCCGGCACGCCCAGGCGCCGGGCCAGCTTGAGCGCGCCCTGGCCGAGCAGGTCCGGGGCCGAAAGGTGGATGACGTCGGGGGCGAAGTCTTCGACGTTGCGCCGGATATGGGCAGGAAGACCCACCGCCAGCCGGTAGTCGCGGCGGGTGGGGATCGTCACCGAGGGCACGGAGATCAGTTCGCCCTTGGGTTCGAAGGCCGGCGTCGGCGATGTCGGCGAATAGACCCGGACCTGGGCGCCTTCGACGCGCTCAAGGTGATCCACCAAGCGGTTCAACGCCTTGTTGGCCCCGTCGAGGGTGTAGTTGTAATTCCCCGAGAACAAGGCGACCCGCATCGGCCGTCCTTCAGGTCTCGGCGCTCTATAGCCGTCAAATGGCATGCACGGCCTCTAGCGTGAAACGATCCCGCGGGATCCTAACCCTACCCATATGACGCCATATGGGGCGGCGGCGCCGTATTCGCGACTGCAACATTACAAATCTGTGAATTGTGACGGAAGAGACACGCCTTCCGGCAGCCTGGTCTCCGGAACGGACGCGGATTTAACCGTCAAGCCTGGTCCATAAAAGGGCGGTTTGATTGCCAAAGCCTTGCCTGCACTGCGGCAAAACGCCTGGCCGCACGGCCGATCCGTTATAGGATCGCCTCCGACAGGAGGACCCATGGCGAGCGTCGACTCCCCCGCCTCGACCCTGGAGGGCCGCTATCGGCAGGTCTTTCCCGTCCTTACGCCGGCCCAGATGGAGATCGTGCGCCGCTTCGCCGGCGCCCCCCGTCGCGAGGGAGCCGGCGCGCTGCTGTACGGGTTGGGCGAACGCAACGCGCCGTCTTTGCTGGTGTTGTCCGGCTCCCTGCAGATCCGGCGGCTGGACGCCTTGGGGCACGACCTGGGGACCACGGAGCATGGGGTCGGCGAATTCAGCGGCGAAATCGGCCAGCTCAGCGGCCGGCCCGCCCTGGCTGAATGCCGCGCCGGACCGGGGGGGTGCGAGGCGGCCCCGATAGACGCCGAGGGCCTTCGCCGCCTGATGGTGGCCAGCGCCGAGATCGGCGAACTGTTGATGCGGGCCTTCATCCTGCGCCGGGTGGCCCTTTTGGAGACCGGCGCCGGCGGCCCGATCCTGGTGGGCCAGGACGTCACCCCCGACACGATCAGGCTGCGCACCTTCCTCAGCCGCAACGGCTATCCGCACGTGGTGCTCGATCCCGTGAACGACGCGGACGGAGCCGATCTGATCGCCAGGTTCGCCGGCGATGGAACCGAACTGCCGCTGGTGTTGCTGCCCGACGGCCGTCTGCTGCGCAATCCTTCCGAGGCCGAGCTGGCGGGGGGACTGGGCATGTTGCCCGATCTGTCCGCCGACCGCCTGTTCGACCTCCTGATCGTCGGGGCCGGACCCGCGGGTTTGGCCGCGGCGGTCTACGCCGCTTCGGAGGGGCTGAGCGCCCTGGTGCTCGACCGCCGCTCCATCGGCGGCCAGGCCGGCGCCTCGGCCCGGATCGAGAATTACCTCGGATTTCCAACCGGCATCAGCGGCATGGCCTTGATGGGCCGCGCCTACAATCAGGCGCAGAAATTCGGCGCCCAGATGGTCATCCCGGCGGAGGTCGACGCGCTCAAGACATTGGAAGATGGGACGTTCCAGTTGACGTTGTCGGATGGCGAGCACGTTCGCACCCGATCGGTGGTGATTGCCGGCGGCGCGCGCTACCGCAGGCTCGCGATCGAGAACTTTGACTCGTTCGAGTGCACAAGCGCGCACTATTGGGTGTCGCCGCTCGAAGGCAACCTCTGCGCCGAGCAGGAGGTGGTGCTCATCGGAGCCGGCAATTCAGCGGGCCAGGCCACGGTCTATCTGGCCAGCAAGGCCGCGAAGGTATGGCTCCTCGTGCGCGGATCCGACCTCGGAGCCCGCATGTCACGCTATCTGGTCGATCGGATCACGGGCCTCGGCAATGTCGAGGTCCTCACGCGCACGTCGCTGACCGGGCTTGAAGGAAGCAACGGCGCTCTTGCGGCGGTGCGCTGGCGTCAGGCCGGCGGCGACGAGACGCGGCGGCCGATCCGACATCTGTTCCTGTTCATCGGCGCTGATCCGAACACGGATTGGCTGGCTGGCTCCGGCATCGCGCTCGACGCCAGGGGGTTCGTGCTGACCGGGAAGGATACCGGCCGCGCCAGCGGGCCGTTGGAATCGAGCGTGCGAGGCATCTTCGCGATCGGCGATGTGCGTTCGGGATCGATCAAGCGCGTCGCGGCATCGGTCGGTGAGGGCGCGCAGGTTGTCGCGGCCATCCATGCGTTCCTGGCCGAGGCAGCCACGGTCCGGCAGTGAGCGTGGAGCGCTCATGGTTGCCCCGGCCGCCGCGCACGGCAACCGGGGCAGACAAGAGGCTATGAACAACAAAAAGATTTAGGTTCGTATATTTTGAGATGCTTCATGCCTCGGTCTTTTGCTGAGCTGCTCTCTTGACGTCACCACCACCACCCGGCACGCCATGGACGCGCCCATGGCCGAACCGCTCCAAATCCAACTCCAAACGCCGGCGCAAATCCGTACGATCCGTATCCATAACCGCAGTTGCCATAGTAGTCATAGTACGGGTCACAGTAATTGTTGGCAGCAGCAAAGGCCAAGCCCGTTCCTAGCGCGGCCGCGCCCCAACCCCAGCCCCAGTTATCCCCGGCCCAGCCTCCTCCCCAGCCCCAGCGATTACCGGCCCAACGTCCGCCCCAGCGACCGCCATTCCAACCCCAGCCAGGCCTGTTGCCGGCCCAACCAACTCGGCGGATAGGATTCGAAACACGCGCAAAAGAACCAGCATTCGCGAAGCGAGTTCCTACAAACCCCCTGTTTCCTACAAACCCCCTGTTAAAGCCAGCTGTACGGAAGCTACCGCCAGCAAAGCCGCCTCCTCGGATCCCGGCTGCGCGGAAACCGCCACCACCACCAAAGCCACCTGCGCGGAAACCACCGCCACCGCCAAAGCCGCCAGCTCGCATGCCGCCGCCTCCGAACCCGCCACCGCCGCGGCCACCACGAGCGTCAGCAGTGTCCACCACGATCGCGCTCGCCAGCGCGGCTGCTATGACAGCAGCGCTAATGTGCTTGAGTGTGAGCATCGAAACCTCCTTTTGTCGTGCTGAAAGACAGCGCATCTCGACAACGATCGGGAGGGTTGAACAGTTGCTTCACGACCACACGCGCCGTTGTTATGCGCAGCCCGTCTGAGTCGCTAACATGACAGATCGCTCGGTGGGATTAGATTTAGGTTTACGCCTCAAGCGACTTGGATACAGGAGACAACCGCAGTCTCTGAATGTCGCACGCTCGCAACAACTAATCATCGCATCGCAACGAATGACCGCCCCGACACACCTTTCGGCCTATCGGTGGCATGCGCGAGAGAACGACTCGTGCTGTGACCACGATCCGAAACCGGCGACAGCTTTCGCAAAGCGTCTCTACGCAAGACGTCTCTCAGCAGACGTCTCACTTGGCAACACGTCTCATTGCCTTACCGGCCCGTGGCCGGT
>DATJHI010000040.1:0-141022 GCA_035493955.1 Caulobacteraceae bacterium | reverse complement strand
AACTACAGCTCGAGCGGCGTGGTCTGGAGCTGGAAGGCGGGGCTGAACTACGAGCCCTTCGACGACCTGCGGATCCGCTACACCGAAAGCCGCGACATCCGCGCGCCCACCCTGAACGACCTCTATTCCGGCCAGACCATCGCGGGGGTGACCGTCAACGACCCGCACACCGGCCGGACCGGCAATACCTTCGTTATGGGTGGAGGAAACCAGGCGCTGGTGCCGGAAGTGGCGCGCACCACCACCATCGGGGCGGTCTATCGCCCGTCGTGGTTCCCGCGCTTCGGCCTGTCGGTCGATTACTTCAATATCGACATCGCCAATGCGATCGGCACCGTCGCCGGCAACAATGCCGACGTGCTGCGGGAATGCGAAGTCTCAGGCGGAACCTCGCCCCTGTGCGCCCTGATCGTGCGGCCGTTGCCGTTCAGTGACCACTCGGCGGCGAACTTCCCGACCTCCGTGCGCAGCACCAACCTGAACGTGGCGTCGCAGTTCACCCACGGGATCGACGTGGAGGCGAGCTACCGCGTCGCCCTCGCCGACATCGTTCGGAGCCTGCCCGGCGCCCTCGACCTGCGGCTGCTCTACACCTACCAGCCGGTCCAGAAGACCCGGTCGTTCGCGAGCTCGCCGGTGGTGAACAACGCCGGTGTCGTAGGCCTTGCCGCCAATCGCGTCACCTTGCTGACCGGCTACACGGTCGGACCGCTTTCCGTGAACTGGCAAGCCCGTTACTCGAGTCCGGTCAAACAGACGGGCAATCCGCTACAGTTCTACGCGGTTCCTGAGCTGCCCTCCTACATGTTGCACGACCTGAGCGTCGCCTACCGCTTCAAGGTGGCCGGCCACGACCTGCAGGCTTCGCTTGCGATCTCCAACCTGTTCGACAAACAGCCACGGATCGCGCCGGCGCCTAACTTTACTGGAACCCCGGGGAACAACAGCGCCACGGCGGGCGACGACGACCTCGTCGGTCGCTACTACACTTTCGGTCTGAAGGCTCAATACTAGTCGGTGTGTTCGACATCCCCGGATCGGTCCCTGCTTGGCCGGTCCGGGGAACGAGCCTGACGTGGGCGCCAGGCGGAGCGAACGGACGGGTCTTTCGGCGGTCATTGGGCTTCAAAGGAGTGGTTATGAGACGGATGATCGGTCCATCGGCGTCGCCGAAAACAGCAAGACGCCCCGGGCGCGCGAGGGTGGCGTGGATGATGGGTTTGGCCACGGCCGCGATGCTGGCGTTGAGCTCCGCGACTCCCTGGTCGCCGGGCGCGAAGGCGGCTCCAGCCCCCGCGACGGCCGGCGCATATCCTCTCGTCGTCAATACCCTCAACGTGGGCGGCGCCAATCGCAGCTACGCCTATTTCGTCTCCAGCAAGGCCAACAGCTGGAACCAGACGCCCATCGTCTTCGCCTTGCACGACAACGGCCAGACGGCTCAGCAATTCGCCGAACAGTCGGGATGGGCCAAGCTCGCCGAGGATAACGGTTTCGCCGTGGTGTTCCCGGAGGCCGACAAGGGAACCTGGTCGTCGACCAGCGGCGCCTCGGAAGACTACCTCGGTGCAACGATCGCGCACGCCCGGCGCAATATCCTCTCCCGCTTCCCTGGCGACCAGGCTGCCCCGGGCGGTGGCCGCGGCGGGGCGGCGGCGGCAGCGCCGGCGGGGCCGGCAGCGCCCAGGCCGGTGGCGGTCGTGGGGACGCACACCTACCTGACCGGTTCGGGCGCCGGCGGCGTGGCGGCCCAGGAGTTCGCCATCGAGCACCCTGGCATGTTCGCCGGCGTCGCGACCCTTAACGCGGTCCCGCTCAGAGGGGCCTACGTCAAGGGCGACGATCCCGCGGACAACGCCATCCAATACCAGCGCGGAAAGGTCACCCCGCCGCTCTACCGTCCGCTCAAGCGGGAGGTGCCCGTGCCCATGTGGCTGTTCAGCGCCGGGGCCCAGGGGCCGGGCTTCGCCGCCGAGCTCGACTACTGGAAGCGGAGCAACGGGGTAAGCGGCGCCGCCGACACCCGCGCGGTCGCGGGATTGCAGACCACCACCTACCGCAACCCCCAGAACCCGGCCCAGCAGGTCCGCACCACGGTCCTGCCCCCCGCGGCCAAATACGACGAAGCCCTGGCCTCGGCGATCTGGGACGGCCTCTTTGGCCGCACCGCCCGCTGGACCTCCGCGCCCAACGGCGACTTGGCGACCATCACGCCCCGGCTCGAATTCGAAAGGACCTTCGAGCTGCGTACGGTCGATGCCGGCGGAGCCGCCCCGTTCAAGTATTACGTCAAGCTTCCGTCGTCCTACAAAAAGGGCCAGTCGCTTCCCCTGGTGATCTCGCTTCACGGCGGCCAGATGTCGCCCTGGATCTATTCGGGCCAGATCCGGATGCATGAGGTCGGCGAGAAGGAAGGCTTCATCACCGTCTATCCCGCCGCCGCGGACCGGAACACCTGGACGGCCGCCGACTACAACGGCCCCGACGCCAAGGGGATCGAGGCCCTGGTGGGCGACATGGTCGCCACCTACGGCGTGGACAGGAGCCGGGTCTATCTGCACGGCTTCTCGGTGGGCAGCCGCATGGCGCAGACGACCGGGCTCACCCGCCCGCAGGTGTTCGCCGCGATCGCGCCGACGGAAGGGTTCCCGCCGTTCGCCCCCGACATGCAGGCCCGGATCGCCGAACTCAAGGCGAAGATGGACTACCGGATGCCGATCATGGCCGCCTACGCATCCTCCGACGTCGACGCCTCGCCGGATGGGGGGAAGATACCGGCCAAGGGCCAAACCCAAGGGGCGCTGGAAGCCTTCAAGGCCTACAACCACATCACCACCGCCGACCGGGTCGAACACTACGACAGCCCCTATGTGCCGGCGTACGACATCGTGGTTCCGCAAGGACGGCTGGTGCGTGCGGCGGTGGACGCCCACTATCCCAACGGCAAGATCCAGCTCTACAAGTATATGAGCGCCGATCCCAAGCCGCTCGAACTGCTGGATTTCCTCTGGGTCCTGGACATGGCCCATTCGACCGCGCCCCAGCAGGCCCAACTGGCCTGGGATTACTTCAAGCACTGGAGCCGGAACCCGGACGGGACCTTGGCCTACAAGCCATAAGCCCGAGGTCGATCGACGAAACGGCGCGCGTGGACAGACAAAGTCCGCGCGCGTCTGCCTTTATGCGCAGACGATCGACGGTCGCTGCGGTCTCGAGCCTGAGAGTATCGAAAAATCATGAAGCTGCATTGGTCGCCGAAGTCGCCCTTCGTACGCAAAGTCATGATCGTGGCGGTCGAGATCGGGCTTATCGACAAGATCACCCTGGTCCGCTCGCCGGTGGTCATGACCTCGGTCAACGCCGCGGTCATGGCGGACAATCCCCTCAACAAGATTCCCACCCTGGTCCTGGATGACGGAACCGCGCTGTTCGATTCCTTGGTGATCTGCCTCTACCTCGACAGTCTGCATGACGGGCCCAAGGTCGTACCGGCCGGGGAAGCGGGCTTTCGGACCCTGACCCTCCACGCCCTGACCAACGGCCTGCTGGACCTGCTGATCCTGTGGCGAAACGAGCGGGACCGGCCGGCCGAGACCCGTTCGCAGCCGCATCTTGACGCCTACGCCGCTAAAACCGCGGCGGCCCTCCGAGTTTTGGAAGGTAAGGCGGAAAGGTTCTCTCCGGCGTCCTTCGATCTGGGTCACATCACCCTGGGCTGCGCGCTGGGCTACCTGGATTTCCGCTTCGCCGACATGGGATGGCGAACCGGCCGGCCCGCGCTCACCGCCTTTTTCGAGTGTTTTTCCGCGCGCAGTTCGGCCCGCGCCACTGTGCCCCATGAGTGAGCCGGCGCTGTTCATCGCCCCGCGCATGCCCTCCGAGCCGGCCCGGGCCTTGCCGGAAGGAGCGTGCGACACCCACACCCACGTCTTCGACCCATCGGGGCGGTTTCCCCTTATCCATCCCCCGCCGTTCGCCCTGCCGGCGGCCCCGGCGCCCCTGCACCGCCAGATGTTGGACCGGGCCGGTCTTGGCCGGGCGATCCTGGTCCAGCCCGCCTATTACGGCTCCGATCACTCCGCCCTGGTCGATGCCCTGGCGCAGGGGGGCGATCGGCTGCGCGGCATAGGCGTGGCCGGCTCCGAGGTCGCGGACGAGGCCCTGGCCGCCCTCGATCGGGCCGGGGTCCGGGGCCTGAGATTTTCCGAAGCGCGCAATCCCGACGGGACCTCCCGGGAAGGGGCGGTGGGCCTGGACCAGCTGCCGCTGCTGGCCGAGCGCCTGCGCGCCCTGGGCTGGCACGCCCATGCCTGGGCCTCGGCCGCGGACCTCGACCGCTACCTGCCGGCCCTGGCTCGGCTCGATCTGCCGCTGGTGCTGGACCACATGGCCATGGTCGAAGTGGAGGCTGGAACCGCGGCGCCGAGCTTCCAGCGTCTGCTCGGCCTCGTCCGCGAGGGGCGGGTCTGGGTGAAGCTGTCCTTGTGCCGCCTCGCGGCCCTCACCCCCGATTACGAGGCGGCGCGGCCGTTCCACGACGCCCTGGTCGAGGCCAATCCCGATCGGCTGCTGTGGGGTTCCGACTGGCCGTTCATCCGGCTGGCGGAGCGCAGCCCCGACGTCTGCGCCCTTCTGCAACGCTTTACCGCCTGGGTGGGCGACGCCGCCCTCAGCCGTCGCATACTGGTCGACAATCCTGCCCGCCTGTTCGGCTTTCCTTGACCGGCCAGGCAGGCGGGATAAAACACACATAACTAGCCTATAGGCGCGCTCCGGCCCCGGGGAGGATGCGATGACGACGCTCGGCCAGCATGGCGCCGCCCCGGAGGCGGTGGAGGCGACCTATCGCCGGATTACCTGGCGGCTGATCCCGTTCCTGATCATCTGCTACATCTCGGCCTTCGTGGACCGGTCGAACATCGGCATCGCCAAGCTGCAGCTCAGCCGCGACATCGGCTTGACCGAAGCGATGTATGGGCTGGGCGGCGGGTTGTTCTACCTCGGCTACAGCATGCTGGAGGTCCCCTCCAACCTGATGATGGTCAGGATCGGGCCGCGGGCGACCATCGCGCGGGTGATGCTGCTGTGGAGCCTGTGCTCGGCGGCGACGGCCTTCATCATCGCCCCCGCGCATTTCTACATCCTGCGCTTCCTGCTCGGCGCGGCCGAGGCCGGGTTCTTCCCCGGGGTATTGTTCTATCTCGGCCAGTGGGTGCCGGCGCGGCGCCGGGCCCGGTTCACCGCCCTGTTCATGTCCTCCATGGCGCTGTCGGGGGTGATCAGCAGCCCGATTTCCGGCCTGATCATGCACAATATGGGCGGCCTCGCCGGCCTGAAGGGATGGCAGTGGCTGTTCCTGATCGAGGGCCTGCCGGGCTGTCTGCTGGCCGCGGCGGCCCTCTACTGCCTCACCGACCGCCCCGACCAGGCGCGTTGGCTCACTCCGGCCCAGAAGGCGATCGTCCTGGCCGACCTTGAGGCTGACGCCGCGGACAAGCGCGTCGGAAGCCACACGAGCTTCGTCGGCGCGCTCAAGGACGGGCGGTTCTATGTGCTGGCGCTGATGTCCATGGGCATGATCGCCGGCGTAGGCGGACTGGCCCTGTGGGTCCCCACGGTGATCCAGCGGACCGGGGTGACCAATGTCTGGCACGTGGGGCTGCTGGCGGCCGTTCCCTACATCTGCGGCGTCGCGGCCCAGCAACTGGTCGCCTGGAGCTCCGACCGACGCGGCGAGCGTCGCTGGCACGCGGCGGGCCCGGCCCTGGTCGCCGCTGCGGCCTGGTGCCTGCTCCCCGTGGTCAAGGACAGCACCTGGCTGTCGCTGGCGGTCGTGACCGTGGTCTCCATGGGCATGTTCGGGGCCACCGGGCCGTTCTGGAGCGCACCCTCCAACTATCTTCGCGGCACCGCCGCGGCCGGGGGGATCGCCCTGATCACCACCGCCGGCGCCGTGGCCGGCTTCTTCAGCCCGATCCTCGTGGGCTGGCTGACCGACGTCACCGGCCAGCTCGCCGCCGGCCAGTACTATTTCGGCGGTCTCCTGGCCGTGGGCGCCTTGGCGCTGTTGCTCGGTTTGCGTTCCCGCGCCGTCGCGGATTCGGCGCCGCTGGCGTCGACCACCCCCATCGTTGGCGAACACCCATGACCGCGCTCCCCGTCCTGTGCGACCGTCCCGAGCCGGGCGTGGGCCGCATCGTCATCGACCGCCCGGAGCGGCTCAACGCCCTGAACCTGGAGGTCAAGCGGCTGATCGAAGGCTTCGTCCTCGAACTGGCCCAGGATCCCGCGATTGCGGTGATCATCCTCGCCGGCAGCGCCAGCGTCTTCGTCGCCGGCACCGACATCGCCGAGATGCGCGACATGACCCCGACCCAGCACACGGAGTGGGTCACCGATGGCGTCTTCACCGCTCTGCGCGCCTGCCCCAAGCCGGTGATCGCGTCGGTGGAGGGTTACGCCCTCGGCGGCGGCTGCGAACTGGCCCTGGCCTGCGACATCATCGTGGCGGGGGAGGGGGCACGTTTCGGCCAGCCCGAAATCCGGGTCGGAATCATGCCGGGCGCCGGGGGGACCCAGCTCCTGCTACGCACCATCGGCAAGTACCGGACCATGAAGCTGGCCTTGACCGGCGAGCAGATCTCTGCGGCCGAAGCCTTGGGCATGGGCATGGTATCGGAGGTGGTGGAGGCGGGACAGGCCATGGCGCGCGCCCTGGATTTGGCCAAGACCATTTGCGGCATGCCGCCCCTGGCCGTGCGCGGGGTGAAGGAAGCGGTGCGGCTCGGTCAGGACATGCCGCTGAGCGCGGCCCTGGCCATGGAGCGGAAAATCTTCCAGCTTCTGTTCGACACCGCCGACCAGGCCGAAGGCATGCAGGCCTTCCTCGACAAGCGTCGTCCGCAATACCGGGGCGCATGAAACGTGCGGAAGCGGCTTTGCGCGTTGAC
Source organism: Caulobacteraceae bacterium (assembly GCA_035493955.1). GTDB lineage: Bacteria > Pseudomonadota > Alphaproteobacteria > Caulobacterales > Caulobacteraceae > NCED01. Next base: position 134,072 of record DATJHI010000040.1, on the reverse strand, counting down.
GCAAGCCGCACCGGCCCATAAAGGTCATATACATGATGTTTAGAACGTTCCGCCGTGTCGGCGGATGGAGATGGTGATGGCGAACGACGGCGGCCGAAGGTCGATCCGCGAAGGGCTGCTGATCGGCCCGCTGGACGACCTGGCCCAGGTCCATCTTTGCGGCAGCGTCTGCAAGACCTGCGGCGAGACCAGCCTGGGCGTGAGCGAGATCTGCCCCAATTGTGGCGGGGTGGACCTGGCGCGCAAGGCCCTCGCCGATGAGGGGACCCTTTGGACCTACACCGTGGTGCGGCACAAGCCGCCGGGTAACTACCACGGCCCGGACCCCTTCAAGCCCTTCGGCCTTGGTCTGGTCGAGCTTCCAGACGGCTTGCGGGTGATGGCGCCGATCGAGGCCGACATCGACAGCCTCGCCATCGGCATGCCCCTTCGGATCCGCCCCTACGTCCTGCGTACCGAGGACGCCGGGCGCGAGGTGGTCGCCTTCGCCTACCGCGCCGCCTGAGCCCCGAAAGACCTCCACAATGAGCGATGTTTACATACTGGGCGCGGGCATCCACCCCTTCGGCCGGTTCGACAAATCCTATGAGGCCATCGGCTCCGAAGCCGCCGGCGACGCCCTTCGCGACGCCGGCGTGGCCTGGCGCGACATCCAGGCCGCCTATCTGTCGCGGATGTACCTGCCCGCCACCTCCGGGGCGCGGATCCTGCGCCGCCTCGGCGGCACCGACATCCCGATCGTCGACATCGAGGCCGCCTGCGCCAGCGGCGGCGCGGCCCTGCGCCAAGCGGTGCTGGCAATCCGCTCGGGCGAGGTCGACCTCGCCCTGGTCTGCGGGGTAGAAAAGATGCCGCGCGGATTCATGGACCCGTCGATGATCTATGCGCCCTGGCAGATCGAGCTGGGGATGTCGATGAACCCCAGCTATTGGTCCATGCGCGCCATGCGCCACATGCACGAGTTCGGGACCACGGAATTGCAGATCGCCAAGGTGGCCTACAAGAACCACAGGAACAGCGTCCACAATCCGAACGCCATGTATCGCAAGCCGTTCAGCATCGAGGAGATACTGGCCTCGCCCATGGTCTGCGATCCGATCCGCCTGCTGGAGATCTGCGCCCCCAACGACGGCGCCGCCGCGGTGGTGGTGGCCTCGGAGAAGAAGGCCCGGGAACTGGGCGCGCGGGAGATCCGCATCGCCGCGGTCAGCCACACCATCGCCCGCTACTCCGCCGACTTCCGTTGCCCCGCCGACAGTATGAGCGCCACCGCCAACAACCCGGGTCCGACCGAAGTCACCGCCCACCAGGCCTTCGCCCAGGCCGGCATGTCCCCGACCGACATCGACTGTTTCGAGGTCCAGGACACCGACGCCTTCTGCGAGGTGGAGATCTACGAGGAGCTGGGCCTGTGCCCCCTGGGCGAAGCCGGCCGGCTGATCGACGAAGGCGCCACCGAGATCGGCGGCCGCTTCCCCGTCAACATGAGCGGCGGACTGATCAGCAAGGGCGAGCCGGTTGGGGCCTCCCATCTCGGCCAGGTGGTCGAACTGGTGTCTCAACTGCGCGGCCAGTCCGGCCCCCGCCAGGTGGAGGGCGCCAGGGTCGGCCTGGCCCATGTGCTCGGCGCCGGCGGCAACTGCGCGGTCACCATCCTGCAGGCCTGACGGCCGCGAACAACCCTAAGGGGTAGTCATGACCATTGATGCGCTCGGACCCGCAGCCCGCGACCTCGGAGCGGCGTCGTGAGCGGCCCGCTGTCGCACGTGCGCGTGCTCGATCTCAGTCGGATCATGGCCGGGCCCTGGGCGAGCCAGATCCTGGCCGATCTCGGCGCCGACGTGATCAAGGTCGAGCGGCCGGGCCTTGGCGACGACACCCGCGGCTGGGGGCCGCCCTTCCTGGCCGACAGGGATGGCAAGCCGACCACCGATTCCGGCTACTTCCTTTCGGTCAACCGCGGCAAGCGTTCGATCACCGTCGATCTGAGCGACCCGGCAGGTCGCGACATCATCCGGGCGCTCGCGTCCCGTTGCGACATCGTGCTGGAGAATTACAAGTTTGGCGACATGGCCCGCTTCGGCCTGGCCTACGAGGACCTGAAGACGGTCAATCCCAAGCTGATCTTCGCCTCGGTCACCGGCTTCGGCCAGACCGGGCCGCGGCGCGAACAGGCGGCCTACGACTTCATGATCCAGGCCATGGGCGGCCTGATGAGCGTGACCGGAGAGCGCGACGACGCGCCCGGCGGCGGGCCGCAGAAGGTCGGCGTGCCGATCGTCGACCTGATGACCGGCATGTACACGGCCGTCGCCGTCCTGGCCGCCCTGGCCCACCGCGACCACACCGGCGAGGGCGACTACATCGACCTGGCCATGCTCGACGTGCAGACGGCGTTCCTGGCCAACCAGGCGATGAACTACCTCGTCTCGGGCAAGGCGCCGGTCCGCCGGGGCAACAGCCATCCCAACATCCAGCCCCAGGACGTCTACGTCTGCCGCGACGGCCACCTCGCCGTGGCGGTCGGCAACGATGGCCAGTTCGTCAAGTTCGCCGAGGTGATCGGCCGCCCCGAGCTGGCCCAGGACCCGCGCTTCAAACGGAACGCCGACCGGGTGCGCAACCTTCCCGCCCTGGTGGAGATCATCAAGGCCGCCCTGATCGAGCAGGATCGCGCCTACTGGGCCGAGCGTTTCGACGCCGCCGGCGTGCCGGCCAGCGCCCTCAACACCATCCCCGGCCTGTTCGAGGAGCCCCAGGTGGTGGAGCGGGGCATGCTGCGGCATCTGCCCCATCCGGTGGCCGGGACCGTACCCCAGGTGGTCAGCCCCATGCGCTTCCAGAACGCTCGCCTGTCCTTCGACCGGCCGCCGCCGCTGCTGGGCGAGCACACGGCCGAAGTCCTGGCCGAACTCGGGCTCGGTCCCGGGGAGATCGCCGACCTCTACGACCGCGGGGTGCTCTGAGCATGGCCGCCCTGCCGAAGGAGGCCGTCGTCGCCGTGGCCGGGGCCGGGGCCATGGGGGCCGGGATCGCCCTGGTCGCCGCCGCGGCCGGACATCGGGTCCGCCTCTACGACGTCGCCCCCGAGGCCGTCGGCGCGGCTCTGGGCCGCCTGCGCGCCGATCTCGAGCGAAGCGTGCAGCGCGGCCGGTTGGACGCCGCCGAGGCAGAGGCCCGGTTGGCCCGGATCACCGCTGCCGCCGCCATCGGGGACCTTTCGGACGCCATGCTGGTGGTCGAGGCCGTCGTCGAGAAGCTCGACGTCAAGATCGGACTGCTCGGCAGCATCGAGGCGCGGCTGTCGCCCCAGGCGATCCTGACCAGCAACACCTCGTCCCTCGGCATCACCGAGCTGGCCTCCGGGCTCGCCAGGCCGGAGCGTGTCGCCGGCCTGCACTTCTTCAATCCGGCGGCGGTCATGCCGCTGGTGGAGGTGGTCAGCGGCGCCCAGACCGATCCGGTCGTGGCCGATACCTTGTTCGACACCGCCGCCGCCTGGGGCAAGGTTCCCGTGCGATGCCGCTCCACTCCCGGGTTCATCGTCAACCGGGTCGCCCGCCCGTTCTATGGCGAGGCGCTGCGGCTGTTGAACGAGCAGGCCGCCGACCCGGCCACCCTGGACGCCGTCTTCCGCGATTGCGGCGGGTTCCGGATGGGCCCCTTCGAGTTGATGGACCTGATCGGCCACGACGTGAATTTCGCCGTCACCTCCTCGGTCTACGAAGCCTTCTTCCAGGATCCGCGCTATCGGCCCTCGCTGATCCAGAAGGAGCTGGTCGCCTCCGGCCGACTGGGCCGAAAATCCGGCCGGGGGTTCTACGCCTACGGCGAGGGAACGGCGGCGCCTGCGCCCCGCGAGGCGGCGGCGGGGAGGGCGCCCCAGCAGGCGCGGATCCTGGGAGACCTCGGCCCGGCCGCCCCCCTGGGCGCCCTGCTGACCGAAGCCGGTCTGGCAGGTCCGCCCGAGGCGGGGGAGGGGACGATCCGGGTGGAAGGCCTCGACCTCGCCCTGACGGACGGCAGGACCGCGACCGAACGCCAGGCCGAGCGGGGAAGCCCGATCGCCCTGTTCGACCTCGCCCTCGACTACCGGACGACAGGGCGCATCGCCGTGGCCTTCGCCGCCGGCGCCAGCCCCGGTCAGCAGGCGGCCGCCTGCGGCCTGTTCCAGGCCCTGGGCAAGCGCGTCTCGGTGATCGAGGACGCACCCGGCCTGGCGGTGATGCGGACTGTCGCCATGCTGGCCAACGAGGCCGCCGACGCGGCTGCGGAAGGCCTGGCCAGTCCGGCCGACATCGACATGGCCATGATCAAGGGCGCCAACTACCCGAAGGGGCCGCTGGCCTGGGCGGACGCGGTGGGCGCGGCTCGGCTGGCGACGGTGATCGAGGCCCTGGGCCGCGCCTGCGCCGACGGCCATTATCGTCCGGCCCAGCGATTGCGGCGGGCCGGGTTCAGCGGCGAACCCTTTTTGACCAATAAACCGGACGGTTGAGCGAAGCGTCCGCGCCCGGTAAGAACGACAGATGGCCAAGCCTGACTCCCGCGCCGACCTGAGCCGCAGCGCAGTCTCCCGCTACATACAATTGGCGACGCTGTTTCGCCGGCGGATCGAATCCGGTCAGTGGCGGGTCGGCGAGCAGATTCCCACGGTCGACGACCTGGCGGCCGACTGCGGGGTGGCCCGGGCCACCATCCGCCAGGCGTTGGGCATGCTGGAGGCGGACGGCCTGGTCGAGCGGTTCCGCGCCAAGGGGACCTTCGTCCGCCGCAGGCCGCAGGACCAGCTGTGGTGCGAGGTCGAGAGCGACTGGGCGGGCCTGCTCAGCGCCCGCGAAGGGGCGACCATCGAAATCCTGTCCGAGGAGGTCGGCGTGGTCCCGCCCTATCGGCCCCATGCGATCGGGGAGCTTTCCGACTCCTACCGCCACCTGCGCCGGCGCCATTGGCAGAACGGCACGCCCTTCCTGCTGGCCGACGTCTATCTGGACGCCAAGCTGTCGAAGAAGATGCCGCACGAGGCCTTCACCTCGAAGACGGCCCTGCGCCTCGCCGCCAGCCTTCCGGGGGTGACCGTGGTCGACGCCCGTCAGTCCCTGACCGTGGGGACCGCGGACATCGAGACCGCCGACCTGCTGAAGATTCCGCTGAACGCGCCGGTTGTCCATGTGAACCGCTCGGCGGTCGACCAGCGGGGGGTGCTGGTCCTGATCGCCAACGGCATCTACCGCGGCGACGTGGTGCGGGTGGACGTCAAGCTGCGCTGAGGACGGCGCGTCACCCCTGGCGGGCGCGCCCGCCCCTATGCCGGCCGATGAAGTCCAGCACCGCGCGGTTGAAGGCGACCGGCTGTTCCCAATAGGCCGAATGACCGGCCTCGCTGATCACCGCGGTCTCGCAGTTTTGCAGGTGACGGGCCCATTCCGGCAGGCGCGAGGGGGGCAGGATCAGGTCGGCCGAGCCGGTCATCACCAGGGCGGGGGTCTTGATCCGCTCGATGGCGGCCCAGGTCAGATCGTTGGCCATTTTCTGGTTGATCCGGCCGTTCGGCGCGGAGGCCTTCTCCAGCTCGGCCCAACGGGCCGCGCCCTGCGGATTGGCGGCCCGGTAGGAGGGCCCGACCTCGCGGAACACCGCCGGCATCTGGCGGAACCCTTCCATCTGCAGACCGTCCGAGACCGCGCGATAGGCCGGGTCGGCGACGCCGCCCTGGCTGGAGGCGATGGTCATGCTCAGCAGCCGCTCGGGGTGTGACAGGGCATAGTCGGGGACGATGAACCCGCCGGCCGCCGAACCCAGCAGGTGGAAGCGGTTCACCCCCAGATAATCCATCAGGGCGTGGAGGTCGGCCGAGCCCGTGCCCGGAGCGTCCTTCGGGCCGGCTTCGGACCGGCTGTGGCCCCGCCGCGAATAGCCGATCACCCGATAGCCCGCGGCGGCGAACACCGGCTGCTGGTAGCCCCAGACCTCGCCGCTGCCCGTGTTCGAATGCAGCAGCACGATGGGCTCGCCCGGACCGCCGGTGTCCCAGAACCAGAGCTTGACGTCCGGCAGCGGCGCCAGGCCTTCGCGCACCGGCGCCTGGGCCGGCATTGGCGGCCAGCTGTACTGAGCGGGCAGGAGGCGCATGGCGGGGGGCGCCGACGTCCGGGCCGCCGCCCAAGCCTTCGAGGCGAGACCGGCGCCGACCGCCGCAGCGCCGGTCAGGAGCAGGCCGCGCCGGTCGAGGCCGGCGGTCTGGCGATCGGTTTCGGTGGGTGACAAGGGTCTGAACCTCGGGCCGACTAAAGCGGGTTTCATACGGGAGGCGTCATGTCGCCAGATTGCTGGACTAAAGGCAATAGGATGATATTTCGACCTTTCAAGGCCCGTTGCGGGGCTGAGGCGGACAGCCTCTCCGCAAGGGAGTAGGATTCCAGTCGGCGCACCGCTCGGCGCACAGGGAGAGCCAACCATGGCGGTCACTTACGAGTTGCTGAAATCGGTGAGCGCAGAACTCTATGACCGCTCGCTGAGGAAGATCCCGGAGGAGACCAAGGCGGCCCTTCGCCAGTTGGAACTGGCCGAGACCGATCCCGTCGCCCGCAACACCCTGGGGTTGATGCAACTGAGCGCCCGGGCGGCCGAAACGAAGAACTTCTTTGTCTGCTCGGACTCCGGGGTGCCGGTCTATTTCGTGAAGATCGGCTCGCGGGTGCAGTTCGACGGCCCGATCAAGAAGGCCTTCGTGGACGGCTTCGCCGATCTGGTCGCCACCATCCAGCCGCCGATGCTCGAGCACGTGACCAATCCCCTGACCCTGAAGCGGGGCCATGCGGGCAAGGACATGCCGATCGTCACCTACGACGTGATCGACGACGCCGACTATGTGGAGATCACCTGCTCGCCCAAGGCGCTGGGGTCGGGGCGCTGGGCCGCGCTGGAGATCTTCAGCTTCCCGACCCTCGACGTGATCGAGAAGTACATCATGGAGGTGGTGATGAAGGCCGGTCCCCAGCACTGCCCGCCCGTGGTGATCGGGGTGGGGATCGGGGGCACCTTCGACTACGCGGCCAAGATGGCCAAGGAGGCGATGTTGCGGCCGTTCGGGACCACCAACCCGGAGCCGATCCTGCGGGACATGGAGGCGCGGCTGCTGACCGCCGTGAACGCCACGGGCTTCGGGCCGATGGGCACCGGCGGCGGCAGCACCGCCATGGCCGTGCACGTCAACTACGCCGCGGGCCACGGTTTCACCCCGGTCGCGGTGTGCTTCAACTGCTGGATCAATCGCCGCCGTTCGGCCCGGATCTTCAATTCCGGCCACGTCGAATATTACGAGTAGCCCGATGCAAGGCCCGAAAGCGGTTTCGCTGCCGATCTCCGAGGCGGAGGTGCGTTCGCTGCACGCCGGCGACCTCATAACCCTGAACGGCGAGATCACCATCACCGCCGGCATGCCGACCCACGAGCGCATGCTGGACTACCTGCGCCGGGGCGAACCTTTGCCGTTCGGCCTCGAGGGCGGAAGCCTGCTGCACCTCGGCGGCTACAGCCACGAGACCCCGGGGGGACCAGAGCTCGTCTATATGAATCCCACCACCTCCACCCGGTTCAACCCCTACATGCCTGAACTCATCCGCGGCTTCGGCCTGAGGGTGACGGGGGGCAAGGGCGGGCTGGACGTGGCAAGCGCCCGCGCCATGCAAGAGGTCGGCTGCGTTTACCTGTCGTTCCTCGGCGGCGGCTGCACCCTCTTGTCCCAGGCGATCCGCAAGGTCGAGGCCGTGTATTGGGACGACCTTATCGTCCACTACCGGGTGACCCGCCTGCAGGTGGAGGGTCTCGGCCCGGTGACCGTCGGGATCGATGCGCACGGCCGCAGCCTCTATGAGGAAGGCGCACACGAAGCCGCCGACCGCCTGCCGGATATCCTCGCCGGCCTGGCCGCGGCGCGGGCCTCGGCGCCCTCGGCGACCTGACCTAGGCGGTCTTGGCGTTCAGGAAGGCGGCGATACCGCTCCTGAGGTGCTCGGCGATGTCGGCCCGGGTCTCCTGGGTCACGGCGGCCAGGTGCGGCGTCAGCACGACGTTCTCCAGCGCGAAGAAGGCCGGATCGATCGCCGGCTCGTTCTCGAACACGTCGAGGGCGGCGCCGGCGATGGTCTTGTCCCGCAACGCGGCGAGCAGGGCGGTTTCGTCGACCACCGAGCCGCGGGAGATGTTGATCAGATAACCCTTGGGTCCCAGCCGCCGCAGGATCTCCGCATTGACCAGGTGGCGCGTTTCGGCGCCGCCGGGACAGGCAAGGACCAGATAGTCGCTCTCCTCCGCCAGGTCGCCCACGCTCTGGACGAACCCATAGGGAAGGCCCGGCTTGGCGTTGCGGGCGTTGTAGGCGACCTTGAGGCCCAGGGCCGCGGCGCGCTCGGCCACGGTCGAGCCGATCTTGCCGAAACCGACGATCCCCAGGCGCTTGCCCCGGACGCGGACCGAAGGCGCCATGCGGGCAGAGGTCCATCGGCCGGCGCGGACAAACCGGTCCCCTTCGACCAGGCGCCGGGAGATCGCGAAGATCAGCGCCAGGGCGAAGTCCGCCGTGTCCGTGGTCACCGCGTCGGGGGTGTTGCGGACGACCACCCCTCGGCGGTTCGCCTCCGCCACATCGATGTTCTCGAGCCCCGCGCCATTGCAGGCGATCAGTTTCAGGTCCGGCAGGGCGGCCATCTGGGCTGCGTCGAGGCCGGTCACGCTGGTGGTGACGGCTATGTCGAAACCGGGGGCCGGCCCTGGCGGCAGGGACGTACGGCCGACCAGTTCATAGGCGGGCTCGAGGGCTTGGCGGAGCTCGGGGGGGATGTCGCCGAACACCACGAGCTGCGGCGGAATCGATGCGGTCAAGGCGGTGTTCCGATCAAGCCGGGGACGTCAGGCTTTCCGTGCAGCCTGCTTTTGGCTGGGCGAGGGGGCGGACGGCGCGGGCGCGAGTTCGGCCAGCGGCGACAATCCATCGGGTCCTGCCGACAACGGCGGCAGCTTCGAGCCCGGATAGTCGGGCACAGGGACGTCGTGGGCGTTCAGGGTCATCGCCACCATGCTGTAATAGCCGATCAGCGCCGTCAGCTCGACCAGGCCGACGGTGTCGAAGCGCGCGTGCGCGGCGGCGTAGACCGGTTGCGAGACGTGCCCGTGCTGCAGCAGTTCCCGGGTGTATTCGTAGACGATCAGTTCGTCTTCGTCGGCGGAGGTCGGCGTTTCGGAAAGGCGGATGGAGTCGACCAGCGCCGGCGGCAGGCCCGCCCGCAAGCTGGCGTCAGCATGGATGGCCCACTCCACCGGGCAGTTCCAGTGGCGGCCGGTGACGATGATGGCCAGTTCCTTCAGCCGGTGAGGCAGGCTGGTGCGATAGCGCAGGATCTCGCCGAACTCCTGCCAGCGGTCGGCCAGTTCCGGATGATGCAGCGCGGCGCGTAGGGGCCCGACCACCTGGCCGCGGGGTCCCGATACGATCTTGTCGTAGACGCGACGCTGCTCAGGGCTCAGGGCGAATTCATCGACGAGCGGAATACGTGACAGGGGTGGCCTCCGAGGCGGCGGTCATGAAGGCGAAGAACGCCCACACTAGATATGATCATAGGCCAGAATCGAGGCCTTTTGTTTTGAGGGCAAGCTCGGATCTTCGCTCCCAACTCCCTTGACCGTCCACGCGTACGATCGCTGGCGTGCGCTTGGCCGCCGATGCAAAATGGACTCGACCTTCATATAGGTCAATAGCGCAGTTTATAAGGAAAATGGCGTTGCTCGCCTCGCCCCGACTCCCTGGCGACTTGAGCCGTCGCGGCGCGCCCTACGGTGGTGACGGGGAAGATCCTTCCCTGAATTGCGACGAGATACTAAACATGTTATGTATCTGGTCGCCGCGTCAACGACGGCGCTCGCATAGGGGCGCTTCGCTGGTATTGCAATCGCCGCCGACGGACGGAGACTTAAGTGAACGGGACTGATCACGATACAGACGTATTGATCGTCGGGGCGGGCCCGGTCGGCCTGACCTTGGCTATCGACTTGGCCTCTCGTGGAGTGAACGTCCGTGTCGTGGAGCTCCGCCGCGCCGGGGAGCCGCCGAGCGTGAAGTGCAACCATGTCTCGGCCCGCTCCATGGAGATATTCCGGCGGCTCGGGATCGCGGGGACCATCCGTGCCGCGGGCCTGCCCGCCGACTATCCGCACGACGTCTCCTATCGCACCACCACCGTCGGCGAGGAAATGTCGCGCATTCGGATCCCTTCACCGGCGGGACGGGCGCGAGGGGAGAAAGGCGACGACACCTGGTGGCCGACGCCCGAGCCGCCCCATCGGATCAACCAGATCTTCCTCGAACCCATCCTCTTTCAATACGCGGTGGAGCAGCCGCGCCTGAAGATCATGAGCCGGACCTCCCTCGAGGGTTTCGAGGAGGTCGAGGGCGGCGTGTCGGCCAAGATCCGCGATCTCGAAACCGGCGCCGTCTCCACCATCTCCTGCCGCTATCTGATCGGTTGCGACGGCGGCAGCTCGGGTGTCCGCAAGGCGATCGGCGCCAAACTGGTCGGCGATGCGGTCGTCCAGCGTGTGCAGTCGAGCTTCATCGACGCCCCCGCCCTGTTGGGGATGATGACCGCGGCGCCGGCGTGGTCGAACTTCTCGCTCAATCCGCGCCGTTCGGGGAATGTCTACGCCATCGACGGCGAGCGCCGCTGGCTGGTCCACAACTATCTCAAGGCCGACGAGCCGGAGTTCGACTCCGTCGATCGCGACTGGTCGATCCGCCAGATCCTGGGGGTTGGCCCCGACTTCCAATACGAGATGATCACCAACGAGGATTGGGTCGGGCGGCGCTTGGTGGCGGACAGGTTCCGCCGCGGCCGCGTGTTCCTCTGCGGCGACGCGGCCCACATCTGGGTGCCTTTCGCGGGCTACGGCATGAATGCGGGGATCGCCGACGCCGCCAACCTCGCCTGGCTGCTGGCGGCGCATCTGCGGGGGTGGGCCCCGGCCACGATCCTGGACGCCTATGAGGGCGAACGGGGGCCGATCACCGAGCAGGTCTCCTATTTCGCCATGAACCATGCCCAGCAAGCGGCCGAGCAGCGCCGTTCGGTGCCGGACGACCTTGAGGCGCTCACTCCCGAGGGCGAGGCGGCGCGGCGCGCCTTGGGACAGGCGGCCTATGACCTCAATGTCCGGCAGTACTGCTGCGGCGGCCTGAACTTCGGCTACTTCTATGAGACCTCGCCCCTGATCGCCTATGACGGGGCGGCCGCGCCGGGCTATTCGATGTCCGACTTCACCCCGTCCACGGTTCCGGGCTGCCGCACCCCCCACTTCTGGCTTGAGGACGGCCGCTCGCTCTATGACGCCATGGGCCCCGACTACACCCTCCTACGTTTTGACCGGAGCATCGCCGTGACCGGCCTGGTCGAGGCGGCGCGCCGCAAGGGCGTGCCGCTGACCGTGCTCGACGTCGGTCGTTCGGGCGTTCCGCCGGTCTACGAGCACGCCCTTCTTCTGTCGCGCCCCGATCAACACGTGGCCTGGCGCGGCGACCGCGCGCCGGAGGATCCTACGGCCTTGATCGACCGCATCCGCGGTGCAGCGTCCGGAGCCGTTGTGGACGCGCCGGCGCGCGCGCCATCCTTGACCGCTTCGTGACCCCGCGCCTGCTGGCGGCGTAAAACTTAACATGATAATTAGCTCCAATTCCTAGGAGAGGGCGGACCCGTGCCGGAGACATCCAGAGACAAGGCCCTGGCCGCCATTTCGGCCTTTCGAGGCAAGCCCCTCGGCCATTTCGTGGGCGGCGCGACCGTCGCCGGGGAGGGGGTTCCCTTCGATGTCACCGAACCCGGAACCGGCGAGGTGTTGGGGCAGGTCCGTGACGCCACGCCCGCAGAACTGAACAGCGCGGTCGCCGCCGCCAAGGCGGCCTTTCCGGCTTGGGCCGGAACCTCCGGGGAAAAGCGCAAGGCGATCTTGCACCGCGTCGCCGATCTCATCGAGGCGCGCGCCGAGGAGATCGCTGCGGTCGAATGCCTCGACGCCGGCCAATGCTGGCGTTTCATGTCCAAGGCCGCCCTCAGAGGCGCCGAGAACTTCCGCTTCTTCGCCGACCTGGCTCCACAGGCCGCCGACGGCAAGGCCCTGCCTTCGCCGGACCACCTCAATTTCACCACCCGCCAGCCGATCGGACCCGTGGCGGTGATCACCCCGTGGAACACGCCGTTCATGCTGTCCACCTGGAAAATCGCCCCCGCGCTGGCGGCGGGCTGCACGGTGGTGCACAAGCCGGCGGAATGGTCGCCCTATTCGGCCCGCCTGCTGGTCGAGATCGCCCACGAGGCCGGGTTGCCGCCGGGTGTGCTGAACGCCGTGAACGGCCTTGGCGAAACCACCGGCAAGCGCCTGACCGAGCATCCCGACATCAAGGCCGTCGCCTTCGTCGGCGAGAGCAAGACCGGCTCGGCGATCATGCGCCAGGGGTCGGAGACCCTGAAGCGGGTACACTTCGAGCTCGGAGGCAAGAATCCGGTGATCGTGTTCGAGGACGCCGACCTCGACCGCGCCCTCGATGCGGCGATCTTCATGATCTATTCGCTGAACGGCCAGCGCTGCACCTCGTCGTCCCGGCTGCTGGTGCAACGGTCGATCTATGACGCCTTCGTGGCCCGGGCGGCCGAGCGGGTCGCCCGCCTCAAGGTCGGCGATCCCTTCGATCCGAAGACCGAGGTCGGCCCCCTGATCCATCCGCGTCACCTGGAAAAGGTCGCCAGCTATACGGGCGTGGCGCTGGCCGACGGCGCGCGGGTGGCGGTCGGCGGCAAGCGGGTGGACGGCAAGGGCTACTTCTTCCAGCCGACCCTGTTCGTCGACGCCGACCAGTCCATGCGCATCGCCCAGGAGGAGATCTTCGGCCCGGTGCTCACGGTCGTGCCCTTCGACGACGAGGCCGACGCCATCGCCAAGGCCAATGACGTGGACTACGGGCTTGCGGCCTACCTCTGGACCCAGGACGTCGGACGGGCCCTTCGGGTCTCGGGCGCCCTCGACGCCGGCATGGTCTGGGTCAACAGCGAGAACGTGCGCCACTTGCCCGCGCCCTTCGGCGGCATGAAGTCCAGCGGCATCGGCCGCGACGGCGGCGACTGGAGCTTCGATTTCTATATGGAAACCAAGAACGTCGCCCTAGCCTATGGAACGCACGCCGTTCCGCGGCTCGGCGTCTGATCGGAAGGCGTTTCATGTTCTCAGGCACGGCCTATGGCGTCGCCCTCAACGACCGCCGCCAGCTCGAGGCGAGAGCGGACTCGTTCCATCAGCCGCCCTACGGCCGCCCCCCCGAGGCGGCGGTCCTCTACATCAAGCCGCGCACCTGCGTGACGGCGGGCGGGGCGCCGACGCCTCTGCCGCCGGAGCTGGGAGAGGTGGAGATCGCCTCCACCCTTGCGCTGCTTTTCGGCGGCTCCCCAGGGGCGAAGAGCCCGGACGTGTCCGCGGTCTGCCTGGCCCTGGACGTATCCGAGTGGCACCAGGACTTCTATCGTCCCGCCATCCGCCAAAGATGCCGCGACGGCTTCCTACCGCTCGGCCGCTGGACCTCGCCGCAGACGACCTACGGCGACCTGGTGACGGAGATCGACGGCCGGGAGGTCCACCGCTGGTCGCTGGACCGGCTGTTTCGTCCGATTGATGCGCTGGTGGCGGAACTCCACGCCTACCTCGACTTCTCGCCCGGGGACCTCCTGCTCGTCGGCCTTCCCGGCGACGCCCCGAGGGCGGCGCTCGGCCAGTCGGTCGTCGTCCGTTCGGAGGGCCTGCCCAGCCTGCAAACCACGATCGTCGCCGAGGTGGTCTCGTGAGACGCGCCAAGATCTCCTATGCCGGCCGCGCTCTGTGGGCCGACCTGCTCGACGACGACGTTCTGCGGCTGGCGGACGGGACGCTTCTGCCCGCCGAGGCGGCGGTTTGGCTGCCCCCGGTGGAGCCGAACGCCACGGTCTTCGCCCTCGGGCTCAACTATGCGGACCATATCGGCGAGCTGGGGTTCAAACCGCCGGAGACGCCGTTGGTGTTCCTCAAGGGCAGTTCGGCCTTCGTGGGTCATGGCGGGGTCTCGCCGCTTCCCGTCGGCGCACGCCAGATGCATCCGGAATGCGAGCTGGTGGCGGTGATCGGCCGGCCGGCGCGGCGCGTCAGCCGCTCCAACGCCCTCGACTATGTCGGCGGCTATACGGTGGCCAACGACTACGCCATCCGGGAATATCTCGAGAACTACTACCGGCCCAATCTCAAGGTGAAGAGCCGGGCCGCCACCACCGGGCTCGGCCCCTGGATCGTGGACGCCAGGGACATCGGCGATCCGCAGGACCTGACGCTGTCCACCCGGGTGAACGGCCAGGAGGTCCAGCAGGGGTCGACCCGCGACATGGTCTTCGACGTGGCGACCATGGTCGAATACCTGTCCGAGTTCATGACCCTGATGCCGGGGGACATGATCCTGACCGGCACCCCGCAGGGGGTGCACTTCGTCTCCGGAGGCGACGAGGTCGTCTGCGAGGTGGAGAAGGTCGGGCGCCTGGTCAATCTCGTCGAGGTCGGCGGATGAGCCTCTATCAAGTCAGCAAGCTGATCTACCAGCTGAACCGCGACGCTGACTTGCAGGCCCGCTTTCGTCAGGATCGCCAGGAGGTGCTGAAGGCCTACGAGCTCACCGACGAGGAGCGGCGCGCCCTGTTGGAGCCGGACATCGGCCTGCTGTTCGTCCTGGGGGTCAATGGCCAGCTGCTCATGCACTTTGCGGCCTTTCACCAGATCGAGTGGTCGGACTATCTGCAGCGCATGCGCGACGGGGTGAAGACCCACGGACCGGTGCGCGCCGGGGTCTACGCCATGACCACCTCGCCAGACGAAAGGGTGGCCGGATGAGCCTGGTCTTTGCCGGAGTCTGCAGCCACGCCCCCGGGATCACGGGGCGGGAGGATAGCGCCCCCCCCGAACTGCGCGACGGTCTGCACGCGGGCTTTGGCGAGTTGCGCGACGCCCTCCACGCGGCGCGGCCGGACGCCCTGGTGGTGATCGGGGCCGAGCACTTCGCGAACTTCTTCATGGACAACATGCCCGCGTTCGCGGTCGGCATGGCCGACAGCTATTCGGGTCCCATCGAGGACGTAGACTGGCTGCACATCCCCCATCGCACGGTGCGCGGGGATGCGGCCCTTTCGGAGGCCCTTGTCGCCGAGATGCTGCAGACGGTCGACGTCGCCTATGCCCAGGAGTGGCGGTTCGACCACGGCATCATGGTGCCGCTGCACTTCCTGGATCCGGACAACCGGCTCACGGTCATCCCCGCGAACATCAACTGCCAGGGGCCTCCGCTCACGCCGCTGCATCGCGCCTGGGCGTTCGGCGAGGCGCTTCGCCGCGCGGCCGACAAGGTCCCGCAACGCATCGCCGTCGTCGGCACGGGCGGGATCTCCCATTGGCCCGCCACCCCCGACAGCGGACGGATCAACGAGGCCTGGGACCGGGATTTCCTGGACCGCTGGGCCCGCAACGACCGCGGCGCCCTGCTGTCGTACACGGATGCGGACGTCTACGAGAAGGCCGGCCAGGGCGGCTTCGAGATACGCACCTTCATCGCCTTGGCCGCCGCGGCGCGGGGGCGGGGGAACGTGCGCTTCTACGCCCCGATCCCGATCTACGCCGTGGGCTGCACCGCCGCGACCATGGAGATCGCCTGATGGCCCACGCCGTCGTCGAATGGACCGACAACCTGGAGGGCGACGCCGACATTCGCGGCCTGCTCGAGCTGATCGCCGCGGAGATGCGCGCCGCCGACGGGGTGTTCCCGTGGGCGGGCATCCGGGTGCGCGGCATCCGCCTGACCGACTACGTCATCGCCGATGGCAAGGCCGACGACGCCTTCGTCAATATCACCGTCCTGATGGGAGCCGGGCGATCGGCGGCGTTCAAACAGCAATTCTTCAGTCAACTGTTCGAACGCATCAAAACCCACTTCGCCGAGCTCTACGAGCGTCGCTACCTGGCCCTGTCCCTCTACGTCAACGAAGCCGACGAAGCCGGAAGCTTCAAGCACAACAACATCCACGCCCGCTTCCGGAGATGACGGAAGGCCGAAGTCCGCCCGTTTTGATTATGCCGGGCGGTGCGGCTGCTTGAGCCGCTTGGCGACGCGGTCGGGGGTCCACTCGGGCGCGACCAACTGGATGAAATCGTACATGTAGCCGCTCAGATAGGTGTGCGGGTGCAGGGCGACGAAATTGGGCAGCTTCTCGAACAGGTGGTCGGCGTCGATCGCGCGCAGCAAGGGATCCTGCTTGGCGTCGAAAACGATGCTCGGCAGGACCGTGATCCCCAGGCCCCGCGCCACATAGGCCTTGATCACGTCGGAGTCGCCGGCCGTGAGGGCGATGCGCGGCTCCATCCCGGCCTTGGCGAAGGCCTGCTGGAGGCTCCAGCCGCCGATCAGCGACGGGTCCAGCGTGACCAGCGGGTACTCCACGAGGTCGGCCAGCCCGATCTTCGACCGTTTCAGCAGGGGATGGTTGCGGGGGACGATGACGCTGCGGCCGAAGCTCTGCGCGGCCAGCTCGACAACGCCATGCGCCGCAGCCGGAGGGGCGCTGAGAATTCCGACGTCGCCCTTGAATGAAACCAACAGCTCGATGGTCTGGCGCTGGGTGACCTGCTGCAGCGATATCTGCACGCGCGGATAGCGGCGAGCGAACGCCTCCAGCACCGGCGGAAGGACGTGGCGGGCGTAAAGGTGGGTGGTCACGACGACGAGGCGTCCGCTGTCCTCGCGATTGTATTCGTCGCCGATCTTCCGCAGGTTTCCCGCATCGCGGAGCATGCGGCGGGCCGTCTCCACGAAGGCGACGCCCGGTTCGGTAAGGCCGACGATCCGGCCTCCGCGACGCTGGAGCAAATCGAATTTGAACTCCTCCTCGAGCAGGCGGATCTGCTTGCTGATGCCCGGCTGCGAGGTGTTGAGCGCGATCGCGGCTTTCGAAATGGAGAAGCCCTGGTCGACGATCTCGCTGAGGAAACGGAGCTGTTCGAGCCTCATGATCGCGCCTCGGTCAGGGTCGGGCCCGGGTAGGGCAGCCTATAACTCCTGGTTCTGAGACTATACTCATAAATTCCTGGAGCGCATGCGTGCGGCGTTGGACACTCGCCGCAAGGGAGGACCCGCCGCATGCCAAAAATGACCGGATCGCGCCATATCGCCGAGGCGCTGCGCGGCTACGGCGTCAGCCATGTGTTCTTCGTGCCCGCCGTCCTGCTCCAGGCCCTCGCCGAGATGGAGGACATGGACATCGCGCGCATCATGACCCACGGCGAGAAGTCGGCCGCCTATATGGCCGACGGCTATGCGCGGGCCAGCGGCAAGCCGGGCGTCTGCATGGCGCAGAACATCGGCGGCTCCAACCTCGCCGCCGGACTGCGCGACGCGGTGATGGCCGGATCGCCCGTGATCGCCCTGACCGGCGGGCCGACGCCCTCGTCGCGCTACCGCAATTTCTACCAGGAGGTCGAGGACTTCAGCCAGTTCGACCCGGTGACCAAGTTCAACGTCCGGGTCGACGACGTGACCCGCCTGCCCGACCTGTTGCGGCAGGCGTTCCGCGAGGCGACTTCCGGTGCGCCGGGCCCGGCGCACCTCCAGGTGCGCGGCCCGCTCGGCAATATGGCCGAGATCGAGGCCGAACTGACCACGATCGTCGAGGAGCAGTTCACCAGGGTTCCGGCGTTCCGGGCCTTGCCTGACCCGGCCCGGCTTGCCGAGGCGGCGCAGCGTCTCGCTGCGGCGGAGCGGCCGATCATCGTCGCCGGCGGCGGCGTCGCCACCTCGGGGGCCCAGGCCGAAGTGGTCGCCCTGGCCGAGCTGCTGGGGATTCCGGTCGCCACCTCGCTCAACGCCAAGGGTTCGATCCCCGACAATCATCCGCTCTCGGTCGGGGTGTGCGGCACCTATTCGCGCGCCTGCGCCAACCGGGCGGTCTCGGAGGCCGATCTGGTGTTCTTCATCGGCAGCCACACCGGCAGCCAGGTGACGACCAACTGGACGATCCCGGCGGTCGGCGCGCCGGTGATCCAACTCGACATCGACCCCAGCGAACTCGGCCGCAACTATCCCAACACGCTCTCGCTGCTCGGCGACGCGAAGCTGACCGTGCAGGGCCTGCTTGACGCCATCCCGAGCGGGCCGGCGCCCGCCGCAAGTCCCTGGGTGGAGCGGATCCAGGGGTACGTGCGTGAATGGCGGGAACAGGAGGCGCCGCGGCTCCACTCGGACGCGGTTCCGATGCGGCCCGAACGCATCTGCCAGGCGATCACCGACGCGCTTCCGGCAGGCGGAGTCGTCGTCTGCGACACAGGCCACTCCGGCATCTGGGCCGGCACCATGATCGACCTCAACAAGGAGGGCCAGCGCTTCATCCGCTGCGCCGGATCGCTCGGCTGGAGCCTTCCCGGGGCGATGGGCGTCAAATGCGCCAAGCCCGACAGCGCCGTCATCGTCTTCGCCGGCGACGGCGCCTTCTACTATCACATCGCCGAACTCGAGACGGCCGCGCGCTATGGCGTCAACGTCATCGTGGTCGTCAACAACAACAGCGCCCTCAACCAGGAGATCGGCCTGTTCGACCGCGCCTACGGCGGCAAGCAGCGCGGCAAGTCCGAGGAAATGTGGCGGTTCCGCGAGATCGATTTCGCCAAGGTCGCCGAATCCTTCGACTGCGTCGGACTGCGCGCCAAAACCCCGGCCGAGCTCGACGCCGCCCTGCGTCACGCCCTGACCCTGAACCGGCCGGTGGTGATCGATGCGATCAGCGACGTCTACGCCATGTCCCGCCCGGCGTGGACCCCCGGCTCCCCGGTAGGCTACTGACGATGGACGTCGATTTCTTCGCGCCCGGCATGCGGGACGTCGTCGATCCCGATCCGCCCCTGGTGCAGGTCTTCGGCGGCCTCCAGTTCGGCGAGGGGCCGGTCTGGGACAAGCGCAGCAACAGCCTCTATTTCGTCGACATCGTCGGCGACACGATCTGGAACTGGGCGCCTGGGGTCGGCGCCACGGCGGTCATCCGGCCGTCCGGCCACGCCAACGGCATGACCCTGGATCACGAGGGCCGCCTGCTCGTCGCCGGCTGGTCGGCCCGCAAGGTCTGGCGCCGTGAAGCCGACGGCTCCCTCGTCACCCTCGCCTCGTACTACCAGGGCAAGAAGATCAATACGCCGAACGACCTCGTCGTCCGTTCGGACGGTTCGATCTATTTCACCGACACCGCTGGCGGCATGTTCATCCCCGGCATGGAGGGCGAGGACATCCAGCGCTATCTGGATTTCCAGGGCGTCTACCGCATTCCTCCCGGCGGCGGCGAACTTGAGCTGGTCATCGCCGACTGCGTCTATCCCAACGGCATCGTCTTCTCGCCTGACGAGAAGCGGCTCTACGTCAACGACACCCGCAAGGCGTTTGTGCGGGTCTTCGACGTGCGTTCCGACGGGAGCATCGGCCCGGGCCGCATGTTCTATGAACTGCAGGGCGACGAGTTCGGCCATGCCGACGGCATGAAGGTCGACCAGGCCGGCAATCTGTATTGCACCGGGCCGGCAGGGGTCCACGTCATCGGGCCCGACGGGCTCCTGCTCGGCCGCCTGCGCATCCCCGGAAACTGCACCAACATGGCGTGGGGGGACGACGACTGGCGTTCGCTCTACGTGACTACGGTGAACACGGTCTATCGCACCCGGGTCAAGATCCCCGGCGTTCCGGTCCGGTAGGGAGAGCCCGCATGGCCTGGCATTTCGAGCGCGTCGCGGGCCCCTATGAAGGGGGCGTCGGCGGGGTGGCGTGGGACGGGACGGCGGTGATCTTCGCAGCGGTCGGCGAGGCGCGCCTGCTCAGCTTCGACCCGGCGACAAAGGCGGCCACGGAGATCCGGCGCTACACCAACCGCACCAACGGCATCGCCTTCGGACCCGAACGCCGCCTTTACGGCTGCCAGGAAGGCAGCCGCCGGGTGATCCAGTTCCTGGCCGACGGTTCAGCGACGGTCACCGCCACGAAGCTCGCCGGCCGCCACCACAATTTCCCCTCGGACCTGACGGTCGCGCGCAGCGGCGCGATCTGGTTCGCCGACCCCTACAATCCGATGCCGGCCTTCGGGCCGCAGCTCTTTGCGCCGCTCGACCACGCCTCGGTGCTCTGCCTCCAGCGCAACGGGGCCCACCAATGGGTGCTCGAGCGCAAGAGCTTCGACACCGCCGCCCCTCGCGCGGTGCTGTTGTCGCCGGACGAGAAGACCCTTTACGTCGCCGAAGGCGACGCCGGCGCTGCGACGCGGGAGCTGCGCGCCTATCCGGTCGGCGAAGATGGGCGCCTGGGCGCCTTCACCGTCCTTCATACCTTCGGCCG
Organism: Caulobacteraceae bacterium; assembly: GCA_035493955.1. GTDB lineage: Bacteria > Pseudomonadota > Alphaproteobacteria > Caulobacterales > Caulobacteraceae > NCED01. The sequence continues at coordinate 113,611 of DATJHI010000040.1, read as the reverse complement.
CGACCACCGCGGGCCACACCGCGGCATCGAAGGGATGTGCCTCGACGCCGACGGCAATATCGTCGCCTGCGCCGGCTGGCGACGCAGCGGCCCGGGGCCCATGCTTTACGTCTTCTCGCCCAGCGGGGCGGTGCTCGAGACCCATCCGCTGCCGGACGACCTGCCGCAGCGGTGCCAGTTCGGGGGCGCTGGGCTCGACAGTCTCTATCTGACCACCGCGGGCGGGCATCTCTTGTGCGCCGAACGGACGACACGGCGGGGTTACGACAGGTTCACCTGAGAGCCCTGGACGCGATGCGGCGCCAACAAAAACAATAGCCGGCGCCAGAGAAAACGAGCGGGAGGAAACGACGTGGACGACCTCAGACGCAGCACCATCCGGTTGGTCCGGCGGCGCATTCTCTGGTTCATGTTGATCCCCTGCATCTTCAATTCGATCGATCGCACCAACGTCGGCTACGCGGCGCTGCAGATGAACGACCAGTTGGGGTTCTCGCCGGTGATCTTCGGCTTCGGCGTCTCGATGTTCTTCGTCGGCTATTCGATCTTCCAGATTCCCAACAGCCTCGCCTTCGAGCGCTTTGGCGTGCGCCAGTTCCTCGCCGTGACCCTGGTGATCTGGGGCGTGGTCGGCGCCGGCATGGCGCTGATCCATGATCCCATGTCGTTCTATGTCATGCGCTTCCTGATCGGCTGCGCCGAGGCCGGCTTCGCCGGGGCCGTGATCTATCTGTTCGGCAGCTGGATGCCGCACGAGTCGCGGGCCCGCGCCACAGCGGTCAACACGCTGGCGATCTCCCTGACCGCGATCTTTTCGGGCCCGATTTCCGGCTGGCTGATCGAACATCCCGTCGGCGGCCTTGCGGGCTGGCAGTGGATGTTCCTGATCGAGGGCGCGCCCGCGGCCCTGATCGGGATCGTCATCTGGTTCTACCTGCCGAACAATCCGGATGAGGCGACGTTCCTCTCGCCGGAGCAACGCAGCTGGCTCAACGCCGAACTGGCCAACGATCAGGCCCAGATCAAGCGCCATGGCGCCTCGACCTTCCGCGCCGCCATGACCAACCTGCGCGTCTGGCTGCTGGTCGGCGTCTGGTTCGCCGTGCTGCTCGGCTTCTACGCCATCACCTATTGGCTGCCTCTGGCGATCAAGCAGGTGGGGAGCGCGGGTCTTTCCGACGTCGAGATCGGGGCCCTGTCATCGCTCCCGTGGATCGGCGCGATGATAGGCCTCTTCGCCAATACCTGGCACTCGGACCGCACGCGGGAGCGCTTCTGGCATCTCGGCGGGGCGATGATGCTGGTCGCCTTTGGCCTGTTCTTCGCCTTTTCGGTCAGCAATCCGTGGCTCAGCCTGCTTGGGTTGGTGTTTACCGGCGTCGGACTGGGCGGCGCCCACGGCGTCTTCTGGACGGTCCCCATGACCTTCCTCACCGGCGCCGCGGCGGCGGGGGGATATGCGCTGCTCAATCTGTTCGGCAACTTCTCCGGCTTCTTCGGATCGAGCATCATCGGCGTCATCCGGCAGGAGACGGGCTCCTTCACCATGGCGCTTTATGCGGTCGCTCTGGTGACCGTGCTCGGGGCGGCGCTGCTGATCCCGATCTATTTCATCAGTGCGGCGAAGGGGCGAAAAGACGCCCAGACCGACAAGGTCGCCGAAGCCAACCCCTTGGGAGGAAATTGACATGGCGCAGGGAGCCAGGCCGATCCGGCGGGTGGTCACCGGCAATGACGAGCATGGCCGGTCGCGGGTCCTCTTCGACAGCGCGGCCCCGAACGTCAAGGCGATCGGAACCGGCGGCACCTTCATGACCGACCTCTGGGTCTGGAAGACCAGCCCTGCGCCAATCTCCGGCGATCGTGACGACGGTGCTTTGCCCTACAACTTCGAGCCGCCCCATGGGGGAGGGCACCTGCGCATCGTCCAGTCTCCGGCCCGCCCGCCGGACTACGACCCCGCCAAGGATCCGGGCGCGGCCCCGCTGCAGACGCCGAGCCAGGGCCCCGGCGGCGCCTGGTACCGGGGCGGCCAGAACGCCTTCAGCTCGCCGATCCACAAATCCGAGAGCGTCGACTACGGCATCGTCCTCTCTGGCGAGCGGGTGCTGATCCTCGACGAGGGCCGGTTCGTCATGCGCCCCGGCGACGTCGTCGTGCAGCTCGGCAACTGGCACGGCTGGACCAACCCGGACAGCGAAAGCAGCATGGCTTTCATCATGATGGGCGGAACCTTCACCGGCTGAACCCGCGATCAAGACTTCAAGAGGAAGAGGATGGCTTCAGAAATCCAGCCGGTGCGCCGCATCGTGACGATCGACGATGAGACCGGCATGTCGTCGCGGCGGCTGATGGACGGGCCCTCGCCCGACGTGCGCACCGACCCGGCGCGGCCCGGCTATGTGTCGACACGGATCTGGGTCACCGACGCCACCCCGGCGCGGATCAAGGGGGTGCGCGAGACCTTGACCCTGCCGCACACGATCGAGCCGCCGCCGAACGGCTCGGTCTGCCGCATCGTCACTTTCCCCCCGGACGCCTCCTATCGAGGCAAGATCGGCGCGGCGGAGGTCGCGGCGTTCTTCCAGGCCATGGGTTCGCCTGGAGCGTCGACCTATGGGGCTTCGGCGCCGCACCCCTACATGCAGAAGACCAGCACCCTCGACTTCTGCATCGTCCTCGAAGGCGAGATCACCCTCGTGCTCGACAGTGAAGAGGTCCATCTCTCGCAGGGCGACACCGTAGTGCAACGCGGCACGAACCACGCCTGGAGCAACCGTTCGTCGCGTGACTGCGTCATCGCTTTCTCGCTGCACGACGCCGCGGCCTAGGGGCCTGTGCGGCCCCCTATGCGGGGCGTGGGAGGGACGTTAGAAAGCGCCTGCGCCGCTTCCTGAGCCCCCGGCGCCGACACCAAAGGACGGCTGCAGAAAATGAGCGACGGTTCCCTTCCTGCGAAGACGGTGAAAAACGCCACGTTCGACCTTCTGCGCAGCTTCGGCATCGACACCGTCTTTGGGAATCCCGGCTCCACCGAACTGCCTTTCCTGAGCGACTGGCCGAATGACGTGCGCTATGTGCTCGGCCTGCAGGAATCCTCCGTCATCGCCATGGCTGACGGCTACGCCCAAGCCACCGGCAACGCCGCCTTCGTGAACCTGCATGCGGCGGCCGGCGTCGGCCATGCTCTGGGCAACATCTATACGGCGTTCCGCAACCAGACGCCGATGGTCATCACCGCGGGCCAGCAGATCCGCGACCTCCTGCCGATGCACCCCTATCTGTTTGCCGAGCAGGCGACGGAGTTTCCCAAGCCTTATGTGAAGTGGAGCTGCGAGCCGGCCCGCGCCGAAGACGTGCCGGCGGCCATCGCGCGGGCCTATCACACGGCCATGCAGAAGCCCTGCGGCCCGACCTTCGTGTCGATCCCGATCGACGACTGGAACGTGCCGGTCGAGGCGCCGCAGATCAGGACGGTCAGCCGCGACGTCGCCCCCGATCCCGGCTTGTTGAAACAGGTGGCCGAAGCCCTCAATCGCAGCGAGCGCCCGGTCATCGTCGTGGGGCCGCAGATCGATCAGGAAAACGTCTGGTCCGAAACCATAGCGTTGGCGGAGGCGACGGGCGCGGCGGTGTGGACCGCGCCGTTCTCCAGCCGCGCCAGCTTCCCCGAACGCCACCCGTTGTTCCAGGGATTCCTGCCGGCGGCGCCCCGGCCGGTGAACGACGCTTTGAAAGCCTACGATACGATCCTTGTGCTCGGGGCTCCGGTCTTCACCTTCCATGTCGGCGGCGAATGCGAACTGTTGCAGGGCGGGACGCCGATTTTTCAGATCACCGACGATCCGACCGCGGCGGCCCGGTCGGCGACCGGCGCCAGCATCGTGGGCAGTCTGCGCCTGGGTTTGCCGACCCTGCTCGGCATGATCGAGGCCCGCAAGCGGACGCCGCCGCCCCTTCGCGCGATGCCGGCGGTCCCCGAGGCGGACACGCCGATCCGGGCGGAATACCTTCTGCACGCCCTGTCGGAGGTCCTGCCGGAACGCAGCATCGTGGTCGAGGAAGCGCCTTCCCATCGTCCCGCCATGCAGGGCCATCTGCCGTTCGAGCGGCCCAACTCGTTCTATACGATGGCCAGCGGCGGACTGGGCTTCGGATTGCCCGCGGCCGTGGGTTTCGCCCTGGCCGACCAGACGAGACGCGTCGTCTGCGTCGTGGGCGACGGCTCCGCCATGTACTCGTTCCAGAGCGTCTGGACAGCGGCGCAGCATGGTCTGCCGATCACGATCGTTCTGGTGAACAACGGCGGCTACGGCGCCATGCGGGCCTTCAGCGAGGTCCTCGGCGTGCGCAGTCCTCCTGGGATCGACCTCCCCGGCATGGACTACGTTCAACTGGCCGCGGCCCTGGGTTGCCCGGGGCGTCGGATCAGCCGCGGCGATGACCTGAAGGACGCCCTGCGCGAGGCGTGCGCGGCGCGGGGGCCCTGGCTCATCGAAGTCGAGGTCGACCCAAAGATCGCCCATCTCTATGACAAACAGGCCGATGCCTAACTGACCGGCTTCAGTCAGCAATCAAGCACCGGGGAGAAAACATGTCCGACGCAACACTTCTGATCGACGGAAAGCCGTTCGCCACGCCGCGGACCTTCGAGCGCCGTCACCCGGTCACGGGAGACCTTGTCACGGTGGCCTCGGCGGCAACGCCTGCGGACGCCGCCGCCGCCGCCGACGCCGCGGCGGCGGCCTTTCCGGAATGGTCGCGGACCACCCCCAACGGGCGCCGGGAACTCATCTCGCGGGCGGCGGACCTGGTGAAGGACTGGGCCGACGAGCTTGTCGCGGCGATGATGGGGGAGACCGGCGCCTCGGAGGCCTGGTCGCGATTCAACGTCCGGCTCACCGAAAACATCATGCGCGAGGCGGCGGCGATAACGACCTCGTTTGCGGGGGAGGTCCTTGCGACCGACAAGCCGGACTGCCTTTCGCTGGCCGTGCGCGAGCCCATGGGCGTCTGCCTGGCCATCGCCCCGTGGAATGCGCCGCTGATCCTCGGCATGCGATCGATCATCTGGCCGCTCGCCTGCGGAAATACCGTCGTGCTCAAGGCCTCCGAGCTGTGCCCCGCGACCCATAGACTGCTCGGCGACGTCCTCGTCGCCGCCGGCTTTCCGCCGGGGACCGTGAACGTGCTCATCAATGCCCCGGAGGACGCCGCGTCGGTCGTGTCCACCCTGATCGCCCACAAGGCCGTGCGGCACGTCAATTTCACCGGCTCGAGCCACACGGGCCGGATCATCGCGGTGGAGGCGGCTCGCCATCTCAAGCCGGTGCTGCTCGAACTGGGCGGCAAGGCGCCTCTACTGGTGCTTGAGGACGCCGATCTTGGCGCGGCGGTGCGCGCCGCGGCCTTCGGGGCGTTCATGCACCAGGGCCAGATCTGCATGTCCACCGAGCGCGTCATTGTCGATCGCCGCGTCGCCGACGTCTTCGCGGAAAACTTCGCTGCCAAGGCCCGCACCTTGACGGCCGGAGACCCGCGGACCAGCAATGCGCCTCTCGGCTCCCTGATCGGACTGGATGCGGCCGATCGTGTCGATCAGCTTATCGACGATGCGGTCGCGAAAGGCGCCAAACGTCTTTCCGGCGGCAAGCGTCAGGGCACGATCATGGATGCGACCGTGCTCGATTTCGTGACCCCGGACATGCGGATCTACTACGAGGAGACCTTTGGTCCCGTCGCCTGCATTGTGCGGTCCCAGGACGATGAAGACGCAATCCGCATCGCCAACGACACCGACTACGGCCTTTCCGCCTCTGTCTACAGTCGCGACGTATCGCGCGCCCTCGCCATAGCCCGTCGGATCGAAAGCGGCATCTGCCACGTCAACGGCCCGACGGTTCAGGACGAAGCCACGGTCCCGTTCGGCGGCGTCAAGGCGAGCGGTTACGGAAAGTTCGGCGGCGCCGCGGGCATAAACGCCTTCACCAATGTCCGCTGGCTGACCATCGAGGGTCGGGAGCCGCATTATCCGTTCTGAATTCGCGGGCTCTGGCTGTCGATGAGCCTTGGGTGAAAGGCGCGCATCCGGTCGGCCGCTTCCGACGAGTTTCGAGAGGGGGCGCCGCGAACCGAGTCCGTCACAGCCTTACGTCTGGGGGCGGATGTCGCCCCGCGCCCAGTCGCTGGGCGCCTAGCGAATCTTGTGCACTGCACACCGCGGGAGATTGACAATCGCCGCGGGCCGGAGGCAAGGTTGTTAACGATTGGTAAAAGCGCGCCTTAGTCCGTGCAGAGAACCTTTGCTGAAGGTGTTTGCCGAGCTGTAGTTGGGCTAGTCCTGTTCTGCCCAGTTAGAGTGCTTGTGTCGCCAACCAGTAGCCTTTGAGGCTTTCGCGTTTCTACTCTGTCGCTTCAGTTGACGCGAGCGGGTGCGTGTGCCGGTTCCGGAGGATCAGGAACAGCATCGCGTCAGGTCGGGCTTGATCGGTTTGTTCGGAGCCGATGGCGTCACTAGGGTCCCGGCCGCCCCGCACGGTCGCTCTACAGTTGTATGTAACGGCGTTTCACTCATCCTATTTCCAAAGTGGAGACGAGAAGCGCATGTCCCCGATGGGTCATCAAGCCTTGTTAGATAGAAGCGCGTTCGTTTCTATAGAAGGCTGCCAGCTTGATCTTTCCGAGCTATGGAATTGGCGGGACTTCGACCAAAAAAGGCGGCGGGCGATATATCAATCGTTCGCCTCCGCCGCCCCATTTCCGCACCTGGTTGTTGACGGCCTCTTTAGCGACGAGCTTCTCAGCCTGATTGTCGGTGAATTCGATCAATTGACCGCGGCGGATTGGCGTCATGCCAGATGCGAAAACGAGTCGACCCATCGATCGCCGTTCGGGTTGAAACTAGGGCCGGCCGCTGAACTGTATTTCAGCAAAATCTACTCGAAGGATTTCATCCGTTTTCTCTCGGACGTGACGGGCATCGAGACCTTGATTCCGGATGCGGACCTGATCGGCGGCGGTCTTCACGAAAGCCATAATGGCGACTGGTTCAATGTCCATGTCGATTTCGCCAAACATCCGCGGACGTTGCTCGACAACGAACTGGTCATCCTGACCTATTTGAACAAGGATTGGCCGGAAGAATATGGCGGCAGCCTTGAGCTTTGGGACGCAAATACCGGGGAATGCGTCAAGACGATAGTTCCCGTGTTCGGCCGCACCGTTATTTTGAAACACGGAAAAACCAGTCTTCACGGCCATACCAAGCCCATCTGCGCGCCCGACGGCCGGGTTAGGCGCTCTTTGGCCGCCTATTACTACGGCCACCACGATGCTCCCGCCGTGATCGATGAAGAGGAACTCACCAGCGCGTTTTTCCGGCCGAGACGAAGCACCGTTACGAAAATCAAGGAGGTCGTGCGCATGGCCAGCCCCCCGGTGTTCGTCACCATGGCGAAAAGCGTGCGAAGAAAATTGGCTGGCAGCACCGACTGGACGAGCGTGCGGCCGAGATAAGCTTGGCCGACGTTGCGCCCGCGCCATGCGGATATTGAATAGGTCCGATCGCTGGAGGCGTTGTGGCGGTATCCATAAGGAGTGGGGTTTTACTTGCGCCGGGGCTGTTCAGGTTTTTCCTGGCGCTCGTGGTGTTCGTAGATCACGCCAGCCGGTTGGCGCTCGGCCCTGCCGCCGTAAGGCTGTTTTTTTGCCTCAGCGGCTTCTGGATATACAGGATGTGGACGGAAAGGTACGTCCATGCCGAAAGCCCGGTCGTCACTTACCTGGCGTCCCGGGCGTGGCGGCTCATTCCGACCTTTGCGCTGATCGCGTTCCTTACTTTGGCGTTCCAGCACCTCATCCTTGGAAAGTCGTGGATCGACCTCAAGGGAACGGCCGGTTGGCCCGAATTCCTCGCGTCGCACCTGTTTATTTTGGGGTACGGTAGTCTTCCCGTCCAACCGCTTATGCCGGCCTGGTCGCTGGACATAGAGATGCAGTTTTACCTCGTCGCGCCGATCCTGATCGCGCTGTTGATCCGCTTTGGATCGGTACCGATGCTGCTTTTCGCAAGCATTATTTCAATAGTGTGCGCCTTTTTATTCTCAACTCACTTCAGTCTAATGTATATCATATTTTTCGCCTTGGGGATGGCCTCGGCCCATGGAGACTGGCGCCCCAGTTCCCGACTTGCCGCGGCGTCGGCGATCTTGGCGATCGCGTTTGTGGCGGCGCTGGTCATTTCGCCGTGGCGCGGCGCGATATTGGGGGGCATCCACAGGGGACCGCTTTTCCGCTACTCGGACCTCGTCAACACCGCCGTCGCCCTTCTTGCGTTTCCCTACGCCATGTTCACGACGGGACAACGCGGCGGGCTCCGCGACGGGACCTATGGCGACCTTTCCTATATTGTTTATCTACTGCATTGGATCGCCATCGGCTGGCTCGGCACGGTGGCGGGGCTGCCGGCGCTGGCGCGCCTTGGTTGCATCGGATTGGCCGTCTCGGCGACCCTCGCCGCCGCGTGGACGATCTGGAAGTTTTACGACAAGCCATTGAACCGGGCCCGGGCCCAGTGGGTCGCGCGGCGTATCGATGCGCATGCCCTGCGCCGTCGCCAGGTGGCGCGGTTCGTCTGACGGCCCAGTTCTTCGACGGCCGTCAGTAGACCACGACGCTGCGGATGCTCTCTCCCCGGTGCATCAGGTCGAACGCCTCGTTGATGCGGTCCAGCGGCAGGACGTGGGTGATCATCGGATCGATCTCGATCTTGCCGTTCATGTACCAGTCGACGATCTTGGGCACGTCCGTGCGTCCGCGCGCGCCGCCGAAGGCCGAACCCCTCCACACGCGCCCGGTGACCAGCTGGAAGGGGCGGGTGGCGATCTCCTTGCCCGCCTCGGCCACGCCGATGACGATGCTCTCGCCCCAGCCGCGATGGCAGGCCTCCAGGGCGGTGCGCATCACCCCCGTATCGCCGGTGCAGTCGAAGGTGTAGTCTGCGCCCCCGTCGGTCAGGGCCACCAGGTGCTGGACCAGGTCCTCCTCCACCTTGGTCGGGTTGATGAAGTGGGTCATGCCGAAGCGACGGCCCCAGTCCGCCTTGGAGTCGTTGATGTCGACGCCGACGATCATGTCGGCCCCGACCATCCTCAGGCCCTGGATCACGTTCAGGCCAATGCCGCCCAGGCCGAAGACGATGGCGTTGGCCCCCGGCTTGACCGCGGCGGTGTTGACCACAGCCCCCACCCCCGTGGTCACGCCGCAGCCGATGTAGCAGGCGGACGCGAAGGGGGCGTCCTCACGGATCCTGGCCAGGGCGATCTCTGGCAGCACCGTATGGTTGGAGAAGGTCGAGCAACCCATGTAGTGGGCGATCGTCTGGCCCTTGTAGGAGAACCGGCTGGTCCCGTCCGGCATCACGCCCTTGCCCTGGGTGGCGCGGATTGAGGTGCACAGGTTGGTCTTGCGCGACAGGCAGCTTTTGCACTGACGGCATTCGGGCGTGTAGAGCGGGATCACGTGGTCGCCGGGCTTGAGAGTGGTCACGCCGGGCCCGACCTCCAGCACCACGCCGGCTCCCTCGTGGCCCAGGATCGAGGGGAAGATCCCTTCCGAATCCAGCCCGTCCAGGGTGTAGGCGTCGGTATGGCAGATGCCGGTGGCCTTGATCTCCACCAGCACTTCGCCGGTGAGGGGACCTTCCAGGTCGACCTCCACGATATCCAGCGGCTGCTTTGCGGCGAAGGCGACGGCGGCGCGGGTCTTCATGCGGAGTCTCCCGGCGGATGCGAGACCTATGCCATCGCCCTGAATGAACCGAAAGGCCATGCCGACGCCGATGGAAGCGCCCCAAAAATATCGTTTGGCCAGGACCGCTATTTCACCCGTTTCATCGTCAGGTTCAGGCTCGCCGGCCCGGCGGGAAGCTCATCGGCGGATGCCGTCGCGGCGGGCGGGGCAGGGGCGTCGCCGGCCTGGCCGGCGGGCCGGGTCATGAAGGTGAGGCTGTCCGGGGTGATCACCCAGGTCACGTTCTCGAGATAGATGTGGCCGGGGTCGATCGCCACCACCCGCCGCTCGGTCCATTGGTCCTGGCCTTCACGATCCTTGAGGTCAGGGGTGAAATGCTTCTGCCGCGTCAGCACCGACGCGCCTTCGGGCCGCACGATCCAAATCTCCTGCATCCGCGGGGTCGGACCGTTGCTGATGAACAGGTGGCCGACGATCTGGCCGTTCCTGGCCGGCGAGAACGCCGCCACGGCGAAGGGCCCCTCCCAGTTGCCGACCAGGCCCTTGAAATCGTCGAGGGTCGCTGGCGCCGGCGCCGCGCCGGCCTCCAGGCTGCGGACCGCCTGGGCCTGGGCGAGGCCGACGCCCGCGAGCGCCCAGGCTGCCGCGGCCATCGCCGGGATCTTGTTCATGGCTGAGACCACCGCCTGGCCTCAGACCAGGGCTGTCTTGAACAGATGGAGCATCTCGGCCCATGCCCGTTCAGCCTGCACGGGATCGTAGACGGGGCCTTCGTTCACGCACCAGCCGTGGTTGGCCGGATAGATCTCGGCCCGGGTGGGATTGCCCGCCGCGGCGAAGGCGGCGATCAGCTTGTCCTTCTGGTCGGGCTGGCGCATGGCGTCGTTCTGGGCGATGCCGAAGTAGGACTTGGCCTTGATCTTCGGGGCCAGCAGATGCGGGCTGTCCGACTTGTCCGTCACCACTCCGCCCCCGTGAAACGAGGCGAAGGCGCCGATCCGGTCAGGCGCCAGGGTCGCGGTCTGCATCACCAGGGGGCCGCCCATACAATAGCCCACGAGGCCCATCTCGATCGTCTTACTGACCGTCGGGTGGCTGTCGAGATAGGCCACCCAGGCGGTCTCGTCATGGAGGATCGCATCCGGTGTCAGCGGCTTCTGCAGTTCAGCCAGCTTGGCCATGTCGGCCGGATTATTGAAATCGAAGGCGCCGAACACCGGCCCTTGCGCAACCGGTAGAAGGGGTTGGGAACCAGCACCGTGTAGCCGTTGGACGCCAGCCGCCGGGCCATGTCGCGGAAAACCGGCCGCAGCCCCAACGCGCTGGTGAACAGGACCACGCCCGGCCAGCGTCCGGCGCCCTGGGGATGGAACAGGGCCGCGTCGGCCATGCCGTCGGCGGTTCCGACGGTGACGTCGGTTTCGACGACTTCGTTGATCTGGGCGCGAGCGACCGCGGGCGCCATGCCGGCGGCGACGGAAAGGGCGGCGAAACGGCGGCGGGACAGGTCCCGATCGTCGTTTGCTTCCGGGGCCGTGGCTTCGCCCATCCTATCCTCCCTTGGTCACCTTTCCCCGTCTTGCGCGGGTGGTGGAGATTAGGTGCAGGATCGCGCCGATGTCACGCAGGCGCTTTGCTCGCCTTCGGTCGATCCCCATATGGTCGGGATGCGGCTCCTCTCCCTCGCCCTCCTTGTTCTTGCCGCTCCGGCTGTGGCCCAGGCTCAATGCAGAGCGACGCCGGGAGGGCCCGGCGCCACGGTCCTCTCCTGTCCCGGCGGGACCAGCGTCCTCCAGACCGACCCAACCGGAACCGTGACGGGGCTGGTGAACGGCCAAGCCTTTGTGGGGCGAAACTATGCGCCGGGGACGATCGTCGGGACGCTCGGCGGCGCACCTTATGGCGTGCAAGGCGGCGTCGCCCCCGAGCCCCCCGATCCGCTGTCGCCGCCATCGCCCCTCCATGCGCCGCGGCCCATGATCTCGGCTCCGCCTTACTCCAGCTCGGGAACCCCGCCGAAGATCAATCCGGCGCCCTTGGTCAGCCCGTAACCCGACAGATCATGCCCGTCCCGGCCTTGGCCGCTCTGCTCTCACGCAGGGATCCTGGTCGCGCGCAGCGCGGGTCGTGAAGGGCTGCTCAAGCCGGCGGGGAAAATCGACCGGTGCGCTTCCGGTTGTGGCGGCATGTACGTCTTAGCCGTAATGCGGTCGCATCGGCGACGCTAGAAACGGCCCGGGGAGGGAACATGACGCGGCTCGCGATGCTGTACGGGATGGTGGCTGTTGGAGCTTTGCTCCAGGCCAATCCTGCCTTGAGTGCTCCTCAGAAAGCCAATTTCGACACTCAGCAGGAATTCCGCATTCCGAGTCAGCCGCTTGAAACGGCGCTGTTGCTTTATTCGCGCCAGTCGGGCCTGCAGATCATCTCCGCCTCTCCGGTCGTGGCCAACAAGATCGCCCCCGCATTGCGCGGAACGGAAACGCCGCGCAAAGCGCTCGAGGATTTGCTGAAAGGCTCGAACCTGTCGTTCGTGGTTTCGGGCAGCACGATTACGATCATTCCGGCCCCGGCGACGCGGCGGGAAGCCCTTGTCCCGGCGGCGCTACAGACCAACGTCTCGGCGGATTCTTCATCGAGCGTGGCGGCCGTGTCATCCTCCGCCTCTTCCGCGTCCGTCGCCTCGTCCAATCCGGTCGAGCCCGTCGCCACCTCGAGGGTTTCGACCGCCGCCCCGGCGGGGCAGGCCGATGTGGTCCAGGAAGTGACGGTTACCGGCAGCCGGATCATCCGCAACGGCAATGATGCGCCCACGCCCGTCACCGTGGCGACCGTGGCCGACCTGCTCGAGACGACCCCGACCACCCTCGCGGACGCCCTCAACAAACTGCCGCAGTTCTCGGTCCAGTTCACCACCCAGTCCAATACCGGTGCAGGGGCGCCGGCCGGGAACTTCCTGAACCTGCGCGGGCTCGGCCAGGGGCGGACCCTGGTCATGATGGATGGCGTGCGTGTGCCGGGCACCAGCGCCACCGGCACGGTCGATATCAACACCCTGCCCCAGGCCCTGGTGCAGCGGGTGGAAATCGTCACCGGCGGCGCCTCGGCCGTCTACGGCTCGGACGCGGTCGGCGGGGTGGTCAACTACATCCTCAACACCAAGTTCAACGGCTTCAAGGGGTCGGTCCAGGGTGGGATCTCCACCTATGGTGACGCGCCCTCGGGAAAGATCAGCCTGGCCTTCGGGACGCGGCTTTCAGACAAGGGCCACTTCGAGGCCAGCTACGAGCACAACCAGTCGGCCGGCCTAGACCAGTCCCAGCGCAGCTATACCAGCGCCACCCCGGGCTACGCCGGGCTGGGCACTGCGGCCAACCCGTTCGTTCTGTACAACAACCTGCGCATGTCGACCACGACCGGGGGCGGGTTCATCGCCACGGCGGCCGGCGCTACCCCGGCGCAGACCACCGCGCTCACCAACGCCTTGGTGAACAAGCAGTTCGTCGGCGCCGGAACCCTGGCGCCGTTCCAGGCCGGCGCCCTCACGGGCAGCCTGCCGAGCGCCGCCAACACCGGAGGCCTGCAGGTCGGCGGCGACGGGGCCTACGTCACCGGCATGCAGCTGCTCAAGCCGGTGGACACCGACAACCTCTTCGGCCGCTTCGACTACGACGTGGGCCATGGGGTCACCGCCTACGCGCAGCTCGCCTATGGCCGGTCGGCGACCAACTACTATGTGCCGCCGACCTTGCTCTCCACGACGGTCTATAGCGGCAACCCCTACCTCCCGGCGGACGCCCAGGCCGCCCTGACCGCCGCCTCGGCGCCCGGCAGGCCCGCCAGCATCGTGCTCAGCACGCTGCCGCAGAACCTGATCAACATGCAGCGGACCAACCAGTGGGCCACGGATGTCTCCGCCACCTTCGGCCTGAAGGGCAAGGTCCTCGACGACGCCTTCAACTGGAACGCCTCCTACACGCACGGCAAGGGCCATACCCACGTCGAGACCGACAACAACATCAATACGTCGCACTTCTACGCCGCCCTGGACGCCGTAAGGGACAGCAGCGGCAACATCGTCTGCGCCGTCAGCCTGACCTCCAGCGCCAGCCTCTATCCGGGGTGCGCGCCGCTGAACCTTCTGGGGGTGGGCAATGAAAGCCCGGCGTCGCTGGCCTACATCATGCAGAACACGGCCTACGACATCATCAACAAGACCGACGACCTGTCGGCCAGTATTTCCGGTTCGGCCTTCCACGACTGGGCCGGCCCGGTCTCGGTGTCGCTCAACTTCGATTACCGCTGGGCCAACATGACCCAGACCAGCGACGCCGCCCCTGCGGCGCCGCAACTCACGGGCCTGCGTCAGACCTGGGGCGGCGGCGGCCGCGGAGGAGCCACGCCCTCGACGCTCTTCCTGAACAACACCTTCGCTCCGCAATACGGTGCCAACTCGGTGTGGGAGGTCGGCGGCGAAACCGTGGTCCCGCTGCTGAAGGATCTTCCGCTCGCCAAGAACCTCGAGTTCAACGGCGCCGCGCGCTACACCGAATACAGCTCCAGCGGCCCGGCCACGACCTGGAAGGTCGGCCTGATCTATCAGCCGATCGATGATCTGCGCTTCCGGGTCACGGATTCCCGCGATATCCGCGCGCCCAACCTCACCGAATTGTACCAGGCGCCGACGGTGACTACCGTGGCCATCACCGACCCGCTGCTCAACAACGCGACCTACACCGTCAATCAGGTCGCCCACGGCGACCCGACCGTGAAACCCGAGGTGGCCAAATCCTTCACCCTGGGCCTGGTCTATTCCCCGTCCTGGCTGCCGCGGTTCTCGATCTCGGCGGACTACTATCTGATCACTATCAACGGCGTCATCAGCAATATTCTGCCTATTGGCGGCGGCGTAAATCTTGCCATAAACACCTGCATCACCTCGGGTGGCACCTCCATCTATTGCCAGGCCGTCCCGCGGCCGAACGGGCTCAGCACCTCCCCGACCAACCAGATCATCCAGGTCAACCAGATCCCGGTTAACCTTGCCGAGCAATACACGCGAGGCATGGATATCGAGATGGACTATGGCTTCGACATGGCGGACATCAATTCGAAACTGGACGGGCACACCGATCTTCGGACGATAATCACCTACGAGCCGCGGAACGTCACCTACACCAACCCGGGCGCCCTGGGCACGAACGCGGCCGGCGGCGGTACGGCGCGCGGCCGGATCTCGTTTTCGGCCAACTATACCCGGGGCCCGTTCAAGGTGAGCTGGCAGACCAACTATACCGGGCCCCACAAAGCGGGCGCTGTTGGGCTCACGCCTATCTACTTCGCGCAGATGTACATCTCCCCGGTGGTCACCCACGACCTGAGCCTCAGCTATAAGTTCAAGACCCATCAGCAGAACCTTCAGGCTTTCTTGACCGTGAACAACGTGTTCAACGAGCAGCCGGCGCTCGGGCCGCCGGCGCCCACCACCACCCCGGGGGCCCAAACGCCGCTCGGTCCGGGCGCGATTAGTCCTCTGGGCCGTTACTTCACGGCCGGGTTGAGGATCGGCTTGTAGACTTCGATTGGTCAGACCGACGTCGTCTGAACGGATGAGATGGCGTCGGTCGATCGGTTCCAGAGTATCGGCCATAAGGTCGCCGATGTCCGGAGCCGCGTTTCGGGCGAGTGGGCGGACACGGAAACGGCGCTTCTGTAATACTTGCGGCAGGATGTCCTACAAGTTATCCCGACCGTAGAGTGATCTTTCCCCGGTGATGCGCGCCTTTACGGTAAAAATGCGTCGTGGATCGGGCTTGACTGTGTCTACATGGGAAATTTTAGAGTCGTATATTGTTGCGTGGGAGAAATCATCTTTGACCGATGGTCGGCTATGGTTCGTCCTCGGCCGGCAGCCTCGAGATGGGGCGTCCATCACCAAGGGAGGTTCGATATGAGATTGATGTCCACCATCTTGTTCAGCAGCGTGATCGCCCTGGGCGCGGTCGGCGCCGTCCTGGCGCAGGACGCGGGGGCGCAGCCGCAACGGCCCGGCGCGCGCCCGGGTGGGCCTGGCGCGGCGGGCGGCCCCATCGCGAACGGCGGGCCGCGCGCACCGCCGGCCGAAGGAGGAGCCGTCGGCGTAGTCGACAGCGTGTCCCCGTCTAGCTTCGTGATCACAACGTCGGCGGGTCGGAAGGTGACCATCGAAACGACGCCCGCCACGACCTACCAGAACGGAACGAACGCGGCCTCGGCGAGCGCCGTCAAAAAGGGCGAGCGCGTCCTCGTCCTGGGTCTGGTCAAGTTCGATATGGGCGCCCGTGCGCCCGGCGGACCCGGTGCGGCCCGCGGCCCCGGCGCCGCCGGCGCTCCGGCGGGGGCGGCCCGCGCGGCTGGCGAAAACGACCAGGCCAACACGACGATCGCGGCCAGCCGAGTCAGTCTGCAGCCCGCCAACGCGGGCGCCAAGGCCGAGATCGGCATGTTGGCGGCGCCCGGCACGCCGCCCGTGGTGAAGCAGGTCGGTCAGGCGCCGGCCAATTACACTCAAGGGGAGGGCACGCTCGTCAGTGGACCGGAAGCCGCCAAGGCGACCGAAGCTGCGTTGGGCGCCTGGACTGGCGGCGTCATCAACCGGGTCGTGAAGCTCACCGACGGCGGATACGAGGTCCACAACATCTCCGTCAGCTGGCCGCACCACATCTTCGTCGACAAGAACTTCAAGTACACCGGCGCCTGGTAGCCGCGGGGGATCGGCGACCGTCGCGGCGCAACGCGTCGCGCCGGTCGCAGCAGCCCGCGACACATCAACTTGAACTGAACGCGATCGAACTGCCGGCTGCCATCCTGTCCCTGGAAGGGCGCCGATCGGAAAGGCCCACACCCATGATGAGATCGACCCTCCTGGCGGCCGTAGCCGCGTCCCTCCTGGCCACGCCGGCGGCCGTCTGGAGCCAGGAGCGCCCGCGGCCAGCTCCGCCCGCGCCCGCTCCGGCGGCGGCTCCTGCGCAGGCCGGAGCGTCGGTCGCCCCCACGGGCGCCTGGTCTCTGGAAGACCGCGAGGACTGGCTGGTCGGCCGCCTCCATAGGGCGCAGGACGAGCACGACATCGACGGCGCCGAGGCCGAACGGGTGTACAAGGAAGTCGGCGCCATGCGCGACTTCAAGAAGCGGCTGACCGAGCGTCACGGCGGTTCGATCACCGCCGGCGAAAGAAACGCCCAGGAAAAGCGTCTGGACGCCCTGGTGTCGCAGATCCACTGGCTGAACCAGAGCGCTTTTCAGCGGCCCTGGTGAGGCGTCCCGCCTGCGCCTGACCCGCGGCCTGGGCGCCGATCAGCGCTCGAAATCGTCCTTGGTGATATAGGGACTGATCGGCAGCCAATAGGTCGACTCGGCCGTGGCCGCGTCGCGGGTCAGCGCCTCGACCTTACCCGCCTTGGTCGCCGCGAGCAGGGCTCCTTGCACCTCTACCGCGGATCGCCCCTCAGTTTCCCAAAGGGTCAGGTATTGGTCTGCTGGCTCCGCCGCCCGGGGGGCCCGGCCCGTGGCCGGCGGGGTCGGTTCGAGCCTCAGCCTCTGGGCCGCCATCCAGCCGGGAAGGGTCAGGACCTGGCCGATCCGTCGATCCAGCGCCGCCTCGAAGTCGGCCGCCTTCACCCCCGCCGGAAGATCGTCGAACTCCATCAGGACATAACGGTTCAGGCGCGGCGTGTTGAGGTCGGAGGCGGCGGGCATGAACGGGCTGCGTCCGTCCGGCCGTCGTCTTTTGGGTCCGAGCACCTTATAGGTGGCCTGCCAGCTCGCGCCGGGCGTCGCATAGTCAAAGCCCGGTATCCGTCGATTTTTGCCGCCGACGAAGAGAGCGGGCGGGCTGGCGCCTTCCTGGTCGAAGACGATCAGGTAGCCATAGCGGGCGCCCTGGACCGCCGTGCGGGGCTGGCCGTCCGTCGCCAGGCGGAAGCGCTGGGCGCCCGTCCAGCCCTCGAGCTGCACCAGGTCGCCCATGTGCTGGTTCTGGTAGGCGTCGTTGAACGCTTGCTCGAGGCCGGGAAGCGGATCGGCGGCCACGAGGTACAGATAATGGTTCTGACCCGGCGAAGCCTGGCGAGCGCCGGCTGGGCCGATGGACCACTGGGCGTGGGCCGCCCCGCCGAGGGCCAGGGCAAGGGCCAAGGCCGCGGCCGTAGCGCAAGCGACCCGGCCCGCCACCCGGTTTCTGGATCGCGTCGATCTTGAAGTGTGCACCTCGAACTCCCTGGCCGATGTCGACTGCGTCGCGTTCGACCGCAGCTTGACGCGGCAAGGCGTTGTCCGTCCAACACCGATTGGCTTCATCCGGGCTGTGAGGCGGCGCCACGCCTCAAAGTCGACTGTCGCGGATCGACCCCCTTTATCTTGCCGGCCCGGCCTGCGCGGCCGGCGCTCCGGCCGGGGGGCCGCCGCCAGGGCCAGCCCCGCCGTCCGGTCCTGCAGGGGCCGGGGCGAAGTCGGGAGGAAGCATCTCCCAGTCAGGCCGGCGATAGAAGGTCTTCGTCGTGGTCCAGGGTTTGGTGAAGGCCTTGGGGTCTTCGACCTTTATTTCGTCCACCAGCATGTTGGGCTTGGGCGAATAGAACCGCTCGGTGATGTGCATCGCGTCGCTGTGCGGACCGCCGTCGGGCAGGCGGCTGCCTTCGGCCAGGCAACAGGTCTCGACGATCAGCTCCTTGTTCTTCCAATGGCCGATGGAATAGCCGGCCGCGGTCGGAACGGGATCGGCCGGGGGCAGCCGGCCATCGGTGTATATCCGGCGGACTTGGTTCTGGCCCTCGGTTATGAACACCATTTCGTGCGGGTTGATCAGGATCTCCACGGGACGCAGGATGATCATGAAGCCTGGCATGGCGCCGCGGAACAGCCCCCCTCCAGGCGGGGGCTGGGCGACCGGCTGTCCGGGAAGCGCGAAGGCCTGCCGTGGCGGGGGCATCGCATCGAAGCGCTTCTTGTATTCGGCGTTGTAAGGCGCCGTCTGGGGTTGTCCGACGGGGATGCTGCTGTCCCAGATGAACGGATCGTCGCCGCGTTCCCAGACGCTGGTCCAGTCTATCATTTCGGACAATTTCGGCAGCTTAGGTCCGCTGGGGGGATAGTTGACCGTCTGCGCCAATGCGGAGCCGGCGTGGCACACGATCCCCGCGGTCGCCAGGCCGATCACCCAGGCGGCCAACCGCCCATTCCCAAACCGTGCATTCATTTCGTTTCCTCAGCCAGCGAAGGGAAAACCATCAGGAATCTAACCTGGCAGTTGCAGCTCACAGTAGGAGTTGGAGCCGTCGGGATCGGCCGTGCAGCGCAGGTTCAAAGAACGGGTCCTGGCCACCCACTTCACGCTTTTGGCGTCGTGTTGGATGTTGGAGATCTGCACGATCTCCCAAGCCAGCGAGCCCTGGGCCAGGGACGTCGCCTTCTGCAGGGTCTCGATTTCGGCCTCTTTCGAGCCCGGCTTGGGCGTCGGAGGCTTGTAGACGAAGAATGCGTCGTTACCGTCGGGGACCGTTTCGCAGGCGCCGAGAAGGCTCAGGCCGGCCAATAAGACGAGGGCAGTGCAGAGCCTGCGCATGATGTTTCTTCCCCAATTTTCGATGTCGCCGGCCGCCGCCTGGGCGGCGGACGGCTAGGACCACGGCGGAGCCGACCGGTTCCGTCGCCACCCCGCAATTTCGTTCCGCCAGGCCTTAGTTCACCGTCGCCTGCGAGCCCGCGCTCAAGGTCTTGCCGTTCTCCAGGGTGGCGCGAAGGAAGGACCCGGCCTTGGAGCCGTCGCGCATGGGATTCATCACCACGGTGATCTTGTCGCCGGGGTTGAAGCTGTGGGGTCCCCAACCGATCCGGACCAGCACGTTCACGCTGGAGCCTTCCACCGTGTAATCGCTCGATACGCCGTTCTCGACGACGCTCACGACCAGCTCGCTATGCGGATTGGCGAACTGCCAGCTCTTGACGGTGCCCGAGATCGTCGCCGTCTTGGCCTTGTCGTACATCACAAAGGAATGGTGCGCGAAGGCCGGCCCTGCCACGGCGCCCAGAGCAACCGTCAGCCCCAGCATCGAGGGCAGAAACATCGCCCGCATTTCCTTCATGGGTTCCTCCTTAATTTTTTTGTTGGAAGGGAAGCGCAATTGGCGGACTGACGCAAAAATTTGTCAAGCTGAAACAATAGATTCGAGCCGGACTCCAATTTGTTTCTTCCCCGCAATGTTCAGGATAAGTATCGCTATAATTGAACCCTAAGCTGATCGAATAGGCGCGCTCCGATGGAGTCCCCGCCCGTCCGTGGCTTTCAATAGAGCGGCGGCACGCAAACCTGAGGAACGAGCTTGGAGGTCGTCTGTGAACCGTAGAGCCATATTGCAAGTAACGGCGCTTGCCGGGGCTTCCGTGACCATCCCGGCGCTGGCCGCCGAGCGGGCTCCGGCCGGATCCATCCCTGAACGATTCGCGGCCGCCCTCAGCGCCCACGACATGGCGGCCTTTGGCGGGCTATTTGCGGACGACTACGTCAACCATCAGCTCAGCGCCGCCGCTCCGCCGGCGCCGGGCAAGCCTTCGAAACAGGCGACCCTGGAGTTGTTCGCGGCGCGCCTGGCGGGGATGCCCGACCTCAAGGTGGTCGTGGAACGGATGGTCGCATCCGGCGACACGGTGGCCGCGAGCTTCGTCTACACCGGAACCCATGGCGGACCGTACATGGGTGTCGCGCCCTCCGGCCGTGCGCTCCGCTTCACATCCTGCGATATTTTCAGGACCGCGAAAGGCCGCATCGTCGAGCATTGGGGGATGGGCGACATCGCTGGAATTCTGGCGCAGTTGCGCGGTTAGTTCTCAACGCGGCCATCTTGGTGAGCGCCGATCGCTTCGGCGCAGCCTTCAATAGACCTCGCGAACGCACAGCATACAGCAGAAAGACCTCATCGGCTCGTGGCCGATGAGGTAAGTCTAGGAGGTGCGTGCTAGGGAGTACCGCATCCTCGATATCCAGATACGCGGCGGGGCGCCGATCCCCTCGGCGTAAATCTCGGCCTCGACCGGCCGCCGCGCTGGAGTTCGCCTAGCGCACTTACCTCGCCGGAAAAACATTCTGAGCATCCGCATGAGGGGTTCCATCGGCGCGCACGTAAGCATGGCTGAATCGCCCGTGACAGGCCGATGAATTCAATGGGTCGGAGGCCGAACCTGCGCTTGAGCTTTCACTAGACTGGGGACAACCCAGGGTCGCGTCGAGCTCGAACGCCAATCGCCTCTTTTTGATTTGGCAACTAATTGCACCACCCGGGGGATAACGAAGTGGCTTACAAATTTTGCAAATGCGTCTTGCTTGCGACAACGGCGCTCGGCGTCGCGGCGGTCGCAGGGGCGGCGCTGGCCGCGCCGGCGCAGGATGGCGCGGCGGGCGCCTTGGGCGAACTCGTCGTCAGCAGCGGCCAGGAGATGAAGCTCGACGCGCAAAGTCCGACCGCGTCGCGCCTGGGCCTCAGCCTGCGTGAAACGCCGGCCGTCGTCGACGTGCTCACCCAGGAGCGTTTTCTGGAGCGCGGACTGCGGACGTCGAACGAGGCGCTGAACAGCGCCCCCGGGGTCCTGGCGGTGGATACGGGGGGCGGGCCGGGCACCTATTCGATGCGGGGCTTCACCTCGGGCTCGGTGTCGATCAACTATGACGGCGTCCATCAGCCTTCGACGATGGTGACCCGCAACTACGACACCTTCGCCTTCGACCGGATCGAGGTGCTCAAAGGGCCGTCGTCGGTGCTGTACGGCGAGGGCGCGCTCGGCGGTTCGGTGAACTTCGTCCCCAAGAAGCCGATGTTCGACATGCCGGCCTTGCAGGGCCTGGCGCAATACGGCTCGTTCGACACCTTCCGCGTCGCGGCCGACGCCAACATGCCGTTGTCGAACAAGGCCGCCGCGCGCGCCGTGGTGAGCTACGCCGGCTCCCGGGGCTATATCGACGATACGCCGAGCAATACGCTTACCGCCAACCTCGGCCTGACCTGGAAGCCGTCGCCGAACGTGACGGCGTTCTTCGCCGCGGAGGTGTTCAACAACGACGCGAACCGCACCTATTGGGGCACGCCCCTGGTGAGCGCGAATGTCGTGCGGGATCGCAGCACGGTGGCGACCACGCCCACGGGCCTGGTCATCGACAAGGCGCTGCAGGAAACCAACTTCCAATACCTGGATGGGGAGGTGCATTCCACGAGCTACTGGCTGCGCTCCCAGATCGAATGGAAAATCAGCCCGTCATGGACGTTCCTGAACGATCTTTCCTGGAACAAGGGCGACCGGCTCTGGGACGATGCGGAAAGCTATACCTACGTGCCCGCCACCCGGCTGGTGAACCGCTCGGCGACCTACATCCGCAATCAACTCGATTTCTGGATCGACCGGGCGACCCTGTCGTCGGACCTCGATCTGGGCGGACACCGCAGCCGGTTCCTGGTCGGATACGAGCATACTGAAAACGACCATTTCTCGACCCGCCGCTTCGGGACTCCGACGCCAGTCAACCCCTATGCCTTGGTGCGGGGAACCTTCCCGGCGATCACCCCGGCGAACTTTCCCGGCGCCGGCAACTTCGCCAACGTCGCGGCCGACATCACCATCAACGCCTTCCTCGCCGAGGAGGCGTTCAACCTGACGGACAAGTGGCTTCTGGTCGGCGGCTTTCGTTACGAGGATATCAAGCTCGACCGGACAACCCAGGACTTCAATCTCGGAACGGTTTCCGGCTTCGTGAAGCCATACAAGCCGGCGTCGTTCCGGATCGGCACGGTTTACGACATCACCCCCAAGACCCAGGTCTACGCCCAGTACAACAAGGCCGCCGCGCCCGTTTCGACCCTGGTGCTGCTCAACCAGTCCAACTCCGGTTTCAGCCTTACCCAGGGCAAGTCGGCGGAGGTCGGGCTGAAGAGTTCGCTTTGGAACGGGCGGCTTGAAATGACCCTCGCCGGCTACTGGATCAAACAGGACGACATCATCACCCGCGATCCTGTGAACCCGAACATCCAGATCCAGGGCGGCAGCCAGTCGTCGCGCGGCGTCGAACTCTCCGCGGCCGCCGCCCTCACCCGCAACCTGCGCCTCGATGGGAACGTCGCTTTCGTCAACGCGCGGTTCGATTCCCTGATCGAAGCCGGCGGGCTCAATCGGGCGGGCAATGCCCCGCCCAACGTTCCGGGTCAGGTCTACAATCTGTTCGCCAGCTACCAGTTCGACGGCGCGCCTGTCCGACTGACGGCCGGCGTGCATCGCTCGAACCACCTGTTCGGCGACAACGCCAATACGGTGAGGGTCTCGGGCTACACCCTGTTCGACGCTTCGGTGACCTATCAGGTACGGTATGGCGACATCACGCTCAGGGCCCGCAACATCACCAACGAACTCTACGGCGAGTGGGGAACGGCGGCCCAGGTCTACCTCGGCGCCCCCCGCGGCTTCGACCTGACCTTCCGGGCCAAGCTCTAAGGCGCGCGACTGGAAGGAGGACCGCGATGGCGGCCGTCAACCCGCCGCGGCTCGGCGAAACGCCCATGAGGAATCTCCTCATGGGCGGGCTGAAGTGGCTCTACATCGTCCATCGCTGGCTCGGGATCGCCACCTGCATCCTGTGTGCGATCTGGTTCGTCTCAGGGTTGGTGATGGTCTACGTCCCGTACCCCGCTTTCACGGAGGCGGACCGGATGGCCTATTCGGAGCCGCTCTCGCTGGAGCGGGTGGCAGTCACGCCCGACCAGGCGCTGGCGGCGGCCAAGGCCAAGGCGTTTCCTTCCCAGTTCAAGCTCGTGATGCTGAGGGGCGAGCCGGTCTATCGGATCGTCGAGGGCGTCGAGAGGACCTCGGTGTCGGCGGTGGACGGGCGGGTCCTCGGCCGCGCCAGCCCGGCCGAAGCCGCGGCGGCGGTGCGCCGGCTGGTCCCGGATCGGCAGGTCGGGCCTGTTCACGAAATCGTCCGCGACCAGTGGACGGTCGCGCAGGGTTTCGATCCCCACCGGCCGCTCTACAGGATCGGGCTCGCGGGGGCAGACGGCCTGACCCTCTATGTCTCATCCACGACGGGGGAGGTTATCCAGGACACCCGCGCCAAGGAGCGGCTCTGGAACTGGATGGGGTCGATCCCCCATTGGATCTACCTGACCGCGATCCGTCAGGACAACGAGGTCTGGCGTCAGGCGATCATGTGGACCTCCGGCCCGGCGGTCATCGGGGCGATCACCGGCGTCTGGCTTGGTCTTCTGAGGCTGAAGCCGAGGAAGAACGGCCCCTTGGTTCGGATCAGCCCCTATCGCGGCTGGATGCAGTGGCACCACCTTGTCGGGCTGGCCGCCAGCTTGTTCGTCATCACCTGGCTGGTCTCGGGCTGGCTCTCGGTCAACCCGTTGCACCTGTTTTCCCGCCCGCCGGTCTCCAACGCGGCCCTGGCCAGATACGCCGACCAGGACAAACCGGCTTTCGCCACCGACCTGGCGGTCCTGCGCGGCCTGCCCGTCAGGGACGCCCGCGAGGCCCGCCTGATCTGGATGGCGGGCCGTCCGCTCGTGGTGCTGATGGGGACGAGCCTGGCTGAAACCGTGTTGGACGCCCGCACGGGAACCCCGGTCAGCCTGCCCAGGCTCACGCTCGTCGCCAACGCCCGGACCCTGGTCCCGACCGCGCGGGTGCAGTTCGTCAAGCTGCTGACCGAAGACGACGACTACTGGTATTCCACGCGCAGAAATCCGCGCCGCCTGCCGGTGCTGCGCGTCGGTTTCGACGATGTCGACAGGACCTGGGTCCATATCGATCCCGTCACCGGCGAGGTCCTCGGGCGCACCGATCGCAGCGGGCGCGTCTACCGATGGCTGTTCAACCTGCCCCACGCCTTCGACCTGCCGATCCTGATGCGCCATTCGCCCAGCCGCGAAGCGATCATCTGGTTCCTGTCCATCGGCGGGCTCGTCGTCTCCGTCAGCGGCGTCGTGATCGGCTGGCGCCGTCTCAAACTCAAGTTCGGCATTCGTCGCAAGGCCCGCGCGGCCCCTCCAATCAAGACTGGATCAGCCTCATGAAGACCCTTCGTCCCGTCGTTGTCGCAGCCGCCCTGGCCGCCGTCGTCCTTCCGAAGGATGCGGGCGCCCACGACATCTGGGTCGTGCCGGTCAAACAGGACAACCTGATGGTGGCGCACGTGCGCTATGCCGACCCTGCGCGACTGGAGCTGGCCGACTTCCGCAAGATCGTCAGCCTCGAACTGATCACGCCGGCCGGGCGCACCAATCTCAAACGTCCTTTGACCCAGACCACCGGCGCTTCGCCCGCGCTGGTCTCCAAGCCCTTCGCCCCTCCGCCGCCGGCTTCCGTGCTGGCTGTGACCTTCGACAACGGCTTCTGGTCGGTCGACCCTTCGGACTCCGTCGAGCCCAACACCTCCAAGCTCCTCATCCCCAACCCCAAGGAGAGCTGGTGGGTGCCCAAGTTCGGCAAGACCCTGTTGGGACCGGGCGCGTACCAGGTGCGGACCCAGGCCCTGCTCGAGCTGGTTCCGCTGGCCGACCCCTATACCCTCGGCCCTGGCCAAACCTTGCAGGTCCGCGTCGAACTTCGCGGCAAGCCGGTGACGGGCGTGGAGGTGACCTACACCGACGGGATCGCCGCGATCCCTGAGAAGGACCGGCCCCACGCCGTGACCAACGCCGAGGGGGTCGCGGCCATACCCATGGTCCGAAAGGGAGCCTATCTCCTGACCACCCAGTATATCACCGCGCCCACCGTCCCCCAGCTCGCCGATAAGGACGAACTTTACGCGACCCTGGCGTTCGACACCTCGAATTGAGGACAGCGTCGGGCTGACGCCGAATCAGGCTCCCGGAGGGGGAAGGGAAAGGCTCATCTCCTCCACCCATCCGGGCGTCACCGCATCGGCCGGCGGGATCTCCGCGATCACCGGCACCCGGCCGTGATGCTCGATCGCCTCGCGGTTGGAAGGCGAAGGCGGGCCGTTCAGCACCACGCCGATGACCGTGACGCCGCGCGCCCGCAGCGCCGCCAGGGTGAGCAGGGTATGGTTGATGGTCCCAAGCGTGCTGCGCGCCACCACCACCACGGGCCAGCCCAGCCGCTGCACCAGGTCGATGATCAGGGCGGATTCGTTCAGCGGGACCAGCACCCCGCCCGCGCCCTCGGCCACCAGCGGGCGAGCGGTCGCGGGCGGGGCGAAGCCGTCGAGATCGATCCGCGCGCCTTCCAGGGCCGCCGCGGCATGGGGCGACAGCGGGGCTGCGAAGACGTGGGCCGGCGGGTGCAGGCGCTCCGGAGGCAGGCCGCTCAGCCGTGCGACCGTGGCGGTGTCGCCGGGGTCTTCGGCGGCGCCGGTCTGGACCGGCTTCCAGTAGTCGGCGTTCCAGGCGCGGACCAGGATGGCTGCGACCACCGTCTTGCCCACGTCGGTGTCGGTCCCGACGACGAAGACCCTAGGCGGCGTCATCCATCGCCTCCGGCCGCCGCAGCACTCCGTAGCCGAGATGGTAGGTCGTCACCGCGCCGGCCGCCTCGAACCGCCGCAGCACGCGCTTGAGCTCCGGGGCCGACAGGGGCGCGCGACCGCGCCTGGGCGTGGCGGCGCCGATGGATTTCAGTATGCGAACGAAGGCCGGACCGTCGGCGTGGCGCTCGACCACCCGCTCTTCCGAAAGGACCAGCGCGGGTGAAAGCCGTAGCAGCTCGGTGGGCGCGGCGAAGTCGGGCGCGCCCGCGGTCAGGCCCTCTTCGCTGTGGGCGCGCCGCCACTCGGCCAGGGAGTCGGAGAGCAGGGTGGAGAACGCCAGATGGCCGCCGGGCTTGAGGAGGCGGCACAGGCGGGTGAGCGACCCTTCGAGGTCATCGAACCACTGCACCGCCAGGCTGGAGCAGACCAGGTCGAAAAGGCCATCCGCGAAACAGGGTCGCTCGCCGTCCATGACCAGATAGGCCGCATGGACGCCGGGCAGGCTTGCGCTACATGCCGCGACCATCTGCGGCGACAGGTCGGAAACGGCGAGCTCGGCTTGGGGCGTCATCCGCGCCAGGGCCCCCGTCAGGAAGCCGGAGCCGCAGCCGATCTCCAGCACACGCGGGCGGGCGGGCAGCGGAAGCGTCGCGATCCTCGCCGCCAGCCGTTCGGCCGCCAACTGCTGCACCGAGGCGTTGGCCTCGTAGGAGCCCACGGCCCGGCCGAAGGCATGGCCGATCCTCTGCTTGCGCGTCATCGGCGCAACCGCGCACAGAAGGCGGCGATCCGCGGCGCGCACCAGTCCGCGTGCGAGGGCAGCAGGTGGCCGGCGCCGGGCAGGGTCGCCCGTTCGGCGTTGGGGAAGGACGCTTCGGCCATGGCGGCGGAGACGATGGCGTCGGCCCCTCCCGACAGGGCCAGGACCGGCGCGCCGATGGCGGCGGCCGACGCGCGCTCGTCGCCGTCGCGCAGCCTGCGCAGGTCCTCCATCACTCGGTCGGTGAAGACCTCGTGGACCTCGGTGCCGGGGGCGCCGCAGCGGGCGCGGAAGTCGGCGATCACCGCCGCGGGGTCGGCGGCGGCGCGCAGCAGCATGCGGTCGAGCACCCGCCCCGGCGCGCCGGGAAAGCCTTCCGCGGCGGTGAAGCGGGCGAAGCCGGCCATGGAGACCAGGCCGATGCAGCCCTGCGGCCGTTCGCGCAGCAACCGCATCACCCCGAAGGAGTGGCCGAGGGCGACGTAGGGTCCAGACGGGGGCGTGGGCTCGTCGGCGCCGCCGAAATAGCCGCGCTCCCACACCGTGCAGGCCGGGCCGCCCAGACGTGAGCGCACCGGCTCCCAGATGCCGGCGTCGTAGGCCCAGCCGTGGACGAACAGGAGGTGGGGGAGGGCCATCAGGCGTCGGGCCGCCGCTGCGGCGCCAGGGCGGCGAGGCCCTCCACCAGCCGGTCCAGGTCGTCAGGGGTGTGAGCGGCGCTGAGCGCGAAGCGGATGCGGCTGGTCCCGGTCGGCACCGTCGGGGGACGTATGGCTGGGGCGAGGAAGCCCGCGGCCTCCAGTTCGGCGCTCAAGGCCGTCGCGGCGTCGGCATGGCCGACGATGGCGGGGACGATCTGGGTGGTGGAGGCGGCGGTGGACAGCTCCAGCTCGGCCAGGATCGAGCGCAGCCGATCCGACGCGGCGGCCAGCGCGGCCCGCTCGGCGTCCATGGTGGGGACCAGGTCCAGGGCGGCGTCGATGGCTCCCAGGACCGCGGGGGGCGGGGCGGTGGTGTAGATGAAGGCCGAGCAGGTGTTGACCAGGTAGTCGCAAAGCGCGCGCGAGCCCGCGACATAGGCGCCGAACCCGCCTAGCGCCTTGGAGAAGGTGCCCATGACCAGATCGACCTGGCCGGGGGCCAGTCCCGACAGGCCCATGCCGCCGGGACCGAGCACGCCGGTGGCGTGGGCCTCGTCGAGATAAAGGAAGGCGCCGTAGCGGTCGGCGAGGGCCGCGAGCCCCTCGACGTCGGCGCGGTCGCCATCCATCGAGAACACGCTCTCGGTCAGGATAAAGCGCCGCGCCTTCTCGTCGCCCCGCGTCTCCAGCAGGCTCTCCAGATGGTCGAGGTCGTTGTGACGGAAACGGACCTGGCGCACCCCCGCCGCGGCGCAGCCGTGGTGGAGGCTGGCGTGGACCAGCTTGTCGGTGAAGACCAGGGCTTCGCCTTCGCCCGCCGCCAGCAGGGCCGGGATCACGCCCGCGTTGAGCTGCCAGCCCGAGGCGAAGATCAGGGCCGCCTCCTGACCCTTGGCGGCGGCGACCCGGGCCTCCACCGCCGCGTGGGCCTCCAATGTCCCAGTCACCAGCCGCGACGCCCCCGCGCCGGCGCCGAAACGTTCGGTCCACTCGCCCGCCCGCGCGATCAGGGCGGGGTGGCGGCTCAAGCCGAGGTAGTCGTTGGAGGCGAAGTTGATCAGCTCGCGGCCGTCCAGCCTCACCCGGCCCGGGCCGGCGGGCACGAGGGGGCGGAGCCGCCGGCGCATGCCGCGTCGGGCGGCTGTGTCCAGGGCGTCCGCGAAGATGGCGTCGAACTTTGACATGCGCCCGGCTGTGTAGGCCACAGAACCCATGGCTGTCATCCGGCTCTCCCCTTCGCCGCGGGCGGGATGACGGGTATGGGAAGGCATGCCTTCGCCTCCCGATTGGTACGCCGCCGGTCGCCCGCACGTCTGGGCGCCCTACAGCCAGATGAAGACCGCCGCCCCGCCGCTGCCGGTGGTCGCCGCCCGCGGCAGCCGGATGGTGCTGGCCGACGGGCGCGAGCTCGTCGACGGGGTGGCGTCCTGGTGGACCGCCGCACACGGCTACAACCATCCGCATATCGCCGACGCCGTGAGCCGCCAGCTGGCCGCCATGCCGCACGTCATGTTCGGGGGCCTGGCGCATCAGCCGGCCTATGACCTGGCCCGGCGGCTGGCGGCGATGATGCCGGAAGGGCTGGAGCGGGTGTTCTTCACTGACAGCGGCTCGGTCGCCGTCGAGGTGGCGATGAAGATGGCGGTGCAGTCCTGGCTGAACCGGGGCGTGCGCGGCCGCACGCGCTTCCTGGCGTTCAAGGGCGGCTACCACGGCGACACCATCGCGACGATGGCGGTGTGCGACCCGGACGAGGGAATGCACGCCCTGTTCAAGGGATTGCTGCCCGAGAACCCCATCCTGCCGCTCCCCGCCGACGCGGAGTCGGCCGCCGCCCTCGACGCCTGGCTGGACCGCCACGCCGGCGGCCTCGCCGGCATACTGGTCGAGCCGCTGGTGCAGGGCGCCGGCGGCATGCTGTTCCATCCGCCGCAGGTGCTGCGCGCCCTGCGCGCCGCCGCCGACCGCCATGGCCTGTATCTGATCTTCGACGAGATATTCACCGGCTTCGGACGGACGGGAACGATGTTCGCCATGGACCAGGCCGGGGTGGTCCCCGACATCGTCACCCTGTCCAAGGCCCTGACCGGCGGAACCCTGCCGCTGGCGGCGACGGTGGCGCACGCCCGCGTGTTCGAGGCGTTCTGGTCCGACGACCCGACCCACGCCCTGATGCACGGCCCCACCTTCATGGCCAATCCTTTGGCCTGCGCGGCGGCAGGCGCCTCGCTTGACCTGTTCGAGCGCGAGGACCGGCTGGGGCAGGCCGCGACGATCGCGGCGGCGCTGCGCGAGGGGCTGGAGCCTTGCCGCGCTCTTGCGACGGTGGCGGACGTGCGGGTGCTGGGCGCCGTCGGGGTGGTGGAGATGGCGCGCGATCAGGACTGCGACCTGCTGCGCAGCAAATTCGTCGAGCGCGGCGTTTGGATCAAGCCGTTCGGCCGGACGGTGTACCTGACCCCGGCCCTGACCATCCCAGGGGAGGAGCTGCGTCTGTTGACGGACGCCGTGGCGGCGGTGCTGAGTGAAATCCCTTCCGCCGCTTAGGCCGGGAGCGCATCGAGGATGGCCATGGGCCGTCCTCGACCGGGCGCGGGGCGGGTCATGGACTCCGGACGTGTCCGGAAATAAGAGTCGGAAAAAGCTGGGCGGAAACCACCGGAAGGGGAGAAGACGTTGCAGTTTCGATCGGGGCGCGCAGGGCTGAAATGCCTGTCGCCAGTCTTCGCCGCGTTCGCGTTGTTGTTCGTGGTCGGGAGCCCGGCTCAGGCCGCATCCCAGGCCCTGAGGAAGGCCGTCATCAGTCCCGGCTCCGGCACGGTCGGCGTGGACCGGACCTATTCCTATTACATATCGTCCAAGGCGGACCGGAGCGGGTTCAATCCCGTCGTGTTCGCTTTGCACGACAACGGCCAGACGGCGGAGCAATTCGCCGAGCAGTCCGGATGGGTGAAGATCGCCGAAGACAACGGGCTTGTCGTCGTCTTCCCCGAGCCGGCCAACAAGACCTGGTCGCCCTACAGCGGTTACGAAAACGCCTATCTCAAGACAGTGTACAATCACGTCCAGGCGCACCTGACCGCGGAGCCGCCCAGCGGGGCTCCTCAGCGGCCGGGCCGCCCGCCTCCCGACCGGA
The DNA here is from genome assembly GCA_035493955.1 of Caulobacteraceae bacterium. Taxonomy (GTDB): domain Bacteria; phylum Pseudomonadota; class Alphaproteobacteria; order Caulobacterales; family Caulobacteraceae; genus NCED01. Next base: position 82,820 of record DATJHI010000040.1, on the reverse strand, counting down.
TCAATACCTGGGCGTCCTGGCAATACATCACCGGGGAGGGCGCGGGCGCGGTAGCGGCCCAGGAGTTCACCATCGACAATCCGGGGCTGGTGGCGGCCATCGCCACCTTGGGCGGCAAGGCCTATCCGGCGGCTTACGCCCACGGCGGCGAACCCGCCCAAGGCTATCTGCTGGACCAGCGGGGGGGAAAGACGGCCACGCCGTCGTGGCGGCCCCTGAAGAAGGAGGTGCCGGTCGCGGCCTGGCTCTTCACCGCCGGCGATCCGAGCCCCGAGCAAGCCAGGCTCGCCGACTATTGGAAGCGCGACGACGCGGTCGCAGCGTCGCCGACGGTGCGCACGGTCGCAAACCTGCGGACCGTGATCTATTCGGCCCCGGGAAGCCCGGGGCACGAAGTGCGCACGACCGCCGCGGCGGCGGGCGCCAGGTACGATTCCGCCATGGCCGCGGCGATCTGGGACGACTTCTTCAGCCATCTCGCCCGATGGACGGACTCGCCCAACGGCACATTGGGAACGATGCTGACCAAGGCTGAGGTCAATCGCACCTTCGAGGCGGGGCAGACCAAGGTGGGGGACATCGCCTACAAATATTACGTCAAGACGCCCTCGTCCTACCGGCCGGGCCAGTCCCCGCCTCTGGTCATCTCGCTGCACGGAGGCCTGTTCCCGGCCTGGATGTACCTGAGCCAGATCAGGATGCACGAGGTGGGCGAGCGCGAGGGCTTCATCACCCTGTACCTCAACGGCACGGACAATTTCTGGGACTTCACGATCCCCGACAGCCCCGACGTGCAGGCGATCCAGAACGTCATCGACGAGGCCGTCCGGAAGTACGGGGTCGACCGTTCGCGGATCTACCTGCAGGGGTTCTCGTTCGGCAGCGGCATGACCCATGTGGAGGGCCTGCTGCATCCGCAGCTCTTCGCCGCCATCGCCCCCAACAGCGGCATCGGCGACTTCGCGCCGCCTGTGCTGGCCGCGATCGACCGGATGAAAGCCCAGCACGACGTCCGGATGCCGACCTTCATCGTCTACGGCTCGGTCGACGCGCCTGCCAGCACCGATGGGAAGATCCCCGCCAAGGGCGTGTTGCGCACGGCGCTGGACTATCTGAAGACCTACGACCACATCACTACGCCCGACCGCATCGAACGCTTCGACAGCCCCAACACGGAGCCCTACGACATCCTGATCCCGGGCGGCCGGGCCTCGGTCAGCGGCGTCGATGCGCACTACCCCCAGGGGCGATTCCATCGCTACGACTATGTCAGCGACGATCCCAAGGGGCTGCCGCTGCTCAGTTTCCTGTGGGTGACGGACATGCCGCACGGGAACGACCCGCACCAGGCGCAGATGGTCTGGGATTACTTCAAGCACTGGAAAAGAAATCCCGACGGGTCGCTGGCCTATTCGGCCAAGTGAACCGCGCTCGGGAGCCAGGCTGTGGGGGCCTTCGAGGCTGAGTTGGGTGCGTGCGCCACCCCAGGTAACTGGGAGTGCGCCCTATGCGTTCCATGCATGCGACATGTATCGAACAATAACCCGAAGTTTCCGGGGTGCGTAATTCGCGCCTCTCGGAAATATTGATTTTTTGTAATTTTTATTTTTGGGGCGTTTTGCTCTATAGGTTTCCAAGTTCCTTGAGGCGGACGTCATCGATAGCGGCGGCGCGCCCGGGTGACGATGTAGAGCTTGATCGGGATCGGTGCGCCGCTCCGGAGAATCAAGGCGACCAGGAGTGGGAGAGGATCGACATGAAGCGCTTGGTTTTGGCGAGTGGGCTTCTCGCGAGCCTTGCGGTCCTGGGCGGTCCCCGCCCGGTGGAGGCTCAGACTCCGCCAGCCTACAAGGTGATCGACCATATCCCGGGCCCGGACGGCGGATGGGACTATGCGAGCTTCGATCAGGCCGCCCGGCGCGTCTACCTGACCCGGGGCGACAGGGTCGCCGGCGTCGACGTCGACGCCCGCAAGGTCAATCCCGAAGTCGTCTCGGCCAAGGGGGCGCACGCCGCGACCCCGCTGCCGGGCGGCCGGCTGTTGGTCACCAATGGCGGGTCCGACACCGCGACCTTCTTCGACGCGGCCAGCGGCCGGCTCCTGGCGTCCGTTCCCACCGGCAAGGGGCCGGACGGCGCCATCTACGACGCCGCCAGCGGCCTGGTCTTCGTCGCCGACCACGATGGCGGCGAGGTGGTGTTCGTGGACCCCAAGACCCAGACCGGCGCGGGGATGGTGGTCGTGGGGGGCACGCTCGAGTTCCTGGCCCTCGACGGCCGCGGCCACCTGTTCGTCAATGTCGCCGATCGGAGCGAGATCGCTCAGATCGACATCAAGGCCAAGACGGTGACGGCCCGTTTCAAGCTCGAGGGCTGCGAGCGGCCGGGCGGGCTGGGCTATGTTCCCTCCGCGCGGGTGCTGATCTCGGCCTGCGGCAACCAGTTGGCCGTCGTGGTCGATCCGGTCGCCGGCAAGACGGTCGCCATGCTGCCCATCGGCGCCCGGCCGGATGCGGTGATCGTCGATGCGGCGCGCAAGCTCGCCTTCATTCCTTGCGGCGGCGACGGGACGCTGGCGGTGATCTCCGCCCCGGGCCCCGGTCAAGTGAAGGTGGTCCAGACCGTGGCCACCATGACCACCGCCCGCCTGGGCACGCTCGATCCCAAGACCGGCAAGCTCTACCTTCCCGCCTTCAAGACCGGGCCTGCGCCCGCGGGCGGCGGACGGGCCCCGGCCTTGCCCGGCACCTTCGAGTTCCTGGTGGTTGGCCCGGATCAGCCGGGCGGCGCGGCCGCTCGCTGAGTCGGCATGACCTCGAACCGAAACCGGGACGGCGGGGCCCGGACTGGCCCGGATGGGTCGTGTGGGCCCGATCGGGCGGGTCTCCGAACCCGGAAAACCCAAGGAAGATATGGAGGCCTGGCCCGGAATCGAACCGGGGTGCAAGGATTTGCAGTCCTCTGCGTAACCACTCCGCCACCAGGCCGCGGGGCCCCGCAGCTAACAGAATGATGCGGAGGGGGCAAGAATGCCCTTGGTCCGATTGCGTTCCGGTTAAGGCGCGACCTATAAGCCCAGACTCTGGCGGCTGTGTTGGGCCGCCACTCTGACGGCGGCTTGCGCGAGGCGGGGATGATCCAGGATTACGGCGCGGCGCGCGAGAACATGGTCGAGAACCAGGTCCGCACCAACGACGTCACCGACCTGTCGATCCAGGACGCCATGCGGACGCTGCCGCGCGAGCGGTTCTGTGCGCCGGGCAGGACGTTCCTGGCGTATGCCGAATCGACCGTCGAATATGCGCCCGGCTGGTTCCTGATGGCCCCGCGCGACGTCTCCAAGCTGCTGCAGGCGATCCGTCCGCGCGCCGGCGAGCGCGCCCTGGCCATCTGTGCGCCCTACGCGGCTGCGGTCCTGGCGCAGATCGGCCTTGACGTGACCCTTTGCGTTCCCGCCGGCGATTGCCTCCAGGCGGCCGAGACCGCTTTGGCGGGGGAGGGGGTCCGCGTCGTGGGCGGAGACCCCAAGGCCCCCGACCAGGACGGGCCCTTCGATGTCATCGTCTGCGAGGGCGCGGTGGAGCAGTGCCCCGCCTCCTGGCAGGCCAGGATCGCCGTGGGCGGACGGCTCGGGGTGGTCGAGCGTCGTGGCCCGGTGGGCAAGGCGATGCTCTATCTTCGCGGGGATGACGGTCTGGTCGCCCGGCGCGAGGTGTTCGACGCCACGCCGCCGGTGATGCCGGGCTTCGAGACCGCCCGCGGGTTCGCCTTTTAGCATTTGGCCTCGGGCGCGGGCCGCGCCACAATTGTGTCCTTGGCTGAAACATCCGCGACATGGCCGCATGAGACAGCCGACCGCGGTGGACTGTTGCGGACCGTCGTCGGAATGAACGGATGGGGCCGTTGAGGGACGAAACTCTGCTGATTTTGGGGACCCAATCCAACCGGCAGGCCCGGCCCTGGGTCGCGGCCGCCTGTGTCGCGGCGCTGGCCGGCGCGGTTGCGCCAGCGGCCCGTGCGGAGACCCTGGCAGACGCGCTGGCCCTGGCCTACCAGTCCAACCCCACCCTGCAGAGCCAGCGCGCCCTGCAACGCCAGTTGGACGAAACCTATGTCCAGGCCCGCGCCGGCTTCCGTCCTACGGTGTCCGCCTCCTCCAGCACTGGTTATAGCGAGACCCCGGCGGCCAATGGCGTCGGCTATACCTCGCGCACCTCGACGGGGGTGAACCTGGCCGCATCCCAGCCGCTCTATACCGGCGGCCGGGTCGCCGGCGCCGTCGACGCGGCCGAGGCCACGGTCCTGGCCGGCCGCCAGGGCCTGCGCAACACCGAGCAGACCGTGCTGCAGCAGGTGGTCCAGGCCTATCAGGACGTGCTGCGCGACCAGCAGATCCTCGCCATCCGCCAGCAAAGCGTCACCGTCCTCGACAACCAGCTTGTCGAGACCAGGGCGCGTTTTGAGGTGGGCCTGCTCACCCGCACCGATGTGGCCCGGGCCGAGGCCCAGGTCGCGGCCTCGCGCGCCCTGCTGGCGGCCGCCCAGGCCCAGTTGCAGAACAGCCGCGCCAACTACGCCACCGCGGTCGGGCAGAATCCGGGCGAACTGGTCCCGCCCGCTCCCTTGGCCGGCCTGCCGGCCAATGTCGATGAGGCCTTCCGCGTCGCGGAGGCCGAAAACCCCACCCTGCAGCGGGCCCAGATCGCCGAACAGGCCTCGCGCTACCGGGTGGCCCAGGTGCGGGCGCAGCGCAATCCCACCGTGGCCCTGACGGGCTCGGCCGGTTTCTCGGGTCCCTTCGATCCCCTCGACCTCGCCCATTCCGTGGCCATCGCCGGGGTCGTCACCCAGCCGATCTTCACTGGGGGGGTGATCTCGTCACAGATTCGCGCGGCCCTGGAGCAGAACAACAGCGACCGCATCCTGATCGAACAGGCGCGCCGCACCACCGTGCAGTCGGTGGCCCTGGCCTGGAACCAGATGCAGGCCGCCATCGCCGGGGTGGTGTCGAACCGCGAGCAGGTGCGCGCCGCCACCGTGGCCTTCGAGGGCGTGCAGGAGCAGTTCCAGGTCGGGCTTTCGACTACGCTGGACGTCCTTTTGACCCAGGAAACCCTGCGCAGCGCCCAGCTGTCGCTGGTCCAGGCCGAACACGACGTTTATGTCGCGCAAGGAACCCTGCTCAGCGCCATGGGGCGGCTCGACGCGCGCAACCTCGTCCAGGGGGTGCCGCTCTACGACGCCAACCGGAATTTCCAGCAGGTGAAGTACGCCGGCGCCGTGCCCTGGGAATCCCTGGTCGAATCGCTGGACCAGATCGGCCGTCCTGCGAACGCCGACCGCAACACGCCCCTGACCGCCCCCGCGGCGGCGAGCGGTTCGATCGCCCTCAATCCGGCCCGAACCGTCCCATCGGGCGACGAGGGTTTCTCCACCGTCACGCCGACCCTGCCCGCGCCGGGGACCACCAGCCCCGCCATCCCCTCGACCTTGGGCGACAAGCCCGGCCCGTCCGGCGCCCTGGCCCCACCGGCGCCGAGGGACGCGCCGCTCTGATCGCCGGGCGCGCACGCCAGCACATTGCAGGATCGAACGGAGCCGCCTAGGCTCACGTCCGACCCCATCCGATTCTCCGCCCAGGTGCGCCATGTCCGACACCAACGCCCAGGAACCCACGATGGAGGAGATCCTGGCCTCCATCCGCCGGATCATCTCCGAGGACGATGCGCCTGCCGCGGCCGCCGCACCTGGGTCCGAGCCGGAAGCTGAGGCGGCCAATGCCGAGCCGCATGTCGAAGACGCGCCGCCGCCGATCCAGGCCTTCGATGAGGACGACGACGTGCTCGAACTGACCGAGCCGGCCCCGCCCCTGCCCACGCCCGAGCCGGTCGCGGCCGCACACGTCGAAGCGGAAGACAGCCTGGGCGACCTCGACGTGTTTCCTTCGCCCGAGCCAGCGTCCGCTCCCGCTTCTCACGCGGCTCCGGAGCCTGCGCCGCGTCGGCCCGAGCCCGTCGCGGCTGCGCCTCAGCACGAGGACGAAGGCTTGCTCAGCCACCCCAACGCCGACTTGGCCGCAAGCGCCTTCGGCCAGCTGTCCCGCACTCTGGCCATGCCGGCAGAGGGCCGCACCCTGGAAGACGTGGTCCGCGAGCTGCTGCGCCCGATGCTGAAGGACTGGCTGGACAACCACCTGTCGGGCATCGTCGAGAGCGCCGTCCAGTCCGAGGTCGAGCGCATCTCCCGCCTGCGACGGTTCTAGACGCGGATCGGAGATCCGGAAGGCGCGCCTGATCGCGCCCTGCGGCCGTCTCCCAGCATGCTTTACCGCTGGCGGCGTCCGCCCTTGGCGAGCAGGCTCAACCCCGCTAAGCCTCCCCCATGCTTGAAAAGACCTTCGATCCCGCGTCCGTCGAGCCGCGCCTGTACGACCAGTGGGAGGCCTCGGGCGCGTTCCGGCCCGAACGCGCCCTGGAGCGCGACCCCGCCGCCAAACCCTTCTCCATCGTCATCCCGCCGCCCAACGTCACCGGCTCCCTGCACATCGGCCATGCGCTGAACAACACCCTGCAGGACGTGCTGGCCCGGTTCCACCGCATGCGCGGCGAGGCGGTGCTGTGGCTACCGGGGACCGACCACGCCGGCATCGCCACCCAGATGGTGGTCGAGCGCCAATTGGCCGCCGCGGGCAACGCGGGGCGCCGCGAAATGGGCCGTGAAGCTTTCGTCGAGAAGGTCTGGGCCTGGAAGGCCGAATCCGGCGGGACCATCACCCGCCAGCTGCGCCGCCTGGGCGCCTCCTGCGACTGGAGCCGCGAACGCTTCACCCTGGACGAGGGCCTGTCGGCGGCGGTCCGCAAGGTCTTCGTCTCCCTGTACAAGCAGGGACTGCTTTATCGGGACAAGAGGCTGGTCATCTGGGACCCGCAGTTCCAGACCGCCATCTCCGACCTCGAGGTCGAGCAGCGCGAGGTCGATGGCCAGTACTGGCGCTTCGCCTATCCGCTGGAGGACGGGTCCGGGGAGATCGTGGTCGCCACGACCCGGCCCGAGACCATGCTCGGCGACACCGCGGTGGCCGTACACCCCGACGACGAGCGCTACCAGCATCTGATCGGCAAGAAGGTGCGCCTGCCCATCGCCGACCGGCTGATCCCCATCGTCGCCGACGCCTATGCCGATCCGGAAAAGGGCTCGGGCGCGGTCAAGATCACCCCGGCCCACGACTTCAACGACTTCCAGGTCGGCAAGCGCCATGGCCTGCCGCTGATCAACATCCTGACGCCGGAAGCCAAGCTGAACGACGAGGTCCCGGCCGAGTTCGCCGGCATGGACCGCTTCGTCGCCCGCAAGGCGATCATCCAGCACATGGACGACCTGGGTCTGCTGCGCGGCATCGACCCCACCCGTCACGTGGTCCCGCACGGCGACCGCTCCGGCGTGGTCGTCGAGCCTTATCTGACCGACCAGTGGTACGTCGACGCCAAGACCCTGGCCCAGCCGGCCATCGCCGCGGTCGAGCGCGGCGACATGGTGTTCGAGCCGAAGAACTGGGAGCGCACCTATTTCGAGTGGATGCGCAACATCGAGCCCTGGTGCGTCTCGCGCCAGCTCTGGTGGGGCCACCGCATCCCCGCCTGGTACGGTCCGGACGGAGAGGTCTTCATCGAGGAGACGGAGGAGGCCGCCCGCGCCGCCGCCCGCGCCCACTTCGGCCGGGACGTCGAGCTGCGCCAGGACGAGGACGTGCTGGACACCTGGTTCTCCTCCGCCCTGTGGCCGTTCTCGACCCTGGGCTGGCCGCAGAAGACCGCTGACCTGGAGCGGTTCTATCCGACCTCCACCCTGGTCACTTCCTTCGACATCATTTTCTTCTGGGTCGCCCGGATGATGATGATGGGCCTGCACTTCATGGACGACGTGCCGTTCAAGCGCGTCTTCATCAACGCCCTGGTCCGCGACGAGAAGGGCCAGAAGATGTCGAAGTCCAAGGGCAACGTCATCGATCCCCTGGAACTGGTGGACGAGTACGGCTGCGACGCCCTGCGCTTCACCCTGACCGCCATGTCCGGCCAGGCCCGCGACATCAAGCTGGCCAAGGGACGGGTCGAGGGCTACCGCAACTTCGGCACCAAGCTGTGGAACGCCGCCCGCTTCTGCCAGATGAACGAGTGCGTCTCGGTGGCCGGCTTCGATCCGGCCGGGGTCGAACAGGTCATCAACAAGTGGATCCGCGGCGAGGTGGCCAAGACCACCGAGGCGGTGACCCGCGCCCTGACCGACTGCGCCTTCGACGAGGCCGCCGGAGCTCTGTATCGCTTTGTCTGGAACGTGTTCTGCGACTGGTACGTGGAGCTGGCCAAGCCCATCCTCTCCGGCGAGGACGAGGTCGCCAAGGCCGAGACCCGCGCCATGGCCGCCTGGACCCTGGACCAGGCCCTGAAGCTGCTGCATCCGGTCTCGCCGTTCCTCACCGAAGAGCTGTGGGACAAGACCGCCGAATTCGGCCCGCCTCGCGGCAGCCTGCTGATCGAGGCGCCCTGGCCCGAACCCCGGGCCGGGTGGGTCGATCCTGAGGCCGAGGCCGAGATCGACTGGGTGATCGCCCTGGTTTCCGAAGTCCGCTCGATCCGGGCGGAGATGAACGTCCCCCCTTCGGCGCGGACCCCCTTGGTGCTGGTCGGCGCCGACGCCCGCACGCGGGCCCGTCTGGAGCGCAACCGCGACCGCATCAGCACCCTGGCCCGCCTTCAGAGTCTGGAGGAGGCCGCTTCCCCCCCCGCCGGTTCGGCCCAGTTCGCGCTGGGAGAGGCCACGGGGGCCCTGACCATCGCCGGCTTCATCGACCTCGCCGCCGAGCGGGCGCGCCTGTCCAAGGCCGTCGCCGGCTTCGAGTCCGACATCGCCCACGTGCGGCGCAAGCTCGACAACGTCGCCTTCATGGCCAAGGCGCCCGAAGCGGTGGTGGCCGAAAACCGCGAGAAACTGGCCGAAGCCGAGACCGCCAAAGCCAAGCTGGAGGCCGCCCTGGCCCGGCTGGAGGCGATGGCGCAATAGGGCGCCCTAAGGAAAAAGGCCGCTTCCTCTGAAAAGGAAGCGGCCTTTCTTCACACCGATAAAGGCATGGGGCTCGCGAACCGATCTACCAGTGACGGTGACCGCGATAATAGCCGCCGAAGTAGACCGATGGGCCGTAATAGACCGGCGGCGGCTCGACGTAGACCACCTGGGGCGGCGGCGCGGCGTAGTAGGCTGGCGGCGGCGGGGGCGGCGCATAGTAGCTGTTGTCGTAGGCGCGGCCGTCATAGTAGTTCGCCGGCGGCGGGGCGTTGTTGTAGGCCTGCGGATAGACGCAGTCGTTGTGCTTGGCGGTGCTGCCGATGGCGGCCCCGGCCAGGGCCCCGAGCACGCCGCCGATCAGGGTGTTCTCTGTGTGACGGCCGCGGGCGGACAGCTGGTTGCCGGCCACCGCCCCGCCGATGCCGCCTATGACCGCGCCCGTTCCGGCGCCGTTGCCGCTGCTGCAGCTATAGGGCTGCTGGTAGGTCTGGGCCGAGGCCGTGGCCGGGACCAGGGCGGAGGCGAGGGCGAGGGCGGCTATGGCGGCCCCGAAGCCGGTGGTTGCTTTGCGCGAAATCATCGAACTCTCCATGGGCTTAAAAGGACCGCAGGCTAGCGGCAGACTTGGACTTGGCGGTGGGTCACGACGCCGTAGCTGTCGCGATAGGTCTGGTCGCGCCATTCGCAGCGCTGGCGGGCCGGAGCGCGATAGGCGGTCCGCGCCGGCGCGGGATAGGTCCGGGCGACATAGCCGGTGGGGCAGGGTTTGCCCTTGGCCAGCTGGTTGCCGGCCACGGCGCCGGCCGTGCCGCCGATGAGGATGCCGGCGGTGCTGTCATGACGGCTGGCGATGGCGCTGCCGGCAAGCGCGCCGAGAACGCCGCCGGCCACGGTGCCCAACACCCTGTTGTCCGACCGCGACCGTTCGCACCGGGTTTCGCCGAACGCGAAACTGGGCGCGGCGACGGCGGCGGCCAAGCCGGCGATCAGGATGAAATTGCGCATCGGTCTTAGTCCCTCTTTCCCGAACGCCGATTACGGTCGCCCCGTTATAAGGCGATCATTAGGCGGCTAAGCCTGAACGGATTTTGACCACGCCGTTCATCTTCGTTTATCCAGACCGGATCTTTCGTCTTCCAATGGGGCTTTGGCCTGCGGGCCTTGCTTTAAACGTCGCTGCGCGGCCTATGGATGCAAGCGCCCTGAGCGGCGAAGCCCTGACCCATTCTTAAACCGGGAGGCCCCGTTGCGGGGATCGCCATCACGCATGCGCCGTCCGCCGGCCCCCCGATCGCGTCCTCCGGTCGCCGCCGACCTGGTCATCGAGGCGGTGGGCGCCCAGGGCGACGGCATGTCGGCCGGTCCCGTGTTCACGCCCCTGACCTTGCCGGGGGAGCGCGTCCTGGCCCTGGTGGAGGGGGAGCGGGCGGAACTGGAGACGGTGCTGGCCCCCAGCCCCGACCGCGTCCAGCCCCCGTGCCCGCACTTCGGCGCCTGCGGCGGCTGCGCCCTTCAGCACTGGGACCACGGTCCCTACCTGGCCTGGAAGGTCGAACAGGTGCGTCTGGCCCTCGCCCGGGAGCGGATCGAGACCGCCTTCGCCCCCGCCTTCGCCGCAAGGCCGGGGTCCCGCCGTCGGGTGGCCCTGCACGCCCGCAAGCTCGGCCGCGATACCGTGGCCCTCGGCTACAAGGCGCGCCGGTCGTGGAAGCTGGTGGAGATCGGCGCCTGCCCGATCGCCGACCCGCGTCTGGTCGCCGCCCTGCCGGCCCTGCGGCGGCTGGCGGTCCCCCTGTTCGAGCATCCCCAGTCGGCGCCCACCCTGCACGCCACCGTCTCCGAAACCGGCATCGACGTCGACATCACCGGCGTGGAGCGCAAGAGCGGGGGCCTTTCCGCCGACGCCCGGGTGCGGATCGCCGCGGTCGCCGGCGAGGCCGACCTGGCGCGGGTGACCTTGGGCGGAGAGACCCTGTTCCAGTCGCGCAGCGCCGTGGTCCGGTTCGGGGCGGCGCGGGTCGCCCTGTCGCCGGGGGCCTTCCTCCAGGCTGTGCCCGCGGCCGAGGAGGCCATGGCCGCCTTCACCCTGGAGGCGTTGGCGGGGGCGGGGCATGTGGCCGACCTGTTCTGTGGCCTCGGGACCTTCAGTTTCCGCCTGGCCGAACAGGGCAGGGTGCTTGCGGCGGACGGCGACGTGGCCGCGATCGCCGCCCTGAAGGCGGGTCTCGGCAGCGCGCCGCAGCTCAAGCCGATCGTGGCGGAGGCCCGCGACCTGTTCCGCCGGCCCTTGTTGGCGGTGGAGATGAAGCGGATCGACGCGGTGGTGTTCGATCCGCCCCGCGCCGGCGCCGACGTCCAGGCCCGGGAGATCGCCCGCTCCGGCGTGGCCAGGGCGGTGGGCGTTTCCTGCAATCCCGTGACCTTCGCCCGCGATGCGGGCATCCTGATCGCCGGCGGTTTCCGGCTCGAACGGGTGCTGCCGGTGGACCAGTTCCTGTGGTCTCCCCATATCGAGCTGGTGGGGGTTTTCACCCGCTAGAACCATTGGACGCCGGATGAGCGACGCCGACCAGCTTCCCCGCCGCCGCATCGCCTTCGCCCCGGATGCGAGGGCCGCCCGCGCCCTGGGCGCGGTCAAGGCCGCCTGGTGGACCGCCAACGGCTGGGCCGCCCGCCGCCTGTCGGGACGTCCCTCCGCCCCCGCCGGCTTCACCCCCACAAGTTCGCCGCCGCCGGCGGGCTATGTGCGCGCCGCCTGGCGTGAGGCCTTCGACAAGGACGCCGTGGACGTGGCCGCCGGCCTCTACCCCCTGGCGGAGGCTGCGCCGGTGGGGCCGCTGGCCCCGTTCCAGACCGCCCTGGACCTGATCGGCGACGCCCGCGCCGTCGAGGCCCGCCGTCGCCGCGAGGGACGGGCGGAGATCCGCGACGAGGCGGATCTGGCTGCCTATCCCGTCTATTACCGCCAGAACTTCCACTACCAGTCCGGCGGCTGGTTCACGCCCGAGAGCGCCCGTCGCTACGAAGCCCAGGTCGAGGCCCTGTTCTCCGGCGCGGCCGGACCGATGCGTCGCCGGGCCCTGTCGCTTCTGGCCCGCGCGTGGAAGGACCGCGACCAGCGGGGCCTGCGGCTGGTCGATCTCGCCTGCGGCTCGGGCTCCTTCCTGACCGACCTCAGGGGCGCCTTTCCCCGCGCCACGGTGATGGGGCTGGACCTGTCGGCGGCCTATCTGGCCGAGGCCAGGGCGCGCTCCGGGGCGGCGGTGATCCAGGCCGCGGCCGAACGCCTGCCTTTCGCCGACGCCAGCCTCGACGGGATCGCCTGCGTCTATCTGTTCCACGAACTGCCGCCCAAGGTCCGCACCCTGGTGGCGGCCGAGATCGCCCGAGTGCTCAGGCCCGGCGGGGTGCTGGCCTTCGCAGACTCGGTCCAGGCCGCCGACGAGCCCGAATTGGGACGCCTTCTGGAGGCGTTCCCGGCCTTCTTTCACGAGCCCTATTACGAGAGCTACCAGGGCGCCGATCTCGACGCCCTGTTCGCCGCGGCGGGCCTGACGCGGCGGGACGCCGACAAGGCCTTCCTGACCAAGGCGGTGCTTTACGCCAAGTGAGGGCGCGGATCAGGACGCGAACAGCTCCATCTGCGCCTGCGGCGCCTTCGGAACCGTGAACAGGTCGAGCCGAAGCGGCCGGCGCGTCAGGTTCAGTCCCAGCCGGGCGCAGGCCAGGGCGAAGCGTTTGCCGATCAGGTCGGCATAGGGCCCGTGGCCGATCATCCGCGCGCCCCACTGGGGGTCATAGTCGCGGCCGCCGCGCATCTGGCGCACCAGCGACATCACCCGCCGGGCGCGGTCCGGTCGTTCGGCCTCCAGCCACTCGCGGAACAGGTCCTTGATCTCCAGCGGCAGGCGCAGGGTCACGTACATGGCCGACGCGGCGCCGGCCTCGGCCGCCCGCTCCAGCACCGCCTCCATCTCGTGGTCGTTCAATCCCGGGATGACCGGGGCGAAGCCGACCCCCACCGGCACGCCCGCCTCGGCCAGCGCCTTGACCGCCGCCAGCCGCCGCTCCGGCGTGGCGGCCCGAGGCTCCATGGCCCGGGCCAGCCTGCGGTCCAGGGTGGTGATGGAGACGAAGGCGCGGGCGAGATCGCGTCGGGCCAGGGCGCCGAGGAGGTCGGCGTCCCGCACGATCAGGGCCGACTTGGTGATGATGCTGATGGGATGGCCAAAGCGTTCCATCACCTCCAGCAGGGAGCGGGTGATGCGCAAGGACCTCTCGGCCGGCTGGTAGGGGTCGGTGTTGCCGCCGATGTGGATCACCTTGGGTCGGTAGCTGGGCCTGGACAATTCCCTCTCCAGCAGCCGCGCGGCCTCGGGCTTGAAAAACAGCTTGCTCTCGAAATCCACCCCCGGCGACAGGCCCATATAGGCGTGGGCGGGGCGGGCGTAGCAGTAGATGCAGCCGTGTTCGCAGCCCCGGTAGGGGTTGATCGACTGGTCGAAGCCCACGTCCGGGCTGTCGTTCCTGGAGATGATGGTCCGGGCCTTCTCCACCGACAGGGTGGTGGCCAGCTTGGCCGGCTCGGCGTCCTCGTCGGTCCAGCCGTCGTGGAAGTCTTCGCGCTGGAGGGACTCGAAGCGGCCCGAGGCGTTGGACTTGGCGCCGCGTCCACGCACGGCGCCGACGGTTGGAGGAGCGCTGGCCATGCCTGCAGTATGACCAGGGATAAGAACATATCAAGAACATTCGCGACCGTGCTGTTCACCCCTCCAACTTGGAAATTGGTCCCTCCTGTCGGGAGCCCTAGGTCCCGGTCGTCCTTTGGAGCAAGCGGCGTTCGGAACTCCGGATCGCCAAGGAAGGAGCAACACCATGAAGGTCGCCCAGCATCTCTGGTTCGAAAAGGACATGGAGGCCGCCGTCCACTTCTACGCCTCCCTCATTCCCGGCTCAGCGGTCCAGTGGATCTCGGGTCTTCCCGCGGACAGCCCGAGCGGGCCGGCGGGCAGCGTCAGGCTCGCGGCCTTCACGCTCGGCGACCAGCGTTACAAGGCGATCGAGGCGGGACCGCTGGATCGGTTCAACCACAGCTTCTCGATCATGGTCGAATGCGACACCCAGGCGGAAATCGACCGCCTTTGGGACGCCTTGAAAGAGGGCGGTTCGGTCGAACAATGCGGTTGGTTGAAGGATCGTTGGGGACTGTCCTGGCAGATCACGGCCAAGCGGCTGGGCGAATTGATGAGCGATCCCGACCCGGCCAGGGCCAAGCGGGTCGCCGAAGCGATGCTGAAGATGGTGAAGCTCGACATCGCCGGCCTGGAAGCCGCAGCGAGGGACTGAAGCGGTCTGGAGTCACCCGCATCACCAGGCGGAGCGGTTGCGCCCGGCGCCCCCGACGGGTTTGATGGGCGCCATGATTTCCGTCGTCATCGCCACCCTGAACGCGGCCGAGACCTTGCCCGCGGCCCTGTCCGCCCTTGTCCCGGCGGCGATGAACAATCTGGTGCGCGAGGTGGTGATCGCCGACGCCGGCTCCACCGACGAGACCCTCGAGGTCGTCGAGGATGCGGGGGCCAGGCTGATCGCGGGCGACCTGGCCGCCGGGCTCGCGGCCGCCAAGGGGCCGTGGCTGCTGGTCCTGGACGCCGACGTCCGGCTCGCGCCCGAATGGGAGGCCGCGGCCCGCGACCACATCGAGCACCACCCCAGGACGGCCGGCTATTTCCGCCTCGCCCTCGACGACCACCGCACCACGGCGCGGCTGATGGAGGTCTGGGCCTCGCTCAAGGGCGCGACCTCCGCCAACGGTGTGCTGGTGTCGAAGCGTCTCTACGACGAGATGGGCAAGGACGTCGCCAAACTGCGGGGCCGGATGCGGCCCCTGGCGGCGCGCGCGTTCAGGATCGTTCGCTGACGCCTACTGCGCCGCGGTCGGCTGGAAGAGGTTGGCCAGGACGTCGGGGACCAGCTTGGCGGTGATGGCGGCGCCCATCGGCTTGTCCAGGGCCGCCGCGACAGAACGCTTGGCCGAGGCGGCCGCATCCAGGGTCGGCGAATCCTGGCCGAAGATGTTGCGGTAGATCCAGTAGCCGGCGACCACCTTCTCCACATAGTCGCGGGTCTGGGCCCCGGGCATGCTTTCGATGGCCAGCAGCGAATCCGTATTCTTGCCCATCTGGGTCAGAGTCTTGAGGATCACGCCGGGGCCGCTGTTGTAGGCCGCCACCGCGTGCAGCAGGTCCCCGTTCACCGCCGTCAGCAGCCGCGCCACATAATCCTGGCCGAGCCGCAGGTTCAGGGCGGGATCGCGCAAGGGGCGGGGGTCGGCCTTCAGCTTGTCGTCCCCGGCGACCCGCGCCGCCGTCGCCGGCATCAGTTGCATCAGGCCCCAGGCGCCGCCGGCGCTGGAGGCGGCCGCATCGAACTTACTTTCCTGGCGCACCAGGGCGTAGACCAGGGCCTTGTCCAGGGTGAAGCCGCCCTGGGGCGCCAGCTCCGGCGTCGGGTACTGGGCGATGTCGAAGCGGACCTGACGGCCCCGGGTCAGGTCGGTGGGGGAGGTCAGCGGGGCGTTCAGCGCCAGCCCCAGCCGGGTCCAGCTCTGGCGGCGGTCCCCGGAGGCCCCGACCAGGCCCGCGCGCAGTTCCGCGCCGCTCTCGGCCTTCATCCCCAGCTGGGCGTAGGCGGCGGCGCGGCGGGCGCGTTTGTCGCCCTTGATCAGCCCGGCCACCGAGGCTCCGGCGGAGCCGCCCACGGCCGTGGTGCTGCGAGCGGGTTTCGTCGCAGGCGGGGCCAGGGCCGGATCCAGGCCCTGGGCCGTGACGGCGGGGTCCAGGCCCAGCTGCCGTTCGGCGATCAGGCCGTAGAAGGTGTAGGGGGCCCTGGCCGCGATGCCGAGGTAGGCGGGGGCGGCTTCGGGCGCGCCGGCGGCGATGGCGGCGCGCGAGGCCCAGTAGCCGGCGCCGGACCGTGTCCACTCGTCGACGGTCTCGTCCAGGGCCAGGGCGGAGAAGCGCCCTTGCGCCTCCTCGTACCGCTTCATCCGGAAGGCGGCGAGGCCGGCGATCCAGCGTTCGCCCGCGTTCACCGCCAGTTTGTAGGCGCGCTCCACCTCGCCCCGGTAGAAGGCCTCCCGCGCGGCCTGCAGGCCTGGGTCGACCTTGGTGGTCGGGGCGTTTGGCTCGCGCACGAACACCGCCGGGGCCGGCGGGGCGGCGGACGCGGCCTCGACCCGCTGGGCCAGGCTTTCCACCCGGGCCCAGATCGCCGGATCGCCGTCGCCGGCGGCCTCCGGCGAGGTCAGGGCGGCGCCGGCGTCTGGGCGGCGCTTACGCGCCAAGGTGTAGATGCGGTCGGCGTCGGGCTGGTCGCGATAACGCTCCATCCAGGCGGCGAGCTCTTCATAGGTCGCCGGATAGTCGGGGTGCATCAGCTTGACGTAGGTCAGCCGGCCGAGCAGCAGCGGGTCCGAAATGGTCTTGGCCAGGGCCTGGGCGTCGTCGAACCGGCCCTCGCGTACGGCGGCGAAGGCGGCGGCGTAGGCCCGCACATCCTTGGCCGACAGGGGCTTGAGGGTGAAGGCGGCCGATTCGGTGCGGCCCGCGTCGGCATGAGTCGTCTTGGCGGAGGCGAGGGCCGGGAGGCTGGAGGCTGCGCCGACGGCCGCGACCCCGAGCGCCGCGACCAGAACAGAACGCAAGGCGGAAGGGCGCCGGCCAGGCTGCATCCGTCTCCTACTCCGCGAGGCCGCACCCGCCCCCCGAAACACGGGCAAGTCGCGCGTCGCCGCCGGACGCGGGGGCGTCGGGCTGGGGGAAGCTAGGCCGGTAGATTCGGATGATCAAGTCTTGACATCAGCGACAGAAGGTCTGTCCAGGCTTTCTTCTTCGCTTGCGGCTGACGCAGCAGGAATGCTGGATGCAGCGTCGGTAGCGCCGGCAAGGTCAATTCATTGTGTTCTGAATGCCACTCGAGCCAGCGCCCACGTAGACTGAGGATGCCTTCGTTTCTTTTCAGAAGCGACTTTGCCGCAGCGGCGCCGGCGAGCAACAGTACCTGTGGCTTCGCAAGCACAATCGCCCGCTCCAGGAACGGGGCGCATACGGCCTGCTCCTGGGGCGAGGGGGTGCGATTGCCCGGAGGACGCCAGAACACCGTGTTGGTGATGAACACCCGGTCGGTCAGCCCGGCGGCGGCGATCATCCGGTCGAGCAGCTTGCCGGCCCGGCCGACGAAGGGCTTGCCTTGCGCGTCCTCCTCGGCCCCCGGGCCTTCGCCGATGATCATCACCGGCGCTCCGGGGGTCCCGCGGGCGAAGACGGCGCGGCTGGCCCCGGAATAGCGCAGGGCGCAGCCCTCGAAGGCGGCGATGGCGGCCTCCAGTTCCTCCAGGGTGTTGGCCGCGGCGGCCATCGCCTCCGCCTGTCCGACCGCCTGGGCCAGATCGGGGGCAGGTCCCGGGGAAAACATGGATTGGGGGGTCGGCTTGTGGGGAGTCGGGGCCGGGGGACGGGCGGGAGCGTGCAGCCGCCGCCGGCCCTCCGCCATGCGGTCCACCGGCGCCTCGGCATAGGAGACGCCGACCCCCGCCTCGGCCCAGAAAGCCATCAGGCTGGTCAGGGCCCTTTCGGCCTCGGGATCCAAGGGGGCGGTCACGCAAGCACCTTAAGACCGCAAAAGGCGCATCACAAACAGCGCAGCTCTCCTTGTCCCCGCCTTGATTTGGCCTTGACCCGCATTGCTCCGCGTTCCGATAACCAACCCAGGCGACCGGAGACAGGCTGTGACGGACGATTCTGCCCGCGAGGCGATGGAATACGACGTGGTCATCGTGGGGGCGGGGCCGGCCGGCCTGGCCGCCGCGATCCGGCTGAAGCAGCGCGCCGCCGCGGCGGGGACCGAGGTCTCGGTCGCCGTGCTGGAGAAGGGTTCCGAGGTCGGCGCCCACATCATCTCGGGCGCGGTGATCGATCCGGTCGGCCTGGCCGAGCTGTTCCCCGACTGGCAGGCCAGGGGCGCGCCGCTGGAGACTGCGGTCGCCAAGGACCGGTTTCTGGTGCTGGGGCCGCAGGGGGCGCTCGACGTCTCCTGGCTGCCGATGCCGGGCTATATGAACAACCACGGCAATTACATCGCCTCCCTCGGCAACCTGTGCCGCTGGATGGCGGCGGAGGCCGAGGGGCTGGGGGTGGAGATCTACCCTGGCATGGCGGCCTCCGAGCTGGTGTTCGACGACAAGGGCGCGGTCAGGGGCGTGGTCGCCGGGGTCTTCGGCATCGGCCGCGACGGCGAAAAGAAGGCCGACTACCAGCCCGGCCTGGAGTTGCACGGCCGCTACACCTTGCTCGGCGAGGGCGCCCGGGGGTCGCTGGGCAAGATCGTGCAGGCGCGCTTCGGCCTGTGCGACCAGGCCGAGCCCCAGAAGTACGGCCTGGGGATCAAGGAGCTTTGGCAGGTCCCCGCCGACCGCTTCCAGCCGGGCCTAGTGCAGCACACCTTCGGCTGGCCGCTCAGCGACGACACCGGCGGCGGTTCATTCCTCTATCACTTCGGCGACCGCTATGTGGCCATCGGCCTGGTGGTCCACCTGAATTACAAGAACCCGTTCCTCAGTCCGTACGACGAGTTCCAGCAGTTCAAGCACCACCCCTCGATCCGCCCCCACCTGGAGGGCGGCCGGCGCATCGCCTATGGCGCGCGGGCCATCGTCGAGGGCGGATTCCAGTCGACGCCCAAGCTGGCTTTCCCCGGCGGCGCCCTGATCGGCGACGACGCCGGCTTCCTCAACGTGCCGCGCATCAAGGGCAGCCATAACGCCATCCGTTCGGGCGTCCTCGCCGCCGACGCGGCCCTGGCCGCCATCGCCGAGGGGCGCGGCGGCGACGAACTGGTCGCCTACCAGGCGGCCTACGAGGCCTCGGCCATCCGCAAGGAGCTGTTCGGGGTCCGCAACGTCAAACCCCTGTGGTCGCGGTTCGGCACCACCCTCGGCATCATGCTCGGTGGGATCGAGATGTGGTGCACCACCCTCCTGGGCGGCTTCTCCCCCTTCGGCACCCTGAAGCACGGCAAGACCGACGCCGAGGCCACGGGTCTGGCCAAGGACTACAAGCCGATCGTCTATCCCAAGCCCGACGGGGTGATCAGCTTCGACAAGCTGTCCTCGGTATTCATCTCCAACACCAACCACGAGGAGGACCAGCCCAGCCATCTGAAGCTGAAGGACCCCTCCGTTCCCATCGCGGTGAACCTGCCCCTCTATGGCGAACCGGCGCGGCTCTACTGTCCGGCGGGGGTCTATGAGGTGGTGGAGGAAACGGCCGGGCCGAAGTTCGTGATCAACTTCCAGAACTGCGTCCACTGCAAGACCTGCGACATCAAGGACCCGTCGCAGAACATCGTCTGGACCACCCCCGAGGGCGGCGGGGGGCCGAACTATCCGAACATGTAGCGGCCCCGAGCGCCGTCGTGTCGAATTGGCGAACGGCTCCCCGCGCTTGCCTCCCGCGCCCAAAGGGTAGAATCTCCGGGGCCATGCCTTTACCCGCCCCGCGTCCGCGTCTGTTCCTCACCGCTCTCACTCCCATCGGCCTGGCGGCGCTGCTCTGCGCCTGCGCCACCGCGACGCCGGCGGAAAAGGCGGGCCTGCGTCCCCGGGTCGCGGCCGTGGGCGAACCCGCCGCCAAGATTCAGCTCGAACCCCGCGCCCGCGGCGAGGGATCGCTCTACGGCCTGTTCCTGGCCGGCGAGGCCGCCCTCGACCGGGGCTCCAGCGCCGACGCCGCCCGGCTGCTCGGACGGGCCAGCGAAATCGGGGGCGACCCCTATCTGAAGGAACGGGCCTTCACCGCGGCGGTCATCGCCGGCGACATCGGCCGCGCCGCCGCCGTGCCGATCGGCGACGGCCAGGGCTCGGTCGCTTCCGAGCGTCTGGCCCGCTTGGTCCGCGCCGTCGAGGCCCTGGCCACGAACCACGGGAACCAGGCCCTGGCGCTGCTCAAGGCCCAGCCGCCGGAGGGCCAGACCGCCCAGGCCGCGACCCTCCTGACTCCCTGGGCCGCGGCGGCGGCCGGGGACTGGACGACCGCCCTGGCCCCGGTCCCCGCGGTCGCCGGCGCCCCGCAGCTCACCAGCCTTTACGCCACCTTCGGGCGGGCGCGGCTGTTGGAGCGGGCGGGCCGCCTGCCGGAGGCCGAGGCCGCCTTCAAGGGCCTCGCGGTCAATCCGGACAATGTCCCGTTTGTCATCGGGTACGGCGGGTTCCTGGAGCGGCGGGGACGTCGTCCGGAGGCGATCGCCCTTTACGACCGCACCTTGGCCAAGAGCGCCGATGTGGAGGTCGTCCAAGCCCGCGCCCGCGCCAAGGCCGGGCGGTCCGCTCCGGCCATGTTGTCGGTGCAGGAAGGCGCGGGGGAGGCCCTGCTGCCGCCGGCCGCGACCCTGATCGCCCGCCGCCAGCCGGAGATGGGGCTGGCGCTGATGCGGCTGGCCCTTCGGCTCGACCCCAAGCTCGACGACGCCTGGCTGGCGGTCGGCGACGCCATGGCGGCGGCCGGCGACGTGGACGCCTCCCGGCAGGCCTTAAGCCAAATCAGCCCGTCTTCGCCCAAATATGGCGCCGCCCTGAACCGGCTGGCCTGGAGCATGCAGCGTGCGGGGGCCTCCGACGCCGCGCTCAAACTGGCCAAGGAGTCGCTGGATCGCAATCGCACCAGCCCCGACGCCTTGTCCCTCTACGCCGACCTGTTGCGCGAAAACGGTCGGTTCGAGGAATCGATCGAACTGATGGATCAGCTGATCGCCGCGCCGGGCGCGCGCGACGGCCTGGAGCCCTGGCGCCTGTATTACCTGCGCGGCGTGTCCTGGGAGCGTACGGGCCGTTGGGACAAGGCCGAGCCGGATCTCCAGCAGGCGTTGAAGCTGAACCCCGCCGAGCCGGAGATCATGAACTACCTGGGTTTCGGCTGGGCCAACCGTTCCCAGCACCTGGACCAGGCGCTGGAACTGCTGCAGAAGGCCGCCGCCCTGCGGCCGGCGTCGGGGGAGATCCGCGATTCCCTGGGCTGGGCCAAATACCGTTTGGGCCGCTTTCCGGACGCCGTCCGCGATCTGGAGCGCGCCGCCCAGCTGGCCCCGGCCGAGCCCGATATCAACGACCATCTGGGCGACGCCTATTGGCGGGTGGGCCGCAAGCTGGAGGCCGAATTCCAGTGGAGCCGGGTGTTGAGTCTCGCCCCCGACGATCGCTTGCGGGCCCAGGCCGAAGCCAAGCTCCGGTCCGGGCTGGAAGCCGCCGCGCCACCGCCGGGCCCCGTGGCCGCCGCCGCCTCCCCGAACGCGCCCGGAGCCGGCGCCGCGCGGCCGTGAGGGCGTCCGCCTTCGCGGCGGCGAAGGTCAATCTGTTCCTTCACGTCGGCGCCGTGCAGGCGGACGGGTTCCATCCGGTCTGCAGCCTCATGGCGTTCGCCGACGTGGGCGACCGGCTCCGCCTGGAGCCGGGCCTTGGCCTTGGCCTCGAGGGTCCTTTCGCCTCCGGCCTGGCCGGACTGGACGCGTCGGACAATCTGGTCCTGAGGGCCGCCGAAGCCCTCGGCGGCGCCCCTGGGCGCCTGATGCTGGAGAAGGCCCTGCCGGTGGCCAGCGGACTCGGCGGCGGGTCCGCCGACGCCGGCGCCGCCCTGCGCCTCGTCCGCTCCGCCCGCGGGCTGGATATCGATGACGCCGCCCTGGAGGCGGTCAGCGCCGCCCTCGGTTCCGATGGGCCTGCCTGCCTGTGGGGCCGCCCCGTCGTGGCCGAGGGACGCGGTGAGCGCCTGTCGCCGGCGCCGCGCCTGCCCGCGCTCCCGGCGGTCCTGGTCAATCCCGGCGTCGCCTGTCCGACCGGGGCGGTCTATCGCCGCTTCGACGCCGTGGCCCCGGGGCCGGGGGCGGACCGTCCCGCCTTGCCGGCCGCTTTCGACACCGCCGAGGCGGTGGCGGAGGTCATGGCGGGGTTGCGCAACGATCTCGAGGCGCCCGCCGCCGCCCTGGTCCCAGAGGTCGGCCTGGTTCTGGAGCGGTTGCGCGCCCGGCCGGAGGTCCTGCTGGCCAGGCTGTCGGGTTCCGGGGCGAGCTGCTTCGCCCTCTGCGCGGACGGCGAAGCCGCCGCGCGGCTGGCGGCGGCGATCTCGCAGGCGGAGCCGGGATGGTGGGTCAGGCCGTGCCGGCTCGGCGGGCCCTGGCCGGACGAGCCCTGAGCCAGGCCAACCCTGAAACGAAACGGGGGCCCCAAAGGGCCCCCGCCGTAGCTTTACTGCCGCCCGAGCCTAGTGCTCGTGCAGGGACTCGCCATGGAGGGCCATGTCGAGGCCTTCCACTTCGTCTTCCTCGCTCGGCCGCAGGCCGGTGGTGAACTTGCACACGAACAGGATCACCAGGGTGCCGATCGCGGTCCAGGCGATGGTGCCGATGCAGCCGTAGGCCTGGGTCACGATCGAGTGGACCTTGCCAAGCGGATTGATCGCCGCGTCGGCGAACACGCCGGTCAGGAGCGCGCCGATCAGGCCGCCGATGCCGTGCACGCCGAAGGCGTCCAGGCTGTCGTCGTACTTCAGCAGCCGCTTCAGCCACACGGCCGAGGCGTAGCACCCGGCGCCGGCCACCAGGCCGATCACCAGGGCGCCCTGCGGGTTGACGAAGCCGGAGGCCGGGGTCACGGCCACCAGGCCGGCCACCGCGCCGGACGCCATGCCCAGCATGCTGGGCTTGCGGCGCTCGACCCACTCCACCACCATCCAGGCCATGGCCGCCGCGGCGGTCGCGATCTGGGTGTTGGCCATGGCCGCACCGGCCAGGGCGTTGGCGCCCACCGCCGAACCGGCGTTGAACCCGAACCAGCCGACCCACAGCAGGCTGGCGCCGATCATGGTGAAGACCAGGTTGTTCGGAGCCATGTTGTCGGTCCCGAAGCCCTTACGCTTGCCGAGGAACAGGGCGCAGACCAGGCCGGCGACCCCGGCGTTGATGTGCACCACGGTGCCGCCGGCGAAGTCGAGCACGCCCAGGCCGCCGAGGAAGCCGCCGCCCCACACCCAGTGGGCGATGGGAGCGTAGACGAAGATCGACCACAGGACGGTGAACAGGACCAGGGCGGAGAACTTCATCCGCTCGGCGAAGGCGCCGCAGATCAGGGCCGGGGTGATGATGGCGAAGGTCAGTTGGTACATGGAGAACACGTACTCGGGGATGGTCGGGGTGGCCCCGGCGATCGAGTACGACTTGTCCATGGTGATCGTCTTCAGCATCGCATTGCCCAAGCCGCCCCAGTATTTGTTCATGTTGGGGTCGGGGTTGGTGCCGAACGCGATCGAATAGCTGCAGACCATCCAGACGAGGGTGACCACGCAGGTCATCATGAACGACTGGGCCACGGTGGCGATGAAGTTCTTCTTGCGCACCATGCCGCCGTAGAACAGCGCCAGGCCCGGAATGGTCATCATCAGGACCAGGGCGGTCGAGGTGAGCATCCAGGCGGTATCGCCGGTGTCGGTCTTGAAGGGCGCGGGCGCGGCCGCGGCCGCGGCCGGAGCAGCGGGCGCAGCGGCGGCGGGCGCCGTCGCACTGGCGGCGGGGGCGGCGGCCGTGGCGTTGGCGGTCGCGTTATCCTGGGCGTGTGCGGACTTGAGCGCCATCGGCGACATCGCCAGAAGGCCCGCCGTCGCGACCGCGAGCGCAAAGCCCGCCAATCGCTTGGTCCAACTTCCTTGTTTCATGTCGAATGTTCCCCTTGTGGTGACTTAGAGGGCCGAGGAGCCGGTTTCGCCAGTCCGGATCCGGACCGCTTGCTCCACAGGGAGCACGAAGATCTTGCCGTCGCCGATCTTCCCCGTCGCCGCTGCGGCCTTGACCGCCTCGACCGCCGCGGCGACGGCTCCATCGTCCACCACCGCTTCCAGCTTCACCTTGGGGACGAAGTTCACGGCGTATTCCGCGCCGCGATAGATCTCCGTCTGCCCCTTCTGCCGGCCGTATCCCTTCACTTCGGAAACGGTCAGTCCCTCCACTCCGGCGCCCGTGAGCGCCTCGCGTACGTCGTCGAGCTTGAATGGCTTGACGATCGCTATGATCAGTTTCATCGCTCGCTCCAGACGGGCTTTGGGCCCGCAAACCCCCGAGGTTCATGTGGTCTGCGCCCCCCTTTGACGAGGCGCGCCCGAACGCTAGCGATACGGCCTCGCTCTGCTCGTCTGGAAAGCAATTGGCGGCCAGGATTGAGGCGAGCAGCAAAAAAAATGTGCAAATTGCCGCCGACATGCCCAATGCGTAGGCGATTTGGTTGGCGGGTTAAGGCCTCTTTAGGCTTTGGAGCGAGTCTCGCCCCGAGATGGACGTCAATCGCCCGATGAAAGGGCAGGCATGCCAGTCTCAGCCCAGGCCATCCGGAAGCCGCCCGTAAGGTATAATGGGCGAGTAAAGCCCTGATGCGCCACTAGGGGTTGAGGGACGGCGTTCTTGGTTGACGTCGCCATGGACTTTGTGGACGAAATCGCCTGCGCAAGAGTCAACACCCCGTGATACGGGGAGCCTTCGCCATGCCGCGGACTTACCTTCCGTTCTGGATAGCCCCTAGTTCCACCCCCAAGAGGAAACCTATGTCCTTTACGCGTAGCCTGACCCTCGCCGCCGCCGCCGCCCTGATCGCGGGCGCAGCCCTGGCTCAGCCCGCGAGCGCTCCGGCCCCGGCTGCGGTGCCCGCTCCCGCCGCGGCGCCCTCGGCAGCCGCCCAGACCTATAAGCCGATCGCTCCGGCCGGCGACCTCGTGTCGACGCTGGCCGCCTCCGGCGAGTTCTCCAAGTTCCTGGCCGCCGCCGACAAGGCCGGCCTGACCCCGACCCTCAAGGGGCCGCGCGCCCTGACCCTGTTCGTGCCGACGGATGCGGCGGTGGGGACCTCGCTGGACTCCTTGACGCCGGCGGAACTGCAGCCGCTGCTGCTCTATCACCTGTACGGCGCCAAGATCACGCCCGACCAGGTGGCCGGCAAGAAGGGCCCGGTGCAGACCGCCGCCAACAAGCCGATCGAGCTGGACGGCGCCTCGACCCCAAACAAGATCAACGACGCGGTGGTCCTGCAGGCCGACGTGGTGGCCACCAACGGCGTCATCTATGTGCTGGACAAGCCGCTGACGCCGCCGGCCTAAGCGTCACGGCAAAGATTGATCGGCAGGACGGCGGGCCCTATGGTCCGCCGTCCTTTTTTCCGGCCCTCCCGTCAGGCTTTTTCACCCTCCATGAGCGTCGTCCAACCCTCGCCGGGTCCCTTGTCATTCCAGGACCTGATCCTGAGGCTGCATAGCTATTGGAGCGAGCGCGGCTGCCTGATCCTGCAGCCGCACGACGTGGAGGTGGGGGCCGGCACCCTGCACCCGGCCACCGTGCTCCGGGCGCTCGGCCCCAAGCCGTGGCGCGCCGCCTATGTGCAGCCTTCCCGCCGCCCGGCCGACGGCCGTTACGGCGAGAACCCCAACCGCCTGCAGCATTATTACCAGTACCAGGTGATCCTGAAGCCCAACCCTGCGGACATGCAGGACCTCTATCTCGGGTCCCTGCGCGCCATCGGCCTGGATCCGGCCCTGCACGACATCCGCTTCGTCGAGGACGACTGGGAGAACCCCACCGTGGGCGCCTGGGGCCTGGGCTGGGAGGTGTGGTGCGACGGGATGGAGGTCAGCCAGTACACCTATTTCCAGCAGGTCGGCGGGCTCGACGTCGACCCTGTGGCGGGAGAACTGACCTATGGGCTGGAGCGCCTGGCCATGTACGTCCAGGGCGTCGACAACGTCTACGACCTGAAGTTCAATGCCGCCGGGGTCACCTACGGCGAGGTGTTCCTGGAGAATGAGCGCGAGCAGTCGGCGGCCAACTTCCACGGCTACGACGTGGCCATGCTGAAGCGCCATTTCGAGGACATGGAGGTCGAGGTCGCCAGCCTGCTCGCCCAGACCGGGCCCCAGGGCCAGCCCCTAGTGCTGCCGGCGTATGACCGGGTGCTTAAGGCCAGCCACCTGTTCAACCTGATGGACGCCCGCGGGGCCATCGCCGTGGCCGAACGCCAGAGCTATATCGGCCGCATCCGCGACCTGTGCAAAGCCTGCGCTGTGGCCTGGGTCGGTCTGGAGGAGCGGGTCTGATGCCGCAGCTCCTGCTCGAACTGTTCTCCGAAGAGATTCCCGCCCGCATGCAGGCCCAGGCTGCGCGCGACCTGGAGCGCATGGCCAAGGACGCCCTGACCGGCGCGGGCCTCGCGTTCGAATCCTTGCGCACCTTCGCCGGCCCGCGCCGCCTGACCCTGGCGGTCGAGGGCCTGCCCCTCGCGCAGGAGGATCGGGTCGAGGAACGCAAGGGCCCCCGCGCCAACGCCCCGGACCAGGCGCTGCAGGGCTTCCTGCGCTCCACCGGCCTGACGCGGGATCAGCTGGTCGAGCGCGACGGCGTGCTGTTCGCCTCCATCGCCCGACCGGGCCAGCCGACGCCGGTCATCGTGGCGGAAATGGTCGAGGCCATCGTCCGCGCCTTCCCATGGCCAAAGTCCATGCGCTGGGGCTCCGGATCGCTGCGTTGGGTGCGGCCGCTGCAGCGCATCCTCTGCGTCTTCGACGGCAAGACCGTACCCTTCGAGATCGAGGGGATCGCCAGCGGGGACCTCAGCGAAGGCCATCGCTTCATGGGCGAGGACCGCGCTCCGTTCGCGGCGCACAGCTTCGACGCCTACGCCCAAGGTCTCGCCGGCCATTTCGTGGTGCTGGACGTCGCCGAGCGCAGGAGACGAATCCTCGACGGCGCCCGCGCCGCCTGCGCCGCCAAGGGGCTTGAACTGGTCGAGGACGAGGGCCTGCTGGACGAAGTGTCGGGCTTGGCCGAATGGCCCGCGCCGATCCTCGGCGACATGGACCCCGATTTCCTCGATCTGCCGCCTGAGGTGATCCGCACCTCCATGCGCACCCACCAGAAGTACTTCGCCGTGCGCGACCCCAAGGTGGCGGGCCGTCTCGCCCCGCACTTCCTGGTCGTCGCCAACATCGAGGCCTCCGACGGCGGCGCCCTGGTCGCCGCGGGCAATGCGCGGGTGCTGTCGGCCCGGCTGAACGACGCCCGCTTCTTCTGGGACGAGGACCGCAAGGTCTCGCTGGAAAGCCGTCTGGAGCGGCTGAAGGGCGTCACCTTCCACGCCAAGCTCGGGACCATGGCCGAGCGGGTCGAGCGGATCACCGTCCTGGCCCAAGAGATCGCCCCCCTGGTCGGCGCCGACCCGAAGCTGGCCGCCATCGCCGCGCGGCTGGCCAAGGCCGACCTCGCCACAGGCATGGTCGGCGAGTTCCCCGAGCTGCAGGGGATCATGGGCGGATACTACGCGCGGATGGAGCCGTTCCGCCATGTCTCCACCGCCGAGTTGCGCGAGGCCGAGCCCGACGGCAGCGAGGACCCGCTGTCCTCGACCGACCAGCTTCAGCTGACCCAGACAGGGCGCGCTGGAGGGACCTGGTACGAAGGCCTGGACCGCGGCCAGGTCGACGCCGTCGCCGACGCCGTGCGCGACCATTATCGGCCGGCTGGCCCCAACGACGCCGTGCCGACCGCGCCGGCCAGCGTGGCGGTGGCGTTGGCGGACAAGCTCGACACGCTCGTTGGCTTCTTCGCCGTCGATGAGAAGCCCACGGGGTCGAAGGACCCCTATGCGCTTCGTCGCGCGGCGCTGGGGGTGATCCGCATCGTTGTTGAAGCGGGCTATCGCGTTCCTCTGAAGTCAGTTCTCGTGGCCCACGATGAACGGACATCTCCCGCTGGCGGCCCGCGAGTGCGGGTAATACATGGTGGTGCGTGCAAGGAAGTTCAGGACCTCCTCGCCTTCTTCGCCGACCGGCTGAAGGTCCTGCTGCGCGACCAGGGCAAGCGCCACGACCTTGTGGACGCCGTCTTCGCGCTCGGCGACGACGACCTGGTGCGGATCGTGGCGCGGGTCGAGGCGCTGGACGCCTTCCTCTCCACCGAGGATGGGGCGAACCTGTTGGCCGGCTATCGCCGCGCGGTGAACATCCTCAAGGCCGAGACCAAGAAGAACCCGGACGAAAGCTACACCGGCGCGGTCGACCCGGCGCGGCTGGTGCTGTCGCAGGAGAAGGCCCTGGCCGAGGCGGTGGCCAAGGCGCGGGGCGTGCTGGATCGCGAGGTCGCCGCCGAGAATTTCGCGGGCGCCATGACCGCCCTCGCTGCGTTGCGAAAGCCCGTGGACGATTTCTTCGACAAGGTCCTGGTCAACGACCCGGAACAAGCTGTGCGGTTGAATCGTTTGCGGCTACTCTCGCAGGTGCGAGATGCGGCCGGTCAGGTAGCGGACTTTTCACTGATAACCGGCTAAACGCTCCCTTCTGAGCGGAACGAGGTGGGGTGAGCATGGCTGACGGCGGGCAGGCGGGCGTGCGCTGGGTCTATTCCTTCGGCGGCGGCGGCGCGGACGGCGACGCCTCGATGAAGAACCTGTTGGGCGGCAAGGGCGCGAACCTCGCCGAGATGAGCGCGCTCGGCCTGCCGGTGCCTCCCGGCTTCACCATCACCACCGAGGCCTGCGTCCACTATTACGCCAACGGCTCGGCCTATCCGAACGACCTCGTCCCCCAGGTGGAGGCGGGCCTGGCCCAGGTCGAGCACCTGACGGGGCGCAGGTTCGGCGATCCTGAGAACCCGCTACTGGTCTCCGTCCGCTCCGGCGCGCGGGCGTCCATGCCCGGGATGATGGACACGGTGCTGAACCTCGGCCTCAACGACGCGACGGTGGAGGGGCTGGCGCGCCTGTCCGGCGACCGCCGCTTCGCCTTCGACAGCTACCGCCGCTTCATCCAGATGTATTCGAACGTGGTGCTGGGCATCGAGCACTCCCTGTTCGAGGAGGTGCTGGACGAGCACAAGGAGCGGCTGGAAATCACCATCGACACCGCTCTGACCGCCGCGGACTGGGAAGCGGTGGTGGCCGATTACAAGCGGGTGGTCGAGGGCGAACTCGGCCAGCCCTTCCCGCAGGCGCCGAACGACCAGCTATGGGGCGCGGTCTCCGCGGTGTTCGCCAGCTGGATGAACGATAGGGCCAAGTTCTACCGGCGCATGCACGACATCCCCGAAAGCTGGGGCACCGCCGTCAACGTCCAGTCGATGGTGTTCGGCAACATGGGGGAGACCTCGGCCACCGGCGTCGCCTTCACCCGCAACCCGTCCACCGGCGAGAACCGCCTCTACGGCGAGTTCCTGATCAACGCCCAGGGCGAGGACGTGGTCGCCGGCATCCGCACGCCCCAGGCCCTCACCAGGGCCGCCCGCGAGGAGATGGACGAGACCGCTCCCTCGATGGAGGAGGCGATGCCTGCGGTCTTCGCCGAATTCAAGGCGGTGGTGGAGCGGCTGGAGCGGCACTACCGCGACATGCAGGACATCGAGTTCACGGTGGAGCAGGGCAAGCTCTACATGCTGCAGACCCGCTCGGGGAAGCGCACCGCCAAGGCCGCCCTGAAGGTCGCCGTGGACCTGGTGGCCGAAGGGCTGATTTCCGAGACCGAAGCGATTCTGCGGGTCGAGCCGACGAGCCTCGACCAACTGCTGCACCCGACCATCGACCCGTCCGCGGTGCGCGACCTGATCGCCGCGGGCCTGCCCGCCTCTCCGGGCGCCGCCACAGGCAAGATCGTGTTCGAGGCCGACGAGGCCGAGCGCATGGGCTCCCTCGGCGAGGCGGTGATCCTGGTCCGCGAGGAGACCAGCCCCGAGGACATCCACGGCATGCACGCCGCGCGCGGCGTGGTCACCTGCCGCGGCGGCATGACCAGCCACGCGGCGGTGGTCGCCCGCGGCATGGGCCGTCCCTGCGTCTCCGGCGCCGGAGAGATCCACATCGACGCCGCCCGGGGGGAGTTCCGCGCTCGCGGTCGCACCTTCCGCACCGGCGACATCATCACCGTCGACGGCTCCAAGGGCGAAGTCCTGTCCGGGTCCCTGAAGATGGTCGAACCGGAACTGTCCGGCGACTTCGCCCAGCTGATGGGCTGGGCCGATGGCGTCCGCCGGTTGAAGGTGCGCGCCAACGCCGAGACGCCGCTGGACGCCCGCACCGCCCGCAGCTTCGGGGCCGAGGGCATCGGCCTGTGCCGAACCGAACACATGTTCTTCGACGAGGATCGGATCGCCGCGGTGCGCGAAATGATCCTGGCCGACGACGAGCAGGGCCGCCGCCTGGCCCTGGCCAAGCTGCTGCCGTTCCAGCGGTCCGACTTCATCGAGCTGTTCACCATCATGGCCGGCCTGCCGGTGACCGTCCGCCTGCTCGACCCGCCCCTGCACGAGTTCCTGCCCCATACCGAGGAGGAGCTGGTCGCCCTGTCCAAGTCGGCCGGTCTCGACATCGCCAAGCTGAAGCGGCGCTGGTCCGATTTGCAGGAGACCAACCCCATGCTGGGCTGGCGCGGATGCCGCCTGGGGGTGGCCTTCCCCGAAATCTACGAGATGCAGGTCCGCGCCATCTTCGAGGCCGCCTGCGAGATATCCCGCCGCGCCCCCGCACCCGAGCCGGAGGTGATGCACCCCTTGGTGGCCAAGAAGGAGGAGATGAAGTTCCTCCGCGAGCTGACCGATCACACGGCTGAGGCGGTGATGGCCGAACAGGGCGTGCGCATCGAATACAAGGTCGGGACCATGATCGAACTGCCGCGGGCGGCCCTGCGCGCCGACGAACTGGCTGAGCACGCCGAGTTCTTCTCCTTCGGTACCAACGACCTGACCCAGACCACCTTCGGCATCAGCCGCGACGACTCCGGGCGCTTCCTCGACACCTATATCCGCCGGGGCATCTTCGAGAAGGACCCCTTCGTCACCCTCGACCAGGAAGGCGTCGGCGATCTGATCCGGATCGCCGCCGACCGCGGGCGGGCGGCCCGGCCGGGCGTCAAGCTCGGCATCTGCGGCGAACACGGCGGCGACCCGGCCTCGATCCAGTTCTGCGAGACGGTGGGATTGGACTATGTGTCCTGTTCCCCCTACCGCGTGCCGATCGCCAGGCTTGCCGCGGCCCAGGCGGCCCTGACGAAGAAGCCGTAGGTCCGCTCAGCTGTAGGCGATCAGCCGTCCCAGCACCGCGGCCGTGGTCCACAGCACTAGGGACCCTACCGCCATGCATCGGGCCGCCGCGGGCGGTTCGCTGCCATAGTCCCCGTCGCCGAACCAGCGGCGGAACGCCAGCGCGTTGACCAGGGCCAGGCCGATCAGGACGAGCTTGGTCAGGAACACCGGCGAACGGAGGAGGGGGCTGGCGTCGGCCGCGAACAGCACGAAGCCGCTCGCCGCCAGCAGCGCCAGCCCGGCCATGGCCAGAGGCGTCAGCATGCGCGACAGGGTCGGCAGCGGGATGGCGCGGCCCAACCCCGCCACCCTCAGGTCCAGGACGCCGATCGACCCCAACAGCAGCACCAGGCCGATGATGTGGACGACGTTGGCGGCGGGATAGAACCCCTTGCCGCCGCGCATGGCGACGCCCAACGGCGAGGCCTCTAAGGCCGAGGCGAGGGAGGCTGGGTCGATGTCCAAACGCCTAAGCGCTCAACGCAGGTCGGTGGTCTTGCCGTGGATAGTGATGTCGTTGGCCTTCACCTCGTAGCGCTTCATGTCGAGGTTGCGGTGGCCATCGATCTTGACCGTGTCGCCGACCTTCAGCGAGGCCTCGGTGATGCCGCGGGTCTCCATCCGGGCGATGGGCGCCAGGGTGATGCTCCACAGCTGGTTGCCGACCATCATGTCGATCTCCCCGTGGGGATTGCGATAGCGGACGTCCTTGATGGTGCCTTCAAGGGTGGTGACGTGGGCGTTGTCCTGACCGGACCAGCCATGGTGGGCAGCGGCGGGCAGGGGCGCCAGCAGGACGGCGGCGAGCGCCGCGGCGTAGGTTCGTTTCATAGGATGCTCTCCGATCTGAAACCCCGACGGACCGCAGGCTAGAGCTTTTCAGGCCCCCATGTCACCCCTCGCGCAGCATCGGCAGGGACAGGCCCGATGCGGGCGAAGCCGCCGCCGCCTCCCGGCGGAAGCGGAACAGTTCGGCGGGGCGGCCCCCGGTCTCCTCGTCGAAGCGGCCCAGGCCTTCCACCAGGCCGGTGCGTTCGACCATGCGGCGGAAGTTCTGCTTGTGCAGCATCACGCCGGAGATGGCCTCGACCATCCGCTGCAGGCTGAACAGGGTGAAGGCGGCCGGGGCCAGTTCGAAGACCACCGGCCGGTATTTGATCTTGCCGCGCAGGCGGGCCAGCCCTGTGGCCAGGATGCGCCGGTGGTCCGACACCATCGGCTCGCCCAGCTCCCGCTCGGCGCTCGGTTCCGGCGCGTCCACTCCGGAGACCCGGCGGCGGTCACGGTCGGCCTCCGGGGCGAGGCCGGCCTCGTAGAGCAGTTCGTAGCGGTCCAGCACCCGCTCCTCGTTCCAGCGGGCGCCGTCGAGGGCGAACAGGGCCCTGGCCCGCCCCAGGCGCTGCTCCTTCGCCGCCCCCCGCGCCCTGGCGGCCCACGCCCGCAGGCCCGGCGCCAGCACCGTGTCGATCACCGCCGGACGGCCCGCCCGCCAGTCCTCGTAGGGGAAGAACCGATACCAGGGCGTCCATTCAGTGTCAGGGGCGGGGGTGTCCACCGCCTCCGGCGTCAGGGCCAGATAGCCCACCGAGATGATCCGCCCGTCCCGTGGGTCGCCCGCTCCGCCGAGGTCCGCCAGGGGGGCGTCGCGGCCTTCGTCGCCGAAGGTGTAGAGCTGTTCCACATACCCCAGCTGGAAGCCGGTCTGCTCGGTGACGAAAGCCCGGAGCGCCAGTTCGAAGGTCCGCTGGCCCGCGGGGTCGAACGCGCCGGAGGGCAGGCCGGTGAGGGTCGACGCGGTCCCGGTGCGCAGGTCCGGCGGGCGCACGGTCAGGGCCACGGCCTCGCCGTCGTGGATGGCGATGACCACCGCCGAAAGGCCGATGACGAGGCGGCCTTCCCTCAAGCCATCCCTCATCGGTATCGCACCGGAAGGTCGAAGGCCCGGTTCTCGTCGGCGCTCTCTCCGGGCCCGATCGCTTCGATCGCCTCGACCATCCGTCCCCCGCGGTCCAGCAGGGCGTCGGCCAGGGCCACGATCCGCCGGTTGGGATGGGCCACGGCGGAGGCCGCGCGCAAGGCTTCGGCGATCTTGAGTTCCGGCGCTTCGGGGTCGCGCTGACAGGCCAGCGCGAAGGCCGCGGCGGTCGAGCGGCTGATACCGGCCCAGCAGTGGATCAGCATGGGCTGGGCGCCGTCCCATCCGGCCCCGAAGGCCAACAGCCGGGCGATGGTCGGCGAGTCGGCGCAGATCCGCCCTTCGGTCTGTTCGACCACGTCGTTGACGCCGAGCTTCAGGTGCCGCTCAGGCGCCAGTCCGGGCGGGGTGGCGATCAGGTAGGATGGATCGAGCAGGGTGACGAGATGCGACGGCGCCCGCGCCGCGATCACGCTCTCCACCTGGCTGAGAGGACACACGATAAGGGTCATTCGACCGATCCTAGCCGGTTTCGAACGGCGCCTGCGAGCCTTCGTCCAGGCGGGTAGCTTCGGTCAGGGCGCGGAACCGTTCCAGATAGCGGCTCTGGGCGGCGGCCGGGGCCAGGGGTTCGATGGTCAGGGCGTAGCCCTGCGGAGGCCTGCCGAACAGGGTGAGGGCCTCGGCCGGGGCGAAGCCGGCGAGTTGGACCGCCTCGAAGAAGGCCGAGGTCCGATCGGCCGCTTTCAGCAGGGCCTTCACCGCCAGGGGGACCTTGGGCGGCAGGCCGAAGCGCAGGTGGATGGCGGTCTCCAGCCGCTGCTCGAAGGCCCGGTAATCGACGCCGAGTGCGGCCTTGAAGGGGGAGATCATGTCGCCGATCACATATTCCGGCGCGTCGTGCAGCAGGGCCGCCAGCCGCCAGCGCGGGTCCAGGCCCGGCTCGATGTGGACCGCCGCCTCCTCGACCACCAGGCTGTGCTGGGCGACGGAAAAGGCGTGTTCGCCGATGGTCTGGCCGTTCCACCGCGCCACCCGGGCCAGGCCGTGGGCGATGTCTTCGATCTCGATGTCGAGGGGGGAGGGGTCGAGCAGGTCCAGGCGCCGTCCGGACAGCATCCGTTGCCACGCTCGCGGCGTTTGGCCCTTGGTCGGACGCAGCCCTTTCGCCACCCGTTCGTTCCCCTGCTTGCCAGCGCGGTCTGGGACTAGGCCTAATGGGGGTGCAAGATCAACGCGGCCTTGCGTGAGATCAATGCGCCTTTCGCCTGGGGCCGACGATTGGCGGCTGGGGACGGCGCGTCCTGAGGATGAGAAGCGATGAGCTGGACCAGAATCCTGGCGCCTCTGACCGGCGCTCCCGCGGACGCCCAGGCCTTGGAGGCCGCCGTGGCCCTGGCCGCGCCGTTCCAGGCGACGGTCTGCGCCGCCTTCGCCCCGGCCGACGCGGCCGACCTGATGCCCTGGATGGGCGAGGGCCTGATGGGCGGGGTGCAGATGGCGGCGCTGGATTCGATGAAGCAGGCGGCGGCCGAGGGCGAACGCCTCAGCCGCACCCGCTTCGAGGGGCTCGACTATCCGAACAAGGACTTCATCGTGCTGGCCTCGCCGGTGTGGTCGTGCTTGTGCATGGAGGCCCGGCTCTGCGACGCGGTGGTGTTCGGGCCCGACCCGGCGCGGGGCCGGGGCCCTCTGGTCGAGGTGTTCCAGCAGGTGCTGATGGAAGAGCGCCGTCCGGTCTTCGTCGCCCGCGGTCCGTTCGACCTTGGCCGGCCCATGGCCCTGGCCTGGGACGGGGGCAAGGAGGCCACCCGCGCGATCCGCGAGGCCGTTCCCCTGTTGAAGCGCGCCGCCGACGTGGCGGTGCTGTCGGCCCCCAGCGCCACGCCGCGAAGCTACGATCCCAGACGTCTGGTCGATTATCTGACCAGCCGCGGGGTCAAGGCGCGGATCGATCAGCTGTCCGGATCCGGCGACGCCGGGCCTCTCCTGATCGAGGGCGCGCGGGCCCTGGGGGCGGGCGTGCTGGTGGCCGGCGCCTTCGGCCATCCGCGCTTCCAGCAGTTCATCTTCGGCGGGGCCACCCGCACCCTCATGCAGGCCGACGGCGCTCCGTCCCTGTTCCTGTCCCACTGATCAACCAGAAGAAACCAGGAGTATCCCTTTATGCCTGACACCGGCCTCGCCCGAATCGTCATGCGCCTGGCGCGCAATCCCGGTACGGAGTTCGCCGATGGCGACGACCATCGGGGCTACGCCCTCACTGCGCCCCTGACTCCGGACGGACACCTCGACGAGGTCGCCTTCAAGGCCAAGCGAGGCCGCTGCACCGTGCGACGCTTCGCTCCGGACGAGGACGTGCAGGAAGGCCGGCTGGCTCGCCGGGGGGAACGCTGGTTCTTCGATTATGACGACACCACCGACACCGACAATGAGCCGCTCTACCGGCTCGGCCAGCACCGTTTCGCCGTCGGCGAGTACGTCAGCGTCAGCGACGAGGACGGGCGGCTGCTGACCTACAAGGTGACCGAGGTCCAATCGACCTAGAGGGAGCGCCCCCTAGGTGATGCGTTTCACCGACACCGGATCGGAGGCGGGGAAGCTTTCCTCGATGCCTTCGTCCAACAGCTCTTCCTGGTGGGACTCGGCTTCATCGTCGTCGTCGGTCGCAAGGGGGTCGATCCTGGTCTTGTCGTCCGGGAAAGGCCTACCCTTGGGCTTGGCGTCGGCGGGGATCGTTCCGGTCTTTTCCGGGGTGGTCATGTCGTTTTCCTCTTCGATAGGGTTGGACGCGGCGGCTGGCGTCAGCCGGCGGAACGTGGCGGAGCCGCGGCGTCGGCGTCGTCGATGGTGAATTCGTCCTTGTAGTCGAGCTCGCGCAGGTCCTGGTCCGACAGGGTGTCCGATTCCAGGCTCTGGGCGGCGGAGGCTGCGTCCGCCCGGTCGTCCAGGTCGCCGACATATTCGAGCTCGACCTCGTCGGGACGCAGGGCGTCGATCGCATCGCGCACGTCCAGATCGTCCTCGTCCTCGGAAAGGTGCAGCAGGTCGTCCTCCGGCGCGAAGGAGACTTCCTCGCCGCGAACCAGGTCGTCGTCCTCCAGATCGGCGTCGTCGACGTCCTCGTCACGGGCCAGGGAGACGATCTCGTCGTCGTCCAGTTCTTCGCCGATCTCCGGGTCGTCCTGGTCGGCGTCGCCCGCCTTGGCGGTGGCGTCGAAAACGTCGACGAGATCCTCGAACTGTTCGGCCTCTTCGCCCGAGGGCCGGTCCTCGGGGTTGGTGTTGTCCTCGTCGAAGACCTCGGACTGGTCCTGTTCGTCCCGGGCGGCGTCGGGATCGGCCATGCGCATCTCCCACTCTTCCACACGGTAACGTGGAGCGGGGTGGGGACGTTCCGACGCGGCGGGCCGCCAGCCTAGAGAGTTTTTTCCGCGGCTAGATCGCGATGACTTTGGATTGAATCAATCCAAAATCATAAAACCTGATCGATTCTAAGCGTTTAGAGCGGGATTTACGCGAAACCGGCATCCGCTCGCATCCCGCTCCAGGCGCTAGAACGCCTTGGACAGGGCCTCGGCGACTTCGGACATGGACGAGGCCCAGCCATTGTAGCCGGGGGTCACGAACACGCGGATGTGCGGGTACCACGGGTAACGCCTGGTCCCCAGCAGGGTCCAGGCTCCCGGCGGGATGATCAGCCACACCGGCGCCCCGCAGGCGGCGGCGATATTGGTGGTGGCGTTGGCCGGGCCGATGCTGAGGTCGAGCGCGCAACTAAGGGCGGCGACTTCGTCCAGGTCGTCCTTCAGATTGATTCCCGGCGGGTTCCAGATTTCGACCCCGAGCTGTTCGCGGGTCTCGTCCAGTTCCGCCTGGCATTCCCCGTACTGCAGGTTGACGAAGCGCACACCGGGAGTCTGCAGCACTTTGCGCCACTGCTCAAAGGGGGAGAAGTAGCGATGGCGGCCGGAAGTAACCATCATGCTCTTCCACACCACGCCCACCTTGGGGCCGTCGCCGATCTCCTTCAGCGCCTCGCGCCAATAGGCCACGCGGGCCGGATCGGCGGTCAGATAGGATGGTCGGTTGGGAAAGGCCTCGACCGAGCGGCGGAACCGGCGCGGCAGGGAGGCCAGGGGGGCCCAGCAATCGACCCCGGCGCCGTCGCTGATCCACTTCACCACCCGCACGGTGTGGTGGTCGATCTTGTAGGTGTCGTGGCGGTCGAAGCTCGAGGTGGGGAAGGAGCGGCGGAACAGGGGGATCAGCCTGGGCTCGACGGCCATCGACAGGCGCCCCGACGGACCCAGAGCCTCCAGCACGTCGGGAATGACATTGGCGAACATGACCTCGTCGCCCAGGCCCTGTTCGGCGATCACCAGAAGGTGGCGACCTGCCAGTTCGGTCTCAGGCGTCCACATCGGCCGGTCGCACACGAAATGGGTCACGTCGGCGAAGTCGGGGTTCAGGCGCTCTTCGTAGGCGTCCCAGCCTTCGCCCAGGTCCCCGCCGCCGGCGATCAGCATGGTGGAGCGGGCCAGCCGCATCATGCTGGCTTCCCGGTCCAGCACCGCGCCCGGTATGGCCGCCTCGCAATCCTCTAGGGCGGCGGCCGCGTCGCCCAGGGCCAGGCGCGCATTGGCCCGGTTGTAGCGGGCCTTGACGAAGCCGTCGTCGAGCCGCAGCGCCTCGTCGAAGAAGGTCGTGGCCTGAACCATCTCCCCCTGTTCGGAGACGATGGTGCCGAGGGTGTTCCACAGCAGGGCGGATTCGGGATTGGCGTAGATCACCGGCCGCAGGGTCTCGATCGCGTCCTCGAACCTCAATTGATCGCGCTGGGTGCAGGCAAGGTTGTTGATCCCGGGCACCGAGCCGGGCTTGTGCACCAGATAGCGGGCGAACAGCGCCTCGGCGATCTCCTGCATGCCCATCACATAGGCGAGGCGGCCGAGGTCGTTGCACAGCTCCGGCTCGTCGGGGTTCAGCTCCAGCGCGCTTTCGTAGCACTTCAGCGAAGAGGTGAAGTCGCCGGCCTTTTCCCGGCAGACGGCCAGGATGTGCCAGGCCACGGCGCAGCGCTCGTCGATCTCCAACGCCTGCAGCACCAGGTCGGAACCTTCGCGATGGCGGTCGGCCCGCACCTCGGCCACCGCCTTGTGCAGCAACGGCAGCACCGTGTGCAGCTTCAGCGAGGTGAGGGAGTCGGAAAGGCGGGCCAGGGCGTCGGGCGAACTCGCGTCGCCAAGGGTCGCCGCCACCGGCTTGGGCGAGGCGGGAAGGGCGCGGGCGGTAGGGTGGGGCGATGAGGACATGGAATCGAGTCCGTTTGAATGCCCCATGAGTCCCTCGTCATGCTTAAGGCATCCCTAAGGCGCGGCGACGGACGGGCCGAACTGCAAGTTCCCGTTAACCACGTTTGTTTAGCTTGGCTCAAGCTGCGCCGGGTTAACCAGAATCGGTCTTTGCCGACGCATGCTTCGATCGGGAGTCCATGTCGTCATGCCGTTGAAACTGTCGTTGAAGCCCGGCGAGAAGTTCGTGCTGAACGGAGCCGTGGTCCAGAACGGGGACCGCCGCGGCGTCCTGGTCCTGCAGAACAAGGCCTCGGTGCTGCGTGAGAAGGACATCATGCAGGCGGAGGACGCCGCCTCTCCGGCGCGCCGCGTCTACTTCGCCGTGATGATGATGTATCTGGATGAGCCCTCGGCGGCTCGCTATTACGAAGAGTTCGCCCACAGGATGAGCGAATTCATGAGTGTTATCAGCAATTCTGAGGTGTTGGCCGATTGCGTCAGCATCTCCAAATACGTAATGGCGCGAGAGCACTACAAGGCGCTCATGTGCTCTCGCAGGCTCATAGACTACGAAGACGAGAGGATCGGGAAGCATGTCGCTTCAAGCGTACCAGCGAGCGGCTCAGGCGGCTGAGGACCCCCGAATCACCGAATACCGGTTGTTCGGCGAGGTGACCCGGGCGCTGATATCCGCCGCCGAGGCGGACGAGAGCGATGTCCAGACCCGCATCAATGCGCTGGACTGGAACCGCCGCCTGTGGAGCGCGCTGGCCGCAGACTGCGCCCGGCCGGAGAATCAGTTGCCTGAGGTGGTCCGCGCCCGGATCATCTCCCTGAGCTTGTGGGTCAACCGGCACTCCAGCGCGGTCATGCGCCGGGAGGAGACCTTCGAACCCCTGATCGACGTCAACCGCATGATCATGCAGGGCCTGTCCGGCGCGCCGAACTCGGAAGCGGCCTGAACCTTCAGGCTGTGAAGAACGACATGATGGTGTGGAAGTCCCGGACGTAGACGTCGGGCTCCCGCACGAAGTCGATGTGGTAGCCGCCCTCGACATTGTTCCAGTGGGCCTCGCCGGTCAGGATGCGCCGCAACAGGCGCTCGTCCATCCGGACTTCGATCCGCGGGCCGTCTCCGGCGGGGCCGAGAGTCGCTCCGCCCCCCGCCCGCATCAAATTGAAGGTGAAGAAGGACTCGCCGATGGCGATCATCACCGTCAGGTCGGGAAAGAAGTCGAATCTGGCCTGACGGGCCCACAGCCGGTCGCGGGCCGCGCCGCAATCGGCGAACAGCGCCGCCCGGTCGGGCGCAGGGTCGCTCTCGTGCGGATAGGAGCGCGCGGCGAGGGGGCCGGTCACATAGGCCCGCTCCGCCTCGGGATCGATCGGCTCGTAGGGGGCCGAGCGGACGCCGTCGGCCAGGTCCAGGCTCTGGCCCTCGCTGAGCAACAGCACCGGGATGTCCGGGTTGAGCCGGGTCAGCCGCCGCCCGGCCTCGTCCAGGCTGACCGCTCCGCGGCACGCGTTCTTGCGCCATTGGCTGCCGCCCACCGCAAACGAGCCGGCGAAAGGCATGTGCCAACGGGGCTCGAGGGCGGCGCCCAGGGCGGCGGCATGGGCGAAGTTGCGCTGAAGGGTGCGTTCGCTGGCGGCGAGCTTCTGCGCCATGTCCATGTTGTCGAAGCAACTTGGGAACGGCCCCGCAGCATTGTAGGCGATCTGGGCCACGGTGGGACGGCCGTGGCGCTCGCGCAGCCGCAGCGCCGACGCCACGTCCGGGGTGTTGTCGTTGAAATTGAACACGCTGAACCCGCCATGCTCGAAGATGGCCGCGCAGTCGATCAGGTTGCCGATGGCCGACTCGTGGAAGAGGTGCGGGGTGAAGGGGGCGTAGAGGGTGACGTCGAAGGGCCCTAGCGGCGCCGTCGTCCCGTCGGCGATGGCGACCAGGTTGGTGAAGCCCATCTCCCGCAGAACCCGGTGGAGGAAATTCGGGGCGTGGTCGAGCACGACGATAGGCATGTCGCGCCGGAACACCTTCAGGGTCTGCGGATCGCAATGATCCGGGTGGACATGGCTGACGAACAGGGCGTCGACGTCCCGGAGATCCTCGGGGCGCACAGTCAGGGGCGGGTAGTGATGCCAGCCGCCCTCGAAGACGCCGTCCACCAGCCAGGGATCGGTAAGGATGCGGAAGCCTTGCGCCTCCATCAGGCAGCAGGCGTTGGCGTAGTTGGTCAGGCGCAAGGGCGTTCTCAGGCCGGTCGGGCGTAGGCGATCAGGTTGCGGCCGGTCCCCGCCCGTGCGCAGCCGCGGCGGAACTCCAGCACCGCCTGGAGGGATCGACGCTTCCACAGGCCCATCTCGAAGGCCACCCGGGCGAAGTGGCAGCCGCGCCCCTTGCTTCGGTCGCGCGTGTAGGCGGTGTCGGGATCGAGCAGGAAGAGGTCGATCGGGAACTCGCCCAGGAGTTCCTCGACGGTCCAGCCGTTGGCGGCCAGGGCCCGGGGCAGGGTGTCAGCGTCGAAATAGCTGAGGTGGTCGGGGACGGCCACCCAGAAGGCGGGATCTGCCAGCCCCCGAGCCACGACCTCCTGGTGCAGCCAGGATCCGTCGTTGGGGGCGGCCAGTCGGAGCATCCCGTCGGGGGCGACGATGCGGCGCAGACGCTGCAGCAGCGCCTGGGGATCGAGCACATGCTCGATCACATTGTTGCAGACCACCAGGTCGTAGACTTCGCCGCGGGCGATCACGACGTCGAGCAGGGCGAAAGCGTCGCCCACCGTGACCCGATCGACCAGGGCGGGGAAGAAGGCGCGCAGGCCGGCGTCGGTGAAGTCGATCCCCTCCACCCGCCAGCCGCGGGCCGCGAACCAATCCAGGAAGAACCCCTCGCCGAAGCCGACCTCCAGCAGGCGGCCCGGCGGGCGGCCCCAGACCTGCTCGGCCTCCGCCGCGGCCAGCCGCTTATGCTCCAGCTCCTCGTCGGTATAGGCGTGGGCGTACTGGCCGCGGCCGTCGTCAGCCCCATAGTACTTGTCGTTGTAATAGGCGGAGAGCGCTTCCGCCGACGGTTTGGGTTCGATCTCGAACCAGCCGCCGGGAGTCTCAACCAATCCCTGCATGTCCCCAAACTCGTCTGTTTCAGGCGACCGTAGCGCGAGTCGGCAGGCCCGCCTCCTTCCTGGCGGTCCCGGCCGGGGCCGGCAGGAAGCGCCCGGCAGAACTTGCCCGGCCGCGGGCGGACAGGGTTAAAATTGCCGCCTTTCCAGGTTATTAATTCCAGCAAATACAATGTGATAGAAGATTAAATTGACCGATTGCGCGTGGCCCGCGGCTTGCAAGGTAATGGTCGGGCAAAACGCCCACGGCCGTCAAAACGACGCCGATCTACCTTGAAACAAGGACTGCTCCCATGGCTATGAACAGCATCAACACCAATGTCGGGGCGATGGTCGCCCTGCAGAACCTCAACGCCACCAACACCGACCTGACCACCACCCAGAACCGCATCTCCACCGGCCTGAAGATCAACAGCGCCAAGGATAACGGCGCGGTGTGGGCGATCGCCCAGAACTCTCGCGCCGACGTCAGCGCCCTCGACGCCGTGAAGGATTCGATCCAGCGCGGCCAGTCCACCGTCGACGTGGCCATGGCCGCCGGTCAGACCATCTCCGACCTCCTGAACCAGATGAAGACCAAGGCGCTGGCCGCCGCGGACACCTCGCTGGACACCAACAGCCGCACGGCCATGGCCAACGACTTCGTGGCCCTGCGCAACCAGATCTCCAAGACCATCAGCAACGCCTCCTTCAACGGCACCAACCTGCTGAAGACCGGCGCGACCAGCCTCTATTCGCTGGCCGACGCCACCGGCACCCAGAAGCTGACGGTCCAGGCCAAGGTCATGGGCCTGACCTCCGGCGCCGTCGGCGGCATCATCGTCTTCACCGTCGGCGCCACCTTCGCCTCGTCGGGCGCGGCGTCGGCTCTGGCCATCCAGATCAGCAGCTCGATCACCAACGTCAACGCCGCCGTGGCCCAGCTCGGCACCGGCTCCCAGGCGTTGCAGACCCACCTCGACTTCCTCGGCAAGCTGCAGGACACCATGACCGCCGGCATCGGCAACCTGGTCGACGCGGACATGGCCAAGGAAAGCGCCAACCTGCAGGCCCTGCAAAGCAAGCAGCAGCTCGGCATCCAGGCGCTGTCGATCGCCAACTCCTCGAAGGGCACTCTGCTCAGCCTGTTCCGCTAACCCCGGACGCCGGCGGCGCGCGGGCCTCGTCGCCCGCGCGCCATTGGCGCGCCCTGACAGGGGAGCGCCGTTCCGAAAGGCGCGGCGATCCAGGAGATGATGAACAGCATCAAGCGCGGCGCCGAGGTGTCCGACCGGGCCCCCGACCGCAAAACTCCGAACCAGGAGGCCGAAGCCGCCAAGCCTTCCGTTCCCGCCGAGGGGGCGGACGCGGAGCCTGCAGCCCCCCCCGATTCGGACCTGCGCCTGCTGATCGAGAAGGACGCGGAGGGCGCCGACTACGTTTACAAATTGATCGACCGCGCCACGGGCAAGGTGATCGCCGAACGCCCGAGGGAGCAGGTGGCCCACCTGGCCGACGGGCCCGAATACAGGGCCGGCGCGGTGGTCAACACCAAGGCCTGAAGCGTCTCCGAAGGGATTTCCCGGGGAGCGACCGCCCCGCCCAAGTCCTAATAAGCGTGGTTAACGGTCTGCATACGAACTCGCCCTATCGTCTCCTCCAACAGGATGAGGCGCGATTCGTCGTGGTTCGTCCCGACCCCTGCGGTCCCACCGGGAGAATCCGATGTCGGTAAGTGTGAACACGAATCAGCCCGCGCTGATCGCCCTGCAGAACCTCAACAAGACCCAAGACGCGTTGAGCGAGACCCAGAACCGCATCAACACCGGTCTGAAGATCTCGTCGGCCAAGGACAACGCCTCGGTCTACGCCATCGCCCAGAAGCAACGGGCCTCGATCAGCGCCCTGGGCGCGGTCAGCGACAGCCTCAACCGGGCGACCTCGATCTCCGACGTGGCCAGCACGGCCGGCCAGTCGATCTCCGACCTGTTGAACCAGATGCGGCAGAAAGTGGTCTCGGCGATGGACCCGTCGATCGACACCACCTCGCGCAGCCTGCTCAACGTCGATTACAAGAGCCTGCTGCGACAGGTCGCCCAGGTGGTCCAGAACGCCAGCTTCGACGGGGCCAACATCCTCGACGGCTCCCTGGCCAACGGGCTGAAGTTCATCGCCGACGCCAACGCCAGCACCTTCATCACCCTGTCGACCCAGAACATGAGCCTCGGCGGCACGATCATCACCATGGCCGCGACCTCGTCGATCAACACCGTGACCAACGCCACGGCGGTCCTGGCCCTGCTCGACCCCTCGATCACCAACGCCAACAGCGCCTTGGCCAGCCTAGGCGCCCAGGCGAACCAGATTTCCAATCACAGCAAGTTCGTCAGCAAGCTGTCGGACGCCCTCACCACCGGGGTGGGGAATCTGGTCGACGCCGACATGGCGGCGGAAAGCGCCCAGTTGCAGGCCCTGCAGGTGAAGCAACAACTGGGGGCCCAGGCCCTGTCGATTGCCAACCAAGCCCCGCAGATCATCC
The DNA here is from genome assembly GCA_035493955.1 of Caulobacteraceae bacterium. Taxonomy (GTDB): domain Bacteria; phylum Pseudomonadota; class Alphaproteobacteria; order Caulobacterales; family Caulobacteraceae; genus NCED01. The sequence continues at coordinate 38,768 of DATJHI010000040.1, read as the reverse complement.
TTTCGCTGTTCAAGTGAATTCGGACCGCGACTCTTTGTGGAGTTGTGACGAATCAACGGGGCGGGGGACTCTCGGGGCATGAATCGCGTCCTGGCCCGGTCGGATCGGCCCACGCTGTCGCTCGAGCCCGGCGTAGGACCGCAGGCCGGGTTGCCCTATGGCTTGCACCTGATCGAAGAGGACGACGTTGCGGCCGTAGTCGCGGCCCTGTGCTCCGATCTGCTCGCCCAGGGCCCACGGGTCGCCGCCTTCGAGCGCGCTTTCGCCGAACGGGTCCAGGCCCCCCACGCGGTGGCCGTTTCCTCCGGCACCGCCGCCCTGCATCTGGCCCTGGCCGTCGCCGACGTCGGCGAGGGGGACGTCTGCGTCGTCCCGGCCGTGACCTTCCTGTCCACCGCTACCGCGGCCTTGCACTGCGGGGCCGAGGCGGTGTTCGCCGACGTGGATCCCCAGACGGGCCTGGCCACGGCCGAGACCGTCTCGGCCGCCGCGGCGGGCGCAGGCCGCAGGGTCTCGGCCGTGCTGCCGGTGCATCTGTCCGGCCGCCTTTGCGACACCGCGGCGATCGCCGAAGCGGCGCGCGGCCTGGGGGCGGTCGTGATCGAGGACGCCTGCCATGCCGTCGGCGGCGCCGACGCCGAGGGCGCGCCCGTCGGAGCCTGTCCTCATTCCCAGGCCACGGTGTTCTCGTTCCACCCGGTCAAGACCATTGCGGCCGGGGAGGGCGGCATGGTCGCCCTACGCGACGCGGCCCAGGCCGAGCGGCTGCGGCGCCTGCGCAACCATGGCGTCACCCGCGACTCGGCGCTGATGGGCGAGGCCGGTTCCTTCGCCGGGGACGGCCAGGCCAATCCTTGGAGCTACGAGCAACTGGAGCTCGGCTTCAACTACCGCATGAACGAGATGGAGGCGGCGCTGGGCCTGTCCCAACTCGGAAAGCTCGACCGTTTCATCGCCCGCCGCGCCGCTCTCGCCGCGCGCTATGACCGCCTGCTGGGAGGGCTCGCCCCGGTGGTTCGGCCGGTGTCGACCCCTGCCGGCCAGCGGCCGACCTTGCATCTCTATACGGTGCTGATCGATTTCGAGGCCGTCGGACTCGGCCGCGCCGAAGTCATGCGCGCCCTGGCGGAACGGGGCGTCGGGACCCAGGTCCACTATATCCCGCTCTATCGCCAACCGTTCTTCAAGAGCCGCTATGGCGAGATGCGTCTTCCGGGGGCGGAGGCCTATTACGCCCGCTGCCTGGCCCTGCCGCTGTTTCCGGCCATGTCCGACGCCCACGTGGACCAGGTGGTCCTGGCCTTGACCGAGGTCCTGGGCGGGTTCTGATTTTTCTCTAGGGCTGGGCGGCCAGCTCGACCATCTCCCAGCCGAATCGTTCGCCGCGCTTCAGGTCGCGGGCGGCCCGCCGGCCCAGCACCTGGGGCAGGTGGACCGGCGCCAGGCCGTAACCGGGCCGGATCGAGCGCACGTCCGCCGCCGTAAGCACCGTTCCCGCCGCCACGTCACGGACCACATAGAGCGAGCGGCGGAATTGCTTGTTGGCGGTCTCGGCGGCGCCTCGGGCGTAGGTCGCCTCGCCCAGGGCCTCCCAGGCGTGGCGGCAATCGGCGATCAGCCGCGCCAGCTCGTCCGGCTCCAGGCTGAAGGCCGCGTCGGGTCCCCCGTCGGCCCGGGCCAAGGTGACATGCTTTTCGATGATCGCGGCGCCCAAAGCCACCGCCGCCACGGAGGCCGCCGTTCCCGGCGTGTGGTCGGACAGCCCCGTCACGCAGTCGAAGTCCGCCGCCAGCCGGCCGACGGTGCGAAGGTTCGCCGCCTCGTAGCGGGCCGGATAGTCGCTGACGCAGTGCAGCAGCGCCACGCCGCCGCTTCCGGCCGCCCGCGCGGCGCCCACGGCCGCGCCGATCTCATCGGCATTGGTCATGCCGGTGGAGATGATCAGCGGCTTGCCGGTCGCCGCCGCGGCGCCGATCAGGGCCAGGTCCACCGCCTCGAAGGAGGCGATCTTGTAGGCCGGGGCGTCCAGGCTTTCGAGCAGGGCGACGGCCGTCTCGTCGAAGGGGGAGGAAAACACCATCAGCCCCCGGGCCCGGGCGTGGGCGAACAGCGCCTCGTGCCATTCGAAGGGGGTGTGGGCCTCGCCATAGAGGGCGTGCAGGCTGCGCCCGTCCCAGAGTCCCCCCGCGATCCGGAAGTCCGGGCCGTCGTGGTCGAGGGTGATGGTGTCGGCGGTGTAGGTCTGCAGCTTGACCGCCTCGGCGCCGGCGTCGGCCGCGGCGTCGACCAGGCGCAGGGCCCGGTCCAGTTCGCCGTTGTGGTTGCCCGACAGTTCGGCGATCACCAGGGGCGGATAGGCGGGACCGATCGCCCGTCCCGCGATGGCGAAGGGCTTGACGAGCCCGGTCCCGGCAATGGCGAATTCGGCGTCCACTTCAGTTTTCCCGCACTGATTCCCACAGGACCCTGCTGCGGGGGATGTTAAGCTTTCTTCGCCACCTGCGCCTTCGCAAAGCGCCGCCTCTCAGGACCCCCCATCGATGATCGAACTGCGCGACCTGGTCTGGGACGATGCCGAACGCCTGTTCCAGTGGCGTCGCGAGCCTGAAGTCGACCGTTGGATGTACCAGGCGGCCCCCACCGACTACGACCTGCACCTGGCCTGGTTCGAAGACATCATGAACAATCCCGACCGCGTGGGGTGGGTGATCGAGGAGAACGGGACTCCTTGCGGCTTCCTGATGCTCAAAGGCCTGGTCGATACCCAACAGCGGGCGCAATGGGGCTGGTACATCGGCGAACCCGAAGCCCGGGGCCGGGGGGCCGGCCGCGCGGCCCAGGCCCTGGGGTTGGACCGGGCCTTCTTCGACTTCGGCCTGCAGAAGGTGTGGTCGGAGGTGCTGACCGACAACGAGACCGCTTTGAAGGCCCAGGCCGCCGCCGGCTTTCGCCGCGAAGGTTATCTGCGCCGCCACGCGTTCAAGAACGGGGTGTTCCGCGACGTGGTCCTCCTGGCCATACTGATCGAGGAGTGGAAGGAGCGCCGCGACGCCGTACGCAAGGGGCTGCAGCAATCGGGGCTGATCGCGAAATAAGGACGCGCCCGCGCGGTCGCCGCTCGATGCCTCAGCCCGCCATCTCCGCCAGGGCCCGCCCGATCCGTTCGGCCCCCAGGGCGTCCACCAGAGCCGCCGCGGCGCCGCTCATGTCGGCTCGCACCTGCGCCGGCTCCAGGGCGGCGATCGAGCCGGCCAGGGCTTCCATGGTCAGCCGGCCGGCCTCGCCCACCACCAGGGCGGCGCCCGCGGCGGTGAGGGCCGCGGCGTTGTCCGTCTGGTTGGCGGCGGCGATGGCGACGACGCCGGGCAGGCCCAGGGCGCACCGCTCCCAAGTGGATACGCCCGCCGCCCCGACGCCCAAGTCCGCCTCGGCGGTCAGCCGGGCCATGTCCACCGCGTCGAGATGCAGGCGCACGCGTCGGTCGGCCTCGGCCGCGGCTCGCAGGGCGGGAAGGGACGGGGCGGCGGCGCCCACCGCCAGGTCGATCGCCTCGATGGCTGCAAACGTTCCCAGCGCCGCCAGGGCCTTGGCGGCGATCTCGCCGGCGTCGGTCAGGCCGGTGGAGACCAGCACTCGCCGGAGCGGGCCCGGCCGCGCGCGCCGCGCCAGGACTCCGGCCCGAAGGTCGGCGAAGGCGCGGGCGACGGGGGCGTAACCAGGGCCGAGCAGCAGCCGCGCTCCCGGCGCGAAGGTCTCGTAGTCCTTGACGCGCCGCCCCGGCGCGGGGTCGATCAGGAGGTCGCAGGCGTGCAGGCGTCCCGGCGCGTCCTCAAACACGGCTACCTTGGCGCCCGCCGCCGTCCAGGCCTGCTCGTCTTCGATGGTGAACCCATAACCGTCCAGAAGCGCCAAGGCGCAGGCCCGCGGCTCCGGGCCGATCAGGGCGATTCCAGCCGCGGCCAGTCGCGGCGCGGCCGCGATGGCCGCCTCGTCCACCGCCAGCGCCGTCTCGCAGCCGAGATCGGCCAGCGCCTGCGCCACCGCCAGGCAGCGCATGGCGTGTCCGGCCCCGATCAGGGGGCCGGCGGCGGCGCGCAGGACGATCAGGCCGGGTATGGCCCCACCTTCAGGCTGCGGGCGGCCTGGTCGAGGGCCCAGGCGTACGGCTTGATCAGGCTGACTCCGAACAGGCCATCGACTCCATCGAACAGGTTGCCGCTGCCTTCGGCGCCCGCCACCCGGATGGTCGGGTTGGGGATGCGGAAGGCGCCGAAGGCGATCTCCTCGGGGCGGAAGGCGGCGACCGAGGTCTCGCCGTCCCCGGTCCGGCGTCCCAGTTTCGCCGCTGCCCGGAACACCTCCGTCGATGCGATCCGGCGCAGGTAAGCTTCGGAAATGGTGCAGTTCTGCGCGCCGGTGTCGAACACGAACCGGCCCTCGACGCCGCCGACGCCGCCGAGCAGCAGAGTCTGGTTGCGCATCACCTGGGCCGGGACCGGGACCATGGCCTCGGACGCGGCGCCGTCGAAACTGATCTCTGCTGCGCTGAGGTTCAGCACCGCGTGGGGGAACAGGAACGGATAGCCGATCAGGCCGTCGTGATCCTCCAGCCGCTCCTGGGGCCAGACCACCGCGTCGACCTTGCCCACGGACACGCCCCCCACGGTCAACTGGCGCAGGCCCACCACGCTCTCGCGCTGGCGCCCGCCGTATCCCTTGGCCATCCGCCGGTCGACTTCGGGCAGGTCGAGCGCCTCGACCAGGCGTGCGGAGATGAAGTGGGTGCTGGCGCCGGTGTCGAGGACGAAGCGATAGCCGGCGGCGCCGTTGATCTCGACCGCGATCAGGAAGCGGTTGCGCTGCTCCGACAGGGCCACGATCGTCGGGCCGGCCGCGCGGGCGGACCGCCCGGCGGCGGCCAGGCCGGCCAGGGCCAGAGCCCCCTTCAGGCCTTGTCGACGATCCAGCATCACCGTTCCCCGACCGAGGCTCCTTTGATAGGCCAATTCTTTCCCGGTTTTAAGGACTCGTCAGGGTCCTGGGACGAAACTACGCGCAGCCTTGGGGTCCCGCGTGGTCATCAGTATCGACGCCGCCACATTGACCGCCTACTACAATGCCCGGGCTGGTGTTCCGGGCAGCGGCGCCACCACGTCCGGGTCCACGGGCTCCGCGCCGAAGAATCCCACACCTCCCTGGTCGACGAGCTCCTCCGCGCCCAAGGACACGGCCCTGGTTTCGTCGGTGCTGGCGGGCGGCCGGTTCATCAACACCGCCAATACCCAGGTCGACGTTCCCAACGCCTCCGCGGACTACAAGAACCTGTTCGCTCTGTACCAGGGGCTCAACGCCCTGGAGGGCGTCGCCGCCAAATATGCGGCCACGACGACCAGTCCGAGCAGTCTGGCCCAGCTTTCCAGCCGCTTCGCCGCCGGGATGGCGGAGGTCGGAACCTATATCGACCAGACCAAGTACAGCACCTTCCAGCTCGCCCAGGGAACCGTGTCGTCGAGCGCCGCCACCACCACCGGGGTCAAGCGCGAGACTGACACCTACACCACCGGGCCCTTGGCCACGGGGGACGTCAACACTCCCGTCCCCGCCTTCCAGGGTCCGACCGTCTTCGACCTGACCTACACCAAGGTGTCGGGCACGAAGGTGACGGTCAATTTCGACCTGTCGGAGATGGGCTCGACCCCGCGCTCCATGGGCAATGTGGTCAACTATCTGAATTCCAAGCTGAAGGCGGCGGGCAGCTTCTCGACCTTCTCGGTGGTCCGCACGCCGGGGACCCCGCGCACCACCACCGCCGGCGGCCAGACCGTGACCCTGGGGACCAATCCCGACAGCTTCGCGCTGAAGTTCAACGGCAGCTCGACCGAGACCCCGGCCTTCTCCGCCCCGGCCACGGCGCCGGCGGTCTATGTCGCCGAATCGATGGGGACGACGACGACCACGACGACCCCGGGCGCGACCACCACCACCAACGGCGTCACCACCACGGCGCCGTCCACGACCACCACCACCTCGGACGTGACCCAGCAACTGATCAAGTTCGAGACGGACGGGGCGGCCACCGCCACCGACGCCGCCGACGGCAAGATCTTCGCCAATACCTTGAGTTCGGAAATCCAGGCCGCGCGCGCCAGCGCGGTGGCTCCGGACGGCTCGGTCTATGTGCTGACCGACGTCAACGCCACCACCGACGGCCAGCCGATCAAGGGCGCGACCGACGTGGCGCTGAAGAAGTATGATTCGGCTGGAAACCTCGTCTACACCCGCACCCTGGGGGCGGTGAGCAACGCCTCGGGCTATGCTCTGGCCGTCTCCGCCGACGGATCGCGGGTGGCCGTGGGCGGATCCGTCACCGGGGCGCTGGATTCGGGCGTCGTCGGAGCCGACCCGGCCGCCTCCGACAGTTTCGTCAGCGTGTTCGACGCCGAGGGCCAGGACGTCTTCACCCAACGCGGGACCGCGACCGGCAACGACCAGATCAATTCCCTCAGCTTCGGGGCCGACGGGTCGCTCTACGTGCAGGGGACCGCCAGCGCCTCGGTGAATGGCCAGACCGCCCTGGGCGGACAGGACGCCTATGTCCAGGCCTTCGCGCCCGCCGCAGCGGGCGCGGCCAACGCCTATGTCTCCAAGTTCACTACCCAGTACGGCAGCGCCATGACCGACAAGCCGGCGGGGGTCGTGGTCAGCGGTTCGTCGCTCTATGTCGCGGGCGTGGAGGCCGGCCGGGCGGTGGTCCGCCAGTACGCCCTGCAGGCGACCGGGGCCCCGACGCTCAGCGCCACCCTCGATCTCGGCGATCTGAACGGCGGCTCGATCGCCGGCCTTGCGGTCAACCAGGATGGCTCGATCGCGCTGGCGGGGACCACCAAGACCGCGCTGACGGCGACGACCACGACCAACAGCTACGGGGGAGGGACCTCCGCGTTCGTGGCCAGCCTGCCGTCGGACCTGTCCACCGGCGCCGGCGAGACCTTGACCTATGTCAACGGGTCCGCTGCGGTCACCGCCACGGCCATGACCGTTTCGGGCGGCAAGGTTTACATCACCGGACAGCAGGCCGTGACCCCGCCGCCGGGCCAGACCACCGCCTTCGACGGCTACGCCATGGCGATCGACCCCGCGACGGGAGCGACCATCTGGTCGCAGTCGTTCCGCGGGACCGACCGCACGGTCGCGCCGACCAGCATCGCGGTGGACGCCAGCGGGACCTCGGTGCTCGATCGGCTGGGCCTGCCGCGGGGAACCATCGACTACGCCGGTTCGCAGCAGGTGACCGCGGTCACCTCCGCCCGGGCGGGAGACCAGTTCATCGTCAAGGCCAACGGGGGACCGGCCCAGACGGTGACCATCGACGCGGCCGACACGCTGAAGACCCTGGCGGCCAAGGTCGCCCGCGCCAGCGGCTACAACGCCACGGTCACGGTGGTCACCGTCAATGGCCGCGACCAGATGAAGATCGTCCCGGTGTCGCCGCGCACCACCATCGAGGTCGAAGCCGGCAAGACCAACCGCGACGCCCTGGAATCCCTGGGCCTGGCCGAGGGGATGGTGACGACCGGCCCGGACCCGAACCCGAAGGACGGCGTCCTGGCCAGCTACAGCCTGAAGCTGCCGACCACCCTGGCGATCACCGACGCCGCCTCGGCCAAACAGGCCGTGACCCTGTTGCAGAGCGCCCTTTCCACTGTCCGCAGCATCTACGCCAACATGACCTCGCCGCCGGACACGGCGTCGTCGTCGGCGAATTCCGGAACAGTCCCCGCCTATCTGACCGCCCAGATCGCCAGCTATAAGGATGCGCTGGCCAGACTGACCGGGTCGTCGGGCTGACCGGATCGACCGGGCCGGCGCAGCCGCGCCTTGCGTCCAGGCCCGTCCGAAGGTAGCCAGGAAACGATGAATCCTCTCCAAGACCGCCGGATATTGATGGCCGGCGGGGCCGGCGCGGCCCTGCTGGCTGGCGTGCTGATCGCGGCCTTCCTGACGCGGGGCCCCCACGCGCCTCAGAACCGCACCGACAACACCGCCGCGCCGGGCGGGTTGCAGGTCGAGCAGGTCGAACAGCCCAAGCTCGATCCCGACCGCCAGCTCCGGTGTTTTGTCGGCGGCCAGTTCATCGGCGCCGCCACCCTGGCCGAATGCGCCAAGCGGAACGGTGTTTCAGCCCAGACCCTCGATGTCGGCCTCGACCAGAGCGGAGCGCTGGCCGCGGGCGGCAATTCCCTGCAGCCCCTGCCGAAGGTCGCGCCTCCCGCCCAGGTCGCCATCGCCCAGCCGCCGCCGCTTCCGGCGACGCTGCAGCCGGGGCCGGCCCTGAACACGGGGACCCAGATCGGCGAGTGCCTGCGCTACGGGACCGAGGGCTGGCGCCCCGTGGGCGGCGGCCTCACCCTGTCGGCCTGTGTCCAGACCCTGTTCGCCGGCCGCTGCCAGCGCCCGGGCGAGGCCCTCTATGGCCGCTGGGGCGGCCAGAGCCTGCGGCTGGTGCCCGGCCGGGTGGAGACCTCCGGCGACAACAAGGATTTCCGCACCCTGGTCGAGCAGAGCCGCGACTGCTCGATCCCCCCGTAGTGAGGACCGCCATGACCCGCCTCGCCCCGATGGCCGCCGCCGCTGCAGTCCTGACCCTGGCGGGATGCGGCGCCCATCTGGAGGCGCCCAGCGATCCGGGCGTCTGCTGGCACATGGTCCAGACGAACGACGGCGGGTTCCGCTTCAACAAGCTGGCCGACCACCAGCCGAACCTTGAGAACTGCGCCGCGCGGCTGGAGTACATGCGGCTCAACTTCGGCCGGCTGGGCTTGCGCGAGGATCAGGTGATTGGGGCCTACCAGGGGCAGTTCCTGTTCCTGCAGAGGGAGGGGGTCTTCACCGCCCGTAACCTGGAGACCACCCGATACCTCGCCCTGGTGCGGACAGGCGACGGACGGCTGGCCATACCCGGCGCCATCAAGCAACAATAGGAACGGCCGACGACTCGGGCCGGGTTGACTCGCCAGCCGCGAGCGGCCAGAACATTACCGGAACATTAAGATTTTAGGGAGCCGCAAGCATGGCCGGCAGCGTCAACAAGGTGATCCTGGTCGGCAACCTCGGTAAGGACCCCGAGATCCGCACCCTGAATTCGGGCGACCGGGTCGCCAATCTGCGCATCGCCACTTCGGAGAGCTGGCGCGACAAGGCCTCGGGCGAGCGCAAGGAAAAGACCGAATGGCACTCGGTGGTGATCTTCAACGAGAACCTCGTGAAGGTGGCCGAGAACTATCTGAAGAAGGGTTCGACGGTCTATATCGAGGGCGCGCTCCAGACCCGCAAATACGAGCAGAACGGGGTGGAGAAATACTCCACCGAGATCGTGCTGCAGAAATTCCGGGGCGAGCTGACCATGCTGGGCGGCCGCGGCGGCGGGGCGGAATCGGAGGAGGGCGGCGGCTATAGCCGCGGCGGCGACTTCGGCGGCGGGCGTGCATCTCCGGCTTCGGGCCCCCGCGAGAGCTTCGCCGCCGATCTGGACGACGAGATCCCGTTCTAGGATTTGGGGCGGGATGGACGATCCGACCTCCATCCTCAACTGGCGCCGCCTCGACGCGGCGACCACCACCTCCGGCCAGCCGACGGAAGATCAGTTGGGCGACCTGAAGGCGCTAGGGGTCGGCCATGTGGTCAACCTGGGTCTGCACACCCACGAGAAGGCCCTCTCCGACGAGGCCGCGGCCGTCGAGCGCCTGGGTATGCGCTATTTCCACATGCCGGTCGATTTCGCCCGTCCGACCCGACAGGACCTCGACGCCTTCGCGGCGTTGATGCAGCGGCTGGAGGGCGAGACCGTCCACGTCCATTGCATCATGAACTACCGCGTCTCGGCGTTCTTCTACCGTTACCGGCGGGAGGTGCTGGGGTGGGACGAGGCGCGGGCACGGCCCGATCTGGACGCGGTGTGGACGCCGACCGGAGCCTGGATAGCCTTCGTCGAAGGTCCTTAGGGCCCGGCTATTTCCTGATCTCGCTCGGCAGGTCCACGTCGCAGGGGCTGAACTGCGGCCCCTTGGCCGCCAGGCTCGCGGCCAGGTGGGCGCGGAAAGCGGCGCTCGTCGGATCGACCCGCCAGACGTTGGGCCGCTCGGCGGCAGGCATGTCGGACGCCATCCGCACCTTCAGCATGACGTCGGGATTGGCCGGCGGCTCGCCGATCTGCAGCTTGCGCACCACGTCCAGCCCCGCGACCACCCGGCCGAAAGGCGTGTACTGGCTGTTCAGGGTCGGGAAGGTCTGGCGCATCAGGAAGAACTGGGCCGAGGCGGAATCCGGGTCGTTGGTGCGGGCCATGCCGGCGACGCCGGCGCAGAACAGGCCATAGGCCTTGACCTTGCCGTCGGCGGTCAGCGCCATCAGCTCGTCGGGCTGGCTGGAGATCGCCATCGGGCCGATGAAGCCGACGCTGCCCCCGCTCCCATAGGCCAGGCCCGAGTAGGCCGTCTCGGGCCCGCGGCGGAAGGTGAAGGCGCCCTTCAGCGTCGGCAGGCCGCTTTCGCCGGCGCCGGTGTTGGCCTTGTCTCCGGTCTGGGCCATGAACTCGTCGATCACCCGGAAGAACTTCAGCCCGTCGTAATAGCCCTGGCGCGCCAGGGTCTTGATCCGCTCCACGTGCTCGGGCGACAGGGCGGGGACCAGTTCGACCACGATCCGGCCCTTGCCGGTGTCGATCACCATCAGGTTCTGCGGATCGACCGGCTTCCAGTCGCCGGGGGCGTAGGCCGGCGCGGCCGGCGCCGCAGGCGCGGCGTGCACGGCGACAGGCATGACCGCGCTCAGGGCCAGCGCCAGGGCGCCCGCCCCGTGCGACGACAGTCGAAAGCTCATCTGGCTACCTTTTCCCTCAAGCGCTCGGCCACCGCGGGGGCGACGAAGGGGGTGATATCGCCGCCCAATCTGGCTATTTCCTTGACCAGCCGTGAGGCGATCGCCTGGTGGCGCGGATCGGCCATCAGGAACACGGTCTCGATTTCGCGATTGAGCCGCTGGTTCATTGCGGTCATCTGGAATTCGTATTCGAAGTCGGCCACGGCGCGCAGGCCGCGGATGATGATCTGGGCGCCCACATCCTGGGCGAAGTTCATCAACAGGGTCTCGAAGGGCGCGGCCACGATCTCGGCCCGGTCGGCGAAGGGCGCGGCCTCGCGCATCACCATCTCAACCCGTTCTTCGAGGCTGAACATCGGCGCCTTGTCGCTGTTGACCGCCACCCCGATCACCAGCCGGTCAACCAGCTTCACCGCCCGCCCGATGATGTCGAGGTGGCCGTTGGTGACGGGATCGAAGGTGCCGGGATAGAGGCCGATCCGCTTCTTCATCTCCGCGCTCACGCCTCCGTTTCCCCGGTCCCGGGCGCGTCGGCCTCGCCATCCCCGTCGCCTTCCGCCTCCGCCAGCCGCTCCACCGAGACCACGTGCTCGGTCTCCGAAGTGCGGAAGACGATCACGCCCTGGGTGTTGCGCGCGGCGATGCGGATTTTCGCCACCGGCACCCGGATCAGCTGGCCGCCGTCGGTGACCAGAAGCAGCTGGTCGCCGGCTTCGACCGGGAAGGCGGCCACCAGCCTGCCGCCCTTGCGGGTGAGGTCCTGGGCCAGCAGGCCCTGGCCGCCGCGTCCCGTCCGCCGGAAATCATAGGCCGAGGAGCGCTTGCCGATCCCTTCGGAGGACAGGGTCAGGATGGTCTGCTCCGCCGCGCCGAGCTCGATGAACCGTTCAGGGCTGAGCTGGGCCTCGCCGGTGGTCTCGTCCTCGTCGTCCTCCGTAGCGGCGCCGCCGTCTTCGGCTTCCTCTCCGGCCGCCCGGGCCAGGGCGCGGGACTGTTTCAGGTAGGCGGTCCGCTCTTCGGGGGTCGCCGCCACCGCCATCAGTATGGCCATGGAGATGACGCTGTCGCCCTCGGCCAGGCGGATGCCGCGCACACCGGTGGATTCGCGCCCGGCGAACACCCGGACCTCGCCCACCGAGAAGCGGATGGCGCGGCCCAGGGCAGTGGTCAAAAGCACGTCCTGGTCTTCGCTCGCCAACGAGACGCCGACGATGTGCTCGCCCTCGCCCAGCTTCATGGCGATCTTGCCGGCCCGGTTGACGTTGACGAAGTCGCTGAGCTTGTTGCGACGGACGTCGCCGGAGGTGGTGGCGAACACCACGTCCAGCCGTTCCCAGCTGGCCTCATCCTCGGGCAAGGGCAGGATCGAGGTGATCCCTTCGCCCTGTTCGAGCGGCAACAGATTGATGAAGGCCTTGCCGCGGGAGTTGGGGTCGCCCTGCGGCAGGCGCCAGACCTTGAGCTTGTAAACCTTGCCCTCGGAGGAGAAGAACAGCACCGGCGCGTGGGTCGAGGCGGAGAACACCCGGGTGACCGCGTCCTCGTCCTTGGTGCGCATGCCCGAGCGGCCTTTGCCGCCGTGGGCCTGGGTCCGATAGGCCGACAGCGGCGTGCGCTTGACGTAGCCGCCATGGGTGACGGTGACCACCATCTCCTCGCGGGGGATCAGGTCCTCGTCCTCGAGGTCGGCGTCGCCGTCGACGATTTGGGTCCGGCGCGGCACGGCGAAGGCGTCGCGCACTTCCACCAGCTCCTCGCGCACGATCCCCATCACCCGTTCGCGGCTGCCCAGGATCTCCAGATAGCCGCGGATCGCCTCGGCCAGTTCGCGCGCCTCGCCGAAGATCTCGTCGCGTCCCAGGCCGGTCAGGCGGGACAGGGTCAGGGCGAGGATGGCGCGGGCCTGCTCGTCGGTCAGCCGGATGCGGTGGCCTTCCAGCACGATCGAGCGCGGGTCGGCGATCAGGTCGACCAGGGCCATCATGTCGCCCGCCGGCCAGTCGCGGCCGATCAGGCGCTCGCGCGCTTCGGCCGGGTCCTTGGACGAGCGGATGATGTGGATGACCTCGTCGATGTTGGCCACGGCGATGGCCAGGCCGACCAAGACGTGGCCGCGGTCGCGGGCCTTGGACAGTTCGTGCTTGGTGCGCCGGACCACAACCTCCTCGCGGAAGTCGAGGAAGATCTGCAGCAGCTCGCGCAGGCCCATCTGCTTCGGCCGGCCATGGTCGAGGGCCAGCATGTTGACCCCGAAGGAGGTCTGCAGCGGCGTGTAGCGATAGAGCTGGTTCAGCACCACGTCGGCCGAGGCGTCCCGCTTCATCTCGATGACGACGCGCATGCCGTCGCGGTCGCTCTCGTCGCGCAGGTCGGAGATGCCCTCGATCCGTTTCTCGCGCACCAGCTCGGCGATGCGCTCGACCATGGCGGCCTTGTTCACCTGATAGGGGATCTCGGTGACGACGATGGCCTCGCGGTCCTTGCGCACGGTCTCGATCGAGGCCTTGCCGCGCATGATCACCGAGCCGCGGCCGGTGACCAGGGCCTGGCGCGCGCCCGACCGGCCGATGATCTCGCCGCCAGTGGGGAAGTCGGGGCCCGGCACGATGTCGAGCAGGCTCTCCAGCAGGATCTCGGGATCGTCGATCAGGGCCAGGCAGGCGTCGACCACCTCGCCCAGATTGTGGGGCGGGATGTTGGTGGCCATGCCGACGGCGATGCCGCCGGCGCCGTTGACCAGCAGGTTGGGGATGCGCGAGGGCAGCACCGCCGGCTCGTGCTCGGAGCCGTCGTAGTTGTCCTGGAAATCGACCGTCGACTTGTCGATGTCGGCCAGCAGCGCCTCGGCTGCCTTGGTCATGCGCGATTCGGTGTAGCGCATCGCCGCCGGCGGATCGTTGTCGACCGAGCCGAAGTTGCCCTGGCCGTCGATCAGCATCAGCCCCATCGAGAAGGGCTGGGCCATGCGCACCATGGCGTCATAGACCGACTGGTCCCCGTGCGGGTGATACTTGCCGATCACGTCGCCGACGGTGCGGGCCGATTTTCGGTAGGCCGCATTGGCGGTGAATCCGTTCTCGTGCATCGAGAACAGGATGCGGCGGTGGACCGGCTTCAGCCCGTCGCGGGCGTCGGGCAGGGCGCGGCTGACGATCACGCTCATGGCGTAGTCGAGGTAGCTGCGGCGCAGCTCGTCCTCGATGGCTATGGGCGCGATATGGCCGCCGCGGCCGCCGTCGTTCGTCGGAATGGGGGCGTCGTCGCTCAAGGGACTAGGTCAGCCTTCGAATGGCAGATGGGAACCGCCCGGAACGGACGGCCGGCGTGGCGAGATCTCTCACCGGAATCGGCGCTGCCGCCGTCCCTGATTGATTAGCATTTGCCAGGATGCAGCGCAAAACCGATTGGCCGTCGGCTCCAGGACAACGGTGGTTCGGCTTCAGTCGCCGTTCGGGCGCCCCCGCATCGCCTTGACCCCCGACCGCCGCGCCTTTCCCTCCAGACGCCTGAGCTTGGAGGAATAGGTCGGCTTGGTCGCCCGCCGCCGGATCGGCCGGACGCCAGCCTTGGCGATCAGCTCCACCAGCCGGGCCTGGGCGTCGGCCCGGTTGCGTTCCTGGGTGCGGAAGCGCTGGGCGGTGATGACGATGACGCCGTCCAGGGTCAGGCGGCTGCCGGCCAGTTTCTGCAGCCGATGGCGCACTTCCTCCGGCAGGGACGGGGAGTTGCGCGCGTCGAAGCGCAACTGCACCGCCGTCGCCACCTTGTTGACGTTCTGGCCGCCCGGGCCGCCGGCGCAGAAGAACCGCTCCTCCAGCTCGTCTTCGCGGATGGACAGGCCGCCTTCGATCTCGATCATCCGCCCCCCTCCATCGGCGCCGGAACCAGTGGGCCTGGTTAAGGTTATAGAGGAACAAGCCCGGAGGAGCCCATGACTCTGACCTATAATGTGGTGCGTCGGCCGGGCGGGTGGGCGGTCGAAGCCGACTCGGCGGTGGTCTGCTGCTATCGCACTCTCGAGCAGGCGATCGCCCAGGCCCGGCAGCTCGGACGCGACGGCTGGGAGACCCAAGGCTTTCCCAGCTTGGTGCAGGTCGAGACCGTCCACGGCGCGATCCGAACGGAAGTCGCCTTCGGCGAGGAGCAACACGCCAATTGAGGCCGGCCGTTAGGCCCCTGGTCACGGTTGCCGGGATAAGACTCCGGCTTTATTCGCCAGAGGTTAGGCCATGCGCACGGTCCTGCGTCTCATCATCGGTTGCGGCTTGGCCGGCGCCTTGGGCGCCTGCGGCCATGCGGTGAACCTGACCCCCCTCGACGGCGGACAGCCGGGCCGGGGCGGCTCCGCCTTCACGGGCGCGCCGCTGATGGTGAAGCTCGACGGCAAGGTCTACCACGGCCGCTGGCGCAACGGCGCCGGGGCGGACGCCCTGCCGATTCCGGTCAACCTCCCCGCGGATGCGCCGATCCAGGTCGGCCGTTTCTATGGCCAACGCGCGGCCGGCGGCTCCGGCGTGGCCGAATTCACCGCCAAGGACGGCTCCAGCCTGGTCTGCCGGTTCCGGTACGAGCGCGGCCAGTTCAGCGGCTCGGGCCTGTGCGAAAGCAATCACGGCCGCACCTTCAGCCTGCTCATCGACTGACCACGGCAAGGCTCCACGGCCTCCTAAACGTCGCAGACCTTTCGCGGCGTGTTGGCTTAGCCGCGGACCCAAGCCTATATATCCTCCAAATTGCGCCGCCGGGCGAGCGTGTGCGCGCTTCGCGCCAAAGGAGTTGTGGTCATGGGTAGCTTGAGCATCTGGCACTGGCTGATCCTGCTGGCGGTGGTCGTCGTGCTGTTCGGCGGTCGCGGCAAGCTGTCGGGAATCATGGGCGACGCCGCCAAGGGCATCAAAGAATTCAGGAATGGGATGAGGGACGAGGAGGCCAAGCCGACCCCTCCGGTCCAGGCCCAGACCCTCCCGCCCGAAACCGTCGAACGCGAGCGCGACAAGGCCTGAGCCGCGCGCTAAGGGCGGCCCGCCGCCGGTCGAACTCCGGCGTTTTCCTTGATCGAGGCGTGAACCATGCTGCCGGAAGCCGGCGCGACCGAACTGATCTTCCTGGCCGCCGTCGCCCTGATCGTGGTCGGCCCAAAGGACCTGCCGGTGCTGATGCGCAAGGTGGGTCAGTGGGTCGCCAAGATGCGCGGCTTGGCGGCTGAATTCCGGTCGAGCTTCGACGAACTGGCGCGCCAGTCCGAACTCGACGAGCTGCGCAAGGAGGTCGAGGCCCTGCGCAACACCCGCATGCCCGACCCCTTGGCCGATCTGCCTTCGACCTTCGACGAGATGAGCGCGGGTCTGGATCCGTCCGGCTTCGCGAACCTGCACGACCCTCACGCCGGCGAGGCGCCCGCGATGACGGCGCTGCCCCCGCAGACGGCCAGGGTCGAGGCGGCGCCGGCCGTCGCCAAGCCTGCCCGCGCGCCGCGCAAGCCCAAGGCGTCCACGCCGACCAGGGCGTCCAAACCCGCGCCGAAGACCAAGGTGGCCACGGACAAGTCCGCCAAGATCGAGTCCGCCGAGGCCAAGCCCCGAGCCCGCCGCCCCGCCGCTTCCGCCGAGGCCAAGGGGTGAGCGAGCCTGAGGACGAAATCGAGGCGTCGCGCGCGCCGCTGATGGAGCATCTGGTCGAGCTGCGGCGGCGGCTGATCGTCTGCGTCATCGCCTTCATGCTCGCCTTCCTGCTCTGCTTCGCCTTTTCGCAGCAGATCTACCTTTGGCTGCTGCGGCCGTTTGAAATGGCCGGCAGCATGGTGGCGGCCCAGAAGCAGGGCGCGCACCATGGCCCGTTCGACCTGCTCAAGGTGGTGCTGGGCCTGATGCCGCCGCCGCCGGGCGCCCAGGCCCTGAAGCTGGTGTTCACCGCGCCGCTGGAGTTCTTCTTCACCAAGATGAAGCTGGCCGGGTTCGGGGCGGTGGTCCTGGCCTTCCCGGTGCTGGCCTCGCAGCTCTACCGCTTCGTCGCCCCCGGCCTTTACAAGCGCGAGAAGCACGCCTTCCTGCCGTTCCTGCTGGCGGCGCCGGTGTTGTTCGTGATGGGGTCGGCCCTGGTCTACTTCATCATGCTGCCGTTCGTGCTGTGGTTCTCCCTGTCGCAGCAGGTCGTCTCCGGCAACATCTCGGTCGAACTCCTGCCCAAGGTGTCGGACTATCTCGATCTGGTGACCAAGCTGCTGCTGGCCTTCGGCCTGTGCTTCCAGTTGCCGGTGGTTCTGTCCCTGGCCGGACTCGCCGGGCTGGTGAAGGCCGAGACCCTGGCCAAGGGCCGGCGCTATGCGGCGGTCGGCATCGTCTTCGTCGCCGCCATCCTCACCCCGCCCGATCCCCTGAGCCAGCTCCTCCTCGCGGTTCCGATCTATCTGCTCTACGAGGTCTCGATCTGGTGCGTCCGCCTGATGGAGATGCGCCGCAAGCGCGACGAAAGCCGGGATCTGACCACAAGCTGATCCCGTCGTCCCTCTCCTCGATGGTAAGGGGAGGGCGGGCTTGGCGCCCCCCGCGGCGCGCCTTAAGAGATGCCGCTCCGGATCCGTAGCGGCGCTTCTCCTCCATGCACGACGTCAAGACCATTCGCGACGATCCCGAGGCCTATGCGCGCGGCTGGCGTCTGCGCGGGCTCGAGGACGCGCCGGCGACGGTCGAGCTGATCGTGGACACCGACCGGCGGCTGCGGGCCGCCCAAACCGCCCTGCAGACCGTCCAGTCCCGCCGCAACGAAGCCTCCAAGCTGATCGGCGCGGCCAAGGCGCGCAAGGACGAGGCCGGCGCCGCCGAACTGATGGCGGAAGTCGAGGCCCTGAAGGGCGACATGGCCCGCCTGTTCGAGGAGGAGGGGAGCCTCGGCCGCCGGTTGAAGGAGATCCTCGCCGCCCTGCCCAACCTCGCCGCCGAGGATGTGCCCGAGGGCGCGGACGAACACGGCAACGTCGAGCAGCGCCGCTGGGGCAGCGTCAAGGACCTGCCCGCCGGCCGGCTCAACGCCACACCCAAGGATCACGTCACCCTGGGCGAGCCCCTGGGCATGGATTTCGAGTCCGCCGCCCGCATGTCCGGGTCCCGCTTCGTGGCCCTGAAGGGGCCGATGGCGCGGCTGGAGCGGGCGCTCGGCCAGTTCATGCTGGACCTGCACACCACCGAGTTCGGCTATTCGGAGGTCTCGCCGCCCCTGCTGGTGCGCGACGAGGCCGTGTTCGGCACCGGCCAACTGCCCAAGTTTAAGGACGACCTGTTCAGCGTCGGGCACCTGGATTGGGACGAGATCTACGCCGCTCAGGCCGCCGAACTGGCGCGGCGGTTGGGCGCCCTGCAGGCCACCGACGGGCCGGACGCGGTGGCGCGGCTGAATTTCGAGGCGGCCACCGCCGTGCTCGACCAGATCCGCACCGGCGGCTTTTCCGAACGCAAGTGGCTGATCCCCACGGCCGAGGTGTCGCTGACCAATCTGGTGCGCGAGCAGATCCTGCCCGAGGAGGAGCTGCCCCTGCGCATGACCGCGCTTACCCCCAGCTTCCGCTCGGAAGCCGGGGCGTCTGGACGCGACACCCGCGGGATGATCCGCCAGCACCAGTTCTACAAGGTCGAGCTGGTCTCGATCACCACGCCCGAACAGTCGGCCGCCGAGCACGAGCGCATGACCGCCTGCGCCGAGGCGGTGCTGCAGCGGCTGGGCCTGGCCTATCGCACCATGCTGCTCTGCACCGGCGACATGGGCTTCTCCGCCAGCCGGACCTATGACCTCGAGGTCTGGCTGCCGTCGCAGAACGCCTACCGCGAGATCAGCTCCTGCTCGACCTGCGGCGACTTCCAGGCCCGCCGGATGGACGCCCGCAGCCGCAAGGCCGGCGAGAAGGGCGCCC
Organism: Caulobacteraceae bacterium; assembly: GCA_035493955.1. GTDB lineage: Bacteria > Pseudomonadota > Alphaproteobacteria > Caulobacterales > Caulobacteraceae > NCED01. The sequence goes on along the minus strand of DATJHI010000040.1, from coordinate 19,987 downwards.
GCTTCGTCCACACCCTGAACGGTTCCGGCCTCGCCGTCGGCCGCACCCTGGTGGCGATCCTGGAGAATTACCAGGACGAGGCCGGCCGCATCGCCGTCCCCGCCGTCCTCCAGCCCTACATGGGCGGCCAGACCCATCTGGAGCCGGGGACGTGAGGGTCCTCCTCACCAACGACGACGGGATCGCCGCCGAAGGTCTCGCGGTCCTGGAGAAGATCGCCGCCGAACTGTCGGACGACGTTTGGGTTTGCGCCCCCGAGATCGAGCAGTCGGGCGCCAGCCGGGCGCTGACCCTGACCTCGCCGGTCCGGGTGCGCCGCGTCGGCCCGCGGCGTTTCGCCGTGTCCGGAACGCCCACCGATTGCGTGATGCTGGCGGTGACCGAGCTGATCGGCGGAGCGCGGCCCGACCTCGTCCTGTCTGGCGTCAACCGAGGCCAGAACCTCGGCGAGGACGTCACCATGTCCGGCACCGTGGCCGCGGCCATCCAGGGGATGATGATGGGCATCCCCTCCATCGCCCTGTCCCAGGCGATCGCCAGCTTCCACGACGACTTCGAGGCAGCCTTCGAAACGGCCGGCGCCTTCGCCCCCGGACTTATCGCCCGCCTGATCGAGATCGGCTGGCCGGCGGACGTGGTGATGAACCTCAACTTCCCCGACCTGCCCGAGGGACAGGTCACGGCGGTGGAGGTGACCGCCCAGGGCCGGCGCGACGTCGTGCACATGAACGCCGAGCGCCGGACCGACCGGCGCGGGCGCGACTATTACTGGATGGGTTTCGACGAGCCTCCGTTCGCCCCGGCCCCGGGCGTCGACCTGACCGCCGTCGCGGAGGGCCGGATTTCGGTCACGCCCTTGCATATCGACCTCACCCATGCGCCGACCATCCATGCCCTGAAGGGGCTGTTGGGCGGGCCGCCGCCGCAGCTGCCGGTGTGCGCGGAGGTCAAGGCCTGATGGCCAAGCCGGAATCCGAAGAGTCCGAGACCCGCCGCGCCAAGCTGGTGCTGGGACTGCGTTCGGGCGGGGTGACCGACCCCAAGGTGTTGAACGCCATCGAGCAGACCCCGCGGGATCTTTTCGTGCCCGATCTGTTCAACGAGCGGTCGTGGGAGGATTCGGCCCTGCCCATCGCCTGCGGCCAGACCATCAGCCAGCCGCTGATCGTCGGGCTGATGACCCAGGCGCTGAGCCTGGAGGGGCGTTCCCGCGTGCTGGAGATCGGCACCGGCTCGGGCTACCAGACCGCGATCCTCGCGCGCATCGCCCGCTACGTCTATTCGATCGAGCGCTATCGCACCTTGCTGGGCGAGGCGGAGAAGCGGCTGAAGACCCTCGGTTTCATGAATGTGATCACCCGCTTCGGCGATGGCGGCGAGGGCTGGCCCGAACAGGCCCCCTTCGACCGCATCATGGTCACCGCCGCCATGTCGGAGGAGCCGACCTTGCTCCTGTCCCAACTCAAGCCCAAGGGCGTGCTGGTGGCGCCTATCGGCAAGGGCCCGGTCCAGGTGCTGCGGCGCTACGCCGGGGACGGCAAGGGCGGGTTCCGCCAGGACAGCCTGGGGGACGTCCGTTTCGTCCCGCTGCTTGATGGCGTGGCCCGCGAACTTTAGGGTTCTCGTCATCTCTTATGGCTAACGGAGTCGGAGCGGCCGACACTGGGGCGCGGGGCGGGCGATTCCCCCGGAGCGTTAACCACGCGCCGGCGACCTGAGTGTAGGAAGTGGGATGACACCCTTTGGACTGAAGCGAGCGAGCCTGTCTTGCGCGGCCCTTGGGCTGGCGCTGGGCCTTGCCGCCTGCGTCGGCGAGCCGCGATATCCCGTACGGATCGACACTCCCGCCCCGCCGCCGGCCGCGCCCGCGCCGGCGCCCAGGCCTCCGCCGCCGCCGCCTCCGCCGCCGCGAGATCCGGACGCGCCCACCGCCGCGCCCTCGGTTCCGGTGCAGTCCGCTCCCCTGCCGCCGGTGGGGCGGCCGATCTCCCGCGCCGCGCCTGCGGCCCCGGGGCCCGGGCCCGCCGTCTCCGGCAGTCAGCCCAGCCCGTGGGTCCAGCCGGCTCTTGTCGCGGACCTGCCCGGATCGGTCACCGTCGGCCGAACCGAAACCCTGTTCGACGTGGCCGAGCGGGTGCGGACACCGGTCCGGGCCCTGATCGAGATCAACCAGCTGCAGCCGCCCTACAACCTGGCTCCTGGCACGGTGCTGAAAATCCCGCCGCCGCTGTTCTACACGGTGGGGGACGGCGACACCCTGTTCGGCATCGCCCGGCGGTTCAACATCGACGCGCGAAGCCTCGCCAATCTGAACGGGATCCAGCTGGAGACCCCGATCCGTCGTGGCCAGCGCATCGCCCTGCCGTCCCTCGCCCGCGACCAGGGCGCCAACCTCCAGGCCGCCGGCGCCTCGCCGCCAGGCTCGGGAGGCGTGCGCACCGCGCTGGCCACGCCCACGCCTACGCGCCCGCCTCGCCCGGCTACCCCCGGCGCCGCGCCGCTCCCCGCCGCGCCCGGTCCGGCGATCGAGACGGGCCCGGCGGAGCCAGCCGGGCCCACCGACGCCCAGGTCGCCGCCGCCGGCAAGGGCCGGTTCTCCTGGCCGGTGAAGGGCGACGTGCTCTCGACGTTCGGCCCCAAGGGGCCCGGCCAGCGCAACGACGGTCTCAACATCGCCGCCGGCGCCGGGGACGCCATCCATGCCGCGGCGGCGGGCGAGGTGGTGTTCGCGGGCGACCTGCCCGGGTTCGGCAACCTGGTGCTGATCAAGCACACGGGCGGCTTCGTCACCGCCTACGCCCACATGTCCAAGATCGAGGTGAAGATGCGCGACACCGTCGCCCAGGGCCAGGAGGTCGGCCTCGCCGGCCAGACCGGCCAGGTCGACCGGCCCCAGCTGCATTTCGAGATCCGCTACGCCGCCAATCCCCGCGACAAGGCCCGGCCGGTGGATCCGTCGCTGCTGCTGCCGGGGGCCGGGTAGACCCGGCTCAGATCGGCAGTGGTTTTCCCAGTTCCCCGGCCAGATCGCGGACGAACTGGAACGCCACCCGGCCGGAGCGACCACCGCGTCCCTGGGCCCACTGCAGCGCCTTCATTTCCAGGCCGGGGGTCTGCAGGCCGAACCGCTCCGCATAGCCGGCCACCGCCGCCAGATAGGCCGGCTGGTCCATCGGCGGGAAGCCGATCCACAGGCCGAACCGGTCGGAGGCCGAGATGGTCTCCTCCGCCTCCTCGGCCAGGGCCAGCAGGCCCTTGGACTCGTCATGGCCACGCGGCATCAGGTGGCGCCGATTGGAGGTGGCCACGAACAGCACATTGTCCGGCGGGCCGGAGACTCCGCCCTCCAGAGCCGATTTCAACGTCTTGGCCGCCGAGGCGCCTTCCTCGAACGACAGGTCGTCGCAGAACACCATGAACCGCTCGGGCCGCCCGCGCAGCTTGGCGAACAGGTCCGGCAGGTGGGCGATGGCGTCGCGGTCTATCTCCACCAGCCGCAGGCCGGGGGCCTCGGTATTGGCCAGCGCCATGAAGGCGGCCTTGACCAGGGAGCTCTTGCCCGCTCCCCGCGATCCCCACAGCAGGGCGTGGTTGGAGGGCAGGCCGCCGGCGAAGCGACGCAGGTTCTGCACGAACTGGCGCTTCTGCTCGTCGATGCCGATCAACAGGTCCAGGGCCAGGCCGTAGTCGGGGGCGGGGCGGAAGCCGCCTACGGCGGCGTCGTAGTGCTGCAGTCGCGCGGCGGCGAAGTCCGGCGCTGGCGGCGCCGGCGGGGCCAGGCGCTCCAGGGCCGCGGCGATGCGGGCCGCAAGATCGATAAGCGTGGGGGCGGACTCGGCGGTCATGCGCCTGTCCTAATCGGCGCCGGGACGCATTGCAAAAGCGGCGCGTTGCCAATCGGCGATGCAGCGCATAGCTTCCGCCGACTTTCGCGGCCGGCCTCCCGGCGCGCGCCCAGATGTATGAGAGCGCCCAATGTTCGCCACCCCCGCCTTCGCCCAGACCGCCGCCGGTACGGCCGGCGGCGGATTCGACATCGCCCAGCTGCAGACCTTCGGCCTGCCCATCCTGCTGGTGATCCTGTTCTACTTCATGATCCTGCGGCCGCAGCAGAAGCGGGCCAAGGACCACCAGGCCATGATCATGGCGGTCAAGCGCGGCGACACCGTGGTGATGTCCTCGGGCATGATCGGCAAGGTGACCAAGGTCGAGGACGCCGAGGTCCAGGTCGAGATCGCGCCTGGCGTCAATGTGAAGGTGGTCAAGTCGACCCTTTCGGACGTGCGCACCCGCGGCGAACCCGCCGCCAACGACGCCAAGTCCTGAGCCGCGCAGGGGTCCGGGTTCCAGCATGATCCAGCTCAGGCGTTGGAAGGTCGTCCTCGTCGTCCTGGCGACGCTGTTCGGCATCGTCTTCACCTTGCCGAACCTGCTGCCGGCGTCGGTCACCCAGTCCTGGCCGGCGATCCTGAGCCAGAAGCTGAACCTGGGGCTCGACCTGCAGGGCGGCTCCTACCTTCTGCTCGAGGTCGACACGGCGGCCTTGCAGAAGGAGACGCTGAACAACCTGGTCGAGGATGTCCGCCGCGACCTTCAGACCGCCCAGATCCCGTTCACCGGCCTGGCCGTGGCCAACGGCGCCGTCGGCGTGCGCATCACAGACCCCAGCCAGGCGCCGGCCGCCTATAACACCCTGGCCAAGCTGGCCCAGCCCCTGCCCGGCGCGGCGACGGGGCGCGACCTCACGGTCACCCGTTCGGACCAGATCATCACCCTGACCCCCGTCCCCGAGGCGCAGAAGGCCGCCGCCGCCAAGGCGGTGGACCAATCCATCGAGATCGTCCGCCGCCGCATCGACCAGCTGGGCACCCGCGAGCCGACCATCGTCCGCCAGGGCGCCGACCGGATCGTCGTCCAGGCCCCGGGGGAGAGCGACCCGGAACGGCTGAAGCGGGTGATCGGCCAGACCGCCAAGCTGACCTTCCAGATGCTGGACGAGACGGTTCCGCCCGATCAGGTCGCCGCCGGCCGGATCCCGCCCCAGGACGAGCTGCTGGACCAGCCGAACACCCCGAGCGAACCCAAGGTGCTGGTGCAGCGCCGGGTGCTGGTCTCCGGCGACCAACTGGTCACCGCCGGCGCCTCCTTCGACCAGTACAACCGTCCGGTGGTCTCTTTCCGTTTCAACGGGGTCGGCGCCCGCCGGTTCGGCGACGCCACCACCCAGAACGTCAAGCGCCGCTTCGCCATCGTCCTCGACGGCAAGGTGCTGTCCGCTCCGGTGATCAACGAGCCGATCACCGGCGGCTCGGGCCAGATCAGCGGCAACTTCACCACCGAGTCCGCCAACGACCTGGCCCTGCTGCTCCGCGCCGGCGCCCTGCCGGCCCCGCTGAAGGTGGAGGAGCAGCGCACCGTCGGCGCCGAACTCGGGGCCGATTCGGTCCGCGCCGGCGCTTTCTCCCTCGGCATCGGGGCGGTGGCGATCTTCATCTTCATCATCCTGGCCTACGGCCTGTTCGGGGTGTTCGCGGCCATCGCCCTGGTGGTCAATGTGCTGATGCTGGTGGCCACCCTGACGGCGACCCAGGCGACCCTGACCCTGCCCGGCATCGCCGGCCTGATCCTCACCCTGGCGGTGGCGGTCGACGCCAATGTGCTGATCTACGAGCGGATGCGCGACGAGGCCCGCGAGGGGCGGCCGCCGCTGATGGCCCTCGACAACGGCTACAGGCGGGCGATGGTCTCGATCTTCGACGCCAACGTCACCACCCTGATCTCGGCGGTGATCATGTTCAGCCTCGGCGCCGGCCCGGTGAAGGGCTTCGCCTGGACCTTGGGCGTCGGGGTGCTGACCTCCCTGTTCACCGCCCTGCTCATAACCCAGGTGCTGATCGGCTGGTGGTTCAAGGCCACCCGGCCCAAACAGCTTCCGATCTGAGGTGACCGCCATGCGCTGGCCGCTGATCCGCTTTCTGCCGAGCCATACCCACTTCGACTTCGTGAAGTGGGCGCCGTTCGCCGCCGTGCTCTCGACCCTGTGCATCGTCGGGTCGATCTTCTCCTTCGTCACCCATGGGCTGAACCTCGGCATCGACTTCGCCGGCGGCACCATGATCGAGGTGGTCACGCCGGGGGCCGCGCCCCTGGCCGCCTTGCGCACTGACCTATTGCAGATCGGGGTCCACGATCCCCAGGTGCAGGGCTTCGGCGCGCCCAACTCCGCCCTGCTGCGCTTCAAGCCGGCGGAGAACGTATCGGCGGTCGATAGCGTCGCCTTGGTGCGCCAGCGGCTGTCCGCCCGGGTTCCGGGCATTCAGTTCAAGAGCATCACCGTGGTGGGGCCGAAGGTCTCGGGCGAGCTGTTCCGCTCCGGCTTCATCGCCCTGGCCATCGCCATCGGCCTGATGCTCCTCTACATCTGGTTCCGCTTCCAGCTGCAGTTCGGTTTCGGCGCGGTGGTCGCCATCGCCCACGACATCTTCCTCACCATCGGCGTCCTCTCGGTGCTGCAGATCGAGTTCTCCATGACCTCGATCGCGGCCCTTTTGACGGTGATCGGCTATTCGATGAACGAGAAGGTGATCACCTTCGACCGGCTGCGGGAGAACCTGGGCAAGTACCGCAAGACGCCCCTGCGCGAGGTGATCAACCTGTCGGAGAACGAGCGGCTGTCGCGGACCATGATCACCGGCACCACCGCCATCCTGGCCCTGGTCGGCGCCCTGTTCCTGGGCGGCCCGGCCCTGTTCCCCCTGGTCTTCACCATGGTGTTCGGCATCATCATCGGCACCTATTCGTCGATCTATGTCGCCCTTCCGGTGATCCTGCTGTGGGGCGTCAACCGCGACGCCGGCGAGGCGGCCCCGCTGAAGTCGGCGACGCAGAGGCCTTAGGCTTATGTTGCGCGAGCCGCCGGCCATCGAGGCCTATGGCGGCGGCGGTTTCCGCGTGGCCGGCCGGCGGGTCGAGGGGTCGATCCTGATCCTCGACGACGTGGTTGAGACCTGGCCGGTGGCTCGTCTGGCCGACCTGGCGCCCCAGCACTTCGAGGCGGTCCTGGCCGCCGGTCCCGCCGTGGCGGAGTTCGTGCTGCTGGGCCTCGGTCCGGCCATGGCCCCGCCCCCCCGCACGGTCCGCGAGGCCCTGGCCGCCGCTGGACTGGGCCTGGAGGTGATGGACACGCCCGCCGCCTGCCGGCTCTACAACGTCCTCGCCCGCGAGGGCCGCCGGATCGCTGCGGCCCTGATCGCGGTGTGAGCGCCGACCCTTCCCCAATCCAGCTTTTCAGGGTGGGGAAGAGTTTGAAGTCCCCCGTCCTTCCGAATTGCCAGGGCGGCCCGAAGGGCCCTATGGTTCGCGCCGCACGGGGCTTGGGCCCGGAAGCCAAATGGGGGGCGTGATGGCTGGTCTGCTTTCGAATTTCCGCAACACGATGGCCGTCAGTCTGGCGATCTCGCTGTTGTTCATCATCGGCTACGGCGTCCACCATCCGGGCGGCTTCGACGTGATCTTCTTCCAGGCCCTGTTCCGCTGGATCCACGTGGTGTGCGGCATCCTGTGGATCGGCCTGCTGTACTATTTCAACTTCGTCCAGATCCGCATGATGCCGGCGATCCCGGCCGAGCTGAAGCCGGCGGTGTCCAAGTACATCGCGCCGGAAGCCCTGTTCTGGTTCCGCTGGGCCGCCCTGTTCACCGTCCTGGCCGGGCTCGGCATCGCCGTCCTGCGCGGCTACGTCATGGAGGCCCTGACCTTCGGCTTCTGGCACGGCCTCGATCCGGTGCTCGACCGCCAGTACATGCTGCTGGGCGTGGGCATGTGGCTGGGCCTGATCATGTTCTTCAACGTCTGGGCGCTGATCTGGCCGAACCAGAAGGTCGCCCTGGGCATCGTCGACGCCGACGCCGACGCCAAGGCCAAGGCGGCCCGCACGGCCATGTTGTTCTCGCGCGTGAACGTCCTGTTGTCCCTGCCCATGCTGACCGCCATGGCCATGAACCAGACCCTGTTCGGCTGATCCGACTTGCGATCATCCCGGGCAGGCTTTAGCCGCTGCCCGGGATGACCCTTTCTCCCGACCTCGACGCCGCTGTCCGCAAGGCGGACCCCGACCGATGGCAGGCGGCCCGTTTCGTGGCCGACCCCGCGCGTCGCGGCGACCTGGTCGCCCTCTACGCATTCAACGACGAACTGGCGCGGGTGGCCGAGCAGGTGTCGACGCCGATGATCGGCGACATCCGCCTGGCCTGGTGGCGCGAGGGGGCGGAAGCCGTCGTGACCGGCGAGCCCATGCGGGCGCACCCGGTGCTGCAGGCGCTGGTCCCGGCAGCCGGCCGGCTGGACCTCGGGTTGCTGGAGGCGATGATCCAGGCCCGCGCCGCCGACCTGGACCCCGAGCCCTTCGCCGACGAGGCGGCGCTGGTCGCTTATATCGACGGGACCGCCGGCGCCCTGATGGCCGCCGCCGCCCGCCTGCTCGACCCCGCGGCCGGCGCCGCTCAGCTGACTTCGGCTGCGCGGGCTTGGGGCTGGGCTGGGTTGTGGCGCGCGGGGCCGGCGCTGGCGGCCCGGGGCCGCCGCTGGACCCCGCTCAACTGGGGGGAGGCGAACGAGGCTGAGATCGGCGCTCACGTCGGCCATCGGGTCGCCGAGGCGCTCAAGGCCTCGCGGAACGAGCTGGCGGACTTGCGGGTGGCGGCGTTCCCGGCCGTGGCCTATGCGACGCTTGCCGGGCCGTACGCACGGGGGCGTCAGCCGAGCGACCTCGAAAAGCAGTTCCGGCTGTTGGCGGCGGTGGTGAAGGGACGCCTCTAGGCCGCGCCGGCGAGGCTCTCCTGCGTCAGCCACCCGTCCAGCTCCTCCAGGGCCCGCACCGACATCATCCGCTTCTTCGCCCGGCCCCGTTCGGTGGGGGAGAGTTTGCGGCCGTCCTCGGACTTGCGCGGGCCCTCCAGCGGCGGCAGCAGGCCATAGTTGATGTTCATCGGCTGGAACGAACCCTTGCCGCCCTCGATATGCCCGCCGGTGATGTGGGCGATCAGGGCCCCGAGCGCCGTGGCCGGCGGCGGAGGCGGCAGGGCGCGCCCCAAGGCCTCGGCGGCGGCGAAGCGGCCGGCCATCAGGCCCACCGCCGCGCTTTCGATATAGCCCTCGACCCCGGTGAGCTGGCCGGCGAAGCGCAGGCGAGGCTGGGCTTTGAGCCGCAGGGACGCATCCAGCAGGCGCGGACTGTTGAGGAAGGTGTTGCGGTGAAGCCCCCCCAGCCGGGCGAACTGGGCGTTCTCCAGCCCCGGAATGGTGCGGAACACCTCCACCTGGGCGGCATGCTTCAACTTGGTCTGGAAGCCGACCAGATTGTAGAGCGTGCCCAGGGCGTTGTCCTGGCGCAGTTGCACCACCGCATAGGCCTTGACCTCAGGCTGGTGCGGGTTGGTCAGGCCCACCGGCTTCATCGGTCCATGGCGCAAGGTTTCGCGCCCGCGCTCGGCCATCACCTCGATCGGCAGGCAGCCGTCGAAATAGGGCGTGTCCTTCTCCCAATCGCGGAACTCGGCCTTGGGGCCGTCGATCAGGGCCTGGACGAAGGCGTCGTACTGGTCCTTGTCCATCGGGCAGTTGATGTAGGCGGCCGCGTCCCCGCCCGGCCCTTCCTTGTCGTAGCGCGACTGCCGCCAGGCCCGGGCCATGTCGATGGATTCGGCGTGGACGATGGGGGCGATGGCGTCGAAGAAGGCGAGGGACTCTTCGCCAGTCAGGGCGAGGATGGCGGTGCTGAGGGCGGGGGAGGTGAGGGGGCCGGTGGCCACCACCACCTGGGTCCAGTCCGGCGGCGGCAGGCCCGCCACCTCGCCCTCCACCACGGTCACCAGGGGATGGGCGCGCAGCCGGGCGGTGACCAGGTCGGAAAAGGCGTTGCGGTCCACCGCCAGCGCTCCTCCGGCGGGCACCTGGGACGCGTCGCCCGAGGCCATGATCAGGGAATCGCAGCGACGCATTTCGGCGTGCAACAGTCCGACCGCATTGTGCTCCCAGTCGTCTGACCGGAACGAATTGGAACAGACCAGTTCCGCGAAGCCGCCGGTGTGGTGGACGGGGGTGGACTGGCCGGGGCGCATCTCGTGCAGCAGGACGCGAACGCCGGCCTGGGCGATCTGCCAGGCGGCTTCGGAGCCCGCGAGGCCTGCGCCGATAACATGGATAGGAGTCATGAGCCTGTCTTAGCCCGAGCGGCCCGTCCCTTGCGAGGGGCAAGCGGAATCGGGACGCGCGACCCGTTGTGGAACAGCGTCCGCGGGAGAGCGTGGAACCATGGGTGTTCGGCAGCCGACGGCGTTCGAGGCGGTTCGGGACGGGCTCGAGTTCACCCGCTCGGCCTGGCGAAGCGCCGGCCTGATCCAGCTTTTCGCGGCGACGGGGATCGCCCTCCTGTTCATCGGCGTCCGCGCTCCGCTGGAGCCGGGGACGGCGGACCGGCTGTCACGGCTCGGTCTGGCGATCAGTCTCCTCGCCTGGGCGCCCCTGTGGGGGACCCTGCACCGCCTGGCCCTGGGCGGGGCGGCGGCCCGGCGGGTCCGCATCGGCGGGCTGCAGTTCGACATGACCGCGTTGCGCCTGCTGGTCCTGGGCTGGGGCGCCTGGGCGGCGATGCTGTTTTCGCTCCTGCCGCTGGTGGCGATCTCGGCCCTGGTGTTCATCCTGTTCCACGGCTTCGGCATGGTCCGCCTGGGGCCTTTCGGCGATATCCAGATCTCGTTCCTGATCGCCGCCCTGGTCTGGCTCGCGGGCATGGCCGCCCTGGGCTACCTCGCCGCCAGAATGGCCTTCGCCCCGGCGGCCAGCGTCAGCCGGCGCCGCCTGACGATCGCCGAGGCCTGGCCCCTGACCGAGGGGCGGGTGACGTTCATCGCCAGGACCTGGGCCCTGGCCCAGGCGCCGGCCCTGTTGTGCCTGGCCCTGCTGCTCCTGACCGACTCCCTGGAACTGCTGGACGAGGCGGCGCGGGCCAGCCGCTGGCCCATGTCCGACGCCATCCTCGGCGGCGCCGTCCTCGGCTTCATCGCCGCCTTCGTCCACGCCCCCCTGACCGCGGGCGTGCTGGGCCTGCTCTATCGCCGTCATCGGGCGGAGCGCGCCGCAGCCGCCGCGCCCGCGCCGCCGTCCCCCCTGGATCGCTGGGCTTCGCTGTCCCACCGCTCGTCTTTCATCCTGCGGGGCGCTATCGCCAGGGCGGAGCAACGGCTAGATCAGCGCGCATGAGGTTCTCCGCCACAGACGCCGCCTTCGATGGCTTCCGGGTCACCCGCCGCCACCCTGTCGCCGTCCTGGCCTGGGCGGCGGTGATGTTCGCCGCCAACATCGTCTCCGGTCTCGCCGTCGGCGTGCTCGCCGGCCCCGCCTGGGCCCAGTTCGAGACCGTCGCCACCAGCGCGGCCCCGGACCCGGCCCTGACCCTGCAGTTGATGGGCAAGGTCGCGCCCGCGGCCCTGGTGTCGATGGCGATCCAGGTGGTCGGCGCCGCGGTGGTCAACGCTTCGGTCCTGCGCGCCCTGTTGCGCCCCCAGCGCCGTGCGGTCCTGGGGTTCGGGCGGGACGAGGCGCGGGTGATTGGCCTCCTGGCCCTGTTCGTCGTGGTCAGCATGCTGTCGACCGTGGCCCTGTCGATCGTGTTCGGCCTCCTGGGCGGGGTCCTGGGGCCCGCCGCCCTAGGCCTCGCGCCCATCGCCAGCCTGGCGGTCCTGCTGGTCCTGACCATGCGCCTGTCGCTGGCGGGGCCCATGACCATCGCCGAGCACCGGTTCCGGTTCCGGGAATCCTGGCCCGAGACCAAACCATGGTTCTGGCCGCTGCTGGGCGCCGAGGCCCTGGCCGCCGCCCTGGCCCTGGTGGTGGTGTTCCTGGCCCACATGGTCTTCGTCGCCGCCACCGGCGCGGTCGTGGTCGGCGCCGGCGGCGCCCTGACCGATCTCGCAGCCATGTTCAGTCCCGACTTCAGTTCGGTCGACAAGCTGATGCGGCCCCTGTCCTTGCTGTACCTGGCCTTCGCCTCGGTGCTCTACGCCCTGGTGCTGATCATCCTGATCGCCCCCCCGGTGGAGCTTTACCGCCACCTGCACGGCGGCGAGACCGACGCCGACCCGGCGTGACGAGGGGCTTTTCGACAAGAGAACTTTATGTGAACATCCCTTGACGCCGAACGGGCGTGAAATAGCGGGGGGCGCTCGTGGGGAAGGTTCCGGTGATGGCTGCGGTCAAGGCGGCCAACGAATTCCGCCGTCGGCATACCGGCGACGCCGTCGGCGCGCTTCTGTTCGCTCTGGCGGGGGCGCTGTTGTCGGCGCTCGGCCAGGAGTCGCACCGGGCCGTGGTCCAGACGGTCGGCGTCCTGATCCAGCTCGCTGGTGGGCTGATGGCGGCCGGAGCGCTGATGCGACTGGCGTTCGCTGACGAACATCCCGGCGAGGCGGTGTTTCGCCCCGGTCGCTTCGGACTGCAGTGGGGCGCGCCGGAGTGGCGGCTGCTGGGCGCGGGGGTGCTTCTCGGCTTAATCTGCTCGCTGGCCTTCCTGGCGGCCATGGTCGTGGGCTTCGGCTTTGGAGCGGCCCTCGGCTTTTGGCTGGCCGAAGGGCGCGACAGCGTCATCACCATCGCCGTGGAATGGGGGATCGGGCTCGGCTTCCTCGGCGCTTTCTATGTCGGCATCCGGCTGATCCTCAGCGCGCCGGCCACGATCTCGCTGCAACGGGTCACGGTGCTGAAGGTTTGGCCCCTCACCCGGGGTCAGGTTTGGCCGATCCTCGCGGCGGTCGCCCTGATCGTCCTCATTCTCTTCGCCGTCGCCATGCTTCCGTTATTGCTCAGCGCCGTCGCGGTTGCGGCCGTGGTGTGGGCGAGCCACGGCGATCGCGAGATGGCGGGGCTGCTGGGCGCGCTTATCGGCACGCTTGTCGCCGGCCTGGTTGTGAACTTCGGTCAGATACCGCTTCTGGTCGGGCTCTACGCCCATCTCTACAGAGGCCTGCGTCCCGCCGCCGACGCCGGCCAAGGCGGACATTTCCCCCAACAGGGGAATCTCTGAAGCCTTACGCCCGCTTCCGCTTCAGCCCGGCCACCCGCTCGCGTCGGCGCGCCTCATGTCGGTCGAGGAGCTGCTTGAGGTAGCGGCCGGTCCAGCTGTCCGGGTCCTTGGCCACCTGTTCCGGCGCGCCCGTGGCCACGATCAACCCGCCGCCGTCTCCGCCCTCGGGGCCGAAGTCGAGCAGCCAGTCGGCGGTCTTCACCACGTCGAGGTTGTGCTCGATCACCACCACCGTGTTGCCCTGGTCGACCAGCTCGTGCAGCACCTCCAGCAGCTTCTTGGTGTCCTCGAAATGTAGGCCGGTGGTCGGCTCGTCCAGGATGTAGAGGGTGCGCCCGGTGGCTCGCCGGCTCAGCTCCTTCGACAGCTTGACCCGCTGGGCCTCGCCCCCGGACAGGGTGGTGGCCGACTGGCCGACCTTGACGTAGCTCAGGCCGACCTGTTTCAGCGTCTCCATCTTGTCGCGGATCGGCGGCACCGCCTTGAAGAAGTCGGCGGCCTCCTCGACGGTCATGTCCAGCACGTCGGCGATGGACTTGCCGCGGAACAGGATCTCCAGGGTCTCGCGGTTGTAGCGCTTGCCCTTGCAGACGTCGCAGGTGACGTAGACGTCCGGCAGGAAGTGCATCTCGATCTTGATCAGCCCGTCGCCCTGGCAGGCCTCGCAGCGGCCGCCCTTGACGTTGAAGCTGAACCGTCCCGGCCCGTAGCCGCGGGCCTTGGAGTCCGGCAGGCCGGCGAACCAGTCGCGGATCGGCTGGAAGGCGCCGGTGTAGGTCGCCGGGTTGGAGCGGGGCGTCCGGCCGATCGGCGACTGGTCGATGTCGATGACCTTGTCGAAGTTGGTCAGGCCCTCGATCCGGTCGTGCGGGGCCGGGGCGTCGGAGGCGTTGTTCAGCCGGCGGGCGGCGGCCTTGTACAGGGTCTCGATGGTGAAGGTGGACTTGCCGCCCCCCGACACCCCGGTGATGCAGGTGAAGGTCCCGACCGGGATCTCGCCGGAGACGCCCTTCAGGTTGTTGCCCCGGGCGCCGACGACGCGCAGCACCTTCTTCTTGCTGATTGGCCGCCGCTGTTCGGGGATGGCGATCTCGCGCGCGCCCGAGAGGTACTGGCCGGTGAGGCTGGCGGGTTCGGCCATGATGTCGGCGGGCTTGCCCTGTGCGATGATCTCGCCGCCGTGCACGCCGGCGGCCGGGCCCATGTCGATGACGTGGTCGGCGGTGAGGATGGCCTCTTCGTCGTGCTCGACCACCAGCACCGAATTGCCGAGGTCGCGCAGGCCCTTCAGGCTTTCCAGCAGCCGGGTGTTGTCGCGCTGGTGCAGGCCGATCGACGGCTCGTCCAGCACATAGAGCACGCCGGTCAGGCCCGAGCCGATCTGGCTGGCCAGCCGGATGCGCTGGCTTTCGCCCCCGGACAGGGTTCCCGAGCCGCGGGCGAGCGTCAGGTACTCCAGCCCCACGTCGTTGAGAAACCGCAGCCGGTCGTTGATTTCCTTCAGGATCCGCCGCGCGATCTCTTCCTGCTGGCGGGTCATCCGCTGGTCGATGGTGGCGAACCAGCCCCGCGCGTTGCGGATCGACAGCTCCGACACCTCGGCGATCGAACGGCCCCCGATCTTGACCGCCAGCGCCTCGGGCTTCAGTCGCGCCCCGCCGCAGGCCTCGCAGGGGGTGTCGGACTGGTAGCGGCCGAGCTCTTCGCGCACCCAGGCGGAGTCGGTCTCGCGCCAGCGCCGCTCCAGGTTGGGCATCACGCCTTCGAACGGCTTGGAGACCTCGTACTTCCGCGCCTGGTCGTCGTAGGTGAACTTCACCTTCTCCGGGCCGGTGCCGTAGAGCACCACCTTCCGGGCCGCCTCGGGCAGGGCGTACCAGGGCTGGTCCATCGAGAAGCCGAAGTGGCGGGCCAGGGCCTGCAGGGTCTGGGTGTAGAGGGGCGAGGGGCCGCGGGCCCAGGGCGCGACGGCGCCCTTGTGCAGGGTCTTGTCCTTGTCGGGCACCACGAGGTCGGCGTCGAAGGCCAGCTTCATGCCCAGGCCGTCGCAGGTCGGGCAGGCCCCGAACGGGTTGTTGAACGAGAACAGCCGCGGCTCGATCTCGGAGATGGTGAAGCCGGAGACCGGACAGGCGAACTTCTCCGAGAACAGCATCCGCCGGGGCTCGGTCTCGCCCTCCTCGACGCTCGCCCATTCGGCGACCGTGATGCCGTCGGCCAGGCGCAGGGCCTGCTCCAGGCTGTCGGCCAGCCGGCTCTCGATCCCGGGCTTGGTCACCACCCGGTCCACCACCACGTCGATGTCGTGCTTGAAGGTCTTCTCGAGCTTGGGCGCGTCCTCGATCGGATAGAACTCGCCGTCGATCTTCAGCCGCTGGTAGCCCTGCCGCTGCCAGTCGGCGATCTCCTTGCGGTACTCGCCCTTGCGGCCGCGGATCACCGGGGCCAGCAGGTAGAGCCGGGTCCCTTCCGGCAGCGCCATGATCTTGTCGACCATCTGGCTGACGGTCTGGCTCTCGATCGGCAGGCCGGTGGCTGGCGAATAGGGCACGCCGACCCGCGCCCACAACAGGCGCATGTAGTCGTGGATCTCGGTGACGGTGCCGACGGTGGAGCGCGGGTTCTTCGAGGTGGTCTTCTGCTCGATGGAGATGGCCGGCGACAGGCCCTCGATCAGGTCCACGTCCGGCTTGCCCATCAGCTCCAGGAACTGGCGGGCGTAGGCCGACAGGCTCTCGACGTAGCGGCGCTGGCCCTCGGCGTAGATGGTGTCGAAGGCCAGGCTCGACTTGCCCGAGCCGGACAGGCCGGTGAGCACCACCAGCTTCTCGCGCGGGATGTCGACGTCGACACCCTTGAGATTGTGCTCACGCGCGCCACGCACGCGGATGGAGGCGTTCTGGTCGGACATTCAGAAGCTCGGGCGGGAGCCGCAGGATCGCGGCGCAGCCCCTTTATGTAGGCCGCAAGCCGCCCGATTCAGCAAGAACATAATGTGAACTTTCGGCGCTGCGCCCAGATCGCCCGCCGCCCCAGCGGTCCTGGGCTAGGCCTTGGCGGCCGTGACCTGCCGGTGGCGCAGGATCGAGACCAGGATCAGGCCGCCGATCATCGAGAGATGCTCGACCGCCGTGTACATGGTGTGGGTCGCCTGGGGCTGGGGCATGTCCCAGAAGTGGTGCACCAGCGGAATGGTGAGGGCGGTGAACACGGCCAGGGCGCCCGCGCCCAGCCAGGCGTACGGGCCCCAGATGATCAGGGCCGAGCCAAGCAGCTGCACCGCCAGGGTGGCCAGGTTGAAGGCCTCGGGCGGGTTCAGGTTGAAGTGCGCCATCTCGCCCACGCCGGTCTTGAAGTCGACGACCTTGGCGACGCCGCTGGACCAGAACATCAGCGTGAGCAGCACGCGCCCCACGTAGACGGTGATGCGCGATTCAAGGATCACGGCGACGAAACGCGGCATGTGGAAGCTCCCCCGACAAGTGGGCGGCACCTTATCGGGAAGCCTGGCCTTCGCAATCCCCGGGTTCAGGCGCGCTTGTTCAGGGTGATGGCGGAGGCGTCGGTCTCGCCGGTGCGGGCGTCGGCGCCGTAGGGCGTGCTGGCGGCGCGAGTCGCGGCCACCTCCTCGG
Source organism: Caulobacteraceae bacterium (assembly GCA_035493955.1). Classification (GTDB taxonomy): domain Bacteria; phylum Pseudomonadota; class Alphaproteobacteria; order Caulobacterales; family Caulobacteraceae; genus NCED01. The sequence continues at coordinate 3,277 of DATJHI010000040.1, read as the reverse complement.
CGATGGCGTGCACCAGACCTTCGGTCACCGCCTTGGCCGCTGCGATCGCCCGGCCGTGACGGGTCAGCACCGCCTCGAAGACTTCGGTGGCCTGGATCAGCTTCTTGTGGCTGTCGGCGCGGGCCCCCTTGATCAGCTCCGGCTCGGCCTTGAGCCGCGCCGCCTCGTGCCGGTAGATGTTGGCCAGGCGGGCGGTCTCCTCGGCCCCGCCCGCGACCTCGTGGGGGCGGCGCGCCTCGTAGGCGTCGGCTTCCGTGGTCAAGAGCCCGGTCAGGCGCCCGGTCAGGACCACCAGCTGGTCCACCCGGTCCTGGGCGTCGGCGGCGGCGATCATGCGGGCGCTCCTTCGCTCAGCCCCTGCATCTTCAGGAGCTCACGGGTCAGTTGCTTGGACAGGCCGACCCCGCCGGCCTTGACCATGGAGTCGGCGAAGGCGCTGGTCAGGAACGACTTGAAGGCTTCCTCGCCCTCGCCGCCGCCGAAGGCGCTGTTCTGCACGGTGGAGAACATCTGGCCCAGCATCACTTCGAGGAAGGCGGATTCGAAGTCGTGGCCGACCTTCTCGATCTTGGCCTTCTGCTCCGGCGTGGCGGCGGGAAGGGTAGGGGGGGCGAGGCTGGGGGTGTCCATGTTCACATCACCTGCCATGCTCACATTACCTGAATGTCGGCCTGCAGGGCCCCGGCGGCCTTGATGGTCTGCAGGATGGAGATCATGTCGCGGGGGTTCACCCCCAGCGCGTTGAGGCCGGCGACCAGGGTCGAGAGCGAGGCGCCGGATTCCAGCACCATCAGCTTCTTGCCCTGCTCCTCGTCCACCTGGACGGTGGATTGCGGCACCACTGCGGTCTGGCCCTGGCTGAACGGAGCCGGCTGCACCACGGCGGGCTGCTCCTGCACGGTGATGGTCAGGTTGCCCTGGGCGATGGCGACGGTGGAGATGCGCACGTCCGAGCCCATCACCACCACCCCGGCCACTTCGTCGATCACCACCTTGGCGGGGGCGTCGGGATCGACCTCCAGCTGTTCGATGGCGGTGATGAAGCCGACCAGGTTGGCCCCGGCCGGCGGACGCACGGTGACGATGCTCGGGTTGTCCGCGGTCGCCGCGGCCGCGAAGACGGCGTTGATCGCCTCGGCGATCCGGCGGGCGGTGGTGAAGTCGGGGTTGCGCAGGGTCAGACGCATCTGGCCCATGTTGGCGAGCTGGAAGCCGAGCTCGCGCTCGACCACCGCCCCTCCTGCGATCCGGCCCGAGGTGGGGACCCCGCGGGTGATCGACGACCCGGAGGCGCCCTGGGCCGAGACCGCGCCGGTCTGCACCGTGCCCTGGGCCACCGAATAGGCTTCCCCGTCGGCGCCCATCAGCGGGGTGACCAGCAGGGTGCCGCCGAGCAGGCTCTTGGCGTCGCCCATGGCCGAGACCGTGGCGTCGATCTGGGCTCCGGTCGCGGCGAAGGCGGGCAACTTGGCCGTGACCATCACCGCGGCGACGTTCTTGGTCTCCAGGGTCGAGCCGCGGGTCTGCACGCCCAGCCGCTCCAGCATCGATTCCAGGCTCTGGCGGGTGAAGGGTGAGTTGCGCAGCGAATCCCCGGTGCCGTTCAGGCCGACCACCAGGCCGTAACCGACCAGTTGGTTCTCCCGCACGCCCTCGAAGCTGACGATGTCCTTGATCCGCGAGCGGGCCGAGGCCGGCTCGGCCGCCAGGACGAGCACCGCGACGACGGCGACGGCGAGGAGGGAACGCATACCAGTCATCGGGACGCCGACCTCGAAACGAAGCGCGCCCACGCGCGGCGCTCCAGGTGGCGATGCGACGATCGTGCCAGCCCAGCCCTCAAAAAAAGCGCGTAAAAACAGTCTTCTACCAACGCCTGCTGAAGCGCCGCGGCCGGGGCGGCAGAAACTGCCGGGCCTATTAACCTTTCGCCAAGGGCTCAGCTGCAACTCTTGCCGTCATGGTTAATGTGGGCGGCGACCTCCAATGAAGGTGACCGGACCAGGCACGGCGGCGCCGGTCGCCGGCGGGGGCGGCGCCAAGCGGGCCGCTGCGGACGGCTTCGCCCTCGGGCCGGGCGGGGCCGAGAGCGCTCACGCCGCCGCGCGTTCCGCCGCGCCCTCCGCGCCGGCTGGCCTGGAAGCCCTGATGGCCCTGCAGGGGGCCGCCGAGCCGCTGGAGCGCCGCCGCCGCGCGGTGCGCCGGGCCGGGCGGCTGCTCGACATGCTCGACGAGGTGAAGCTGGCGCTGCTCGACGGCCGTGGCCCGGGCCACGCCATCGACCGCCTGCGGGGCGCCGTGGCCGAGGCGCGCGACGGCGTCGACGACCCTCGGCTGACCGGTTTGCTGGACGAAATCGAGACTCGCGCCGCGGTGGAGCTGGCCAAGCAGGAGGTCGCCCGCGCCGCGGCCTGACGCCGCGACCTTGCGCCGCCGCAGCCCTCTTACGACCGTCGATTGAACGGGGCTCGTAACATCGCTATAAGCACCACGCGCTATTAGGGGGCGCGTAATATAACGAGCGTGAGGACGTCGCATGCAGGCGGCCGCGTCAGTTGCCGAATCGAAAGGCCTAGTTCTCGAGGAGAACTACCGTCCGAGCGAAGACGAGCCTTTCATGAATGAAAGGCAGCTCGAATATTTCCGCCGGAAGTTGCTCGGCTGGAAAGACGATATCCTGCGGGAATCTCGCGAGACTCTCAGTCATCTGCAGTCCGAGACCGAAAATCACCCTGATTTGGCCGACCGCGCCTCTTCGGAGACTGATCGGGCGCTCGAACTGCGGACCCGCGATCGTCAACGGAAATTGATCTCCAAGATCGACGAAGCCCTTCGGCGAATCGAGGACGGCTCCTACGGCTACTGTGAGGAGACCGGAGAACCGATCGGGCTGGCGCGCCTGGAAGCCCGCCCCATCGCCACCCTGAGCCTGGAGGCGCAGGAGCGGCACGAGCGGCGCGAACGGGTCCATCGGGACGACTGACCCCGCCGCGGCTGCGCTTTACAGCGCCCGCCGACCGGGATTTGGTGCTCTCGGCGGTTCCCGCCGCAGACCGGCGTCGGACCCGCAAGGGAGAGACGTCATGCGCACGCTGCTATTCGTCGCCGCCGTCGCCAGCCTGGCCAGCGGCCTAGCTGTCGAAGCTATGAAGGTTGTTCACCCGGGGTCGGGTTGAGAGAGTGGGGTTGCGAAGCTCCAACCTCTAGACCGGGAGACCCCGGATGAACGTTCATAAGAATGCCCGCCTGACACCGTCTGGTCGAGCCTTGCTGGCCA
>DATJHI010000039.1:0-76057 GCA_035493955.1 Caulobacteraceae bacterium | reverse complement strand
TTCCAGGTGCTGAACAAGATGGAGGACTTCGCCGGCAGCATCTCGGGCGACGTGATCGAGGGCTGGGCCGGCCCGCTGTCGGTGGCCCTGAACTTCGAGTACCGCCGCCAGAGCATCGCCCAGACCAGCACCGCCGATCCCGCCGCGCCAGTCGTCCTGACCGGCATCCGCGCTGGGGCGACCAACCGCACGATCTACGCCTTCGATCTGCTGTCTCCCCAGTCGGGCCACAACTCGGTCTGGGAAGCCGGCGGCGAAGCGGCCCTGCCGATCCTGAAGGACATGCCCTGGATCAAGCGCCTGGATGTGACCGGCGCGGCCCGCTACACCAATTACAGCTCGAGCGGCGTGGTCTGGAGCTGGAAGGCGGGGCTGAACTACGAGCCCTTCGACGACCTGCGGATCCGCTACACCGAAAGCCGCGACATCCGCGCGCCCACCCTGAACGACCTCTATTCCGGCCAGACCGTCTCGGGGGTGACCGTAAACGACCCGCACACGGGCCGGGCGAGCAACACCTTCCTTATCGGCGGGGGCAACAAGAGCCTGGTGCCGGAAATCGCGCGCACCACCACCATCGGGGCGGTCTATCGTCCCTCGTGGTTCCCGCGCTTCGGCCTGTCGGTCGATTACTACAACATCGACATCGCCAACGGCATCGGCAGCGTCGCCGGCAACAATGCCGCGGTGTTGGCGGAGTGCGAAGCCTCGGGCGGGACCTCGTCCCTGTGCGCCCTGATCGTGCGGCCGTTGCCGTTCAGCGACCACTCGGCGGCGAACTTCCCGACCTCCGTCCTCAGCACCAGCCTGAACGTGGCGTCGCAGTTCACCCACGGGGTCGACGTGGAGGCGAGCTACCGCGTCGCCCTCGCCGACATCGTTCCGAGCGTTCCGGGGGCGCTCGACCTGCGGCTGCTCTACACCTACCAGCCGGTCCTGAAGACCCGGTCGTTCGCGAGTTCGCCGGTGGTGAACAGTTCAGGCGTCGCCGACACGACCAGCGTCGTCGGCCTTGCCGCCCACCGGGTCACCCTGTTGGCCGGCTATACGGCCGGTCCGTTCTCGCTGAACTGGCAGGCCCGCTATTCCAGTCCGGTCAAGCAGACGGGCAATCCGCTGCTGTTCTACGCCAGCCCGGACCTGCCCTCGTACATGTTGCACGATATGAGCGTCGCCTACCGCTTCAAGGTGGCCGGCCACGACCTGCAGGCTTCGCTTGCGGTGTCCAACCTGTTCGACCGGCAGCCGCGGATCTCGCCCGGAGCCAACTTTGTCGGGACCCCGGGCAGCAACAGCGCCTTGGACGCCTCCGACGACGTCGTCGGCCGTTACTACACCTTCAGCCTGAGGGCCCAGTACTAGCCGGATCGGGCCGGCCCCCGGGCGATGTCGTCGTCGGGGGGGCCGCGCCGCGAAAGTAAAGGAGTGCGTTGACAGTATATGGGGCATGCTGCAACTGGTTCTCGCAGCAAGTAAACATACTGCTCCAATTGGGAGGTTCGGCCCGCCGACTTGTCGGCGTGGTTGAGGCCTCCACTTTCTATGTGACGGAGGAAGATGCCATGGAACGTGCAAACATCGTCAGAAGCTGGCGTCCGACGCTGACCTGCCTGGGCGCCGTGGGCTTGGCGGCGATCGCCTCGGCTTCCGCTACGGCCCACCACTCCTTCGCCATGTTCGACCAGCGCAAGACGGTCAAGGTCGAGGGCACCGTCACCCAGTTGGAAGTCATCAATCCGCATTCCTGGCTCAGGATCATGGCCCCGGGCCGGAACGGCAAGCCGGTGGTCTGGGCGATCGAGATGGGCGGGCCGCACCAGATTGAGGAAATGGGTCTGATGGGGGACAAGGCCAGCGAAAAGATCAAGCCCGGCGACAAGATCACCGTATCCATCCATCCGTTGAGGACAGGCTCGGTGGGCGGAGCCTTCGTTTCCGCCGTCTTGGCCAACGGGCACCAAGTGGCGCAGGGCGGGCGGCCCACCTTTATCACCTCCGCCATCCAAGCCGGCCAGGACTGACCGATCGTGCGCATCCAGACCTTTGCCGCCGCGGCGGCGATCTTCGTCTCCGCTCCGGCCTGGGCCCAGACCCAGACCTGGACCGAATACCTGTCCGCTGCGGACGGGTTCACCGTCACCTTCCCGGGCTCTCCGACCATCCGAAGCGGCGTCTTCACCATGGCGGACGGAGCCACGTATCCGACGCACGTCCATACGCTGCGCCAGGGTTCCCTGATCTTCAGCGTGACCGTGGTGGACATCGCCAAGGCGCCCGTCGAAGGCGACGCCGCGATCGATCTGGCGGCCCGGGCCTTCGCCAAGACCGGCAAGGTCAGGCTGGACATACCGTCCCGGTCCGGCAACCCGGGGACCGCGGCTCGCCGCCTCTTTGGGCGCGAACTCAATGTCGTCCACCGGGACGGCAGCGAGTCGATGCTGCAGATCTTCACCTATAACAAGCGGCTCTACATCGCCGAGGGCAAGAGCCTTCCCCCCGACGCGGGAGACAACATCGCCGACGCGGTCCGCTTCGAGGAGGCGGTCGCTTTCCCCGCCGATCCCGTTCCCGCCGGCGGCGGCGCGCCCGCCGGGCCCAGACCCCCCGCGGCTCCGCCTGGCCCGCCCCAGCCAGTCTCGGTCACGGTCAAGGCCGGCGACCGTCTCACCGAACGTTGGCGCTGGGCGCCGGGCGGCAGCGGCAAGGTGGAATATTGCCGTCAGTTGGGCCGCGGCGCGGAGACGTGCGCCGTCGCCGACAATCCCCGGGAGGGCGATCACATGCCGGCCACCTCGACGCCGCCGGTGATCTCGGCGGTGCAGGCCGGCCACGGCTGGATGGCGGTCGGCGGCAAGGCCTATTTCTGCAAGCACACCACCTACAGGAAGAATGCGCCCATGGAGGTCACCTGCGCCGAGGCGGAGGCGAGGGGAGGCCTGCCGGAGGGAACGCCGTCGTCGGTCCAGGCCGTCGCCAACGGCGCGGCGCGGCTCGTCCTGCAACCGGGAAACCGCAGCTTTTACTGTCGCAATCCTTTCCCGGACCCAGACGACAAACGGTCCCAGGTGTCTCTGTTGTGCCAGGTCTTGTAGACGGCGGCCTTCATCTTAGGCCCGTCTGAGGGATCGGTTGTTCAAAAGCGTTCATAGCGGACAGGAAAAAAGATGAAATTCTCAGCCGGATGGAACTGGCGATCCTGGGGAGGATTGGCGCGGGACCTGTCCCACGGCGTCAGGGCAGGCCTCGCCGCGGTCGCGGTGATCCTGCTGGTCGGCGTCGCGCCGGGTCTGGCCCATGCGGCCGAGGGGCCCTACGCCCTGCGCAAGGTGGAGCTCACCGCCGTCGGCGGCGTCTTCGCCGGCGCGGCTCCCAAGCGCAGCTACTGGTTCTACGCCTCGACCAAGATCGCCAACGCCCACTCCTACAACATGATCGTCTACGCCCTGCACGACAACGGCGAGACGGTCGAGCAGTTCGCCGCCCGCTCGGGCTGGAGCAAGGTGGCCGAGGACAACGGCTTCGTGGTCGTCTACCCCGAGGCCCTGAACAAGACCTGGTTTTCCGGCAACATCGAGGAGGGCTACCTCAAGCTCCTGTTCGACAGCATTCCCGCCAACCTGAGCTTTCCCGGGCCGAACCCGCAGCGTTTCCTGACCTACAACTCCTACCACTACATCACCGGCGACGGGGTCGGCGGCGCGGTGGCCCAAGCCTTCGCCATCGCCAACCCGGGCCTGTTCGCGGGCGTGGCGACCCTGAACGGGACTGCCTACCGCGCCGACCTCGCCAAGGGCGACCAGCCGGCCCAGGGCTATTTCGTAAACCAGCGCGGCGACAAGAGCCTCGTGCCGCAATGGCGTCCCGCCCGGAAGGAGATCCCGGTCGCGGCCTGGCTCCTGACCACGGGCGCTCCGGACGCCCGCCAGACCGTCCTCGCCAACTATTGGAAGCGCGCCGACGGCGTCGGCGCCGCGGCGGCCAGCAACCAGGTCATCGGCGGCCTGCAGACCGCGGTCTACACCAACGCCGCCAATCCGGCTCAGCAGGTCCGCACCACGGTCCTGCCCGCCGGCGCCAAGTACGACGAGGCCCTGGCCTCGACGATCTGGACCCAGTTCTTCCGCCGTGTCGCCCGCGCCACCGACTCGCCGAACGGCACGCTCATGTCGATGATGACCCAGGACGAGGTCAATCGCATGTTCGAGGTCCGCACGACCCAGGTCGGCGACCGCACCTACAAATATTACGTCAAGACCCCCTCCAGCTACCGCAAGGGCCAGCCCATGCCGCTGGTCCTCGCCGCGCACGGCTTTTCCTATCCGCCGTGGATGTACCTGCAGCAGATCAAGATGCATGAGGTCGGCGAGAAGGAAGGCTTCATCACCATCTATCTGAACGGCTTCAACAACGCCTGGACGCCCACTACCGCCGACAGCCCCGACCTCAAGTACGTGAACCAGGTCATCGCCGAGGCGGAAGCGAACTACAGCGTCGATCCGACCCGGATCTATATGCTGGGCTTCTCGGTCGGCGGCAGCCTGACCCGGGCTGCGGGCATGACCAATCCGCGCGCTTTCGCCGCCGTGTCGCCCACCAGCGGCATCATGCCTGAGCTCACCGCCGACATAAAATCCCAAGTCGCCAAGGCCAAGGTCCCGGGCGACATCCGTCTACCGATGCTGGTCATCGTCGGCACCACGGACGGCGGCTCGAGCGACGGCAAGATCGAGGCGAAAAGCCCGCTGGCCAACGAAATCAATTATTTGAAGGCCTACAACAACGTCGCCGCGCCGGACCGGGTCGAGCGCTTCGACAGCGACTTCGTCGCCCCTTATGACATCGTCGTACTGGGCGGGAAGGTGACCAAGACCGGGGTCGACGCCCATTATCCGGCGGGTCGTTTCGAGCGCCACGACTATCTGAGCGCCGATCCCAAGCCCTTGCCCCTGTTCAGCTGGATATGGGTCTCCGACATGATGCATGGCGGCGATGCGCGCGAAAACCAGATGATCTGGGACTATTTCAAGCAATGGCGGCGGAACCCCGACGGGTCCTTGACCTACCTCCCCGCTCACTGAAATCGGTCTCCGAAGCGGCGACGGGCTTGTCGCCGCTTCGGCGCCATGTTCGATAGACAAGGTCGCTCGGCCTTGCGGGGGGCGGGCGACAGTCGCTATGGACGGACCACCGCACTTTTCAGCAAAGAATCCGGCTCCTCAAAGCCGGACGATGGGAGAGAGTTGAGATGAGTGATCTGAAGGTTGCCGCCGCGGCGGCGATCGGCGCCGCCGTCATGCTGGCGGGAACGGCCGCCAGCGCCGCCCCGGATTTCTCCGGCGTCTGGCAGGTGGAGCCCTTCTATTCGACCGGAACGGAAAGAATCCGCACCGTCGACGGCCTGCCCTTGCCGATCGCCCCCGCCGCCAAGGCCGAGCTCGACTATCTCAACAAGCGCGACGAAGAAGGCAAGTTCATCGTCCACAACACCATGCTGGGTTGGCCCAAGGGCTTCATCCAGGCGTCGCGCGGTCGTTTCAACTTCAAGATCATCCAGCAACCCAAGCAGGTGACCTTCTTCTTCGAGGAGGATCACCAGTACGACATCTTCCACATCGACGCGAAGCATCCGGCCCATGTGGAGCCCAGCTTCCTGGGGGATTCGGTCGCGCACTGGGAGGGCGACACGCTGGTGGTCGACACTATCGGCTACAACGGCCTGACCGCGCTCAACAATGTGCAGATGTCGGACAAGACCCACACGACCATGCGCCTGCGCCTCGTCAACGACGGCAAGTCGCTGGAGAACATCATCACCTTCGACGATCCCGTCGATTTCACCCGGCCCTTCCAGATGAAGATCGTCTACGGTCGCCGTCCCAACGAGCGGATCCACGAGAGCGTGTACGCCGAGAACGAGCGCGACCTGCAGGACTTGAACGACCAGTAATCGCGATCACGCGGAACAGAGCCGCGCGAAACCGACGCGGCCGTACAGAAAATATCTAAGGGAACGGGATATGAAAGTCTTTGTCGGCCTCGGTTTGTCCTTCGCCTTGTCGGCTGCGGCCTATGCTGCCGAACCGGGGACCCACGTCGATATTTCGGGGGTGTGGTGGTCGAAGCAAAAGGTGACGGCCATACGTCCTGTGGGCGGCGGGGCCATTCCGTTCACCGCCGCGGGCGCGGCCGAGTACGCCAAGAACAAGCCCGTGGTCCGGGCGATGCTGGGCAAGCTGCCCGGCCTGGGCAACATGAAGCGCTGCATCCCCCCGCCCCCGCCGAACATCTGGGGCTCTGGCTTTCCCTTCCAGATCTTCCAGGAACCAGACGTGGTGACGATCGCCTATGAGTTCGATCACATGCGCCGCTTCGTCTACATGAACGAGAAGGTGAACCCGGAGACGGCCGACCCCGGCTATGTGGGCAATTCGGTCGGCCATTGGGACGGCGACACCCTGGTGATCGACAGCAGCGTCTTCAAGCCCGACACCTACCTCGACGACACCGGACTGCCGCACACCGAGAAGCTGAAGGTGACCGAACGCGTCCGCAAGGTCGACGCCAAGACGCTGGAAGTCCTCGCCACGGTCGACGATCCCGAGATGTATTCCAAGCCCTGGACAGCCCGCTACACCTTCACCCTGTATCCGGACGAACGCATCCAGCAATACATCTGCGGCGTCGACGCGATCAAATCGCGCTTCGGCACGACGGGTAAGATGCCCACGTTCAAACACCTCGGATCCTGAGGGGGAGGGAGCAATGATGACCAGCCGGCGGACATTGCTGCAGGCGGCGCTTGCGGCGCCGCTCCTGATGGCCGCCGGTCCCGGAGGACCGTCCCTGGGCCTGATCATGCCGGAGACGGGGACCCCGCCGCCCCCGCCGGAAGCCGAGCAGATGTATCCTGGGCGGATCCGGATCCGGACGGAGGGCATCGGCCTCGCCCAGATGACTCCGGAAGGGTTCGACTCGGTCCTGGAACGGATCGCCCCCGCCGCGGAGCGCCTGGCCAGGACCGGCGTCGACGGGATCGTCCTGATGGGGACGTCCCTGAGCTTCTACCAGGGCGCGGCCTTCAATCGGACCCTGACCGAGCGCGTGGAGAAGGCGAGCGGCCTCAAGTGCGTCACCATGAGCACCGCCGTCGTCGAAGGCCTTCGCAGGCTGAAGGCGCGCCGCGTGGTGGTGGCGAGCGCCTACAATCTTGAGGTCAACCGGCGTCTGGACGGTTTCCTCAAGGAAGAGGGATTCGATCCCCTGGTGATCAAGGGCCTGGGGCTCGAAGATACCGGCCGGGCGTCCAAGGTCACGCCCGAGAGCCTGTTCGATTTCGTGGCGAAGCTGTCGGATTCGTCTCCCCGCGCCGATGCGATATTCGTGTCGAGCGGCGGCCTGAACACCCTCAATCTGCTGGCGCCCCTCGAAAAGCGCTGCGGGACGCCGGTCGTCGCCAGCATGCCCCATACGCTCCTGGCCGGGGCGAGGCTGGTCGGCCTCGACGGTCGAGTGAACGGCTATGGGCGGCTGCTGTCGCTGTAGCGGCGAACCGCTGAGGCAAAGGCCGGCGGAGCGGATGTGCTCCGCCGCCGCCCCGACCGCCCGAGGCCGAAGTCCAACCTGAAGGGGGGAAAGCCTACTCCCCGCGAGCCCAGCGCAGCACGTCGAAGTCCGCGGGCACGCCGATGTCGATGTTCACCGCATCCTTCAGCCGCGCGGCATGGCCCCTGCCGGTGGTGTCCCCGTCGAAGGATATGCCGCTCGGGGGCGCCTTCAGGCGCGTCCCGTCCGAGGCCTCGAGCTCGAAATCGCCCTGCAGGGTGATGACGAACATCCGCTGGGGGGCGGTGTGCAGCGGGATGAGGGGGCGCGAATCGAAGTGGAGGTTCATGTCGCCGGTGAGCGGGATCGGCTTCACGGTCTTGGCCAACGGCCTGATCATGACGTGGGTCTCGCCCTTCTCGTCGCTCCAGCAATGCAGGAAGGTCAGATCGAGGTCGCCGGCAGGGGGGCCGTTCTGCGCCAGGGCGGCCGGAGGGCAGGCCAGGCCCATCAGGGCAAGACCGCTGAGCTTCAGGAGATCGCGTCGTTCCACGGCTTGTTCCTCTCTGCTCATCAGGCTTCGCCGCTGGCCCAGCGCCGGACATCGAAGCCCGGCGGGGTCTGCAGGTAGAGGTTGGTCACGTTCTTGAGCCGGGTGATGTGGCCCTTGCCGGTCATGTCCTCCAGATAGGCCAGGTGGCTGGGCGGCAGGCCCAGCCGGGTGCCGTCCGAGACCTCGACCTCGGTCTCGCCGACAAGGGTGACGACGAATTGCGGGGCGGCGGGGTGGCGCCAGTCGATGAACTCCGGAACCACGCGCCGGATGGACATCTGGGTGATCGGAATCGGCTTGACCGCCTTGACCAGCGGCACGTGCTCGGCGCGGCCGACGCCGTTCGCGTCCGTCCACACGTGCAGGAAACTGGTCCAGCCCTTGTACGGCTGGATCTGGGCCATGCCCGTTTCCGGCGCCGTCGCGCCCGCTAAGGCCAGGCCGCCGAGCATCAGGAGCTCGCGTCTTTCCATGGTCGTTTCCCGTTCCCTTGCCGCCGGTTGAGCCCGACTTGATCTCGATGGAGGCCAGCTTGGGCGCCGCTGGGCAAAGACGCAAGCAGCCTGTCGGCGGCCGCGGGTTGCTGTGAACGCCCACGCGGTTCAACTTGTCAGATCGGTAAGTCCGGCGCCCGGCGGGCGCGGGTCTCCGGGCGAAGGATCGCATCCGGCCGCTGCGGCCCCCAGCGATCGAAGGGAGATGGCAAATGCAACTTCGTCATGTGATCACGACCGCGCTCACGGCCGCCGTCCTGGCCGCCGCCTTCGGGGACTTGGCCGCCGCCGCCCCGGCCAAGCCCGCCAATAGGGATAAGGCCGGGTGCTTCTACGCGCGCAACGTGGACGGCTTCGCCGCGGTCGACGACCAGACGGTCAACATCCGGGTCGGCGTGAAGGACGTCTATCAGTTGACCCTGTTCTCCCCGAGCCAGGACCTCGCCTTCACCCAGGGCATCGCCCTCAAGGCCAAGGGCGGCGATTGGATCTGCTCGGCCCTCGACGCCACGGTGGTGGTGCGCAGCCCCATCGGCCCGCAGAGCATCCCCGTCAACACCATCAAGAAGCTGACGCCGGCCCAGGTGGCGGCGCTTCCGGCCAAGGCCAGGCCTTAGCCCTGGCCTGTTCCCAGGCGATCCCGCCCTCGGCATGCTGCGTTTGCCAGATGCGCTTGGCTAATGAGTGTTGGCCGCGCCGCGCAGTCCGGCCCGTTCGACCGCCCGCTGGACGAGCCCCTCTTGCCTCGCGTCTTGGGCGAACTTGCGGGCATAGACGAGCCCGAGGCCGCGCCCCTTCGGGATCGCGATCGCCATGTGTTCCAGACCCCAGGACCCCTTGAGCACCCGGGCCCCCTGCAGTCGGTCGGCAAGCTCGAACAGCGTGGGCTTGTTGGTCGCGTAGGCGTCCACCTGGCGCGACGACATCATCTCGTAGGCCGCCGCCGGTGAAGGCGCCGCGACCAGGGTCGCGTGCATGAACTGGCGCGAAAGCACGCTCTGCGAACTGCTCCCCTCCGTCACACAGATGCGAACGCCGGGCCGGTCCACGTCGGAGATCGCTCCGACGGGCGAGCCGGCGCGCGCGAGATATCCGAGCTCGACGTCGAGGACCGGTTCGGAGAAGTCGGCGTCCTGCATGCGGGCGGCGGTGGCGTTGGTGATGGTGAAGTCCACCGCTCCCGCCCGCAACGCGTCCACGACCTGGGCGACGCGGTCGAATTCGACCAGTTGGAAGGGCACGCCGAGCCTGCGGGCCAGCTCTCTTCCAAGGTCGAAGGCCACGCCCTTGGCCTCGCCCGAGACCGGATCGCGCACCATGGAGGTGGGCCCGCCCGCATAGACGCCAACGCGGAGCTTGCCCGTCGGCGCAAGCGATCGGCGGACCTCGGCGTTCGTGGCGACGACCGTGGCCTGGGGCGGGTAAGGGCGCGGACTCGAGGGAGGGCCGGCGCAGCCCGCAAGCAGCAGCAGCGCGGTCGCGACGGCGGCGCAGAGGAGAGGGCGGCGGCCGATCATTGGACGGGCTCCTCTACGGTGAGCGAGCCGAGGTCCCGGCCGCGGGTCTCCGGCAGCATCAGCGCCGCGAGCACGACGAGTCCATAGGCGGCGCAGGCGCACAGCCCCATGGCCACGCCAAGGGGCATGGCGGCGCTCAGCACGCCGACGAACGTTGGCATGACCGCGCCGAGGGCGCGCCCGCCGTTGCCGCAGAAACCCTGGGCGCTCCCGCGGATGGCCGTCGGAAACAGCTCCGCCAGGAAGGCGCCCGTGCCGGCGGCCGTGCCCGACTGCAGCGTTCCCAAGGCGAAGGCCAGGACAAGGGCGGTGATGGGCGCGATCGGCGCCAGGGTGTAGGTCGCGACCGCCAGGCCCTGCAGCAAGGCGATGACGACGAAGGTCCGCCGCCGGCCGAAGGCGTCGGCCATCCAGCCGTTGAGGAAGGCGCCGCAGAACGAGCCGGCGATGTTCACGCCAAGGGTCAGGCCCGTGTTGACCACCGACAGGCCCCGGTCCGTACGCAGATAGGTCGGCAGCCAGGTGATCAGGACGTAGTTGCCGCCGTAGATTCCGGTGGTCAGCAGCAGGCCGCGGACGGTCGTCCAGGCGTGGGCGGGGGCGAATATGGTCCAAAACCCGGCGGCGCGATCCCTGGTGGCGCGGAGGCCCGCGAAGATCGGCGGGTCGGCGATGTTGCGGCGGATCCAGAGCACCAAAAGGCCCGGCGCGGCGCCGATGAAGAAGAACACCCGCCAGGCGATGTCCGGCGGAAGCAGGCTGAACAGCAGGGTCGAGAGCAGCACGGCGATGGCGTAGCCGATGGCCCAGCCCGCCTGGATGGCGCCGACGACCCGGCCACGCACCTTTGGCCCGACGGCTTCGCTGATCAGGACCGAGCCGACGGCCCACTCGCCGCCGAATCCGAGGCCCTGCAGGCTGCGAGCGACCAGCAGCTCGCCGAACGAATGGGTCAATCCGGCCAGGAAGGTGAAGGCCGAGAACCAGAGGATGGTGGCCTGCAGCACCCGCACGCGCCCGAAGCGGTCCGCCAGCATGCCGGCGGACCAGCCGCCCAGGGCGGCCATCATCAGCACGACGGTTCCGAGCAGCCCCGCCTGGCCCTTGCTCATGCCCCACAGCATGATCAGCGTGGGGATGCTGAGCGCGTACATCTGGGTGTCCATCGCATCGAGACCCCAGCCGGAAAAGCAGGCCCAGAAGGTCTTTTTCTGGGATGGCCCAAGTTCCGAAAACCACCTGGGCATGGATGGAGCGCTCCCTGCCGGCCGATACGACTCGGCGATCGCCTCTTGGCCGGCCAAGGTCCTTTAGCAGGCGCGTTTATCCCGCACCAATACCTGCCGCCAGACCAAGCACAGCTTGGCGCTTATTGGGGCCGCCTGTGCGTCACAACGGGAAATCCTGAAAGGGTCTCCATATCAGCGGGGGCTTGGCGCCAATCTGGCTGCGATCCCGACGCCGTGCCGAAATGGCGCCTATTGGGGAAGCCAATGTCACCGACGCAACTTACCTTGATCGCCGAAGGACGTCCGTCGCCGGGCGCCCGTGCGAAGCAACTCATGCGAGAGGCCAAGGCCGCCGGGGAAGAACAGGTAACCGATCTTCTCTCGACGGTGGAACTGATGATCCGGCAAGCGCGCGAGATCGCGGACGGCGGCGAGATCTACCCGGCCGGCGTCCGGGACATCTGCGCCAAGCTCATCGAGCACACCGGTTACCGGGCTCAAGGCGTCTACGCCATCATGCGGCCCAACGGCGGGCTTGCCCGCATGGGCGCGCGCTGCCATTTCGACGAAGCGGATCTGCTCGAGGAAAACCTTGAGATCGGGCCGTTTCCCGCCAGCGCGGCAGGCTGAAGCGGATACCCTTTCCTAGGCTCCGGCGCCCGGGCGCGTCCCCTGCGCCTTGGCCTGGCGGGACAGGAAATCCGCCATCGCCGCGGTCACCGCCTCCGGGTGGGTCAGGGGCGGCGCATGTCCGGCGCCCGGGATCAGGACCAGGGCGGCGTTGTCCCCGATTTCGGCCGCGAGGGTGCGGCCATGGGCGACGTCGATTGCCGGGTCCGCCTCGCCGTGGAGCACGAGGACGGGGCAGGCGATCTCGGACGCGCGGGCCGTGAAGTCGTCCCGATCCATCAAGGCGTCGAGGGGGTGGGCCAGGGCGCTGCGCTCCATCGCCGCCCACTTCGCGAACCAGGGCGCCCGGTCGGCGCCGTCGCCGAGCAGCAGGCCGGCCAGGAAGTCGGCGACGTTGGTCGAGCCGTTGGCCTGCCATTCCGCCTTGAGGTTCCGGAAGCCCTCGATCGTCTCGGCGTTGTCGAGACCGGCGCGCGTCGAGATCAGCACCAGGGCTTCGACGCGCTCGGGAGCGAGGGCCGCGGCCCGCAGGGACAGGAACCCGCCCTGCGACAGGCCCGCGAGGGTGGCGGTCTTCACCCCGCAATGATCCATCAGCGCCAGGACGTCGCGGGCGGAGTCCCAGTAGGTGAAGCTTTCCGGAGCCGGGCCGGTGCGGCCGAAGCCGCGCTGGTCCCAGACGATGCACCGGTAACGCGACCGCAGGGCCGCCACCTGGGCCCTGTACAGGTCGGTGTCGAGCAGGAAGCCGTGACTGAACACGACCACCGGCCCATCGCCCCCGGTGTCCTCATAGTAGATCGTCTGGCCGTTCAGATCAGCCGAAGGCATGGGCGGTCTCTAATGTTTCAACTGCTGCACCGCGTATTGGCGAAATCGATCGTCGACCAGGGTCTTGGGGTCCTGCCTGACCCGCATGTTCCCTTTGGCGATCTGCCAGTCGACGTATTTGTCCACGAAGGCGAAGGACGGCGCCAAGTCCTCCGACACGCCCAGCGACGGCGTGCTCGGGGAGATTTGGATATTGTATTTCTTGAGGATGGCGATGATGCCCGCGGTTCCCTGCCGCTGGGGACCGAAGGCCAGACGATAGTCCCGCATCCCCTTGAAATAGGCGACCATGTAACGCCGCCCGGCATCGACGTTCTTCTTCGTCAAGGTCGGTCCGTAGATCAGATAGCCGGCGGGAAAATTGGGGAATTTCTGGTCCATGGACGCGACGCGGACGCCGTCGGCCTTTTCCACGAGCAGGGTCGCGAAGGGCTCGTTGACGCTGCCCCCGTCGATGGCGCCGTTGACCATGGCCGAGGCGGTGTTGCCGATGCCCAGGGCCACGAAGTTGATCGTCTTGTCGTCCACGCCCGCGTCGTGCGCCAGCATCGACGGCAGCCATTGGGTCGGCGCGGCCAGTCCCGTCGAGAGCTTCAGGCCCTTCAGGTCGGCCGGTCCCTTGTAGCGCCCGCTTTTGACCAGGGATTTGCGCAGGACGACGCTGATCGTTCCGTGTCCCGGCATATTGGCGCCCGCGCTCGCGACGATGCTCATGTCGATATGGCGAAGCTTGGCGTTGAAGATCGTCGGGCTGATGCCGCTTTCGATGACGTCGACGGCGCCGATCGACAGCGCCTGGTTGGCGTCGGCCGTGCCGGGAAAGATCTTGACCTCCACGTCCAGCCCCTGTTCGCGGAAGTAGCCCTTTTCGAGCGCGATCAAGGACCCGGAGTCGAACAGGGCGGAGACGACGCCGAGCTTGAGTTTGGTGGGTTGCTGGGCCCGGGCGCCGGGGGCCATGGCGAGACCAAGCGCAAACGCCGCTGTCGCCAATATCCGGCATCGCCGCAGCCAAGGGCGATCAAAACCCGTCATCGATCCCGTCATCGCGATCTCCCTTGTTGAAGCGGTGGCCGAAAGCCTTGCGGACGCCGACGGCGACTGCCCCGAACGCTTTGGACACGGCTTCATGTGTTCTTTTTCCACGGCAGCAACCACGCCTCCACGGCGTCGAGCAACCAGAACGACACGATGCCCAGGAAGGCGATCGTGACCAGGCCGACGTACATGTCCTCGACCGCCAGGGTTTGCCAAGCTTTCCAGATGAGGAAGCCGATGCCGCCGTCCGTCGAAACCATTTCGGCGGTGACGAGCAGAAGCAGGGCGATGCCCCAACCCAGGCGCAGACCGGCGAATATCAGCGGCAAAGCGCCCGGCAGGGCGATATGCCAGAACGTCGCCAGCCGGCTGGCTTTGAAGTTGCGGCCGACGTCGAGATAGATCTTGTCGATGTTGGCGACGCCGGCGGCGGTCGAGATGAGCACCTGGAAGAACACGCCGATGGCGATGATCGCCCATTTCGACTGCTCGCCGATGCCGAACACCAGCATGATCAGCGGCAGGATGGCGACCTTCGGGATCGGGAAAATGGCTCCGATCAAAGGTTGGATCGCGGCGCGCACGATCGGCGCGAGCCCCATGATCACGCCCAGCAGGACCGCCGGCGCCGCGCCCAGTATGAAGCCGATGATCGCGCGTCCGAGGCTGATCTGGACGTGGTAGGGCAGCGACTGGTCCCGAGGCGCCTTGAACAGCAGATAATAGAAGGCGTTGAGGATGGACGTGGGCGCCGGGAAAAAGCGTTGGTCGAGCAGGCCCCCCAGGGACACGGCCTCCCAAAGCAGCAAAAGGGCGATCGGAGCCAGCAGGCTCACGGCCCGTTCGGTCATGACGCGCGACCTCACACCGCCCGATGTTGGCGGGCTTGGCGGCCGTTCCTCGAGGGGCGGCGCGAGCGGGCTCGGCGGGAGCGCGGACGGGCTCATGACGGGGTCCCCTCCTTGTTCTCTTTGGCTTTCAGCACTTCGTCGCGCAGTTCGCGCCAGAGCTGCGTGCTCAGTTGGCCGTACGCCGGCGCCGATTTCAGTTCGTAGACGTTGCGCGGCCGGGGGATCGTCACCGGCACGTCGCATTTCAGCGTGCCGGGCGCGGCCGTCATGACCAGGGCCCGGTCGCTGAGCACGATGGCCTCGTCTATGGAGTGGGTGATGAAGAGGACCGTCTTGCGGGACTCTTCCCAGATCTTGAGCAGCTCTTCCTGCAACAGGGCTTTGTTCTGCTCGTCTAGCGCCGCGAAGGGTTCGTCCATGAGCAGGATTTCGGGATCGTTGGCGAAGGCCCGGGCGATCGAGACCCGCTGCTTCATGCCGCCCGAGAGCTGGTGCGGATAGGATCGCCGGAACGCGCTCAGACCGACCTTGTCGATATAGTAGTCGACGACCTCGGCCATCTGCGCCCGCGAGCGGCCGCGCATGCGAAGGCCGAAACGCACGTTGTCCTCGAGCGTCATCCAGGGAAAGATGGATTGCTCCTGAAAAACCATTGAATTCAATGGTTTTTCCTTGTCGTAATGGGCGAGGGCCAGACGGCCGGAGGTGTGGGTCTCAAGCCCGGCGACGATCCGCAGCAGGGTGGTCTTGCCGCACCCCGACGGGCCGACGATGCAGCAGAATTGCCCGCGCTCGACGCGCAGGTCGACGTCCCGGATCGCCTGGAAACCGCCGAACGTCTTGCCCAGTCCCTCCATGAGGATTTGCGGCGCGGTAGCGCCTGCGGCGGGGGCGGCCGACGCGGGCGCGAGGTCAGCGGGCATGGGAGGCTCCGCCTTCGCCTTGGGCGGCGGCGGACAGCCGGTCGCTCATCCAGTCGGCGATGCGGCTGAGCGTCGGTTCGGGCCGGTCGAGTTGCACGTGGGCGGCGCCGCCCTCCGCCTTGGTCACCACCCAGAGCGCCTTGCGGCCCTCGGGGATGGCGGCGAAGAGGCGCTGGGCCTCCTCGACCGTGGTCTGCCTGTCGGCTTCGCCATGGACGATCAGGATGTCGCACTGGATCAGGGGGGCGACAGTCTCAAGGCGGAAGTCCTCCAGCTTGGTCATCGCCGCGTCCCAGCTGTCCACGCCCATGATCTTCAGCAGATGGGCTCCGGTGGTGCCCAGAGCCGCGCCCTTGGCGAATTGGGCCGGCTCTCCGCTGCGATAGTTGATCCGGCGCGCCCAGACGGCGTGATAGTCGTAGATGGCGCCCCAGGCGACGCAGGCCTTGATGCGGCGCTCCATCGCCGCGGCGCGCGGCGCATAATAGCCGCCCATGCTGGCGGCCCAGACGCCGATCCGATCGGAATCGATCTCGCGCCTCGTCTCGAGATAGTCGATCGCCGCCCCGGCCGCCTTCTCGGAGTCATAGCGGGCGGCAAGCCCGCTCAGCCGCAAGGTGGCGCCCTGTCCCGGATTGTCCACGCCCAGGCAGGCGATGCCGCGCCGCGACAGGGCGCGCGCCACCAGGAACATCTCCTCCTTGGTGCCGTCGAGCCCGTCCGACAGCACCACCGCCGGCGAGCGGGCCTGGGCGCCTTCGGCGGGCACGAAATAGGCCTTCAGCGATGACCCTTCGAACGGGATGTCGATGATCTCGATCTGGGGGGACGACAGCTGCGCGAAGTTCGCGAAGGTGTCGAGGTGGCGCGCATAGAGGTCCGTCGTCCGCGCGTCGTCAGGCGCCAGGAAGGCCTCCGCCCACTGATAGTATTGGGACGCGCGGTAGAAGGCGTCCGCGGCGGTGACGTCCTTGCCGGCGTTCGCCGCTTCCGTCGCCACCTCGGCGACCTGCCGGGCGAGTTTGGTCCATGCGGCGCACCAGGCTTCGGCGTCGCCGGACGGCTCCTGCCGCGCGGCGTCGTGCAGACCCTCGCAGGCCCAGGCTATCTCACCGAACAGGCCGCCCCCCGCCAGGCAACGCAGCACGGCGAGGGACCACATATAGTTGGTCGGAAAGTATAGAAACACTGGTCGACGCCTCCCGGTACCTTATCAACATTCGTGCGACACCCGGCTGGCGGGTCGCCAGATCAATCCCAGTCGGGCCCGTCCTCCGGAGCGGCTCTGCGGCCGTCCGGGCGATGCAGGTTTCCGATTCCGGCCATTTCTTCGTCCGTCAGCTCGAAATCGAAGATCGCCGCATTCTCGGCGAGACGGGCGGCCGAGCTGGTCCGGGGGATGGTGATCACCCCCTCCTGCTGGATGACCCAGCGCAAGGTGACCTGGGCCGGCGTCCGCTGGTGGCGAAGGGCGATCGCCTGGATCAGCGGATCCTGGAGCACCGCCCCCCGTCCGATCGGGCTGAAGGCGGTCATCAGCACGCCGCGGCTGCGGCAGGCTTCGAGCAGTTTCCGCTGGTCCAGATAGGGGTGGTATTCCACCTGATTGGTGATGATGGGTTCGGGACAGGCGTGGATCGCCTCGTCCAGCAGCGCGATCGGGAAGTTCGCCACGCCGATATTCCGGATGATCCCCCGCTGCTTCAGGGCCGCGAAGGCGGACATCGTCTCGGCGATGGGGACGCCGCGCTTCGGCCAATGGACGAGCAGCAGGTCGATGTAGGACAGATCGAGCCGGCGCAGGCTGTCCTCGGCGCTGCGCAGGACGTCGTCATGCCGCAGCATGTCGGGCGGCACCTTGGTGGCGATGAAGAACGCCTCGCGCGGCGCGTCCGAAGCGCGGACGGCATCGCCGACCTCCGGCTCGGTGCCATACTTGCTGGCCGTGTCGATGTGACGGTACCCGCACTCGATCGCGGCGCCGAGGATGCTGCGGCCGGCATCGCCTTTCAGGTCGACCGTACCGAAGCCGAGGACTGGAATGTCCACATTGTGCGCGGTCCGCTTGGACTCCAGCAGCGAAGGCATCAGAGGCGCCTCGCCTGGGCGGGGGGCAATGAAAGCTTGCTCAGCACTGCTTCTCCAAAGGACTTGAACTGGCGATCGAAAGCGTCGCGCGGGACCGAGGCGGCGGAACGGTCGGTCAACGGGACCGACCGCATCGGACCGCCCCCGTGACGGCGGAGCTGGATCACCAAATCATAAGATGTTACCGATTTTAAGCCGAAATCGTCAGGGATTACCGATTTTACGCGTCCGGAGCGGGATCCATGCGAAAAACCGGCCTCCGTCACCACGCCTCCGGCCCCGGTTCTGCTCGCGCAGTCCGGACCGGCGGAGCCGGAGATCGAACGTTCATTTTAGATGGCTGCATGGCTGAAAAAGGAAACGACCCTTGGAACGACGTGACCTCCTGAAACTCACTGGCCTCGCCCTGACCGGCCTCGCCGCGCCCCAAGCCGCCCTGGCCCAGGGCGGCCCTCCCGCCGGCCCCGCCGCCGGCGGCCTCGACCTGACCTTCATGCATGTCTGGGCCGACGAAAACGGGGACACCCACGTCAAGCTGAGGCCGCTGGCCAAGTCCGTGAAGCCCATACCGACCAACGGCGCCATGGACATGCATTTCGATTCGCGCCCCTTCGTGGCCTTGCACAAGTCGCCTCAGCGGATGTTCGTCATCACCCTGCAGGGCGAATTCGAGATCGAGGGATCGGACGGGACGCGGCATAAGGCGCCCAAGGGCGGGCTGTCCTTCATCGAGGACATCACCGGCAAGGGCCACATGGCGCGGCTGGCGAACGCGGTGAACATCAACATCGCCGTCCCCCCGGGCTTCGACGTGCTGCGCTGGGCCAGCGGGGAAGCCTAGAGCGCGGCTAGGCGGCCGCTTTGCGGTTCACACCAGGAAGCGGCCGCCGTCGACGACGATCCTGCCCCCGGTGCTGGCGGTGAGGTGGGTTATGCAGGCCATGATCGCCTTGGCCACATCGGAAGGCTCCACCACCCGCTGCAGCGGCGTGCCCTGGGCGATCTTCTCCAGGGCCGCCCGGTCCCGCCCGGCGACGAAATCGGTGGCCACCGCCCCGGGGGATACCGAAAGCACGCGGATCGCCGGGCCCAGCGCCCGCGCCAGCGAAAGGGTCATGGTGTCGAGCGCCGCCTTGGCGGCGCAATAGGCGATGCTGCTGCCCGAGCCGGTGAAGGCGGAGATCGACGAGACGTTGACGACGACGCCCGCGCCGCTGGCGCGCAAGGCCGGCGCCAGGGCCCGGATGACCGAGAAAGGGCCGCGGACGTTGGCGATCAATACGGCGTCCAGCAGCTCGTCGGTCATGGTGTCGAGATCGCCGTGTGGAACCGGTCGGGTGTAGCCCGCCGAATTGACCAGGACGTCGATCTTGGGGTGGACCGCGGAGATCCTGGCGCCGAAGCCGCGCACGGCGGCGCCGTCTTCCAGGTTCAGCTGTTCCACAGAATGCCCCTTGCCGGGCAGGGAGGCGGCCAAGGCGCGAGCGCGATCTTCGCCCCGATTGTAGCCGATGACGCAGACCGCGCCGGCGGCGGCCAGGTGGCGGACGGTTTCGGCGCCGATGCCGCTGCTGCCGCCCGTCACCACGGCGACCTTGCCCTCGAGGTTTTGGAAATTCACGGGATCATCTTTCGACATCTGCAATTGTCGCCGGGCGAGCGCCGTTCCAGTTCACAACGGCGGTAAGGGCGAAAGGCCACGCTTTGAGACCCAAAAGGGCGACGGCGCAAGGGAGGGCCGGATACGGCCCCTGGCGCGCAGCGCGCCGCGCCGACGCCGTCGGCGTGGCGGCATAAGCGATCAGGAATGCGGAAGCTAGCCTGCGAGGCGCTGCCCGGATCCGGCGGAGCGCTCCGACAGAAGGGACACCCGCAGCCGCTCGACCTCGGCGACCGTCTTTGGCCCGCAGTTGGGGTCGACGGACAGCCGCCACCTGAGCGAACTGAACCGCGCCTTCGCCTCTTCGTCGGTCCACGGGACGCTGACCAGCGTCTCTGGGCCGGACACGCCCGCGCTGATCAACCCCTTGACCGCCTTCTTCGACAGGCCGAGCCGCTTCAAAGACCGTTCGGCTTCGATGCGGCGCACACTGATCCTCTCCTGCTCAAACGTGCTCATCATCGCCCCCAAAATTCCTGCCCACGAGAAGGGTACGCTAAGGCCGCGACGGGTCCATGGCCGGCGCCATCACAAATGGCCGGACGGAGCAGTTTCGCCCGCTGGCGTGACATTTTTCCACTTCACGCGGCGCCCGCGCCCAACCCGAGGTCGACATCCGCGGCCTTCACAGCCGATGGATGCGCGTGCAAAAGTTCCCACAGGGAGACGGCCGGACCACGGTGCGTCTGTGCGAAGGTCGTATCGCCTGTCGGTTCGCGCGCCAATCGGACCTTGCAGGACCACATCCGGGGATAGTGGTAGGCTTCTCTGGGGAAGGCGGGGCGGATCGCACCCGTTTCCGGGGCTTTGCCGGCAGCGCCGGGCCTTTGTAACGCCGGGAGTAGCTCTGTGACGCTTGATCTGAATGCTGGGCGAAGCTCGGAAAGTCTGTCTCCACGCATCGTCGTGTTCGGCGTCGGGGGGGCGGGCGGCAACGCCGTCAACAACATGATCGACGCCGGCTTGGAAGGCGTGGAGTTCGTCGCCGCCAATACCGACGCCCAGCAGCTATCCCTGTCCAAAGCGGACCGGCGCATCCAGTTGGGGGTCGGGGCGACCCAGGGCCTTGGCGCCGGCGCCCAGCCCCAGATCGGCGCGGCGGCCGCGGAGGAGTCGCTAGCCGCGATCGTGGAGCATCTCGACCGCGCCCACATGGTCTTCATCACCGCCGGAATGGGCGGCGGGACGGGAACGGG
Organism: Caulobacteraceae bacterium; assembly: GCA_035493955.1. Lineage (GTDB taxonomy): Bacteria > Pseudomonadota > Alphaproteobacteria > Caulobacterales > Caulobacteraceae > NCED01. The sequence goes on along the minus strand of DATJHI010000039.1, from coordinate 55,505 downwards.
CGCGGCCCCCATCATCGCGAAATATGCGCGGGAACGGGGCATATTGACCGTCGGCGTCGTCACCAAGCCCTTCCATTTCGAGGGACGACATCGAATGCGCCTGGCGGAGGCAGGCATCGCCCAACTGCGGGCCTATACCGACACCCTGATCGTGGTGCCGAACCAAAACCTCTTCCGCGTCGCGACCGCCCGGACCACCTTCGCCGACGCCTTTCGGATGGCGGACGAGGTGCTGCACTCGGGGGTTCGCTCGGTGACCGACCTCATCGTCCTGCCGGGGCTCATCAACCTCGACTTCGCCGACGTCCTCAGCGTGATGGCGGGCATGGGCGAGGCGATGATGGGAACGGGAGAAGCCACCGGGGAGAACCGCGCCCTCGTGGCTGCGGAGCGCGCGATCGAGAACCCGCTGGTCGACGCCTCCGCCCTCCACGGGGCCAAGGCGGTCCTGGTCAACGTGACCGGCGGACCGGACATGACCCTGATGGAGATCGACGAGGCCGCGAACGCCATTTCCCGCGAGGTCGATCCGGATGCGAACATCATCTTCGGCGCCTCCTTCCATCCGTCGTTGGAGGGCACGCTCCGCGTCTCGGTGATCGCCACCGGCATGGCCAAACCGCCGGTCGAGGTCGAGGCGCCGGCCGCGTCCGCCCCGGCCGCTGTCGAACCCGCCCCCGCCGATCCGGCCCCTGTCGATCCGGCGCCGGCCCCTGCGCAGCCCTTGGCGTCGACGTCCGGGCGGATCAGGGAGCCGGACCAGGGGGAGTTGCACATTCCGCCGCGCCGCGGCGGCTGGTTGTCCAGACGAAGATAGGTCGTGCTGACGGCCGGACCCCGCGACAACCTCGGAGCGCCTGTTCGAAACGATCGCCTGAGGCCGCTGCGGACGCCGGCGTTCCGCTTTGACGGCTGAAAATCGGCCGGCGGCAGGATTGGCGGGTATCGCCAAAATCCCGCGCCCTGCGTAGGCTTCCCGCAGGCGAGGGTGACCGTGAGGGCCGGACGAGAATGGTTGCTGTCACGACGGTGAAGCGAGGCTTGAGCTACGCGAAGGCGTCTTTGGCCTTTGCCGCCTTTGTCCTCACCTACTGGCTTGTCTGCATTCCAGTCATTGTCGCCAACGTCATTTTTATCTTTGTCCTCGGCGGCAAGTGGGAAGTCACCTCCTCCTCCATATTCATGGCTTTCGGCGGCGTCGGCGGTGTTTGGGCGGGCACGATCGTACTCAACATGTACTTTAGACCTTACCCGGCCCGGATTTTCGCGATCCTGTTCATTGCGGCCACGGGGTTCGTGTTCGCGCTTGAGTTGGTCGGCCTGATCGGACAGATCCTGGAGAAGCAAACCGACTGGGCCCATCCCATTGCAAAGGAAACAGCCCGGCTCGCGGGCGGCGTCGCCGCCATGGCGACATGCTGGTGGGCCTTGTGGAACAGGCGCGGCTACGTTTGAGCGTTCCTGCGGCCAGGAGGGGCTACCGCGTTGGGGCGGACGCCAAGGCTGCGGCCAGGCGCTCTTCCAGCGCTTTGGGCTGATATGGCTTCGCCAGGACCGGCGCGTGGGCGTAGCGCAGGGCGACGCTGCCGGCGCCGTAGCCGGAGGCGAATATGAACGGCACGCCGCGAGCCAGCAGGGCGTCGGCCACCGGATAGACCTTCTCGCCGCCGAGGTTGATATCCAGGACCGCGCCGTCGAGCTCCACCGTCGGGTCGCCGGCGACGGCCAAGCCCCGCTCCAAGGTTCCGGCGACGTCGACCACCACGCAGCCCAGGTCGTTCAGCATGTCCTCGGCCTCCATGGCGACCAAGGCCTCGTCCTCGACGAGGAGCAGACGAAGTCCGTTCAGATTTGAAGTTGTCGTCATGCCACCAACTGGACCTTGCCGGATATGGGCACCCGCATACGACAGCGCACGCCGTCCGCTTCGAAGCTGAGTTTGGCTTCGCCGCCGAATTCCCGCGGCAGTCCGGTCTCCACCAGCCGCGCGCCAAAGCCGCGCCGCGTGGGCGCGGTGACCGTCGGACCGTCGATCTCGCACCATTGGAGGTCGACGACGTTGCCCGCGTCGATCCTCCATTCGACCTCGACCCGCCCCGCGGCCACCGAAAGCGAGCCGTATTTCGCCGCGTTGGTCGCCAATTCGTGGAAGGCCATGGTGAAGCTCACCGCGGCGTTCGGCCCCAGCCGGACCGCGGGCCCGGAGAGGCTGAAGCGTTCGATCTGTTCGTCGTCCACATAGGGTGCGATGGTGTTGGCGATCACCTCGCGAAGGGTCGCCCCTTCCCAGGCCACCTCGGTGAGCAGGTCGTGCGCCCGCGCAAGGGCGTTGATCCGGGCCAGGAAGGAAACCTCGAACGCGCTCGTTCCCGAGGCCCATCGACGCGACTGTCCGGCGATGGACTGCACGGTGGCCAGGGTGTTCTTCACCCGGTGGTTCAACTCGTCCAGCAACAGCTGCTGCCGTTCCTCGGCGCGCTTGCGGTCGGTGATGTCCAGCGACACGCCCGCCATCCGCGTCGCCAAGCCATCGCTGTCGTAAACGGCGCGTCCGCGCATCAAAAACCACCGCACGTCGCCATCGGGGGCGAAAGTCCGGAATTCGCTGTCGAGGTCGGTGGCCTTCGCGACCGCCTGGGCCACCGCCTGCTGATGCCCCCCGCGGTCGCCCGGATGAACCCGGGCGAGCAGCTCTTCATAGTGCTCCAGGTGGGCGTTCGGACCGCCGCCGAAATTGGCGTGGAATATCTCGGAGGCGGCGAGCCGGCGGGTTTTCAGGTCGATCTGCCAACTGCCGAGCCGGCCCGCTTCCAGCGCGAACTCCAACTGTTGTTCCGATTGTCGGAGGGCGGCCTGACCGCGTTCGGTCTCCATGGCCAGTTGGGCGGCGGCCTCCATCTTCTGGCTGTGCAGCAGGGCGCCTTCGACCTTCGCCCGCTCGATCATTTCGGTGCGCAGCCTGCGCTGCGCGGCGACCAGCGAGGCGTTCGAGGCGCCGAGGACGGCCACCAGGAGCGAGGCCATGACCACGAGCAGGGCGATGCCGCTGTAGCGGGCGAGGCGCCGGACGAGGGGCTCGGTGATGGTCCGCAGATAGACCGAGCCCAGCCGGGTGGCGCCCTGCGCGACCGGCGCCCTGACCACCAGGCGAGCGCCTTCGACTCTGGGCGCGCCCGTCGGGTCCGCACGAGGCAGGGGCGTTCCCGCGCGCGAAAAGCCGGCGACCATGCGTCCCTTCAGATCGAATACGCCGGCCGCCTCGACGTCGGGGTTGGCGCGCAGGGCGCTGACATACTCCTGGGCGGCGTTGCGGTCGTCGAAGGCAAGCGCTCCCGAAACGCTGCTCGCCAGGATGTGCGCCTGGGTGGAGACCTCGGCCGTCTTCTGCCCATCGACGAGCCGCTCGTTGTAGACCCCCATGGCCAGGCCGGCCAGGAGAAGGCCCAGCGCCAGGGCGACGGCGGCCATCGGGGCCGTCCTCCAGCGCTTCGAGATGTCGGAAACGTCGGCCATGTCAGCTCCTGCCCCCGGGTTTCACCGAGATCGCCAGGCTCAGGAGTTTGGAGCTGATGATGACCCGGTTCACCGCGGCGGCCTCGGCGTCGATGGTGAAACGCACGCGATTGTTCTGCACGGCGAACTGGATGATCGCGCCGCTGGCGCCTCGCGACTGATCGCTCACCGTCAGCACGGGGGCCCCGCGGACGCTGCGCACGGTGTCGACCGCCGGCCGAGCGCCCGAGCCGCCCGCGAAGAGGATATGGCATCCGGCCGCAGAGTCGGAGTCCTTCAGGCGGCGGATCACAGCCGGATGCTGGTCCACCGACTGGCCGCGCACGGCCTGCTCCAGCGCCGGCCCGAAGGGGTCCCCGCCGGCGACGCACAGGACGAAGGGGCTTTGGGCGGATGGGAACGCCGTCTCCGGCCACCCGACGAACGACGCGAACTTATAGAGGTAGTTCGCCTTCACGGCGTACTCGATGGAGGCGTCCTGGGCGCCGGCCGACGCCGGCATGGCGACGAGCACGGCGACGCTCAGCAGCCTCGCCAGGCTTGGCGACAGGCCTCCAAAGGCGCCGCGCGGGGCCATGCTCAATATCTCAATCGAGCGTTGAGAGTGAGACTGCGGCCGGTCTCGACGCCGGTGGCGCCCAATTGGACGCTCGCGGCGCCCTGGCCGAATTCGGTATGCCGGGCGTGGAGGAGGTTGGCTCCGACGAGCGAGAGTTCGATCCTGTCCGTCACGGCCCAGCTAAGCTTTCCGTTGAGCTCGGTGTAGGCCGGCGAGGCCGGCTCGGGCAGGGCCCCGATGCTGCGCAGGTCGAGGTCCAGGGCGACGCTCCGGCTGAGGTCCATCGTTGAGCGCAAGGAGACCTGATAGTCGGGATCGTTGCCGGCGCTCGAGATGCCGCCGAGCTTGCTGGCGCCGGCCTTGAAACGCAGGTTCTCGTGCAGCCAGTTGAAGCCGGCCGTCAGGCGCCACCACCGCACCGCCTGGTAGCTCGTCCACACCTCGACGCCGTAGGTGGCGCCCTCCATCCTGTTCTGGATCGTGAGCGGCAGGCCGCCGCCCGGGGAGAACTCGAAGGTCCTGAGGTCCTGGTAGACATTGTAGAACGCCGACACCGAGGCGGAGAGCCGCGCCGACCGCTGTCCGCGATAGCCGACCTCATAGGCGACGAGCTGTTCCGCCTGGAAATTCCCGCCCTTCAGCACCACGGTCGAGCCGCTGGTCTCGAAGAAGTCGCGGTCCAGGCGCGAGGGCGCGCGGATGGCGCGCGACACGGACGCCCACAGCAGGTCGTCGCCGCTGACCTTCCACGACAGCCGAACGCTTGGAAGCGGAGCCGCCGCCACATAGGGATCGTCCTCGACCTTCAGCCCAAGGATCAATTTGAGCGTCGGCTTCAGGTCGACCGTGTCCTGGACGAAGACGTTGCTCAAGGTGAGGGTTCGGCTCACCGGATCGAAGAATTGATTGTAGGGGCTGGAGGGGTTGTTCGGGACGATGACGAAGTTGTCCCGCATCACCCTGACGCCGCCGCCCCAGACGATCTGCTGGCGAGATCCCACGGCGAAGCTGTGCTGCACGTCCAGGTCGTAGGTGCGCAGCGACTGGTCGGCGACGGTGGGGACCGAGCGCGCGATGTCGTCGTAGTAGGCTTGGACCTGCAGCATCGAACTGGCGGACAGGGTGTGCATCCAGCGGGCAAGCAGGTTGTGGCCCCGGATCGACATGTCCGGCGTGGTCGGCTGGTCTTCCGAACCTTTGTAGATGTCGCCCTGCAGCGTCGCCACGTCGCGTCCGGGCGTCCAATCGATGCGGAAGCCGCCCTGGCCCTGAGACCATCCGTCCTTGGCGTCTGCTCCCGCGCCGGTCAGATCGTGGCTATGGTCGGCGGCCATGCCATAGACGCGGAAGGCCAGGTCGGGCCCCAGCTTGCCGCCGTATCGCACCGCGCCTCTGCGCTCCAACGATCCGCCGCCGCCCGACAGGAGCAAACCCTGGGTGTCCGACGCCTTGCGCGTGACGATGTTGATCACCCCGTTGACCGCATTGGCGCCCCACAGGGCCGCGCCCGGTCCGCTGATCACCTCGATACGTTCGACGTCTTCGGGGAGCACGTTTTGCGCGTCCCAGAAGACCCCCGAGACGAAGGGGGTGTAGACGCTGCGCCCGTCCACCAGCACCAGCAGCTTGTCCGAGGCGCTGCCGTTGAAGCCCCGCGCGGTTATGGCGAAGCTGGTGGCGGTGATCTGGGCCACCTGCAGGTTCGGGGCCAGCCGCAACATGTCCGGCACGGTGGCGGCGCCGGACCGGACGATGTCGTCGTGAGTGATGACGAAGACCGCCGCCGGTGCCTCGCTCAGCGGCTCGGCGCTCTTGGCCACCGAGTAGATCTCTATATTGGCCAGTTCCTCGATCGAGAGGCTGCTCAGGTTGAACGGGACTTGTTCGCTGGCTTGCGCCGCCGCCGGCAGGACGAGCCCAAGCGCGCCTATCGCGCCCCCGATCGCCGAAGCGCCGAGCCGGCCACAGGGCCAGCCGATCCGTCCAGGGCGCGAACTCGGCATGGCGTCCTTTACAGCCCCCTGCTGTTTTGTCTGCGGAACCGCGCGGTGGGCGGCGGTGATCCCGCAACAGCCCGACGACGACAATCGGGACGCGAGGGAGAGTCGCTCGAAAGCCATTACTTAAGGGTGAAAAGTCATTACCTGGGCGTGAGCGATGCGATCCCACTCGCTCCTAAGTGGCTTAGGATGCGCCGCGCGATTTGTCCCGGGCAGGCCGACATCTAAACTGCTCAGACGGCCGACGCTCCGCTTCTGCGCCTCCGGCGATCATCGGAGTGCGAACCGCGATGCGCCGCCCCGGCGCCTGCGGCCGATCCGCTAGACCAGGGTGTTTTTATAGATCCGCCCGTCCTTCATGATGATCTTGAAGTTCTTGCCCGGATCCGCGACCAGCCGGATGTCGGCGGTGGGGTCGCCGTCCACCAACAGAAGGTCGGCGTAGGCGGCCGGCTCGATCACGCCGATCTTGGCCGGATACGGATTGCGCGGCCCGCTCAGGGCGCACAATTCGCCGTTGGCGCCGGTGGCCATCTTCAGGATTTCGACCGGCGTGTACCAGCGGTCCAGGCTCGCCAGCAGCCCGCCCTGGTTGACCGTCCATTGAGGGCCGCCGCCGATGTCCGTGCCCCAGGCGGTCTTGATCTTGTACTTCTTGGCGAAGCCGTAGGCCGTGTCCGTCCCCTGATGGACGGCGATCTGTTTGACCCGGCGTTTCGGGTCGGTGTCGATGGGGGAGAAGGCGTTGTCGAGGAAGGGCTGCAGCGAAAGCCAGATGCCCTTGTCTGCGAGGATGCGCGCGGTCTCCTCGTCGATCAGGTGCCCGTGTTCGATGCACTTCACGCCGGCGCGCACGGCCGTCTGGACGGCCCGCGGGGTGTAGGCGTGGACGGTGACGTAGGTGTTCCAGTTCTCCGCGGCCTCCACGGCGGCGCGCAGTTCGGCTTCGGTGTACTGGGTGCTGTCGATCGGGTCGTAGTCGGACCAGATCCCGCCGCCGGCGCAAAGCTTGATGTGGCTGGCGCCGAGCAGCAACTGCTCGCGCACGCACTTGAGCATGGCGTCCACGCCGTCGGCGACGTTCGGGGACTCCCGCCCCGCCGCCACTTCGCTGGCTGTCCTGTGGTCTCCATGGCCCCCGGTCTGCGAGATCGCCGCGCCCGACGGCCAGATCCGGGGACCGGGCGTCACGCCCGTATCGATGGCGCGCTTGAGGCCGAAGCTCGGGCCGCCCACGTCGCGGACGCTGGTGAACCCCCGCAGCACGGTGCGTTCCGCCTCCTCGCCCGCGACGAGGTTGAGATAGCCGACGTCGGCCTTGTCCATATCGTTGAACGGCATCCCCGCCCCCATGGCGTGCCAGTGGGCGTCGATCAGGCCGGGCATCAGGGTGCGCCCGCCGCAGTCGATGACCTGCGTCGCCCCGTCCAACGGCTTGTCGCCTGCTTCGAGCGCCTTGATCCGGTCGCCCTGCACCACCACCCGGACGCCGGTCAGCAGCTTGTTGGACTTGCCGTCGAACACCTTGGCGTTGGTGAAGGCCACGGCGCTCTTGGGCGCCTCCGGAATATGGGCCGAAGCGACAACCGGCCAGAACGCCGCCGTGGCGGCGCCGGCGGCGGCTCCGCGCAGGACCGACCGCCGGGAGAATTCGTTCGCCATCCGGGCGGAAAGGCGGGCGAACGCCGGATTGTGGCACGGGCAGTCGTAACCCTGCGGCTTGCTTTCCTCGCCAGGCGAACAGGTGAACATCGCGGTTTTTCCTTCGGGTCGGGCCGACTGGATGGTCCGCTCAGCGTGGGACGGTGTGGACGACCCTGTCTTCCTACGCCTCGGGGAAGCGCCAGGCCCTTTGTTGCTCGGGAAGGCCGAAACCGCGGCCCTCCGGCAGGTGGCGGCCCGATCAGCCGGTGCGGGGGCTACAGACCGGCGATGTGGACGGTCTTGGTCACGAGGTACTCCTCAATGCCCAGTTGGGCGCCCTCGCGGCCGAAGCCGGATTGTTTGACCCCGCCGAAGGGCGCGACCTCCATCGAGATGTTTCCGGTATTGAGGCCGATCATGCCGGCCTCGAGCCGCTCGGCCACGCGCCAGGAGCGCCGCAGGTCGCCGGTGTAGAAGTAGGCGGCCAGGCCGTAGGGCGTCGCATTCGCGAGCGCGACCGCCTCGTCCTCGGAGCCGAACCGGAAAAGCGGAGCCAGGGGCCCGAAGGTCTCCTCATGGGCGAGCCGCATGGAGGCGTCGGCCTCGCCGATCACGATCGGGGCCACGAATTGGCCGCTCCTTTCTCCAGGGACGGGAGTCAGCCGCCGTCCGCCCTTGGCGAGCGCGTCGGCCATATGGGCCTCCACCTTGGCGACCGCCGCCGCATTGATCAGCGGTCCGAGCGTGGAGTCTTCCGCGAAGCCGTCCGCGGGCTTCAGGCCGGCGACGGCCGCCACCAGCTTGGCGGCGAAGATGTCGTAGACCCTGTCCTGTACGAGGATGCGGTTGGCGCAGACGCAGGTCTGGCCTGCGTTGCGGAACTTGCTGGCGATGAGGCCGGCGACGGCCAGGTCGAGGTCGGCGTCTTCGAAGACGATGAAGGGCGCGTTGCCGCCGAGCTCCAGGCTGAGCTTCTTCACGGTGTCGGCGCACTGACGCATCAGCATCGCCCCCACCCGGGTCGAGCCCGTGAACGAAAGCTTCCTCACCTGCGGGCTGGCGCACAGCGCTTCGCCGATGGCTTCGGGACGGCCGGTCACAACGCTCAGTACGCCGGCCGGAACCCCCGCCCTGTGGGCAAGCTCGGCGAGCGCCAGGGCGGAATAGGGCGTGATCTCCGACGGTTTGACGATCATCGGGCAGCCGGCGGCCAGCGCCGGAGCGACCTTCCTGGTCACCATCGCGATCGGGAAGTTCCAGGGGGTTATGGCGGCGGAGACGCCGACCGGCTCCTTCAGCACCAGGATCCGACGATCCTCGCTCGGGGCCGGAATGGTCGAACCGTAGAGGCGCCGGCTCTCCTCGGCGAACCACGTCACGAAACGCGCGCCATAAAGCACCTCGGCCCTGGCCTCCGCGAGCGGCTTGCCCTGTTCGGCGGTCAGGATGCGCGCCAGGTCTTCGGCGTTGGCGAGGATCAGCTTGCCCCAACGCTCCAGCATCGCCCCGCGATGGGCCGATGGAGCGGCTTTCCACCCTTCGAACGCGGCGTCTGCCGCCGCAATCGCCTCTGCGGTTTCCGCGATCCCACAGTCTGGCACGAAACCTATCGGGGCCCCGGTTGACGGGTTGTCGACGCGCAAGGTCGCGCCGCCTTGCGCGTCGCGCCACAGGCCGTCGATGAACGCCTGCGTGCGCAGCAGGGCCGGGTCGGCCAGGCCGATCGGGTTCATGGGATCAGACGCCCGTGACGGCGGCAGCCTCGGCCTCCATCGCAGCGATGTCCTGGAAACGGTCGGCGATGCGGGGGTGGGCCCGTCCGCTGTCGGAGGCGCCGATGGCGACGAGCACCTCGTCGGCGACCGGCGCGTCGGCGATCTGGAAGGTGGAGGTCAGGAAATGCGATCGTTTTCCGGATTCGCTCTTGTGGATCATCGGCAGCGACAGCAGCGCGCCCGGCCCCACCCGGGTATTGGTGAACTCCAGATAGGTCGTGCCGCCCACGGCCTCGCGGAAGATGTTCCCGAACCGCAGGGTGTGGATCAGCGCCGAGCCGTGCTCGATCTCGCCATTGACGCCCACCGCCGCGGTCTTGCCGTAGGCTTCGACCCGGTGGGCCGGCATCGCGGCCACCAGGCGGTCGGTCATGATCTTGCCGAGGACGGGCGCGACCCGACGGATCTCCGGCTGAAGATCCTCGACGAAGCCCTGTCCCGCCCAGGGGTTCCGAAGGACCGCCGCCACCACCACCATGGTGACCGGCCGCTCGGTCGGACGGCCGCCCTCGATCAAGGTCTCCTCGACGAAGGTGCTGATCTTCCTCAGGCCGAAATCCATGTCGCTGCTTCTTCTGTGGCTGGGTGGGACCCAAACTGTACAGAGGGCGGGCAGGGGCCTTCATTCTCCTGTTCGAAGGACGAATTGCGCGAGACGTGCTCGGAAATGGCGTAGGCTATGCGCGTGTCCGTGGCGTACGGTCTTACGTTGCCGTCCCAGACCGGGAGCCTGTTTTGGATCAGAGGTCGCGCATTCGATCTCTTCGAGATGTCGCCAGCCTGATCAATTCGGGCATCGATCTCCCGACGGTCCTCAGTCAGCTAGTCCTCGCCGCTTGCCGCCATGCCGACTGGAGCATGGGCTCGATCATGAGCATCGACGCCGTTCACGGCTTCGCCTACGTGATGTGCCGCTACGATCCGACCCTGCTGGGCAAGCCCCTGTCCGATCGCTGGGAGCTCGCCACCAGCCCGGCCGTCATCGCGCTGACCCGAAACGAGCCGGTCTACATCCGCGACGCCCGCGAATCCGAGGAGTTCCCGGGCTACCGGCGCGAGGCGTTCGAGCGGGATTACCGGACCGTGCTGGTCGTGCCCATGAGCTGTCTCGACGACGAGGGGCGGCCGATGGTCATGAGCGTGATCTCGCGCCACCTGAAAGACGTCTCGGAGGACGAGCTGGCCTTCATCGGCCTCATCGTGCACCTGGGCGAGATCGCGGTGGAGAAACAGCATCGCCTGCTGGAGGAGCGACGGGCGGGTGAACGCCTGCAGTCGGCCCTCGAAGGTCATACCTCCTTCCTCAACCAGGCCCTCTCCGGCGCTCCGGTCGCCTCTCTGGCCGCCGCCATCGAGAGGCTTCTGCCCAATCCGCTGGTCGTCGTCGATTTCTCGACCAACAGCGTCGTCGCCGGCCGGTCGCCCAGCCAGGCCCACTTCGACGACGAGGCTTGGCGCGGGGCCGTCGACACCGCCTTGCACCGGCCGCTGATCAAGGCCGCCAGGGCCGCGCTGGACCAGCCGCGGGAGGCGCCCGAAACCCTGGTCCTCGAGAGCGGCCCGCACCGTCTCCTGGTCGCGCCCAAGATCGAGCCGCTCACCGTCGACGGCGAGGCCGTGGGCGCCTTGATGATCTTTCCCACGCAGCGGGAGTTCAGCGACCTCGATCTGCTCCTGCTTGAGAGCGCGCGGTTCGCGTTGAGCGTCCAGTTGATGCGCAGCTTCGTGCGCTTCCGCTTCGAGACCCGCACCCTGAGCGAACTGTTCCGCGAGATCGTCGAACGCCGCTGGCGCGATGTCGAAGACGTCCTTCAGCGCGCCCAGCGCCTTGGCCTCAATCTGGCTAATCCCCGCCAGATGCTGGTCGTCGAACTGCCGTCGGGGGCGGGCGATCCCCGCTGGTCGGCGGTGGACCTGCATCACGTGGCCGCCCGGCTCATGGAGCAGAACGGCCTCAGCGCCGCCACTCTGGTTCACGAAAGCAGCCTGGTCTGCCTGGTGGCCTGTGAGGACGCCCGCGCGGCCGGCCGTCTGGACAAGGTCCTGCCGCGGTTGGCGAGCGAGGTGACGCGCTACTTCGGCCAGCCCCCTATCGTTTTGCTTTCGGAGCGCTGCGCGTCCGTGACCGACTACGCGACGGCGTGGGAACGGTGCCGGCGGCGGATTCGGATCGCGCAGAGCTTCGGCAGCACGGGCGTGCTCTCCAACCAGGATTTCGGGCCGCTGCCCATGCTGGTCACCGCCGCCGACGCCGCCGATGTGCGCAGCTTCGTCCAGGAGAGCGTGGGCGTGATCGCCGCCCACGACCGGGAGCATGGGACGCCTTATCTCGAGACGCTCTGCACCTACCTGCGGGAAGGGTGCCGCAGCCAGGCCTGCGCCAATGCGCTGGACCTGCATGTGACGACGCTGCGCTATCGTCTGACCCGGATCCAGGAACTGTTCGGCATAGACGTCGAGACCCCGGAGCGGCGCTTCGCGGTGGAGCTGGCCATCCACCTGCACGACGTCATCAACCTGGACGCGCGCTAGCCGCCGTTTTCCAGCTCCGAGGTCGTCGCTGCGATCCGGCCGCGACCGTTCATCCGCATTCGGCCGAGCTTGCTGCGTATCGTAGGAGCAGCTTTGTCTTCCTTTGCTCTCACCAGGGGGAAGAGGGGCGCTTTGGTCCGAGGTTAGCTTTCATAAACCGCGCTATGCGGGAGGCGAGACCCAATGACGCCCAGCGAAGACTTCGTTGCTGCTGTGGTGGCCAAGGCCTTCTTAAAGGAAGGCTGTGGCGCTTTCATGACGTCGAGTCCCTCGCAATTCAACGACGAGCGGAAATTCTCCAACGGAACACGCGTGACGGTCTCCGGATTTCCCGGGGATCTTAGATGATGAACGTGCAGCTACAGATGTATTTGAAAGAATATTCTGAGGTTGCTCGGCGTCCCGGTCCTGGGCGGCTTAGTCTCCCGGATCGTCGTTTTCATGCATTTCGGCACATCGATCAATTGAGGGGAATTGAAGAAGCATGACTCGTAAAGCGCTATTCTTCTTGGCGACGAGCCTGACCTGTTCGCTCGTTTCGTCCATCGCCTTCGCGCAAAGCAGCGTCGCCAAGGATGACGCCACTGGCGTCCAGGACATCGTTGTCACCTCGTTGCGCCGCTCCACTGTCCTGCAGCAGACGCCCATCAGCGTCGTCGCGGTCACGGAGAAAAATATCAGCGAAATGGGGGCCACCAACCTCCCGGACTACTTCCGGCAGGTGCCGAACCTAAACCTGACCCAGGGCGGCCTCGGGGGCGCCCGCATCAGCATCCGCGGCATCAATTCGGCCGGGGAGGCGACCGTCGGCCTGTACTACGACGAGACCCCGATCACAGGACCGAGCGGAACCACCCAGGACCCGGGCGGCGGATCCGCGGACCTGAATCTCTTCGACGTGGCGCGGGTGGAGGTCCTCCGCGGCCCGCAAGGCACCCTCTATGGCTCATCGTCCATGGGCGGCACCCTGCGTCTGATCTTCAACAAGCCGAACACCCATGAGTGGGAAATGGCCGCCGAGGGCCAGGCGTCCACCATGCGGAACGGTTCCGCCGGCTACTTCGCCAAGGGAATGGTCAACTACCCCATCGCCGAGGACAAGCTCGCCCTCCGCCTGGTCACCTTCTACGAAAAGCGCGGCGGCTTCGTGGACAACATCCGTTTGGGGACCAAGGACGTCAACGACAGCAAGTCGGTGGGCGCGCGCGGTCTGCTGACCTGGACGCCCACGCCGGACATGAACCTGACGGGCACCTATCTGTACCAGAAGACCGACGCCGACGATCAGGAAGGCTGGTATCCTTCGCTGGGCGAATTCAACACCGACTCCAGGGTCAAGCTTCCATTCAACAATACGCTGAATCTCTTCAACCTGACGTACAACTGGGAACTCCCCGGGGTCACTTTGACGGCGACGGGTTCGTACTACAAATACGAGATCCTGCGCGCCACGGACTTCACCGCGAGCTATGTCCCGCTCCTGACCAGCAACGCGGCTTGCCAGCGCTTCTACAGCATTACGGCGTCCTGCACCCCGGCCCAGCAATCGACCTTCGCGACGAGCCTCAGCGGCCAGTTTCCCATAGGCGGCTGGCAGCCAGGTTACCTGAAATCGCGGACTCTGGAGGTGCGCGCCAGTTCCAGAGGAAACGGCCCGCTCACCTGGACCCTCGGGGCCTATTACGAGCACCGAAACGACTATATCGACAGCAACACCTCACTGGCCAATCCGTTGACTGGCGACTTCTACATGCCGCTGCAGAACCGGGCCTATCGCTGGGTCGCCACCGACGTCACGCAGAAGGCGGCCTTCGCGGAGGTGTCCTACAATCCGGTCGAGCCCCTGACCCTGACGGTGGGCGCGCGCCGGTACGATTACGAGAAGGTGACGTCCGGCGAGACGCCCCTGGGCGACCGGGTCTTCGGCGGCGTCTCCGCGCCCTATTCGGAGGCGGGCGCCAACGCCAAGGGCTGGCTGACCAAGTTCAACGCCAGCTACAAGTTCTCCTCGCGGATCATGGGCTATGTTACGGCCGCCCAAGGCTTCCGGCCCGGCGGGGCCAACAACATCCCCGTTCTGCCGCAGGGCCTGGTGCCCTACGGGGCCGACAAGCTTTGGAACTACGAGGTCGGTCTGAAGACCAGTTGGCTGAACGGCGCCCTCGTGGCCAATCTGGCCGCCTACCAGACGGACTGGACCAACATCCAGACCTCGGCGCGAACCGCCGACAACGCCTTTTCCTTCATCACCAATGCGGGGGCCGCCCGCGTGAAGGGGGGGGAACTGGAAGTCACCGCCCGTCCAGCGAGGGGCTTCACCCTGGGCGCCGCGGCTGGCTACATCGACGCCAGGCTCACCGAGGATCAGCGCAACGCCTCGGTCCTGGTGACGGCCACCACCGGCCGGGCGGGCGACCGCCTGCCGAGCGTCCCGAAGTTCAACGCCTCGATGAACGCCACCTACACCTGGCCGGTCTTCAGCGGCTACGACGGCCTCGTCCGGCTCGACTACGCCTACACCGGCCAAATGCAGACGACGTTCCGGACGACCGACCCGAATTTCACCACTTATGGCGACTACGGGACCGTGAACCTGCGCATCGGCATCGAGAACGGCAAGCGGGGCATCTATCTGTTTGCGCAGAACCTCACCGACATCGCCGGGGTCACGGGCGCTTCGCGGACCGTCGGCGGGCCGCCGGTGGTCTACTCGCTCCCGCCGCGGGTCATCGGCGTCAACGCCCGCATCGCCTACTAGAGGAAAGGGCCTCCGTGAAACTCCGCAGATCTCAGGTTCTGGGCCTGCCGCTCGTTGCGCTGGCCCTGGCGACCGCAGGACCGGCAGCCGCCGTCCAGGCGGCCGACACGGCCAGGATCAAGGCGGTGCTCGCGGAGGCCTATCCGCACATCGACAGCGTCTACAAGGACATCCACAGCCACCCCGAGCTGGGCTTCTACGAGGTGCGCACCGCAGCCCTCTTGGCCAAGGAAATGCGGGGGATCGGCTTCGAGGTGGCCGAGAAGGTCGGCGGCGGCACCGGCATCGTCGCGGTCTATCGCAACGGTCCCGGGCCGACCGTGCTGGTCCGCACCGAGCTCGACGCCTTGCCCATGGAGGAGAAGACGGGGCTGCCCTACGCCAGCAAGGTCCAGACGACCCTGCCGGACGGCGCGACCACCTTTGTCGACCACTCCTGCGGCCACGACATCCACATGGCTTGGTGGCTGGCGACCGCCAAGACCCTGGTCGCCCTCAAGGACCGGTGGAGCGGTACGGTGATCTTCGTCGGTCAACCGGCCGAGGAAATCGGCGGCGCCGTGCCCAAGATGCTCGCCTCCGGGATGTTCGCGAAGTTCGGCAAGCCGGACTACGCCTTCGCCGCCCATATCGGTCCGGGCCCGGTCGGCGAGATTCGGGTCAAGGAAGGCGTCGTCTCGGCCAATTCGGATACTTTCAAGATCACCTTCAAGGGGCGCGGGGGCCACGGCTCCAGTCCCAACGTCGCCATCGACCCCATCGTGATCGCCGCGCGCTTCGTCACCGATGTCCAGATGATCGTGGCCCGGGAGAAGCCGCCGGCCGAGCCCGGCGTCATTTCGGTCGGCAGCTTCCATGCCGGCACGGTGGGGAACATCATCCCCGATCAGGCCGAGGTGCAGCTGACCATGCGCTCGCTCTCGCCGGAGGTTCGCGCGCTGTTCATGGGCGGCATGCAGCGCACGGCCAGGACGGCGGCGGCGATGGCCAACGCGCCGGAGCCCACGTTCGAGCGGATCGGCGGCGGCGCCGTCTCGGTGGTCAACAATGTGGAGCTCGCCGAACGGCTCAAGCCGACGCTGACGGCCGCCTTTGGCGACCAGGTCGGCTTCGTGCCGAAGGAGGTCGCCGGCCAAACGGGCACCGAAGACTATTCGGAGTGGGTCAATGCGGGGATCCCGAATTCGATCTTCTTCTGGGTCGGCGGTTCGGATCCGAAAACGCTCGCTGAGTTCAAGGCCAGGGGCGAACCGCCGCCCGCGAACCACTCCCCGTTTTTCGCGCCGGTCCCTGAACCCTCGATCAAGACCGGGGCCACGCTCCTGACCCTGGCTGTCATGTCGGTGGCGCCGCCCAAGGGGCCGTAAGCCGCGGAGGCCGGTCGACGTCTCCGGCGTTCCGCCACGAATATCCCCGCGAGGCCGCCCGGCGGTCTTTGCAGTTGAAGGCTCCAGGAGACCGAAAATGCGTGTTGGCGTGCCCAAGGAGATCAAGACTCATGAGTTCCGCGTGGGGCTGACGCCCGGCGCGGTCCGGGAATACGTCGCCCGCGGCCACGAGGTCTTGGTGGAGACCAACGCCGGGGCGGGCATCGGCGCCGGCGACGACGTCTATGTCGCGGCCGGGGCGGCGATCGCTCGCGACGCGGCCGAAGTGTTCGCCAGGGCCGACATGATCGTGAAGGTGAAGGAGCCGCAGCCGAGCGAATGGGCGCAGCTGCGTGAGGGACAAATCCTCTTCACCTACCTGCACCTGGCGCCCGATCCCGCCCAGACCCGCGGCCTGCTCGACTCCGGCGTGACCGCGGTCGCCTACGAGACCGTCACCGACATGGCCGGCGGCCTGCCGTTGCTTGCGCCGATGAGCGAGGTCGCCGGCAGGCTGTCCATCGAGGCGGCCGCAACCGCGCTCAAGAGCTACACCGGCGGCAGCGGCCTGCTGTTGGGCGGGGTGCCGGGCGTGGCGCCGGCCCGGGTCGTCGTGGTCGGCGGCGGCGTCGTCGGCGTCCAGGCGGCGCGCATGGCGCTCGGGCTCGGGGCCGAGGTCTCCATGCTCGACCGTTCGATCCCGCGGCTGCGCCATCTGGACGAGGTCTTCGGCGGCCGGGTGCGCACGCGTTATTCGACCGCCGAGGCGCTGGAGGAGGAGGTCGTGTCGGCCGATGTGGTGGTCGGGGCCGTGCTCATCCCCGGCGCCAGCGCGCCCAAGCTGGTCAGCCGCGCCATGCTCAAGCTCATGCGGCGTCGGGCGGTGCTGGTCGACGTCTCCATAGACCAGGGAGGCTGCTTTGAGATGTCCCGGCCGACCACCCACGCCGAACCCACTTTCGAGGTGGACGGGGTGATCCACTACTGCGTCGCCAACATGCCCGGTTCGGTGCCGAAGACTTCGAGCTACGCCTTGAACAACGCCACATTGCCCTATGGCCTGGCTCTGGCCAGCGAGGGGATTTCGGCGGTGCTGCGCGATCCTGGCCTGCTCGCGGGCCTGAGCGTCCACAGGGGCAAGCTCACCTCGCGCGCGGTCGCCGAGAGTCTCGACCTGCCGTTCGCCGATCCGGCGACGGCGTTGGCCGCATGATCCAGAGAACGGCCTTTTCTTTGGACATGCCGATGAAAGGGAGACGCCGCGCCCGAGCTATGGTTCTTCGTCTGGGCGGCGTTCTTCGGCACGCCGCCTGAACCCCGGCAGAGCGACGCCAGAGCCGCCATGAAGCTCGACGCCATTGATCTTCGGATTCTCGAGGCCGTGCAGCGCGATGGCCGGATCACCAAGGTTGGGCTCGCCGAGGCGGTAGGGCTTTCGCCCACCCCCTGCTGGTTGCGGTTGCGCAGGCTCGAGAAGGCCGGCGTCATCACCGGCTACCACGCGCGCATCGCGCCGCGCGCCATCGCGCCGGTCGTCAGCGTGGTGATGGAGGTGACGCTCTCCAACCACCGGGCCACCGATTTCGATCGCTTCGAGCGCGTCGTCGCGACGGTCCCGGAAATCGTCGCCTGCTGGGCGGTCGGCGGCGGGGTGGACTACATCCTGAAGTTCATGGCCCCCAGCATCGACGCCTATCAACGCCTGATAGACGGCTTGCTTGAGCAGGATCTCGGCATCGCCCGCTACTTCACCTATGTGGTGACCAAGACCATCAAGGACGCGCCGCCGCCGCCGGCCCTGCTGGCCGGACGCGCCCAGCCCTAGATCACGATGATTTTGGATTGAATCAATCCAAAATCATAAAACGTGATCGATTATAAGCATTTAGAGCGGGATTTACGCGAAAAACCGGCATCCGCTTTTTCGCATCCCGCTCTAGACGATCTGTCTGCGGCGGCGGTCGATTTTGGACAGATCGTCTGCGCGCGCCCCTGCATTTGGACCGTCTCACCCTGGAAGAAGCCTAGGCTGAAGCCCTCGACAAAGGGGGATCCCGATGGCGGCCTATGCGCGACCGGAATACCATGAGGCTCTCGTCCAGTTGCGGGATCGCCACCTGTTGCGCGATCTCGCCTATGTCGACGGTCGCTGGGAGATGGGCCGCGACGGCAAGAGTTTCGAGCTCACCGATCCTGCGACCGGCCGCACCCTGGCCTGGGTCGCCGCGCTCGACCGCGACCAGACGGGCGAGGCGATCGATGCGGCCGAACGGGCCTTCGCCGACTGGCGAGGACGTCTGCCTCAGGATCGCGGCGCCTTGCTGCGGCGCTGGTGCGAGCTGATCGAGGCCGCCAGGGAAGACCTCGCCCTGCTCATGACCCTCGAACAGGGCAAGCCCCTGGACGAATCCCGCGGCGAGATCGACTACGCCGCCAGCTTCGTCGAATGGTACGCGGAGGAGGGCAAGCGCCTCAACGCGGAGAGCGTCACCAGCCACCTTGCCGGGGCCGAGATGATCGTGCGGCGCGAACCGCTGGGGGTTGTGGGGGTGGTGACGCCCTGGAACTTCCCCTCCGCCATGATCACCCGCAAGGTCGCCGCGGCCCTGGCCGCCGGATGCACGGTGGTGATCCATCCCTCGTCGGAGACCCCGCTCTCGGCCCTGGCCCTCGCCGAACTGGCCGAACGCGCCGGCTTCCCGCCCGGCGTGGTCAACGTGGTGACCGGCGATGCGGCCGCCATCGTGGGGCGCCTCGCCGAGGACCGGCGGGTCGCGGCGATGAGCTTCACCGGCTCGACCGGCGTTGGCCGGATGATCGCCGCCCAGTGCGCGCCGACCATGAAGCGCCTGGTCATGGAGCTCGGCGGCCACGCGCCGCTCATCGTCTTCGACGACGCCGATCTCCGGCGCGCCGTGCAGATCGCCGTCGACGCGAAATTCGCGACCTCAGGCCAGGACTGCCTGGCCGCGAACCGGATCTACGTCCAGCGCGGCCTGCTGGACGCCTTCATCAAGGCCTTCGGCGAGCGGATCGCCGCCTTGAAGGTCGGGGCCGGGCTGGTTCCGGGCGTCGAGATCGGCCCGCTCATGCATGAACGCGCGGTCGCCAAGGTCGAAGAGCACGTGGCCGACGCCCTGGCCCGGGGCGCGCGCCTCGTGACCGGCGGCCGTCGCCATCCTGCCGGCCCCCTGTTCTACGAGCCGACGCTGCTGGCCGACGTCCCCGACGACGCCTTGATCATGCGTGAGGAGACCTTCGGCCCGGTCGCGGCGGTCGCCGCCTTCGCCGGCGAGGCCGAGGTCGTCGCCCGCGCCAACGCCACGGAGTACGGCCTTTGCGCCTATGTGGTCACCGAGAACGGCGCCCGGCAGCTTAGGCTCGGCCGCGCCCTCGATTTCGGCATGGTGGCGGTCAACCGCGTGAAGATCACCGGCGCCTCCATCCCCTTCGGCGGCTGGAAGCAATCTGGCCTCGGCCGCGAAGGCTCCCGCCACGGCTTGGAGGCCTTTTCCGAGCTCAAATACCTCTGCCTCGACACCGCCGCCTGAGCGCGGCCCACCCCGCTTCAAAAAAGGAGCTCACATGCTCGACCGGAGCAACGACCTCGCCGCCTGGGACCGCGACCACTTCTTCCATCCCTCGACCCATCTGGCCACCCATGCGCGCGGCGAAACCCCGAACCGCATCATCGCCGGGGGGGAGGGGGTCTTCATCACCGATCGCGAGGGACGGACCAGTCTCGACGGCTTCGCGGGCCTCTATTGCGTGAACGTCGGCTACGGCCAGCGGAAGATCGCCGATGCGATCGCCGCCCAGGCGCGCGACCTGGCCTACTACCACGCCTATGTCGGACACGGCACGGAGGTCTCGGTCACCCTGTCCAAGATGATCATCGACCGGGCGCCCGCCGGCATGAGCCGGGTCTATTTCGGCCTGTCCGGATCCGACGCCAACGAGACCAACATCAAGCTCGTTTGGTACTACAACAACGTTCTCGGCCGGCCCGGGAAGAAGAAGATCATCTCCCGCTGGCGGGGCTATCACGGCTCGGGCGTGATGACCGGGTCGTTGACCGGTTTGGAGATCTTTCACAAGGCCTTCGACCTGCCGAGAGAGCCGATCCTCCATACCGACGCGCCCTATTTCTTCCGCCGCCCCGACCGGTCGATGAACGAGGAGCAGTTCTCCCAGGCCTGCGCCGACGCCCTCGAAGAGATGATCCTCGCCGAGGGGCCCGACACCATCGCCGCCTTCGTTGGCGAGCCCATCCTCGGCACAGGCGGCATCATCCCGCCGCCCGCCGGCTACTGGGACAAGATCCAGGCCGTCCTGAACCGGTACGACATCCTGCTGATCGCCGACGAGGTGGTGACCGGCTTCGGGCGCCTTGGGACCATGTTCGGCAGCGACCACTATGGGATCAGGCCGGATCTGATCACCATCGCCAAGGGCCTCACCTCGGCCTATGCGCCGCTCTCCGGGGTCATCGTCTCCGACAAGGTCTGGCAGGTCCTGATGCAGGGCGCCGACCAGCTTGGCGCGTTCGGACACGGCTGGACCTACTCGGCCCACCCGATCTGCGCGGCCGCGGGCGTGGCCAATCTCGAACTGATCGACGAGCTTGGCCTGGTGGCGAACGCCGGCGAGGTCGGGGCCTATTTCCGCAACGCCCTCGCCCAGGCGCTGGCGGGCCACAGGCACGTAGGCGAGGTCCGCGGCGATGGCCTGATGGCCGCCGTGGAATTCGTGGCCGACAAGGACGACCGGGTCTTTTTCGATCCGGCGCGGAAGATCGGGCCGCAGGTTTCCGCCGCCCTTCTAGAACGGGGCGTCATCGGCCGGGCCATGCCCCAGGGCGACATATTGGGCTTCGCCCCGCCGTTCTGCCTGACCCGCGACCAGGCCGACATCATCGTCAAGGCCGCCGCCGGCGCCGTCGATGCCGTGTTGGGGACATGAACATGATCTGCGTGCGGCGCGTCCTCAGACGTGGGGCGCCGCACGGGCCCGCGCCTTGGCGATCCAGCCATCGAACTCGGCCCGATGGGCGCCGATCCATGCATCGGCCAGTTTCCGGATCGCGCGGTCGCTGCCGCCGTCGCGACTGATCGCTTCCTCCCAGGCCGACCATTGGGCGAGCGGGAAGGACATCTGCTCGAGCAGGATCCGTACGTCCGGATGGGCGGCGATGAAGTCCTTGTTGGCGACGGAAGTGTAGTTCCAGGCCGACATGGCCATGCGGCAGGGATTGGCGCCGCCGGCGCAGCCCTCGACATTCGGCACCAGGGCCGAGCCTGTGTTGGGCACCGAGGCGGGCAGGGCGTCGAAAGGCGTCGGGAGCCAGACCACGTCCTTGCCGGGAGTCAGGACCTTGTTCATCCAGGAGGGGCTCCAGGCGTAGAAGAAGGTCGGTTCGCCACGCCTCGCCCGCGACACCGCCT
Source organism: Caulobacteraceae bacterium (assembly GCA_035493955.1). Taxonomy (GTDB): domain Bacteria; phylum Pseudomonadota; class Alphaproteobacteria; order Caulobacterales; family Caulobacteraceae; genus NCED01. Next base: position 33,913 of record DATJHI010000039.1, on the reverse strand, counting down.
CCACCATCAGCGCCTCGTATTTCCCCCGAACCGAGGTGACCGTGCCGCGCAGGCCGAATTTGTCGAGCTGGTAGTCGACCACCTTGCCGCAACTCCAGCTCGCGTCGCAATTGATCAGGTCGGCCTTGCCGTCGCGGCCGAACAGGCCGGCGATCTTGGGGTCGCGCATCTGGGCGAGGGAGATGATCTTGTAGGCGTCGGCGGTCTTCTTATCGATCATGTAGCCGTTGACGCCGCCGCCGCGGATCAGGCCCTCGCCGACCAGCATGGCCCGGTCCGCCACCTTGCGGAATCCCGGCTCCTGCTGCGGGAAGTTGATGTCCATGCTGAGGTTGAGATCGTCCTGGGCGGCGGCGAAGAAGAACATGGTGGTATTCACCGTCGACAGGCTCACGCGGTAGCCGAGCGCCTTGACCGCGGCGATGCCGATCTGGGTCACGACATAGTTGGCCCCCAGGCTGTCGGATTGGGCGAAGCGCACCGATCCGCCGGTCCCGCCGGCGCCGGAGCAGCCGGCGAGGCCGAGCGCCGTCGCGAGCACGGTCCCGGCCAGCAACCGGCGAAACCGATCCGTGGCTGTCTTCGGACGGACGGTCATGCGCGGGGCTGTCCGCCGCCGGCGAAGGGGACGACCGCCGGGACCTCGCCCCGAACCAGGCGCCGAAGGATGTCCCACACGCCGCCGCCCTTTCGAGCCCGGGGTTGGGCCAGCTTCTGGGTGATCCGGTCGAGCACCATGGCCAGCAGGACGATGGCGACGCCGCCTATGGTCGCGCGGCCGACGTCGAGACGGCCCAGCCCCTCCAGAACCACGAGCCCCAGTCCTTCGGCGCCGATCATCGCCACCACCACCGACATGACCATGGCGGTGAGGACGGTCTGGTTCAGCCCGCCCAGGATCGTCGGGACGGCGAGCGGCAGCTGGATCTCCCAGAGCAGTTGGCGGGGATCGGCGCCGAAGGCGAGGCCGGCCTCGATGATCTCCTCGTTGACCATGCGCAGGCCGAGGTTGGTGAAGCGGATGAGCGGCGGGGCCGCGGCGGTCACCACCGCCACCTCGCCGGGCACGGTTCCGACCCCGAACAGCATCACCACCGGCACCAGATAGACGAAGGTGGGCGTCGTCTGCATCAGGTCCAGCACCGGGCGCACGATCTTCCAGACGAGGTCGTTGCGTGCGCACCAGATGCCGATCGGAATGCCGATCAGGGCGCAAAAGACGATGGCGGTGGTGATCAGCGAGAGGGTCGTCATCGCCTCCGACCACACGCCCAGCACGGCCACGGCCACCAGGGCCAGAGCGCTGAAGATCCCGACCCCGAGCCCGGCGAAACGCCAGCCGATAAACAGCGCCAGCAGCACCATGACGGGAAAGGGGACGGTGTGGAGGATGTGGTCGTTGAAGAGCAGCAGGTTCTCCACCGGCCATTTGACCGCCTGGAACACCGGGCGCAGGTGGAGCGCGATCCATTGCACGCCCTCGCCGATCCACTTTTCGATCTGCGAGACGTAGAGGTCGTCGGCCTTAAGCATGGGGTTCTCCGTGCGAAAGCGCCGGGGCGATGGCGGCGAGGATGTGCTCGGCCTCGAGGATTCCGATCAGGCGGCCCCCGTCGTCCAGCACCGCCATCGGGAGACCCGGCCGGCAGCTTCGGGCGGCCGCGATCAGCTTGGTGTTGCAGGAGATGGTCGCGAACTCGGTGGACATCAGCCCCGCCGGCGCGGCCCCGTCGCGGACCCGGCCGAGCGCGCTCGGGTCGAGCAGGCCGACGACCCGGGATTGCTCGTCGACGACGAAGGCCCAGCCGCCGGCCGCGCGGCCGCAAAGCACGTTGGCGTGGGCCGGGATGACGGCGATCACCTCCTTCATGGCCGAGCGCGCGTCGAAAAGGCGGGTGCGGTCGATGTCGCGGGTGAAGGCGGCCACATAGTCGGTGGCGGGGTTGAGCACGATCTCCTGCGGCGCGCCTTCCTGCACCAGTTCGCCGTCGGCGAGGATCGCAATCCGGGTGCCGAGTTTCAGCGCTTCCTGGAAGTCGTGGGTGATGAACAGGATCGTCTTGTGCAGGGTCCGCTGCAGCCGCAGCAATTCCTCTTGCATCTCGGCGCGGATCAGGGGGTCGAGCGCGCTGAAGGCTTCATCCATGATCAGCACGTCGGCGTCGGTGGCCAAGGCCCGGGCCAAGCCCACGCGCTGGCGCATGCCGCCGGAGAGTTCGTGGGGACGATGATGCGCCCACTTGGCCAGGCCGACGATGGAGAGCACCTCTTCGGCTCGGCGGCGGCGCTCCAGCTTGGCCACGCCCCGCAGCTTGAGGCCGAATTCGGCGTTCTCGATCACGGTCCGGTTCGGCTGCAGGGCGAAGTGCTGGAAGACCATCGAGATGCGCGTGCGCCGCATGTTCCGCAGCGCCTTGTCGTCGAACGCGACGATGTCCTGACCGTCGAGGAGGATCCGGCCGGCCGTGGGTTGGTTCAGGCGGTTGATGCAACGCGCCAAGGTGGACTTGCCGGAGCCCGAAAGCCCCATGATCACGTAGATCGCCCCCGGAGGCACGCAGAACGAAATGTCGTTCAGTCCGACCACGGCGCCGGTCTTGGCCAACACCTCTTCCTTGGCCCCTCCGGTCCGCAGCATCGCCATCGCCCTCTCGGGCGAGGCGGCGAAGATCTTGTAGAGGTTTTCGACTTTCAAGCGGTCGGTCATGGGGCCTCCGGTGCGCCGATCATGGCATGGCCGCCGCCGCGCCGAGCCAAAAACATTGAACCTTTTCAAGGTCCCTGGTCGTCTCCGGCGTGGTCGGAGCGAAGGACGGGCGCGGCGCCTGAAATGACGGCAATCAGTCCTCCAGGCTCATCTGGGCGCGGACCTCGCGCGCCACGCGGAAGGCCTCGACCCCTGCCGGCGCGCCGCAATAGACGGCGATCTGGATCAGGGCCGCCCGCAACTCCGCGTCGGTGAGGCCGTTGCGGACGGCCCCCCGGAAGTGGATTGCGAACTCGTGCATGCGGCCGAGCGCGGCGAGCATCCCCAGGTTGAGGAGGCTCCGTTGCTTCAGGTCGAGCGCCGGATCGGTCCAGGCCAACCCCCAGCAATAGGTGTTGAGCACGTCTTGGAAGGGGGCGGAGAAGTCGTCCGCGTTGGCGATCGTGCGATCGACATAGTCGTCGCCCAGGACCTGGCGGCGGACCGCCTCTCCGCGGGCCTTCAGGGTCTCATCCATGGCCATCCTCGCTGAGAAAATCGCCCATGATCGAGGCGACCAGTTCAGGCGCCTCGATCAGGATCGAATGGCGCAGGCCGGGCAGGATACGCAGGTCCGAGCCCGGAATCTGCTCGTTCATGTAGTGCGCCATCCGCGGCGTGGAGCCCCGGTCGTCGGCGCCTGTCACGATCAGGGTCGGGCTGCGGATCTGATCGAGCATGCGGCCGAAGTCGGTCTCGGCGAGCACCCGGTAGGCCGAGGCGTAGCAGTCGGGGTCGTTTTCGGCGTCCCGCGCCCGAAGCTGGGCGATGGTCTGCGGGTGCGCCGCCTGGAAGGCTTCGGTCAGCCAGCGCGAAAGGGAGGCGTCGTGGTGCGCCTCGCCGCCGCGTTCCTGCAGGGCGGCCAGGCGCTTCAGCACCTGGGTCCGTTCGTCCGAGGTCCGGCCGGCCACGGTGGAGAGCAGGACCAGGCGGCGAACGCGGGCCGGATGGGTGAGGGCGACGCGCTGGCAGATCAGTCCCCCGAGGGAAAAGCCGGCCAGGTGGAAGGCGCCGAAGCCCACGTGGTCGGCGAGACCCAGCAGGTCCTGCACGAAATCGTCGATCTCGTAGCGGCCCTTCAGCCTGGAGGACCGGCCGTGGCCGCGCAGGTCGTATGTGAGGACCGTGAACCGGCGGGCCAAGGTCTGGGCGGCCTGCGACCAGGCCTCCAGATAGGACCCGACCCCGTGGACGCAGATCAACGGTTCTGGACCGGAACCGTCGATCCGATAGTTCAGGACGACGTTTCCGACCTGGTGCTGCAGGGTCTCCAGCTTGGCGACCATCAGGCCTCGGCGCGTGCGGGCGTGCTCTGCGAGCGCTTGGCGAAGGCCGGCATCACCTCGTCGATCCAGAGGCGAAGCGTCTTCTTCTGCAGTTCGAAGGGCAGGTTGAAGGTGAGGCCCAGGCAGTACTGGTCCACGCCCGCCGCCTCATAGGCCGCCAGCTTCTCGATCACCTCGTCCGGCGTGCCGAACATCAGGTTCTTGCGGATGGCCGCGGGATTGTAGTTTTCGCGGCCGGCCACGGCTTCGAAGGGCACGGCCTCCGGGAAGCCGTTCCTCACCGTGCCGACGTTCTGCATCAGGTTCTCGAAATAGCGGCCGTAGTCGGAACTGTGCTGGACGGCGAGCTCCCAGCCGTCCGGCTTGTCGTAGACGCAGGTGCGGCGCTGCATCATGAAGCGCGGGCGCGGAACCTCCGGGTGGTCGGCCACGGCCTTGCGGAACTTCTCTCCCAGCACCGCGATCTCCGCCGCCGGCATCGAGAGCGGGGTGGAGAGGATGCTGGCCCCGACGCCGACGGCCCAATCGAAGGTGCCCGGATCGCGGGCCGCCACCCAGATCGGCGGGTGCGGTCGCTGGAGCGGCTTGGGCGTCGCCGCGGTGATCGGGAACTTCCAGTAGCGGCCGTCGTGGGCGTAGTCGCCGGCCCACAGCTCCTTCACCGCCGGCACGATCTCCTTCAGATAGGCCACGCCCTCCTGCTGGGGCATCCCGTTGGCCATGCGGTCGAACTCGTACTGGTAGGAGCCCCGCGCGATCCCGAATTCCAGCCGGCCGCCGGTCAGGTGGTCGCACATGGCGCTCTCGCCGGCGAGCCGGATCGGGTCCCAGTAGGGAGCGACCAAGGTGGCCGTGCCAAGGCGGATCCGCTCGGTGTGCTGGGCGAGCCAGGTCAGGGTCAGGAAGGGGTTCGGCGAGAGGGTGCATTCGAGCGTGTGGTGCTCGGCCGTCCAGAGGGTCTCGAACCCGCCTTCGTCGGCGATCCTGGCCAGTTCCAGCAGTTCGTTCTTGGCTTGGGCCATCGTCCGATCGGGCGAGAACCGTTCCATGGTCAGGGAAACAGCAAATTTCATGGATCATCCTTCCCGGCCTTCCTGGGCCGGTTGTCGTGAGATCAGCGGAGGCGGATGACGAACGGGTCCTGCATGGCGCCCGAGTAGTCGATGATGACGTTCTTCAGTCGCGAGAACTCGCGCATGACCTCGAAGCCGCCCCGGCGGCCGTAGCCGCTCTCCTTGAAGCCGCCGTTGGCCGACATGAAGGAAGAGGAGCGGTAGGTGTTGATCCACACCGTGCCGGCCTCGATCTGGGTGGCGAAGCGCATCGCCCGGTCGAGGTTCTGGGTCCAGATCCCCGAGGCCAGGCCGTAGCGGGTGTCGTTGGCCAGGGCGATCATCTCCTCCTCGGTGCGGAAAGGCATGACCCCCACCACCGGCGCGAACAGCTCGTCGCGCATGAAGGCCATCTGGTTGCCCGCGTCGGCGATGACGGTGGGCTCGAAGTACCAGCCCTTGCCCAGCGCGGCCGACTGGGGACGCCCCCCTCCCGCCGCGATCTTGGCGCCCTCCTGGATGCTGGAGGCGACATAACCCTCCACCTTCGCCAACTGGGCCGACAGCGCCAGCGGTCCGATGTCGGTCTCGTCCCTCATCGGATGGCCCACCGTGATCCGGCGGGTCCGCTCGACCAGGGCTTCGACGAACTGGTCGTAGATGGAGGCCTCGACGAAACAGCGCGACCCGGCCACGCAGCTCTGGCCGGCGGCGGCGAACACGCCCGAGACCACGCCGTTGACCGCGTGCTCGATGTTCACGTCGCCGAAGACCACGTGGGGCGACTTGCCCCCCAGCTCCATCGAGCAGGGCACGAGGTTTTCCGCGGCGGCCCCGGCGATGCGCCGGCCGGTGGCGGTGCTGCCGGTGAACACGAATTTGGCCACGCCCGGATGGCGGGTCAGCGCTGCGCCGGCGCTGGCGCCGTTCCCGGTGACCACATTGACCACGCCTGCGGGAAAGCCCGCCTCCGAGATCAGCTCGGCCAGGGCCAGGGTCGAGGCGGTGGCGTGCTCCGAGGGCTTCACCACCACGGTGTTCCCGATCGCCAGGCAGGGCGCCAGCGTGCCGGTCAGCAGCATCAAGGGCGAGTTCCAGGGGATGATCATCCCCACCACGCCGATCGGCTCGCGCAGGTTGAAGTTCAACATGTCCAGCTTGTTGACCGGGATGGTCTCGCCCTGGAGCTTGTCGGCCATGCCGGCGAAGTAGTGGTAGGCGTCCGGCAGGGCGGCCATCTGCGCCCGCATCTCCTTGATGAGCTTGCCGTTGTCGCGGGTCTCCATCAGGGCCAGCTCGTCGGCATGCTCCAGGATCAGGTCGGCGAGCCTGCGGATCAGCTTGCCGCGGTCGGTCTGGGTCATCCGGCGCCAGGCCGGGTCGCGCAGGGCCGCGCCGGCGGCGCTCACGGCCGCGTCCACGTCGGCGGCGTCCGCGTCGGCGAGGTCGTACCAGCCTTCCCCGGTGGTGGGGTCGTAGCTGGGGATATAGCGGCCGGACTTCGGCGAGACGAACCGTCCGCCAATGAATAGCTGCTGGCGCGAGCCTTCGAGGGATTTGACAGTAGTCTTCATTGGGCGATCCCGCTTTGGGGGAAGGGAAGCGGGGCCTCCGGAGGCGAGGCGAGTTCGGCCTCGATCATCGCGACGCGGCCGCCATCCGGAGAGTCGACATAGATCCCGAACCGGCCGTCCTGGCGCTCGTGCGCGTAGCGCTGCAGCAGGGAGCGCTGCTCGGCGCTGGCGATCCGCCCGTAGGGGAGGTCCGAGATGGAGAAGGGACGGAGTCCGTCCGGCAAGGCTGCGGAGTCGTCCGCCAGCCGCGCCCGGTAGATGAGATGGCCGGCGTTCTGGTCGGCGGAGTCGAAGATCGAATAGAGGAAGATGCTATCGGGGATGAGGTCCAGGGCCTCGCCGCTGTCCAGCAACAGCACCCGTTCGGCTCGGCGCTGCTGGGCCACGGGCAGCGACAGTCGGCCCGCGCCGTCGTCGCGCAGGAGCACGGCGTCCGAAGTCTCGATCAGGTAGGCCACGAACATCTCATGGGCCGGGCGATGCCCCACCGGACGGGGGTTTCGCAGGCTGACATAGCGCCCGAGGCAAAAGCCCAACGGCGAGGCGGCGGAGGTGGCGAAAGCCTCCACCTTGCCGATCAGCACCATATGGTCGCCGGCGTAGACCCGGTCGAAAATCGAGCAATCGAACCAGGTCAGGCTGTCGCGAATGATGGGGGCGCCGGTATGGACGACGGCGTGGTCCACCGACTGGAACTTCTCGGACGACTTCGACGCGAAGATCCCGGAGGCCTCTACCTGGCCTTCATGCAGCACATTGACCGCAAAGCAGGACGCTTTGGCGAAGGCCTCGTAGCTGGCCGCCGAGCTGTTGACGCAGATCAGCACCAGGGGCGGGTCCAGGGAGACCGAGGTGAAGGAGTTCGCCGTCATGCCGCGGGGGCGGCCGAGGTCGTCATAGGTGGTGACGATCGTCACGCCGGTGACGAAGGTCCCGAAGGCGTGGCGTAGGGCGGTGGGATCTATCGCCGCCGCGGCGTTTGTCGCGCCTCTCGACATTGGTTTTCCGCTTGCCTCCCGATCACCCTGACGAGGCCAAAGGTTAGGGGGGCGGGCGGAGGCTCGCGTCCTCTCAACCGAAGGAATATGATTCGACGGTCGTCCTGCGATCCGCAGCAGGGCCCGCGTCTGCAATCCGGTGATCAGCGCGCCGCCGCCGGTGTCGCCGGGACCGGAAAAGAACTCTCGCCGAAGAACAGATCTACGCCCCGCGCCTGACCGCCGTCCCGCGCGTAGGCATGGCCGACGTCTCGCCGTCCGGCTGAAAATCGCCGATGGGGCGCACGGTCCTTTGGTCGAGCCTCAAACGGCGCGCGCCGGCGCGAAACAGCCTTTGCCGCCGCCAAGCGCGGTATTCGCCACTCATTTTTTAGAAGGTCGGGAGCGTCACCACACTCCTGGCTGTGTGGTGGGTGCAGTAGGATTCGAACCTACGACCCGCTGATTAAGAGTCAGCTGCTCTACCAACTGAGCTATGCACCCGCACCGTTGAAGCGCGAGCGCTTCCGGCGGTCCCCGGCGGGGGGCCCCCTCTACCGCTTTCGCAGGGGCTCTGCAAGCGCGGGTCGTTTTCCGGTGAAACCCGGTGACGCCGCCCGCGCGGGCGGGCAAGGTGCGCCGCCCGCAAAGGATGGAGAGGCGATGCCCGGCAACCTGTTCTTGCGCTTCGCCGCCGTCGCCGCGGCGGGCCCGTCCCGTCCGTTCCTGCGCACGCCCGACGGCCTTGCCCTGGACTACCGGGACATGGTCGACGGCTCGGCCCGTTACGCCCGGGTCCTGGTCGACCTCGGCGTTCGTCCCGGCGACCGGGTCGCGGTGCAGGTGGAGAAGACGCCCCAGGCGGTGCTGCTGTATCTGGCGACCCTGAGGGCGGGGGCGGTCTATCTGCCGCTCAACACCGCCTATACCCTGGCCGAGCTCGACTACTTCATCGGCGACGCCGAACCGGTCCTGATCGTCGGCGATCCGGCCGCTCGCGAAGGACTGGCCGGCATCGCCCGAGGCGCGAAGGTCGAGACCCTGGACGCCGCCGGCGCCGGAACCCTGGCCGACCGGGCGGCCGCGGCGCCGGCGAGCTTTGAGGACGTGGCGCGGGGGACCGACGACCTGGCCGCCATCCTCTACACCTCCGGGACCACCGGCCGGTCCAAGGGCGCCATGCTCACCCACGGCAACCTCGCCTCCAACGCCGAGGTGCTGGCCCGCGAATGGCGCTTCACCGCCGCCGACGTGCTGCTGCACGCCCTGCCGATCTTCCACGTCCACGGCCTGTTCGTGGCCCTGAACACCGTCCTGACCGCGGGCGCCTCGATGATCTGGCTGGCCAGGTTCGATCCGGAGGCGGTGGTCGCCAACCTGCCGGCCGCCAGCGTGATGATGGGGGTGCCGACCTTCTACACCCGGCTGCTGCAGGACCGGCGGCTCGGCCCCGAGCTGACCGCGGGGGTCCGCCTCTTCGTCTCGGGCTCGGCCCCCCTGCTCGCCGAGACCCACCGGGAATGGCGGGGCCGAACCGGCCACGCCATCCTGGAACGCTATGGGATGACCGAGACCGGCATGAACACCTCAAATCCCTACGACGGGGAGCGCATCGCCGGCACGGTGGGCCCGCCCCTGCCGGGAGTGGACCTGCGCGTCGCCGACCCGCGGAGCGGGCGTATCCTGGGCGGCGGCGAGATCGGCATGATCGAGGTCCGCGGGCCCAATGTGTTCAAGGGCTATTGGCGGATGCCGGACAGGACCGCCGCCGAATTCCGCGCCGACGGCTATTTCGTCACCGGCGACCTGGGGCTGGTCGACGACCGGGGTTACGTCCAGATCGTCGGGCGCGGCAAGGACCTGGTGATCTCCGGCGGGTTTAACGTCTATCCCAAGGAAGTCGAGGGCGAGATCGACGCCCTGCCGGGAGTGCTCGAGAGCGCGGTGATCGGCCTGCCGCATCCCGACCTGGGGGAGGGGGTGACCGCAGTGGTCGCCCTGAAGGCGGGCGCGCCCCTGACCGAGGACGAGGTGCTGCGGACGCTGGCTTCCCGCCTGGCCGGCTTCAAGCGGCCGAAGCGGGTGCTGTTCGTCGAGGATCTGCCGCGCAACACCATGGGCAAGGTGCAGAAGGCGGCCCTGCGCGAACGCTGGAAGGACCTCTACACGTGCTGACCGTCCATCCGCCCGGTCCGCTGGAGGCCGCCGTCTGGATCGACCTGCTGGGCCCCACCCCGGAGGAGGCGGCCGAGGTGGAGGGGACGACCGGCTTCGCCATCCCCTCGCGGGAGGCCCTGAGCGAGATCGAGACCTCCAGCCGCCTCAGGGTGCGCAACCACACCCTCTATCTGTCCACGCCGATCCTGTCCCACGGGGACACCGCCGACGCGGAGCTGACGCCGATGGGCTTCATCCTGTCGTCGAAGGTCCTGGTCACCGTCCGCTTCGCCGAGCTGCGCGCGATCGAAGCCGCCAGGGTCGAGATCGCCAGGATCCATGAGCCGTCCAGCGCCTGCGTCTTCGTGCTGTTGCAGGAGGCGGTCGTGGACCGGGTCGCCGATCTTCTGGAAGCGGGCGGCGCCGAACTCGACGTCCTGTCGCACCGGATTTTCCGCGCCGCCGGCCGCGGCGGCGAGCGGATCGCCAAGACCAACGCCCAGCTGCGCCTAACCCTGGTCTCGGTCGGCCAGTTGGGCGACCGGCTCGGCAAGATCCGCGGCAGCCTGCTGGGGGTGGCCCGCATCGCCCCCTTCGCCGCCGAGGTGGGTCGCGACTGGATCGGGCCGGAGTTCCAGGCGCGCCTGGGCGCCGTGCGCGCCGACGTCCTGTCCCTGGCCGACTACGAGACCCACCTGGAGAGCAAGAATCAGTTCCTGCTCGACGCGGTGCTCGGCTTCATCTCCACCGAGCAGAACGACCTGTTCAAGATCCTGACCATCGTCTCGGTCGTCGGGGTGCCGCCGACCTTGATCGCCTCGATCTACGGAATGAATTTCGCCATCATTCCGGAGCTGCATTGGACTTATGGCTACCCCTACGCCCTGGCCGCGATCGTGCTCAGCGCCGTGCTTCCGGTGGTGTGGTTCAAATGGAAGGGCTGGTGGTGAGGCTGCAAACCCCGTGGATTCGCCGGACGGCGCTTGTGCTCCTGGCCCTGGTCTGGGCGGGGGCCGCCGGTCCCGCCGCCGCCTGGAGCGATCTCGGCCACCGGGTGGTGGCCGACCTCGCCTATGCCCGCCTGACGCCCGAGGCCAAGGCCCAGGTCGACGCCCTGATCGCCCAGGCCCCGGCGGCCGGGGAGCCGAGCTGTCCGGTCGCCTCCCTCGCCGACGCCAGCGTCTTCCCCGACTGCGTCGACGGCATCCGCAAGTACAACGAGCTGCGCCGCCTGCACGAGCAGGCCGAGCCGTTCTGCCCCGCCCAGGCCAGGGGCGATCCCTGCAAGGACGGTCAGTGCGTCAGTGCGGCGTTGAAGCGGGCGCTCGGGGTGCTCTCCGATCCGGCCGCGCCGCCGGCCGCCAAGCTCTACGCCCTGGAGCAGGCGGCGCACTTCATGGCCGACCTGCACCAGCCCCTCGACATGATCGACAACCGCGACGACCACGGCCGGGAGATCCGCGTCGTCCTGCCGGGATCGTCGGACAGGCGCCTCAACCTGCATGACTTCTGGAACGACCAGGTCGTCGCCCTGGCCGTCGGCAGCGAAGACCTGGGCGAGCGCTGGCTGCAGCCGGTTGCGGACGCCGGCCAGCGCTGGGACGAGGGCGGCGTGGACGCCTGGGCCGACGAGACCGTGGCCTTGGCCCGTTCCCTCTATCAACGGTTGCCGGAGCCGCCGACGTGCGGACGCAACCCGCGCAACCCGGAGATGCTTGATCGGAGCTATGTAATGGCGACCGTTCCCGTCGCCCGGGAGCAACTGGCCAAGGCTGCGGTAAGGCTGGCCTCCGTGCTCAACACGGCGATGCGATAGGCCGTCTCGAACGATGAAGTTGAGTCCGAGAGCTCGTGGCTCCGGCTTCAGATGGATTCCCGCGACGCCTTGCCCAAAATGGCCGTCCCAATAGCAGCCGTTCCGATCCGGGCGGCCCTGATCTTCCCCAACCGGGAATAACGGAGTAAATTGCAAAGTAACAGTAGACAGACTCGTTAGGGCTGTATAGGGACGCTAGATCGCGCATTCGCCAAAGGGCGTCGCGACTGTCTGCAGGAACGTAGAGGAAGCACGCCGTGAGCGAAAAGTCTGAATTCGTCGAGATGACCGCCGACATCGTTTCGGCCTATGTGAGCAACAGCTCGGTCGCCATGGCGGATCTTCCGGCCCTGATTTCCCAGGTCCACCGCGCCCTCGCCGATATCGCCACGGGCGCCCAGGCCCAGGAAGCCGCCCCGCCGGCCACGCCGGCGGTGCCGGTGAAGAAGTCGATCACCCCCGACTATCTGATCTGCCTGGAAGACGGCCGGAAGTTCAAGTCGCTGAAGCGCCACCTGCGCACCAAGTATGACATGAGCCCCGACCAGTACCGGGCGAAGTGGGGCCTGGCCAAGGACTACCCGATGGTGGCCCCGAACTACGCCGCCGCCCGTTCGAACTTGGCCAAGCAAATGGGCCTGGGCCAAGGCGGTCGTAAGGCCGCCGCCGCGTCTGCGCCGGCCAAGGCCGCCGTCCGCGGTCGCAAGGCCGCCAAGTAGCGTTCCCGATCGCGGGGGCGAGGTGGCCCGTCGCGACCTCACCGGGGCGGTGGATTTCGGTCACCTGGAATCCTACGCCGCCGGCGATACGGCGCTCGTCGAAGAAGTGTTGTCGATGTTTCGCGAGCAGGCGGCCCTCTGGGTCCGCCTGCTCGATCCGTTTGGGCCCCATGAAAGCTGGCGCGACGGGGCCCATACCCTGAAGGGCGCGGCGCTCGGGGTCGGGGCCTTCGACCTGGCCAAGGCCTGCGATGCGGCCGAGGCCGGCTCCGACGCGCCGGGTTTCAAGGCCGCCCAGCTTGATCGCATCCGCGACGCCCTGGACGCGGCCCTGGCCGACATCGCCGCCTATCTGCATGAACGGGCCCTGCAGTCGCTGAAGGGCCGGTAGCCGTATTCCTCGCCCCTAGAGCGGGATGCGAAAAAGTGGATACCGGTTTTTCGCGCAAATCCCGCTCTAAGTGCTTAGAATCGATCACGTTTTATGGTTTTGGATTAATTCAATCCAAAACCATCGTGATCTAGAGCGGGATGCGAAAAAGTGGATACCGGTTTTTCGCGCAAATCCCGCTCTAAGTGCTTAGAATCGATCACGTTTTGTGGTTTTGGATTGATTCAATCCAAACCATCGTGATCTAGGCTACGGCCACCCCCGCCGCCTCGTGGCCGGCGATGAAGCCCTGGCAGGTGGCGCGCGCAACCCCGTGCTGGCTGAACCCTCCGGCGCTTTCGCCGCCGCAGTAAAGTCCGGGGATCACCTTGCCGTGCATGTCGACCACCTGGCACTTGGCGTTGATCCTGAGGCCGGCGCGGGTGTCGTGGAGCACAGGCGTGGCCCAGGCCGCGTAGAAGGGGCCCTTGGCGATCTTGTACTTGGGCGCCGGCTTGTCGAAGTCGGCGTCCTTGCCGGCGTCGACGAAGCCGTTGTAGCGGGCGACCGTCCGCTCCAGAGCCTCCGGCGGCATGGGGACGCGCTGGTGCTTCATCACGATCTTGCGGGCCAGTTCAGGGATGGAATTGGCGCTGAAGAAGAAGCCCTCGGCATAGTCGACGTTGGGGGGCTGGGGCGTCCAGCCTTCCCGCGCCACGGCGTCGGCGTCGAAGATCGCCCAGATCGGGCCGCCGCCGTTCTTGCCGTCGCCGATGCCGGCCAGGGCCGCATTGATGAAGTTCTGCGGATTGTACTTGTTGTTCGCCGCGTTTCGCCAGCTGCCCTGGACGTAGTCCTTCAGCGAGCCCTGGTTGTTCGAGGTGAACTGGCCCTCGGTCTCGTCGTAGAAGCGGTTCCCGATCATGTTGACCAGGATCAGGTCCTGCCAGTCCTTGACCCGCAGCCCCGTCGCCCTCGCCTGGGGGAAGACCCGGCTGCCGGGGTACCAGGTGTTGTTGGTGTAGCCGTATTGGCAACCGATGGTCCCGGCCTTGGTGATGGCCCACCCGAACTGTCCGGTCTGGTTGGCCAGGCCCCACAGGGCCGCGCCGACCGCCATGCCGGCGATTTCGCCGCTGGCGTCCTGGTTGGACCAGGGCATGCCGGCGGTGCCGCAGTATTCCTCGGTCAGGCGCGGGTCGAACATGCGCCGGAACTCGACATTGCCGGTTGAGCCGCCGGTGGCCAGGATCACCGCCTTGCGGGCGCGGACGTCCAGCCGCTGGCCCTTGTGCGTGACCGCCACCCCCGTCACCGGGCCGCCGGCCTGGCGGTGCAGGCTGGTCATCCGGTGCTCGAGCAGGATCTCCACGCCGATCTTGCGGGCCGACGCTTCGAGGGGACGCATCAGGCCGTTGCCGGTGGACATGGTCCGCCGCTCCGCAGGCGGCGCGGGCTGGCCGGTCTGCACCAGCGGGACATCCAGCGGAACCGCGTGGTTCTCGCGCATGGCCGAGCCGCCGATCGAATGCCCGCCGAAGTTGTCCGGGGCCTTGTCGGCGAAGGTCACCCCGTGGGCGAGCAGGAATTCGAAGGTCTTGGCGCTGTTGTCGGCGAAGGCGCGGATGATTTCGTGGTCGTTGAAGCGGTAGTCGGCGCCGCCGCTGGGCTGGACCACGGTCCAGTCGATCAGGTCGCGGAACAGGATGTCGGGGGAATCGACGATCCCGTACTTCTTCTGCACGCTGGTGCCGCCGCCCAGGGCCACGTGGCCGCCGCTGCAGATCGCGTGCCCGCCGATGTCCGGCTCGGCTTCGAGCACGATCACCGAGGCCCCGGCCTCGCGGGCGGCGATGGCGGCGGTCATGCCGGTCGCGCCGGATCCGATCACGACGATATCGGCCTCGCGGGTCCAGCGGACCGGAACAGTCGCGGCGTCCGCCGCGGCCGCCGGGGCCAGCACCGCTCCGCCTGCCGCCGCCGCGCCTCCGCGCCGAAGCAGCTCGCGTCTGTCGATGGCCATGGCTGTCCCCCCAAAAAGTCCTTGCTTTATGAACGTTTTGCCCGCGCCGCGCCCCCCTGTCGAGGGCTCTGCGACACGGGCCGGGTCAGATGCCCCAGCCGTTGTTCATGGTCAGCATCGTCGCCTCGTGTTCGGCGGCCTGGGCCTCCATCCACTTCACGAAGGCCTTGACCTGGGGCAGGCGGCCCTTGGCCTTGGGATGGACCACGAAATAGGCGAAATCGACCGCGGTGTTGATCTGCAGCGGCGCGACCAGCCGTCCGGCGTCGATGTCGGCCTGGGCCAGGGTCCGCTTGGCCAGGGCCACGCCGCGGCCGTTCATGGCCGCCTCGATCACCAGGCTCGACTGGTTGAAGCGCGGCCCGCGGGTCCCGTCCACGCCCTTGATCCCGCGCGCGGTCAGCCACATCGACCAGTCCGGGCAACTGTCGTCGGCGTCCGGGCTGCCGTCGTGCAGCAGGGTGTGGTGGGCGAGGTCCTCCGGCGTCGCCAGCGGGCGCTCGGCCAGCAGGTCCGGCGAGGCCACGGGCAGCACGGTCTCGCTCATCAACCGGATGGTCTCCAGTCCCGGATAGCGCCCCGAACCGTAGCGGATGGCCACGTCCACCTCGCCGGAGGCGAAATCGACCAGCTCCATGCCCGCCGACAGCCAGACGTCGACGTCGGGATGGGCCGCCTCGAACAGGCCGAGCCGGGGCACCAGCCACTTGGCCGCGAAGGAGGGGGCGGCGGACACGGTCACCCGCCGCCCATCCACGGCGGCGGTCAGCATGGAGGCGGCCTCCGCCAGCCGGTCGAAGGCTTCGCGCAGGGCGGGCAGGGCGGTCTGGGCCGCGTCGGTCAGCAGCAATCCCTTGGGCGTGCGCTTGAACAGGGCCGCGCCGACATAATCTTCCAGGTTCTGGATCTGCTGGCTGACCGCCCCCGGCGTCACCGACAGCTCCTCCGCGGCGCGGCTGAAGTTCATGTGGCGGGCGGCCGTCTCGAAGGCGCGCAGCGCGTTCAGGGGCGGCAGTCGGCGGCGGTCCATTAGAATTCCTAAACGTGTTCAGCAGAAGACTTGGTTTGCGAGGTGGCCCAGCCGGGCGCATTTTGCAACCGTCCGGGAGCTATTCTTCGCTTGCGCCCCGGACGCCGCTGGACATGGACGCCGGTTGCGTCCATCCGGCCAACAATCTGGGACGGTCCTCGTCCCGCAGGAGTGTAGAGCGTGACCAGCCGCGCCGATCGCGACCGCGACGGGCGCCTCGCCGTCTTTGACGGGGGGGCTCGCGCCCCTGCGCGCGCGGGCAAGGTCTGGCTGGTCGGCGCCGGCCCGGGCGATCCGGACCTGCTCACCCTCAAGGCCGCGCGGGTCCTGGCCGCCGCCGAGGTGGTCGTGCATGACCGGCTGGTCCCCGAGGCGATCCTGGCCCTAGCCGCCCCGACGGCGCGGATGATCCACGTCGGCAAGCGCAAGTCGCATCACTCGGTGCCGCAGGACGGGATCAATGAGCTTCTGGTCGCCCTGGCGGGCCAGGGTTTCCAGGTGGTGCGGCTCAAGGGCGGCGATCCCTTCGTGTTCGGCCGCGGCGGCGAGGAGATGCTGGCCTGCCGCGCCGCGGGCGTCGAGATAGAGGTGGTCGCCGGCCTGACCGCGGGCATGGCCGCCTCGGCCGCCGCCGGCGCGCCCCTGACCCACCGGGGCCTGGCCCAGGCGGTCACCTTCGTCACCGGCCACGCCGCGCCCAAGGCCGGCGACGCCTGGGGCGAGCCGGACCTGGACTGGACCTTCCTGGCCCGGCCCAACCATACGGTGGTGGTCTATATGGGCCTTTCCACCGCGCCCCTGATCGCCGCCCGCCTGGCCGCTGCGGGCCGGGGCCTTCAGACCCCGGTGCTGCTGGTCGAGAACGTCAGCCGCGCGAACGAGCGGCGGGTGCTCGCCACCCTGGACGGGCTGGCCGAGGCGGCCGCGGACCTGGACGGGCCGACCATACTGATCATCGGCGAAGTCGCCGCCCTGGCCGAGGTGCAGGGCGTGGTCGAGGCCGCCGCCGACAACCCTTGGAAATGTGCATGAGCGACATCGCCCCCGCAAAGCCTCCCCTGTTCAAGGCGGTGACCGGCAACCGGCTGCTGGACGGCGAAGTGGTGTTCTGGAACCAGGGCGCCTGGGTCGAGCAATTCGCCGACATCGAGCTGTTCGACGACCCGGCGGCCGCCGACGCGGCCCTGGCCGGCGCCCACGCCCAGCCGACGGTGATCGTCGACCCCTATATGATCGAGGTCAAGGTGGAGGACGGCCTGCCCGTGCCCACCGCCTACCGCGAGCGCGTGCGCGCGCTCGGCCCCACCATCCATCCGGACATGGGCAAGCAGGTCGAGGGCGGCGCCGTGATCGACGCCATCGCCCACGCCGCGGGCGCCGCCCGCTCGGCGGGCCGCGCCCGACTGATCCGGAGGTAAGGACAGCCATGTACCGTTATGACGCCCTGGACGCCGAGATGCTGGCCGACCGGACCGCCGAGTTCGCCATCCAGGTGAAGCGCCGGCTGGCCGGGGAGATCACCGAGGAGCAGTTCAAGCCGCTCAGGCTGATGAACGGCCTCTATCTGCAGCTGCACGCCTACATGCTGCGGATCGCCATTCCCTACGGCACGCTGAACGGGGCCAAGCTGCGCCGGCTGGCCCACGTCGCGCGGACCTACGACAAGGGCTACGGCCACTTCAGCACCCGCCAGAACATCCAGATGCACTGGATCAAGCTGCGCGACGCCCCCGCCATCCTGGAGTCCCTGGCCGAGGTCGGGCTGCACGCGATCCAGACCTCCGGCAACTGCATCCGCAACATCACCGCCGACCCCTACGCCGGGGCCAATGCGGAGGAGGTCGACGATCCGCGGGTGTGGGTGGAGGCGCTGCGCCAGTGGTCGACCTTCCACCCCGAGTTCTCGTTCCTGCCGCGCAAGTTCAAGATCGCCGTCGGGGCCTCCCCCAACGACCGCACCGCCGCGCGCATCTACGACATCGGGCTGAAGCTGCGCCGCGCCCGCGACGGGGCCCTGGGGTTCGAGGTGATGGTCGGCGGCGGCCTCGGGCGCACGCCCTATCTGGGGCCGACGATCCGCGAGTTCCTGCCCACCGAGCACCTGGTCAGCTATCTGAGCGCGATCCTGCGCGTCTACAATCGCCATGGCCGGCGCGACAACATCTGGAAGGCCCGGATCAAGATCCTGGTGGCCAGCCTGGGCGCCGAGGAGTTCGCCCGCCAGGTCGAGGCCGAGTGGTCGGCCATGGTCGCGGACGGCTCGGCCGCCGGGATCGACGTGCCTCACGCCGAGATCGACCGCATCCGCGCGGCCTTCGTCGAGACCCGGTTCACCGACCGTCCGGCCAGGTCCGAGGCGTTCGAGGCCGCCCGCGCCGCCGATCCGGCCTTCGCCCGCTTCGCCCGCCACAATGTCGTGGCCCACAAGGTCCCCGGCTACGCCATCGTCAACATCTCGCTGAAGGCGCCCGGCGAGGTGCCCGGGGACTGCTCGTCGGATCAGATGGAGGCCATCGCCGGCCTGGCCGAGCGCTATTCCTTCGACGAGACCCGCGTCCACTACGAGCAGAACCTGATCCTGCCGCACGTGGCCCTGGACGACGTTCCGGCGGTCTTCGCCGGCCTGAAGGCCATTGGCCTTTCGACTCCCAACATCGGGCTGGCGTCCGACATCATCGCCTGCCCGGGCCTGGACTACTGCACCCTGGCCAACGCCCGGGCGATCCCCATCGCCCAGGCCATCGCCGCCAAGTTCGCCGATCCGGCCGTGGCCGAGAAGGTGGGCGAGCTGCGGATCAAGATCTCGGGCTGCATCAACGCCTGCGGTCATCACCACGTCGGCCACATCGGCATACTGGGCGTCGATAAGAAGGGGGAGGAGTTCTATCAGCTCACCCTCGGCGGTTCGGGCCTGGAGGACGCGCGGCTGGGGGATGTCCTGGGCCCGGCGGTGGCCGGTCCGAAGGTGGCCCAGGCTGTGGACGCCCTGGTCGATACCTATATGCGTGAACGGACCGAGGGCGAGCGGTTCGTCGACACCTATCGCCGCGTCGGTCTTCCTCCTTTCAAGGCAGCGGTCTATGCCGAAGCTCATTAAACTCGAAGGCGGCGCGCCGGCCTGGGCCGAGGACGCGTTCTTCGACGTGCTCGAAGAGGATCCCACGCCCGGTCAGGGCGGGGTGATCCTGTCGCTGGAGCGGTTCCGCTCCGAGGGCGAAGCCCTGCTGGCGGCGGGACGCGACGTCGGCGTGCGGCTGGACGCCGGCGAAGAGGTCGAGGCGCTGGTCCCCTGGCTCGACCGGCTGGCGCTGGTGGCGCTGGAGTTCCCCAAGTTCCGCGACGGGCGGCAATACTCGCAGGCCGCCTTGTTGCGGGAACGCTATCGCTACGGCGGCGAAGTGCGCGCCGTGGGCGCGGTGCTGCTGGAGCAGGGCCATTTCATGGTCCGCTGCGGCTTCGACGCCTTCGTGCCGGCGGACGGATCGGGGCCGGACGACTGGGCGGGCGTGATGAAGCGGTATCGCCACGTCTACCAGACCGCGGCGGACGGCCGCGAGCCGAACTTCGCCCTGCGGCTCCGGGCCGCTGAAAGGATATGAGCATGGCTTACGACAGCCAGAGCGCCGACGTCAGGCTGAGCCCCGCCCAGGCGGCGGCTGAATTGAACGCGCGGCTGCGCAACGCCACGCCGCAGGAGGTGCTGCGCGCGGCGCTCGAGGCCTATCCGGGCCGGATCGCCCTGGTCTCGTCCTTCGGGTCGGAGTCGGCGGTGCTGCTGCACATGCTGGCCGAGATCGACCGGGACGCCCCGGTGCTGTTCCTCGACACCGGCCAGCTGTTCGGACAGACCCTCGACTATCGCAAGAGCCTGACCGAGCGTCTGGGGCTGACCGACGTGCGCGATCTGCGGCCCGCCTTCCAGGACCTGGCCGTCAACGATCCCAAGGCTGATCTGTGGAAGACCGACACCGACCTGTGCTGCAACATCCGCAAGGTCCAGCCGCTGGACCGGGTGCTGATGCCCGACTTCGACGCCTGGATCACGGGCCGCAAGCGCTTCCAGGGCGCCTCGCGCATGAACCTGCCGGTGGTCGAGGCCGGGGCTGAGGGCAAGATCAAGTTCAACCCCCTGGCCTCCTGGTCCAAGGCCGATCTCGACGCCTACATGGCCGAGCACGATCTGCCGCCCCACCCCCTGGTGGAGTTCGGCTATCCCTCGGTGGGATGCTGGCCCTGCACCCGGCCGGTGGAGGCCGTGGGCGAGGCGAGCGACATCCGTTCCGGCCGCTGGGCCGGCAGCGACAAGACCGAGTGCGGCATCCACACCCCGCGGGCCAGCGTGCTGGACGGCGACGCGGACGTGGGCGGCGACATCTGATGACGAAGGCTGAGTTGATGGACGATTTGAGTTTCGCGCCGGAACCCGCGCGCGCGCCGATCCAGAGCACGACCCACAACGTCGAGACGGTGCTGTGGGTGAAGCACTGGACCGACCAGTACTTCTCCTTCGCCATCACCCGTCCGGCCAGCTTCCGCTTCCGCTCGGGCGAGTTCGTGATGATCGGCCTGCCGTCGGAAACCCCGGGCGGCAAGCCGGTCCTGCGCGCCTATTCCATCGCCAGTCCCCACTGGGCCGAGGAGTTGGAGTTCTTCTCCATCAAGGTGGCGGACGGCCCCCTGACCTCGCGCCTGCAGAAGATCAAGGCCGGCGACCAGATCCTCCTGGCCAGGAAGTCCACCGGCACCCTGGTGCTGGACGCCCTGACCCCCGGCAAGCGGCTGTTCCTGATCGGCACCGGCACCGGGCTCGCCCCCTGGCTCGCCGTGGCCCGCGACCCGGACGCCTACGAGCGGTACGAGAAGGTGATCATCGCCCACACCGTGCGCCAGGTGCAGGACCTGGCCTACCGCGACTTCTTCGAGACCGAGCTGAAGAACGACGAGCTCCTGGGCGAGATGATCACCGACCAGTTCGTCTACTACCCCACCGTGACCCGCGAGCCGTTCCCGCAGCAGGGCCGCATCACCGACCTGATCCGCTCGGGCCAGATCTTCCGCGACCTGGGCCTGGACCGGGACCGGTTCGACCCGGCCGAGGACCGCATCATGCTGTGCGGCTCCATGGCCATGATCAAGGACTGCGCCGCCCTGTTGGAGGAACAGGGCCTGGTCGAGGGCTCCAACGCCGAACCCGGCGACTTCGTGCTGGAACGGGCCTTCGTCGGCTAGTCGGCTAATTGGGGGGCGCACACCCCTTTTGTCAGAGCAAACTCGCCGCTTCGGAGCCCGGCGTCCCGCGGGAAGTAGGGACACACACTACTTTCGCCGACGGGGCTGCCTTTGGACGCAGATCAAAAAGTAGTGTGTGTGTGTGTGTCCCTACTTCGCGGTCACTCAAGCCTACTCCGTCAGACGCGTGGCACCGTGGGGCTTTATGGCGAATGAGGTCAAGGCGGCGGTCTATAAGCTGGGATTGGACTTTGCTGGTTATGTGCGTGCCGAGAAGGGGGTGGAGCACCTGCGTTACGATCAGCTCATCCTGATCGCCCGAAAGGGAATCCAGGAGTTGGTCGCCGCGAACCAGGCGCTGCTAGACGCGTTGTCGCACTTGAAGCGAGAGTCGGTCGCGGGTAGGGAGGGATGACGTCAACCTGACGTAGCGGTGGCCTGGAGCGGCGATCGACTGCTCCAGGTTGCCCCGCGGCCCAAAAACCTGGGTTTGGATCGGGACGTCGCGCGTAACGACGGATGCATCATATGCTGTCTCGACATGCACTGCTTCGTCAGGGCTTGGATTTCGACCGCATGGTCGGCGCTGAAATTGGACCCCTGTGCTCGCCGGTGATCTCCAAGGCCGAAGGCAAGGTGATCTATATCGACTGGGCCGACACGGCGACACTCGTTGACCGCTATAAGAATGATCCCAACGTCGACACGACCCGCATCGTGCACGTGGACGCCATTTGGGGCGGGCAGCCGCTGCTTGAGTGCTTGAACGGTCAAAAGGTCGACTACCTCATAGCGTCGCATGTGGCTGAACACGTACCGGACCTCATCACGTGGTTGCAGGAGGTTCGGGCTGGACTCAACGAGGGTGGCGAGCTCCGCCTCGTTCTGCCGGATCGCCGCTTCAGTTTCGACTATCTGCGCGCGCCAACAGACGTGAGTGACCTTCTCGCCGCCTATGCCGTCCGAGCGCGAAGACCGCAATTACGAGAGGTGATCGACTTCCAGCTCTATGCCCAGCCCAAGATTGATAGCTGGAAGTTTTACACGGGAGAGCACGGCCGGGAGGACGTCATCCCCCACCACGCGTTCGGTGACCCTCTTGAATCCGCTCGCAAGCTCCTCCTAGATCCTAGCCTCTATATCGACGTGCACTGTTGGGTCTTCCACCCCCGGGAGTTTGCGAGGCTCATGGTGCCTCTCGCAAAGAATGGATTGATTGAGTTGGCCTGCGCCGGGTTCGTCGATACGCGGCCGGAGGCAGGCTTTGAGTTTCATGTGCATCTAACACCGTGTGCCGACCGCAAGGCCGCGGCGCGGTCGTGGGAGGAGTTGGCTGAACAGGCTCAGGATCCCTTGCCCGGCTCTGCAGCGGCCCGTGCCGCACAGCTGGGTCCGAAGGCGGTCGCGGACCTAGAAAATGCGCAGCTTCAGATTGCCGGTCTCGAAAGCGAACTTGCGGCTGCTCGAAAAGCGCTCGCGGAGATTCACGCTGCTTCCACTTGGCGCGCCATGGCCCCCATTAGAGCAATCGTCGGGTTCGCACGGCGAGTGCTAAACTAGGTTTCGCCGCTCTCACGTTCGCATCCACCGGCGGGTGGGGCCCCCGGTCTCACCAGTCGAGGCGTGATCGTGCCCCGGGGCTCCCGGCCCAAAACCGGATGACCGCGGGATAGAAGAAGCGGTCGTTAGGGCGTCACTGATGGCGGTTCTGCACCAGAGACGAAAGTGCCGCAAGCTGTCGATCGTTAGGTGGTTGCAGGAATTTAGTTCGATCGCCAAGCGTTTGGCCGGCGCAGCTTCCAAGCTGTGCCGGCCTTGCTGCGAAGGCTAAGCCTTCCGCTTCTCTAGTTGTTCAATCCGCTCTCGCAATGAGCGATTTTCCGCGATCAATTCCTGAATGCCCTTCCAGGCAATCGGTATCAATTCATCATAGCGCAGGTGCTCGATGCCGTTTTCGTCGCGCACGTATCCGCCGAAATCCAGGCCCAATTTGTCGACAGCACTTTTCACGTCCGGAGCCATGAACCCCCAGTGCGTCCGTCGACCGGGGCGTTCGACCTGCTTCTTCACCGAGACCTTTCGCATCTCCATTCGCGGAACTCGGATGGTACGCGGGTGCGATTCTTTGCTCGGTTCCATTTGACCGCGAGTGCCGGGGAGGGGGTCGTCGACAATTGGATTCCCTCGGCTATCGAAGAGCGGCACATTGTCATACGCCGGTTCTGCACGCTTCCCGCTCCGCTTTGTTAGGACGTGTCGCCCATTAACCTCTTCGATCAGTTCCTCCTGGGTATCGTGCCACTCGACCGCGTGGACAAGCTGTTCTTCCTCCACATCGACGAGGTCGTATCCCCCGGATTTCCAGCGGTACGTTTTCGGCTTGATGGCCATGATGGTGTCGATCGCGGAGGGCACATCGGCGACATCCGTCTTGAGGGTCGGGTCAGAGGTATTGATCGTACCGTTCGCAGCGTAGATCGTGGACCAGCGATTGCTTGGCCCGCCGCAAACGAAAGTGTTGTCGAAAGCCGGAAGGAAGTGTGTGTAGATTATCGCGTTCGTACAAGATTGACCTAGGATAAGGTTGTTCGTGCCATCGACCGCCATGATTTGGAGGTCCGTCGAATTGGCGGCGTCGCGACTCCATATCCCGAGGCCGTTCTTGAGACGAAGCGGCTTTCCCGAAGACATATTGTTTGTGTCGATACCATAAGAATGGCTGCCTTCGATGGCGACAGACGTGGTGGCGCTTGAGTAGTCGCAGAATGCTGCCTGCGCGATTCCGCTCACCACGCACACGCCGCGGTTAAATTGGGTCGGAATGGGCTGATAGACCGCAATCGCGGCATTGTTTCTGTAATCGCCGCTTCCGGTAACGCTGATCCCAAGCGAAAGCGGTTGACCCATGCCGCCGACGCCCGGAGTTTCGCCGCGGTTCGCAAAATAATTGGCCAGATCTACCTCGATCACTTGGCCGTTAAAATCAGACTGTACGTCCTGCGCGATCGCCAACAGGGGGTTAAACGACCAAGCATCTCCGCTCTGCTGTCGCGCAACAACACCGGAATAGATACCGACTTTGTCGCCGTAATTGCGATTTGAGTTTCCGTGGCCAACGTCACTGATCATGCCAACGCAAAGATCAAACTCACGTTGAGAAGCCTGCGTCGCGCTGTTTTGTAGATTAATCGCGGCCTGAGTGGGTGCGGCGGAATTACCAGTGGGGGTGACGCTGACCGATGGCGGGTCAGTGATGTTGATGTTTGCCATGTATTCCTCCAATAGCCCCGCGCAGCATCCCGTTACGCGGCGCGGATGTCCGATAGATACTGCTCTGGGCGCGGCCAGTCTTGCTTAACGCAGGCGGTTACAAGGATGTGATTGGAATATACTTAAGGTGGCGCTTACCATCCGAAGCCCACCGCGTCGGCTAACTGCGCCGTGGGCTCTCGCAAGAGCAGACTGCGGCCATCATGCAGGCAGATGCCGGCTTGTTATCGGGAGGCTGGACAGGGCCCATTGCATCGGTTCGCGAAGTGGCGGGTTGAAGCTTTCGTCTCGGGTGCTGTTCGGCCAAGGCGTCGGTTTGGAAACAGACCTATTGACGGTCAGCGTTACGGAAGTAGGGACCCACACTACTTTCGCCGACGGGGCTGACTTTTGAAGTGACCCCCTAGTTTGAGACAGCTAAAATGGTGACAGTCCTCATGAGGAGAGGACCGCATGCCGAAGTCATCGCGATCTGGGCGCGGCGCGGGGTTCCCACCGACCGGGGAACAGGACAGGATAATGAACGCTAGATAACCACGAGGTCCGGCCTCGTTCAGCCGCCCGGGCTCATAAGGGCGGCAACTGAGCCGATGAACGGTCGCGTCGTGCGGCCCCGGCCTCCAGTACGGAGGTTCCCATGAAGACCCTATTCGCCGTCCTGGCGGGCGCCAGCATACTCGCCGCCCCGCTCATCGCCTCCGCCCAGCCGGGGGCCAACGGCGATCATCGCGGCGCCCGAGGCGGCGCCGGCGGCGGCTTCACCGGCGGCCAAGGTCCGGCCGCTGCGCCCGCTCAAGCAAATCCCGGCCCGGTCGGCGGCGGCCGTCAGGGCGGCTTCAACCGCGGCCAGGGCGCCGCTGTTGCGCCCACGCCCGCGCCGGTTCCGGTGAATCCCGGCGCGGCCGGCGCGGGTCGTTTCGCCCAGCCTGGCCAAGGCGGCGTGCAACCCCAGACGCGCAGCTTCGGCGGCGGCAATTTCCCCGGCCGGGCCCCGGATCGCAATTTCGGCGGACGCGCCCCGAACCGCGACTTCGGCGGCCGCGACCTCGGCCGCCAGAATTTCGACCAGCGCAGGTTCCAGGGCCGCGGGTTCCAGGGCCAGCCGAACTACGGCAATCGGGGCTACGCCTACGGCCGCGGCTATGACCAAAGGTCCCGCTGGGGCGTCGGCGCCTTCCTGCCCAGGACCTACTGGAACGCCTATATCGACCCCTTCGCCTACGGCTTGCCGCTGGCCCCGTACGGCTATCACTGGGTCGTCGTCGGCGACGAGGCCCTGCTGATCGAGGACGGGACCGGGGCGATCGCCGAGGTGCTGTACCTCTAGACGTGGACTGAGAGCCGTCTTCAGGGGCGGCCTCTTTTTGTCGGGTTAGGGTTTGGGCTTGCGCTTGGGCCGGTCGTCGCCGGCGGCCGCGCCCTTGCCCGCGTGTCCGGCCCACGTCGGCTTGCCGTAGCTGCTCTTGCCCGGCGGACCGCCCTTGGGCTTGAAGGGCTTATCGCCGCCGCCCTTGTAGGCTGGCTTGTCGCCGGCGGGCTTGCCCGGCTTGTCCCCGAAGCTGCGCGGCTTGGGACCGTCCTTGGCGTAGCGGGGCTTTTCGCCGGGCGCTCGGGCGGGTTTGTCGCCGAAACTGCGCGGCGGCCCCTTGCCGGCGTAGGCGGGCTTGTCGTCGCTCGGCGCGCGGGCCGGCCGGTCGCCGTAGTCGGCCCTGGGCTTGCGGACCAGCTCTTCGCCGGTGGGGAAAGGGGTCCAGGCCGGCTTGTCGCCGTAATCACGGGCAGGGGAAGGGGCGGCGTCCTTGCGCTCCCACGCCGGCTTGTCCTGGCGCGGGGCCTTGTCGCCGTAGCTGCGTGGCGCGGCGGCCTCGCCCCGGTCGCCGCGCGGCGGCGGGCCGCGGCGGGCGGCGGGGATGTGCTTGGGGCGCGGGGCGTCGCGTTCGCCGGCCTCGGGCGCGACCGACGGCTCGATGCGGGCGTCCTTCTCGGCGGCGTCCTTGACCTGGGCGGCGAAGCGCTCGGCCGCGCCCGCCTCGATCTCGAAGCGGGTCTCGGCGTTGAAGATGCGGATCGAACCGATCTCCTTCTTGGTGACGTGGCCCAGCCGGCAGATCAGCGGGATCAGCCATTTGGGGTCGGCGTTGTTGCGCCGCCCGACCGTCAGCCGGAACCAGACCATGCCCCCATTATTGTCGCCCCCGCCGCTGCCGCCGAACTCGGCGTCGCGGGGCTCGCGCCGCCTCCACAGGGGCTTCTTGGCGCTGTCGGATTCCTGGCGCACGTCGTTGAACGGCCGGTCGTCGAGCAGGTCCTCGGGCGAGGGCAGGCGGGCCCGGTGCAGCCGGATCAGGGCCGCGGCGATCTCCTCGGGCGTGCGCTCGGCCAGCAGCTTGGCGGCCAGGGCGGCGTCGCCCTCGACCGGCTCCTCGGCGAACACGGGGTCGGCCAGCAGGCGTTCCTGGTCGCGGGCGCGGATCTCCTCGGCGGTCGGGGGGCCGGCCCAGTCGGCCGCGATATTGGCCGAGGCCAGCAGCAGTTCGGCGCGGCGGCGGCGGGTGTAGGAGACCAGCACCACCGAGACGCCCTTCTTGCCGGCCCGGCCGGTCCGGCCCGAACGGTGGGTCAGGGTCTCCTTGTTGGTGGGCAGGTCGGCGTGGATGACCAGGCCGAGGTCGGGCAGGTCCAGGCCTCGCGCCGCCACGTCGGTGGCCACGCACACCCGGGCGCGGCCGTCGCGCAGGGCCTGCAGGGCGTGGGTGCGTTCGTTCTGGGAGAGCTCCCCCGACAGGGCCACGGCCGCGAAGCCGCGCTCGACCAGATGGCCGTGCAGCCGTCGCACCGCCTCGCGGGTGGCGCAGAACACCAGGGCCCCGGGCGCTTCGTACCAGCGCAACAGGTTGACCAGGGCGTGGTCGATGTCGTTGGGGGCGACGCGGATGGCGCGGTATTCGATGTCTTCGTGTGGCTCGCGCCGGTCGATCGTGTCGATCCGCTCGGCGTTGGTCTGGAATTTCCGGGCCAGGGCGCTGATCTCGCGCGGGATCGTGGCCGAGAACATCAGGGTGCGCCGTTCGGCCGGCGCCGAGTCCAGGATGAACTCCAGGTCCTCGCGGAAGCCCAGGTCCAGCATCTCGTCGGCCTCGTCCAGCACCACCGCCTCCAGGGCGGAGGCGTCGAAATTGCCCCGCTCCAGGTGGTCCTTCAGCCGGCCGGGGGTGGCGACCACCACGTGGCAGCCGGCCGCCAGGGCGCGGGCCTCGCGGCGCGGGTCCATGCCGCCGACGCAGGCCTGGACGTTGGCGCCGGCGTGGGCGTAGAGCCAGGACAGCTCTCGCTGCACCTGCAGCGCCAGTTCGCGCGTGGGCGCGATGATCAGGGCCACCGGCGCGCCGGCGTCGCCGAACCGGTCGGCCTCGCCCATCAGGGTCTTGGCCAGGGCCAGGCCGAAGGCCACGGTCTTGCCCGAGCCGGTCTGGGCCGAGACCAGAAGATCGCGGTCGTCGGCCACGGCCAGGACCGCCGCCTGGACCGGGGTGGGTTCCGCATAGCCCTGTTCGTCCAGGGCGCGGCGCAGCGCGGGGTGTAAGGTCGGGAAGGGCATGGAGGTCACCGGGAGGGCCGAGCCGGAAAAAGAACGCGCGGGCTGGCGGGCGGTTTGATGGCGGTCGGAAGGCTCCGCGTCAATCTCCGTGAGAATTTCTGGCCGCTTTCGGTCAATTTCCGGGGCGCGGGCCAAGTCGTCGCCTGCTAGATCGCGGCGGCTTCAAGTGGAAGCCAGTCGAAGCGGCCGTCGCGGGCCTCGCCGCATTTCGCCAGGGAGCCGGACGTGGCGATTGTCATCTACGCAGACGAGAGGTCGGGAAACTGCCTCAAGGTCAAATGGACGGCCGAACGGCTCGGCCTGGCCTACGACTGGGTGGAGGTGGACTTCGTCGCCGGCCAGGCCCGCACGCCGGAGTTCCGCCGGCTGAACCCGGCCGCCCAGGTGCCGACGGTGCTGCTGGAGGACGGCCGCAGCCTGGCCCAGTCCAACGCCATCATCCTGCACCTGGCCCGCGCCAGCGAACTGATGCCGCAAGACCCCTATTGGCAGGCCAAGGTGCTGGAGTGGCTGTTCTGGGAGCAGTCCAGCCATGAGCCCTATCTGGGCATGCGCCTCTACCACCGGCTCTATCGGCGAACGCCGGAACGGCGGATTCCGCCCGAGCTGAAACTGGAGGGCGAGGCGGCCCTGGCGCGGATGGAGTCCTGGCTGTCGGGCTCGGCCTTCCTGGTCGACGGACGGCTGAGCCTCGCCGACATCGCCCTGTTGCCCTACACCCGCTGGGCGCCCCGGGCCGGCTTCGCCCTGGAGCGCTTCCCCCACGTCCGGGCCTGGGTGGCCCGCACGGAGGCGGAGCTGGGCCTCGTCGCCGACTGAGCGGTGCAACTCCCGCGCGGCTCGGCGGTTTCCAAGCCATGAGTCCGCAAGAGGCCAGGATCCGCGCCGACGAGGTGCGCCGCACCAGCGTCACCGTGCTGAGGGGCCTTTTGCCGGTGGAGACCATCGACCGCTGGAACGAGGCCTTCCAGCCCCTGCTGTCGGCCGCCGTCGAGCGCGACAGGGACGATCCCAACCGCGGGGCCGAGCGCTACTATGTCACCCTGCCGTTCCACGGCCTGTGGGCCGACCCGCAGATCGTCGACAACGACGCGATCATGGCGGTGGTGTCGGAACTGGTCGGCGCGGACGGGGTGATGTGCCAGCTCGCCACCGACACCCCCCTGCGCGGGTCGGACTACCAGGACCTGCACCGCGACACCCAACTGCTGTTCCCCGAAACCGGGGCCGAGAGCCCGCCGTACCAGTTGGCCGTCAACTTCCCCCTGGTCGACGTCACCCCCGAGCGCGGCCCGATGGAATGGGCCCCCGGCACCCACATGCTGTCCAAGGCGGACGGCCTGGCCAGGATCGAGCGGGGCGAGATTCCCCTGGAGACCGCCTTCCTCGACCGCGGCGACGTGATGATCCGCGACGTCCGCCACATCCACCGCGGCACCCCCAACCGCAGCGACACGCCGCGGCCGATGGTGGTGATCGGCTACAGCCGCCGCTGGCTGTACCGCCCGGAGGTGCAGATCCGCGTCCCGCGCGAGACCCTGGAGCGGATGCCCGAGCGCGCCCGCTGCTGGCTGCGGTTCAATCCGGTGTTCGACACCGTCAAGGCCGCCGCCGAACCGGGCGAAAGCTACCGCGTCTTCGCCTATTGAGCCTGGCGTCATATGACGGTGAGCCGTTTTGGGTATCCTGCCGTCATGCGCCCGATCCTCCCGCTCCTCGCCGCCCTCGTCCTCGTCGGATTTCGCCCCGCGCCGGCCCTGGCCTGGGAGGACACCGGCCACCGGCTGCTCACCCTGGCGGGCGCCGAAAGCTTCCCGGCGGGGCTGCCGGAATTCCTGCGCACGCCGCAAACGGCGCGGATGCTGATGGAGCTGGCGCGCGAGCCCGACCGTTCCAAGGGCGCCGGCCAGCCCCACGACGCCGACCTGGACCCCGGTCATTTCATCGACGTCGACGACGCCGGCAGGGCCAACGGCGGGCCCAGCCTCTCCGAGCTTCCCGCCAACCGCGCCGCCTACGAGAAGGCGCTGCAGGCGGCCGGGACCGACAGCTGGAAGACCGGCTGGCTGCCCTATTCGATCATCGAGGGCTGGCAGCAGCTAACCAAGGACTTCGCCTACTGGCGCGCCGCCAGGGTCGGGGAGCGCTCCGGCAAGACCGCGGCCGAACGCGCCTGGTTCGCCGACGACCGCAAGCTGCGCGAGATGCTGATCATCCGCGACCTGGGCTACTGGAGCCACTTCGTCGGCGACGGCAGCCAGCCGCTGCACGCCACCGTCCACTTCAACGGCTGGGGCGACTTTCCCAACCCGCACAACTACACCCGCGAGAAGATCCACTCGCCCTTCGAGGGCGCCTTCGTGCACGACAACGCCACCGAGGCGGAGGTCAAGGCCCTGATGCCCCCCTACCAGGCCTGCGGCTGCACGGTGCAGCAGGCGACCGCCCGCTATCTCCTGGCCAGCGCCGCCAAGGTCGAACCGCTCTACCGGCTCTGGGACCAGGGCGGGTTCAAGGGAACCGATCCGCGCGGCCGCGCCTTCGTGCTGGAGCGGCTGGCCGCCGGCGCCGCCGAGCTTCGCGACCTGGTGACCGACGCCTGGACCGCCAGCGCCAGCGCCACCGTCGGCTATCCGGCGGTGACGGCCAGGAGCATCGAGGAATCCGGTGTCGCCCCCTTCGAGACCATCTATGGCCGCGAATGAGCCGCCGCCCTCCAGCGAGGGTCCGCTGCAGTTCGGCCGCCGCCAGCCGGGACTGGTCTACCTCGACCGGCCCTCCGCCTTCGGCGTCGCCGCCCGCGAGGACGGCCGCATCGCCCTGGTCAAGGTGGAGCGGCCGGAAGGGACGTGGCGCGACCTTCCCGGCGGGGCGGTCGACCCCGGCGAGGACGAACCCGCCGCCCTGGTGCGCGAATTCGGCGAGGAGACCGGCCTTGTGGTCCGCTGCGGCCCCCTGATCGCCCGCGCCGACCAGTATTTCCTCAAGAGCGACGGCGCGCCGGTGAACAACCGCTCCGGCGTCTATCTGGCCGAGCTGGCGGGCGAGGACCAGGCCCTGAAGATCGAACCCGACCATGCGCTGGAATGGTGGGACCCGGCCGCCGCCATCGGGGCGCTGCGCCACGACAGCCACGCCTGGGCGGCGGCGGCCTGGTTGCGGCTGAGGCGCCCGCTTCCGTGAACGGCCTTGGCCGGCGGCGGGATGGCGCTAACCTGGGACCATGAGCCTCGCCCTCTACACCCACGACGCCATGCTCGATCACCGACCGGGCGAGGGCCATCCCGAGCGCCCCGAGCGGCTGGGCGCGGTGCTGGACGCCCTGGACGACGCCGATCTCGACCTCCGGCGCTTCGAGGCGCGCCCGGCGACGCGGGCCGAGATCGAGCGCGTGCATCCCGCCGCCCTGGTGAAGGCGATGTTCGAGGCGTCGCCGCCGTCCGGCCGGATCGCCATCGATGCGGACACCTGGATGTCGCCGGGCAGCCTGAACGCCGCGCTCCTGGCCGCGGGGTCGGCGATCCAGGCGGTGGAGGCGGTCGCCCGCGGCGAGACCCTGCGCGCCTTCTGCGCCGTGCGCCCCCCGGGGCACCATGCCGAGCCGGGGCGGCCGATGGGGTTCTGCCTGTTCTCCAACGTCGCCCTCGCCGCCCGCGCCGCCCAGGCCGCCGGCCTCTGCCGGATCGCCGTGATCGATTTCGACGTCCATCACGGCAACGGCACCGAGGCGATGTTCTTCTCGGACCCCGCGCTGTTCTACGGATCGACGCATCAATGGCCGTTCTATCCCGGCACAGGACGACCCGGCGAACGCAGGCCCGAGCACATCGTTGATCTTCCGCTGCCCGCAGGCGCCGGCGGCCCCGAATTCCGCAAGGCCTTCACCGATGCGATGCTTCCCGCGCTGAACGCGTTCCGGCCCGATCTCGTGTTCATCTCGGCGGGGTTCGACGCTCACCAGGACGACCCGTTGGGCCAGATGCGCCTCACCGAAGCCGATTACGTTTGGGCGACGGAAATGCTCTGCGGCGTGGCGGCGCGTCACAGTGGGAGCCGCGTTGTATCTACGCTGGAGGGCGGCTATGACCTCGATGCCCTGGCCCGCTCGGTGGGAGCCCACGTCAAGGCGCTGATGGCCGCCTGATTTTTTAGGAACAGCGCATGCAGGAACAACGTCCAGAGGCACTGCCGGTCGTCGAAGATTTGAGCTTCGAGGCGGCTCTGGAGGAGCTCGAGACCATCGTTTCGCGTCTCGAACAAGGCGAAGTCGATCTTGAGGATTCCATCACGCTCTATGAACGCGGCATGGCGCTGAAGGCGCACTGCGAGAAGAAGCTCAAGGGTGCCGAGATGCGACTCGAGAAGATCGTCCTTGGCCCCGACGGCGCGCCGAAGGGCACCGAGTCGCTGGAACTCTAACGAGAAGGCCGGAGCCGATGAGTCCGGCGCTCGCGCCGATTGAGCCTGCATTCGCGGAAGCAGCCTCGTTCACCGAAGCCACGCTGGACGCGCTGCTGCCGAGACCGTCGGGACCCGAAGCGCGCCTGCTTGAAGCGATGCGCTACGCGACGATGGGCGGCGGCAAACGCCTGCGTGCGTTTTTCGTTCTGCAGAGCGGACGTTTGTTCGGCGTCGATCGCCGTGCGCTCGGGCGCATCGCCGCGGCGATCGAATGCGTCCATTCCTACTCGCTCGTGCATGACGATCTGCCGGCGATGGACGATGACGATGTGCGTCGCGGCAAGCCTTCGCTGCACAAGGCGTTCGACGAAGCGACCGCAATCCTCGCGGGTGATGGGCTCCTGACGCTCGCGTTCGGTCTTGTGTCGTCGCCCGAAGCGCATGGCGACCCGTTCGTCCGTTGCGAGCTGATTTCGAAGCTTGCGCACGCGGCAGGACACAGCGGGATGGTCGGCGGACAGATGATGGATCTGGCGCTCGAAGGCGAGCATCCCCCGCTGCCCGAGATCACGCGGCTGGCGCGCATGAAGACGGCCGCGCTCATCACGTTCTGCTGTGAAGCAGGCGCCATCATGGGCAAGGCGTCGGCCGCGGCGCGCCAGGCGCTGGTCGCTTACGGCCAGGAAGTCGGCCTTGCGTATCAGATCGCCGACGATCTTCTCGACGTCGAAGGCGATGCGTCCGCGGCCGGCAAGCTCCTGCAAAAGGATACTTCGCGCGGCAAGGCCACTCTCGTCTCGGTGCTTGGGCCGGAGCGGGTCAGGGCGCAAGCCGAAGCCCTGGTCAAGCAGGCCGCCGCTCACCTTGATTTGTTCGACGAGAAGGCCGATCTTTTGCGCGCCGCGGCGCGTTTCGTCATCTTGCGCAAGGCCTGAGTTCCAGGGCTACTCCAGAAGGTTTGCGTGAACACCTCATCCAAGACCCCAGTGCTGGATAGGGTTATCGATCCGGCCGACTTGCGTTCGCTCACGCGGGACGAGCTGAAGCGATTGGCTGTCGATCTCCGGCAGGAGACGATCGATGTCGTCTCGGTCACCGGCGGGCATCTCGGGGCGGGTCTTGGTGTGGTCGAGTTGACGGTCGCGCTGCACCGCGTCTTCGACACGCCGAACGACAGGCTGATCTGGGACGTCGGTCACCAATCCTATCCGCACAAAATTCTGACCGGTCGCCGCTCGCGAATGCGCACCTTGCGGCAAGGCGGCGGCATCTCCGGTTTCACCAAGCGCGCCGAAAGTGCCTACGATCCGTTCGGCGCCGCGCACTCCTCGACCTCGATCTCAGCGGGCCTCGGCTTTGCGGCCGCGCGCGATCTTGCAGGCGAGAAGCGCAACGTCGTCGCCGTTATCGGCGACGGCGCGATGAGCGCAGGCATGGCGTATGAGGCGATGAACAACGCAGGCGCGCTGGGCGCGCGGCTGATCGTCGTGTTGAACGACAACGACATGTCGATCGCGCCGCCGGTCGGTGCGATGAGCGCGTATCTCTCGCGTCTCGTGTCGAGTCGCACCTATCGCGGCTTCCGGCACTTCCTGAAACGGACGGCCGATCGCCTTCCGCGGTTCTTCCGCGTCTCGGCCAAGCGTGCGGAGGAATATGGCCGCG
>DATJHI010000038.1:0-3133 GCA_035493955.1 Caulobacteraceae bacterium | reverse complement strand
GAACTTGGCGCGGTACACGATCGCATCCAGGCGGCTTTCCAGCAGGGCGATCAGGTTCTCCGAGGTGTTGCCCTTGCGGCGGGCGGCCTCGTCGTAGGTGCGGCGGAACTGCTTCTCGGTCAGGTTGCCGTAGTAGCCCTTCAGCTTCTGCTTGGCCCGCAGCTGCAGGCCGAAGTCGGACACCTTGGACTTGCGGCGCTGGCCGTGCTGGCCGGGGCCGTACTGACGCTGGTTGATGGGGGACTTGGGTCGACCCCAGATGTTCTCACCCATGCGGCGGTCAAGCTTGTACTTGGCCGATTGACGCTTCGACATATGTGTTCTCTCACACTCGACGCGGTCCGGCCCCTCCCCTAGCGGAAGGACGATTGCAACGGCGGCCTCGCGTCACCCGTCATATATTCCGACGCCGACAGGCGGGCCTGCGGCGGGAAAGGCGGGTCTATGCGGGCTCGGGGCGGCGGAGTCAATGGCGCAGGGACTTCGGACCGACATGCACCCGGGGTTTGGAAGGCGCATGCCCTCCACATCGAGGTAGAAGCACATTGCCTATGATGATCAGGCCGAGACGCTGACCAACGAACCCGGCCGGTAGGTCGATGCCGGCGCTTGCGTCACATCCGAAGCATCCACCGCGCCGTTCACCT
Organism: Caulobacteraceae bacterium; assembly: GCA_035493955.1. Classification (GTDB taxonomy): domain Bacteria; phylum Pseudomonadota; class Alphaproteobacteria; order Caulobacterales; family Caulobacteraceae; genus NCED01. Next base: position 2,486 of record DATJHI010000038.1, on the reverse strand, counting down.
TGGCCAGGGCGCCGCCGAGGGCGACCGCCTGGGTCTCCCACACGGGGCGGGGCTTGCCAGGATGCTGGGGATCCTCGGGCTTGCCGTAGTTTGGACTCTTGGGGTTGTGGACGTCGTCCTGCGGATCGGCGGGATTGATGTTCCGCTGCGCCAGGGGGACGTCGCAACTGGTCTTGCACGCGTAACCGTTGACGATCTGCATCGGCGGGCGGGCCCTTATGGTCCGGCGCGCAGGATGCACCAGGCCTTTTAAGAAAGCCCTGCATCCGGCCACGCCGAGGCGAGGCGGCGGGCGTCGACGCCCTGGCCGACCATCTCCGCTTCGAGGACTGCGTGAAACAGGCCAGCGAGGAGGCGGCCGCCCAGCTGCCGGCCCAGCCCTCGGTGGCCGCCGCCGGCCGCCAGGGAGCGCCCAGGAGAACACCGGTTCCTGTGGCGCGCCGGCAACACTCCCTTGCATTGCCAGAGTATCTTGCTTGAATCGGTATCTTTTTTCCACTGGTACCTTGCGTCACAAGATACCTTGTGTCACAAGACCCTCGCCAGGGCGCTCCACCCACCCCGCCCCGGCCGAACAAGGGGAGTTGAAGATGTTGAGCATGAAGAGTGTCGCGTCCGCCCTGGTGATCGTCGCTTCGGCCGCGGACGTGGCGGTCCCGGTCCTGGTCGCCCCCGCCCTGGTGCTGGGCGCCTCGACGGCGGCCCGCGCCGAAACGCCCGACCGGGCGGTCAGCCGGCAGACCGTGCGCTATGACGACCTGAATCTGGCTTCGCCGGCCGGCGAGGCCGTGCTCCGGGCCCGCGTGAACGCCGCCGCCCAGGCGGTCTGCGCCCCGCGGGCGGACCCCAGGGACCTGCGGGAAACCGCCGACTTCCAGGCCTGTGTGGCCAAGGCCGCGCACGACGCCCTGTCCGCCCTGCCCCAGGCCCAGCGGCAGGCCGCCCGGCCCAGCCACGCCGGCTGATGATGGCGTTGGTTGCGTCCAGCAGCGCCCCTTACCGGCAGGCGCGGCTTCCCCTGCGCCGGCCGTCCTGACCGCGGAGGCTCCGCCCTACCCCTCAGTCCCAGGGGTCTCCGCGGTCTTCTTTTCCGACCCCGGCGCGTCGGATTTCTTGGCCTTCTGGGCGGCGAGCTTGGCCAGCACCTGGCCCCGCCCGCGGCTGAGGGCGGTGACCACCCCGCGCAGGGTGCGCACCTCCTGCTCGTTCAGCCCCGAGCGGGCGAGAATGGCCCTGAGGTTGCGCACCATCGACGGCTTCTTCTCCGCCGGATGGAAGAACCCCGCCGTCTCCAGCTCGCCCTCCAGATGGCCGTACAGACCGTCCAGCATGCCCTGGTCGGCCACCGGCGCCCCCTCCCGGAACGCCGGCGGCGGGCGGTCGGCCTCGGCGGTGCGCCACTCATAGGCGTTGATCGCCACCGCCTGGGCCAGGTTCAGCGAGCGGAAGCGCGGGTCGATGGGGATGGTGATGATCGCCTGGCAGAGGGCGATGTCCTGGGTCTCCAGCCCCGCCCGCTCGCCGCCGAACAGCAGGCCGGTGTTCAGCCCCTCGCCCACCGCGGCGTGCAGCTGGGCGGCGGCCTCCCGCGGGGTGATCACCGGCAGCACCACCTCGCGCGGGCGGGCGGTGGTGGCGTACAGGCGGTGCAGGTCGGCGATGGCGTCCTCGATCCGGTCGAACACGCGCGCGCCCTCCAGCGGCCAGTTCGCGCCCGAGGCCGAGGCCCAGGCGCGGTCCTGGGGCCAGCCGTCGCGCGGGCGCACCAGGCGCAGGTCGTCCAGGCCGAAATTGGCCATGACGCGGGCCACCGAGCCGATGTTCTCGGCCAGCTGGGGCTCGTTGAGGATGACGCAGGGTTTGGAGGGCTTGGGCTCGTTCACCGTCGCCTCTTGCCCTGTTCCCCCGCGGCCGACAACCGTCTATAGCAGCCACGCCGCGCCGCTGACGGGCCCTGTGCGCCCGCCGCGTTAGGCGCGACCCCCGACGTCGCCTGGCCAGGAGCCCGCACCGCCCATGTCGAAAATCAAAGTCGCCAATCCCGTCGTCGACATCGACGGGGACGAGATGACCCGGATCATCTGGAAGCTGATCAAGGAAAAGCTGATCTTCCCGTACCTGGACATCGAGCTCGACTATTTCGACCTGTCGGTCACGGAGCGCGACCGCACCAACGACCAGATCACCATCGACGCCGCCAACGCCACCAAGAAGCACGGCGTGGCGGTGAAGTGCGCCACCATCACCCCCGACGAGGCGCGGGTGAAGGAGTTCGGCCTGAAGGAGATGTGGAAGTCGCCCAACGGCACCATCCGCAACATCCTCGGCGGCGTGATCTTCCGTGAGCCGATCATCTGCCAGAACGTGCCGCGCCTGGTGCCCGGCTGGACCAAGCCGATCGTGGTCGGCCGCCACGCCTACGGCGACCAGTACCGCGCCACCGACTTCCTGGTGCCCGGCCCCGGCAAGCTGACCCTGACCTGGGA
>DATJHI010000037.1:0-26420 GCA_035493955.1 Caulobacteraceae bacterium | reverse complement strand
GGGGGAGCAATATCTTCCAGCTGCACGCCAACAACGGCCAGGACGTGATCACCGACTTCGTCGCCGGCGTGGACAAGCTGCAGTTTGTCGACCAGACAGCCGGCCAGGTCACCTGGCAGGCGAGCTCGCAGTACGGTTACGGCGGCATCCTGGTCACCCACGGTTCGGGCTCGACCTTCCTCATCGGCGCCACCACCCTCAGCATTTCGGACCTGGTCTTCAGCTCCACAACCCCGACGGGATGAGTCGCAAGAGCGATTACCGGGTTCAATCCGTGTCCAATTGCGCTGCTCTGCGTTTGGCCTCGGCTGGGCTGATGTGGCCCAGAGCTAAGTGCAGACGGCGGGGATCTAGGTGTCGAAGCTATGAAGATTGTTCATCTGGGATCTTCCGGTCTTGGAGCTTCGCAACCCCAGCCTCTCAGTCCTGTCCCGGGTGAATAACTTTCATAGCTTCGACATATAGGCCTTTAAAGTCCCGATAGATCTGTAAAACTAACCGAAGAGCGTTGCGGGCTCTGTGGAGAAAAGGCCATGGGGGAATTTTCAGTCACCGAAGCTGGCCTAGCCGGATTCAAATTTATTCGAAACCATCCCGGGATAATCGCCTGCTGGGTCGGGTTCCAATTGATCTATCAAGTTGCCGAGGCAGGTTTCGGCGTCTTGCTCGCTGGAGGGAGGGGAGGCGTATCCGCCGGTTCAGTTTCAGCGGGCCTGGATCATGGTCTGGGGGTATTGACAGGCGACATCAGAGAGCAGATCCCAGCCCTCGTCTTACTTCCCTTATCCGCGGTTCTCTGGACGGCGGCCGTTCGTGCATACGCCCGACCACTGGAAAGTCGCTTTGCCTATCTGCGTTTAGGCACCGATGAGCTTCGCATGTTCAGGCTGGCCATACTCATTACCATAGTTGAATATTTTGCTCTTTTACTAGGAGGGATTGCTTTCGGTGCCCTATTGTTGATTGCTGTTAGCAAAAATTTACCTCATCCGGTTGAGATAATATTGGGCGGCATGTTTCTCGTGGCTGTTGTGATCGTTTCACGATTAATCCTTGCGCCGGCAGCCACATTCGATCAACGGCGTGTGGTGCTGCTTCAGTCTTGGAAATTGACGCGTGGGCGCTTCTGGCCGTTAGCAGGATTGACTCTCTTCACCGCGATCGTTTTTTTTGGGCTTCGCTTACCGATTTCGTTATTGCAACGGGTAGGCTTCGAAGGGGGCTGGATGCCGCCCAGATCATTTGCCGATATGTTTATGCCATTAACTATGCTTCGATTCTTCTATAACAGTATTTTCTCGACTGGGTTCATCGTCGTTTGGGCCGGAATCGCCTCCGTGGCCTATTTCCGGCTCAACCCCTCAGAGGCAGCCAAAACGTAAAACGCCCGGCCGGAGTTTAAGCAATGGCGCGCGCCAAAGGCACTGCACTCTCCGGGGCTGGCGCTTCTAGGCCACTCTGCGAACTCGGGGGCGGAGCCGCATCGTGACGGGTCATCAGTCGACGAGCTTGGGAGTAGGCGCATCCGTGGAAGTCCTGGGGAAGTCCCTGATTACATCCACGGCCAAGTTAGCGGTGGTTGTTCCGTGGTCGAAGGGCTAGATGCGTTCGCGGGTCGGATTGTTGGGGATGACGGGCGTCATGCTCCGTTCGATCAGTGAGGCGGCGCCGGTTGCCTGGACAGTTTGGCGGGCTGGCTAAGTTGGGGTCGGGTTGAGATCATGCCGCCAGCCTGGATTTGCCATAGACCTCTTCAGGGTTCGCCCGGCAAGGACCGGGTGCCGCCGGTCGGCCTTGTAATGGCCGATCCACCGGACTTTCCTAAGTCCGCGACGCTTTCATCCGAGCGTAGATGTCGATCGAGTTCGGGTTCAACTCGCGGGGCCAGAAGAATGTCGCAGAACGAGTTTGGTCGGACTTGCCCAAGTCGATGAACGTCCGCAATGGTGCGCAGTCGATTTTGATGCGTCTGGATGGCGCGGTGAACGCCGTCGCTCATAGCGTCAGCGAAAGCGCCAAAATCGTTGCTATGGTGGAAAAATGTGGATTGGTGACGATCATGGCGGTTCCCGCAAGGTGCAGCCAAGCTACGCCTTAAGGAGGCCCCGTTCAAATGTCCCGGCATCGCGAGGGACTCGCCAACCCCGTGGCCTTCCGTGAGCATCCGACGATGCAAGAAGAGGTGATCGGTGGCTGAAGCGCGGATCCTGAGCCGGATTGTTCGGTTGGTCGTTTATTGCTTCTGGATCAGCATATTTATAGCAGTCTTGTGGGCCTTCACAATAAGCACTTTGGTTCCAACGAAAGTTGGCGGGCAGATCGCAATCTGCGGTGCCGCAGCACTAGGCATATCTGCGGCAATATTTATGGTGGTTCTTCGCGATTTTAAGCCGGGATCGCCTCGATACGAGAAGGCCATTTCGATGATTCCGGACCTGGAGAAACCGTTAAGTCGGGCTGTTCTTGTGGGGTCGTTTACTGCGTTAATAAGCTTTTTCATTATTCAAGGTGTGGTCTTATATTTTTGGACATCTGTATTTGGCGTTCCGGGAAAGATGATAGCGCACATCAATTATTATTCAAATGGTGCGCGATATGAATGCGCGGGATTCAATCTTCAAGAATCGGCGTTTTTAGCGAGACGGGTCGTATGCATTTCCTATCGCAATGGTGATGCACCAGCGCGGGGCACGCCCGTCCTGCTATTCGGTCGCCTGTCGCCCTTTGGCCTAATCGTTAGCGGTTTTGATATGCATGTGCCAGTGTTGCCTCCGCTCCCAAGATGAATGCGCGGACGACTGCTTAGGGTCGTGGACTCAACTGATCGCCGAAACACACTCGGCAAACCCCTCTGCAGGGGTCTGGTAGAGCCAGGTCTTTCCTGGCTGTCCGTTGAGCTGTGGAGCGATGACGCTGAGCTTGGCCCGGTTGTGCGCAGACAGATCGGTTCCATGAGGCAGATACTGGCGCAGCAGTCGGTTGGTGTTCTCGTTGGAGCCGCGCTGCCAGGGGGATCGAGGCTCGCAGGAGGCGATCAATCTTCCCTGGCAACTGCCGGATCGGAACCGAGCTGGCTCTATGGGGTCATTCACCGCTTCACCGAGATCGGAGATAAGCCCAGTTAGGCGCGAGAAGGTTCGAATCCCCCGCCGGGTCAAACACCGCCGCTGGCGGCCTCGAGCATATGCGACCGCCGAGTTTGCAACATCCTGCAGAGGTCGGCCGGCTTTACGCCCTTGGGTAGCCTAAGGGGCTTGCCCTCCAATCCGGCGTAGGCCGTGCCGCGCAGTTCTGGCGCAAGACGCACCCGCAAATCGCTTGGATCGATGTCCAAAAGCTGGCGGTCGAAAAGGGTGTGCAAATCGGCGCGTAAGAGCAGCGCATTGGCTACCAGGTTGGTGTGGTCACCCAGATAGGGGACGATGTGCGCGGCCTCGAGGGCCTGTTCCACGTCATAGTCTGAGATCGCACACCGACCGCGGTAGGCCGCCAGGGCTTGGGCTCGAAGGAGGCCGCTTCCTTGGCGCGCCACGATCGTGGCGCTGATCCTTTTGCGAGCGTCTTCGGCGCTGAGGGGTTCAGATGTGCTGGTGACCTCGCTTACGGCCGCTTCGACTGGGTGGTAGGCCGGGTGAGGTTCGAACTCACGACCATTCGATTAAAAGTCGAATGCTCTACCACTGAGCTACCGGCCCGCGCTGCAAGGCGCGCGTCTGTCTAGCGGGTCGTTTTCCCCCTGTCATCCCGGCCGTGGCGAAAGGGACAACTCAGGGACGAAGGATCAGCCTTCCTTGCCCTGCCGCGCCGCGAAATCCCGGCGGAAGGCGTCCAGGCGGCCCTCGGCGATGGCGAGGCGGATGGCCGCCATCAGCGCCTGGAAGAAGGCGATGTTGTGCCAGGACAGCAGCACCTGGCTGAGCAGCTCCTCGGATTTCACCAGGTGGTGCAGATAGGCGCGCGAATAGTCGCGGCTGGCGGGGCAGGGGGTTTCAGGGTCCAGGGGGGCCTGATCCTCGGCGAAGCGGGCGTTCTTCAGATTGACCGGTCCGTCCCAGGTCCAGGCCTGGCCGTGGCGGCCCGACCGGGTCGGCAGCACGCAGTCGAACATGTCCACCCCGCGGGCGACGGCCTCGACGATGTCGATCGGCTTGCCCACCCCCATCAGGTAACGGGGCCGGTCCGGGGGCAGCATGTCGGGGGCGTAGTCCAGCACCTCGACCATGGCCTCGTGGCCCTCGCCGACCGCCAGCCCCCCCAGGGCATAGCCGTCGAAGCCCATCTCGATCAGCCGCTCGGCCGATTCGCGCCGCAGGTGCGGGAAGGTCGAGCCCTGCTGGATGCCGAACAGGGCCTGGTTGGTCCGCGTCCCGAAAGCGGCCTTGCATCGGGCCGCCCACCGCGCCGACAGCTCCATCGCCGCCCGGGCCCTCGGCTCCTCCGCCGGCCAGGCCACGCATTCGTCCAGCTGCATGGCGATGTCGGAGCCCAGGCGGTCCGCCTGGATCTCGATCGACCGCTCGGGGGTCATGACGTGCCGCGAGCCGTCGATATGGCTCTGGAAGGCGACGGCGTCCTCAGTGACCTTGGCGATCTTGGACAGGGACATCACCTGGAAGCCCCCGGAGTCGGTCAGGATCGGCCGCTCCCAACCCATGAACCGGTGCAGGCCGCCCAGCCGCGCCATCCGTTCGGCCCCGGGCCGCAGCATCAGGTGGTAGGTGTTGCCGAGGATGATGTCGGCGCCGGTCTGGCGCACCTGTTCGACGGTCAGGGCCTTGACCGTGGCGGCGGTGCCGACCGGCATGAAGGCGGGGGTGCGGATCTCTCCCCGCGGGGTCTGAAGCACCCCGGTGCGGGCCTTGCCGTCTACCGCATTGATCAGGAAGGGGAAGGCGGTCATGAGCGCGCCCCGGTCTCCTTCTCCCCTTGCGGGAGAAGGTGGCCCGAAGGGCCGGATGAGGGGTGAGACTCGGCGATGGACGGCGTCGCGCTGACAACGCCGGGCCGGCGTCCCTCGTCCGTCGCCTCCTTCCTCCGCGGAGGGATAAGGAAGATCGGGCCGCTCATCTCCGGAACCACAGGCTGGAATCCCCATAGCTGTAGAATCGGTAGCCGGCGGCCACGGCGTGGGCGTAGGCGCCCCTCATGGTCTCCACCCCGGCCAGGGCCGCCACCAGCATCAAGAGGGTCGACTGCGGCAGGTGGAAATTGCTCATCAGGGCGTCGACGATCCGGAACCGGTGACCGGGCCGGATGAAGATGTCGGTCTCGCCGGCGAAAGGACGCAGGACCCCGTCCTCTCCCGCCGCCGATTCCAGCAGCCGCAGGGAGGTCGTGCCTACCGCCACGACCCGGCCGCCGCGGGCCCTCGCATCATTTATGAACGACGCCGTTTCTTCTGTGATTACGCCGACTTCAGCGTGCATCTTGTGGTCGTCTATGCGGTCGGTCTTGACCGGCAGGAAGGTGCCCGCTCCCACGTGCAGGGTGACGAAGGCGCGGGCGATCCCCCGCGCGTCCAGCCGGGCCAGGAGGTCGGGGGTGAAGTGCAGGCCCGCCGTCGGCGCCGCCACCGAGCCGTCCTCGCGGGCGTAGACGGTCTGGTAGTCGGTGCGGTCCCGCTCGTCCTCCGCTCGCTTGGAGGCGATGTAAGGGGGCAGGGGCATCAGGCCGAGGTTGCGGATGGCGTCGTCTAGGGCGGGGCCGGCCAGGTCGAAAGCCAGGGTCACCTCGCCGCCGTCCCCCTTGGCCTCCACCGTGGCGTCGAGGCCGGACAGCAGGCAGGCGTTGGAATCCCCCTCGCCGAACCGCACCCGGTCGCCGGGCTTCAGCCGCTTGCCGGGGCGCATGAAGGCCGACCAGCGTTCAGGCGAGAGCCGCTTGTGCAAGGTGGCCTCGACCCGGACCGCCGAGCCGTCTCGCATCCGGGCGCCGAACAACCGGGCCGGGATCACCCGGGTGTCGTTGAAGACCAGGACGTCGCCGGGGGCCAGCAGGCTGGGAAGGTCGGCGACGCCGCGATCCTCCAGCCCGCCGCCGGGACGCACGACGAGGAGGCGCGCGCGGTCGCGCGGACTCGCCGGCCTCAGGGCGATCCGGTCTTCGGGCAGGTCGAAATCGAAATCGGAAAGACGCATCGGGCGCCCACACGTCATGGGCGCCCCGCCGCGTCAAGCGCGAGGAAGGTTAGTGCTTCTCGGTCCAGGCCCTCTTGGCCTCTTCGGTGGGGATGCTGAGGTGGACCTTCTCGTCGACATAGTCGACCCAGCTCAAGGGGATCATGTGGTGCTTGCCCAGGCCGGCAAGGTCCATCTTGGCCAGTTCGATCTGCGAGCCGACCACGTGGTCCACCCGGCCCACATGCTTTCCGTCCGAGCCGATGACATCCATGTGTTCGCGAATTTGAGCGGTGTCCATTGCGCGTACGCCTTTCGATTATGGCCCCCAACCCCCCATCAACCATCGAGGCGGCTTGGCGGTTGCGGGGCGCTTGACGCCGAAGTGCGTTCTACTATTGTTCGCCCATGATCACGCTCTTCCATGCCCCCCGGTCGCGCTCGTCCCGCTTCGTCTGGCTGCTGGAGGAGATCGGCGAGCCCTATGAGATCCGGTACGTCACCATCGCCGGGCGCGAGGGCCGCCATCCGGACAATCCCCATCCCCACGGCAAGGTCCCGGCCCTGATCCACGACGGGGCGCTGGTGACGGAATCCGCCGCCATCGCCCTCTACTTGTCCGACGCCTTCCCGGCCGCGCGCCTCGGGCCGCAGGTGGGAGAGACGGGGCGAGCCGACTATGTCAGCTGGCTGGCTTATTACGCCGGCAATATCGAGCCGGCCATGGTGGCCAAGGCGACCGACTGGTCCTCTCCGATGGGCATGACCGGATGGTCGAGCTTCGAGGACATGGAGGCCCGCATCGCCGAGCGGCTGGAGGCGGGACCGTGGATGCTGGGGGATCGTTTCTCCACCGTCGACATCCTGGTCGGCAGCCTCCTGCAGTGGGCCGCCCGCATGTTCCCCGAGCGCCCGGCTTACGAAACCTTCAAGGCCCGCTTCTCAGAGCGCCCGGCCCTGGCGCGGGCGCAGGCCAAGGATTCGCCGCCGCAATGACCGCGCCGATCAATCTCAACAAGGCGAGAAAGGTCCGCGCCAAGGCGGCGGCCCAGGTGAAGGCGGTCGAGAACCGGGTGAAGTTCGGCCGCACCAAGGCGCAGAAGGCGGCCGCCGACGCCAGGACGGCGAAGGCGAAGTCGCTTCTGGACGGCGCCAAAAGGGATTCGTAGCGGCGGCGTCCCGCCTAGCCGCCGGCGGGTTTCGGCGCGTCGATCTTGGGGGCCGAGATGGTGACGTCGACCGCCTTGGTGGGGGCGGGCCCCAGGCCACGGCCGTTGAGCATGAAGAAGCCCACGATCAAGACCACCACCAGAAGCCCTCCGACCATGAAGGCCAGGAAGGTGTTGCCGCCGCCGCTGCCGCTGTCCGCCATGGTTCAAGTCCTTTGAACAAACCCTGGCGGCGAAACGGGCAGGGCGGGGCCTTGTTCCTAAGTTGAGAAGTCCACCAGGGCGCGGACCTCCACCCGGATCCGCCAGGCCAGCATGGCCAGGTTGGCCAGGCCGAACGCCAGGGCCAGCCAGGGCAGGCCGAAGGCCAGGGACAGCGCCGGGACCTCCAACGCCACCACCAGATAGTTGGGATGGCTGATGAACCGGTAGGGCCCGCGTCGCACCAGCGGCTCTCCCGGCGGCACGATCACTCGCGTGGTCCAACGCTCCCCCAGCGTGGCCAGCACCCAGAGGCGGGCGGCCTGCAGCACGAAGAACGCCCCGACCCATCCCGCCTGCAGGGGCCGGTTCCAACCGAACGCCCAGAGGCAGGCGATCCAGACCGCGTGCAGGGCGACCATCGCCGGGTAGTGGGCGGCGCCCGCCTCCACCGCCCCGCGGGCCCGCAGGCGTTTTTCGTTGCGTTGGCTCCAGCCCAGCTCGGCCAGGCGCTGCAGGGTGACGAAAACCAGCAGCAGGACGGCTTCAACCATGGGCCGGGCCCAGGGTGAGCAGGGTCCCGGTGAAACCCGGCCCCAGCGCGCTCATCACCAGCCGCCCCGGATGGGCGTCGGCGTTCAGCACCCGCTCCAGCACGAAGAACACCGTCGGCGCGCTCATGTTGCCGAAGTCGGCCAGGACCCCCCGCTCGTGGTCCAGGGCGCCGGGGAGGACGCCAAGGGCCGCTTCCAGGGCGGCGAGCACCCGGGTCCCGCCCGGATGGCAGACGAACCGGTCCACCGTGGCGCGGTCGGTCCCGGTCTTGGCCAAATAGCCGTCCACGGCGCCCGGCAGTCGCGCGGCGATGAACTCCGGGAGCTTGGCCGACAGGATCACCCCGAACCCGGCGGCGTCGATCCGCCAGCCCATGATGTTCAGGGTGTCCGGCCACAACTGCTCGCCCTGCGCCTCCAGCGCCCGCCCCTTGGCGCTGTCGTCGCAGACCACCACCGCCGCGGCCGCCCCGTCGCCGAACAGGGCGGCGGAGATGACGCTGGCCTTGGAGAAGTCGTCGGGGCGGTAGGACAGGCTGCACAGCTCGACGATCACCAGCAGGATCGGCTTGCCCGGCGTCGCCCGCGCCAGCCGCGCCGCCAGGGCCAGACCCGACACCCCGCCGGCGCAGCCCAGCCCGAACACGGGGACGCGGCGCACCCCCGGCGACAGGCCCAGCCGCCCGTGCAGCCGCGCCTCCAGGCTTGGGGTGGCGATGCCGGTAGAGGAGACGGTCACCACCTCGCCGATCTCGCCGGCGGCCACGCCGGCCTGGTCCAGCGCCTTTTGCGCCGCCTGCAGGAACAGTTCGCCCGCGGCCTCCAGATAGGCCGCGTTGCGTTCCGGCCAGCCCTGGTTCTCCACGTACCAGTCCAGCGGCCGGGCGGTGCGGCGGGTCCGGATGCCGGTGTTGGCGAAGATGGCCTTCAGGTCGACGCTTCGGAACACCCGGCCCTGGAACATCCGCGCGGCGACCTCGGCGGCGAGGTCCTGATCGATCGTATGGGGCGGGGACGCGGTGGCGAGACCTATGAGGCGCGGCTGGGGGGCTGACATACGGGATCGACCATGGCGCCCCTTGCGGAGCAGGGTAAGCTTGTGGATATGCCCAGACTGAAGAAACGTTCATTCTCCCTCAGCGGCCACCCCACCTCCGTAGCCCTGGAGCCGGAGTTCTGGGCCGCATTGGAGGCCATGGCCGCGGGCGAAGGGCTCAGCATGGCCGGCCTGATCATCCGCATCGACGCGGGCCGGGGGGACCGGCCCCTGGCCTCGGCCTGCCGGGTGGCGGCGCTGGGCTGGAGCGGTCGCGCGGCGACGTCGGATTAGCGCCTGGTCGACTCGACCGGGGCGGGGCCCCGCCCCATATCCCAGCCATGCGCCGCGTCCTCGCCCTTGCCGTTGGTCTGAGCCTCGCCGCAGCCGTCGGCGGGGCCCGCGCCCAGAACTGCCTCAGCTATAGCGACGGCCTCGGCGGAACCACGATCAGCTGCCCGGACGGGCGGACCGGCTACGTCCATGACGACGGCGCCGGCGGGGCGGCGGGCATGATCGGGTCGCAGCCGTTCGCGGGCTCGTCGGCCAGTCTGTCGCCCCCGTTCGGGCCGCAGTCGGGGGCTCCCAGCGCCGCCTTCATCGCGCCACCCCTGCCGCCCCCGTACTCGCCCCCGCCGCCCGACGCCGGCACGGCCGCGCCTCCGCCGCCGCTCGCGTCGCAGACCGGCCTGACCCCGCTGCAGCAGCAGTACCTGGATCGTCAGCCAGCCCGGGACCGGTTCAACCCCGCCGAAGCACCAGCGCGCTCCAGGCGTCGCGGCGGATACGCGCCTCCAGCTTGAAGCCGCGGTTCAGATAGGCGGTGCGGACGTAGCGCTCCTGGGTGCGGAGCAGTCCCGACAGGATGGCGTAGCCGCCCGGCTTCAGCGCCCCCTTGATCGGCTGGGCCAGGCTGACCAGGGGCCGGGCCAGGATGTTGGCGAAGACCAGGTCGTAGGGCGCGCGGTCGGCGACCGCCCGGTGATGCAGCCCGGAGGCGTGGACGAAACGGGCGCGCACGGCGTTGACCGCGGCGTTCTCCCCGGCGATCCGCACCGAGATGGGGTCGATGTCGGTGCCGACCGCCACCGGGGTTCCGGTCTTGGCGGCGGCGATGGCCAGCACCCCGGTGCCCGCGCCCACGTCCAACACCTTGCCGAAGCGCCTCCGCTTCAGAAGCCGGTCATAGGCCAGCAGGCACCCGACGGTGGTGCCGTGGTGCCCGGTGCCGAAGGCGGCGCCGGCCTCGATCCGCAGGCTGACGGCGTTGGGCGGGATGCGGCCGCGGTCGTGGACCCCGTAGATGAAGAAGCGTCCCGCGCGGACCGGCGGCAGGCCGGACAGGGCCATGGCCAGCCAGTCGGCGTCGGCCAGCACCTCGGTGGCGACCGACAGGCCGCCGAACTGCGACAGCACCTGGCGGAACCGGTCCGCCTCCGACGTCTCGGTGGGGAAGGCGTCGATGCGCCACAGGCCCCGGTCCTCGTCCTCCTCCAGGATCGAATAGGTGGCCCCCTCGAGCAGGGGGTCGGCGTCGACCGCCACGGCGGCGGCCTCGGCGATGGCGCGGGGACCGCGGGCGGTGATCTGGACGGCGGGATCGGTCATGGGCGGCTCTGTAGCAGACGGGGCGGCCCGTGCTAGACCGCGACGATGACCGACGCCGTCGACCTCGACGCCTATTTCCGCCGCATAGGCTACGACGGCCCGCGGGAGCCGACCCTGGCGGTGCTGCGGGCCCTGCACGCGCGCCATCCGCGGGCGATCGCGTTCGAGAACCTGGACGTGTTGCTGAACCGCCCGGTGAAGGTCGATCTGGCCTCCATCCAGGCCAAGCTGGTGGGGACCAGGCGCGGCGGCTACTGCTTCGAGCACAACGGCCTGTTCTCGGCGGTGCTGAAGGCGCTGGGCTTTGCGGTGGTCGACCTGGCGGCCCGGGTGCAGTGGGGACGCCCCAAGGGCCTGGTCGGGCCGCGCACCCACCGGGTCCTGCAGGTGGAGACGGAGGCCGGACCGTTCCAGGCCGACGTCGGCTTCGGCGGGGTGACCCAGCTGGCGCCCCTGCGTCCCGTGGCCGGACTCGAACAGCACATCGGCGACGGCCTGTACCGGTTCGTCTCCGACCGTGACGCCCTGCAACTGCAGTTCCACCTGCCGTCGGGTTGGGCGCCCGTCTACCTGCTGGAGCCCACGCCCCAGGCCCCGGTCGATTACGAGCTGCCCAACTGGTTCGTCTCGACCCATCCGGACTCGCCCTTCGTCGGCCATCTGATGGCGGCCTGGGTGGGGGAGGATCGGCGCTACGCCCTGTTCGACAACGCCCTGTCCGTCTACCGCCGCGACGGCGGGATCGAGAAGCGCGTGCTGGACGCGGCCGAACTGGAATCCCTGATGCACGAGACCTTCGGCCTCGACCGTCCGGGCGAGGCGGGAGCGCTGTCGGCCCTGTACCAACGGTTGTGCGGCGGGGGCCCGCCAGGCCCCGGTTTCACGGCGGAGCCGGGCGGTTAGACTTTTCCGCCGTCCCTCCCCACGTGCTACATCCGTTCTCCTTTTCCAGCCGGGATTGCCCGTGTCCGACCTGCCCGTCCCCCGCATCAGCGACCTCGCCCGCGCCGGCGGGCCGGCGCCCGCCTATCTGGAGGGGCTGAACCCGGAGCAGCGCGCGGCGGTGGAGGCCGTGGACGGGCCGGTGCTGGTGCTGGCGGGCGCCGGGACCGGCAAGACCCGGGTCCTGACCACGCGGCTCGCCCACATCCTGGCGACGGGGCGGGCGCGGCCGTGGGAGCTGCTGGCCGTCACCTTCACCAACAAGGCCGCCCGCGAGATGCGCGAGCGCACCGGCCATCTGATCGGCCAGGGGGCGGAGGGCCTGCGCTGGCTCGGCACCTTCCACGCGGTGGCCGCCCAGATCCTGCGCCGCCACGCCGAGCTGGTCGGACTGAAGTCCAGCTTCACCATCCTCGACACCGACGACCAGGAGCGGCTGCTGAAACAGCTGATCGAGGCCGAAGGGATCGACGCCAAGCGCTGGACGCCCCGGCACATGGCCGGACTGGTCGACCAGTGGAAGAACAAGGGGCTCACCCCGGACAAGGTCCCGCCGTCCGAGGGCGAGAGTTTCGCCGCCGGCAAGGGCGTGGCCGTCTACCGACTGTACCAGGAACGGCTGCGGGCCCTGAACGCCTGCGACTTCGGCGACCTTTTGCTGCACAACCTGACCATCTTCACCGGGCACAACGACGTGCTGGCGGACTACCACCGCCGGTTCAAATACATCCTGGTCGACGAATACCAGGACACCAACGTGGCCCAGTACCTGTGGCTGCGGCTGCTCACCGGCCCGGACCGGAACCTCTGCTGCGTCGGCGACGACGACCAGTCGATCTACGGCTGGCGCGGGGCCGAGGTGGACAACATCCTGCGCTTCGAGCGGGACTTTCCGGGCGCGAAGGTGGTGCGGCTGGAGCGCAACTACCGCTCGACCGAGCACATACTGGCCGCGGCCTCGGGGCTGATCACCGCCAACAAGGGACGCCTCGGCAAGACCCTGTGGACGGAGGCGCGCGGGGGCGAAAAGGTCCTGGTCCGGGGCGTCTGGGACGGGGAGGCGGAGGCCCGGCTGATCGCCGACGAGCTGGACCGGTGGCACGCCTCGGGCCGCAAATACCGGGAGGCGGCGCTCCTGGTGCGGGCCTCGTTCCAGATGCGGGCGTTCGAGGAACGCTTCGTGATGATGCAGATCCCCTACACCGTGGTCGGGGGCCCGCGCTTCTTCGAACGGGCGGAGATCCGCGACGCCCACGCCTATCTGCGCCTGGTCCAGTCCGCCGACGACGACCTGGCCTTCGAGCGCATCGTCAACACTCCCCGCCGGGGCATCGGCGACGCCTCGGTGCAGAAGCTGCTGGCGGTGGCCCGCCACCACGGCGTTTCCGCCACCCTGGCCGCGCGGGGCCTGGTCGCCACCGACGAACTGCCCGCCCGCACCCGCACCCAACTGGCGACCTTCATCCGCGACCTGGACCGCTGGACCGCCCAGGCGGGCCAGATCCGCCACCCGGAGCTGACCGAGATCATCCTGGAGGAGAGCGGCTACACCGACATGCTGCGCGCCGACAAAGGCCCGCAGTCGGCGTCCAAGCTGGATAACCTGAAGGAGCTGGTCCAGGCCATGGGCGCCTTCGACACCCTGGCGGAATATCTCGAGCACGTGTCCCTGGTGATGGACCTCGACCGCGGGGCCGGCGACGACGCGGCCCAGATCATGACCCTGCACTCGGCCAAGGGGCTGGAATTCCCGCTGGTGTTCCTGCCGGGGTGGGAGGAGGGGGTGTTCCCCTCCCAACGCTCCATGGACGAGAAGGGCGAGAAGGGACTGGAGGAGGAGCGGCGCCTCGCCTACGTCGGCATCACCCGGGCGCGGGAGGAGGCGCGGATCAGCTTCGTCGCCAACCGCCAGGTCTACGGCCGCTGGACCTCGCAGCTGCCGTCGCGCTTCGTCGACGAACTGCCCCTGGCCAATGTCCAGGCCAGTTCCGAGACCGGCTATTACGGCGGCGGCCCCGGCATGCAGGAGCCGGGCAAGAGCCGCTGGGACGAGACCCCGGCCTTCGGCTCCGGCTACACCTCGCCGGGCTGGCGCAGGGCCCAGGAACGCACGGCGGCCTATGTCCCGCCGGCGGGCGTGTCGCGCGGCTTCGGCGGGCGCTCGGCCCCGATCGAGGGCGAGGGCCGGTTGATCGCCACCTCGGACCCCTCCGCCGGGACCGCCGGCTACCGGCGCGGCGACCGGGTGTTCCACCAGAAGTTCGGCTACGGCGCGGTGCGCCTGGTCGAGGGCAACAAGCTGACCGTGGCCTTCGACAAGGCCGGCGAGAAGAAGGTGCTGGATAGTTTCGTCGAGAAGGGGTGAGGTGGCCCGCGCCCTCCGCAAGGACGAGGATTCCGCCTATGGCTTCCCGCTTCGTTCCCGCACTGCTTCTCGTCGCGGCGCTGGCCCTAAGCCCCGCCGCCCGGGCCGCTCCCCTTTCCGGGGCCGCCCTCGCCGCCGCCCTGCGCCAGGGCGGTTATGTGCTGGTGCTGCGCCACGCCAACGCCCCCATGGCCGCCCCCGATAGGGCCGCCGCCGATCCGGGCAACCGGGGCCTCGAACGCCAGCTCGACGAAGCCGGCAAGGCCGAGGCCGCGGCCCTGGGCGCTGGGTTGCGGCGGCTCGGGATCCAGGTTGGCGACATCTATTCGAGCCCGACCTTCCGGGCGCAGCAGACCCTTCGCTTGGCCGGGCTCGGCCCCGCCAAGACGGTTCCCCAACTCGACGAGGGGGGCCAGGGGATGCAGGCCGGGGTGGGCGCCGAACAGGGCGCCTGGCTCCGCGCCAAGGCGGCCGAAGTCCCGCGCGCGGGGACGGACATCTTGATCGTGACCCATGTCCCCAACCTGCGCGCCGCCTTCGGAGACCAGGCGAACGGCGCCGTCCCCGCCGAGGCCCTGGTCTTCCATCCGGACGGCCGGGGGGGCGCCGAACTGGTCGCCCGCCTCAAGGTCGAGGCGTGGGCGACGCTCTAGCCGGCGGGCGAGCTTCGCCTTACCGCCGCTTCGCGAACGGCCAGTCGATCAGCTCCACCGCGAACAAGGGCCACCAGATGAAGACCAGCTGAAAGGCCAGCCGGGGCCCGTGGTACCACCAGCTGTCGGGAATGGGCGGGGTGTGGATGTGCGCGACCGCCTGCCAGATGTTGGCGGGCCAGACGCACACCGCATAGATCGACAGCAGGATCGCCGCCGCCCGCCGGGTGCGGGCCAGGAGCAGGCCGATTCCGCCGGCGATCTCGCAGGCGCCGGTGAACAGGATCACCGCGCGGGGAAAGGGCACGGCCGGCGGCATGATCGGCAACAGGCTGTCCGGGCTGACCAGGTGGAAGATCCCGAACGGCACATAGACCGCCGCCAGCAGCAGCAAGAGGGCCACCCGGGCCATGCTGAACCCCCCGCCCGAACGGCGGCGCTCCAGCTCCATCGCCCCGCCGTAGGCCTCGCGTGTGATGCTCATCCGTCGCGCCATTCCTCAGCTCCTAGCAGATACCCAGGAATGTCGCGCCCGGATCGATCTCAACCCGGCCCGATCATCTTCTCCGGCCGCACGACCGCGTCGAACTCGGCGTCGGTGACATAGCCGCCGCCGACCGCCTCCTCGCGCAGGGTGGTGCCGTTCTTGTGCGCGGTCTTGGCGATCTTGGCGGCGTTGTCGTAGCCGATCTTGGGGGCCAGCGCCGTCACCAGCATCAGCGAACGGTCCAGGGCGGCCTTGATGTTGTCCTCGCGCGGCTGCAGCCCCAGCACCAGGTTGTCGGTGAAGCTGACCGCCGCGTCGGCGATCAGGCGCACCGACTGCAGGAAGTTGTAGGCCATCACCGGATTGTAGACGTTGAGCTCGAAATGGCCCTGGCTGTCGGCGAAGGTCAGGGCGGCGTTGTTGCCGAACACCTGCACGCACACCTGGGTCATGGCCTCGCACTGGGTCGGGTTGACCTTGCCCGGCATGATCGAGGAGCCCGGCTCGTTCTCCGGCAGGGCCAGCTCGCCCAGGCCCGAGCGCGGCCCGGACCCCAGGAAGCGGATGTCGTTGGCGATCTTGAACAGGCTGGCGGCCACCGTGTTGATGGCCCCGTGGCTGAACACCATGGCGTCGTGGGCGGCCAGGGCCTCGAACTTGTTGGGGGCGCTGGTGAAGGGCAGGCCGGTGATCTCGGCGATCTTGGCCGCCACCTGTTCGGCGAAGCCGACGGGGGCGTTCAGCCCGGTGCCGACGGCGGTGCCGCCCTGGGCCAGCTGCATCAGCATCGGCAGGGTGGATTCGATCCGCGCGACGCCGTTGGCGACCTGCTGGGCATAGCCGGAGAATTCCTGGCCCAGGGTCAGGGGCGTGGCGTCCTGGGTGTGGGTGCGCCCGATCTTGATGATGTGGTCCCAGGCCTTGGCCTTGTCGTCCAGGGCGGCGTGGAGGGTCTTCAGGGCGGGGAGCAGCCGATGGACGATCTCCTCGGCGCAGGCGATGTGCATGGCCGTCGGATAGGTGTCGTTGGACGACTGGCTCATGTTGACGTGGTCGTTGGGGTGGACCGGCTTCTTGGAGCCCATCTCGCCGCCCAGCATCTCGATCGCCCGGTTCGAGATCACCTCGTTGGCGTTCATGTTCGACTGGGTGCCCGAGCCGGTCTGCCACACCACCAGGGGGAAGTGGTCGTCCAGCTTGCCGTCGATCACCTCCTGGGCCGCGGCGACGATGGCGTCGGCGATCTTGGGGTCGAGGCCCGACAGGGTGCGGTTCACCTCGGCGGCGGCCCGCTTGACGATCCCCAGCGCCCGGACGACGGCCAAGGGCTGCTTTTCCCAGCCGATCTTGAAATTGCCCAGGGAACGCTGCGCCTGGGCGCCCCAATAGCGGTCGGCGGCGACCTCGATGGGGCCGAAGGTGTCGGTCTCGGTGCGGGTCGCGGTCATCGATGGCTCCAGGCGAAACGGTCGGCGCGGGTTTAGCACGGAGGAGAGGGGGATCAAGGCGCGGGCAGCCAGGCTTGACCATTGGCGCGCCCGAGCCGAACGTGCCTGCCGGAACTGGGGAGGACCGCCAATGGACACGGTGCTGGAGACGCTGAAGACCAAATACGCAGCCTTCGACGGACGCGCGCGCCGGAAGGAATTCTGGCTGTTTGTCCTGTTCAATTTCGTTGTCAATCTGATCGCCGCCGTACTCGACCAGGCCGTCCTGCATGGGTCTCCGGTCTTGCAGCTGTTGGTCGTGCTGGCCCTGTTCGTGCCTGGTCTGGCGCTGAATTTCCGGCGACTACACGACATCGACAAGTCGGCGTGGTGGCTGCTGATCGGCCTGATCCCCTTCATCGGGGTGATCGTGCTGCTGGTGTTCGCGATTCTGCCCGGCACGGTCGGCCCGAACCGCTTTGGTCCGGATCCCAAGGCAGAGCTGGCGGTCGACCCGATCCCCGCCTGATCGCAGATCGTTAAATGCGAAGGGCCGTCGGAGTCTTCCCCGGCGGCCTTCCATGGCCCCAGTGCGGGCGCAAATGTGGCGCGATCAATTCAATAAAGTCCGGTCAATTACTTAAATATTCTAGCCTAATACTTGCATGCCCTGCGCCTTGCCGGCGTTGCGTTGGCGCTTCCGCATCGGGCGGGCGCGCCCGCGAAATGCGGGTCCATGCGAGGTGAGAAATGGAAGTTTCCAATAACTCAAGTAGTTACGCGAGCCAGCTGCTTCACAAGATGATGCACTCGCTGCACACCCAGAAGACGCAGGCCGGGCAAGAATTGCCCGGCGTAAACGGTTCCTCCGACGCCGATCAGGCCGATTCGTCCTCGGCGCCGTCCGCCCCCACGCCTACCAGCGCGTCGGATCAGTTCTCCGGCGACGCCTTGTCCAGTCTGATCAACGTCCAAGGCCAACAGCGGCCGAGCGCAGACGACCTCGCCTCCAAGCTGATCTCCAGCCTGGACGCCAACGGCGACGGTTCCTTGAGCCTGGACGAGATCACCAAGGCCCTCTCGTCGAACAGCGACGGGGCCACGACCACGACGGCTGCGTCCACCGGGACCCCAGACGCGTCCCAGGCCTTCGGCAAGCTGGACACCAACGGCGACGGCGCGCTCAGCGCCGACGAACTCGCCACGGCCTTGAAGGCCTACACGCCGCACCATCACCACCATCACCATACCGACCAGGCTGCCGCGGCGACGACGGCGACGACGCCGACGTCCGACGCCAATTCCACCACGGCGACAACCGTTTCGATCGCCGCGTAAGAAAATGCGAAAGGCCGCCGGGGTCGCCCCCGACGGCCTTTCCATAGTCAGGACCGCAGAGCGGCCCGCGACCTATGCCAAGCGGACTTAGGCGCAGACCCCGCAAGCGGAGGTCCAGGTCACGGTATCCGAACCACGGATGAAACTATGAGACACTGGATCACCTCCTTTCGACTGTTGCACGAGGACGTCGAAGGTAGGACGCGTCGGACGCCGGGAAAAGCCCCCCGTGTAAACAGGTCGCGTTTGCGCCCGTATCAGCCCGGAACCGCGCCGCCGGCGGCGGCGAGCTGGGCGAGCTTCAGCCGCCGAAGTTCGGGGACGGGGGCCAGGCCCTTCAGCGCCGCGACCATGGCCTCGTGGCCCGCCGTCACCGCCGGCGCGTAGCCCTGTCTCCAGTCGCGGATCTCGATCTCCTCCACCCGCGGCATCACCAGCACCTCGGCCGCCTCGCGGGCGGCGGCCAGTTCCCGGTCGGTCGAGACCGTGGCGGCGCGCATCAGCAGCGAGACGATGGGCGGGCCCTTCATGAAGTCCCCCGACAGGAACCAGCGCAGGATCGAGGCCGGGGGAACGATCTCGTCGGCGGTCAGGCCGCGGGAGCGGGAGACGTCCACCCCCACGATCGGCCCCCGGTTCCAGGCCTTCATCACGTCGGTGGGGAAGTTACGCAGCAGGGCCCCGTCGACCAGGACGTCGTCGCCGACGATCACCGGCGGCAGCACGCCGGGCAGGGCGGACGAAGCCTCCAGGGCGTGGGCCAGTCGTCCGCGCCGATGCACCTGGTGCTGGCCCGAGGTCAGGTTCGAGGAGATGCAGAAATAGGGCCGCCACAGGTCGGCGATGTCGCGGTCGCCGAAGTGCTCGTGCAGGCGGCGGCGCACTCTATGGCCATGGGTCATGGCGATCATGGGGAAGGCGATGTCGGCCACCGGGCTCGAATCGACGAAGGCCTGGCGGATGCGGCGGTCCAGTTCGGCGTCGTCCCAGCCGATGGCCACGCCCGCCCCGATGATCGCCCCCATCGAGGTCCCGCCGACGAAGTCGATCGGCGTGCCGGTTTCGCGCAGGGCCCGGATCGCGCCGACGTGGGCGTAGGCCCTGGCCGCGCCCCCCGACAGCACCAGGCCGACCGATCGCCCGGTCAGGGTGCGGGCCATGCGGGCGGCGTCGGCCTCGTCGCCGCGGCGCAGGTGGAACAGGCGCGTGGCCGGAGCCGCGGTCAGCCAGGCCTCCGAACCCCGGGGTTCGACGGTCTCCGGCTCGTGCAGCAGCACCAGGTCCATCAGCCGGTGCTGGCGCATGGCCTCGGCGGCGAAGGCGGAGGGCTTTTCCGGCGGGGCCGAGCCTCCCCGTCCGACCAGGAACAGCCGATCGACCTGGCGCCCGCACTGCTCGGCCCAGGCGGTCTGGTCGTGTTCGGCGACGTACAGTACGTAATCGTGCCGCTGTTCGACGGTGGAGAACCATTCGGTGGGCGCCCCGGCGGCCTCGGCCCCGACCACGGTGACCGCTTGGCCGAAGCCGGTCATGTGACGTTCGACGTGCTCCACCAGCCGGCGCACCTCGACCCCGCCGGCCACGCCGACGAAGCCGAACACGGTCGGGTCGCCCGCGGCGGTGCGGGCGCCGGTTTCGCGCACCCGCAGGATCATCAGCCGCGCCAGTTCGGTCATCAGCTCGGGGCGCCGGTGCGCCTCGGCCAGGAAGCTGGCCCGCGGCAGGGAGAACAGTTCGCTGTCGCGCAGGGCCAGGACGGTGGCGCTGTGCGGCGTGCCCGCGACCAGGGACATCTCGCCCACCGGCTCTCCGGGCTTGATCACCCCCAGGAACTGCTGGTCGTGGCCTTCCTCGCGCTTGACCGCGCCCAGCCGCCCGGTGCGGACGAAATAGAGGTTTTCGGCGGGCTCGCCCGCGGCGAACAGGATGCGCCCGCCCGGAAGGGTGAAGACGCTGACGTCGGGGGAGCGTTGTTCGCCCACGAACAACCGCGTCAGCGCCGAGTCCGCAAAGCCGTCGTTCAGGCCATCCATCGATCGAGCTTAGTCCCGTGGATGAGTCGCGGCGATGCGTCCGCCCGGCGCAGGGGAACCAGCGGCCGCCCATGGCGGTTGCCCGGACCAGATCCGGAGGATTCCTCATGGCCGAGACCCAAGACCGTTCCTACAGGCCCATCTGGTGGGCCCTGGTCATCATCGCCTTCCTGGCCCTGTGCGCCTGGACCTATGTCGCCACCCAGCGCAGCAACACCGCCGTGCAGCGTGCGGAGGCCACCGGCGCCGGCGTCGGCACTGCCTACAACCCCGCCACCGGCGCCGTGGTCGGGGCCGGAGCCACGCCCGGCGCCCTGGGCACGAACGGCCCGCCCCCGCCCGTGGTCGCGCCGCAGGTGGTGACCCCGCCCGCGCCGGGAGCGTCCGGCGCTGCTCCCAGTCGCTGAAGGCCGATTGACGCATTCGCCCGCGGTTCGTCAGGCCCTATCTCTGGCGGACCATGACCCTGCATATGATCAAGCTCGTCGTCGGCGCCGACAGCATCGAAGCGCTCCTGCAGTGGAGGGCCGACCACCAGCACCTGGATCCGGACTGGAAGGTGCACACCCGCCAAACGCCCAAGCGCGCCGACGAGCTGGTCGACGGCGGCTCGATCTACCGGGTGATCAAGGGCGTGATCCAGTGCCGCCAGCGGATCCTTCGGATCGAAACCGTGGGGGAGGGCCAGGCCGCCCGCTGCCATATCGTGGTTTCGCCGGAGATCATCCGCACCGCCCCGGCGCCGCGGCGCCCGTTCCAGGGCTGGCGCTATCTGGAGCCGAAGGACGCGCCGCAGGACCTCCACGGCGAGGGCGGTGACGACGCCATTCCCACCGAACTGGCGTTGAAGCTGCGCGAGCTGGGGGCCTGGTAGGCGGCTTCATCCCACCGCGACATTGTCGATCAGTCGGGTCTTGCCCAGCCAGGCCGCCGCCAGCACCCGCGCCGGCCCGGACACGGGCCCCGGTCCCTGCCGGGTCAGGTCCTCGGCGCCGCGCACCTCCAGGTAATCGATCCCGGTGAACCCGGCCTTGGACAAGGCCGCCAGCGCCCGGCTTTCCACGGCCGCCACGGGTTCGCCGGCGGCCAGGGCCTTCTCCGCCTCGGCCAGGATGGCGTGCAGCCGGGGGGCCACCTCCCGCTCGGCCTTGCTCAGGTAGGCGTTGCGCGAGGAGAGGGCCAGGCCGTCTCGCGCCCTCACCACCGGCGCGCCCAGCACCTCCAGCCTCAGGTCCAGATCGCGGGCCAGCCGGCGGATGATCTGCAGCTGCTGGTAGTCCTTCTCCCCGAAGATCGCCACGTCGGGAGCGACCTGGGTGAGCAGCTTGGTCACCACGGTCGCCACCCCGTTGAAATGGCCCGGCCGGGCGGCGCCGCAGAGAATCTCGGAAATCCCCCCCACCGACACCGAGGTCGAGAAGCCGGCCGGATACATGTCGAGGGGGCCGGGGGCGTACATCAGGTCGCAGGCGGCGAGGGCGAGCATCCGCGCGTCGGCGGTCTCGTCGCGCGGATAGGCGTCGAAATCCTCCTTCGGCCCGAACTGGCGCGGATTGACGAAGACGCTGGCGATCACGTGGTCGGCCTGCTGGCGCGCCATGCGGACGAGGGAGAGGTGGCCCTCGTGAAGCGAGCCCATGGTGGGGACCAGGGCCACGGTCTGACCCCGTTCGCGCCACGGGGTGATGTGCGCGCGCAGGCTGGCCACGGTGCGGACGATGGGAAGGGCGTGGTCGTCGGCCATGACTGATCTTGAGGCTCCGCCGGGGATGGTTCGCTTATCGCGCCCTCCGGGGCATGGGGTAAAGCTTCGCTTGAGGCTTCAAGCCGCGTTGACGCGGGGGCGGCCAGGCGCGGTATGTGTGCCGCCCCCCGGTCCGCTCGAGGCGGCGGACGAATCAGGAGCCGAGCTTGACCGCGCAATCCAGGACCCCCCGCGTCATCGTGGTCGGCAACGAGAAGGGAGGGGCGGGCAAGTCCACCATCGCCCTCCACGTCACCACGGCCCTGCTGCACACGGGCGCCCGGGTGGGGGTGATCGACCTCGATCTGCGCCAACGCTCGATCGGCCGATTCTTCGCCAGCCGCCGCGCCTGGATGGACAACGCTGGCGTCGCCCTGCCCATGCCCTTGGATTTCACCGCCCGCGACCCGGCTTTGTCGGCGCCGGGGGAAGTCCCGCCGGACGTGCTGGAACAGGCGTTCGAGATCCTGGCGCCGGCCGATTTCATCATCATCGACACCCCCGGCGGCGACACCGGCCTGTCGCGCGCCGCTCACGCCCGCGCGGACCTGATCGTCACCCCGATGAACGACAGTTTCGTGGACTTCGACATGCTGGGCACGGTCGATCCGGTCACCCTCGACCTGATCAAGCCGGGCCTCTATTCGGAGACGGTGTGGGAAGCGCGCAAGCAGCGGATGATGGCTGACCGCAGCTCGGTGGACTGGGTGGTGCTGCGCAACCGCCTGGCTCCGGCCGAGGCCCGCAACCGCAGACGCCTGGACGAGCGCGTGGCGGCCCTGAGCCGCCGGATCGGCTTCCGCATCGGCCCCGGACTGCGCGACCGCGTGATCTATCGGGAGCTGTTTCCCTTCGGTCTCACGGTCGCCGATCTTTCCACCAAGGTCCGCCCCGTGGCGGTCTCCCTCAGCCACGTCGCCGCCCGCCAGGAACTGCGGGGCCTGATGCAGTCGCTGGGTTTGCCCCAGGGCGCCTCAGCGGCTGTCGAGCCGGAGCCGCTGGCCGCGGCCAGCTGAGCGCCCCGTGCTGTTCATCGTCGTCGGCTGCGTGCTCCTCGGCCTCCTGGTCGGCGGCGCCGGTTTGCGGCGCGTGGGGCGCTTGGCTGGCCGCGTGTGGCGGCCTGGCGCAGGGATGCTGGCGCTGTTCGCGTTCGCCGGGGCGGCGGTGCTGGGCGTGCGGGGGAGCGTCGCCGAGGCGGCGGTGGTCGGCCTGATCGGCCTGGTCCTGTCGATGAGCGCGCGCCGCACCGCCGGGCCGCGCCATTCGCCGTCGCCGCCCGCGGCCGGTCCCGATGTGGCGACCGCCGCCTCGATCCTGGGGGTGGCGCCGGATGCGACCGAAGCGGAGGTGCAGGCCGCCTATCTGCGTCTCATGCGGCGAACCCACCCCGACCAGGGCGGAACCTCGGGCCTGGCGGCCCAGCTCAACGCGGCGCGAGAGACGATGCTACGGCGGTAGGCGGTGGTTCGCCCCCGCCCCCCCACGGCAGGGAAGGAGCCTTGTTACGAGGGCGCCACGACCATGCAGCGTTCGCCCTTGGCGGACAGGGCGGCGCAGGCGGCCTTGGCGCCCTGGGCGCTGAAGCCGGCGAAGCGGGCCCGGTAGTTGCCGCGGCTGGCGGGTTCGACCTGGCTCGAAGCGGAGGCGACCACCGGGCCGTAGTGCTTGGCGATCTTGCTGATGTGCTCCTTGGCCGCGCCCTTGGAATCGAAGGCGCCGACCTGGATGCGATAGGCTCCGCCGGCCTCGCCCTTCAGCCCGGCCTTTTCCGCGGCCCCGGCCTTGCCCGCCGCGGCGAGCTGGGTGGTTTCGGCGGCGGCCTTGCAGGCCTTGGCCCGACGGCGCTCGACGGCGATGCGGGCCTTGCGGCTGAGGCCCTTGGTCGCGACCTTGGCGCAGTCGTCGGCCGTGGCGGCCTGGGCGGAGGCCTTGGCCACCTGGACGCCGTCGCGGGGGCTGGTCTTGCAGACCGTGCGGGTGACGGTCTCGGTGCGGGCGCGATGTCCGCGCCGGGCCTTGACCTTCACCTTCTGGGTCACCTTGGCGCAGTCCGGCTTGGGCGCTTCGCGTGAGGGATCCGCCAGGGCCAGGGTCGCCGCCTTCAGCCCGCTGCTGGGCTGGGCTGCGGCGTTCAGCCAGGCGGCGGTGGGCGCGCCGCCCGCCGGCCCGCGAAGTTGATTCTCGGCCACCGCCACCTGCAGCCCGGCCTGTTCGCCCGAGCCCTGTTCGGTGGCGACGCGCATCACCGGACCGGCCACGTCGTCGGGTTCGCGCATGTTGGCGGCGACGGTGATGGTCTGGCCCAGTTTGCGCTTGGCCAGCACGTCGAAACCGGCGTTGAGCAGTTCCTCGACGTTCTCGTCGCGCGCGGCGGTCGATTGCCCGCCCAGCACCACGGTGATCAGCCGCCGGCCGTCGCGCACCGCCGAGGCGGCCAGGTTGAAGCCGGCCGCATTGGTGTAGCCGGTCTTGATCCCGTCCACGCCGGGCATCTTGTGCAGCAGGGCGTTGTGGTTGGAGATGGTCCGGCCGCGGAACTCGTAGGTCTTCTGGCTGAAGTACGAATAGTACTGCGGGTAGTCGCGCATGACCGCCCGCGACAGGATGGCGATGTCCCGCGCCGTGGTGATCTGGCGGGTGTCGGGCAGGCCGTTGGCGTTGACGAAACGGGTGTTGGTCATGCCCAGCTCCTGGGCCCGCAGGGTCATCAGGGCGGCGAACCGCGCCTCGCTGCCGCCGATCTTTTCGGCGAAGGCGACCGCCAGGTCGTTGGCCGATTTCAGCGCCGTCACCCGCAGGGCCTCGTCCACCGTGATCGATTCGCCGGGGCGCATCCCCGACTTCGACGGCGGCTGGGCGGCGGCGTGGTCGCTGACCACGATCCGGTCCTGCAGGGACAGGCGGCCGGTCGCGAGCGCCTCGAACACCAGATAGAAGGTCATCACCTTGGTGATCGAAGCCGGATAACGCGGCTGGTCGGCGCGGCGGGCGTAGAGCACCTCGCCGGTGGCGGCGTCCACCACGATGGCGGCGTACTTCGGCTGATTGTAGAGACTCTGGGCCTTGGCTTCCGCACCGGGGGCCAGGGCCGCCGTCAACAGCGTCGCGAAGGCGACGAACGCGGTGAAAACCGAAAGGCGGCGGGCGGGCTTGATCATGCGGCGACCGTCGTTAATGGACAAAACCGGCGGTTTGAGGACCGCTGAGGAACAATGAGCATCGCAGGCGCTTGGTTTCCCTAGGGTAAACAATCCGTGGGCGATTGCGACCGGGACGTTTCGCCGCCCCCGCCGTTTTCGGGGCGTTCGCCTCCGCGGCGCCAGCCATGTTGCAGTGCACAAAAAACGCTTGACGGGGGAATTGAGGTTCGCCATAAAGACGCCGCGACCATTTGCATTTCCAAAAGCGAGCTGAGCAGTTTGCGCTGCGGCAAAGCTGGCGGGTGGGCGGGCCCCAAGCCCGCTCTTCATGAACGAGACCGAGGAGAAGCCCTGATGACCACCGGTGCCGATACCGTGCGTACGACGGTCGACCAGTTCGCGACCGCCGGCAACCAAGCGTTCAAGGACGGGGTCGAGAAGTCCCTGACCGCGATCAACGAAGCCAACGCCCAAGGCAAGCGCAACATGGAAGCCGTGGCGGCCAGCGTCACCGCGGCGGCCAAGGGAGCCGAGAGCCTCGGCGCCCAGACCATCGCCTATTCGAAGAAGGCCTTCGAGGACCAGGTCGCCCAGGCCAAGGCCCTGTCGACCTGCAAGAGCGTGCAGGAAGTGGTCGAGCTTCAGACCACCTTCGCCAAGACCGCGATGGAGGCCTACATCGCCCAGCTGAACAAGGCTTCGGAAATCGTGTCCTCCACCCTGAAGGACGCCCTGCGCCCCCTGAACGAGCGCGCCACCGCGGTGGTCGAGCAGTTCCAGGCGGCCCGCTAAGCTTTACCCCGCGTACAGTACTGGGGAGTACGGGCCCGGGGCGGAGACGCTCCGGGCCCTTTTCCGTTTTGCGACCTCGTTCCGGCGGGGCCTTAAATGTGAGGGAGCCGACCCCATCTTGAGCGGATGCGGCGGCCACGTGCGCCGTGGGCCGATTCGGCCCTATCCTGCCGAAAAGCCGGCCTCGTTCGGCCATCGTTCATCGGGACGGCGCAGGATCGGCCCACAGCAGCCCGCGCCCTGGGCGCCGCCCCGGATAACGACGACGGAACCTTGGGCGGCCAGTCGGTTTAAACGTCGCGGCCCCGGAACTGGGTCTTCCAAAGCCGCGCAGTTGGCATATCTAATCGTGTCGCCGGGCCATTCCCCGGCCCGACGGAGAGCAAGGTTTGATGACCGAGCGTAAGCAAGGTGATCAGGAGGCGGGCGTAGGTTCGGCTGTTGTCACTCAGGTAAAGCCGAAGACTCAGAAGCCGTCGTTGTATCGCGTTCTTCTGTTGAACGACGACTATACGCCTATGGAGTTTGTAGTCTACGTGCTCGAGCGCTTCTTCAATAAGTCGCGCGACGAGGCCACGCGGATCATGTTGCTTGTTCACCAGCACGGCGTGGGCGTGTGCGGGGTGTTCACCTACGAAGTCGCCGAAACCAAGGTGGCCCAGGTGGTGGATACAGCCCGCAGGCATCAGCACCCCCTGCAGTGCACTATGGAAAAGGATTGAGAGGTTCTTCCGTGCCGTCTTTCTCGCGCAATCTGGAAGAGACCCTGCATCGGGCGGTGGCCTACGCCAACCAGCGTAAGCACGAGTACGCCA
>DATJHI010000036.1:0-329153 GCA_035493955.1 Caulobacteraceae bacterium | reverse complement strand
GAACGAGGGCAGGTGTCGCGCCGAGCAGGTCGGGGTGAAGGCGCCGGGAACCGCGAACAGAGCGACCTTCTTGCCGCCGAAAAATTCGCCGGTCGTGGTCGGCTGGGGACCATCCGCCGTGGCGATGGTGATTGCGGTATCGGGCAGCTTGTCGCCGGTCTGGATAGTCATTCGTGTCTCCTTGGGTGCGTTGCAGGGCGAGATAGGCGCGGCAGGGCGAGGCCTCAAGGCTTGCGGCACCGGCGCGACAGGCTCATTCTGCGGCGGATGGGCGATACACCGCGATTTTTGGGCGGCAAGCTGCTGCTGGCGATGCCCGGCATGGCCGACCCGCGGTTCGAACGCGCGGTGATCGCCATGTGCGTCCACGACGACAATGGCGCGATCGGCATCGGCATCGGCCACAAGCGCGCGGGCATCGGCTTTCGCGACGTGCTCGAACAGCTCGACATCGATCCCGGCAGCGCGCCCGACTGCGCCGTCTATCATGGCGGTCCGATGGAGCCGGGCCGAGGCTTCGTTCTCCATTCGACTGATTGGGGCGGGCAGGATTCGCTCGAGGTCGCGACCGCGGGAGGCGAGCGCTTCGCAATGACTGCGACGATCGACATCCTTCGGGCCATTGCGGAGGGGCGGGGTCCCAAACACTGGCTCATTGCACTCGGCTATGCCGGCTGGGGCGAGGGCCAGCTCGACGAGGAAATGACCCGGCACGGCTGGTTCGCGGTCGATGGCGATCATCAATTGCTGTTCGACACGCCTGCTGACAAGCGCTGGTCGGCATCCTTCCGCAAGGCCGGCATCGACCCGCGCCTGCTGGTCAGCGAAACGGGCATCGCCTGACGCTCCTAGCAACATATAAAGGATTCTTTATATTTGCCTTCCGGGTGATCGCCCGCTAGGGGCGGCGCGAACCCGACATTTGGAGAATTCGACCGTGGCCACGACTGCCGACACCATGACCCGCGACTATGTCGTCAAGGATATCTCACTTGCCGATTTCGGTCGCAAGGAAATCGAGATTGCCGAGACCGAGATGCCGGGACTGATGGCGCTGCGCGAGGAATTCGGGGCGTCGAAGCCGCTGACCGGCGCGCGCATCACGGGGTCGCTCCACATGACGATCCAGACCGCGGTGCTGATCGAGACGCTGACCGCGCTCGGCGCCGACGTGCGCTGGGCGACGTGCAACATCTTCTCGACCCAGGACCATGCCGCCGCCGCCATCGCCGCGACCGGCGTCCCTGTGTTTGCGATCAAGGGCGAAACGCTCGACGAATATTGGGAATATGTCGAACGCATCTTCGACTGGGGCCAGGACCAGACCTGCAACATGATCCTTGATGACGGCGGCGACGCGACGATGTTCGCGCTGTGGGGCGCGCGGGTCGAGGCCGGCGAGACGCTGTTCCAGCCGTCGAACGAGGACGAGGAAGTGTTCGTCGCGACGCTCAACCGCTTCCTCAAGGAGCGTCCGGGCTACCTCACCAAGACTGTCGCGACGATCAAGGGCGTCAGCGAAGAGACCACGACCGGTGTCCATCGCCTCTACGAGCTCGCCAAGCAGGGCAAGCTCCCGTTCCCGGCGATCAACGTCAACGACAGCGTCACCAAGTCCAAGTTCGACAACCTCTACGGCTGCCGCGAGAGCCTGGTCGACGCCATCCGCCGCGGCACCGACGTGATGCTGTCGGGCAAGGTGGCGGTGGTCTGCGGCTACGGCGACGTAGGCAAGGGCTCGGCCGCCTCGCTGCGCCAGGGCGGCGCACGGGTGATCGTCACCGAGATCGACCCGATCTGCGCCCTGCAGGCGGCGATGGAAGGCTATGAGGTCCAGACCCTGGACGACAGCGCCGGCCGCGCCGACATCTTCGTCACCGCCACGGGCAACAAGGACGTCATCACCGTCGACCACATGCGGGCGATGAAGAACAACGCCATCGTCTGCAATATCGGCCACTTCGACTCGGAGATTCAGGTCGCCGGCCTGAAGAACTTCAAGTGGGACGAGATCAAGCCGCAGGTCCACCACATCGAATTCCCCGACGGCAAGAAGATCATCCTGCTGTCCGAGGGCCGTCTGGTGAACCTGGGCAACGCCACCGGCCACCCCAGCTTCGTGATGAGCGCCTCGTTCACCAACCAGACCCTGGCCCAGATCGAGTTGTGGACCAACGGCAAGGCCTACGAAAAACAGGTCTACACCCTGCCCAAGCATCTCGATGAAAAGGTGGCCATGCTCCACCTGGAGAAACTCGGAGCCAAGCTCACGCGTTTGAGGACCGAGCAGGCCGATTATATCGGCGTGCCGAAAGAGGGGCCGTTCAAGCCGGATCACTACCGGTACTGAAACCCGCGGCCTCCAACCCCTGAGGAGGCTGGACGATTATGCGCATGAGACAACTGAGCGGCATGGCCCTGGTCCTGCTGGCGGCCGCGGGGTGCGCGGAACGCGCCCACACCGGATCGGCGGACGCGAAGATCTGTTCGCCGTTCGCCGCCCAGCCGGCCGCGACCACCGATCCGGCCGCGGTGACCGCCGCCACGGGCGGCGACGCCGCGGCCCTGGACGACTGCCTGCACCGCTGGGGTTACCGCCTGGCCCGCTCGCACGAAGACCCGGCCGACCAGGTGGCCCAGGCGGTGGTGGCGGCCTGTTCGCCGGTGCTGTCGCGCTGGAACCAGTCCAGCCTCGCCCAGCCCCAGACCGGGCCGGACTCGGCGGTCAGCCTGGTCACCGGCAAGACCAACAACACCCCCGGCGACCGCTATGAGATGAGCCAGGCCAAGGCCCTGTTCTACGTGATCCAGGCCCGGGCCGGGAACTGCGCCGCGCCGTAACTTCGCCAAGGTTCGGCGCGTCCCTGGAGCTTGCTTTCGCCGGCAGGCCACAAGGCCGCGCCGTTTCCCTTTCGTGTCCTGGGGCGTCCATGAACAAGCTCGTCCTCCTCGCGCTCGCCCTGGCCCTCAGCGCCTGCGCCACCGTGCCGAGATACAGCGCGGCCAGCGACGTCCATGCCTTCCTCGTCTCCATCCGCGACGGCGACCGCGCCGCCTTCGACGCCCATGTCGACCGCGAGGCGCTGAAGACCAACCTGCGGGCGCGAGTGATGGCGGAGGTCGCCAGGACGAGCGAAGGCGGCGGCGCCAGCCTGCAGGCCTTCGGGGCCTTCCTGGCCGGGCCCCTGGTGGACGTGGCGGTCGACGCCCTGCTGAGGCCCGAGGTGTTCCGCGCGGTGGCCGAAATGCGCGGCTATTCGGCCAGCCAGCCCCTTCCCTCCAGCCTGGCCATCACCCGGTTCGTACGGCCCCTCGGGGCGGGCGCAATCTGCGTGGTCGCCAAGAAGGACGGGCCCTGCCTGCTCGACTTCAAGGACGAGGAGGGGACCTACCGCCTGGTCGGTTTCGAGGGCGACCTGTCGCTGTTGCGCCCGAAGCGCTGAACCGGTAAGCACCGCGCCTTCGCAACTTCGCGAGCCCCCCTCCCGCGGCGTCCGATCCGCCGCACGAGGCTGGAGACCGTCATGAAACACACCCAATCCAAGGGCGGCCGCGAGGCCGGCCCGACCCAGCGTCAACTCCGGGCGGGCGAGCTGGTGCGCCATGCGCTGGCGGCCATCCTGCGCGAGGAGACCCTGCAGGACCCGGCCCTGCTCGACACCTCGGTGACCGTCACCGAGGTGCGGATGAGCCCCGACCTGAAACACGCCATCTGCTTCGTGGAGCCCCTGGGCGGGGTCCAGGCCCAGGCCGTGGTGGACGGGCTGAACCGGGTCGCCAAGTTCCTGCGCGGGCGCCTGGCCCGCCAGATCGAGTTGAAGTTCACCCCCGACCTGAAATTCATCCACGACCAGAGTTTCGAGGAGGCGGAGCGGATGAACCGCCTGTTCGACCGGCCGGAGGTCAGGCGCGACCTTTCGACTAGGCTTTCGTCCGAGGACGACGCGTAGTGGGGCGCCGCCGCAAGGGCGAGCCGGTCCACGGCTGGGTCTGCCTGGACAAGCCCCTGGACATCACCTCCACCGACGCGGTGTCGAAGGTCCGCCGCCTGTTCAACGCCCAGAAGGCCGGCCACGCCGGCACCCTCGACCCCCTGGCCTCGGGCGTGCTCCCCATAGCCCTGGGCGAGGCGACCAAGACCGTCCCCTTCCTGATGGAGGCGGGCAAGGCTTACCGCTTCACCATCGCCTGGGGGACGACCACCGCCTCCTACGACCGCGAGGGCGCGGTGATCGAGACCTCCGACGTGCGCCCCTCGGCCGAGGCCGTGGCCGCCGCCCTGCCCGCCTTCGTCGGCGAGATCATGCAGGCGCCGCCGGCCTTTTCGGCCATCAAGGTGGACGGAGAGCGCGCCTACGACCTGGCCCGGGCCGGCGTCGACCTGGTGCTGGAGTCGCGTCCGGTCGTAGTCCATTCGGCTGCGGTCGTCGCCGCCCCGGACGCCGACCACGTCGAGATCGAGATCGCCTGCGGCAAGGGCACCTATGTGCGGGCCGTCGTCCGGGACCTCGCCCTGGCCCTGGGGGCCTGCGGCCACGTCGACGCCCTGCGCCGCACCCGCGTCGGCGGCTTCCACGAGGCCCAGGCGATATCACTGGATAAATTGACCGATCTGGTGCATAGGGGCGCGGGCTCGGAGGCGCTGCTTCCGGTCGAGACCGCGCTGGACGACATCCCGGCGCTGGCCGTGACCGACGAAGACGCCTTCAGGCTCAAACAGGGACGACCCATCGTTCTCGTTCCCCGACAGGTCGAAGCGCTTCGACCGCGCCTTATCCCCCGCATCATCGGTGGCCAGGACGCGAGCCGAACCGTTTCAGCCACCTCAGGGGGGCGGATCGTGGCGCTCTGCGAAATGCGTGCGGGTCGGTTGAACCCCACGCGCGTCTTCCACCTCGACCTGGAGTCATGACCGATGTCGATTACGACCGAACGTAAGGCTGAACTCATTCACAGCCACGCCCGCACCGAGGGCGATACCGGGTCTGCCGAAGTGCAGGTCGCGATCCTGTCCGAACGGATCGCCAACCTGACCGAGCACTTCAAGTCCCACAAGAAGGACAACCACTCCCGCCGCGGCCTGCTCAAGATGGTGTCGCAGCGTCGGCGGCTGCTCGACCACCTGAAAGGCGTCGACGACGGGCGTTATCGCGCTCTGATCGACACCCTGGGTCTGCGCCGCTAGTTCAGATTTCTCCCGCGCTTCGCACGCCATCCTCGGGCGGAGCGCAGCGGAGATCCGAAGACCCCCAGCTCGACGCGTTCGGCTGCCGGGTCTTCGGCTCTGCCTTAAGGGCCATCCGAGGATGACGCGATGCGAGGGTTCGAAACGATCCTCGCCCCTACCCCGGCGGGATGGCCCGCCGGTATGGAGAGGACCCGGAACCGCCCAACAGCAGAGCCGTCCCTGTCCACCCCCGTACGCAATCCGGCTGCGGGACGAGAAAGCAGAAAAACATGTTCGATATCAAGCGCAAGACCATCGAGTGGGGCGGCCGCAAGCTGACCCTCGAGACCGGGCGGATCGCCCGCCAAGCCGACGCGGCGGTTCTCGCCACCTACGGCGAGACCACGGTGCTGGCGGCGGTGACCGCGGCCAAGGCCCCCAAGGCGGGGATCGACTTCTTCCCCCTGACCGTCAACTACCAGGAAAAGACCTTCGCCGCCGGCAAGATCCCGGGCGGCTATTTCAAGCGTGAAGGCCGGCCGACCGAGAAGGAGACCCTGGTCTCCCGCCTGATCGACCGCCCGATCCGCCCCCTGTTCGTCAAGGGCTTCAAGCACGAGACCCAGGTGGTCGTCACCGTGCTCAGCCACGACCTCGAGAACGACCCCGACATCGTCGCCATGGTCGCGGCCTCCGCCGCCCTGACCCTGTCGGGCCTGCCCTTCATGGGCCCGATCGCCGCCGCGCGGGTCGGCTTCATCAACGGCGAATACGTCCTGAACCCGACGCTGGACCAGCTCGGCGAAGGCAACCTGATGGACCTGGTGGTGGCCGGGACCCAGGACGCGGTGATGATGGTGGAATCCGAGATCCAGGAGCTCACCGAAGAGCAGGTCCTGGGCGGGGTCACCTTCGCCCACAAGGGCATGCAGCCGGTGATCGACGCGATCATCGAACTGGCCGAACACGCCGCCAAGGAGCCCTGGGACTTCCAGCCCGACGGCAACGAAAAGGCCATCGAGGCGGTGCAGGAGCTGATCGGCGACGAACTGCGCGCCGCCTACGGCCTGCAGCAGAAGGCCGAACGCCACGCCGGCATCTCCGCCGCCAAGCAGCGGGCCATGCTGGAACTGGTCAAGTCCGACACCCGCCCCGAAGGCCTGGACCCGATCAAGTTCGGCTCCGCCTTCAAGGAGGCCGAGGCCAACATCCTGCGCCGCGACATCATCGAGCACGGCCGCCGCGTCGACGGCCGCGCCCTCGACAAGGTGCGCCCGATCGTGTCGGAAGTGGGCGTCCTGCCCCGGACCCACGGCTCGGCCCTGTTCACCCGCGGCGAGACCCAGGCCCTGGTCGTGGCCACCCTGGGCACCGGCGACGACGAACAGTGGATCGATGCGCTGGAAGGCACCTACAAGGAGCGCTTCCTGCTGCACTACAACTTCCCTCCCTACTCGGTCGGCGAGACCGGTCGGATGGGATCGCCGGGCCGCCGCGAGATCGGCCACGGCAAGCTGGCGTGGCGTGCCGTCCGGCCGGTGCTGCCGGATGCCGCCGACTTCCCCTACACCCTGCGCCTGGTGTCCGAGATCACCGAGTCCAACGGCTCCTCGTCCATGGCCACCGTCTGCGGCGCTTCGCTGGCGATGATGGACGCGGGCGTGCCCCTGAAGAAGCCGGTCTCCGGAATCGCCATGGGCCTGATCCTGGAAAAGGACGGCTTTGCGGTCCTGTCGGACATCCTGGGTGACGAAGACCACCTGGGCGACATGGACTTCAAGGTCGCCGGCACCGCCGACGGCATCACCTCGCTGCAGATGGACATCAAGATCCCCGGCATCACCGAGGAGATCATGAAGAAGGCCCTGCACCAGGCCAAGGACGGCCGCCTGCACATCCTGGGGGAGATGAACAAGGCCATCTCCGGCGCCCGCGCCGAACTGGGTGAACACGCCCCGAAGATCGAGACGATCAAGATACCCACCGACAAGATCCGGGAAGTGATCGGCTCGGGCGGCAAGGTGATCCGCGAGATCACCGAAAAGACCGGCGCCAAGATCGACATCTCCGACGACGGCACCATCAAGATCGCCGCTTCGGAACAGTCGAAGATCGACGCCGCCCGCGACTGGGTGAAGTCGATCGCCTCCGAGCCCGAGATCGGCGCGATCTACAACGGCAAGGTCGTGAAGGTCGTCGACTTCGGCGCCTTCGTGAACTTCTTCGGCGCCAAGGACGGTCTGGTCCACATCAGCCAGATCTCCAAGGACAAGGTCGGCAAGGTCTCGGACGTCCTGTCCGAGGGACAGATGGTGAAGGTCAAGCTCCTGGGCTTCGACGACCGCGGCAAGACCAAGCTGTCGATGAAGATTGTCGACCAGGAAACCGGCGAGGACCTGTCCGCCAAGGAAACCGCTGACGCGTAAGCGTCGGCCTCATTGGTTCGAGCCAAGCGAAGGGCGGGTCCGAAAGGGCTCGCCCTTTTTGCGTCCGCCGCTGGCGGCATGAGGGCGATCGATCCTATCGCTGTTAAAATTCCTTGCCTCCGCTGCCGTTGACACACCGGCGATCCGGCTTAAAACCGCGGCACGCGCGCCGACGCGTCGCAAGAACGAGAGGTCGCCATGGGGCAGGCAGGAACGGACGGATCGAGGCCGAAGGGGCCGGCGCCCCTGTCGCCGCACCTGCAGGTCTGGCGCTGGCACATCACCATGGCCGCCTCGATCCTGACCCGGGCCAGCGGGGTCGCGCTCTATGTCGGCGTCATCATCGTCGCCGGCTGGGCCCTCGCCCTGGCCTCCGGTCCCGACGCCTACGGCGACTTCATGGGCCTGATGGGGTCTTGGCTCGGCAAGCTGGTGCTGCTGGGGCTGACCGGCTCGATCTTCTACCATCTGGCCGCGGGCCTGCGTCACCTGGTGTTCGACACCGGCCGCGGCTTCGCCCCCAAGACCGCCAACGCGAGCGCAGTCCTCTGCATCGTCTTCGCCGTCGTCGCGACCGCGCTGGTCTGGGCGCTGGCCTTCGCCATCGGAGCGGTCTGAGATGGACGCCAACAGCGAACTCCGCACCCCGCTCAGCCGCGCCCGCGGCCTGGGCTCCGCCAAGGACGGGGTGAACCGTTTCATCGCCGAGCGCGTCACCGCCATCGCCCTGGTCCCCCTGTCGCTGTGGGCGGTCTACGCCGCGCTGCAGGTGGCGACGGCCGGGTACGAGGGCGCGGTGGCGCTGCTGCATTCGCCGGTCAACGCCGTGCCGGCGATGCTGCTGATCGCGGTCTCCTGCGCCCACATGAAGATGGGCATGCAGGTGATCGTCGAGGACTACATCCACAAGCCCGGCGCCAAGATCGCGCTGCTGCTGATCAGCGCCGCCGTCTGCTGGCTGGCCGGGGCGCTGGGCGTGTTCTCGATCCTCAAGGTCGCCCTCTCGGGCGTGGGAGCTTAGGAATGGCGGCCTACAAGTTCGTCGACCACAGCTATGACGTGGTGGTCGTGGGCGCCGGCGGCGCCGGCCTTCGGGCCGCCCTGGGCTGCGCCCAGGCGGGGCTCAAGACCGCCTGCGTGACCAAGGTGTTCCCCACCCGCTCGCACACCGTCGCCGCCCAGGGGGGCATCTCGGCCTCCCTCGGCAACATGGGCGACGACGACTGGCGCTGGCACATGTACGACACCGTCAAGGGGTCGGACTGGCTGGGCGACCAGGACTCCATCGAATACCTGTGCCGCAACGCGCCGGACGCGGTCTACGAGCTGGAACACTGGGGCGTGCCGTTCTCGCGCACCGACGAGGGCAAGATCTACCAGCGCGCCTTCGGCGGCATGACCAAGAACTTCGGCGAGGGCCCCATCCAGCGCACCTGCGCGGCGGCCGACCGCACCGGCCACGCCATCCTGCACACCCTGTACGGCCAGTCCCTGCGCAACGCGGTGGAGTTCTTCACCGAGTACTTCGCCCTCGACCTGATCATGGACGACGAGGGCGCCTGCAAGGGCGTCACCGCCTGGAAGCTGGACGACGGCACCCTGCACCGGTTCTCGGCCCAGCTGGTGATCCTGGCCACCGGGGGCTACGGCCGGGCCTATTTCTCCTGCACCTCCGCCCACACCTGCACCGGCGACGGCAACGCCATGGTGCTGCGCGCCGGCCTGCCGCTGCAGGACATGGAGTTCGTGCAGTTCCACCCCACCGGCATCTACGGTGCCGGCGTCCTGATCACCGAGGGCGTGCGCGGCGAGGGCGGCTACGTCACCAATTCCGAGGGCGAGCGCTTCATGGAGCGCTACGCCCCGTCGGCCAAGGACCTGGCGTCCCGCGACGTGGTCAGCCGGGCCATGACCATCGAGATCCGCGAGGGACGCGGCGTGGGTCCGAACAAGGACCACATCTTCCTGCACCTCGACCACCTGGACCCGAAGATCATCCACGAGCGCCTGCCGGGCATCACCGATTCGGCCCGCATCTTCGCCGACGTCGACGTGACCAAGGAGCCGATCCCGGTGCTGCCGACCGTGCACTACAACATGGGCGGCATCCCCACGAACTATCACGGCGAGGTGCTGACCAAGGCCGGGGACAACCCGGACGCGGTGGTGCCTGGCCTGATGGCGGTGGGCGAGGCGGCCTGCGTCTCCGTGCACGGCGCCAACCGCCTGGGCTCGAACTCCCTTACCGACCTTGTGGTGTTCGGCCGCGCCGCCGGCCTGCGCGCCGCCGAGCTGATCCGGCCCGGCAGCAAGATCCCGTCGCCCAAGGATTCCCAGACCGAGGCGCACCTCGCCCGGTTCGACCATTTCCGCAACGCCTCGGGGCCGACGCCCACCGCCCAGCTGCGGCTGGAGATGCAGAAGGCCATGCAGGAGGACTGTGCGGTGTTCCGCACCGCCGAGACCCTGGAGTCCGGGGTCAAGCGCATCGCCGAGGTCTACAACCGCCTGCCCGAGATCGCGGTCACCGACCGCGGCCTGGTCTGGAACACCGACCTGGTCGAGACCCTGGAGTTCGACAACCTGATCGCCAACGCGGCGGTGACGGTGAACTCGGCGGTCAACCGCCAGGAGAGCCGCGGCGCCCACGCCCGCGAGGACTTCCCCGATCGCAACGACGAGGTGTGGATGAAGCACACCCTGGCGTGGCTCGACACCTCGACCGGCAAGGTCAAGATCGATTACCGCCCGGTGCACGCCTACACCATGAGCAACGAGATCAGCTACATCGCGCCCAAGGCGCGCGTGTACTGAGGCCCCTCGCAAGGATCGCCCCACCCGATGGTCGAGTTCGCCCTCCCCAAGAATTCCAAGATCACCAAAGGCCGGCACATGCCCGCGCCGGCGGGGGCCAAGAAGGTCAGGACCTTCAAGGTCTATCGCTATGATCCGGAAAGCGGCGCCAACCCGCGCTGGGACACCTATGACGTCGACGTCGGCGCCTGCGGGCCCATGGTGCTGGACGCCCTGATCCACATCAAGAACACCATGGACCCCACCCTGGCCTTCCGGCGGTCATGCCGGGAGGGGGTCTGCGGCTCCTGCGCCATGAACATCGCCGGGCGCAACACCCTGGCCTGCACCCACGCCTCGGCCGATTGTCCGGGCGAGACGGTGGCCATCTCGCCCCTGCCGCACATGCCGGTGGTCAAGGATCTGGTCCCGGACCTGACCCTGTTCTACGCCCAGTACTCCTCGATCGAGCCCTGGCTGCAGACCGACACCCCCACCCCGCAGAAGGAATGGATCCAGGCCCCGGACGACCGTCGCAAGATCGACGGCCTGTACGAGTGCATCCTGTGCGCCTGCTGCTCGACCTCGTGCCCGAGCTACTGGTGGAACGGCGAGAAATACCTCGGCCCCGCCACCCTGCTGCACGCCTATCGCTGGCTGATCGACAGCCGCGACGAGCGCACCGGCGACCGGCTGGACGCCCTGGAAGACCCGTTCAAGCTCTACCGTTGCCACACCATCATGAACTGCGCCCAGGTCTGCCCCAAGGGGCTGAACCCGGCCAAGGCCATCGCCGAAATCAAGAAGATGCTGGTGGAGCGGGTGGTCTGAAGACCCGCCCATGGCCCCCGACCGCACCCTTCGCCGGCCGAAACGCCCGGGGGCCTACGCCGCGGTGATCGCCCTGTGCGCCGCCATCCTGGCGCTCGGGGTCGCCGGGAGCTGGAGCCTGGCCCAGCACGTGGACCCGATGGCGGGCCAGCGGATCCGCACGCGCTAGCCCTTTAGCGTTCCGTCCTCTTACCTAGCGGGAGAAGCCGGCTGCGGAGCAGCCGGACGAGGGGTCCCACGACGCCTCGTCCCCTTTTTCAATCCATGAGAGGGAGGGGGGCGCCGCCCGTCCGTCGCCTCCGGCGACACCTTCTCCCCCAGGGGGAGAAGGAGACCTAGTCCCGCAACCGCCTGGCGATGGCTTCCAGATCGGCCGCCAGCACGGCGTCGCCGGCCTTCAGCTCCTCGATCCGGCGCACGGCGTGCAGCACGGTGGTGTGGTCCCGTCCGCCGAAGCGCCGGCCGATATCGGGCAGCGACCGGGTGGTCATCTGCTTGGCCAGGTACATGGCCGCCTGGCGAGGCCGCGCCACCGCCCGGGTTCTGCGCTCCGAAAGCAGGTCCGCCTGCTTCATGCCGAAGTGCTCGGCCGTCGCCTTCTGGATGTCGTCGACCGTGATCCGCTTCTCCCCCTTGGTGAGATGGGGGCGAAGGATGGTCTGGGCCTCGTCGAGGCTGAGCCTGGACAGGCGGTCGCCGGCCCGCGCCACCAGGGTGTTCAACCCGCCCTCGAGCTCGCGCACCGAATCGGAGAACCGGTCGGCGAGGAACTGCAGCACGTCGGGGCGCGCCCGGCCCTCGATCCCCAGCTCGCGAGACAACAGGACCAGCTTCCGCTCCAGGATGCCGAGCCGAAGGCTGCGGTCCGCCGGTTCGATCCCGCAGACCAGGCCCGCGCCCAGGTGCGAGCGCAGGCGGGCGTCGACCTCGGTCAGGGCCGACGGCGGGCGGTCGGCGGAGAACACCACCCGGCGGCCTTCGCCGGTCAGGGCGGTCAGGGTGTGGAACAGCTCCTCCTGCGAGGATTTCTTGCCGCCGATGAACTGGACGTCGTCCACCAGCAGGAGGTCGGCGTTGCGCAGGTCGTCCTTGAAGGCCGGACCGCTGCGATCCATCACCGAACGCACGAAGGTCGACAGGAACCGTTCGGCGGTCAGATAGACGATCCGCTTGTCCGGACGCGTCCGGCCGGCTTCCCAGGCGATGGCGTTCAGCAGGTGGGTCTTTCCGAAACCGTAGGGGCCGTGGAACAGCACGGGATTGAAGCAGCCGTCGGCCCAGGAGGCCACCCGGCGGGCCACCGCCAGGGCGAACTCGTTGGCCGGGCCCGGCACGAAGCTGTCGAAGGTGAAGCGCTCCTGCAGCCCGGCCGGACGGCCCGGAGCCGCGGCGGGGGCCGGAGCAACGATGATGGCGGCGGCGGGCTCTACGGCCGCTTCAAGCGGGCCGGCGACCGGCTCCGGGCCCGACGCATGGTCGGCCTCGAATTCGGCGCGGCTGTTCAGGTGCAAGGCCCGATGCTGCGGATCGTGCTGCGTCCACAGTTCGCCGATGCGGCGCCAGGCGTTGCGGCGAATCCAGTCGCGCGCAATTCCGGTCGGGGTCACGACCACCAGGGCGCCGTCGGCGCCCTCGCGCAGTTGCGCCTGGGCGATCCAGGACCCGAAGGTGTTCTCACCCAGCTCGCCCTTGAGGGCGGCGCAGGTTGAGGACCAGACCGACCCGAAAGCCGCGCCCTTGAGGGAGTCCGCGCCGCCTTTCCACGTCGTCGCGCTTGAATTCGCCAAGCTAGTCATAGCCCCTGACCGATCATTTTTGTCGCCCCGATGTTCCCAACCCACGCACCATCCCCCGCACGGTTGGGCCCGCACGTCCGACACACAGAACCCCCGCGCCGGGCGCACACCTGCCCGCCGTTTTCGTCCGTAATAGGAATGGAAGTGTCTTGGAGTGCTCAGAGTATCCAGCGCCGTTGGGCGTGCAAGCATGATTCTTGGCGGTCGTGTGGGATATTTCGTTTGACTCGCACAAGCGCCTCTTCCGCCAAGGAAAACGCAAACTTTGCGGAGGGTGCGACCTTTCGTATACGTCCGACCACGTAGAAAAGCTGCAGGCGCCAGGGGCGCCTACAGCTTTGAAACTTCTAAGGATTTGGTGATGGACCGTTGCCGGTCCAAGGGTCAGGCCGAGGCCGTGGCCTTCTTCAGCCGAGCCGCGAGCCGCGACACTTTCCGCGCCCCGGTGTTCTTATGAACGACCCCCTTGGAGACCGCCCGCATCAGTTCGGACTGGGCCTGGACAAAGGCGGCCGTGGCCACCCCGGCGTCGCCGCCGGTGAGGGCTTCTTCGAATTTGCGCAGGTAAGTGCGCACGCGCGAACGGCGGGCTTTGTTGACCTCGGTGCGGCGAGCGATCTTACGGATCGCCTTCTTGGCGCCCGGCGTGTTGGCCATCGGGATAGGACCTCAAAACAGACGGCGCCCGGAACAGCGGTTCCGGGGCCAAATCAGGAGTGCGCGGATATAGGGGAAGCGCGCGGCCGCGTCAACGAAAGCCAGGGCCGCTCAGCTCTCGGGCTCCGCCGTCCGGGCCGCCGCTTCCATGGCCGCCGCGTCCTTCATGATGCCGGGGACCTGGGAGAAGGAGAACAAAAGGGTCAGGACGGTCATGCCGGGAAACTTGAAAATGACCCAAAGCTTTTCAGGCTGGGTCCGCCAGACCGCTTCGTTGAGGATCGCCAACGCCAGGAAAAACAGGCCGTAGCGCAGGGTCAGCCGCCGCCAGCCCGCCTCGGAGAGCTTCAGGGCCTCGCCCATCAGAATCTTGATCGGGCTCTTGCCGATGGCGAAACCGCCCAAGAGCGCCGCAGCGAAGGCCAGGTTCAGCGCCGTCGGCTTTATGAAGAGAAAATACTTGTCGTGGAACACCAGGGTCAGGGTCCCGAACACCAGGGCCGCGCCCCCCGCCAGCAAGGGAATGGCGGCGATCCGGCGCTCCACCAGGAACCCTGCGGCCAGGGCCGCCGCCGAGCCGGCCACCAGCCACCAGCTGGCCTTCACCACGTCGCGGGTGACCAGGTAGCCGACCAGGAAGGCGGCGGCGCCGGCGTAATCGACACAGGCCCTGACCAGCGGGTTGGATTTCGGCTTGGCGGCGGCGGCTTCGGCCATCGGATGTCTTCCTTGCAAGGGCTTCAGGCGCCCAGACCGACCAGGGAGCGGGCGAAGGCGCGGGCGTCGAAGGGCTGAAGGTCCTCGATCCCCTCTCCCACGCCGATCAGCTTGATGGGGGCGGCGCTGGCCTCGGCCACCGGCACCAGCACCCCGCCGCGGGCGGTGCCGTCGAGCTTGGTCATCACCACCCCCGTCAGGCCCGCCGTCTCGCCGAACACCTCGACCTGCGACAGGGCGTTGCGGCCGACCGTGGCGTCCAGCACCAGCAGGGTCTCGTGCGGCAAGGC
Source organism: Caulobacteraceae bacterium (assembly GCA_035493955.1). Classification (GTDB taxonomy): domain Bacteria; phylum Pseudomonadota; class Alphaproteobacteria; order Caulobacterales; family Caulobacteraceae; genus NCED01. Next base: position 314,476 of record DATJHI010000036.1, on the reverse strand, counting down.
CGGGTCCATCTTCTTCAGCACCCGCACGATCTTGGCCAGCTCGTCCATCAGCCCGGACTTGTTCTGCAGCCGGCCGGCGGTGTCGATCAGCACCACGTCAAAGCCCTCAGCCCTGGCGCGGGTCACCGCGTCGAAGGCCAAGCCCGCCGCGTCGGCCCCGGGGGGGCGGGCGAGGATCGGCGCGCCGGCCCGCTCGGCCCAGACGGCGAGCTGTTCGATGGCGGCGGCGCGGAAGGTGTCGCCGGCGGCGATCAGCACCTTGGCGCCCCGCCCGGTCAGGTCGGCGGCGATCTTGCCCAGGGTGGTGGTCTTGCCCGAGCCGTTGACCCCGACGAACAGCACCACATAGGGCCTCGGTCCCCGGAGCGGGTCGAACATCGCCTGGTAGGGCTGCAGCTCCGCGGCGATGGCCTCGGCCAGGCTCTCCTTCACCTCGGTCTCGCTGGCTTCGCGGCCGAAGCGGGCGCGGCCGAAGGCCTGCGCCACCCGGGCGGCGGCGGCGGGACCCAGATCGGCCTCGATCAGCATCTCCTCCAGCTCGTCCAGCGCGGCCTGGTCGAGCCGGCGGGTGGTGAAGCTGGCCACCACCTGTTCGGACAGCTGGCGCGAAGACTTCGACAGCCCCCTGGCCAGCCGTTCGGTCCAGCTTTTCGAATGGCCCATACGGATGGGCGCCACGATCGGCATGTCGTCGGGGGGCAGGTCGTTCATAGGCGCGCTTCTAAGCCACCCCCGTGCGCGGGGAAAGCGGCGCCGGTCGACGTCCTTGCTAGGGCGTCAGCCGTCGGCCGAACACCCGGCGGCCGTCGTGTCCGTGAAGCGACAGTCGGACCAAGGCGCCGGCCGGAGCTTCGCCCTCAAAGGCGATCTCGGTGAAGTCCCCGGCGCGGGCGAGGCCCTCGCGCTCCACCAGGCCAAGGACGGAGCGCCCCGCCTGGCGGTCGAGATGGCGGACCAGGGCGGCGTCGCCGGCCGCCCTCAGCCGCTCGGCCCGCTCTCGCACCACTGCCTTGGCCAGCTGGGGCATCTTCGCCGCCGGCGTGCCGGGGCGGGGGCTGAAGGGGAAGACGTGCAGGTAGGACAGGCCCGCCGCCTCGACCAGCGACACGCTGTTGGCGAAGGCGGCCTCGGTCTCGGTGGGAAAACCGGCGATGAGGTCGGCGCCGAAGGCCGTGTCCGGGCGCACCCGGCGCACCGCCTCGACCAGGGCCAGGGCCTGGGCCCGAGAATGCCGGCGCTTCATCCGCTTGAGGATCAGATCGTCCCCGTGCTGCAGCGACAGGTGCAGGTGGGGCGCCAGCCGCGGCTCCTCCGCCAGGCAGCGCATCAGGTCCGGATCGATCTCCGCCGCGTCGATGGACGATAGGCGCAGGCGCGGCAGTTCCGGAACCAGCTTGAGGATGCGGGCGACCAGCTGGCCCAGGGTGGGCGCGCCGGGCAGGTCGGCGCCCCAGGCGGTGACGTCCACCCCGGTCAGCACCACCTCGGCGAAGCCGCGCCGGGCCAGGGTGCGGATCTGGTCCACCACCTCCCCCGCCCCGGCCGACCGGGAATTGCCGCGGCCGAAGGGGATGATGCAGAAGGTGCAGCGGTGGTCGCAGCCGTTCTGGACCTCGACATAGGCCCGCGCCCGTTCGGCCCCCCCTTGAGGAACCAGGCCGTCGATCAGGTGGCCGGCGGTCTCGCGCACCGAGGCGATGTCGTTGACCCGCACCCGGCCGAGTTCCGGGGCGGGACGATAGGCGCCCTCGGCGCTCTTGAGCCCGTTGCCGAGGACGAGGTCCACCTCGGGCATGGCGGCGAAGGCGCCGGGGTCGATCTGGGCGGCGCAGCCGGTGACGATCAGTTGCGCCGAGGGACGCTCCCGTCGGGCGCGGCGGATGGCCTGGCGGGCCTGGCGCACCGCCTCCCCGGTCACCGCGCAGGTGTTGACGATGACCGCGTCCTCCAGCCCGTCCGACAGGGCGCGGGCCTTGGCCTGTTCGCTCTCATAGGCGTTCAGGCGGCAGCCGAAGGTCAGCACCTCGACCCCGGCCTTCGCCGCGGGGGCGTCCTCGGGAATGTCGACCACGGGAGCGGTCACGGCAGGACGCCGGAGAACTCGACCGCGACCGGGCCGGTCATCAGCACATGGCCGTCGCTCTCGCGCCATTCGATGGTCAGCTCGCCGCCGTCCAGGACCAGGGCCGCCTTGCGGTCCGTGAGGCCCCGGCGGTGGGCGGCGACCAGGGCGGCGCAGGCGCCGGTGCCGCAGGCCTTGGTCAGGCCCGCGCCCCGCTCCCAGACCTTCAGGCGGATGCGGTCGCGCGTGACGATCTGGGCGAAGCCGACATTGACCCCTTCGGGGAACAGCAGATGGTGCTCGATCATCGGCCCGACCTCGCGCACCGGGGCCGTCTCGGCGTCGGGCACGAAGAACACCACGTGCGGATTGCCCATGCTGACGCACCCCGGGGTGTGCAGCAGCGGCGCGTCGATCGGCCCGACCTGCAGCTCGACCCGCGTCGTGTCCATCTCCTCGGCCAAGGGGATGTCGCGCCAGTCCAGCCTGGGCGCGCCCATGTCCACCGTCACCGTCAGGGGACCGGCGCGGCTGGCGTGGATCAGGCCGGCGCGGGTTTCGATGGTGGCCCGGTCGGTCCCCCCCGCCTCCATCAGCAGCCAGCCGACGCAGCGGGCCGCGTTGCCGCAGGCCTCGACCTCGCCGCCGTCGGCGTTCCAGATGCGCATGAAGGCGTCGCCGGCCGTGCTCGGCTCGATGCCGATCAGCTGGTCGCAGCCGATTCCCGCGTCCCGGTCGGCGATGGCGCGCGCGGCCACGGCGTCCGGCGCGAAACCCGGACGGTCGGCGGTGCGGCCGGCGCCGACCACGACGAAGTCGTTGCCGAGGCCGTTCATCTTCAGGAACGGATGCGTCACCGGGGCTATATAGGCGAAACTGTCGGGTTTGGGCAGGCGGCCCCTCAGATCGCCTCCAGCGCCCCGGCCAGCAACCGGGCCTCGGTCTCGCGGCTGGAGCCGGCGCGCCAGGCGATCACGATCTCGCGGCTGGGCGCCTTGGCGGTCAGGGGACGCACGCCGACGGCGGCCCCCTCGGTCAGGCCGGCGTCCACCGCCATGGCCGGCAGCAACGACACCCCCAGGCCCGAGCCGACCATCTGCACCAGGGTGTGCAGGGAGGTCGCCGCAAAGGAGCCGTCCTCCCCCTCGCCCCCGCGCGGGGGCTCCATGTCGCAGGCCGCGAGCACGTGCTCGCGCAGGCAATGGCCGTCCTCCAGAAGGATCAGGCATTCCCGCTCCAGGGCGGCCGGGTCCACCGTGGGGTGGGCCAGCAGGGGATGGTTTGCCGGAACCGCGGCCAGCAGCTCGTCGTCGCCAACATGGACCGTGTCCAGCCCGGTGGTGTCGTGGGGCAGGGCGATCAGGGCGGCGTCCAGGGAGCCGGCCTTCAGCGCGGCGATCAGCCTGGCGGTCTGGTCCTCGCGCAGATAGAGCCGCAACGCCGGGAACCGCTGGCGCAGGGCCGGCAGGGCGCGGGGCAAAAGGAAAGGGGCGACGGTGGGGATCACCCCCAGCCGGAACCGCCCCGAAAGCGGCTGGCCGGCGCTGCGGGCGGCCTGGACCAGGTCCTCGGCCCGCGCCAGCACATCTCGGGCGCGGCGCACCGCCTCCTCGCCCACAGGGGTCAGGATCACGCCGGAACGGCCGCGGTCCACCACCGGCGCGCCCAGCACCCGTTCCAGTTCCTGCACCCCCGCCGAGAGCGTGGGCTGGGTGACGTGGGCGACCTCGGCGGCGCGGCTGAACGAGCCGTGCTCAGCCAGGAGCTTCAGATATTGGAGCTGGCGAAGGGTCGGGAGCATGACCGGGACATATAGGCCAAGCCTATGCTCTTGGCAAAAACAATCGATTTGTTTTTGGTTTGGCCGTCGCCTATCTCCTCATCTCCGCGGCTCGCCGCATCCCCCTAGACCAGGAGACCGCCATGTTGGGCGTCGGCCAGAAACTTCCCGACTTCAAGGTCACGGGCGTGAAGCCCGGCTTCAACGCGCACGAGGAGAACGGCGTCAGCGCCTTCGAGGCGCTGACCGGAGCCTCCTTCCCCGGCCAGTGGAAGGTGATCTTCTTCTATCCCAAGGACTTCACCTTCGTCTGTCCGACCGAGATCGCCGAGTTCGCGCGGCTGGGCCGCGACTTCGCCGACCGCGACACGGTGGTGATCGGCGGTTCGGTGGACAACGAGCACGTCAAGCTCGCCTGGCGGCGCAGCCATCCGGACCTCGACAAGCTGCCGATCTGGAGCTTCGCCGATCCCGGCGGCCGGTTCGCCCGCCAGCTCGGCGTGCTGGACGAGGAGGAGGGCGTGGCCCAGCGCGCCACCTTCGTGGTCGATCCCGACAACGTCATCCAGCACGTCTATGTCACAAACCTGAACGTCGGCCGCAACCCGGCCGACACCCTGCGGGTGCTCGACGCCCTGCAGACCGACGAACTGTGCGCCTGCAACCGCGCGCCCGGCGGCGAGGTGCTGCGTCCCGCAGCCTGAGCCTCTTGCGGCCTGCGACCCCGGGGGAGCCGCCTTCCCCGGGGGTCTTTCCCGATCGGAGATTTCCCCATGTCGTTGGACACCCTGCGCGACGCCCTGCCCGCCTACGCCAAGGACCTGAGCCTCAACCTGTCGTCCCTAGCGGCGGAGACCACCCTCGCCGACCAGCAGAAATGGGGGACCTTCCTCGCCGCCGCCTATGCGGCCGGCCAGTCCCAAATGGTCAAGGCCGTCGAGGCCGCCGCCGTGCTTTCGCCCGAGGCGCGCACCGCCGCCAAGGCGGCCGCGGCGATCATGGGCATGAACAACATCTATTATCGGGCCCTGCACCTGATGCGGAACCAGGAGTACCGGGCCCTGCCGGCCAAGCTGCGCATGAACGTCATGGCCAATCCGGGGGTGGACAAGGTCGACTTCGAACTGTGGACCATGGCCGTCTCGGCCATCAACGGCTGCGGGGCCTGTCTCGACGCCCACGAGGCTGAGCTGCGCAAGCACGGGGTTCCGGCGGTCTCCATCCAGACCGCGCTCAGGATCGCCGCGGTGGTCCACGGCGCGGGTCAGGTGCTGGCGGGGGAAGCGGCGGCGGCGTGACGGACGGTCGACCCCCAGCGGCCGGGGCCTTGGCCAAGCTGTGTTTGGCGAAATCGACCGGTTTGGGTTTGGTCGGCCGTCGGCTATCGCCTCGTTTCCGCCGTGGAGCGGGCGCCGCGAATGCGTTCCACCAACGCCCGGAGCGGCTGGGTTATCCTCCAGGACGTCGAATTCTGGATGTCCGCAAGCATCCGTTGTGCGTCGCGGAGCTGGCGCTGCAACTCGGAGGCTGAAGGCGCCGCTCTTTCGCCGGCGAGCGCGGACATCACTGCGCCCCAGCTCTCCACCACCCGGTCTTGATCGCCTTCGATCATTCCAACAAAGAACTCGTGTTCATGTATGTTGGTATCGAAATAGTACTCACATGCGAGCCCATTAAGTCCCAAGCCGCCCAGCTGCCGCATGATCGCCGCGAACGAGAAGAGCGTGAACGCCCAACAGTGGACATCTATGTATTCGCCATGGGAGGCACGATCGGCTATCGCGAAGGCGTGCTCCAGGTTCCGGGGTTCAAGGAGGACGTCGTAGTCCACGCGGCGCGCCCAGGCGTCGCCTAGATCGACATCGCGATGATGCAGTTCGCTGTCGATCAGTTCCCGGACCTGCGGCCGGCGCGCATGTGCGTAGTGTGCCGCGAGCACATCTGAAAGCCGGGTTTCCGACCGAAGGTAGTCGAAGCAGAATCGCTTGTCGGGTACGGCCAGCCTGATCGTCCCGCCTGGCCGCAACGCAGATTGGAGTTCTCTCAGCCAGGCGATCAGATCCGGCGCATGCTCGACGACGTGTGAGGCGAGGACGTAATCCACCGGACCGTTTGATCCGAGGGCCTCCTCAATCGTTCGACCGCTCCACACCGCATCGACTTCGACGATTGCGCCCAAATCGACGGTCGCGTGCTCACGGTACTTTTCGCGCAGTGCGGCCGTGTCGATGTGGTCGACATAGAGGATGGCGCCGTCCTCACGGCGGACCAGCGGGGACGCAAGCGGACCGATCTCAACGCCCGCCAATTCGCTCGTGCGCAAGCCGAGGAGCAACTTCTCGCGACGGTCCAACTCGGTCGTCGGCAGCGGCGAAGTCATGGGCCTATGCATGTACCAAAACCGAGCCCGAGCCGTTGGCGGGCTCGATCTATACCCTAATGACCAAGAATGTTCGACGCAGTGCGTCCGCGACCCTGCAGAGCGCCCCAAAACAGCTTGCGGCCCCCGCCGCCCATTTGGAGCAGACGCGCCCGTCAGCCTGGGAAAGCGGCGGCCTGGCCGGCCGTGGAGCGAACGCCCCTAAGCCGCCTCGAACTGGATCGCCGCGCCCCAGAACGCCTGCACCAGCCCGTTGCCGGCCTTGGGCGCCCCGGTGGTGAGGAAGCGGCGGGACCCGCCCGTCCCCACCTCGTATTGCCTATGCTTGTCCAGATAGAGCTGCAGGGCGTCGGCCACCGCCGTCGGCTGGTGGATGATCGGCGTCCCCGGCGGCAGGGCCTCGACGAACAGGTCGGCGACGATCTCATAGTGGGTGCAGCCGAGGATCGCCCGGTGCGGCGTGCGGCCGATGCGGCGGGTCAGGGCCTGGACGTGGCCGGCGATCGCGTCCCGCAGGGCCGGCGCCTCGGCCCCGTCCTCGATCATCCGGGCCAGCCGGGGACAGGCTTCGCTGAACACCGCCACGTCCTGGCGGCGCTTGTCGATCTCGATCTCATAGACGCGGCTGGCGGCGGTGGCCGAGGTGGAGAAAACCCCGATCACGTCCACCGCCTCGATCTTCTCCCCGCCCCGGTCGGCCTGGTCGCTCCAGGCCACGCCGGTGGCGGCCTCGATGGTGGGGACGATGATGCCGAGCACGTTCACCGGCCGCCGCAGTCCGGCCCGATACCCCGGCAGCCAGGTCTGCTGCAGCCGCCGAAGGGCGATGGCCGAGGCGGTGTTGCAGGCCAGGACCACCAGGCTGGCGCCCTGGTCGAACAGGCGGATGCAGCCCTCGCGGGTCAGGTCGACGATGGTCTCGCCGGGCAAGGTTCCGTAGGAGGGCGCGGCCTGGTCGGCCAGATAGACGAAGTCGGCGGCCGGTAGCCGCTCCACCAGGGCCCGGTGGACGCTCAGCCCCCCCACCCCGGAATCGAACACGCCGATGCTCATGACCCTTTTTGGCGCAACAAACCCTAGGGGACCAGCATCACCTTGCCGATGTGATCGCCGGATTCGAGATGGGCGTGGGCCGCGGCGGCCTCGGCCAGGGGAAAGCTGCGGTCGATCACCGGCTTGACCGCCCCGCTGGCCAGCCAGGGCCACACGTGCGCCTCCACCGCCCGCGCCAGCCGCGCCTTCTCGTCGGCGCTGCGCGGCCTCATGGTCGAGCCGGCCAGGGTGAGCCGCCGCACCATAAGCCGGGCGACGTCGATCTCGGCGCGGGCGCCGCCCTGGACGGCGATCACCACCACCCGGCCCTCGATGCGCAGCGCCTCCAGGTTCCGGGGCAGCAGCGGCCCCGCGACCATGTCCAGCACCACGTCGGCGCCGCCCTCCCCCTGGATGGCCACGACGAAATCCTCGGCGGTGGAATCGATGGCGCGATCCGCCCCGAGAGCCAGGGCGGCCCTGGCCTTGTCCGCCCCGCGGCTGGTCGCCACGACCCGCGCTCCCGTCGCCTTGGCCATCTGGATCGCCATCACCCCGATCCCGCTGGTGGCGCCGTGCAGCAGCAGGGTCTCGCCCGCCTTCAACCGGCCTATCTCGAAAATATTGGCGAAGACGGTGAATACGGTCTCCGGCAGGGCGGCGGCCTGGAGGAAGTCAAAACCGACCGGGATGGGCAAGGCGTGCCTAGCGTCGACCAGGGCGTACTGGGCATAGCCGCCGCCGCCCAGCAAGGCGCAGACCTTGTCGCCCGTCACCCACCGGGCCACCCCCTCCCCCGTGGCCGCGACTTCGCCGGCGACCTCCAGACCCAGGGTCGTCGGCGCGCCCGGCGGCGGCGGATAGGCGCCGGAGCGCTGCAGGATGTCCGGCCGGTTGACGCCGGCCGCCTCCACCCGGATCAGGATCTGGCCGGGACCGGGGATCGGCGTCTCCGCCCAGACGGGGTGCAAGGCCTCGGCGGGACCGGCGCCCCCCCTGACCGCTATGGCCGTCATCCGTGCAGGAATATCCACCGTTCATACCCTTTTTCCTGGCTGCGACCTTCAGGGGCGCGGCGACTTGTGATCGCGCGGTCTCCCAACCGCGTCCAATATCTGATAGTCTCACCGTTCGTGCTGAGCACACGGAGAGCGCCATGATCGAGGAAATGGTTGCTCCGCGGCCCGTCCGCGGCGCCTCGCTTATCGAGTTGTCCCGCGAGGACCTCGACCTCTATGCGGCGGGAGAACTCGAGGAGCGGATCGAGCGGCTGCACGGCGAGATCGAGCGGACCCGGACCATTCTGGACCGCAAACGGGCCGGCCGAGCCGCAGCCGATGCGCTGTTTTCCTTGAAGAGCTGAGTCGGCGGGGCGGCGCAAGCGGGTGGCACGAGGGTTGCAGGCCCCTTTGCAGATTGGCGCTCAGGCGCCGGGCGTAACTGGGGGACCTCGTAGCCTATGGACGATTTCGGTTTGGCGACGGTGACCCCCGCCCGCGCGCAGGTGGTCCGTGATTTTGCGACCTCGGAGCTTTTCAACCGCACCTTCCAGGAGGGGATGGAGCTGGTCGAAGAGACCGCCGCCTATCTGGACGGGGCCGGACGACAGGAATCGAAGTTGTTGTCCCGCAACGCCGCCCTGACCTACGCGGCCATCAGCATGCGCCTGACGACCCGGCTGATGCAGCTCGCCTCGTGGCTGCTGGTGCAAAGGGCCGTGCGCGAAGGCGACATGACCGCCGACGAAGCCTGCCAGGGCCGTTATCGGCTTGGCGGCCAAGGCAAGCACGAGATCGAAGAAGGCGTGGGCGGCCCCTTGCCGAACGGGCTGATCGCCCTGGCCGAACGGGCCGAGCGGCTTTACGACCGGGTCGCCCACCTGGACAAGCGCATGTACCTGGAGGCCCCCAGCGAGGCGGCCCCCAACCCGGTCCTGTCCCAATTCGAGCGCCTGCAGACGGCGTTCGGCGGCCTGCCCGCCTAGAGCGGCCTAACCTCAGGCTCCCTCCGACTCCAGCGAGTCCGGCGACACGTCATAGACCCGCGAACAATATTCGCAGGTGACGCGGATGCGCCCGTCCGCCTCGACCATGTCCCGCCGCTCCTCCGCCGGGAACGAGCGCAACATTCCGCGCACGCCGTCCTCGGTGCAGCGGCAGAAGGCCTGCAGCGGCCGGGGCGCGAACAGGCGCACCCCGTCCTCATGGAACAGCCGGTAAAGCAGGGTCTCGGGCGTGATCGTCGGATCGATCAGTTCGTCTTCCCCCAGGGTCGCGAACAGAGCCTCGGCCCGTTCCCAGGCGTCGCGGGTCGGCCCGCGGGCGTCGTCCTCGGCGATGTTCTGGATCATGGCGCCGCCGGCGCGCCAGCGGCGCCCCGACGCGTCCGCCACCTCGCCCACCGCCAGCCGCACCCGGGTGGGCACCTGTTCGGATTGGGCGAAATACTGTTCGGCGCACAGGGCCAGGGTCTCGCCCTCGATCGGGGTGATGCCCTGGTAGCGCTCCTTGCCCGGTCCGGGATCGACGGTCATGACGAAGACCCCCTCGCCCAAGAGGGTCGAGGCGCCGGGGCGGGCGAACCCCGCCGAGGCCTGGGCCACCCGCTCGGGATCGAACCGGCAATAGCCGCGCAGGGCGCCGGAGCTGTCGTAGTCGGCCACCACATAGGCGACCGGCCCCTTGCCTTGGGCCTGGACGATCAACCGGCCCTCGAACTTCAGGCTGGCGCCGACCAGGGCGGCCAGGGCGCAGGCCTCGCCGAGCAGATTGGCCACGGGCTCGGGATAGTCGTGCCGCTTCAGGATCTCGTCCACCAGGCCGGCGCGGACGATGCGGCCGCGGACAGGCTGGTTTTCAATCTGGAACACGGCGACGAGATCGTCGGGATGGTGGGACAGGTCGGTCAAGGCGAAGTTTCCGTCAGGCGCCGGCGACGCGGGGCCCGTTCATGATTGGGCGGAAGGGCAGGGATTCCAGCCCTAGATGGGAAAGCGCCGCAAAATTGCGAGCGATCCTGGCGCCTCTCACCCTGGGAGCGCCGTCGCGGGCGACGGAGGTCGGACACAAGAACCCGCGCGGCGCCCCTTCGTCCGCTTCGTCCACATCCTCCGCCAGGGAAGATGCAAACGGGACGAGCACCTATTTCTTGGCCGGCGCCGCGGCCGGGGCGGGCTTGGCCGGGGCGATCTCCTCGGCAGGAGCCGCCTTGGACGGGCTGGTGGGCTTGGCCTGGGTGGCGGCGCCTGCGTTGGTCACCGCGGGCGGAGTCGCCGAAGAGGCGGCGCCGACCATGAAGGCCGGGGTGGCCATGGCGTAGGTCTTGGCCGGCTTCAGCCGCACCGCCGCCTCCACCGAGCCGGTCCGCAGCACGTCCAGGGCGCGGGCGAGCTGGAAATCGTCCTTTTTGGCGTCATAGCCTTCCGGCGGGATCTCGGTCGGGGCATGGGCGTCGGCGCGCTTCTTGCCGACCTCGGCGTCGAGGGCGTTACGGAAACTGGCCTCGGAGAACTGCAGGGCCGAATCCGCCACCCGTTCGGCCTCCTCCTTGGAGCTGGCCACCTCCAGGTCCGGCTTGATGCCGGTCTTCTGGATCGACTGGCCCGAGGGCGTGTAATAGCGGGCGGTGGTCAGCTTCAGCGCCCCGTCCATGCCGCCGCGCAGGGGGATCACCGTCTGGACGGACCCCTTGCCGAAGGTGGTCAGGCCGACCACTTCGGCCCGCCGCCGATCCTTCAGGGCTCCCGCGACGATCTCGGAGGCCGAGGCCGAACCGTTGTTGACCACAACCACCAGCGGCAGGCCGGCGATCATGTCGCCGCCGGGGCGGGCGTTGTAGCGCTCGATGTCCTTGGCGTCGCGGCCGCGCTGGGACACGACTTCGCCGCCGTCGAGGAAGGCCGAGGCCACCTCAACCGCCTGGTCCACCAGGCCGCCGGGGTTGTTGCGCAGGTCCAGCACCATGCCCTTCATGTGCGGGATCTTGGTCTTCAGGTCCTTGATCGCCGCACGGGTCTCCGCCCCGGTCTTCTCGTCGAAGCCGGACAGACGGATGTAGCCGTAGTCGCCTTCGGCCCGGGCGGTGACCGACTTCACATTGATGACTTCGCGCGTCAGCTTGACCGAGAACGGGTTCTGCTTCTCGCGGGCCATGGTCAGGGTGATGGCGGTGCCGATCGGTCCGCGCATCTGCTTGACCGCCGCGTCGAGGGGCAGGCCGACCACACTCTGGCCGTCGATGGCGGTGATGTAGTCCCCGGCCAGGATGCCGGCCCGGCCCGCGGGCGTGCCGTCCATGGGCGAGACCACCTTGACCGCGCCGTCCTCCGACTGGACGACAAGGCCGAGGCCGCCGTATTCGCCGCGGGTCTGGTCGCGCATCTCGTCGAAGTTCTCGGCGTCGAGATAGCCGGAGTGCGGATCGAGCGAGGTCAGCATGCCGTCGATGGCGGACTGGATCAGCTTCTTGTCGTCGACAGGAACCACGTACTGGTCCTCCACCGTCGCCAGGACGTCGCCGAACAGTTCGAGCATCTTGTAGGTTTCGGCCTTGGGCGTTCGCGACTGCTGGTCGGCGTAGGCCATGGCGGCCGCGCCCAGCGCAAAGGTGGAGATGCCGATCAGAAGGATTTTACGCATGAAGTTCCTCGACCTCGTCGCCAGCGAACCTTGACCGTTTACAGCATCGCCAGTCGTCGTTTGCTTACCTTATAACTGAGGCAGCTTCATGCCAGATTTCACGAGACGCCTTAACGTCGCACGAACGGCGTGACCGAAGTCTGAGCGGCCAGCTTCAGCCAACGCGCGGGATTGAGCGCGCCGGCGCCGCCGCGGACCTCCAGATAGAGCTCTGGCGGCGTGCGGCCCTTGTCGCTTCCCGGTCCCAGCCGTCCGACCGGTTCGCCCGCCGCCACCGCACGGCCTATGCCCACAAGGACGGCGTCCATCCCCGCCAGCACCAGGCGGCGGTCGCCGCCGATGTTGAGGATCATCACCTGGCCCCAGCCCTTCAGGGGCCCGGCGTATTCCACCCGCCCCGGCGCGGGCGCCACCACCGCCGCGGCCGGAGCCGCCCGCCAGGTCCACCCCTGCGACCGCTCCTGGCCCTCCAGCAACTCGCCGAACCGGCGGACCAGCACCCCCTGGACCGGGGAGGTCATCTGCTCCGGCGGCGCGGTCGGCGGGGGCTGGGCGGGCGCATGGCCGGCCAGGCCATGGACGAATTCCTCCACTGAGCCGGCGCGCAGGGCGAGTTCGCGGGTCCGGGGATCAGGCGCGCCGGTGTCGGCGTAGACCTTTTGCTCCAGCCCGCGTTTCTGGGCGGTCAGGCGGTCGATCTCGCCGCGCCGGTCGGCGATGTCGCTTTCCGCCTGGAACAGGGTTTCGCTGGCGGCGGCGGCGCTGCGCCGGACCTTGGCGATGGCCTCGGCCTGAGCCGCGAAGGCCTTGCCGCGGGCCTCGAGGGCGGGGGTGACGGCCCGGATCAGGATCGCGGCCCGCACCGCATCGCGGGCCGAGCGCGGATTGACCAGCAGGGGAGGCGGCGGGCGGCGCTGATAGGTCTGCAAGGCCGCCAACAGCTTGGACAGATCGTCTCGGTTGGCGCCGATGCGCGCCTTCAGCGCCGCCTCCTCGGCGTTGAGTTCGATCAGGCGGGCCCGCTGGCCCATGGCGGTCCCCTCCCCCGCCTGCTCGGCGGCGCCCAGCTTCACCAGCTCGCCGCGCAGCTTTTCGATTTCGCCGTCCAGGGCGCGCGGGTCAGCCGGCGCCTGGGCGGCCGCGGGAACGGTCAGGAGCAGGATCGCCAGAAGGGGCGGCACGCGGCGCATGGGGCCAAGTCTAAACGATTCCACACGCCGTCGTCCGTGATCCGGGGCCCGAAGGCAAGGTCAGTCGCGATGGTAGGGCGAGCCGCCCAGGATCGTCACCGCCCGGTAGATCTGCTCGGCCAGCATCACCCGGACCAGGGCGTGGGGCCAGGTCTGGATCCCGAAGGCCAGCTTTTCTCGGGCCGCGGCCAGGACCGGCGGCGCCAGCCCGTCCGCGCCGCCGATCGCGAACACCAGCCGCCGGGTCCCGCCGTCGCGCAAGGCGGCGATATGCTCGGCCAGGTTCCGGGAGGATCGCGCCGCCCCGTGCTCGTCGCAGGCGATCAGGTGGGCGTCGTCGCCGAGGGCGGCCAGCAGCACCTCGCCCTCGGCGGCCTTGCCGGCCTTGCGGCTTTCCACCTCGACCAGATCGACCGGATGCAGGCCGAGGGAACGCCCGGCGGCGGCGGCGCGGTCAAGATAGTCCCTAGAGAGGGCGGCCTCCGGGGTGCGGCCGAACCGCCCGACCGCCAGCAGCGTCAGGCGCACGGGTGGAGTCTCAGCCGCCCATCACCGCGCGGTCGGACTTGGCGACGGCGGCGGCGCGCTCGGGGCTCTGCACCGACCAGATCTTCTCGATCTGGTAGAAGGCGCGGACCTCGGGACGGAACAGGTGGACGATGACGTCTCCGGCGTCGATCAGCACCCAGTCGGCGTGAGGCAGGCCCTCGACCGCGGCCTTGCCGAGGCCGACTTCCTTCAGGGTGCGCAGGAGCCGGTCGGCCATGGCGGCGACGTGGCGTTGCGACCGGCCGGAGGCGACGATGACCGCGTCGGCGAGAGGGCTCTTGCCCTTCAGGTCGATCAGGACCAGGTCCTCGGCCTTGTCCTCGTCGAGCTTGGCGAGGATCAGCGCTTCCAGGCTCTCGACGGCGGCCCCCTGCAGCTCCGTGGGCGGAGCCGGATCGGCGGGCGTGGTCTTGGCGGCTTGGGGCTCGAGGGCGGGGGTCAGCGTAAGCTCCTTCAATCTAGGACCCAGATGGTAGCACGTCCTGGCCTTCTCAACCACGGGCGGCCGTCATGGGTTCACTCCGGCCGGTTCGGCTCCGGATTGGCCCGGGTCAGCCGGCCCCTGAGCGCCGTCGACGAGGCCGCGTTCAGGGGGGCGCGGAAGTAGGACCAGGCCGGCGCGGGCGCGAGCGGCAGCAGCAGCCCTTCGCGGGACGGACGGCGGGCGTGGGCGAAGCGGCGGACGGCGGGGGAGAACCGGCTTTCCATCAGGGCGCCGGGGCGGGCGACCACAGCCACGGGAACCGTCCGCATGATCTCGGTCCAGCCGCGCCAGCGATGGAGCCCGGCCAGATTGTCCCCGCCCATGATCCAGACGAACCGCACCCGCGGAAACCGCGCCTTCAGGACCCTCAGCGTGTCGAGGGTGTAGACTGAGCCGAACCGGCTTTCGGCGTCGGACACGATCATCGAGCGGCCCCGGGCCTGGGCGCGCGCGCCGCCCATCCGGCGGGCCAGGGGGGTCGAGCCGCGCTTGAGCGGGTTCTGCGGCGAGACCAGCCAGATCACCCGGTCCAGTCCCAGCCGCGCCATCGCCGTCTCGGCCACATGGGCGTGGCCCGAATGGGCGGGGTCGAACGAGCCGCCGAAAAGCCCCACCCGCATCCCGGGCTCCAGATGGAATCCGAGCCGCAAGGCGCCTGGACGGCCAGCTTCAGGGACGCGTCTGGCCTGTCCCGCGAACCACATATTTGAACGTTGTGAGTTGCTCTGCGCCGACGGGGCCGCGGGCGTGCAGCTTGTCGGTGGCGATGCCGATCTCGGCGCCGAAGCCGAACTCGCCGCCGTCGGCGAACTGGGTCGAGGCGTTGACCAGGACGATGGCCGAATCGACCGCCGCGACGAAGGCCTCGGCCGCGGCCGCGTCCTCGGTGAGGATCGCGTCGGTATGGCCCGACCCATGGGTCTCGATATGGGCGACCGCCGCGTCGAGCCCGTCGACCACCCGCACCGCCAGGATGGGGGCCAGGTATTCGGCGACCCAGTCGGCCTCCGTCGCCGCCAGCATGGACGGAACCAGCGACCGGGCGCGCAGGTCCCCGCGCAGCTCGCAGCCCTTTTCGATGAGGTCGGCGGCGATCAAGGGCAAGAGGCGCGGCGCGATCTCGGCGTCGATCAGCAAGGTCTCGGTGGCGCCGCAGACGGTGACCCGGCGGAGCTTGGCGTTGAGCACGATGGCCCTGGCCTTGTCGGCGTCGGCGCCCGCATGGACGTAGGTGTGGCAAAGGCCCTCGAGGTGGCCGAGCACCGCCACCCGCGCCTCCGCCTGGACCCTGGCGACCAGGCTCTTGCCGCCGCGGGGGATGATCAGGTCGATGGCGTGGTCCAGGCCGCCCAGGATCATGCCCACCGCGGCCCGGTCGGCGGTCGGGACCATCTGCACGCAGCCGGCGGGCAGGCCGGCCTCGACCAAGCCTTCGACGATCGCCTCATGCAGGGCGTGGGCCGAGTGGAACGACTCCGAACCGCCGCGCAGGATCGCCGCATTGCCGGAGCGCACGCATAGGCCCGCCGCGTCGGCGGTGACATTGGGCCGGCTCTCGTAGATCACCGCGATCACCCCGATGGGGGTGCGGATTCGGGCGAAGTCCAGGCCGTTGGGGCGGGTCCAGCGGGCGATCTCCTGGCCGACCGGGTCGGGGATCGCGGC
Organism: Caulobacteraceae bacterium; assembly: GCA_035493955.1. Classification (GTDB taxonomy): domain Bacteria; phylum Pseudomonadota; class Alphaproteobacteria; order Caulobacterales; family Caulobacteraceae; genus NCED01. Next base: position 298,697 of record DATJHI010000036.1, on the reverse strand, counting down.
CACCGCCTCCAGGTCGCGGGCGATGGCGTCCACCCGGCCCGCGTCGAGGGCGAGGCGATCCAGCAGCGGACCGGACAGGCCGTTGGCCCGGGCCGCCTCCAGGTCGCGGGCGTTGGCGGCGAGGATCTCGGTCCGGCGGGCGAGGATCCGGCCGGCCATGGCCCGAACGGCGCGGGTGCGGGTCTCGGGCGTCGACAGGCGCAGGGCCTCGGCCCCCGCGCGCGCCTGCACGCCCAGGGCGCGCATGGTCGCTTCAAGGTCGGTCTGGGCTGTCAGGTCGCGGCCGGCGTCGTCCATGACACCGCTTTGACGCAGAAGGGGGGCCTAAGGCAAGCCGCTCGCGAAGGCGGCCTTGCCGAGAACACCTCCCGACGGGGCGGCGCCGGTCGCGACCTGGCTTGACGGGACGGGCGTCGCGGCCGGCGGCGGGGCGTCCAGAGCCGGATTGGGGCCGGGGAAGGCGGCGATGTCGGCCTCGATCAGGGCCCGGGCCTCGGGGTCCTGCAACACTTCGGCGACGGTGACGGCGGTGTTGGCGTGACGGGCGTCCCAGCGGGCGAGGGGGCTGGCGGTGGAGTTGAGCTCGCCGCATTGGATGGCGACCGCCTTGCCCTGGGCGATCAGGGGGCCGCCCGAGGCGCCGCCGTGGACGCTGCACTCATGCAGGACCTTGGCGGTGCCGTCCTGCATCGCCTCGATGCGGCAGCCGGACTGGACCCAGAGCGTGTTGCCGGTCTTGTCGGCGGGGTAGCCGGCCAGGGACACCGCTGCGCCCATCATCTCCGGTCCCGGCTGGGCGGACAGGTCCAGCCAGCCGATGTCGGACTGGCCGCCGACGCAGCCCTCGAGCTTGAGCAGGGCCCAGTCGTGCTCCTTGCGCTTGTTGAACGCCCCCCAGCGCACCGGCCGGGCGGCGACGGTCCAGCGGAACATGTAGTCGGGGTCGGCGCCGACCGAGAAATTGGCCGTGTAGTCGCGGCCGGGGTCGGGGCCGTTGAAGGCCAGGCCGAACACGGCGTGGAAATTGGTCAGGACGTAGCAGGGGGAGACCAGGAAGGCCGATCCGCGGGTGCGCATCACCTTCGATCCGTCGTCGGAGGCGACGACCGGCGTACGGGTGACCACCGCGCCGACAGGAGCGTAGACCCGGTCAGGACCGGTCCGGGGGGACGGGGCGCGCGGGTCCTCGCCGTTCAGGGCGAAGACATTGGCAGAGGCCGGCGCGGCCCAGCTCGCCGTTAGCGCCGCAAGCCATGCGGCGACCACCCATCCCCCGACCCAAGACCGCATGGAGCACACCCCGACCGATGACTAATCATCCTCGGGCGGACCGATTCCCGCCATGCGGGAAATCGCCTCAGCCACGCCGGCGCAGCACCAGCTTGATCAGGCCGTAGAGGGCGATCAGCCCCCACACGCTTTCCAGCACGAAGGAGGCTAGGTTGAAGGCGAAGGCGAGCGAGATCAGCACCAGGATCGCGCCGACGAAATTCATCGTCAGCGCCGGCCAGCCGTGCGGGTCGAGCTTCTCGACCTGCACCCCGGCGAAGGCGACCACGAACATCGTGGCCCCGACCAGGCCAAGCGCGTCGAAGGGAGTCAGATGGACGTCCAAAGGATCGCTCCGGTTGAAGACCGGGTCGTCCCGGAGGCCTCGGGCCTGGCCCTGAGGGCCCGCGAGCGCGGTCTCGCCCGCTAGACCGCCCAGGCCTGATCCCTACTGGACGACCGCTTCGGTGGCGCTTTCGGCCAGAAGGGTGAAGCTTTCCGGCGTCACGTCGGCGAAGCCGCCCTGGATGACGAACACCCGCCGGGCGTCCCCGTCGCGGACGATCACCTCGCCGGGGCGAAGGGTGGTCATGAACGGCTCGTGGCCGAACAGGACGCCGAAATCGCCCTCGGCGCCCGGCGCGTCCACCTGGTCGACCTCGCCGGCGTAGAGCTCGCGCTCCGGCGCCACGAGGGAGAAGTGCAGCTTGGCCATCCTAGGCTTCCGCGGCCATCTTCTCGGCCTTGGCCACGGCTTCTTCGATGGGGCCGACCATGTAGAAGGCGCCTTCGGGAAGGTGGTCGTATTCGCCGTCGCAGATGGCCTTGAACGAGCGGATGGTGTCGGCCAGCTCGACGAACTTGCCGGGCTGGTTGGTGAACTGCTCGGCCACGAAGAAGGGCTGGGACAGGAAGCGCTGGATCTTGCGGGCGCGGGCCACGGTCAGCTTGTCGTCTTCCGACAGCTCGTCCATCCCCAGGATGGCGATGATGTCCTTCAGCGAGCGGTAGGACTGCAGGATCTCCTGCACCCGGCGGGCGACGCCGTAGTGCTCGTCGCCGATCACCAGCGGGTCGAGGATGCGCGAGGTGGAGTCCAGCGGGTCCACCGCCGGGAAGATGCCCTGGGCGGCGATGTCGCGGCTCAGCACGGTGGTGGCGTCCAAGTGGGCGAAGGAGGTGGCCGGCGCCGGGTCGGTCAGGTCGTCGGCGGGAACGTAGATGGCCTGGACCGAGGTGATCGACCCCTTATTGGTGGAGGTGATCCGCTCCTGCAGGTTGCCCATCTCGGTGGCCAGGGTCGGCTGGTAACCAACGGCCGAGGGAATGCGGCCCAGCAGCGCCGACACTTCCGAACCCGCCTGGGTGAAGCGGAAGATGTTGTCGATGAAGAGCAGCACGTCCTTGCCCTCTTCGTCGCGGAAGTACTCGGCCTGGGCCAGGCCGGTCAGGGCGACGCGGGCGCGGGCGCCCGGGGGCTCGTTCATCTGGCCGTAGACCAGGGCGCAACGGCTGCCTTCGCCGCCGCCGGCCTTGTTCACGCCGGACTCGATCATCTCGTGGTAGAGGTCGTTGCCCTCGCGGGTGCGTTCGCCGACGCCGGCCAACACCGAATAGCCGCCGTAGGCCTTGGCGATGTTGTTGATCAGCTCCTGCATGGTCACGGTCTTGCCGACGCCCGCGCCGCCGAACAGGCCGACCTTGCCGCCCTTGGTGTAGGGGCAGAGCAGGTCCAGCACCTTGATGCCGGTGACCAGGATGTCGGTGGAGGACGACTGGTCGGCGAAGGACGGCGCCTCCTGGTGGATGCCGCGGAAGAAGGTGGTCTCGATCGGGCCGCCCTCGTCGATCGGCGCGCCGATGACGTTCATGATGCGGCCGAGCGTGCCCGGACCGACCGGCACGGTGATCGGGGCGCCGGTGTCGACCACGTCCTGGCCGCGGACCAGGCCCTCGGTGGTGTCCATGGCGATGGTGCGCACGGTGTTCTCGCCGAGGTGCTGGGCCACTTCCAGCACCAGGCGGAAGGGCTCGCCCGTCCGCTGGTCGGTGTTGGTGGTCTCCAGGGCGTTGAGGATCGCGGGCAGATGCCCGTCGAACTCGACGTCGACGACGGCCCCGATCACCTGGGAGATGCGACCCTTGGAGGTTGCGCCCTGGGCGGGAAGGTTCTTCGGCTTTGCGGCCATGTGCGGACCCTTAACTTACGAGGTGGTGCGCGCGGAGATGCGCGTGATGAGCGGTTGGCGGGTGACGAGCTTGCGGCAGGCGCCGAGGAAGGCCGTGACCTGGGGCGCCGCGGGGCGGCCCTCCCGGCTCGGCCAGGCCCAGCCGCCGGTGGCGACATTGGTCGGCAGGCGCACGGCGAGGCGCCCGCCCTCCACGTCGGAATGGACCGGCGTGTAGTAGAGGCAGTCGGCGAAATAGAAATGCACCACCAGCGAGCGGCGGGTGGCGTCCGGATTGGCGATGGGGGCGCCGCCGTGGGCCAGGTTCGCAGCCCAGACCACCGCCTCGCCCTTCTTCGGCAGGATCTGGGCCTGGGGCAGTCCCGAGGCCTTCAACCGCGCCGCCAGGGCCGGGCCGTAGACCGTCTCGTAGTCGGCCGAGGTCGGCCTGGCCTTGTCGCAACCGGCGGCGCGCATGGTCAGCACCGGCAGCTTGTGGCTGCCCGGGACATAGGTCAGGGGCCCGGCGTCGGGGGCGACGTCCTCCAGCGCGATCCACACCCCGCACATGAACAGCGGCGGCTCGGCGTGGAAATGCATGGCGTCGGAATGCAGGCCCTGCTGGCTGCCGCGCTTGAAGTTCAGGGTCTGGAACGGGAAGGCGGGACGGCCGTAGACCATGCTCAGCAGATCGGTCACGCCCGGCAGGGTGGCGAGTCTGCGGACGCTGTCGTAACGCAGCCAGGCGTCCTGGATGCGATAGACGTCCCCGTCGGCGAACACCGGATCGGTGTCGGCCACCACCGCGTCGCACAGGGCGCGGCCCGTCTCACCCAGGTCCAGGCGCGCGAGGCCGGTCTCAGCCAGCTCGTGGGCGAAGCTCCTGGCCTCCTGGCTTGCGTCATGGCGGGCCATGTGGGCGTCCAGCTCGGGGGTCTCCACGAAGGGCCGCTGCGGCCAGGCGTGCCGGTGCAGGCGCGCGCGACGGGTCGCGGACGCGGACGGCGCAGCGCTGGCCGACAGGGCGGTCAAATCGCCTCCGCTCCGGAGATGATCTCGATCAGCTCCTTGGTGATCTGGGCCTGACGCGAGCGGTTGTACTGCAGGCTGAGCGCCGCGATCATGTCGCCCGCGTTGCGCGTGGCGTTGTCCATGGCGCTCATCTGGGCGGCGTAGAAGCCGGCCTGGTTCTCATAGAGGGCCGACAGGATCTGGATCGCCAGGTTGCGCGGCAACAGGGTTTCCAGGATCCCCGCCTCGTCGGGCTCATAGGTATAGACCCCGCCCTTCAGGTCGGGCGCCGCGCCGCCGAGGTCGTTGGCGTCGACGACGGCCGGGATCAGCTGGCGCGCGGTGGGGACCTGGCTGATCACCGACTTGAAGCGCGAGTAGAACAGGGTGACCACGTCGGCCTCGCCCGCCTCGAACATTTCGAGGACCCGGTCCGCGACCGGTTGGGCGGCCTCCAGGCCCAGCACCTTGAACTGGGACAGCTCGTAGGTGGCGATCACCCGGTCGCCGAACAGGCGGCGCAGCGGATCGCGCCCCTTGCGGCCGACGCAGATGATCCTGACGTCCTTGCCCTGGGCGATCAGCGTGGCGATGTGGTCCCGCGCCGCCCGGACGATCGAGGAGTTGAACCCGCCGGCCAGGCCGCGGTCGCCGGTGGCCACCACCACCAGCTGCTTCTGGTCCGAGCCCGTCCCGCCCAGCAGCCGGGGGGCCGACGGGCCGGACACGCTGGCCGCCAGGTTGGCGATGACGCTGGCCATGCGCCGCGCATAGGGGCGGGCGCTCATAGCGGCGTCCTGGGCGCGGCGCAGCTTGGCCGCCGCCACCATCTGCATCGCCTTCGTGATCTTCTGCGTGGCTTTCACGCTCGAGATCCGATTGCGCATCTCCTTGAGGCTGGCCATCGCCTAGGGCTCCGAACTCGACAGGGGCTTAGGCGAAGGTCGCGATGAAGGCCTCGAGAGCCTCCTTCAGCATGGCCTCCAGCTCCGGCGTCAGCGCCTTGCCGGTGCGGATGCCCTCGAGGAACTTCGGATAGCTGGACTTCAGCTTGGCCAGGAACTGCTCCTGGAACCGGCCGATGGCGTTCACCGCGATCTTGTCGAGATAGCCGCGGGTGCCGGCGTAGATCACCGCCACCTGCTCCTCGACCGACAGGGGCGAGTACTGGGGCTGCTTCAGGAGCTCGGTCAGGCGCTCGCCGCGGGCCAGCATGCGCTGGGTCGAGGCGTCGAGGTCGGAGCCGAACTTGGCGAAGGCGGCCATTTCCCGATACTGGGCGAGCTCGCCTTTGATCGGGCCGGCCACCTGCTTCATCGCCTTGATCTGGGCCGACGAGCCCACCCGGCTGACCGAGATGCCGACGTTCACCGCCGGACGGATGCCCTGGTAGAACAGGTCGGTCTCGAGGAAGATCTGGCCGTCGGTGATCGAGATCACGTTGGTCGGGATGTAGGCCGAGACGTCGTTGGCCTGGGTCTCGATCAGCGGCAGGGCCGTCAGCGAACCCGAACCGTTGTCCTCGTTCAGCTTGGCCGCGCGCTCGAGCAGGCGGGAATGGAGGTAGAACACGTCGCCGGGATAGGCTTCGCGGCCCGGCGGACGGCGCAGCAGCAGCGACATCTGGCGGTAAGCGACGGCCTGCTTGGACAGGTCGTCGTAGATGATCAGGGCGTGCATGCCGTTGTCGCGGAACCACTCGCCCATGGCGCAGCCGGCGAAGGGCGCCAGGAACTGCAGCGGGGCCGGCTCCGACGCGGTGGCCGAGACGACGATGGTGTAGTCCAGGGCGCCGCGCTCCTCGAGGGTGCGAACGATCTGGGCCACGGTGGAGCGCTTCTGGCCGATGGCGACGTAGATGCAGTAAAGCTTCTCGCCCTCGCTGCCCGTGGCGTTGACGGCCTTCTGGTTGAGGATGGCGTCGATGGCCACGGCGGTCTTGCCGGTCTGGCGGTCGCCGATGATCAGTTCGCGCTGGCCGCGGCCGATCGGGATCAGGGTGTCGATGGCCTTCAGGCCGGTCTGCACCGGCTCGTGCACCGACTTGCGCGGGATGATGCCCGGCGCCTTCACGTCCACGCGGCGACGCTCGGTGGCCGAGATCGGGCCTTTGCCGTCGATCGGCTCGCCCAGCGGATTGACCACCCGGCCCAGCAGGCCCTTGCCCACCGGCACGTCGACGATCTCGCCCAGGCGGCGGCATTCGTCGCCTTCCTTGATCTGCTGGTCGGAGCCGAAGATCACCACCCCGACGTTGTCGCTTTCCAGGTTCAGGGCCATGCCCTTCACCCCGGCGGAGGGGAATTCCACCATCTCGCCGGCCTGGACCCGGTCGAGGCCGTAGACGCGGGCGATGCCGTCGCCCACCGACAGCACCTGGCCGACGTCGGAGACGTCCGCCTGTTCGCCGAAGTTGGCGATCTGGGACTTGAGGATGGCCGAGATTTCGGCGGCGCGGATGTCCATGGTCTTACGCTCTCTTCAGGGCGAACTTGAGGGAATCGAGCCTCGACTTCAGCGAGGCGTCGAACAGGCGGGAGCCGACGCGCACCTTCAGCCCGCCCAGGATGGCGGGATCGACGCGGGCGGTGAGTTCAGGGTCCTTGCCGAGCGCCTGGCGCAGGGCGGCGGCCACGCCCTTGAGCTGGGCGGCGGAGAGGGGCAGGGCGGTGACCACCTCGGCGGCGACGGCGCCGCGCCGGGCCGCGGCCAGGCGCTCGAACGCGGCGATCACGGCAGGCAGGGCCGAGGCCCGGGCGTTGGCGCTGAGCAGGCCGAGAAATTTCAAGGTCAGGGGCGAGAGTCCCGCCGCCTTGGCCACGGCCAGCAGTCCCTTGCCCTTGTCCTCGGCGCTGAAGATGGGGGAGACCAGCAGGGTGCGCAGGTCCGCGCTCTCCTCGCGCAGGGCCTTCAGCGCCTTCAGATCGGCCTCGACCGCGGCCAGGACGCCGCCCTGGTCGGCCAGTTCGAACAGGGCCTGCGCGTAGCGCGCGCCCGCATCCGCGTTTTTGGAATCGTCCGCCAAGGTGGAACCGCCCGGTTAAATAGGTCGCCGCATACGCATCGGACCGACCGGCCCGATTTGGCTCAAAGGCTTGCAAGCGCTTGGAAATTCACGCGCGGAAGGGGCACGCAACAGCCATCCCGCCCGGAGCCGGCGCAGGCCATAGCATGCATGTTTCAGGCTCGCAACCGAAGCCGGGCCGCGCACTCCCGCGACCTGATCCAGGATAATCATAACAGTGTTCAGAAAAGCCGCTCCGGCCGGTTGCACAGCTGTGGGGGCCTCTCTATAACCCGCGCCGGGCCGGCGTTCGCTGTGGTTTTGGCGCAGCCCCTTGCGGCCATCCGGCCCTCGCCCAAACAACCTCCCGCCCCCCGACCCAATGAACATACACGAGCACCAAGCCAAGGCCGTCCTCAAAGAGTACGGCGTCGCCGTTCCACGCGGCTTCCCCGCGTTTTCGGTCGAGGAGGCGGTCCAGGCCGCCCAGAACCTCGGCGGTCCCGTCTTCGTCGTGAAGTCGCAGATCCACGCGGGCGGCCGCGGCAAAGGCAAGTTCGAGGGCCTAGGCCCCGACGCCAAGGGCGGCGTCCGAGTGCTGAAAAGCCTCGATGACGTCCGCACCAACGCCGAGGAGATGCTGAACCGGGTGCTGGTGACCCACCAGACCGGACCCAAGGGCCGCATGGTCCGGCGCCTCTATATCGAGGAGGGCGCGGCGATCGCCCGCGAACTCTACCTCTCGCTGCTGGTCGACCGCGAGACCAGCCGGGTGGCGGTGGTGGTCTCCACCGAAGGGGGCATGGACATCGAGGACGTGGCCCACAACACGCCTGAGAAGATCCACACCATCCAGATCGATCCGGCCACCGGGGTGTTCCCGCACCACGGCCGGGCGCTGGCCAAGCACCTCGGCCTCGCCGGCGACCTCGCCAAGCAGGGCGCGACCCTGCTGGGCCAGCTCTACAAAGCCTTCGTCGAGAAGGACATGGAGATGCTGGAGGTGAACCCCCTGATCGTCACCGCCGACGAGCAGCTGCGGGTCCTCGACGCCAAGGTCAGCTTCGACTCCAACGCCCTCTATCGCCACGACGACATCCGCGCCCTGCGGGACGTCACCGAGGAGGACGAGAAGGAGATCCAGGCCTCCAACTACGACCTGGCCTACATCGCCCTCGACGGCAGCATCGGCTGCATGGTCAACGGCGCGGGCCTGGCCATGGCGACCATGGACATCATCAAGCTGTACGGGGCGGAGCCGGCCAACTTCCTGGACGTCGGCGGCGGCGCCTCGAAGGAAAAAGTCACCGCAGCCTTCAAGATCATCACCGCCGACCCGGCCGTGAAGGGCATCTTGGTCAACATCTTCGGCGGCATCATGCGCTGCGACATCATTGCCGAAGGCGTGATCGCCGCGGTGAAGGAGGTCGGGCTGAAGGTTCCGCTGGTGGTGCGCCTCGAAGGCACCAACGTCCAACAGGGCAAGGACATCATCAACCAGTCGGGGCTCAACGTCATCTCCGCCAACGACCTGTCCGACGCCGCCGAAAAGATCGTCAAGGCCGTGAAGGAGGCCGCGTAAACTCATGGCCATCCTGATCGACAAGAACACCAAGGTGATCTGCCAGGGCTTCACCGGCCGGCAGGGCACCTTCCACTCCGAACAGGCCATCGCCTACGGCACCCAGATGGTCGGCGGCACCTCGCCGGGCAAGGGCGGCTCCACCCACCTCGGCCTGCCGGTGTTCGATACCGTGGCCGACGCCCGCGAGGCGACCGGCGCCGACGCCAGCGTGATCTACGTCCCGCCTCCCGGGGCGGCCGACGCCATCCTGGAGGCCATCGACGCGGAAGTCCCGCTGATCATCTGCATCACCGAGGGCATCCCGGTGCAGGACATGGTCAAGGTGAAGCGCTCGCTGTCGGGCTCGAAGTCGCGCCTGATCGGGCCGAACTGCCCGGGCGTCCTGACCCCCAACCAGTGCAAGATCGGCATCATGCCGGGCAACATCTTCTCGGCCGGCTCGGTCGGGGTGGTTTCGCGTTCCGGCACCCTGACCTACGAGGCGGTGTTCCAGACCACGGCGGCCGGCCTGGGCCAGACCACCGCGGTCGGCATCGGCGGCGACCCGGTCAAGGGCACCGAGTTCATCGACATGCTGGAGATGTTCCTGGCCGACGAAGCCACCAAGTCGATCATCATGATCGGCGAGATCGGGGGTTCGGCCGAAGAGGACGCGGCTGACTTCATTAAGCATTCCAAGGTTAAGAAGCCCATGGTCGGCTTTATCGCCGGCCGCACCGCGCCCCCGGGGCGTCGCATGGGCCACGCCGGGGCGATCATCTCGGGCGGCAAAGGCGGCGCCGAGGACAAGATCGCGGCGATGGAGGCGGCGGGCATCCGCGTGTCGCCCTCCCCCGCCAAGCTTGGCGAGACCCTGGTCGAGGTGCTGAAGGGCTGAGCTACCCATCGCCTTGGGGCGAGACCGCCGAACGGAGCTTATCTGTCGGGGTCCCGCTTCCAGAGCGAGGGTTTGGACACGATATAACTGATCGCGGTTTTCGAGCTCTTTTCGCCGGAACCGCGAGGGAGCGGACATGGCGGACGACTCAGGACGGATCAACCAGGTCCTGTCGGAGACCTCCTTTCTCTACGGCGGCAACGCGGCCTTCGTGGAGGACCTGTACAGCCAGTGGGCGGAAAAGCCGGACTCGGTCTCCCCCTCCTGGCAGGCCTTCTTCGAACAGCTGGGCGAGCGCCAGGACGCCGTGCGCGCCGGGGCGGCCGAACCCAATTGGAAGCGTCCGACGACGCCGACGCCGGCCCCTGAGTGGCTCCCTGCGGTAGACGGCCTGTGGCCGGCGGTCGAGGCCAAGATCGCCAAGGCGGTTACCGAGAAGAAGCCCCAAGCCTCCGCCGACGAGATCCGCTCCGCCACCCTGGATTCGGTGCGGGCGATCATGATGATCCGGGCCTATCGGATCCGCGGCCACCTGCAGGCCAACCTCGACCCCTTGGGCCTGGCCCCCAAGGTCGAGAACGCCGAGCTGGACCCGGCGTCCTACGGCTTTTCCGAGGCCGACTTCGACCGCCCGATCTTCCTCGACTTCGTGTTGGGGCTGGAGAGCGCGTCCTTACGGGAAATCATCGACATCCTGCGCCGCACCTACTGCGGCGACGTCGGCGTGCAGTACATGCACATCTCCGATCCGGAGGAGAAGGCCTGGATCCAGGAACGGATCGAGGGCCGCGGCAAGGAGATCGCCTTCACTCCCGAGGGCAAGATCGCCATCCTGAAGAAGCTGATCGAGGCCGAAGGCTTCGAACGCTTCCTGCACAAGCGCTTCCCCGGCACCAAGCGGTTCGGCCTCGACGGCGGCGAAGCCCTGGTTCCGGCCATGGAGCAGATCATCAAGCGCGGCGGCGCCCTCGGCGTCGACGAGATCGTGCTGGGCATGCCCCACCGCGGGCGCCTGAACGTGCTCGCGGCGGTGATGGGCAAGCCCTACCACATCATCTTCCACGAATTCCAAGGCGGCTCGTCCCTTCCCTCCGACATCGAGGGGTCGGGGGACGTGAAGTACCACCTGGGCGCCTCGTCCGACCGTTCGTTCGACGGCAACAACGTCCACCTGTCCTTGACCGCCAACCCCTCCCACCTGGAGATCGTCAACCCGGTGGTCCTGGGCAAGGCGCGGGCCAAGCAGACCTTCGACCTGCGCGAAGACATGAACGCCGGCCGCGGCAAGGTGATGCCGCTGCTGATGCACGGCGACGCCGCCTTCGCCGGCCAGGGCGTCGTGGCCGAGTGCTTCGCCCTGATGGGGCTGAAAGGCTACAAGACCGGCGGCACCCTGCACTTCATCGTCAACAACCAGATCGGCTTCACCACGTCGCCGAAGAACTCGCGCTCGTCCCCCTATCCGTCGGACGTGGCGCTGATGGTCCAGGCCCCGATCTTCCACGCCAACGGGGACGATCCCGAGGCCGTGGTGTTCGCCGCCAAGATCGCCACCGAGTACCGGCAGAAGTTCGCCAAGGACGCGGTGATCGACATGTTCTGCTATCGCCGCTTCGGTCATAACGAAGGCGACGACCCGACCTTCACCCAGCCCTTGATGTACGCCAAGATCAAGGACCACCCCTCCACCCGCGAGCTCTATTCTCGCCAGTTGATCGCCGAGGGCGTCGCCACCCAGGCGGACGTGGACGGCTGGATCGAGGAGTTCGAAGGTTTCCTCGACGCCGAATACGAGGCGGGCAAGGCCTACAAGGCCAACAAGGCCGACTGGCTGGACGGCAAGTGGCAAGGCCTGGGCGTCGCCAACGGCGAGGCCCCCAAGATCGACAGCGGCGTGCCGCTGCAGAAGCTCCAGGACCTGGGCAAGGCCATCACCACGATCCCCGAGGGTATCCACGCCCACAAGACCCTGATGCGGGTCGTCGAAGGCCGCCGCAACGCCATCGAGACCGGCCAGAACATCGACTGGGCGACCGCCGAGCATCTGGCCTTCGCCACTCTGCTCGACGAGGGCTTCGCGGTGCGCCTGTCGGGCCAGGACAGCGTGCGCGGCACCTTCAGCCAGCGCCATTCGGCGATCGTCGACCAGGTCACCGAGGAGCGCTACCTGCCCCTCAACCACATCCGTCCCGGCCAGGCCTTCTACGAGGTGATCGACTCGGCCCTGTCGGAGGAGGCGGTGCTGGGCTTCGAATACGGCTACAGCCTGGCCGACCCCAACACCCTGGTGATCTGGGAAGGCCAGTTCGGCGACTTCGTGAACGGCGCCCAGGTGGTGATCGACCAGTTCATCTCGAGCGGCGAGCGCAAGTGGCTGCGCATGTCCGGCCTGGTCATGCTGCTGCCGCACGGCTACGAGGGACAGGGGCCCGAGCACTCCTCAGCCCGGCTGGAGCGGTTCCTGCAGAGCTGCGCCGAAGAGAACATGCAGGTGGTCAACGTCACCACCCCGGCCAACTATTTCCACCTGCTGCGCCGCCAGATCCACCGGCCGTTCCGCAAGCCGCTGATCGTGATGGCGCCCAAGTCGCTGCTGCGCCACAAGCGGGCGGTGTCGAACCTGGCGGACCTGACGCCGGGAACGACCTTCCACCGCGTCATGGTCGACGGGGCCGAGGCCGGCTGCGACGTCGGCGGCGTCATCCTGAAGCCCGACGACAAGATCCGCCGCGTGGTGATGTGCTCCGGCAAGGTCTATTTCGACCTGGTCGAGGAGCGGGCCAAGCGCGGCGCCGACGACGTCTACCTGTTGCGGCTCGAGCAGTTCTACCCCTGGCCGATGCAGTCCCTGCGCAAGGAGTTGGGCCGGTTCAAGAACGCCGAGATCGTCTGGTGCCAGGAGGAGCCCAAGAACATGGGCGGCTGGACCTTCGTCGATCCCTGGCTGGAGCTCACCCTCGAGAAGCTGTCGATCAAGGCCAAGCGGGGCCGCTACGTCGGTCGCCCGGCCTCGGCCTCCACCGCCGCGGGCCTGATGAGCCGGCACCTCAAGGAACTCGAGACCTTCCTCAACGAAGCCCTGAGCTGACGCTCTAAAACGCTTAGAAGCGCAGCCGCGCGAAGCCAAAGAAAAGATCTAGGAGCGCTTACCCTATGGCCGACATCGTCACGCCCGCGCTGGGCGAGTCCGTCAGCGAGGCGACCGTCGCCCGCTGGACCAAGAAAACCGGCGACGCGGTGAAGAAGGACGAGGTCCTGGTCGAGCTCGAAACCGACAAGGTCAATCTCGAGGTCTCGGCCCCCTCCGACGGGGTTCTGATCCAGATCGTCGCTCCGGAAGGCGCGACCGTGAAAGCCGGGGCCCGACTTGGCGTGGTCGGCGAGGGCGCCGGCGCGACTGCCGCTCCGGCCGCCGCCAAACCGGCCGCCAAGGCCGAGGCCGCGGCCCCCGCCCCCAAGGTCCAGGCCGCTCCCGCCGCCGGCGGCGCGGTCATCGAGATCAAGACACCGGCCATGGGCGAGTCCGTAGCCGAGGGGACCGTCGGGGCCTGGACCAAGAAGGCCGGCGACGCGGTGAAGAAGGACGAGGTCCTGGTCGAGATCGAGACCGACAAGGTGGCGGTGGAAGTCGCCGCCCCCGCCGATGGCGTCCTGGCCGAGATCGTCACGCCCCAGGGCGCCACGGTGAAGCCGAACCAGGTCCTGGCCAAGGTCGCGCCAGGCGCGGCCGCCGCCGCAGCCCCCGCCCCTTCGGCGCCGGCCGCCGCCCCGGCCGCCCCCTCGGCGGCGCCGGTCGGCCTGATGCCCTCGGCCCAGCGCATCGCCACCGAAAACAACCTCGACCCGGCGGCCATCGCCGGAACCGGCAAGGACGGCCGCATCACCAAGGGCGACGCCCTGGCCGCCCTGGAGACCCGGGCCGCGGCCCCGGCGGTCCCCGCGGTCGCCGCCGCACCTCGCCCGGCCCACGAACGCGAGGACAGGGTGCGGATGACCCGCCTACGCCAGACCATCGCCCGGCGGCTGAAGGAAGCCCAGAACACCGCGGCCATGCTGACGACCTTCAACGAGGTCGACATGAGCGCGGTCATGGCGCTGCGTAACACCTACAAGGACGCGTTCGAGAAGCGCCACGGGGTCAAGCTCGGCTTCATGAGCTTCTTCGTGAAGGCCTGCATCCAGGCGCTCAAGGAGATCCCGGCCGTCAACGCCGAGATCGACGGTCAGGACCTGATCTACAAGAACCACTACGACATGGGCGTGGCGGTCGGCACCGACCGCGGCCTTGTGGTCCCGGTGGTCCGCGACGCCGACGCCATGAGCCTGGCCGAGATCGAAAAGACCATCGGCGAGCTCGGCAAGAAGGCCCGCGACGGGACCCTGTCCATCGACGAGATGCAAGGCGGCACCTTCACCATCACCAACGGGGGCGTATACGGCTCCCTGCTGTCGACGCCGATCCTCAACGCGCCCCAGTCCGGAATCCTCGGCATGCACAACATCGTGCAGCGGCCGGTGGCGGTGAACGGTCAGGTGGTGATCCGGCCGATGATGTACCTCGCCCTGTCCTACGACCACCGGGTCGTCGACGGGAAGGAGGCGGTGACCTTCCTGGTCTCGGTCAAGAACGCTATCGAGGATCCGCAGCGGATGATCTTGGATCTGTAGCGCGGCGACACCCCTTCCGGCCCTGAAGGGCCGCCTCCCCTGCCTGGCGGGGGAGGAGACGCAAATCCCTGCTCCCCCGCACGCGGGGGAGCTGTCCGCGGAAGCGGACTGAGGGGGCGCTCTTGGCCCCCCGGAGCAGAGAACGGACCATGGCTCAATACGACGTCGTCATCATCGGGGGCGGCCCCGGCGGCTACAACGCCGCCATCCGCGCCGGCCAGCTGGGGCTGAAGGTCGCCATCGTCGAGAAGCGCGGCGTCCTGGGCGGCACCTGCCTGAACGTCGGTTGCATCCCGTCCAAGGCCCTGCTGCACGCCTCCGAGCTGTTCGAGCAGGCGGGCAAGGACTTCGCCGGCCTGGGCATCGACGTCTCGCCCAAGCTGAACCTGCCGCAGATGCTGAAGCAGAAGGACGAGTCGGTCGCCGCCCTGACCAAGGGCGTCGAATATCTGATGAAGAAGAACAAGATCGACTACATCAAGGGCGCGGGCCGCATCGCCGGCCCCGGCAAGGTGGCGGTCGCCGGCGCGGACGGGGCCGAACAGGTCCTGGACGCCAAGAACATCGTCATCGCCACCGGCTCGGAGCCTTCGCGCATCCCCGGCGTCGAGGTCGACCAGAAGCAGATCGTCGATTCCACCGGGGCCTTGGCCCTGTCGGCCGTGCCCAAGCGGCTGCTGGTCATCGGCGCCGGCATCATCGGCCTGGAGCTGGGGTCGGTCTGGCGCCGCCTGGGCGCTGAGGTCACCGTGGTCGAATTCCTGGACCGCACCATTCCGGGCGCCGACGGCGAAGTCGCCACCGCCTTTCAGCGCTCCCTGACCAAGCAGGGGGTGGTGTTCAAGCTCTCGACCAAGGTCACCGGCGCCAAGGCCGACAAGAAGGGCGTCGCCCTGACCGTGGAGCCCGTGGCGGGCGGTCCGGCCGAGACGCTGCAGGCCGACGTGGTCCTGGTCTGCGTGGGCCGGCGCCCCTACACCGAAGGCCTGGGCTTGGAGACGGTGGGGATCGTCCCCGACAAGCGCGGCTTCATCGAAGCCGACCATTACAAGACCAGCGCCCCCGGCGTGTGGGCCATCGGCGACGTGACCCTGGGGCCGATGCTGGCGCACAAGGCCGAGGACGAGGCGGTGGCCTGTATCGAGCTGATCGCGGGCAAGGCTGGTCACGTGAACTACGACGTGATCCCCGGCGTGATCTACACCTATCCGGAGGTCGCCTGGGTCGGGAAGACCGAGGAGGAGCTGAAGGCCGCGGGGGTCGCCTACAAGACCGGCAAGTTCCCCTTCAGCGCCAACTCCCGGGCCAAGGTCAACCACGAGGCCGAGGGTTTCGTGAAGGTGCTGGCCGACGCCAAGACCGACCGGATCCTGGGCGTCCACATGATCGGGCCCCAGGTCGGCGAGATGATCGGCGAGTACTGCGTGGCCATGGAGTTCGGCGCCGCGTCGGAGGACGTCGCCCGCACCTGCCACCCCCACCCCACCCGGTCCGAGGCCCTGCGCCAGGCGGCCATGGGCGTCGAGGGCTGGACCATGCAGGCCTGATCCGCGGGCCAATCCAAAAGGCGGCTTTAACTCGTCACCGTTCGCGGTCTAGTCTCCCCTTCCGCGGAGGGGGAAACGATCCATGCCGTCCATCGTGATCATCGCGCTCCTGGTGCTGGCCGGCTTCGTCGTATTGCGGTCGATCCGGGTCGTGCCGCAGGGCTACGAGTTCACCGTCGAGCGGTTCGGCCGCTACACCCGCACCATCCGTCCGGGCATCACCATCCTGACTCCTTTCGTCGAGGGCGTCGGTCGCAAGATCAACATGATGGAGCAGATGCTGGACGTCCCCTCGCAGGAGGTGATCACCAAGGACAACGTCGGGGTGAAGGTCGACGCCATCGTCTTCATCCAGGTGATGGACGCGGCGGCCGCGGCCTACCGGATCACCAACCTGCCGGCCTCGATCACCCAGCTGACCATGACCAACCTGCGCACCGTGGTCGGCTCGATGGAGCTGGACCAGGTGTTGGCCGAACGGGACCAGATCAATTCGCGGCTGCTGAGCGTCATCGACGCCGCCACCGGCCCCTGGGGGGTGAAGGTGGCGCGGATCGAGATCAAGGACCTGCAGCCGCCGCCGGACATCACCAACGCCATGGCCCGCCAGATGAAGGCCGAGCGCGAGCGCCGGGCGGTGATCACCGAGGCCGACGGGGAGAAGCAGGCCCAGATCGCCCGGGCCGAGGGCTCGAAACAGGCGGCGATCCTGGAAGCGGAAGGTCGCCGCGAAGCCGCCTTCCGCGACGCCGAGGCCCGCGAACGCGCCGCCGGGGCCGAAGCCCAGGCCACCAAGGTGGTGTCCGAGGCGATCGAGAGCGGCAGCGTCAACGCCATCAACTACTTCATCGCCCAGAAATACGTCGACGCCTTCGCCAAGCTGGCCGCCTCGCCGCAACAGAAGACGGTGATCGTGCCGGCCGAGATGGGCGCCCTGGTCGGCTCGTTGGCGGGGGTCGGCGAACTGTTGAAGTCGGTGCAGAAGGACGCTCCGCCTTCGGCGCCGCCGTCCCGTTCCGCCGTTCCGCCGACGGCCTGAGCCGATGGACCTGGTCGGCCTCTATCTGGCGCATGCGGTCTGGTGGTGGGTCGGGGTCGCCGCGGTCCTGCTCGCCGTCGAGGTGGCCACGGGGACAGGCTACCTGCTTTGGCCCGCCGGTTCCGCCGGCGTCGTCGCCATCCTGACCCTGGCCGGCGTCGGATCTGCGGGATGGGACTTCGTGCTGTTCGCCGGCCTGACCATAGCCACGACCTATGCCGGCCGCCGCTGGCTCAGACGGCCCGAACAGGTCGGCCCCGACATCAACGACCCGCATCACCGCCTGGTCGGGCGTCACGGCGCGGCGGTCGCGGCCTTCGACCGCGGCCAGGGCCGGGTCTTCGTCGACGGCAAGGAATGGGCGGCCGAGGTCGAGGGCGATGCAGCCCTCGTCGAGGGAGACAGGATAGAGGTCGCCCGGGTGCTGGACGGGGGCCGCCTGCAGGTCCGCCCCGCCTCGCGGGGATGACCTCGCGCCGTCAGGCCAGATAGGCGCCGGCGAACAGCACCAAACCCATCAGGCCAAGGCCGATGGAGCTGATCCAGAACAGCCGCCGCCGGGTGATGATGGCGACGGTGCAGATGGCGATGGCGATCTCGAGCAGGGTCGCCGCTCCCGTCAGCCAGTGGTGGCGACCCTCGTGGGTCCGGCTGACCTTCAAGAGCTTGTCCCGCTCGCCCTCGTCCGCCTTGGCCTCGGCCTGGATCTGCTTCTGGCTGGCCTGTTCCTTTGCGGAAGTGTCCCGGTAACGCCCGGCGTTGGAACCGCCCTGGTCGGCGGCGATGCCATAGATGTGACGCTTCAGGCTGTCGGCCTGATATTCGCCCCAGGCGTCGGTCGCCTTGTCCTGGGCCAGGACCGCCTCGCTGGAGCTGGTGATGGCCGCGCCCGCCTCCAGGTTCTCCAGGCTGCTGGTCGTGGCCGCGAACAGGGCCAGCACGGCGATGGTGATGGAGACCCGGGACACGAAGGGGTCGTGGGCGTGGACGGCTTCCTCGGCCCGCTCGTGCTGTTCGTGCGCCTCGAGCGCCGCGTCGTGTGCCATGGGAAGTCCCGCCGGTTAAGGTGCCAATCCATACCGCCGACGGGGCCATGTCCCAAGGACGTCGGGCCGAGCGCATAGGCCTCAAGCATGGGGGTGGGCCTTGCCATAGATGGCCATCAGCCCGGCCGCGTCGACGGCGGTGTATTTCTGGGTGGTCGATAGCGAGGCGTGGCCCAGCAGCTCCTGGATGGTGCGCAGGTCCGCCCCCTCTCCCAGCAGGTGGGTGGCGAAGGCGTGGCGCAGGGCGTGGGGCGTGGCGCTGTCGGGCAGGCCCAGCCGGCCCCGCAGCTTCTGCATCAGCGCCTGGACATGCCGCGGGGTCAAAGGGCCGCCCCGCTTGGCCCGGAACAGCGGCGCTGCGGGATCGGGGCCGAACGGGGCCACGGCCAGATAGGCCGCCACCGCCCGCTGCGTAGCCGGCAGCACCGGCGCGATCCGGACCTTGCGGCCCTTGCCGAGGATGCGCAGCGAGTCGCCCAAGGGCGCGTCGCCCCGCTTCAGCGACAGGCCCTCGGAAATCCGCAGGCCGCAACCGTAGAGCAGGGTCAGGACCGCCGCATCCCGGGCGGCTTCCCAGCCCTCGCGGTCCGGATCGCTTTCGGCCTCCTCGATCAGGCCGAAGGCGTGGTCCACCGAAACCGGCCGCGGCAAGGACGGCTTGACCCGGGGTCCGCGCACAAGGGCGATGGCGGGATTGGCCACCCCGCAGCGGCGGTCGAGCCAGCGATAGAAGGAGCGGATCGAGGACAGGCTCTGGCTCAGAGAACGGGGCGACAGGGGCCGCCGCCCGCTCCGGCGCGAGGCGAGATAGGCGCGCAGGTCGGCCGCGCCGACCTCGCCCAGGCTGGCGAGGCTGGGCGCGCCCCCCAGATGGGCGCCCAGGAACGCCAGGAAGGCGCGCAGATTGGCGCCGTAGGATTCGACAGTGCGCAGGGACGCCCGGCGCTCGTGGGTCAGGTGGTGCAGCCAGGCGACCAGCGCCTCCTCGGCCGGGGCGGCGGGGGCCGGCGCGGCGGCGGCTAGATCGCCGGCCATCGCTCGGCGGTGCGTTCGACCACGCGGGCGAGGAAGGCCACCAGCTCGGCGCCCATGTCGGGGGTGAAGCCGTCCGGGTCGGCCGATCCGAAGGCCAGCACGCCGGTCCGCGCCGGCGACCAAAGGCTCATCCGGACCAGGGCGGCGGTCTTCACCGCAGCCGCCGCCTCCCCGAACAATTCGGCCGCCCCGCCGCACGGGCCCATCCGAGCCAGGGCGTCCGGACCGATCAGCAGATCCAGAAGCCCCGACGGCAGGGAGCGCCAGCCGAACGGGGCGGGGCCCGGGCCTTCGACGCAGATCGAGCCGGCGACCACGCCGAAACGGGCGCGGGCGCCCTCGTCGACCCGGCGGGCCAGGTCGGAATTGTTGCGGGATTCCAAAAGGTCCACGGCCATGGCGTGGGTCTGGGCCTGGGCGGCGAAGTTGGCGCGGGCGACCGACTCGATCTCCTGGCGGGCCGTCATCTCGCGGGTGCGGGCCGCCTCGAGCCGAGCCAGGGCGGCGGGACCGAATTCCAGCACATTGGCGTGCTCGAGCTTCAGGCCCAAGGCCTGCAGCAGGGTCTCGTCCTCGCGCAGCCGGGCCGGATCGGCCAGGATCTGAGCCCGGATCGCCGACCAGTCGGTGGTTTCGTTTTCGCTCGCCCCGTTCATCGTCCCCGCCCTTACAGGATGGACTGGCCGGTCTTCGCCCAATCGCTGATGAAAGTTTCAAGACCCTTTTCGGTTAAGGGGTGCTTTACCAGGTCAAGAAAGACCGTCGGCGGAATGGTCGCACAGTCGGCCCCGGCGAGGGCTGCAGCCTTCACATGGGCCGGACTTCGGATCGAGGCCGCCAGGATCTCGGTGTCGAAATCATAGGTGTCGTAGATCGCCCTGATCTCATGGATCAGGTCCATGCCGTCGGCCCCATGGTCGTCCAGCCGGCCGATGAAGGGCGAGACATAGGTGGCGCCCGCCTTGGCCGCCATCATCGCCTGCACCGCCGAGAAGCACAGGGTGACGTTGGTCTGGATGCCCTGTTCCGAGAGCGCCTGGGTGGTCTTCAACCCTTCCCAGGTGAGCGGCACCTTGACCACCACATTGGAGGCGATCCGGGCCAGCTTCTCGCCCTCGGCCAGCATGGCGGCGGCGTCGGTGGCGGCCACCTCGGCCGAGACCGGGCCGGAAATGACCTCGCAGATCTCGGCGATGGTGGTGAGGAAGTTCTTCCCCGCCTTGGCGATGATCGAGGGGTTGGTGGTGACCCCGTCGACCAGGCCGGTGGCGGAAAGCTCGCGCAAGAGGCCGATGTCGGCGGTGTCGAGGAAAAGCTGCATGGACCGCTCCCGTTTGGCAGGTTGTAGCGGGGCCCGCGCCGCCTCGCCACCTTCCCGCCTCGACCGCTAGAGGAAACTGTACGGATCCACGTCGATGGTCAGGCGCACGGCGCCCGGAACCTTCACCCGCGCCCGCCAGCTGCCAAGGAAGGCCTGCAGGTCCACCGTGCGGTCGGCCCGGACCAGGAAGCGCTTGCGGCGCCGTCCGCGCACCAGGGCGAGCGGGGCGTCGGCGGGGCCATAGACCTCCAGCCCCTCGGCGTTGGGGACGGCGGCGGCCAAGGCCCGGCAGAAGTTCTCCAGCGCCTCCGCGTCGGCCGAGGACGCGATCAGGGCGGCGAGGCGGCCATAAGGCGGCAGGCCCGCGCCCTCGCGTTGCAGGCCTTCCGCCGCGAGGAAGGCGTCGCGGTCCTGGGCCTTCAGCGCCTGCATCACCGCGTGCTCCGGCGCATAGGTCTGGATCAAGGCCCGCCCCTGGCGCTCCGCCCGGCCCGCCCGCCCCGTGGCCTGGGCCAGGAGCTGATAGGTGCGCTCGGCCGCCCTGAGGTCGCCGCCGCGCAGACCAAGGTCCGCATCCACCACCCCGACCAGGGTCAGGTGCGGGAAGTTGTGGCCCTTGGCCGCCGCCTGGGTAGCCACCAGCACGTCGATCTCGCCCTCGGCCATGCGGCGGATCAGGGCGCGCGCGGCCTCGGCGTCCGGAACCGTGTCGGAAGAGAACACGGCGATCCGCGCCTCGGGGAGCAGGATGCGCGCCTCCTCCTCCAGCCGCTCGACCCCCGGCCCGATCGAGACCAGGCTGTCGTGGGCCCCGCAGTGGGGACAGGCCTTGGGCTTGGGCATGGACCAGCCGGTCAGATGGCAGACCAGCCGGCCGGAATAACGGTGCTCGACCAACCAGGACTGGCTCTCCGGCGAGGTCATCCGCTCGCCGCAGGCCCGGCACAGCACAAGGGGGGCGTAACCCCGGCGGTTCAGGAACAGCAGGCTCTGCTCGCCCGCCGCAAAGGTCTCCACCATGGCCCTGGCCAGGACCGGCGACAGCCAGCGCCCGGCCTCGGGAGGCTGTTCGCGCATGTCGACCAGGGCGATGTCCGGCAGACGCGCCGCCCCGTGCCGGGCGTTCAGCTTCAGCCAGCGGTAGCGGCCGGTCTGGGCGTTCCAGATGCTCTCCAGCGAAGGCGTCGCCGACGACAGCACCACCGACGCCCCTTCGATCTTGGCCCGGGCCACCGCCAGGTCGCGGGCGTGGTAGATGAAGCCCTCCTCCTGCTTGAACGAGCCGTCGTGCTCTTCGTCGACGACTATCAGGCGAAGCCTGGCGAAGGGCAGGAACAGGGCCGAACGGGCGCCCACCACCACCCGGCAATCCCCCGTGGCCACCGCCTCCCAGACCCGCCGGCGCCGGGGAGGCGAGACCCCCGAATGCCATTCCGCCGGCGCGGCCCCGAAGCGGGCCTCGACCCGGGCGATCACCGCCTGGGTCAGGGCGATCTCGGGCAGCAGGATCAGCACCTGGGCGGCGGGGTCGGCGGCGAGGGCGGCCGCCGCGGCCTCCAGATAGACCTCGGTCTTGCCCGAACCGGTGATCCCGTCGAGCAGGGCGGCCTGGAATCCGCCCCCCCGGACCATGTCGACCAGGACGGCGGCCGCGGCCTTCTGGCTGGGATTGAGCTTAGGGCCGGGTAGGGCCGGGTCGGGCTCGCCGAAACCGGCCTCGCGCGCCTGCTCGATCCAGCAGAGGGCGCCGTCGTCGACCAGTCCCTTGACCACGCCGGCCGAAACCCCCGCCGCCCGGGCCAGGTCGACGGCCCGCATCGGCCCCAAGGCGGCGGCCTCCATCGCCAGGTGGCGGGCCGGGGTGGCGCGCGTCGGCGCCGAACCGGTCGGGGCGACCAGTCGCTCGGGTTTGGGCGGGGCGGCCCTGAGCCCGCGCAACGCCATGGCCAGGGCCTCGCCCGGCGGTTCGCAGGCGTAGCGCGCCGCCCACTCCACGAAGGCCAGGACGCCGGCCGGCACGGGCGGATCGTCGACCTGGCCGATCAGGGCCTTGAGCGGACGATTGATCCCGGGACGTTCGCCCAGTTCAGCCACCACCCCGCGCACCCGCCGGGGACCGAGCGGCGCGACCACATGGTCGCCCACCGCCAAGGCCATGCCTTCGGGGACCAGGTAGTCGAAGGCCTCGGGCAGAGGCAAAGGCAGGATGACGCGCGCGACCAGGGCCATGGACATTCATAGGTAGCCTTCTCCCCGCCGGGGGAGAAGGCGGACGCGCGATTGGGAAAAGGAGGGCTTTAGCCCGTGCGCTCGGCCAGGGCCTCGATCCGCAAGGCGGCGGCTTCCAGGGCCGCGGCCGCGCGCGCGCTGGCGGCGGCCTCGTCGGCCCGGAAGCGTTCGAGGTCGGCCTCGGCCTCCGCCAGCCGGGTGCGGGCGTCGGCCAGCTCGTCGGCGCCGAGGAGGGCCGCCATCAGGAACAGGCGCAGCTCGCCGACCTGGCCGACCTGGGATCCGACCTCGCGCACCTGTTCGTCGAACAGGCGGGCCAGGGCCTCGACATGGGCCTCCTGGCCGTCCTCGCAGCCGACCACATAGGATCTGGAGTTCACTTCCACGGTGACGGTGCCCATGGGCTTAAGCTCCCGCCGACAAGGCCGCGCGCACCTCGGCGGCGGCGCGGCCGAGGGCGGCCGACGCCTCCGCGGCCATGGATTCCAGCGCCTTCTCCCGCGCGCGGGCGGCGTCCAGCTCCGCGGCCAGCTGGGCCCGGTCCTGGTCGAACAGGTCGTCGCCCCGCGCCTCGAGCGTCGCCAGGCGGTTGGACAGCCGCGCTTCCAGCGTGGCCATGGCCCGGTCCAGTCGGCGCAGGGCCGTATCCAGCGGAGTTTCGGCGTCGCTCATGCCCGCTCCCGGTCAGACTCAGATCGCGTCGCCCTGTATAGACCAGGGCCGCGCCAGACGGGAAGCAAAGGGTGGTTGGGCGGACGAGGTTCCCCGAGGCCTTGCAGAAGCGGCCGGGCTCGCGCAAAACCGGGCCGCGCCCCCACCGTCAAGGATCGTCATGCCCGCCCACGACCCCGCGTCCGCGCCCGCCACGCCGCTGATGATGGCCAATGCGATCCGGACCCTGTCCATGGACGCGGTGCACCGCGCGCGTTCCGGCCACCAGGGCATGCCCATGGGTATGGCCGACGTCGCCACGGTCCTGTTCACCCAGGCCCTGAAGTACGACGCGGCCGACCCGGAATGGCCGGACCGGGACCGGTTCGTGCTCTCCGCCGGCCATGGGTCGATGCTGCTCTACGCCCTCCTCCACCTGACCGGGTTTGAGGGGGTGACCATGGAGGAGCTGAAGAACTTCCGCCAATGGGGCTCCAAGACCCCGGGTCATCCCGAATACGGCCATACCCCTGGCGTCGAGACCACCACCGGCCCTCTGGGCCAGGGCCTGGCGACGGCGGTCGGCATGGCCATGGCCGAGCGCCATCTGGCCGCCCGGTTCGGCCACGATCTGGTCGACCACCGCACCTGGGTCATCGCCGGCGACGGCTGCCTGATGGAAGGGGTCAGCCACGAGGCCATCAGCTTGGCCGGACGGCTGAAGCTCGACCGGCTGACGGTGCTGTTCGACGACAACAACACCACCATCGACGGCGTGGCGACCATCGCCGAGACCGGCGACCAGGTGGCGCGGTTCAAGGCCGCGGGCTGGGCGGTCAAGCGGATCGACGGTCACGACTTCGGCCAGATCAAGAAGGCCCTGGCCTGGGCCAGGAAGCAGAAACAACCGAGCCTGATCGCCTGCAAGACCAGGATCAGCGCTGGCGCGGGGCCCAAGGACGGCGACCCGCACAGCCACGGCTATACCCTGTTCGACCCGGAGATCGCCGACGCCCGCAAGGCCATGGGCTGGGACAGCGAACCCTTCGTCATCCCCGAGCCCATCGCCGCCGCCTGGCGCGCCGCCGGCGCCAAGGGGAGCAAGCAGCGCCGCCGCTGGGCCAAGCGCCTTAAGACATCGCACCACCGGGCCGAGTTCGAGCGGGCGGTGATCCACAACGCCCTGCCGGCGGAAGCCTTTGCGGATCTCGACGCCCACATCGCCAAGATGGTGGAGACCCGACCAGCCAACGCCACCCGGGTCCATTCGGGCGCCGCCCTCGAGGCCCTGATCCCCGCCATCCCCGAGATGATCGGCGGCTCGGCCGACCTGACCGGATCGAACAACACCCAGACCAAGGGCATGGCGCCCTTCGACCGGCCGGACTACGCAGGGCGCTATGTGCACTACGGGGTGCGCGAGCTCGGTATGGCCGCGGCCATGAACGGCATGGCCCTGCATGGAGGGGTGATCCCCTATTCCGGCACCTTCCTGGTCTTCTCCGACTACGCCCGCCCGGCCATCCGGCTGGCCGCCCTGATGGGGGTGAGGGTGATCCATGTGATGACCCACGATTCCATCGGCCTGGGCGAAGACGGCCCGACCCACCAGCCGGTGGAGCACCTTGCCTCCTTGCGCGCCATCCCGAACCTTTTGGTGTTCCGCCCCGCCGACGCGGTGGAGGCGGCCGAATGCTGGCGCCTGGCGCTGGAGGCCCCGTTCACCCCGTCCGTGATGGCCCTGTCGCGCCAGAAGGTCCCCGCCGCCCGCACCGAGGCCTCGGCGGAGAGCCTGTCCGCCCGCGGCGCCTACGAACTGGCCCCCGCCCGGTCCGGCGCGGCCAAGGTCACCCTGTTCGCCACCGGTTCGGAAGTGTCGGTGGCCCTGGCCGCCCGCGAGACGCTGGAGGCGCGGGGCATCGGCACGCGGGTGGTCTCCACGCCTTGCTGGGAGATTTTCGACCTGCAGGACATCGACTATCAGGTCGAGACCATCGGGGTGGCGCCGGTGCGGATCGCCGTCGAGGCGGCTGTCCGCATGGGCTGGGAACGGTTCATCGGCGAAGGCGGCGGCTTCGTCGGCATGGAGGGCTTCGGCGCCAGCGCCCCCTACGAGAAGCTCTACGCGGAATTCGGCATCACCGCCGAGAGCGTCGTCGCCTTGGCCCTGGCCAAGCTCGATGCCTGATCTTAGCCGCATGTCCCGGGCTTGACCCGAGGATGACAACCAAGGACCAGCCCCTGCGCGGCGCTGTGATCTTCGACCGGGACGGGGTGCTGAACGTCAACGTCGGCTACGCCCACCGTCCTGACCAGATCGCCTGGATCGAGGACGCGGCCGCCGCGGTGAAGGCGGTCAACGACGCCGGCCTGTTCGCCTTCGTCGCCACCAACCAGTCCGGGGTGGCGCGGGGCTATTACAGCGAGGCGGACGTGGAGGCCCTGCACGCCTGGATGGCCGCCGAGCTGGCGTCCCTGGGCGCGCGCATCGACGCTTTCGTCTACTGCGCCGACCATCCCGACCAGGCTTCCGACCGCCGCAAGCCCGGCCCCGGCATGATCCTGGAACTGATGGCGCGCTTCCCGGTCGATCCGGCCCGAACGGTGATGGTCGGCGACTTCGACACCGACATCCAGGCCGCCCGTGCCGCCGGGATCGCCGGCGTGAAGTTCGAGGGCGGCTCGCTCATGGCTTTTCTGGCCCCGGTGCTGGAGCACATCGCCGCCCTGCCGTGACGCGGCCGCCGTCATGGGCTATAGAGCGCGCCCTCCTTCCCCCGTCAGGAATTCCCGCCCATGGGCGAACTGCCCAAGAAGATCGGCATGGTCAGCCTGGGCTGCCCCAAGGCCCTGGTCGATTCCGAGCGCATCCTCACCCGGCTGAAGGGCGAAGGCTATGAGACCTCGTCCAGCTACGGCGGAGCCGAGGCGATCATCGTCAACACCTGCGCCTTCCTGGATTCGGCCCGCGAGGAGAGCCTGCAGGCCATCGGCGAAGCCAGGGCCTCGGGCAAGCACGTGATCGTCACCGGTTGCCTCGGCGCCGAGCCGGAGCTGATCCGCGCCCACTATCCGGACGTGACCATCACCGGCGCCCACGCCACCGAGGCGGTGATGGAGGCGGTCCATCGCCATGTCCCAACCTCGCCCTTCGCCGAGCTGGTCCCCCAGACCCTCGGCGGACAGAAGCTGACCCCCCGGCACTACGCCTATCTGAAGATCTCCGAGGGTTGCGACCACAAGTGCAGCTTCTGCATCATCCCGTCGTTGCGCGGCGGCCACGTCTCGCGCCCCATCGCCGAGGTTCTGGCCGAGGCCGAGGCCCTGGTGGAATCGGGGGTCAAGGAACTGCTGGTGGTGGCGCAGGACACCTCGGCCTACGGCCTCGACATCCGCTATGCCCCCGGCGAATGGCGCGGACGGCCGTGGAAGGCGAACCTCGAGGACCTGGCGCGGGGCCTGGGCGAACTCGGCGTGTGGGTGCGCCTGCACTACGTCTATCCCTACCCGCACGTGGACGCGGTCGTCCCGCTGATGGCCGAGGGCAAGATCCTGCCCTACCTGGACATCCCCTTCCAGCACGCCAGCCCGCAGGTCCTGAAGGACATGCGCCGCCCCGCCAACCAGGAGAAGACCCTGGAGCGGATCGCCCGCTGGCGCGAGATCGCCCCCAACATCACCCTGCGCTCCACCTTCGTGGTCGGCTTCCCCGGCGAGACCGAGACCGACTTCGACTATCTGCTGGAATGGCTGGAGGAAGCCCAGCTCGACCGGGTCGGCGCCTTCGCTTACGAGAACGTGGCGGGCGCCGCAGCCCGCGACCTGCCCGGCCACGTGCCGGAGGAGGTCAAACAGGCCCGCCGCGAACGCTTCATGATGGCGGCCGCCCGCATCAGCCGCGCCAAGCTGAAGAAGAAGGTCGGCCGCACCATGGACGTGCTGGTCGACCAGGTCCGCCCGGACGGGGTCGCGGTCGCCCGCTCCCAGGCCGACGCGCCGGAGATCGACGGGCGCGTCTATGTCGCCCCGGGCGGCGGCTTGCGCTCCGGCCAGATGGTCAAAGTGCGGATCGAGAGGGCCGACGCCTTCGACCTCTTCGCCACGCCGACGGACCTGCGCCTGCGCACCGGCGCGTCCGCTTCCACCCGGATGCACCGGGTGATTTCACGCCTTTAAACGCCGAAACGGCCCGGCCTCATCGAGACCGGGCCGCCTCGAAAAATCCTAGTTGGAAGCGAGCTGCAGCCTCAAGGCCTCGCGGCTGGCGGCGTATTGAGACAGAGCGGGGCTGCCGACCTTGGCGATAGTCGACGTCACGGTGGCCTTTTGGCATTCGGCGACGGAATAGACATTGTAGATGTCCATGCCCGCGGGGGTGCGGCACACCGCGCGCGCGGCCTTGGCGATGGCGGCATAGGCGGCCGACGGCGACTTGCCGGCCAGGACCACGTTCACCGAGTCTTCGGCAAAGGCCGGGACGGCCAGGGCGACGGCGGCGACGAAGCCGGACAGAGCGATCAGCTTACGGTTCATGTCGATGGTCTCCAAAAAATGGTTGGGGGGGACCTCTCGTGCGGTCCCTTCCCCTCAGGCGGCCCTTATGGCCGTCGCATTCAATTCGAGGCGAGGTGCAGGTCGCGGACGGCGCCCTTCGCGTACTGCGTCAGGGCCGGAATCTTCGCCTGGGTGATAGCGGCGTCGACTGACGCCTGGACGCAGGCCTCCGATACGTACAGCCCGTGGGGATCGCCCGGGACGATCCCCCGGCAGACGGAACGGGCCGCCGCCACGATGGCGGCATAGGCTTCGGCCGGGCTCTTGCCGACCACAGGGACGCGCACGGAATCCTCGGCGAGGGCGGGAGCGGCCAGAACGACGGCCGCGGCGAGGGCGGACAGGGACATCAGCTTACGGTTCATCGACGGTCTCCAGAGGATGGTTTCGGAGGGAAACCCTCATCCGGTCGCTTCTCCCGAAGGGCGGCTTGGGGCCGCCTCTGCTATCGCTGCCTCACTCAGTTCGAGGCAAGATGCAGGTAGCTGCTGGCGCCGGCCGCGTACTGCTTCAGGGCCGGGCTCTTGGCCTGCGCGATGGCGGCGTCGACGGCGCCGCGGACGCAGGCCCCGGTGCTGAACAGGCCATGGGGATCCCCCGGCTCCAGGCCGCGGCAAACGGCCTGGGCCGCAGTCACGATAGCGGCGTAGGCTTCAGCAGGGCTCTTGCCGGCGACGGGGACATTGACCGAGTCTTCGGCGAAGGCGGGAGCGGAGGTCAGGGCTCCGGCCATGGCGAGGACGGAAAGGACGGTGGTGCGGATCATCTCGGTATCTCCAGAAGACGGTTTCAACGAAACCCTCATCCGGTCGCTTCGTCCCGGACGGCGCGAACGCCGCCTCTCTCTAGGTTGTCTCCATTTTGATCCCGCGGATTCCAGCCGTCCAGCCAGATTGACTGCGATGCGGTATGAAATTTTTGCAATGCAGCATTTTCGGGCTAAGCGGCGTTCAGATTGACCCGTTTGACAGCGACCGTCGAAATTTTGATGTTCGAATCAAACCCGTTACGGTTTTAGCAACCTCGGCCAACCCGGATGCCCGGGCGACCTGGGGTCCAGGCCAAAGGAATATCGGATGATCTGGCGCCGCCTCCGTCATGCCTTGGGTCTGAAATCGGCCGACATCTATTCGACGTTAAGATCAAGCTCCAATCCTTTTGCCGACAGGGTCTGGACCTCGGCCGAGAGACTTGTCCTGCATGCTCGCGACTACCCGCCGGCGGCTGGCGCGGCCCGCCTGCCGGTGCTCTGCCTGCCCGGGCTGACCCGCAACGCCGCCGATTTCGAGGTCGTCGCCCCCTGGATCGCCGCGCGGGGGAGACGGGTTCTGGCTCTGGATCTGCGGGGCCGCGGCGCTTCGGCCTGGGACCCCCAGCCGATGAACTACATGCCCCTGTCCTACGCCGCCGACGTGCTGGCGCTGATGGACACGGCGGGGATCGGACGGGCGCTCTTCGTGGGCACCAGCCTCGGCGGGATCGTGACCATGGTGCTGGCGAGCCTGCGCCCCGCCGCGGTCGCCGGCGCGGTGCTGAACGACGTCGGCCCCAGCCTGAACCCGGAGGCGCTCCGGCGCATCGGCGCCTACACCGGGCGCGACCCTGAAGTCCAGGACTGGGCGGGAGCGGCGGCCTACGCCCGCGACGTCAATGCCGCGGCCTTTCCCGACTACGGCCCGGCGCAATGGACCGCCTTCGCCCGGCGGCTGTTCACCGAGGGGCCCGACGGACGCCCTCGCCTGGCCTACGACCCCGAGATCATCGCCCCGATCCGCGCCGCCGGACCGGACGCCCTGGCTCCGGACATCACGCCCCTGTTCCTGACCCTGGCCACCGGCCGGCCGCTGCTGCTGGTGCGCGGCGGCATATCGGACCTGCTCGATCCGCCCCGGGCCGAGGCCATGCGGATGCTGGCCCCGCACATGGCCTATGCCGAAGTCCCCAACGTCGGTCACGCGCCGATGCTGGACGAGCCCGAAGCCCTCGAGGCCTTGGCGGCGTTCCTGGACGGGGCGCCCTAGTCCCGTCCGCCAGCGCCTCACTCCATCCGGTTCTTCACCAGATCGTCGACCACGGAGGGGTCGGCCAGGGTGGAGGTGTCGCCCAGGGCGTGGAGTTCGTTCTCGGCGATCTTGCGCAGGATGCGTCGCATGATCTTGCCGGACCGGGTCTTGGGCAGGCCCGGCGCCCACTGGATAACGTCCGGGGTGGCGATCGGGCTGATTTCCTTGCGGACCTCCTGCACCAGTTCCCGGCGCAGTTCCTCCGTCGCCTCGACCCCCAGGACCAGGGTCACATAGGCGTAGATGCCCTGGCCCTTGATGTCGTGGGGGAAGCCGACCACCGCAGCCTCGGCCACGGCGGGATGGGCCACGAGGGCGCTCTCGATCTCGGCGGTGCCGAGCCGATGTCCGGAGACATTGATCACGTCGTCCACCCGGCCGGTGATCCAATAGTAGCCGTCCTCGTCCCGGCGGCAGCCGTCGCCGGTGAAGTACATCCCCGGATAGGTCTTGAAATAGGTGTCGATGAACCGCTGGTGGTCGCCATAGACGGTGCGCATCTGGCCCGGCCAGGATTCGGCGATGCACAGGTTGCCGGAACCGGGACCTTCGATGGGATGGCCGTCGGCGTCGACGATCACCGGCTTGATCCCCGGCAGGCCGAAGGTGGCCGAGCCGGGCTTCATCGGGGTCGCCCCGGGCACGGGGGCGATCAGGTGGCCGCCGGTCTCGGTCTGCCACCAGGTGTCGACCACCGGGCAGCGGCCGTCGCCGACCACATTGTAGTACCAGAGCCAAGCCTCCGGATTGATCGGCTCGCCGACGGTGCCGAGGATGCGCAGGGACTTGCGCGAGGTGGACTTCACAGGCCCCTCCCCCTCCCGCATCAGGGCCCGGATGGCGGTGGGGGCGGTATAGAAGGTCTCGACCTTGTGCTCGTCGATCACCTGCCACAGGCGCGACGAGGTGGGATAGGTCGGCACGCCCTCGAACATCAGGGTGGTGGCGCCGTTGGCGAGGGGACCGTAGACGATGTAGCTGTGGCCGGTGACCCAGCCGACGTCGGCGGTGCACCAGTAGATCTGGCCGGGGCGATAGTCGAACACCAGCTCGTGGGTCCAGGCGCTCCAGAACAGATAGCCGCCGGTGGTGTGCAACACCCCCTTGGGCTTTCCGGTCGAGCCCGAGGTATAGAGGATGAACAGCGGGTCCTCCGCCCCCATCGGCTCGGGTTCGCACTCGTTGAACGCCGCCGCGGCCTCCCGTTCGTAGACGTAGTCGCGGCCGCGGACCATGGGCACCTCGGCGCCGGTGCGGGTCACCACCAGCACGGCCCTGACCCCGGGACACTGGGCCAGGGCCGCATCGGCATTGGTTTTCAGGGGGAAGCTGCGTCCGCCACGCAGGCCTTCGTCGGCGGTGATCAGCACCTCGGAACCGCAATCCTGGATCCGTCCGGCCAGGCTGTCGGGGGAAAAACCGGCGAACACCACCGAATGGACCGCTCCGATCCGGGCGCAGGCCAGCATGGCGTAGGCGGCCTCCGGGATCATCGGCAGATAGAGGGTGACCCGGTCGCCCTTCTTGACCCCGTGCCGACGCAGCACATTGGCCATGCGGCAGACGTTCTCATAGAGCTCGCCGTAGCTGATCCGGCGGGACTGGCCGGGCTCGTCCGCCTCCCAGATGATGGCCGTGTCCTTGGATCGGGTCGGCAGGTGGCGGTCGACGCAGTTGACACAGGCGTTGAGGATGCCATCGCCGAACCAGCGGATGTGGAAATCGGCCAGGTCATAGGAGACGTCGCGAATCTGGCTGGGCGGACGCATCCAGTCCAGCCGCCCGGCCGCCTTGCCGAAGAAGGCCGCGGGGTCGCGCGCCGCCTCCGCTTGCATCCGCCGGTAGGCCTCGGCGTCGATTCCGGTCGCCGGGGTCCAACTGGGGACCGGAACGACCTCAGGGTGATCCACGGCTATGCCTCCTTGTGACGCGGGCGCAGTAAGGCGGAGGGTCGCGCCGCGTGCAAGCCGTGAAGCGGCTCCCGTAAGCCCCGGAGCGACCGGACGGCCGGAGGCTAGGTCCCGGGCTGTCTGGTCGTGCGCAGGTAGGGCCGGTGCTCGGTCCAGCCGGCGGGGAAGAGGTCCTTGGCCTGATCGTTGGAAAGCGAGGGCAGGATGATCACGTCCCCGCCCTGTTTCCAGTTCGCCGGGGTGGCGACCTTGTGCCGGTCGGTGAGCTGCAGGCTGTCGATGGTGCGAAGGATCTCGTCGAAGTTGCGCCCGGTCGCGGCCGGATAGGTCAGGGTGAGGCGCAGCTTCTTGTTCGGGTCGATCACGAACACGGAGCGCACGGTCATGGTCTCCAGCGCGTTGGGGTGGATCATGCCGTAGAGGTCCGCCACCTTGCGGTCGTGGTCGGCGATCAGCGGAAAGTTCAGGGCCGCCCCTTGCGTCTCCTCGATGTCCTTGGCCCAGCTCTTGTGGCTGTCGGCCGGATCGACCGACAGGCCGATCACCTTGACCCCGCGCTTGTCGAATTCGGGCTTCAGCTTGGCCACGACCCCGAGTTCGGTGGTGCAGACGGGGGTGAAATCCTTCGGGTGAGAAAACAGGACGACCCAGGAATCCCCGGCCCACCGGTAGAAATCGAGCGGTCCTTCCGTGGAATCCTGGGTGAAATTGGGAACCGTGTCGCCTAATTGAAGCGGCATTGGATGTCCTCCATCGTTCGCAAGCGCGGCTGGGGCTCCCCCGCCGGATACCTTAGCCCCTGGGCTGGGGCTTGAGAACGCAGCCGCACTGATGCGGCCGATAGAAAGTCTGGTTCGCGATGCTCCTCGCCCTATCGACCTGGCCCGAGATCGAAGCCCAACTGGCGCGTTCCAGGACGGTGGTGGTGCCGATCGGGTCCAACGAACAGCACGGTCCCACCGGCCTGCTGGGCACCGACTGGCTTTGCCCCGAGATCATCGCCCACGCCGCCCACGCCGAGGGCGACCTTCTGGTCGGACCGACCTTCGCCATCGGTATGGCCCAGCACCACCTGGGCTTCCCCGGGTCCATTTCCTTGCGCCCCTCGACCATGATCGCGGCGCTCCGCGACTGGACGGTCAGCCTGGCCGCCCACGGCTTCACCCGGATTTACTGGCTGAACGGCCACGGCGGTAATGTCGCCACCATCGAGGCGGCCTTTTCGGAGATCTATTCCGAGGCCAGCTATCTGGGCCGTCCGCGCGGCTATTCCCTGAAGCTGAAGAACTGGTGGGACCTGCCGGGAGTGGGCAAGCTGTGCGTTCGGCTGTTCCCCGAGGGTCACGGGTCCCACGCCACCCCGTCGGAGATCGCGGTCACCCAGTTCGCCTATCCGGACGCGATCAAGAGCGCCAACTACGCCCCCCGCATCGCTCCCACCGGCCCGATCCGGGAGGCCGCCGACTTCCGCGCGCGCTACGCGGATGGGCGGATGGGCTCGGACCCAGGCCAGGCCACGCCGGAGAAGGGTGGCGAGATCGTCGCCGCTGCGGTCAAGGCGCTGATCGCCGACGTGCGCGGCTTCGAGGCGGAAGCGGATCCCCTGGCATGAGCGCCGATCTGCAGGCCACGGCGGAGGAGGAGCTCGAACAGGCCCTCAAGCTGAGCTGGCGACAGCTGTCGTCGCTGATCCCGTGGGGCGACACCTATGTCGGGATCGCCATCGGCGGCCGGGAGGTGGAGATGTCGCGCAGCTATCTCTGGGCCGAGCAGGAGGGCGGCGACATCCTGTGCGAGGTGATCGTCTACGCCGGCGAGAGCCGCTACGACGTCGGCGGCCGGGCGAGCAGCGTCATCGTCAAGCCGGAAACCTAGGGCCTTCTCCCGCAAGGGGAGAAGGCGAAGTGGAACGACCCTCAGCCTTCGGCTCCGAAGCCGTCCGCTCGCGCCGCCGCAATCCCTACAGCGACCGCGCCACCGTCTCGACGGTGAAGCACTCGATGGTGTCGCCGGCGCGGATGTCCTGGAAGCCCTGGAAGTGCATGCCGCACTCCTGGCCCGCATTGACCTCGTTGACCTCGTCCTTGAAGCGCTTGAGCGTCTGCAGGGTGCCGAGTTCCAGCACCACCACGTCCTGGCGGATGATCCGCACCTTGGCGCCCTTGCGGACCACGCCCTCCGACACCCGGCAGCCGGCGACCTTGCCGACCTTGGTGATGTCGAACACCTGCAGCACCTCGGCGTTGCCGAGGAAGGTTTCCCGCTGCAGCGGCGCCAGCATGCCCGAGAGCACGCCTTTGATGTCGTCGATCAGGTCGTAGATGATCGCGTAGTAGCGGATCTCCACGCCCTCGCGTTCGGCCAGGTCGCGGGCCTGTTTCGAGGCGCGGACGTTGAAGCCGAGGATCGGCGAGTTGGATCCCTTGGCCAGCTGCACGTCGCTCTCGGTGATCGCCCCGGCGCCGGACAGGATGATCCGCGCCCGCACCTCGTCGGTGGCGAGCTTGTCGAGGGAGCCGACGATGGCCTCGGCCGAGCCCTGCACGTCCGCCTTGATGATCACCGGCAGCTCGGAGACCTTCTTGGTCTGGAGCTTGGCCATCATGTCGGCGAGGGAGGCGGCGCCCAGCGGGGCGGAGGTCTTCTCGCGCTTCAGTCGCGTCCGGTATTCGGTGAGTTCCCGGGCGCGGGCTTCGTTCTCGACCACGGCCAGGGGTTCGCCCGGCTCCGGCGTCGAATCGAGACCCAGGATCTCCACCGGGACCGAAGGTCCGGCCTCGGCGACCTGCTCGTCGCGTTCGTTGATCAGGGCGCGGACGCGGCCCCAGGCGGCGCCGGCCACGACGATGTCGCCGCGCTTCAGGGTGCCGCGCTTGACCAGGACGGTGGCCACGGGGCCACGGCCCTTGTCGAGCTTGGCCTCGATGACCACGCCTTCGCCGGAACGGTCCGAATTGGCCCGCAGGTCCATGACCTCGGCCTGCAGCAGGATGGCTTCGATCAGGTTGTCGAGCCCCAACTTCTTGGTCGCCGACACCTCGATCGCCTGGGTGTCGCCACCAAGGCTTTCGACCACGATCTCATGCTGCAGCAGCTCGTTGATGACCTTCTGCGGATTGGCGTCGGGCTTGTCGATCTTGTTGATGGCCACGATGATCGGGGCGCCGGCCGCCTTGGCGTGATTGATCGCCTCGATGGTCTGCGGCATGACCCCGTCGTCGGCGGCCACCACCAGCACGACGATGTCGGTGACGTTGGCGCCGCGGGCGCGCATGGCCGAGAAGGCCGCGTGGCCGGGGGTGTCGAGGAAGGTGACCCGCTCACCGCCCTCCAGCCGCACCTGATAGGCGCCGATGTGCTGGGTGATGCCGCCGTGCTCGCCGCCGGCGACGTCGGCCGAGCGCAGGGCGTCCAGCAGGCTGGTCTTGCCGTGGTCGACGTGGCCCATGACCGCCACGACCGGGGGCCGCGGATGGGTTTCGCCGGCGTCGTCCTCGGCGGCCAGGAAGCCCTGTTCGACGTCGCTTTCGGAGACGCGCTTCACGTCGTGGCCGAATTCGGTGGCGATCAGTTCGGCCGTGTCGGCGTCGAGCACGTCGTTGATGGTCATCATCGCGCCCTGGCGCATCATGTACTTGATGATGTCCACGGCCCGGGTGGCCATCCGCTGGGCCAGATCCTGGACGGTGATGGCGTCCGGAATGACCACTTCGCGGGTGATGCGCTGTTCGCCGGCGCCGCCGACGCCCTTGGCCCGCTTTTCACGCTCGCGTTCGCGGGCCCGGCGCACCGAGGCCAGGGAGCGCATGCGTTCGGCGGAATCCTCGTCGCCGCCGGCGGCCTGGATGGTCAGTCGACCTTCGCGGCGCTTGGGCTCGCCCTTGGTGCGCGAAACCGCCTTGCCCAGAGCGGCGCCCTTGCGGCGGGCGCCCTCGTCGTCGTCCGCCAGGCTGAGGGGCCGGCGTTCGCCCGCGCGGGGCGGGGCGGAGCGGGTGGTCTTGGTGATCTCGGGGGCCGAAGGCGCCGCGCCGGCGCCGCGCAGACCCGGACCGCCCGGGCGAGCGCCGCCGGGACCGGCCCGCGGGGCCGGACGCGGCGAAAGCGCCGAATAACGAACCGTGTCGCCGCCCTCGGAACGGGCGCCGCCGTAACCGCCGGCGCCACCCTCAGGACGAGGGCGCGGCGCGCCGGTGCCGTAACCGCCGGTGCCGGGGGGACGCGGCCCGCTGGAGCCGAATCCGCCGCCACCGCCGCCAGCGTCCGAACGGGGACCGCGGGCCCCGGCGCCATAGGCGCCGCCTTCGGGGCGCGGACTGCGATCGCGGAAAGCGTGTTCGCCGTGGGCGCCCTCGCGGGACGGACGGGCGGCGCGGTCGCCGTAAGCCGGCGCGCCGTCGCGGGCCGGGCGGGCGCCGGCGCCGTCAGGGCGGGGCGCGGGACGGGCGCGATCTTCCGCCGTGCGCGGCTCGCGCACCACGGCGGGACGATCCTGTTTGGACAGGCGCTCCCAGATCGGGCGCTCCGGTTCGGGCGCAGGCGTCGCGGGGGCGGCGACGGGGGGAGCCGGGGGAGCCGCTTCGACCACGGGAGCCGGCGCAGGCGCAGGCGCCTCTGCGACCGGCGCCGGAGCGGCGGGGGCCGCGACCACAGGAGCCGGCTCGCCCAGGGCGGGCGCAGGAGCCGGGACGGGTTCGGCTTCGCGACGGGCGCGGGCCTCCTCGGCCTGGCGGGCGGCCTCGGCGGCGGCGCGGCGCTCTTCGGCGGCGCGGGCGGCCTCAAGCGCCTTTTGACGGGCCGCCAATTCGCTTTGCGACAGGTTCAGGTTGGCGCTCGACGCGGCGGGAGCCGGAGGCTGAGGCGGCCGCGGCGCAGGAGCCGGGGCGGCGACGGCCGGACGCGCCGGGGCGGCGATGATCGGACGCTCGCCCTCCGGACGAGGCGCGCGCCGCTTGGTCTCCACCACCACGGTCTTGGAGCGGCCGTGGCTGAAGCTTTGCCGCACGGTGCCGGCGCTGACCGAGCCGGTCCGTGGCTTCAGCGTCAAGGGGGCCCGCCCCCCGCCGCTGCCGCCCTGTCCGCCCCGATCGTTCTGGTTATCGTCGCTCATTCGAACCGTTGACTAGACCCGCAAGACCCGTCGCCATCGACCGGGCCGACACTCAACAAACGCCAAACGGACGGAGGACGCTTAAGCGCATCCCCGCCCGAAATCAGGCTTCCTCGCCCCAACTCGCCGGAAGGATTGGGCGAAAACCGGCCAGCCGTCCGATATCTTCGGTCCAGCGCTCGGCCCAACGCCCTGCAAGGAAGACCAAGTGTATCACATGTCCCAACCCAGAGGCCAAACCCAATTCTTCGCTGGTGAACGCCCCGCATAGGCTGGGCGGCCGGGGTTGGCGACGGGCGATCTGGAGCAGCTTTCGCCGACCGTCGGCGGCGCCGTCCAAAGCTTCGATGATCCAGGCGGCCTTCCCCGAATTGAGCGCGGCCGACGCCTGGTCGAATCCGCAGGTAAGCGCTCCGGCCCGCCGCGCAAGACCCAGCCGGTCCAGACACCGCCGCGCCAGCATCGCCTCGACCTGATCGGCCAGGTCCGGCGGCGCCGCGAGCCGGGTCTTGGCCGCCCGCGAGAACAGACCCTTCTTCGCGGCCGTGTCCACCGCCGCGCGCGTCGCCTCCACCCAGACCCCGCGCCCCGGCAGCTTGCGGGCGAGGTCGGGGGCCACCGTCCCGTCCGGGCCGGCGACGAAGCGGATCAGCCGCGCCTCGGGCATGACCTCGCCCGAGACAATGTCCCGGCGCTCGCGCGCGGCCTCGGCGGCGGTCTTAGGAGCAGGGCTCTCGGGGGGAGGCGGCGCCGACATGGTTGAGCCGCTCCCTCATGCCTGGAACGGGTCGCGCATGAGGATGGTGTCCTCACGCTCGGGGCTGGTGGAGAGCAGCGCGACCGGGGCGCCGATCAGTTCTTCGATCCGGCGCACATATTTCACCGCCGTCGCCGGCAGGTCGCGGAACGACCGGGCGCCATGGGTGGAGGCGCTCCAGCCTTCGAGGGTCTCGTAGATCGGCTCGATCGCGGCCTGGCCGCGCAGGTCGGAGGGCAGGTGATCGAGTTCGCGCCCGTCCAGCCGGTAGCCGACGCAGATCTTCAGGCTCTCCAGGCCGTCGAGCACGTCGAGCTTGGTCAGCGCGATGCCGTCGATGCCGTTGATGGCCACGGACTGGCGTACCAGCACCGCGTCGAACCAGCCGCAGCGGCGGGGGCGCCCGGTGTTGACCCCGACCTCCCGGCCCACCGTGGCCAGGTGCGCGCCGACGTCGTCGGTGAGTTCGCAGGCGAAGGGGCCCTCGCCGACCCGGGTGGTGTAGGCCTTGACGATCCCGAGCACGAAGCCGACGCCCTTGGGCCCGAGCCCCGACCCCGCCGCCGCCTGTCCGGCCACGGTGTTGGACGAGGTGACGTAAGGGTAGGTGCCGTGATCGACGTCGAGCAGCGCGCCTTGCGCCCCCTCGAACAGGATGCGCTTGCCGCCGCGGACGCAGGTGTCCAGCAGTTTCCAGGCCGGCTGCGCGTAGGGCAGGATCTTGGGCGCGATCTCGAGCAGGGAGGCGAGCAGGGCCTCGCCGTCGGCGGGGGGAAGCCCCAGACCGCGACGCAGGGGCTCGTGGTGGGCCAGGAGCCGGCCGATCTTGGCCTCCAGGGCCGCGGCGTCGCCGAGATCGGCGACCCGGATCGCGCGGCGCCCGACCTTGTCCTCATAGGCCGGGCCGATCCCCCGTCCGGTGGTGCCGATGCTGCGGATCGCGCCGCTCCCGGTCTTGGCGAAGGCTTCCCGCGCCAGGTCCAGGTCGGGGTGCAGGGGCAGGATCAGGCAGGCGTTGTCGGCCAGGACCAGCAGGTCCGGGGTGATCTTCACCCCCTGGGCCTCGATCTTGGCGATCTCCTCCAGCAGGTGCCAGGGGTTGACCACCACGCCGTTGCCGATGACGGAAAGTTTGCCCTGGACGACGCCGGAAGGGAGCAGGGCGAGCTTGTAGACCTTGCCGTCGACGACCAGCGTATGGCCGGCGTTGTGGCCGCCCTGGAACCGCACCACCACATCGGCGCGGTTGGACAACCAATCGACGATCTTGCCCTTGCCTTCGTCGCCCCACTGGGCGCCGACTACGGTGACATTGGCCAAAACTGGGAAACCTTTCGACGTGCGGCGTGGCTTTGGCCCCCGGCGGGGCGCACGTCAACCCGCGACGGACCGATGGTGGAGGTTGACGCGCGTCTCGAAGTCCGTCCGCGGACGGGTCAGCGGCCGAACTTCCAGTTCATCCGCACCCCGGCGTCGTCAAGCCCCTGGTTCTTGCCCTTGTGGAAGATCTGGCCGTTGGACAGGTGGGTGTAGGACGCCTCGAGGGAAAGGCGGTCGCTCAGGTTCACCCCGAGCGCCAGTTCCGGTTCGAACAGCACCCGGGAGCCGAAGGCGATGCGGGTGTAATAGAGGTTGGTGCGGCGGGCGATCTCGGCGGCCGAAAGGCCCGGCGCATTGGCCGGGGGCAGTTCGGTCTTGCCGTCGGTATAGGCCAGACCCATCCCGGGCCGCAGGTAGACCGGACCCTTCAGGCCCACCTTCCAGTCAAAGCCGGCGGCGACGAAGTTCGAGGTGTTGTTGGTGTTGATCGAGCCGAACATGTGGATGTGCGGCCGGCCGATCAGGGTCAGGGCCTGGATCCGGTCGGTGCGATAGCCCAGGTGGAAATCCGCCCCGCCTTCACGTCCCGCCGCGCCCAGGCCGATGGCGTCGCCGACGAAGGTGACGTCGTGGCCATAGACGCCCGCGTAAATCTCGCCGGCCCGCGCCTGGCCCAGGGCAAGCCCGCTTGCCATCGCCAGCGCCGCCATCGCAGCGGCCGCCCTTGTCCCTGGTCCCATGCCCCCAGCCCTCGCTGAAATCGCCCCCTGGCCTTATCGCCCTAAACCCGGGCGGGCGCCAAGTCGAGCCGATCAGCAGGCGAAGACATCAGAGCCCGGCGGCGCGGGTCCGGGCCAGGGCTTCGGCGTTGAAGATCGCCTGCAGGTTCTCCTGGGGGAAACGGCCATTGAAGTTGGTCCGCTGCCGCGCATTGGCCAGCCGATCGAGCGCCCGGCGCTGGTCGGGGGTCAAGGTCGCCAGGGCGGCGCGGTGTTCGGCCTCGATGTCGGCGGCGGTGACGGCGAGGGTAATGGGCTGAAAACTGTCGGCCACGACGTTGCTCCTAAGCCGGTTCCTTATTTGACGCCGGAATCAAACACTTGGCGTCAAAGGAACCACGTATGTGGGCGATCTTTTCTCATGTTCGGCCGACATCGGGAACGGGCAAAACGGTCGCAACCCGTGCGTCATTGTGGCGCCCGAAACCTGGTCAAGCCGAAGGGACGCCCGGAAAACCGGCGCCCTCTCAAGGCGGCTCAGCCGATCGCGCCGAAACACCAGGCCAGAACGGCCTTCTGGGCGTGGATGCGGTTTTCGGCCTCGTCCCAGACCACCGAGGCCGGCCCGTCCAGCACCTCGTCGGTGACTTCCTCGCCCCGGTGGGCGGGCAGGCAGTGCATGAACAGCGCGTCCGGCGCGGCCAGGGCCATCAGGGCGGCGTCCACCTGGAACGCCTCGAAGGCGGCCAGGCGTTCGTCGTGGTCGGTGTCGCCCATCGACACCCAGGTGTCGGTGAAGACGCAATCGACGCCTTCGACCGCCGCCCTCGCGTCATGGACGACCGTGACGGCGTCCTCCGCCCCGGCGCGGGACAGGTCCATCAGGTCGGGGTGATAGTCCGCCGGACAGGCGATGTTGAGCTTGAAGCCCAGGCGGCCGGAGGCGTGCACAAGGCTGGCGCAGACATTGTTGCCGTCGCCGACCCAGGCGAAGGTCCGTCCGGCCACCGTCCCGCGATGTTCCTCGAAGGTCATCAGATCGGCCAGGATCTG
The DNA here is from genome assembly GCA_035493955.1 of Caulobacteraceae bacterium. Taxonomy (GTDB): domain Bacteria; phylum Pseudomonadota; class Alphaproteobacteria; order Caulobacterales; family Caulobacteraceae; genus NCED01. Next base: position 257,764 of record DATJHI010000036.1, on the reverse strand, counting down.
ACAGGGATGGCTCCTGTCGGTCAGGCCGTTGATCACCGGCACGGTCGCGGCGCGGGCGAAGTTCTCCACGTCGTCGTGGTAGTTGGCGCGGATCATCACCGCATCGACCATGCGCGACAGCACCCGGGCCGTGTCCTCCACCGGCTCGCCGCGGCCGAGCTGCATGTCGCCCGCGGTGGCAATGACGGCCGAACCGCCCAGCTGGCGGATCGCCGCGTCGAAGGAGAAGCGGGTCCGGGTCGAGTTCTTCTCGAAGATCATGGCCAGGGTCCGGCCAGCCGCCGGCACGTCGGCGTCCGCCTTGCCCTGCGGCCAGCCCTGCCGCGCGGCCTTGCGCGTCTTGGCGTCGTCCAGCAGCAGGCGCAAGGTCGCCGCGTCCAGCCGCCACAGGTCGAGGAAATGGCGGGGCGCGGTCACGACGCGGCCGCCGCGACGCTGCGGAGCTGGTCGTGGGCGACCTCGCAGGCCGCCTCCAGCCGTTCCATGGCTTCGCGGGCCTCGTCCTCGGTGATGATCAGGGGCGGCAGCAGCCGGATGCAGTTGTCGCCGCCGCCGGCGATCAGCAGGCGCTGGTCCCGCGCCAGCTGCATGAAGCCGCGGTTGTTCACCCCGAGCTTGATCCCGATCAGCAGGCCCTTGCCGCGGACGTCCAGCACCACCTCGGGGAAGCGCGAACGCAGGCGCTCGAGCTGCTGGGTGAAATAGCCGGCGATCCGGTTGACGTGGTCCAGCAGCTCGGGCCGGGCCAGCTCGTCGAAGGCCGCCAGACCCACCGCCATGGCCAGGGGGTTGCCGCCGTAGGTCGAGCCGTGGCTGCCGGGGATCATCCCCTTGGCGGCCTCGGAGGTGGCGAGGCAGACGCCGACGGGAAAGCCGCCGCCCAGGGCCTTGGCCAGGGTGATGACATCCGGCGCCGCCCCCGAATGTTCATAGGCGAACAGCTTGCCGGTGCGCCCGAGGCCGCACTGGATCTCGTCGTAGATCAACAGCAGCCCATGTTCGTTGCACAGCCGCCGCAGCTCGCGCAGATGGCCGTCGGACGCCGCGCGCGCGCCGCCCTCGCCCTGGATCGGTTCGATCAGGATCGCCCCGGTGGTCGGGCCGATGGCGGCCTTGACCGCCTCGATGTCGCCGAAGGGCAGGTTGACGTAGCCGGGGAGGTCCGGGCCGAAGCCGTCGGTGTAGCTGCGGTTTCCGGCGGCGAACACCGCCGCATAGGTCCGCCCGTGGAAGGCGCCCTCGAAGCCGATGATGTCGATACGCTCGGGGGCGCCGTTGGCGTGGTGGTATTTGCGCGCCAGCTTCAGGGCGAGTTCGACCGCCTCGGTCCCCGAATTGGTGAAGAAGGCCACGTCCGCGAAGCTCGCGTCGGTGAGCCGGGTGGCCAGGGCCGCCTGTCCGGGGATTTCGAAGATGTTGGAGACGTGCCAGAGCTTCTCGGCCTGGTCCTTCAGCGTCCGCACCAGCCGCGGATGGGCGTGGCCCAGGGCGTTGACGGCGATGCCGGCCAGGCAGTCGAGATACTCGTCCCCCCTCTCCGTGTAGAGGCGCACGCCCTCGCCGCGCACGAAGGCCAGCGGCGCACGGCTATACACGCCCATGATGTGGTCGGGGGGCGTCGCAACGCCGGTGTCCTGTGGAGCCATCGCCCGCCCCCAAAAACGAACAGTCCCCGGACCGGGGCCAGGGGACTAAGGGAGCGGGTTTTTGATCCCCGCGCCCCCCGATGTCAATGCAGCCTCGCCGCGCTCAGCTCTTCAGCCGCCAGCCGGTGGTGAACATGCGCCAGACCGCCAGCACCAGCAGCAGCGCCGCCACCGCCGACGCGGCGGCGCCCACGGCCACCGACCCCTCAGCCTTGCCGATGAATCCGTAGCGGAAACCGTCGATTAGATAGAAGAACGGATTGAACCGCGAGGCGGTGCGGAACGGCTCCGGCAGCCGATCGACAAGATAGAAGGCGCCGGACAGGAAGGTCATGGGCGTGACCACGAAGCTGGTCACCGCCGACAGCTGGTCGAACTTCTCGGACCACAGGGCCGCCAGCACCCCCATCGTCGACATCACCACCGAGGCGACGAAGGCGAAATAGACCACCGCCCACAGGTGGACGAGGCCGAAGCGGGAGAAGGGCCATACGGCCGCGGCGGTGATCAGCCCGACCAGAAGCCCCCGGGTCATCGCCCCGGCCGAAAAACCGATGGTCAGCTCGAGCGGCGACAGGGGCGGGGTGAGGAAATCGGAGGCAGTGTTGTTGATCTTGGACTGGAACAGCGACGAGGACGAGTTCTGGAAGGCGTTGTTCAGGATGCTCATCATGATCAGGCCGGGGCCCACGAACGCGGCCATCGACACCCCGGCCAGTCCCGGCCGGGCGCCGTTCAGGGCGACGGCGAAAATCATCATATAGAGCAGGGTGGTCACGACCGGGCCCGCCAGGGTCTGGGCCCACACCTTCGAGAACCGGCGGACCTCCTTCATATAAAGGGTCTGCAACCCCACCCAGTTCACCCCGTTCGTCACCCTCGGCCCCAAGGCCGGCGCGCCCGCGCGGGATTCGATCGCGCTCTGCATGTTCATGTCCCCTCAGATGCCCCTCCCACGGCGTCGCGGCAAGGCCGCAAACCCGTCCTGGCGGGAGCGGCGCCTGCGACAAAGCGATTCAACATCTAGTTCTCTGTGGACAGATCGGACGCCACCCATTGCGGTCGGTGCGACTTTAGCCACTAAATCTTGAGACGGACGGGGCCTCTTACGCCTCGTTGGCACAAGATGTAGGCGCCGGCGGAACGCCGGGTCTCCCAGGTCGATACGGAGGCTGAAGATGAGCGCTACGGTGGGTGGTTGGACCGACGAACGGGTCGCTTCTCTCAAGAAACTCTGGCTGGAGGGTCTCAGCGCCAGCCAGATCGCCAAGCAGCTTGGCGGGGTCACCCGCAATGCGGTGATCGGCAAGGTGCACCGGCTCGGCCTGTCGGGCCGCGCCACACCGGCCGCGCCGGCGAGGCCGGTGTTCAAGGCGCCGCGCGCGCCGCGGCCGGCGATGGCCGCGCCACACACCCCCCGCCGGGTGGAGCCGACCCTCCACGCCCACGCCCACGCGCCGGTGACGCCCCTGCCGACGGTGCGCGAGGAGCCCGGCTCGGCCACGGTGCTGACCCTGGGCGCCCACATGTGCAAATGGCCGATCGGCGATCCGGCCGCGGACGGCTTCACCTTCTGCGGCCGCCGCACCGGCGGCGACGACGGCCCCTACTGCCACGAGCACGCCCGGGTGGCCTACCAGCCCCAGGTCAAGAAGGGCGGCAAGCGCAGCGACGTCGCCGACCTGACCCGGTCCCTGCGCCGCTACATCTGACGCCCTGCGCCGCGCCCAAAAGCAAAAGGCCGGCTCCGCGAGGAGCCGGCCTTTCTTGTCTGATCGGCGGCGGCGCCGAAGGCGGGGCGCGCCTACTTTTTGACGAAGCCGGCGAACTTGTTGTTGAAGCGCGACACCCGGCCGCCCCGGTCCAGCAATTGCTGGTTGCCGCCGGTCCAGGCCGGATGGGTCTTCGGATCGATGTCGAGGTTCAGCGTCGCGCCTTCCTTGCCGTAGGTCGAGCGCGTCTTGTAGGTGGTGCCGTCGGTCATCACCACGGTGATGAAGTGGTAGTCCGGGTGCAAATCTTGTTTCATCGGGCGGTCCAACCGGCTTGTGGCGGGCGCGTCCGAACGGATGCGCGCAAATGTCGAAAGCCCGCCGACGGCGGGCTCGTGAGGCCGGAGCGTTTACACGAGACCGGGGCCTCCCCGCAAGGGGCGAAGGCGTGCGATACCCTCGCCCCGGCGCGGGCCCGCTCGCGTCAGCCCGCCGGGCTTGCCTGAACCGACGCCTTGCCGCCGAGCAATTTCCGAAGATCCGGCGAGGGCGCGAGCGCATAGACGCCGTCGCCCAGCATCACCTGCAGGCCGAGCAGGGCCAGCCAGACCAGCGGCAGCTCGGCCCCGGCTCCGGTGAAGTAGAAGCCCTTCCGAACCAGCCAATACTGGGCCGCGCCGGCCATCATCGGCATGGCGTAGAGCGCGACGTAGCGGGAGAACACCCCTGGAATCAGCAGGAGTGCGGCGGCGAACTCGGCCGACAGGACATAGTAGGGGACGTAGGGTGGATAGCCGTTTCTGATCAACCCGGCCCACCAGGTATGGATGCCGCCGGGGATGATGGCGAACTTCAGATAGAGGTGGGCGATGAACAGCGCGCCCAGCAACAGGCGCAAGGCCAAGGGAGCATAGTCGGCCAACGGTCGGGAAGAGTCGGACGCAAGCGGCGATTTCATGGGCTTCTACCTGCGATGGTTTACCTCGCTGGCAGCATAGGACCGGCGCCGAATTGCCGCAAAGCTTAAACGCGGAGCGCCGGAATCCATGGACCCTGAGACTAGGAGGCCGCCTTGAGCCGCTCCAGGATCAGCGGCTGCAGTTCCGAATTGGCCGCGCACACAGAACCTTCCGCGGCCACGAAGGGTCCGCCGTCGGCGTTGGCGACGATCCCGCCCGCCTCCAGCACCATGAGGCTGCCCGCGGCGATGTCCCAGGGCTGCAGGTCGCGCTCCCAGTATCCATCGAAGCGGCCGGCCGCGACATAGGCCAGGTCCAGGGCCGCCGACCCGAACCGGCGCACGCCCGCGACCCTCTGGCTGACCTGGTGCAACTCCTTGAGGAACTGGCCGTGGCCGGGGCGCCCGGCGAAGGGGATGCCGGTGGCCAGAACCGACTCGATCAAGGTCCGCCGCGCCGCCACCCGCAGCCGCTTGTCGTTGAGGAAGCAGCCCTTGCCCTTCTCGGTCCAGAACAGCTCGTTCGAGGCCGGGTTGAAGGTCACTCCCGCCACCACCACCCCTTCGCGCTCCAGGGCGACGTTGATCGCGAAGTGGGGGATGCCGTGCAGGAAGTTGGTGGTGCCGTCGAGGGGGTCGATGATCCAGACGTGGGTCTTGTCGGTGCCCTCGACCACGCCGCGCTCCTCGGCCAGGAAGCCGTAGCCGGGCCGCGCCTTGGTCAGCTCCTCGACCAGGACCTGTTCGGCCTTGGTGTCCGCGGCGGAGACGAAATCGGCGGGGCCCTTCTTGGACACCTGCAGTTCGGAGACTTCGCCGAAATCGCGCGCCAGCTTGCGGCCGGCCTTGCGGGCCGCGCCGATCATCACCTGCAACAGGGCGGAGGGGGTGCTCATGGTGATCAGTCCGCGCGGCGGAGATATTCGCCGGTCTCGGTGGAGACCAGGATGCGTTCGCCCGTTCCCATGAACGGCGGGATCATGATCCTCATTCCGTTGGAGGCGGTGGCGGGCTTGTAGGAGGAGGCGGCCGTCTGGCCCTTCATGGTCGGCTCGGTCTCGGCGACCTCGAGCACGACGTTTTCCGGCAGGCGGATGCCGATGGGGCGCTCGTCGTGCAGCTCGACCTTCACCACCATCCCGTCCTGAAGAAAGCGGGCCTGGTCGTCGCCGACCCAGTCCTTCTGCAGCTCGATCTGCTCGTAGGTCTCCTGGTTCATGAACACCAGGGCCTCGTCCTGTTCGTACAGGAACTGGAAATCGCGGCGCTCCAGCTCGACCTCCTCCACCGTGTCGGAGGAACGGAACCGCTCGTTCAGCTTGCGTCCGTCGATCAGGTTCTTCAGCTCGACCTGGGCGAAGGCGCCGCCCTTGCCGGGCTTCACATGCACGGCCTTGACGCAGGCCCACAGGCCGCCGTCGTGGGTGATGACGACGCCGGGCTTGATGGCGTTGCAGCTGATCTTGGACATTGAGCCGTGGGGCTGAGAGGGGCCGGAAGGGCGCGGACCCTTAGAGCATTTCGGGCCGAAGTGGAAACCGGTTCGGTGTTCAGGCAATGCCCCAACAAGGAACCGGCCTGTATTTTGCGGTTCGTACGGCCGAAAAACCGGGGGCGGCCGGCCTGGATCACTCAGGGCGCGGCCGGTCCGCCATGCCCAGGGCGATCTCGGCGTTGAAGGCCGCGACCGCGGCGGCCGGGCCTTCCGGATGATTCCAGACTCCGGCCGATACGGCCAGGAAGTCGGCGCCGGCCGCCGTCAGCCCCCGCGCCGTCTCCACGGTGATCCCGCCGATGGCGACGCAGGGCGTGGCCATGGTCTCCTGCCAGATCGACAGGATCTCGGGGTCGGCGCTGAACTTGGGCGTCTTGGTCGCGGTCTCGAAGAAGGCGCCGAAGGCGACATAGTCGGCCCCCGCCTCGGCCGCCTCCATGGCCAGGTGGCGGCTGTCGTGACAGGTGACGCCGACGATCCGGTCCTTGCCCATCAACCGCCGCGCTTCGCTGAAGGACGCGTCCTCCTGCCCCACGTGGACGCCGTCGCACCCCAGGGCCGCGGCCAAGTCCGGCCGGTCGTTCAGGATCACCGCCACGTCGTGGGCATGGGCGATCGGGGTCAGCGCCCGCACCGCCGCTCTGACCGCAGCGTCGTCCACGTCCTTCAGGCGGATCTGCAGCGCCGCCACGTCGCCCCCAAGGAGGGCCTGTTCCAGCACCTTGGCGAAGGCGGCCGGATCCTCCAGGCGGGGTTGGGTGATCAGATAGAGGCGGCAGGAGTCGTGGCTCATCCGTCCGCCTTGGCGCGGGCGGGCGACAAGGTCAATGCTACCGCTTTGTTAACCACGTTCGAGCAAGGTCCTGATCGCCCGCCGTCTCCAAGTGATTTGTTCCCGCCGCCCATGTTCGCCAAGCGCCCCACGACGGTCCCCGCCCCGCCCCGCAGCCCCTCCACGGGCGCGAACGGCTGGATGACGGCCCTCTCCAACCCCTATGTCGGGGCCGGAGGCGCGGCGCTGCTGTTCCTGGTCTCCGCGGCGGCCCTGATCCTGGTCGCGGGCGATCCCCGCGCCGGGGCGCCTTCGGTGCGGATCGCCCTGCAATCCTTCGCCAAACTGCCCCCCGCCGGCCCCATGCGCGGTCCGGCCGGTTCGCCGCCCGGGGTGTTCGGCCCCGGCGGCGTCACCCTCGATTCCCTGCCCCCTGGCCAGGATGTGCTGATGCCTGGCGCCCAGACGCCGTCCGGCCCGGTCAGCGGCGAAGCGGTGATCACCCTGCCTCAGGGCGCGACCATGGGCTCCGGCCAGGGCGGACGCGCCGGGGCGGCCCCCCGTGTGGTCGGCCCGCCCCTTTCCGCCGCCCCCGCCGCCGGCCTGACCGCCCCCGGTCCGGGCGGATTGCTGCCGGTGATCGGCAAGGACGGCCGGACTCCGTTCCAGGCCTACGCCCGACCGTTCAAGGACTCCGGCAAGCCCCGGATCGCCCTGGTGGTCGGCGGCCTCGGCCTCAACGCCGCGGCGACCCGCGCCGCCATCGAACGCCTGCCCCCCGAGGTGACCTTGTCCTTCGTGCCCTATGCCGAGGGCCTGCAGGGCTGGATCGACCTAGCCCGGGCCGACGGCCACGAGGTGATGCTCGAGATCCCGATGGAGCCGCTGGACTACCCGAACAACGACCCCGGCCCCTACACCCTGATGGCCTCGGCCCGGCCCGAGGAGACCACCAAGCGGCTGGAATGGCTGCTGTCGCGGGCCACCGGCTATTTCGCCGTCACCAACTACCTGGGCGGACGTTTCCTCACCGCCGACGCGGGCCTCGCCGCCTTCACCGGCGCCCTGAAGGCGCGGGGCCTAGGCTTCATCGATGACGGCGCCGTGCCCAAGCGTCCCGCCGCCGGCCTGCTGCGCGCCTCGGCCGACACGGTGGTCGACGAGCAACTGTCCGGCGAGGCGGTCGATCGCCGGCTCCTGTCCCTCGAAGCCGCCGCCCTGCAACACGGCCAGGCCCTGGGAGCGGGCTTCGCCTATCCCCTGACCGTGGACTCCGTGGTCCGCTGGGCCCAAGGCCTGGCCGGTCGCGGCTATCAATTGGCGCCCGCGTCGGCCCTCGCCCGCAAGTGATCGAGCTGGACGCCTATCGCGAGAACGTCGGCATCGTGGTGTTCAACCGCGCCGGCAAGGTCTGGCTCGGCAAGCGCCTCCACACCGACGGTCCGCACACCTGGCAGTTCCCGCAAGGCGGGGTCGATCCCGGCGAGGACCTGGAGGCCGCCGCTCGACGCGAACTGTACGAGGAGACGGGGATCGTCTCGGTCACCCTTCTGGCCCGCACCGAAGGGTGGATCGCCTACGATTTCCCCGCGAATTTCCAAGGCTCGAAGAAAGGACGCGGCTACCGCGGCCAGAAGCAGGCCTGGTTCGCCTTCCTGTTCGAGGGCGAGGACGCCGAGGTTGATCTGCGGGCCCACCTGCCCGCCGAATTCGGGGACTGGCGCTGGGCGGACCTGCACGAGACCGCCGACCTGGTGGTCCCGTTCAAGCGCGAGGCCTATCTGCAGGTGATCCAGGCCTTCGCCCCCGTCGCCGTGGAACGCGGGGCCAAACCCCCGACTTAGCCTGCAACCAGCACCAGGTCGTTGCGATGGATCAGCACCGGGCGGCCGGCGTAGCCCAAGATTTTCTCGATGGCGTCGGAACGCCGGCCCTGGATGGCGCGGGCCTCGTCCGCGCCGTAGGCCGCCAGCCCGCGGGCGATCTCGCGTCCCGCCTCGTCCACCACCGTCACCGCATCGCCCTTGCCGAAGCCGCCGTCGACGCCGCGCACCCCGGCCGGCAGCAGCGACTTGCCGGCGCGCAGGGCCGCAGCCGCCCCCGCATCGACGGTGAGCACGCCCTGGGGGGCCAAGGTTCCGCCGATCCATTGCTTGTAGGCCGCCGCCGGGGTGGCGTGGGGCTCGAACACCGTGGCGCGCGCGCCCTGCTCCACCGCCTCCAGCGGCCCCGCCGCCGAGTCGGAGCGGCGGCCGAGGGTGATCAGGGTGGCGCACCCCGCTCCGTGGGCGATGCGGGCGGCCGCGAGCTTGGTGGCCATACCCCCTGAGCCCATGCCGGCGTCCTCGTTGCGGCCGCCGCCCATGGCCTCGATCTCGGGGGTGATGTCGGAAACCAGCGGGATGTGGACCGCCCCCCGGTCGCGGCGGGGATCGGCCGTGTAGAGACCGTCGATGTCGGAGAGCAGGATCAGCAGGTCGGCGCCGATCATCTGGGCCACCCGCGCCGCCAGCCGGTCGTTGTCCCCGTAGCGGATCTCCTCGGTGGCGACGGTGTCGTTCTCGTTGACGATCGGCACGGCGCCGAGCCCCAGGAGGGTCTCCATGGTGGCGCGGGCGTTGAGCCAGCGGCGGCGGATCTCGGTGTCGTCGCGGGTGACCAGGACCTGGGCGACGGCAGCGCCATAGGGCTCGAAGGCCTCTTCCCAGGCGCGCATGAGCAGGCTCTGTCCCGCGGCGGCGGCAGCCTGCTTCTCCTCCAGCGACAGGGCGCGGCTGCCCAGGCCCAGGCGCCGGCGCCCAAGGGCCACGGAACCGGACGAGACGATCAGCACCTCGCAGGTCCGCGCCTTCAACCGCGCCGCGTCGCGGGCCAGGGCGGCCAGCCAGGCCCGGTCGGCGGCGCCGCTCTGGCCGTCGACCAGCAGGGACGAGCCGACCTTGACCACCACGCGCCGCGCCCTGGTCAGCAGGCCTGATGCGGCGGTCATGGGCGCCACTCCGCCTGCGAAGGCGCGTCGTCCTCGTCGCTTTCCCCGCGGGAGCGACGCACTTCCTTCAGCGCGGCCCGCAGCAGGGCCGACACGCCCTCGCCGGAAACCCCGGAGACGATCATGGGCTTGCGGCCGGCGGCGGCCTCCAGTTCGGCCGCCTTGACCGCCCGGGTCTCGGGATCGAGGGCGTCGATCTTGTTCAGGGCCAGGACCTCCGGCTTCTCGGCCAGGCCGGCGCCGTAGGCCTTCAGCTCCTCGCGCACGATGCGATAGGCCTCGCCCACGTCCTCCTGAGTCCCGTCGACGAGGTGGATCAGCGCCCCGCAACGCTCCACGTGGCCGAGGAAACGGGTGCCGATGCCGATCCCCTCGGACGCGCCCTCGATCAGGCCGGGGATGTCGGCCAGGACGAAGCGCTCCTCGGCCGAAAGGTCGACCACCCCGAGGTTGGGGGTCAAGGTGGTGAACGGATAGTCGGCGATCTTGGGCCGCGCCGCCGAGGCGGCGGCCAGGAAGGTGGACTTGCCGGCATTGGGCAGGCCGACCAGGCCCGCGTCGGCGATCAGCTTCAGCCTGAGCCAGATCCAGCGTTCCTCCCCGTCCTGGCCGGGCATGGCGAAGCGCGGGGCCTGGTTGATCGGGCCCTTGAAATGGATGTTGCCGAAGCCGCCGTTGCCGCCCTTGGCCAAGCGATAGCGCATGCCGGCGTGGTCGAGGTCGACGATCATGGTCTCCTGGTCGTCCTCCAGCACCTGGGTGCCGACGGGGACCTTCAGCACCACGTCCTCGCCGGCCGGACCGTTCATCTGCCGGCCCATGCCGTGCATGCCGGTCTTGGCCTTGAAGTGTTGCTGGTAGCGATAGTCGATCAAGGTGTTCAGCCCCTCGACCGCCTCGATCCAGACGTCGCCGCCGCGCCCGCCGTCGCCGCCGTCGGGCCCGCCATATTCGATGAATTTCTCGCGTCGGAACGACACGGCGCCGGCGCCGCCGGCGCCGGACCTTATGTAGACCTTGCACTGGTCGAGGAACTTCATGCGCTTCTAATGGCGCTTGAGACCGCCCGCGTCGAGGGGAGGGGGCTCCGACGGTGGACGTTCGCGGCGCTCGAGGCTATCGCATCACGGTCAATCGAGGAGCCGAGCGCCGTGTCGATCCAGCCCGTCTCCCTGTCGCTCTACGATCGGGACTTCGACCGCTTCGCCGCCGAATTGGGCGCGGCGTTCGAACGGTACGGCTTCGCCATCGTCGCCGACCATGGCCTCGACCCCGTCTTGGTCGAGGGCGCCGACGCCTGCGCCAAGGCCTTCTTCGCCCTGCCCGAGGAGGTCAAGCGCCGCTATCACGCGCCAGGCGGAGCGGGGCAGCGGGGATACACCCCCTTCGGGGTCGAGACCGCCAAGGGCGCAGCGCTGCACGACCTGAAGGAATTCTGGCATACCGGCCGCGAGCTGCCCCCCGGCCACCCCTATCGCGCCCGCATGCCGGACAATCTGTGGCCGACCGAGGTGGAGGGCTTCCGCCCCCATGTCGGCGGCCTCTACGGGGCCCTGGACGACCTCGGCAAACGTCTGCTGCGGGCCGTCGCCCGCCACCTGGGTATCGCCGACGACTTCTTCGAGGCCCCGGTCAGGCTGGGGAACAGCATCCTGCGCCTGCTCCACTATCCCCCCGTCCCCGCCGACAGCCCCCATGTCCGGGCGGGCGCGCACGAGGACATCAACGTCATCACCCTGTTGCTGGGGGCCGAGGAAGCGGGGCTGGAGCTGCTCGACCGCAACGGCGAGTGGCTGGCGGTGCAGCCGCCGCCAGGCGCGGTGGTCTGCAACATCGGCGACATGCTGCAGCGCCTGACCAACCACGTCCTGCCCTCCACCACCCACCGGGTTGTCAATCCCGCCCCGGAGCGGCGCGGAACGGCGCGCTATTCCAAGCCCTTCTTCCTGCATTTTGAGCCGGATTACCTGATCAGGACCCTTCCGGGCTGCGTCACCGCCAGGGTCCCCGACCGATATCCCGTCCCCATCACCGCCGACAATTATCTGCAGGAACGTCTGCGGGAGATCCGCCTCGCCTGAAAATCGAGCGGTGCGGCCTCGCCGGGCAAGGTGACCGAAATTTAATATCGGCGCCGCTCTATACGCGCCAAATAAAAAACCGGCGTGGACCTCAAGCCAGTGACCGAGATCGAAAGACTAGAGGCAGAGCTTCGCCAGACCCGGGAGGAACTGGCGCAGGCGCGTCAAGCCGCCGGCGGCGGCGTGGCCGCCCAGGCTCTGCTCGGCGCCTTCCTGAACCTGCCGCCGATCGCCCTGTCGATGTTCGACCTCGACATGCGCTTCATCAAGGTCAGTCCCGGTTGGTGCACGCGCCTCGGCCGGAGCGAAGCCGAGGTGCTGGGCCGGAGGATCTACGAGGTCCTGCCCTGGACCGACGCCATGGCCAGCCTGCACCAACGCTGCCTGGCCGGGGAGACCTGCTCCGAAGACAACGTGATCTTGCACAGGAGCCCCATGGACTTCGGCTCCCACCGGCTGGAGATGACGCCATGGACCACGCCGGAAGGCGATATCGGCGGCATCGTGATCCTGAGCTACGACACCAGCGACATCAGCCGGGCGCGCGAAGCGGTGCGCCGCTCGGAGCAGCGCCTGAACCTGGCGCTGGAGATCTCCGAAAGCCTGGTCTGGGAGATGTCGATCAAGGAGAAGCGCCTGTTCGCCACCGGCGCCGTCTCGGCCATCTATGACGAGCCGCCCTCCTTCAAGGCCTTCTCCGAGGACCTGTTCGTAGCCGTCCATCCGGAAGACCGGCCCCGGGTCGAGGCCGCCTGGAAGGAGCACCTCGACAAGGGTCGTCCTTTCCGGACCGAATACCGCATCGATCGCCGCGACGGCTCTGAAACCTGGGTCGATGCGGTGGCCGAGACCCTGCGCGACGACGACGGCGCCCCTGACCGGATCATCGGCGTGCTGCGCAACGTGACCCAGCGCAAGCATGACCAGATCGCGGTCGCCCACGCCCGCGAAGCAGCCGAGGCGGCGAACCGGGCCAAGAGCGAATTCCTGGCCAATATGAGCCATGAGATCCGTACGCCCCTCAATGGGGTCATGGGCGTCGCCGGCGCCCTGGCCCGCACGCCGCTGGAGCCTGGCCAGCGCCAGATGGTCGAGTTGATCGAAACCTCGGCCCAGACCCTGGAACGCCTGCTCAGCGACATCCTCGACCTGTCGAGGATCGAAGCCGGGCGGTTCGAAATCAAGAACGAGCCGTTCAATCTGGCCGATATGCTGCGCGGCGTCTCGGCCCTGTTCGAGCCCAAGGCCCGAGAACGCGGCGTAGGGTTCGCCCTGAACATCGCCCCTGAGTGCGAGGGGGTCTTCATCGGCGATTGCGTGCGGCTGCGCCAGATCCTCGCCAACCTGCTGTCCAACGCGGTGAAGTTCACCGAGCGGGGGATGGTGCGCCTGGACGTCGAACGCATGGCCGACGGGCCGAAGGACGGCTCCATACGGTTCAGTGTCGAGGACACCGGCATCGGCTTCGGGCCGGAGGCCGCCGGGCGGTTGTTCGAACGGTTCGAACAGGCGGACGGCTCCATCACCCGCCGCTTCGGCGGCTCGGGCCTGGGCCTCGCCATCTCGCGCTCCCTGGCAGAGAACATGGGCGGAACCTTGAACGCCTATTCGCAACCTGGTCTGGGTTCGGTCTTCGTCCTGGCTTTGCCGCTCGACCGCGCCGAAGACCCGAAACCGCTGCCCGCAACCTTCGCCGAAGACGCCCGCCCGTCCGTCGCCGGCGAAGCGGAGCGGCCGCTCCGCCGGGTTCTCCTGGCCGAGGACCATCCAGCCAACCGCATGGTGATCGAGTTGATCCTGGCCAAGACGGGAGTGGAGCTGGTCAGCGTCGTCAACGGGGCCGAAGCGGTCGAAGCCGCCGCCAGCCAGGCCTTCGACCTGATCCTGATGGACATGCAGATGCCGGTGATGGACGGCCTGACCGCCATCCGCGCCATCCGCGCTCGCGAACGCGCCGAAGGGGCCGCCCGGACGCCGATCCTGGCGCTGACCGCCAACGCCATGCCCGCACACATCCGCGCTTCGAGGGAAGCCGGCGCCGGCGGCCACATCACCAAGCCGGTTTCGGCCAAACTGTTGCTTGAGGCCGTGGCCGAGACCTGGGCCCCGGCGCCGCAGGACGCCGCCTACGCGGCGGCCCAATAGGCCAGCTTAGCCGCCGGACACAGGCGGCCAGATCGTCCTCGCGCACGGTGACGGCGGCCGCGCCGATCCGCTGGCTGCGCCGCGAGACGTAAGGCCCGGACTGGACCGGCTTCCAACGCAGGGGACTGGGCAGCACCGCCGCCAGCCGCGCCGACTGGGCCGGGGTGAGACGGGCGGCCGTGGTGTTGAAATAGCGCCCGGCCGCGGCTTCGGCCCCATAGATGCCGGGACCCCATTCCACCACATTGAGGTAGACTTCGAGGATGCGTTTCTTGCCCCACAACGCCTCGATCAGCACGGTGAAATAGGCCTCGAATCCCTTGCGGACATAGTCTCGGCCGGGCCAGAGGAACACGTTCTTGGCCGTCTGCTGACTGATGGTCGATCCTCCGCGCAGGCGGTTCGGCCGCCGCTCATTGGCGGCGAGCGCTTTCTGGATCGCCTCGAAATCGAAGCCGTGATGCTGGCAGAACTGGGCGTCCTCGGCCGCGATCACCGCCTGGCCGAGGGAGGGCGCAATCGCCCGGATCGGGCGCCAGTGCTTGTGCAGGCCGTAGCCCTGGGCCAGCCGTTGCAGCATCAGATAGGTCGCAGGCGGCGGGACGAACCGATAGACGGCGGTCAATGAGATCGGCGCGACCACAAAGAGCAGCAGCGCCGCAATGAAGAGGCGCCTGAGCCAGCGTCCGCGCTTGCGGTCAGGGCGCACGCCCGGACGGACCCGCCTCGCCGACGGGACGGGCGCGGCGGCCGTCGCCGATGACGGCGGCGCAGACGTCGCGACCGGCTGGGGCGCTATCTGCAACTCTTCTTCGTTCATCCGGAGGGCGCGCGCCTTCTTCGATTCGGGCGCTTTAATGATGCATCATTGCCAAGGGAAGGAAACGGCTCAGCTCAGGCCTGCGACCCCAGCGCCGCCTTCCTCGTCGCCCCAGGCCAGCCGGGTCCCGTCCGCCGAGATCGCCAGGGCGCTGATCGGGGGGCCCTTCTCCGCCTTGATGAAATTCAGCCCGCGCCCCTGCAACTCGGCGACCCACACCCGGCCGTCGTTGAGCCCGGCGCAGAGCCTGCCCCCCGCCTCCTGAGCCGCCACCCGCGTCACCAGGGCGCTCTGGTCGAAGCCGATCTCAGCGGCTTCCTTGCCCATCGGTCCGTTCGAACCGGCGAAGGGCCACACCACCGCCCCGGAGGCCCCGGAAGTGGCGAGCAACGCCCCGCGGCTCAGGAAGGCCATGCTCCTGACCTTCGACGGATAGCCCCCCATCCGAAGGCTCTTGGAATCGGCCAGTCGCCAGCCGTGCAGGTCGTTTTCCTGCATGGCCGACATCAGGAAGCGGCCGTCCGGGCTGAAGGCCAGGCCGATGTGCGATCCCGCCCACTTCAGCATCGTCGGCGTCTGTTCGGCGATGCGGGCGAAGCGGAGCGCCACCCCGCCGTAGGTCGCCGCCGCCAGCCGCTTGCCCTTGGGGTCGAACGCCACCGCCGCCACCGTGCGCTCGTGACGCCAGCGTCGCTCGAAGCCGGGGTCGGCGACGTCGCGCACGAACAGTTCCCGCCCGCCGGCGAAGGCGATCAGGCCTGAGGCCGGGCTGGCGTCCAGGGCGTCGATCCACTTTCCGCCGATGTCGGCCAGGACTGTTCGCCCCGATGGCCGCGACCAGACCAGAAGGCCGTCGTCCCCGCCGGTGACCACGCCCTCCCCCGACGGGTGGAGGACCGCCGTCAGCGCCGCCCCCTCATGGGCCTGGACCGTGGTCCCGTCCTCGAACCGAATGGTTCCGTCGCTGAGCGCAAAGGCCGCGCCCTCTCGGGCGAACAGGGCGGCGACCACATAGGCATCGAAGGCGTAGGTCATGGCGCCGCCATAGCGCGGGCGCCCCGTCCTTGGCCAGCGGGGCGGCGCCGTTTCGACATTGTGTGGCTGCAGGCTTTGACTCTGGCCCGAAGGCCGAACTATACGGGATCGACCGAGTGCGCGACCGCGTGGCTCGATGAGGAGAGTTCTGCATGGGCGCCAAAGTCGGTGGTGGCGGCGGTAAGTACGATCTGGGCAATTCCAGCGACATGAATGTCACGCCGCTTGTGGACGTGATGCTCGTGCTGCTGATTATCTTCATGGTGGCCGCGCCCCTGGCGACCGTTTCCATCAAGGTGGACCTGCCGCCCGCGACTCCGCCCCCGCCGAACGCGCCGAAGCCGAAAGAGCCGATCTTCATCTCCATCCACAAGAGTGGACAGCTGGCGCTTTCCGACAAGGCGAGCACCAACCTCGACCGCCTTATCCCGGACCTGACCGATTCCCTGTCGCGGTTCGACACCACCAAGCCGCCGAAGGAGCAGACCGTTCTGATCCGCGCCGACCGTGAAGTGCTCTATGAGGACTTCATGACCGTGGTGAACGCCCTGCAGCAGAACGGCTTCTACAAGGTCGGCCTGATCAGCGAAGACCTCTGATCGGCTAGGCTGGTCTGGAAGATTTTGTCGCCCCGGAGTTCACGCTCCGGGGCGATTTTCGTTTGGGCGCAGGGAAGCAGAAGGAGTCTCCTCCCCTGCCGCGAAGACGACGGGGAGGTGGATCGGCGCGATAACGACGAGACGGAGGGGCCCCCTACCCCTTACGCCGCGCAGGCCTCGAAGCCCTGGCGCAGGGCCGCTTCGTCGAGATTGCGGCCGATGAACACCATGCGGCTATAGCGTCGCTCTCCGTCCCGCCACGGACGCTGGAGTTCGCCGTCGAGGATCATGTGCACGGCCTGGAACACCAGGCGCTTGTCCTCGCCCTGCACATCCAGGATTCCTTTTGCCCGCAGAATGTCGGGGCCCTGGGCCTGGAGCAGGTCGTTCAGCCACCGCGTGACCTTGTTCCCGTCCAGCGGCCGGTCGGAACTCAGGGACACGCCCTTGATGTCCTGATCCTCATGGGCGTGGCCGTGGGCGCCCTCATGTCCATGGCCGTGGGAATGGTGATCGTCATGGTGGTGGTCGTCCGCGCAATGCTCGTCGTGGACGTGACCGGGTTCGCCGTGGGCCGGGTTCAGGAATTCCGGCTCGAGCTCGACGATGCGGTCGAGATCGAACCCGCCCCGCCCCAGGATGACGTCCAGCGGCACGTCAGCCTTCGTGGCCCGGTGGATCGGCGCCAGGGGGTTTAGGCGTCTCAGCCGGACCTCGACCTCGCGCAGATCCGCTTCGGTCACCAGGTCGGTCTTATTCAGCACGATCTGGTCGGCGAAGGCGACCTGTTCGCGCGCCTCCTTGGAATCGGCCAGCCGCAACAGGATGTGCTTGGCGTCGACCAGGGTGGTCACCGAGTCCAGCCGGGTCTTGGCCTTGACGTCCTCGTCGACGAAGAAGGTCTGCACCACCGGCCCCGGATCAGCCAGGCCCGTGGTCTCGATGATGATGGCGTCGAACCCGCCCCCCCCCTTGGCGCTCTGGCGCCGCATCAGGCCGCCCAGGATCCGGATCAGGTCGCCGCGGATGGTGCAGCAGACACAGCCGTTGTTCATCTCGAACACTTCCTCGTCGGCGTCGACCACCAGGTCGTTGTCGATGCCGATCTCGCCGAACTCGTTGACGATCACCGCGTAGCGCTTGCCGTGATCCTCGGTGAGGATCCGGTTCAGGAGGGTGGTCTTGCCGGCGCCGAGGTAACCGGTGAGGACGGTGACGGGGGTCAGGGACATGCAGGCGCCTTGCCGATGGGGAAGCTCAACAGATGGGGAGGCGGGCTCAGCTCTCAAGCACCACGAAGACGCCGAGCAGGCAGAGCGCAGCCCCGATCAAGGCGCTTTCATAGCGTTGCAGGCGCTCCAGCCGAAACCGGTCCGCGCCCGCAAGGCAAAGGCCGGTGAACATCAGCATGGACAGGCCGGTGCCCACGACCAGCACCAGGCTGAGGAGCAGAAACCCGGCCCAGCCGTAGCTGACATTGGCCAGATAGACCGGCAGGAACGCCTCGCAGGGGGAAAAGGTCAGGATCATCACCAGCCCGACGATCGCCGCCGCTTCCGAACGGGCGCCCAGCTTGCGGGACGGATCGGCGTGGCTGTGACCGTGGCGCAGGACCTGGCGCGCCAGATAGAACAGGCCGAGCCCAACCAGCAGGACGCCCACCGCCTTCGGGAACAGCTGTCCCAGTCGCGGGGCCAAGGCCAGGCCGGCGCTGGTCAGGGCCAGTCCGAGGGCGGCGGTGAACAGCACGTGCCCCGCCCCGGCCAGGCCGGTGACAGCCAGAACCTTGGCCGGGCGCCAGCCTTGGGCGCGGCCGACCAGCACGAACGGAAGCCAATGGGTGGGCAGGGCCGCATGGAAGAAAGCCACGGCGAACCCGGTGGCGGCGAGGGCGGCGATGAGGGTCAGGTTCACCCCTTCGTCTTATACTGTGATATTATAACATGGAAGCGCCCAGTTTTGCCGGCGCCTTCGCGTTGACTCGCAAGCCGCCGTGGCTATATTCCGCCGCTCTCGCCCGCGGGCCATCTCGCGGGCGTACCCTTTTTTGCGTTGGCCCCTCCTTTTGGGGGCCCGTGAATCCTCGAGAAGGCGTTTCCCCGATGTACGCGGTGATCAAGACCGGCGGCAAACAGTACCGGGTCCAACCCGGCGATCTCCTGGTGGTGGAGAAGCTCGACGGCGACGTCGGCGCTGAGCTGTCATTCGACCAGGTGCTGATGGTGGCCGGCGACGCCGGCGAAATCACCCTCGGCGCTCCCACCGTGGAAGGCGCCCTGGTCCGGGCCACCCTGATCGAGACCCGCAAGGGCGACAAGGTGAAGATCTTCAAGAAGATCCGCCGCCAGGGCTATCGCCGCACCCGCGGTCACCGCCAGACCGAAACCGTGCTGCGCGTCACCGGCCTCGAGGCCGGCGGCCTCAGCGCCAAGTGGGACGGGACCGTGGACCTGACCCCGCGCTCGGAGCTCAACGCCCGCGCCCGCGGCCTGGCCCCGCGCGTGGAAGCCTCGGAAGTCCCCGCGCCCGCGCCGGCCAAGCCCAAGGCCGCCAAGCCCGCAGCCGAAGCCGCGCCCGTCGAGACCAAGACCGCCAAGGCAGCGCCTAAGAAGGCCGCCGCCCCGAAGAAGCCCGCCGCGCCGAAAAGCGAAGGCGGGGAAGCGTAAGATCTAGAGTTCTAGGAGACCTCTCATGGCTCACAAGAAATCGGGCGGCTCCTCGCGCAACGGGCGCGATTCGGCCGGTCAACGTCTCGGCGTGAAGAAGTTCGGCGGCGAGCAGGTGCTCGCCGGCAACATCATCGTCCGTCAGCGCGGCACCAAGTTCTGGCCGGGCGTGAATTGCGGCATGGGCCGCGACCACACCCTGTTCGCGACGGTCAGCGGGGCGGTGAAGTTCACCACCAAAAAGCACGACCGAACCTACGTGAACATCGTGCCGGCCATGCAGGCCGCCGCCGAATAGCCTGATCCAAACCTTTTTCGGATCGGGCAAGTCGCCGATCCGGAACCGACAAAGCTCCAGCGGGGAGTCCGGGTCGCCGGCTCCCCGTTTTGCGTTTCTCCCCGCCGGTCCAGGCCGCAAGGCCGAAAGGGGGAAGACATGTGCGCTGTTCAAAGCGGTTTGAGACTGGAGACCGACCGGCTGGTGCTGCGCCCGCCCGGGGCCCAGGACGCGGTTTGGATCGCCGACCGCATCAACGACTACGACATCGCCCGGATGACCACCCGCGTGCCGTTCCCCTATTCGCTGGAGGACGCCCGCGGCTTTCTGGACGCCGAGGACGACCCTGAGCGGGAGCGCCGGTTCCTGGTCGAACATCCGGAGTTCGGCCCCATCGGCCTGGTCGGCTTCCATGAGGGGTCGCCCCGCTGGTCGGCGAGCGGCTGCGCCCTGAGCCCGGAGATCGGCTATTGGTTCGGCCGCACCTTCTGGGGCCGCGGCTTCGCCACCGAAGCGGTGACGGCGGCGCTGGACTGGGCCTCGACCCGCTGGGGACGGCGCGCGGTGGCGTCGGGCCATTTCACCGACAACCCGGCGTCGGGCCGTGTGCTGGAGAAGGCCGGCTTTCTCTACACCGGCGAGGTGCAACCGCGGTTCAGCCTCTCCCGCGGCGCGACCGCGCCGACCCGGATGATGGTGTGGTTGGCGTGACGCATCGGCTCCCGGACAAGCGCCCGCGCGCTTTCCGGGATGATCGCTTCGGGCGGCCCTAACCGACCGCGACCTTGCGCGCGCCCTGCGTCCAGGCCGCCTCGACCCGGGCCTGGGCGCGGGCGGCTTCGACCAGACGGCGCATACGGCGCAGTTCGCGGCGCAGCAGGCCGCCGATGACCAGCTTGCGCACCAGCCGCGGGCTGCGGCCTTCCAGTTCGGCCCACATCTCGCCGAAGGTGCGGCGCTCCATGGCGCGGCGGAAATCGGTCTGGGTGATGCGCAGGCGCCCGACCCAGGCGTCACGGTGCTGATCGAGCCGCCCGCCCTTCCAGTCGCTCCTGAGTTCAGCCCGCCAGAGGCAGCGGCGAAGGGTGGTCACCGCCTCCTCCAACGCCTCGTCGCAGGGATGGTCCGGATCGCCGCGCAGGCGGATGGCGTCGGAAAGGCCGCCCAGGGCCCGGCCGTCGGTGCGGGCCGAGGTGACCACCTGGACCTCCAGGCTGTGGCGGATCTTCAGGTCGGCCCGGCGCAGCATCTCGAACAGGGCGCGGTCCTCGCCCACCCGCTTCGGCGGCAACCCGCCGATGCGGCGGTAGGCGGCCGCGGTCACCGCCGCGCTGGCCCCGCAATTCTGGTTGTGGCGCGGCCAGCTGTCATGGGCCTCCGGATCGGCCCGGGCCTCCAGTTCGGCGGCGAGCTGCTGGTATTCCCATTCCAGGGCGCCGCGTTCGAGGATGCAGCCGTCAAGCTCCATCAGTTCGCCCGGATCGGCCATGACATAGCCGGCGACCGCGTCGACGCCGGCGGCGATCTCGCGTCGATTGGCTTCGATCCAGTCGGAATCGACCAGGGTGTCGGCGTCGGTGGTGAGGATCAGGCCGTCGGGATCGACCGCCGCGGCGGCGGCCTCCATGGCCAGTCGCCGCGCCCAGCCGGCGTTGGCGTAGGGTTCCGGCAGCGTGACGTTGTGCACGTCCAGGCGGAAAGGCAGGCCCGGACCCATTTCCCGCACCCGCTCGACCGTGCCGTCATCGCAGTTGTTGAGCAGCAGCAGCACCAAGACCTCGCCGAGGTCGACGCCGGTCTGGCCGGCGAGGGACTCCAGGCAAAGGCCGATGCGCTCGACCTCGTTTTTGACCGGTATGGCGACGACGGTGCGTGGCCGCTGGGCGGTCTCCCCTCCGAAATGCTCGATACGGATGGAGAATCGGGGCCGCGGCGTCGCGTTCATTCAAGCCTCGTCCTGTTCGCGCCGCCCGGCGGAAAGCTACCGGGCCGAAGGCTTTCGGCGCCACGATGACGGGAAACGCCCGCCGACCGACTCACTCTGGGGCGCCCCGTCGCCGACGCACCGCGTAGGCCAGAAGTAGAGCACCTTGAGGAGCGGGATCAAGTCATCGCCGCAAAGCCGCGCTTCAATAGGCTCTCTTACCCGAATCGGCCGGTAATGTAATCGGCCGTCCTGCGGGCCTTGGGCGTGTCGAACAGACTCTCGGTTTTGGCGAACTCGATCAGGCGACCGAGGTACATGAAGGCGGCGTAGTCGGATATCCGGGCCGCCTGTTGCAGGTTGTGGGTGACGATGACGATGGAGATGTCCCGCTTCAGCTCGACGATGGTCTCTTCCAGCTTGGCGGTCGAGATCGGATCCAGCGCGGAGGCCGGTTCGTCGAGCAGCAACACTTCGGGGCGCACCGCCACTCCACGGGCGACGCAGACCCGCTGCTGCTGACCGCCCGACAGGCTGAGGCCCGAGGCGTGCAGCTTGTCCTTCACCTCGTCCCACAGGGCGGCGCGGCGAAGGGATTCCTCCACCCGGTCGTCGAGCTCGGATTTCGACAGGTTCTCGTACAGGCGCACGCCGAAGGCGACGTTGTCGTAGATGGACATGGGAAAGGGCGTCGGCTGTTGGAACACCATGCCGATGCGCGAACGCAGGACGGTCAGGTCGATCCCCCGGTCCAGGATGTTCTTGCCGTCGAGCAGAATCCGGCCCTCGGCCTTCTGGCCGGGATAAAGGGCGTAGATCCGGTTCAACGCCCTCAGCAGGGTTGATTTGCCGCAGCCGGACGGGCCGATCAGGGCGGTGACCGAATTGGCCGCGAACGGAATGGTCACCGAGAACAGCGCCTGGCCCTTGCCGTAGAAGAAATCGAGGTCCCGGGTCTCGAGCTTGATCTCGCCGGCGGCGACATCCTCGCTGTAGGTCTCGAAGACCTCGGGCGGGGTTTGAACGTTCATGACCGTCGAGGCTCCCTAGACAGGACGCGCACCAGAATGTTGACGCCGAGCACCGCGGCGGTGATCAGCACCGCCCCGACCCACGCCAAACGGCGCCAGTCGTCGTAGGCGGACAGGGCGAAGTTGAAGATCACCACCGGCAGATTGGATATGGGCTTGCCCATGTCCAGGCTGAAGAACTGATTGCCGAGCGAGGTGAACAGCAGGGGTGCGGTCTCGCCGGAGATGCGGGCGAAGGCCAGGAGCCCGCCGGTGATGATGCCGCCGCCGGCCGCACGCCAAAGGATCTTGCGGATGGTGGTCCCCAGCGGGGTTCCGAGGGCGACGCCGGATTCGCGCAAGGTCCGCGACTGCAGCTTCAGCACGTCCTCGGTGGTGCGGGTGACCACCGGGGCGGCGAGCAGGGCCAGGGCCAGGGCGCCGGCCCAGCCGGAGAAGCCGTGGGTCGGCGCCACCACCATCTCGTAGACGAACAGGCCGACCAGGATCGACGGCGCCGACAGCAGCACGTCGTTCATGAACCGCACCACCTTCGCATAGTGGCTGTCGGCGCTGTACTCGGCCAGCCAGGTGCCGGCGAGGACCCCGACGACCATGGCGCCGACCATGGCGACCGCGCACATCATCAGCGAGCCGACGATGGCGTTTGAAAGTCCGCCGACGGATCCGGGGGCCGGGGTGGCCTTGGTGAACACGGCCAGGTTCAACCCCCCCAACCCTTCGATCAGCAGGGAGGCCAGGATGGCCACCAAGGCGATCAGGGCGAGCACGGTGGAGGCCGTGCAGAAGCCGATGAACAGCCCGGCCTTGATCTTGCGGCGGTTGCGACGGTCGAACATGCCCTGCGCCTCCTCAGATCGCCTGCCGCGGGCCGAGCAGGGCGCGCGCCAGGGCCAGAACGGTGAAGGTGATCAGGAACAGCACCAGACCCAGGGCGATCAGGGCCGAGGCGTGCATCGCCCCCGTGGCCTCGGCGAATTCGTTGGCGATGGTCGAGGCGATGGTCGATCCGGAGGAGAACAGCGAGTTCGGAAAACCGTGGGAATTGCCGATGACGAAGGTCACCGCCATGGTCTCGCCCAGGGCCCGACCCAGCCCCAGCATGATCGCGCCGATGACGCTGCGGCGGACGTAAGGCAGGGTCACCGACGCGACCACCTCGAGGGGCGTGCAGCCGATGCCGTAGGCGCTCTCGCGCACCCGCACAGGCACGGTCAGGAACAGCTCGCGCATGGTCGCGGCCATGTAGGGCAGGATCATGATCGCCAGGATGATCGAGGCGGTCATGATGTTGGCGCCGTTGGGCACACCGGCGACCAGGGTCTCCCAGATGGTGCCCGGCGGCGCCGCCAGGATCAGCGGCAGCTGGATATATTTGGCGAAGAGCGGCGCGAAGACGAACAGGCCCCACATGCCGTAGACGATCGAGGGGATGCCGGCCAGGAGCTCCACCGCCACCCCGATCGGACGGCGCAGCACGCGTGGACAGAATTCGGTCAGGAACACCGCCACGCCGAAGGATATGGGCAAGGCCACCAGCAGCGACAGAAAGGCCGTGACCAGGGTGCCGACGATCGGGCCGGCCGCCCCATAGACCTCGGTCACCGGATTCCAGCTGACGGTGGTGAAGAAGCCGAAGCCGAATTTGTGGAACGCCGGCCAGCCGCCGATCGTCAGGGAGATCACCACCCCCGCCAGGGCGCACAGCAAGGTGGTGGCTGCGGCGAAACAGGCGGCGCGGAACAGGGGGTCCAGCTTTGCGCCCTTGGGAGAGGAGCGCCGGACGGAGTCGGTGGCTGCTGTTGCGGTCATCGGCTTTTTGGTTTCGGTCCAGGCGCGCAAACGACGTCCCGCTGCGCGGCACGCTCGCCCGGACGCTTTACAACAATGCTGCGCGGTCGCGTAGCGCCTCGCGGGCTCACCGCGGGGACGACCGGGCCGCTTTCAAGCCAGGGCATACCGCGTACGGATCACAGTTCAATGACTATTCATCGCCCGTCGCCTTGTCGCGCCAAGGGCATTTGCTAGGCTGAAGGGGAACCTCCGGCTTTTCCACGCATTGGCGGATCGACTTCGCCAGGGAGATCAAGCTTGCTGCTGCAACCGGGTCTGACCTGTTGGCGGACCGCCCCGGCCCAGCGCGTCTCCTTCCTTCTCGACAACTCGGCTTATTTCTCCGCCGCCAAGGCGGCGATGTTGCAGGCCCGGCGGTCGATCCATCTGATCGGCTGGGCCTTCGACCCCCTGACCCAACTCGAGCCCGGCCCCGACGGCGGCGGACCCGCCGCCGACAGGATCGGCGAGTTCCTCAAGCGCCTGACCGAGGAGCGGCCCGAGCTCGATGTCCGGCTGCTGATCTGGAAGTCGGCCCTGCCGATCGCCGCCTCCCAACATTTCTTCCCCCACCGGGCGCGGCAGTGCTTCAAGGGCTCGAGGGTCCGGTTCCGCCTCGACGCCACCGTGCCGTTCGGGGCCTGCCATCACCAGAAGGTGCTGGTGGTGGACGACCAAATCGCCTTCTGCGGGGGCGGAGACATCGGCGTCGACCGCTGGGACACGATCAAGCATCGGGAACACGACCGGCGTCGCACCATGCCCTGGGGCAAGATCCACGGTCCCCGCCACGAGGTGATGGCGATGCTCGAAGGACCGGCGGCGCGGGCCCTGGGCGACCTGGTCCGCGCCCGCTGGACGACCGCCTGCGGCGGCGATCCGGCTCGGGAGCCGCCGGAGGGGTCGGCCGCCAGGACCGAGCCCGAAGACAGTTACTGGCCGGAGCATGTGAAGGTGGATCTCACCGACGTCCGGCTCGGCGTCGCGCGCACCCTGCCCGACTGGCGGAATCAGGACCTCGTCCGCGAGTCCGAGCATCTGCACCTGGCCGCCATCGCCGCGGCCAAGCGGCTGATCTATCTGGAGAACCAGTACGTCACCGCCCCGATCTACGCCGAGGCCCTGGCCGCCCGCCTGTCCGAGCCCGACGGCCCCGAGGTGGTGATCGTCTCCACCGCCCGGGCGCCCAGCTGGTTCGATCACATGACCATGGATCGGACCCGTTCAAACTTCCTGCAAAGGCTGCAGGCGGCCGATGTGCACGGGCGGTTCCACGCCTACTGCCCGTTCACCAGGCGCGGGGCCGAAGCCATCATCATCCATTCCAAGGTGTCGATCATCGACGACCGCCTGCTCAGGGCCGGCTCCACCAACCTCAACAACCGTTCGGCCGGATTCGACAGCGAATGCGACGTGGCGGTCGAGCCCGGCACGGACGACGTCGCCGGGCGGGCGGCGATCCACCGGTTCCGGGCCAGGCTCCTGGCCCACTATCTCGGCTGCACGCCGGAAGCCTTCGAGGCGGCCCATGTCCGTCTCGGCAGCCTGGGCGGGGCGATCGAAGCCCTGGACGCCGGCGAGGCCCGCCGCCTGCGGCCGTTGAAGCCGGCGGCCCTGGGACCGCTGGCCAGACTGATCGCAGCCTACCATCTGGGCGATCCGGCCGACCCGGCCGATTCCTTCCGGCCCTGGCGTCGCCGGGCGGACATAGAGGCCGAGCGCCGCGCCTTCCTGCAGGACCTCAGGCGGGTGGCCTTGCGGGACAGCTTGACCAACTTCGACCCGACCCCCGAGACCCTGCCGCCGCCCCGCGGCGAAGTCAGCGCGCTTTGATCTCGATATCGGTCACCAGCGGCAGGTGGTCTGAGGCGGCCCGGGCCAAAGGGCGGTTCGGGGCGTGGACGTCCAGCACCTTCACCCCGGGGCCGACGAACACATGGTCGATCCTCAGCATGGGGAACCGCGAGGGGAAGGTCGGACTGGTGCGGGGCCGCCGCCCCGTCCGCTGCAGCGCCCGCTGGGCGTCGTCCAGCCGGTCGGCTAGGGCCTGATAGGCGGCGTAGCGGGTGGTGGCGTTGAAGTCGCCGACCAGGACCACGGGGCCGCGACAGGCCTCATTGCCCAACCAGTCTCTTCCGAGCAGGCAAGCGGCCTGTTTGCGCTGTTCGGGGGGCGCCAGGCCGAAATGGGTGTTGAACACCTGCAGCTGCACCCCCGGCGCGGTCTCGACCGCCACCCACAGCGCCCCACGCGGCTCCAGCCCCCGAACCTGCGGCAGGGTCGGCAGCCGCCCGCTCCTGACCAAACGCATGGGCAAAGCGGTGAGGATGGCGTCGCCGTACTGTTCCTCCTCCACCCGCATGGCGCAGTTGAAATGGAAGGCCATCCCCAACCGGGTGGCGATGGCGTGGGCCTGGTCGATCCCGCCGGTCCGGAGCCGTCCGACGTCCAGTTCCTGCAGGGCGACGATGTCGGGCTTGGACTGGGCGATCACCGCGGCGATCCGGGCCACGTCCAGTCGTTTGTCCACCCCTACGCAGGAATGGACATTGTAGGTCATGATCCGCGTGGTCACGCGTCCTCCCCGGCCTCGCCGGCCACGAACCGATAGCTGGCCGACCGTCTATAGGGGTGCCCCGGCGCGAGCACCACGGAGGGGAATCGCGGCTGGTTGACCGCGTCCGGAAAGCCCTGCGGCTCCAGGGCGACGCCGCCGTAAGGGGCGAAGGGTCCGCTCAGCCCCTGGCCGCCGTAAACCTGCAATCCCGGCTGGTCGGTGGAGAGCTGCAGCGACAATCCCGTCTCCGGCGAACGCAGCACCGCGGCCGGCCCCGCCGCTTCCCTGAGGACCCAGTTGTGGTCGATGCCGCCGGCGATGGCGAGCTGGGGGTGCGTCCCCGCCAGGACTTCGGCCAGCGGCCGGGGGCTGCGCAGGTCGAAGGGGGTTCCGGCCACGTCCATCCGTTCGCCGGTGGGGATCAGATCGGGCCGCACCGGGGTGATCTGGTCGCCCGCGATCGCCAGGCTGTGATCGAGGGCGGGCCGCGAGGGGCCGCCGGACAGGTTGAAATAGAGGTGATGGGTCAGGTTCACCGGGGTCGGGCGATCCGTCTCTGCCTCCCAGACGATGGTGAGGGTGTCGGCTGCGGTCAGGGCGAAGGCGACCCGGGCCTGCACCCGTCCGGGAAAGCCCTCCTCCCCGTCGGGAGAGTCGTAGGCCAGCGTCGCCGACCGGCCGTCCTGGCCTGCCTCGACGAACCGCCACAGCCGCTTCGAGAAACCCAGCGCGCCTCCGTGCAGGCAGTTGGCGCCTTCATTGGCGGCAACCTCGAACCGCTCGCCGTCGATGGAAAAGGTTGCGCCGGCGATACGGTTGGCGCACCGTCCGACGATGCAACCCTGATAGCCGCGGTCGGCCTCGTAGTCGGCGACAGTCGGGAAGCCCAGCACCGCCTCGACCATCCCGCCGGCCGCCGGCGCCCGCAGGCTGCGCACCACCGCGCCATAGTCGAGCAGCTCCAGCTCCAGCCCGCCCGGCCAGGCGAGGCGCAGCGCCCGGACGGCCCGGCCGTCCACGAGCGCGCCGAACGGAACCGACCGTCGATCCATTTTCAGAGCTTGGCCAGCCGGCCGCCGTCCACCGCCAGGCTGGCGCCGGTGACAAAGGAGGCGTCGTCGGAAGCCAGAAAGGCGACGGCGGCGGCGATCTCGTCCGGCTTGCCCACATCGTCGGGGTTGATGGTCTCGGCCCCCGACTTGATGTTCGGGTTGTCCCACAGCATCGGCGTATCGACGGCGCCGGGGAGGATGGCGTTGGAACGGATGCCCTTGGGCTTGCCCTCGATGGAGGCCGTGCGGGTCAAGGACAGCATGGCCGCCTTGGCCGCGGCGTAGGGCGCGGCCAGGGGCGAGGTCATCACCGCATGGATCGAGGCCACGTTGACGATGGAGCCGCCCGGCTTCATGCGCCGGAAGGCGTGCTTGGTGAAGTAGAAGGCGCCCATCAGGTCGACCCCCAGCACCTGGGTCCAGGTCTCCCCGGTCAGGTCCTCGATCGGGACGAAGGTCATCAGCCCGGCGTTGTTGACCACCACATCCAGCCGGCCGAAGCGGTCCAGGGCGCCCTTGCAGGTCGCCTCCACCTCGGTCTCGACCGAGACGTCGCAGCGGCTGACCCAGGCGTCCGGGGCGCCCGCCGCGATCAGGTCGCCGACCCGCGCCTTGGCCTTGTCCGGGTTGCGGTCGGCCATCACGATCCGGGCCCCTTCGCGGGCGAGGCGTTGGGCGATGGCGAAGCCGATCCCGCCGCTGGCCCCGGAAACGATGGCGACGCGATCGATAAAGCGCACGACTCAGCTTCCTTGTGGAACAGTCTCGGTCGGGGCGGTCGGGGCCGGAGCGGTTTTGGGGGCCTGAAACACGTTGTCGGCGAACAGGTTCATGCCCTCGTCCCACGGGTCGGTGTGCTCGTGCGGGGTGGCGATGGGCACCACAAGGCAGACGCTCTGGGTCGGCAGTACGTCGCGCCAGTCCTTGATCAGCTGCTTATAGGCCTTGCCCACGGCGCGGATGTTGCGGTCGAGGTCGTAGAGGCCGAGCGGGTTGACGTTGCCGTTGTCCTCCCGCAGCGCGGTATCCCAATCGACCTGGTCGATCAGGGAATACCAGGTGAAGCCCAGGATCGGGATGCCGTCGTTGCGCACCCTCAGAACGTTGGCCCATTCCTTCCACAGCCAGTTCACCGCCTCGTCGCCGCCGGGACCTTCCTTTAGGTTGGTCTCCGTGTGCATCACCGGCAGGTGGTAGCGGTGGTAGTACTGGCGGGTGATCTCGCTGTAGCCGAAGATCTCCCCCGACGGATAGGTCGCCCCGTCCTCGGCCACCCGGTGCTCGTTGGTGACATAGTAGTCGTTTCCGAGGATGCAGTGCTGCTTCAGCTTGTTGCCGAGGAAGAAATGGTACTCGTCCCGGGTCATGCCGTTGTCGGTGAGGAACTCGTACATCTCCGAATCGACCCGGCGCCCGTAGTTCAGGTCCAGTGACAAGAAGCGCTCGGAGTTCATGATCTCCGCCGGCTTGACCGCGCCGGGATTCTCGGCGTGGAAATATTCCGAGGACTCGCTCTGGATGAAGATGGCGTCGGGGCGGACCTCGAGGATCGCCTGCATGGCCAGCACGTTGGCCTTGACGATGTACTTCAGCGCATTGACGAAGCCCCGGTCGGTGGTCATCTGCTCGTTCCACCAGCCGTAACGGGCTGAAAAGGTTGCGCAAATGTACATCTCGTTGACCGGCGTATAGAGCTGGACCCACGGGAAACGGGCGGCGAAATCCTTG
Source organism: Caulobacteraceae bacterium (assembly GCA_035493955.1). GTDB lineage: Bacteria > Pseudomonadota > Alphaproteobacteria > Caulobacterales > Caulobacteraceae > NCED01. The sequence continues at coordinate 228,444 of DATJHI010000036.1, read as the reverse complement.
GCGTAGCGCTCGAACAGGCGCGGGAAATCGGGGTTCTGGAAATTGCCGATCCAGTCCGGCACCCCGAAGTGGCACAGGTCCACGATCGGCACGATGTCGCGGCGGCGCAGATCCGCGAAGGTCTCGTCGGCGAAGGACCAGTCGTAACGTCCCTCCGCCAGCCAGGTGATGTTGATCGCCGGCCCGAAGCGCAGGAAGCGGATTCCCAAGTCCTCGACGAGATCGAAATCGGTCTTCCAGTGTTTGTAAAATCCACACTTCTCCAGCTCGTCGACCCGGACCTTGCCCTGTTTGATCGTGGGGCAACTGTTCTCAATTCCGGTGGCGAACATGAAACTGAACATGCGGCGCTCTCTACTGCGGCGGCGAAAACCGGGCCTGGGCCACCCCCGGGGGTGGCGCTAGACGTGCGGCCTCATGGCTTGGCGGCGTCTCGTTCCCTGGCGCTTTCGGTCGCCTTGTCGGCTTTGTGGATGGTGGCTTGCCCCGCCTTTGAAACCGCTTGGCCGGCCTTGATCGCCGCATTGCCGGTGGCGTCGGCCAGGTCGCCCAGACCGGTCGCGGTCTTGTCGGCCAGTTCCTGGGCCCTGGGCTTGACGTCTTCGAGGGCGTCCTTGGCTTTGCCTGCGACCTGGTCCACCGCGTTTTCGGTCCGCTCGGCCACCCGGTTGGCGGCCCGATCGACCGCGGCGTTGGTGTCGGAGGCCACGCCGTTGAGGGTATTGTCGGCGGCGTGCTGGTCGCAGCCGGCCAACAGCAGGGCGAGGGCCGCCGCGGCAGTCGTGAGAATGACGGTCTGTCCGGAGCGGCGCCGGCGCGATGGGTCTGGCATGATGGGGGCCCGAGAGATCGATCTTGGGCGAAACCCCTGAGCCCCGCTAAGGTTCCTCAGGCGTAGGCCGGACGAGGGGTAGGGGCCTCGCCCGGCCCAGCTTCTGGCAATGCTATCGCTTGGGACGATAGATCTGGTCGAACACCCCGCCGTCGTTGAAGTGTGTCGCCTGGGCTTTGGGCCAGCCGCCGAAGTCGTTGATGGTGGCCAGTTGGATCTTGGGGAAACTGGCCGCGTACTTGGCCGCCGCCGCCGCGCTGCGAGGGCGATAGTGGTTCTTGCCGATGATGTCCTGGGCCGCCTCGGTGTAGAGGCCGGCCAGATAGGCCTCCGCGACTTTGCGAGTGCCGCGCTTGTCCACCACCCGGTCGACCACCGACACCGGCGGTTCGGCCAGGATCGAGAACGGCGGGGTGACGATCTCCACCTTGTCCCGGCCGAGTTCGTCGAGCGACAGATAGGCCTCGTTCTCCCACGCCAACAGCACGTCGCCCAGGCCCCTCTGGGCGAAGGTGGTCGTCGAGCCGCGGGCGCCCGAATCGAGCACGGGAACCTGGCTGTAGAGCTTCTGCACGAAAGCCTTGGCGGTCGCCTCCGAACCGCCCGGCTGGCGCAGGGCCCAGGCCCACGCCGCCAGGTAGTTCCAGCGGGCGCCGCCCGAGGTCTTCGGGTTGGGGGTGATGATCTCGATGCCGGGCTTGGCCAGGTCGCCCCAGTTTCGGATCTTCCACGGGTTGCCCTTGCGCACCAGGAACACGATAGTCGAGGTGTAGGGGGTGGAGCTCTGCGGCAGACGGGTCTGCCAGTTGGGGGCGATCGACTTGCCCTTCTGGGCGATGGCGTCGATGTCCGAGGCCAGCGCCAGGGTCACCACGTCGGCCTGCAGGCCGCCGATCACCGACAGGGCCTGGGCGCCGGAGCCGCCGTGACTCTGTTTGATCGTCACCGTCTGGCCGGTCTTGGCCTTCCAGTCGGCGGCGAACCAGGCGTTGTAGGCCTTGTAGAGTTCGCGGGTCGGGTCGTAGCTGACGTTGAGAAGGGTCACCGGCTTGGCCTGGGCCAAGACCTGGCCGCCGAGCGCCGCGGCGCCGGCGAGACCGCCAGCGCCGGCGATCAGCCCGCGCCTCGAAATTCCGTTGGTCATCACAAGGTCTCCTGAGGAACGGGGATCAGAATGCGAGCTGCGAGCGCACGGCGACCGCTTGGTAGTGCTGGCCGATCTCGGCCCCGACCGGCGTCGCATAGGTGGCGGCGTTCGGCGACAGGCGCTGGACCTTGACGTCCTGGATGTCGAACATGAAGCGGACGTCTGGGTTCCAGTACCAATTCAAGCCGGCGCTCCAGATCTTCTGTTCGCCGCCGCGCACCGCGTCGGCGGCGGGGGCTTGGCCCAATGATCCGGCATGGTAGTTCAGATCGGTGTCGGAATAGCGCGCCGCCAGCTCCCACGCCCCCCATTTGTCCTTGCCGTTGAAGGGATTGGCGACCGGGGGCCCGTCGAAGGCGGCGGTGGCCGTGTTGTAGCGGCGGGTCTCGCCGGTGATCAGCCAGCTTCCCTCCACATACCAGGCTTTGAAGTTCGGATTGGACAGGGCGCTGTTGCGACGCTCGATCCCGAACCGATAGGCCTCGCCCTGGACGTAGACATTCTTCTTCTGGAAGGCGAGCTCCAGGCCCGCGGTGTAGGCGTGCTGGGCCTCGATGGCGCCGGTGTCGATCAGGCGGGTGGTGTCGTTCCTGAGTTCGGGACGCTCACGAAACTGGATGGTGTAGCGGCCGGTGGTCGCGTCCGGACCGCCGGTGTCGGCGACGCGGGCGACATAGCCGACATTGGCGCCGACATGGACACGCCAGTCGTCCCCCTTGAAGGGGGTGTAGGCGACCCGCCCGATCAGGCCCAGCTGCTCGTCGAAGGCCTGGGCGGTGGCGGAGCCGGTCGAATTGACGACGCCCGGCGAGGTTCCGGTGACCGCGCCGGAGATCAGCCAGCGCTCGCCATAGCCGAAGAACTGCAGGGCGGTGCGGCTGTCGCCGCCGACCAGGGTGCGGGTGATGTCGGACGGCGCCGGCCGCTCAAGCAGCGGGATGCCGTTGGTCGAGTTGGAATCCTCCAGCCCCTGCAGCGGGATGAAGGACCCGACCTTGATATGCCAGGGGGCGAGGCCGTTGTAGGTCAGCGAGGCCTCATAGATCCGGCCGGCGTCCTCCGCCCCGGACCCGCCGAATTCGTAGACGAAGTTGTAGTCCACATCGCCGAACACCTTGCCGTCGAAGCCCAGGCGCGCCCGGCGGAAATTGGTCCCCGAATTCAGGTCGCGGGCATGGGCCGTGTCGGAGGCGGCGCCGCCGCGCCGGAGGTCCTGGTTGAGGGGACCGGGCTCGGCCTGGGCGTAATAGGCCGTGTCGAAATGGAGGATGCCGTGCAGATTGGCGGTGAAGCGCCCGTCGGCGCTGGCCAGGGACGGCCTGCCGTTCGGCAAGGTCGCCTGGGTCTGGTTCGACGCTGCGTCACGGACGTCGCGGATGCCGGCCGAAGTCGATTCCTTCAATGAGGAAATCTGGCCCTGAAGAATGGCGAGCTGCTCTTCTAAGGCCTGGATCCGCGCCTGCACCGGATCGGTCGGCACGGCCTGGACGGCGCCCGCCGAACCGATCGCACCCTGATCCTGGGCGGCCGCCGCACCGGCTGTCATCAACAGGGAAGTCCCTGCTGCATAAGCAAAAAGTGCGCGCTTGAGCGCGCTGGAAAGGCGTCGACCAGTCATGATTGCCCCCGTTTCGCGTGGGTTGGTTTTCTGCCCGCGCAGCCGATCGTGTCGGAGGTTCTATGCCCCGGCCTCACGACGCCGAAAAGGCAGAATAGATGGCTTTCTCATTAGCTGAGCTAATAGGGGATGCGCACCCGGCAGCCATGGGAAGCGACAAAATTCGTCGCCGTGCGGACAAAAAACCTTCATGGACTCGGGCGAGGCTTCCTCTTTGCCCCGTTCGCGAGACTTCATGCCCCTGTCGCGGCAGACATCCCCGACGTCGCCGTTTCGCTTTGGCGAACAGGCCGGCGCGCGTCTGCGCGGGCTCGCCGTCGCCCTGGTCCCCGCCATGGCGGTCCTGGCGATCGCCGTCACGGGCGGCGCGGCGATGGCGGCCGCCCTGGCCGCAGCCGCCGTCGCCCTGGCCCTGGGGGGCCTGCTCGCCGCCCGTCTTGCGCCGACGACCCAGCCGTCGATCCCCGCCGCGGAAACCGTTCCCGGCCTCGACGGCCTGTCGTCGGCCGTCGAGGCCCTGGAGGCCCTGCCCGATCCCTTGATGCTGGTGGAGGGCGGAGAGCCGGACGATTTCGCCGCCCGCCGTCTGGTGTTCGCCAACGCCGCCGCGCGCGAGCTGCTGCGCATTCCCCGCGAGGGCGGACTGCTGGTTTCGGCCATCCGTCGCCCAGAGGTGCTGGAAGCGGTGGATGAAAGCCTGTTCGGCCGGGTCGACGCCGCCACCGCCTTTGAGACCGGCGGCGCCCAGGACCGTTTCTGGAAGGTTCTGGCGCGGTCCTTGCCGGAGAAGTTTCCCAACCGGCCCCGGGCCCTGCTGCTGATGCGCGACGAGACCGACGCCCGGCGCAACGAGCGGATGCGGGCCGACTTCCTGGCCAACGCCAGTCATGAACTGCGGACGCCGCTGGCCTCTCTGGCCGGCTTCGTCGAGACCCTGCGCGGGCACGCGCGCGACGACGAGGTCGCCCGCGACCGCTTTCTGCGCATCATGGCGGTCCAGGCCGACCGGATGGGCCGGCTGATCGAGGATCTTCTGTCCCTGTCCCGGGTGGAGCTGAACGAGCACATCCCGCCGTCGGCCGAATGCGACCTGGCCCTGGCCGTCGCGGACGTCGCCGACGCCGTCGCCCTGCTGGTGGGCGATCGCGGCGTGCAACTGGACCTGGTCCTGCCTCCGCCGGGGGAGGCCATGGTCGTCGGGGACCGCGACCAGATTCTGCAGGTGATCCAGAACCTGCTCGACAACGCGGTGAAATATTCTTCGCCGGGAAGCCGTGTGCGGGTCGAGGTGGCGGCCGGACTGGACGCCGCGCGCGCCCAGACGGGAGATGTGCCGGGTTTGCGGGCGGCGACCGCCGGGTGGGGCGGCCTGCCTCTGCTGACCCCCGACCGCACCGAAGGCGAACGCTACGCGGTGTTCAAGGTGATCGACGCCGGGCCCGGCATCGGCCGCGAGCACCTGCCGCGCCTGGCCGAGCGGTTCTACCGGGTCGAAGGGCAGAAGAGCGGCGACCGCTCGGGCACCGGCCTCGGTCTGGCCATCGTCAAACACATCGTCAACCGGCACCGCGGCGGCGTGACCGTGGAGAGCGCTCCGGGCCACGGCGCGGCCTTCACCACCTATTTTCCCATGATTTCGGTCCGCGCCGAAGAGCTCGGCTCGATACCGCCCCCGGCCTCCGACCCGCCGGCCGTTTCGGCGCCCGCCCTACGGCCGTGATAAAACTGTCGTAGAGCTGTCACGATGTCTCAGCATTGCGATAGCATTGTTGGCTCGCGCGCACCCGCGGGCGTTGCGGACCGGCCTCCTCCGTCCGATTGCAGGATTCGCGTCAGACCATGAACGAACATACGCTCAAGTTCTTCGGCGAGGAGCTGGCCCAGCTCAAGGCCGATGTCGCCCGCCTCGGGGGTCTCGCCGAAGCCCAGCTCGCCGACGCGGTGGACGCCGTGGCCAAGCGCGACGTGACCCTGGCCCAGGCCGTGGTCGGGCGCGACGAGAAGCTCGACGTCCTCCAGCGCGAGATCGAGAAGAAGGCGATCCGCTTGATCGCCCTGCGCCAGCCGGTGGCCCAGGACCTGCGCCGCACCGTGGGCGCCCTGAAGATGAGTCTGAGCCTCGAGCGCACCGGCGACATGGCCAAGAACATCGCCAAGCGCGCCCTGGTGGTCGCCGAGTCCGAGCCGATCATCCCCCTGACCAGGTCGATCGAGCGGATGGGCAGGCTGGTGGCCTCGCGGCTGAAGGATGCGCTGGACGCCTACACCGCCGGCGATTCTGGCCGGGCCATGCAGATCTGGACCTCCGACGACGAGGTCGACGAGCATTACAACAGCCTGTTCCGGGAACTGCTCACCTACATGATGAGCGACCCCCGCACGATCGGCGCCTGCGCCCACCTCCTGTTCATCGGCAAGAACCTGGAGCGCATCGGCGACTACGCCACCAACATCGCCGAAATCATCCATTACGAGGCCACGGGCGAGGACATCCTCGGCGACCGCCCCAAGTGGTCGAGCGCCGAACTGCCGACGGCGGAGGGCTGATTTGACCCCCTATGTGCTTGTGGTCGAGGACGAGGACGCCCTGGCCACGCTGCTTCAGTACAATCTGGAGAAGGAAGGCTATGACGTCGGCGTCGCCGCCGACGGCGAGGAGGCCTTGACCCAGGTCGACGAACGGCTGCCCGACCTCGTGGTGCTCGACTGGATGCTGCCCAAGGTCTCGGGCATCGAGGTCTGCCGCCGCCTGCGCGCCGGGGCCAAGACCCGCAACCTGCCCATCGTCATGCTCACCGCCCGCGGCGAGGAAGGCGACCGGGTGCGCGGCCTCGACACGGGCGCCGACGACTATCTGGTCAAGCCCTTCGCCATGGGCGAGCTCACCGCGCGGCTTCGCGCGGTTCTGCGCCGCATCCGTCCCGGCCTGGCCGAAGACCGCATCCGCCACGCCGACATCGTCATCGACCGGGTCGCCCACCGGGTGAAGCGCGGCGAACGGGAGATCCACCTGGGGCCCACCGAATTCCGCCTGCTCGACTATCTGATGCAGCACCCGGGGCGGGTGTTCAGCCGCGAACAGCTGCTCGACGCGGTCTGGGGTTCGGACGTCTATGTCGAGACCCGCACGGTGGATGTCCATGTCGGACGCCTGCGCAAGGCCCTGAACCACGAGGACGAGGGCGACCCCATCCGCACCGTCCGCAGCGCCGGCTATTCGTTGGACACCGACACACTGCCCTAGATCATTTAGGCCGGAGCGGAATCCGCCTTTCGCATTCCGCTCTAACGTTTCGCGGCCTCGCGCGGGTCGACCGGAGTCAGCTTCCACCGCACCCGCGCGCCCGCCGTGGAGGAGGCGTGGCCGCGCAGGACGATCTGGGCGCTGCGGCGCGGGCTTCCCTTCTCGAACCAGGCCGAGGGCTCCAGCGTCACTTCCTGGGCGTCGTTGCGGAACCACCAGCCCCGACCCGAAGGTCCTCGCAGCAGCACGCTCTGTTCCCGCGTTTCGCTGACCTGAACGTCCGGATGCAGGTGGAAATGCACCGCATAGGGCGTGTAGCGCGCCGCGCCAGCGGGAATCTCCGCCGCCGGGGCGAAACGGTCCTCCCCGCGCAGTTCGTCCGCCCCTGGATCCAGGAACAGGCGCCGCTCGTGCAGCAGGCCCAGGCTGCGGGCCCAGCCGTCGTGCGCCAGCTCGAGCCAGACCCCGCCCTCGTTCTCGTTGCGGCGCGCCTCGACCCGATCAGGCGCTCCGACCAGGCGAGGGCCAAGGGCGCGGGCCAGGAACCCGGTCATGGGCTGTCCGGCCGAACCCTCGCCCAGAGTGGCCGTGGACGCCCCCGCGGTGAGCCGCATGGCCTGGGGCCCGGCCGCGTCCGGCGACCAGCCGGGATTGACGATCAGCCGGTCGCGGCCGGCCGTCACCTCGATCGCCAGGGGATGGGCGCAGGCCGCCGTGCTCCAGCCGCTCCTGGCTGGCGCGGCGGCGTCGACGATGGCCTGCAAGGTCTTGCCGGCCAGACGGTGATAGCCGGAATGGGGCGCGTAGCCGAAGGGCTTGGCTTCCCCGTCCTCGTGGGCGCGGGCGGCGTCGATACGGGCGGGGTCGCCGGATTCGCCGCCATGGAACGCCGCCAACCGGCCGTCGCCGAGGGTGAAGAACCGTAGCGCCGCGCTCAGGCGGTCGATGGCGCGCGCGACCTCCACCGGGGCCTCCCGCCCACGCTGGAGCAGCACGTCGTCCAGGGTCAAGAGGTCGAGCAGCAGTTCCAGCCCGCCCTCGGGCGAGCGGGTCTTCAACCCCCCGTCGGGCAGGACCGTCACGACCAGGGCCTGGGACAGCCGCGGCAGGGCCTTGCGCAGGATCGCTTCCCCGACCTGGCCGCCCAGGGCGGCCCCGGCCACGGCGGCGGCGGCGGACCGTTCGGCGCCCCCCGGCGGCCCCATCCCCAGCCGCAGCAGCTGGCGCGCCTGGGCGGCCAGGGATTCGGCCAGGATCTGCACCTCGGCGTCGGAGCCGACCCCGCCCAGCCTGCGGGTGGCGCAGGCTAGGTTGAACACCCGCCGACCGAGAATGTCGGGGGACCAGGCGAAGGGGCTCACCTGGTCGAACACTTCGCGCCAGGCCATGAACAGCCGGAACAGTTCGCGCGAACCGGCCTCGCCGATCGACAGCAGGTCGGGCGCCCAGGCGAACCGATGCAGCTGGGTCGCGAACAGCCGGGAGGGACTGGGCCTGTTCCAGGGATCGCCGCCGGGTCCGGTCTCCATGGTCGCGCCGGACAACACGAAGCGGCCGGCCAGGATCTGACGCCCGAGGTCCGGATCGGCGGGGCGGAAATCCCGCGGGCCGGCGACGAAGCCGGCGGCGCCGCGGCTGTTCAGGGTGAGGCGATAAACGCGCGCGCCGGACCACTCGCCCTCGATGCGCCGGCGAGCGGTCATCAGGACCGCGCCCAGCCAGGTGAGGGCGGGTTCGGCGGCCCGGAACAGGACCATGTCGGATCGGTCGCGGCGTCCCATGGGTGTGTCTTCCCCGGACTACACGGTCAAAGACGCCGCTTAGCCTGCTTCGCCGCGGACTGCGCGGATGTTTTGAGCATAGGCCCCCGGCCCGCCCCGAAATACGGCCGTGCCCGCCACCAGGGCGTCGGCGCCCGCCTCGATGCAGCGACGCGCGGTGTCCGCCGTCACCCCGCCGTCCACCTCCAGGACGATGTCCAGGCCGGCGGCGTCGATCATCGTCCGCAGCCGCGCCACCTTGGCCAGCTGGGAGGCCATGAAGCTCTGGCCCCCGAAGCCGGGGTTGACCGACATCACCAGCAGCAGGTCGACGTCGTCGAGCATCCACTCCACCGTCTCGACCGGGGTCGAGGGATTGAACACCACCCCCGCCTTGGCCCCGAGCTCGCGGATGCGGCGGCAGATCCGGTTGAGGTGCGGACCGGACTCCGGGTGGACGCTGATCAGGTCCGCCCCGGCCTCGCGGAAGGCCTCCAGGTGAGGGTCGGCCGGGGCGATCATCAGATGGACGTCGAAGGGCAGCCCGGTGTGCGGCCGCATCGCCTTCACCACCGCCGGACCCAGGGTGATGTTGGGTACGAAGCGGCCATCCATCACGTCGATGTGGATCCAGTCGGCGCCGGCGCCCTCGAGCGCACGGACCTCTTCGCCAAGGCGGGCGAAGTCGGCGGCCAGGATCGATGGGGCGACGAGGATCGGGCGGCTCATAGTCCGGCAATAGCCCCGACCACCGCGTCGAAGCAAGGCGCAGTCGGACCCGGCGCCCGCATCAGCCTGCCCGGTCGAAGCGGACGACGAAGAAACCGTCCAGCCCCCCCGGCGGCTCGGCCACGCTGGGCAACAGGCGCAGCCAGGCGCAATCGTCGACGAGGGACTCCGGCGGCGCGCCGCCTTCGCCGGACGCCAGCCGATGGACCCTGAACTCGGGATGGCGCTGCAGGAAGCCGATCGCCTGGGCCTCGCCTTCTTCCGGCTCCAGGGAGCAGACGCAATAGACCAGCCGCCCGCCCGGCCTAACCCGCCTCGCCGAGGCGTCCAGCAGGCGCGCCTGCACCCCGGCCAGCTTGGCGATGTCGCCGGGGCGCGACCCCCAGATCACGTCGGGATGGCGCCGGAAGGTGCCGGTGGAGGTGCAGGGGGCGTCGAGCAGCACGGCGTCGAACAGGCGAGGATCGTCCCATGCGGCCCCGTCGGCGATCGCCACTTCCGCCTCCAGGCCCACGCGGGCGAGATTCTCTCCCAGCCGCCGCAGCCGCGGGGCCGACCGGTCGAGCGCCACCACCTTCGCACCGGCCGCGGCCAACTGCAGGGTCTTGCCGCCCGGGGCGGCGCAGACGTCGAGCACGGTCTCCCCCCGCTGGGGGGCGAGGATGCGGGCGGGGATGGCGGCGGCGGCGTCCTGCACCCACCAGGTCCCGTCCTCGAACCCCGGCCAGCCAGGCAGGTCGCCCCGCCGCCAGGTGCGAACCGAGCCCCCCGGCAGGACTTCCCCTTCCAGGGTCGCGGCCACGGCGGCCGCGTCGGCCGGATCGCGCAGGGACAGGTCGGTGGGCGGGTCTTCGGCCAGGCGGGCCGCGAGGGCCGCCATGGTCTCCTCGCCATAGGCCGCGCTCCAGCGGGCGGCGAGCCAGGCCGGCAGGTCGGCCTCGGGCGGCTGCGTCGGCAGGCCCCCGCGGGCCAAACCGCGCAGCACCGCATTGATCAGCCCCTTGAAGGGCCGGGTGGGGTTGGTCTCGGCGGCCAGCTCCACGCTGGTGGACACCGCGGCGAACGCGGGGGTGTCGCGGAACAGCAGTTGCGCCGCCCCGATCCTCAGGATCGCGATCGCTTCGGGGGGCGGCGGCTTCTTCAGTCGGGTAGCCAGGACCGCGTCGATGGACCCCAGCCGGCGGAAGGCGGTGGCCGCCAGGCCCCGCACCCAGGCCCGCTCCCGGGGGGGCAGGTCGGTGAACGGCGGGCGGGTCATGGCCTCGTCGAACCCGCCGCGATGGTCCAGTCCCCCCTGCAAAAGCGCCAGCGCAACGCGGCGGGCGACGAGTTCGGGGTTGGGAATGTCCGGCATCGGTCCTAGATCAGGCGCCGGGCGTGCAAGAGCAAGAGCAAGGATGGACCCTCGTGGCCGAAGCTGAAGACGCGAACCCGCAGGACCCCGAGGGCGCCGCCCCCGGAAAGGTGCTGAGCCCCGCCGCCCGGCGGGCCCTAGAGGAGGCCGCCGCCCGCCGCGCCGCCGCGCCTGCGCCTGCGCCGCCGTCCGAAGAGGGCGGACCCTCCGGCCTGGAGCCCACCCGTTTCGGGGACTGGGAGCGCAAGGGGCTCGCGGTAGACTTCTGAGCGGAGATGCAACGAGGCGCCGCCGGACTCCCCGGCAGGTCCTCGCCGCCTAAGCCTCGTCGCCGGCCTCTTCTTCCGGCAGGCCGATCATGTGGAAGCCGGCGTCGACGTGCACGACCTCGCCGGTGACCGACCGGCCAAGGTCCGACAGCAGCCAGAGGGCGGTTCCGGCGATGCTTTCCGGAGCGGTGTCCTCGCGAAGAGCCGACCAGGCCCGCCCCTGGGCGATCATCGACCGGCCGCCGGAGATTCCGGCCAGGGACAGGGTGCGCACCGCCCCGGCCGAGATGGCGTTGGCGCGGATCTTCTTCGGCCCCAGGTCGCGGGCGATGTAGCGGGTCGAGGCTTCCAGCGCCGCCTTGGCCACCCCCATCACATTGTAGTTCGGGATCACCCGCTCGGACCCGAGATAGGTCAGGGTGACCAGGGACCCGCCGTTGGGCATCAGGGCCGAGGCCCGCCGCGCGGCGTCGACGAACGAGAAGGCGGAGATGTCCATCGAGCGCATGAAATTGGCCCGGGTGGTGTTCTCCACGAACGAGCCCTTCAGCTCGTTCTTGTCGGAAAAGGCGATGGAGTGGACCAGGAAGTCGATGGTCCCGAACGTCGCTTCGACCTGGGCGAAGGCCGCCTCCATCGAGGCGTCGTCCGACACCTCCGCCTCGATCAGATGCTTGACCCCGATGCTCTCGGCCAGGGCGCGCACCCGGCGCTCCATGGCCGGAAGATAGGTGAAGGCCATCTCCGCGCCCTGGGCGGCCAGTTGGCAGGCGATGGCCCAGGCGATGGAGTTCTGGTTGGCCACCCCCATCACCACGCCGCGCTTGCCGCGCATCAGATCGCCCTTGGGCATGTCGAAGTCGTCGGCCATTGGTCCTCCCGGTAAGGCTGCGGCGTGCGAAGGGTCCGGCCCCGGCGCCGCGCGTTCATGGGTGCGAGGGATAGCCCGATCCAGCCGCCGGGAGAAGCGACGGCGTCAGCCGTCGTAGCGGCCCATCACCAGGCTGCCGTTGGTGCCGCCGAAGCCGAAGCTGTTCGACATCACCGTCTCCAGCGCGACATTGTCCTGGCGCTTGCGCACGATCGGCACGTCGGCGAAGGCCGGATCGAGCTCCTGGATATGGGCGCTTTCGGCGATGAAGCCGTTCTTCATCATCAGCAGGCAATAGATTGCCTCCTGCGCCCCGGCCGCGCCCAGGCTGTGGCCCGTCAGGGACTTGGTCGAGGAGATCGGCGGCATCTTGTCCCCGAACACGGCGCGGACCGCGTCGATCTCCTTGCCGTCGCCCACCGGGGTCGAGGTGCCGTGGGGGTTTAGATAGTCCACCCGGCGGCCCTTCAGCCCTTCCAGCGCCAGCTTCATGCACCGCGCGGCGCCCTCGCCGCTGGGCGCGACCATATCGTAGCCGTCGGAGTTGGCGCCGTAGCCGATGATCTCGGCATAGATCTTGGCCCCGCGCGCCTTGGCGTGCTCCAGCTCCTCGAGCACCAGCATGCCGGCGCCGCCGGCGATGACGAAGCCGTCGCGGTTCACGTCATAGGCGCGGCTGGCCACGGCCGGGGTGTCGTTGAAGTTGGAGGACATGGCGCCCATGGCGTCGAACAGCACGCTCAAGGTCCAGTCCAGCTCTTCGCAACCGCCGGCGAACATCACGTCCTGCTTGCCCAGCATGATCTGTTCGGCCGAGGCGCCGATGCAGTGGGTGGACGTGGCGCAGGCCGAGGATATGGAGAAGTTCAGCCCCTTGATCCTGAACCAGGTCGACAGGGTCGCCGACGGGCCCGAGCTCATGGCCTTGGGCACCGCAAAAGGTCCGACCCGCTTGGGCCCCTTCTCCTTGGCGATGGCCGCGGCCTGGACGATGGTGTGGGTGGACGGGCCGCCGGAACCGACGATCAGGCCGGTCCGCTCGTGGCTGACCTCGGCTTCCCCAAGCCCGGCGTCGGCGATCGCCTGCTCCATGGCGATGTGGGCGTAGGCGGTGCCGTCGGCCAGGAAGCGCGCGGCGCGGCGGTCGACCAGCGATTCCCAATCGAGTTGGGGCGCGGCCTTCACCTGGCTGCGGAAACCCAGGGCCTTGTAATCCTCCGCGGCGGCCACGCCCGAACGGGCGTCCCGCAACGAAGCGGCCACCTCGTTGGCGTTGTTGCCGATCGAGGAGACGATGCCGATCCCGGTGACGACGACTCGACGCATGCTTCCTTCCCCGGCGTGGCTTCAGGGCCGCTGATAGAGACCGACGCGCAGATCCTGCGCCCAATAAATGGGGGTTCCATCGGCTTCCAACACCCCATCGCCGATGCCCATCACCAAACGGCGGTTGATGACCCGCTTCATCTCGATCTTGTAGGTCACCTTCTTGATGTCCGGGGTCACCTCGCCGCCGAACTTCACCTCGTTGCAGCCTAGGGCGCGACCGCGTCCCTTGCCGCCGATCCAGCCCAGATAGAAACCGACCAGCTGCCAAAGGGCGTCCAGGCCAAGGCTTCCCGGCATGACCGGGTCGCCCCGGAAGTGACAGTCGAAGAACCAGAGGTCCGGATTGATGTCGAACTCGGCTTCGATACGGCCCTTGCCGTACTCGCCGCCCTCGTCGGTGATCAGGTTGATGCGATCGAACAACAGCATGGGCGGCGCCGGAAGTTGCGCGTTGCCGGGACCGAACAGCTCGCCACGGGCGCAGGCGAGCAAGGTCTCTTTGTCGAAGCTGGTCTGGGCCATGGCCGTCATGCGCGACTGGAATCCTGGGTGCAGGGGGCCGGCGGCGCCCTTCGAAGCGATGGGTTACACGAGCCCGGCCCGGGCCTCAACCGCGGTCAAGCCTGATGGTCTAAGGACCGGCCTTGGCCAGGCGGGGCCGGCACTGAGCCGCATCGGCGGTTCCCCACAGTTCCGCCGCAGGGGCCCAGCCCTTGGCGCGGCCGGCCGAAACCTGGCACCAGCCGGCGCGACAGGTCCCCAGCGTCGCCAGGGACCGGCCCGCCAACAGGGCGGCGGGGGGGCTTTTGGCGTCGGGGCGGCGATGCATCACCAGGGGCTCGGACTGCGTCCGCATCACCGTGCGGCGAACGTTGTCGACCGTGCGCTGGTGGACCCAGGCCACCGCCCCTTCGGGATCGCAGACCCGCCGCCAGTCGGCGGTCTCGGCGATCACCTGCAGGGGAAGCCCCCGGATGCGATAGGTCCAGAGGGCCCGGTAGTCGTCGCCGGGACCCGCACGGGCGTTCACCTCGCCGAACTTCAGCGACACGTAGCGGGGGACCGACAGGCCCGACGGCGTAGGACGCGGAGGCGCAGCCGCCGCGGCGCCCGTTTTCCAGGCGATCGTCAGCAACAACAAAAACAGCATCGTCCAGACGAGCGGGGACAGGCCCCGCGCGAAGCGCATGGCTTCACCCGTCTGCCGTGCTCTGCTACCAAGCCTGATCGAAGGCGTTCCCACCATTCCCTTTTCACGCCCGCCCATGGTCTCCCGCAAGCCGAAAGTCGTGGTGACGCGCAAGCTGCCCGACACGGTCGAGGCCAGGATGCGCGAACTGTTCGACGTCCAGCTCAATCCGACCGACGCGCCCATGACCGCCGCCGACCTGGCGGAGGCGGTGGCGCGGGCCGATGTGCTGGCCCCCACCGTCACCGACCGAATCGATGCGGACCTTATCGCCCACGCGGGGCCGCAACTGAAGCTGATCGCCAATTTCGGCGCCGGGGTCGACCATATCGACGTGGCCGCCGCGACCCGGCGCGGGATCACCGTCACCAACACGCCGGGGGTCCTGACCGAGGACACCGCCGACATGACCGTGGCGCTGATGCTGGCCGTGGCCCGCCGCATCGTCGAGGGCGCGCAGGTGGTCGAGGCCGGCGGCTTCCACGGCTGGTCGCCGACCTGGATGATGGGCCGGCGCCTGGGGGGCAAGAAGCTCGGGATCATCGGCATGGGGCGGATCGGCCTGGCGGTGGCCCGCCGCGGACGCGCCTTCGGCCTGCACATCCACTACCATAACCGCAAGCCGGTCCCCGCGGCCGTCGCCCAGGAGCTGCAGGCGACCTGGTGGGAGAGCCTGGACCAGATGCTCGCCCACACGGACATCGTTTCGGTCAACTGCCCCCACACGCCGGGGACCTACCACCTGTTGTCGGCGCGGCGGCTGAAGCTGCTCGCTCCCCACGCCATCGTCGTCAACACCGCCCGCGGGGAGGTGATCGACGAGACGGCGCTGGCGGAGATGCTGGCGGACGGACGGCTGGCGGGCGCGGGCCTCGACGTGTTCGAACACGAGCCCTCCATCAACCCTACCCTGATGCGCCTGCCCAATGTGGTGCTGCTGCCGCACATGGGTTCGGCCACGGTCGAGGCGCGGGTGGAGATGGGCGAAAAGGTGATCGTCAACATCCGCACCTTCATGGACGGCCACAAGCCCCCGGACCGGGTGTTCCACGCCACCCTGTGACCACGTCTGCGCTTAGTCCTCTTCGTCCTCATAGCCGACCAGGGCGAGGGCGCGGGCCTGCAGTCCGTTGAGGCGGCACCAGCGTTCCAACGCCTCCTCCCGGCCGTGGGTGATCCACACCTCGCCGGGACGCAGCTCGTCCAGGGTGCAGGTCAGCTCGTTCCAATCGCAGTGGTCGGAGATGATCAGCGGCAGCTCCACCCCCCGCTGGCGGGCGCGGGCGCGCACCCGCATCCAGCCCGAGGCGAACGCGCCCACGGGATCAGGGAACCGCCGCGCCCAGCGGTCCTGCAGGGCCGACGGCGGCGCGAGGACGATGGCGCCGGCGAAATCCTTGCCGCCGGACTCGGTGGCCGGGGCCAGGGGACCCAAATCGATCCCGTGCGCCTGATAGAGCGCGTTCAGCCGCGCCAGCGCCCCATGGACATAGAGGGTGCGCCCATAGCCGGCCTCGCGGATCAGGCGAATCAGCCGCTGCGCCTTGCCGAGGGCGTAGACTCCGACCAGGTGCGCCCGTTCGGGGAACTGCTCCACGGAGGCCAGGAGCTCGGCCACCTCGCCGGCGTCGTCGGGAAAGGCGAACACCGGCAGGCCGAAGGTGGCTTCGGTGACGAAGACGTCGCAGGGGACCGGCTCGAAGGCGGCGCAGGTGGGATCGCGCCGACGCTTGTAGTCTCCCGACACCACCATGGTCAGGCCCTTCCAACGGACCACGACCTGGGCCGACCCCAGCACATGGCCGGCGGGAGCGAAACTGACCTCCACCCCGTCCCGGTCGATCGCCTGGCCATAGGCGAGCGTCTGGGGCGAGGCCGCGAAATCCTCGCCATAGCGGCAGGCCATGATCGCCAGGGTCTCGGGCGTGGCCAGCACCGCCCCGTGCCCGGCCCGGGCGTGGTCGGCATGGCCGTGGGTGATCACCGCCCGCGCCACCGGGCGCACCGGATCGATGAAGAAATCGCCGGGCGCGCAGTACAGCCCCTCGGGCTTGGGGCAGAGCAGCTGTTCAGGACGGAGCACGGACCAGAGATAGGAGGCGCAAGGCCCTTAGGCGAGGCCCTTCATCGGTCCGCCCCGGGATCCGCGTCCAATCCCTGCACCTGCAGCCGGACGCCGCCGATCACCCGGACCACGCGCACCGGCGCGCCGGCGGGAAGATCCTCCTCGCCGGTGGCGATCTCGGCTCCCCACTCTGCACCGTCGATCCAGACCCGGCCCACCCCGTTGACGAATTCGCCGGAGGTGCGGCCGATCCGGCCAGCCAGGCGCGCGGTCTGACCCTGGCTGCCCCGGGCGTCCCCGCCGTCACGCGCGGCCTTGGGCGTCCCTGCCGCGACCATGGCGCGCGACGACAGGAAATAACCGGCGCCCGCCGCCGCCAGGCAGAGAAGCGCGAAGATCCCGGCCTCATTGACGACGCCGAGCTTCAGACCCGCCAATTCGACCACCGCCATCAGGACGGCGATGATCGCGGGCCACATCGCCTGCGCCACCCCCGTCGCCAGATTGAGGGCGACGAAAAGGCTGCCGAGCCCCAGCCAAAACCAGAACGGGTCCTGCCGAAGGAGCGCTTCCAGAGCGATCACGGGGATTCTCCTCCCAGGCCCAGCGCCAGGACACGGCCGCGCGCGGCGGTCTCGCGCTCCGCCTCGGTCACCTTGGGACCGCAGGCCGGATATTCAGCCTGGCGCAGCATGAACCCAGCGTTGAAGCTGTCGACCATGCGGCGCTTCAGCGCGTCCTCGGGCGCCTCGATCGCCACCATCCGGCTCATCTGCATGCGCCAAGTCTGATCGCCGTGGCACGCCTGGCGCAAGGCGTGGGCTTCACCCAGCACATAGGCCAGGTCCACCAGCGCCTGCCGCTGGTCGGGGCTGCGGGCCGCAAGAGCCGCGGCGATCAGAAAGGCGGCGGGCCGGATCATCCGCCGAACCGTTCGACCGCCAGCCGGATCACCCGCACCGTCTCGCTCCAGAGCCCGAGCGCCTCCAGAGCCCCCAGGGGATGGAAGGCCGCGTAGGCCGCGTCGTCGCCGGCCCGCGGCTCCCCCGAGCGCCAACGCGCCGCATAGTCGATCAGCACATAATGCCGCTCAGGGACGGCGTCCGGGCCGAACAGGCCGTCGGCGACCTCGACCAGGCCCAGCAGCTCGGCCTCTACCCCCGTCTCTTCCATGAGTTCGCGTAGGGCCGCCGCCGCCGCCCGTTCGCCCCATTCGATCCGGCCGCCGGGCAGGCTCCACGCCCCCTGCATCGGCGGGGCGCCGCGCCGGATCAGCAGCACCTCGTCGCCGCGCAGACAGACCACGCCGACGGCTGGAACGGGGATCGGCGACGGCTTCAGGAGTGGATCGGACATGACTCGTTAAGCTTATGGCGCGGCGGCTTATTAACACGTTTGCGGCAGGCTCCGTGGCTGCTGTTCCGACCAGGCAAGCGCTCGCCCATGCCCCTAGACCTGAAACCGCTCACGGCCCTGCGCTTCGCCGCCGCCATGTGGGTCGTCTCGTTCCATTACTGGCCGCACCTGGCCGGAGTAGGGATTCCCGGCCTGGTGGCCAACGGCTACCTGGGCGTCGAACTGTTCTTCGTGCTCTCCGGCTTCATCCTCAGCCATGTCTATCTGGAGGGTTTCGGCGAGGGCCGGTTCCATTACGGCAGCTTCCTGTGGGCCCGGATCGCGCGGGTCTATCCTCTGCACATCGCCGTCCTGGCCGGGCTGGGCGTCCTGGCCGTCGCCGCCACCGCGGCGGGGATGACCCTGGGGACCGGCCTGGTCAACTGGGCCGCCCTGCCGGCGAATCTCTTGATGATCCACGCCTGGGGCTTGGCCCCGGCCGCCGCCTGGAACCATCCGTCCTGGTCGATCTCGGCCGAGTGGTTCGCCTATCTGAGCTTCCCCGCCTTCGCCTGGGTCGGCTGGCGCGTGAGGGACCGGCCCCAACTGGCAGTGATCGGCGTCCTGATCCTGCTGTTCGGCCTTTACATAGCGTTCGACGCCCTCGCCGGATTCCAGCTGACCGAGGCCACCTACAAATGGGGCGCGCTGCGGATCGTCCCTTGCTTCGCCTATGGAGTGGCGATCTACCTGCTGTGGCGGTCAGGGGCGATGCAGACCCGGATGCAGGCGAAGGTCTGGAGCGCCGTCTTCGTCGCCATGGCCGTGGCCCTGGCCCAGGCCGACGCGCCGGATGCGGCCATCGTCACCACCTTCGGCGGCCTGATCCTGGCCCTCGCCGGCCTGACCAGCACCGGCTCCAAGGTCCTGTCGGGGCGGATCGGGGTCTATCTCGGCGAGATCAGCTATTCGGTCTACATGGTCTGCTTCCCGTGGCTGTTGATGTTCGGCAAGGCCACGGAGAGGCTGGGCTATGACAAGACCCTGCCGCTGGGGCTGTGGGTCGTGCTGTTCCTGGGCGTGGTTCCCCTGGCGGCGGTCGCCCACCACCTGGTCGAGCGCCCCGCCCGCACCTTCCTGCGCCGCTGGGCGAGCCAAGGCTTCCCGATCGGCGCCAGGGCCAGGAACGCTATTCGTCCGGCATGAGGATGTGCGGCGCCTCGGGAGGCCGGGTCTCGAACAGGCCGATGTCGAGGGGCTGCTGCGGCCGCACCGCCTGCAGCGGCTGACGGGCCAACGAGCGCAAGACCGCCGGGTCCAGAGCCTCGCCGCCCGCCCGCCGGCGCAGCTTGCGCGCCGCCTCTGCCGGAGCCTCCAGCCCGACCTCGGCTTCGCCCACCCGCCAATAGGAGACCGACAGCCGCCACAGGGCCGGCGCGGCCTTGGGGTCGGGGGCGGGCCAGCGTCGCCCGTCCTTGTTCACCGGCTCCATCGCCTTGCGGCGCCGCCCCGTCCCAGGCGCCGCCACCGGCCGCAGGGCGCACCAGCGCGCTTCGGGCGGAACCTGCACCCGCCGGCCAGGCCGCTCGTCGTCCAGCCGCCCGGCATAGGCGTCGAGGGCCGCGGCCTCGGTCTCGAAGGCCGGTCCCACCGTCTCGGTGACGAAGGCCACGGCCTCCCCCGCCAGGGTCTGGGCCGTGCGGGCGCGGGCGGCGAAGCCCCTGGGCGTATGCAGGGCCGCTTCGGCGGTGTCGGCGACGGGGTAGAGGACGCTCATACCCTCCATCTTGGGTGTCGAGACGCCAGAGTCCAGGCGGACGGTTCCGACCGCGCCCAGCTCGCGCTATGCAGACGGCCATGACCGACGCCCCCCTCGTCCACGGCCGCTGCCCCGGTGAATTCGCCCCCGTCCTCGAAGCCTTGCGGGCTTCGCTGGAGAACGGGGAGGAGTTGGGCGCCCGGTTCACCCTGGCCCTCGAGGGCGAGCCGGTGATCGACCTGTGGGGCGGCTGGGCCGACCGGGCCCGGACCCGGCCCTTCGACGCCCACACCCTGGTCCCGGTGTTCTCAGTCACCAAGGCGGTGGCGGCGATCCTGGTGGCGCGGCTGGTCGACCAGGGCCGCCTCGCCTACGACCAGCCCGTGGCCGAGGTCTGGCCCGAGTTCGGCCAGGCGGGGAAGGACCGGATCACCGTGGCCCAGGCCCTGTCGCACCAGGCCGGCCTGGCCGGATTCCTGGAGCCGATGGACCCGGCCCTGTGGTTCGACTGGGACGCCATCTGCCGAAAACTCGCGGCCATGGCCCCGATGTGGCCGCCGGGAACCGCCAGCGGCTATCACGCCATCACCTTCGGCTATATCGCCGGCGAGATCTTCCGCCGGGTCGACGGCCGCACCATGGGTCGGGCGCTGAGGGAGGACCTGGCCGGGCCCTTCGGCCTGGACCTTTGGATCGGCCTGCCCGAGGCCGAGCACGGCCGGGTGGCGGAGATGGAGCGTCCCAAGACCCTGCCCGACTTCGGCCCGGTCAACGAGGCCCGCCGGGCCGCCTTCCTGACCCGCTGGGCCTCGCCGGGCGGACGGGGGTCGGAGGACTGGCGCACGGCCGAGATCCCATCCGCCAACGGCCACGCCACCGCCTCGGCCCTGGCCCGGCTGATGGGCGCCCTGGCCGGCGACGGGACCTTGGACGGCAAGCCGCTGCTGTCGCCGCCGGTGATCGCCGAGGCCTCTCGCGAACGCATCGCCGGGGACGACCTGGTCCTGCCCTATCGGATGAGCTGGGCGGCCGGGTTCATGCGCAATGCGGGCCTGAGCATCTATGGTCCGGGCCGGCGGACCTTCGGCCATTCGGGCTGGGGCGGGTCCTGCGTCTTCGCCGATCCGGAGCGGCGGATCGCCGGCGCCTATACGATGAACCACCAATCGGCCCTGCTGCTCGGCGACCCGCGTCCGACGCGGCTGATCGAGGCGGCATACGGGTGTCTGTAAGGCGGCGGCCCGCATAACGCCGGCTCCACGATGATCCGCCGGGCGTTTCGGCCGCCGCCCCCCCGAGGCGACGAACCGGCGGCGCCAAACCGTCACGACCCGTCCCCTACACCGCCGGTTGCTCCGGCCGCCTCGCCCCTGTAAGGCGGGCCATCGATCAACCCACAGCCCAGCCAGCCACGGAAAGGGGGAGCCATGCCGCTGCATCGCCCGTCCTTCTCGTTCCGGCGACCGCTGACCATCCACACCGTCGCGCCCAACCCCTGGGACGTGATCGTCTTCGGCCTGGTCATCGGCATCCTGGTGCTGATCGCGGTGGGCGGACGCCAGACCCTGGTGCCGTTGGCGGTGGCCAACCGCATCCCGATCTCCCTCGATCCGGCCGCCCTGCCCGGCTACGCCCTGCGCACCACCCTGCGTATGTTCGCCGCCATGGCCCTGTCGGTGGCCGTGACCTTCATCTTCGGGGCCATGGCCGCCAAGAGCCGCCGGGCGGAGATGGTGATCATCCCGCTGATCGACGTGTGTCAGTCGGTGCCCGTGCTTGGGTTCCTGTCCTTCACCGTGACCGGCTTCATGGCCCTGTTCCCCGGCTCGCTGCTGGGGGTGGAGTTCGCGGCCATCTTCGCGATCTTCACCAGCCAGGCCTGGAACATGGTGTTCTCCTTCTACCATTCGACCAAGGCCGTCCCCCGCGACCTGCGCGACCTGTCCACCGCCCTGCGCCTGGGGGCCTGGCGGCGGTTCTGGACCCTGGAGGCGCCCTACGCCGCCCCCGGCCTGATCTGGAACGCCATGGTCTCGATGTCCGGGGCCTGGTTCTTCGTGGTGGCCTCGGAAGCCTTCACCATCGGCAATGTCACCGTCACCCTGCCGGGGGTAGGCTCCTACGTCGCCACCGCGATCGTCCATCACGACCTGAAGGCGGTGGGCTGGGCGGTCCTGACCATGGCCTTGGTCATCCTGGCCTATGACCAGCTGTTGTTCCGGCCCCTGGTCGCCTGGGCCGAGAAGTTCCGGCTGGAGCCGGCCCCGTCCAACGAACCGGAGCCCAGCTCCTGGGTGCTGGATTTCCTTCAGCGCACCGACCTGGCGCGGCGGATGTGGCGCCCGGTCCAGGGTCTGCTCAGCATGCTGGCCAGCTTCCGCCTGGGCCGGCCGATCGAGGTGGCGCCGGCCTTGGCCCGCGCCTGGTCCAGCCGCGCGGCCGACATGGCCTGGTATGCGCTGCTGGGTCTGGCCGGTCTGATGGGGGCCTGGCGCGCCGCCGCCTATATCCTGTCCGGCGTGCCGATGGCCGAGATCGGCTGGACCCTGCTCCTGGGCGTCTTCACCATGCTGAGGGTGGTGCTGCTGACGGCGGCGGCGAGCGCCGTGTGGCTGCCGGTCGGCGTGTGGATCGGCCTTCGGCCCCGCTGGGCGGCGGCCCTGCAGCCGGTGACCCAGTTCCTGGCCGCCTTCCCCGCCAATATCCTCTATCCCCTGGTGGTGGCCGCGGTGGTGCGGTTCCGTCTGCTGCCGGACATCTGGCTGTCGCCGCTGATGATCCTGGGCGCCCAGTGGTACATCCTGTTCAACGTCATCGCCGGGGCCCGGATGGTGCCCGCCGACCTGCTGGAGGCCGCCGCCTCCATGCGGATCAAGGGCTGGACCTGGTGGCGCAAGGTGATCCTGCCCGGCATCCTGCCCTCTTACGTAACCGGGGCGATCACCGCCGCCGGCGGGGCCTGGAACGCCACCATCGTCGCCGAGGCCGCCAACTGGGGAACGACGCGGGTGGAGGCCCACGGCCTGGGCGCCTACATCGCCGACGCCTCCGCCGCCGGCGACATGCGCCGCGTGACCCTGGGCGTGGCGGTGATGGCGGTCTATGTGGTGGTGTTCAACCGCCTGGTCTGGGATCCCCTGTTCACCGCCGCCGCCCGGCGGCTTCGCGCGGAGTAAGCCCTATGCCCGCCGACATCCTAACCGCCCCCCGCGCCCCGGGCAGGAACGCGCCGCCGCCGGAGGTGCTGCTGGAAATCAAGGACGTCCGCCAGACCTACGCCAAGGGGTCGTCGGCCGACACCCTGCTGGTGCTGGACGGGGTCAACATCACCCTGAAGGCCGGCGAGATCGTCGGCCTCTTGGGCCGCTCGGGCTCGGGCAAATCCAGCCTCCTGCGCATCATCGCCGGCCTCGCCCGTCCGGTCGCCGGCGAGGTGCTGTGGCGCGGGCGCGGTCTGAAAGGCCCCTGTGAATCCATCGCCATGGTGTTCCAGAGCTTCGCCCTGTTCCCCTGGCTGACCGTGCTGGAGAACGTGGAGATCGGGCTGGAGCCCCTGGGCGTGCCCACCGCCGAGCGCCGCTCGCGCTCGCTGCAGGCCATCGACCTGATCGGTCTCGACGGGTTCGAGAACGCCTATCCCAAGGAACTGTCCGGCGGCATGCGCCAGCGGGTCGGCTTCGCCCGCGGCCTGGTCATGCAGCCCGAGCTGCTGCTGATGGACGAGCCCTTTTCCGCCCTGGACGTCCTGACCGCCGAGACCCTCCGGACCGACCTGATCGACCTGTGGATGGACGGCCGCCTGCCCCTGCGCTCGATCCTGATGGTCAGCCACAACATCGAGGAGGCGGTCCTGATGTGCGACCGCATCCTGTTGTTCGCCGCCAGCCCCGGCAAGGTGGCGGCGGAAATCCCCATCGATCTGCCGCACCCGCGCCACCGCACCGACGCCGCCTTCCGCCGGCTGGTCGACCAGGTCTACGAGCGGATGACCAACCCCTACGATCCGGCCCTGAAAGCCGAGCAGCCGACCCCCGAGGCGGTGGCCGACGCCGGCATCGCCATGCGTCTGCCCGACGTCTCCACCAACCTGCTGGCCGGCCTGATGGAGGCCCTGGTCGCCCCGCCCTTCGAGGGCAAGGCCGACCTGCCCGAGCTCGCCGACGAGCTGACCATGGAGGTCGACGAGCTGTTCCCCATCGCCGAGACGCTGCAGCTGCTGCGCTTCGCCGACGTCGCCCACGGCGACATCCGCCTGACCGACGCCGGGCGCCGCTTCGTGCAGATGGACGTAGACGAGCGCAAGCGGCTGTTCGCCGAACAGATGATCGGCCATGTGCCGATCGCCGCCCTGATCCGCCGGGTGCTGGACGAACGCCCCAGCCATCGCGCGCCCTACCGCCGCTTCTCCGAAGAGCTCGAGGACTTCATGTCCGAAGAGTTCGCCGAGGAGACCCTGGCCGCCGTGATCTCCTGGGGCCGCTATGCCGAACTGTTCGCCTATGACGAGCAGGCCCAGGCGTTCAGTCTGGAAGATCCGGCGTAGATCCCCTCTCAGCGGCCCCTCACGCCGTCACCACCTCGTCCCCCGACACCGCCACCGGCCAGGGGCTGAGCCGGTCGTCGGCGCAGGGGCCGGCGATGCAGACCCCGTCCTCCCGCCGGAACAGGGCGCCATGGCCCGAGCACAGGATCAGGTCCTTCTCGCGGGTCAGGTAACGGTCGAACAGCGCCAGCGGCCAGCCGGCGTGGGGGCAGGCGTCGACATAACCCGCCACCGTTTCGCCCACCCGCACCACGAAGCCGGCGAACTCGGCCTCGCCCTCGCGGAAGCGGAACCCCTTGGCCCCCGGATCCTCGATCTCGTCCAGCCGGCAGAGCACGAGGCCGGGCGCCGGCCGGGCTGTCACGGGAGCTGGCCCACGGTGTGGTTCCAGCGGCGGATCGAGGTCGAGGCGAAGAGGCCCGCCTTGGCGTAGGGGTCGGCCGCCGCGAACGCCTGCGCCGCCGCCTCGTCCTCGGCCTCGACGATCAGCATGGACCCGTCCGGCTCGCCCGCCGTGTTCAGATAGGGTCCGGCCAGCCGCAGGGCCGTCGCAGTCTTCAGATAGGCGAGGTGCTCGGGGCGGGTGGCCAGCCGCAGGGCGAGGCTGTCCGGCTTGTCGTTACAGTGAATGACGAACAGGGGCATTCGGCAGGTTCTCCTAGCTTCCTTCAAGTTTCAAAGGCCGGGCCAGAAGCCCTTCCACCGCCTGGTCCACGGTGATCCTGCCGGCCAGCACCGCGGCGATGGCCTCGGACACCGGCAGCTCCACCCCGAGCCGGCGGCCCAGCGCCACCACCCCCGGCGCGGAGGCGACGCCCTCGGCCACCGACCGCTTGCCGGACAAGGCTTCATCCAGGGTCTCGCCCCGGCCGAGGGCCAGGCCGACGCTCATGTTCCGCGACTGGGACGAGGAGCAGGTCAGGACCAGGTCGCCAAGGCCGCAAAGGCCCGCGAGCGTCTCCGGCCGGGCACCCAGGGCAACGGCGAAGCGGGTCATCTCCGCGAAGCCCCGGGTGATCAGGGCGGCGTGGGCGCTGCGGCCCAGGCCCTTGCCCTCGGCGATGCCGCAGGCGATGGCCAGGACGTTCTTCACCGCTCCGCCAGCCTCGGCGCCGATCAGGTCGGTGGACAGGTAGGGCCTGAAGGCCGGACCGGCCAGGGCCCGGGCGATGCGGCTGCTGCAGGCCTCGTCGGAACAGGCCAGTGTCACCGCGGTAGGCAGGCCCCGGGCCACCTCGGCGGCGAAGCTTGGTCCCGACAGCACCGCCGGCGCGGCCTCGGGCAAGGTCTCGGCCAGCACCTCGGTCATCAGCTTCAGCGTCCCCTGCTCCACGCCCTTCGCACAAAGGACCACCGGCAGGTCCGGGCGAGCGTGGGGGGCGAAGGCGGTCAGCACGCTGCGCATGTGCTGGGCGGGGGATACGGCTAGGACCAGGTCGGCCTGCCCGATCCTGGCCAGGTCGGCGGTGGGGGTCGCCGCCGGCTCCAGCCGTACGCCGGGCAGATAGAGGGGGTTTTCCCGCGTCGCGGCCAGGGTCGCGGCCACCGAAGGGTCGTGGGACCACAGGGCGACCTCCAGCCCGGCCCGCGCGCAGACCTGGGCCAGGGCCGTGCCCCATGCGCCCGAGCCGAGGATGCCGACGGTGCGGATATCGGTCGGGCTCACGCCTTGGCTCCCTTGCGGCCGGCGACATGGGTCGGATGGGCGAGCGCCGCCGCCTGGTCCAGGGGCCAGCGCGGCCGGGCGGGGGCGTCCAGCCCGTCGACCAGGCCCAGGGCCAGCCGTTCGGCCCCGGCCAGGGCGATCATGGCGGCGTTGTCTGTGCAATAGGCCAAGGGCGGTGCGTGGAACGAGAAACCCTGGCGCGCCGCGGCGCCCTGGAGGGCGGCCCGCACGGTCCTGTTGGCGGCCACTCCGCCGGCGACCACAAAGCGCCGGTCGCCGGGGGCGGCACCATAGGCGGTCATGGCCCTTTCGGACCGCTCGGCCAACTGGCTGGCGATGGCGGCCTGGACAGCAGCGGCGAGGTCGCGCCGCTGCTCCTCGCCGGTCGCGCCCTCGGCCAGGCGTGCGGCGGCGGTCTTCAGCCCGGAAAAGGAGAAGTCGCAGTCCTTGCGCCCCAACAGCATCCGCGGCAGCGCATAACGGGCGGCGTCCCCGCCCTCGGCCAGCCGCTCCAGCGCCGGACCGCCCGGATAAGGGAGGCCGAGGGAGGCGGCGATCTTGTCGAAGGCCTCGCCGGCTGCGTCGTCGATCGTAGAGCCCAACCGGATGAAGGCGCCGACGCCCTCCACCGCCAGCAACTGGCAATGGCCGCCGGAGACCAGAAGCAAGAGGAAGGGATAGGCCACAGCCTCGGTCAGGCGCACCGAGAGGGCGTGGCCCTCCAGATGGTTGACCGCCATCAGCGGCAGGCCGCGGCCGAGGGCGACGGCCTTGGCCGCCGACAGCCCGACCATCACCCCGCCGACCAGCCCCGGCCCGGCGGTGGCGGCGACCCCGTCCAGGCCGTCGAAGCCCAGACCCGCGCGCCGCATCGCCTCGGCGATCACCGTGTCGATCACCTCCACATGGGCGCGGGCGGCGATCTCCGGCACCACCCCTCCATAGGGGACGTGGGCGGCGATCTGGCTGGCCACCACCGAGGACATCACCTCGGCCTGGCCGCGCGCATCAAGGCGCACCACCGCCGCGGCGGTCTCGTCGCAGCTGGTTTCGACGCCAAGGACGGTGAGAGGCGGGTTCATGTCTCCTCGTCATAAGGCGCCGTTTGCATCGAGGCCACGGCTCCTATAGGCCGCTGACCATGAGCATCGTCCGTATCGGCGCCCGAGGGTCGCGCCTGTCCCGCGCCCAGGCGGGCCAGATGCAGGTCCGTATCGCCGCCGCCCTGGGGGCGCCCCCCGAGGACGCCGACCGGGTCGCGCCCCTGGTCTTCATCACCACCAGCGGCGACCGCATCCAGGACCGCCGGCTGCTGGAGGTCGGCGGCAAGGGCCTGTTCACCAAGGAGATCGAGGTCGCCCTGGCCGAAGGCCAGATCGACTGCGCCATCCATTCGCTGAAGGACGTGCCGGCCGAGCAACCGCCGGGCCTGGCCCTGGCCGCCTTTCCGGAACGGGAGGATCCCCGCGACGCCCTGTGCAGCCTGGCCTACCGGACCCTCGCGGCCCTGCCGCAGGGGGCGCGCATCGGCACCGCCTCCCTGCGCCGCCAGGCCCAGCTGCTGTTCCGCCGCCCCGACCTGGCCATCGGCCTGCTTCGCGGCAATGTCGAGACCCGCCTGGCCAAGCTCGACGCCGGCGAGGCCGACGCGATCATCCTGGCCGCCGCCGGCCTGAAGCGCCTAGGCATGGGCGAGCACATCCGGGAGCTGTTCGACCCTTTCGAAGCGCCCCCCGCCCCCGGCCAAGGGGCCCTGGCCATCCAGACCCGTGAGGCCGATCTCGGCGCCGGTTGGCTGAATCCGCTGCGCGACCCGGCGACCACCCTGGCGGTCGAGGCCGAGCGCGGCGCCATGCAGGTCCTCGAAGGCTCCTGCCGCACCGCCATCGGCGCCCACGCGCGGATCGAGGACGGACGCCTCGTCCTGGTGGTCGAGGCGCTCGCCGGCGACGGGACCGAACGCTGGCGCCAGGAGGGCTCCCTGATCCTCGGGCCGGACGATCTGGTCCGCGCCCGTCGCCTGGGCCTGGAGCTGGGCGGCCTCGTCCGCGAGGCGGCGGGCGACCGTCTTGTGGTCGTCTGACGGCGCCGGCGCGATGCGGGCCGGATCTTCGCGCGTCTGGATCACCCGCGCCAAACCGGCCGCCGACGCCACCGCAATGCGCGTCCGCGCCCGGGGCCTCGAGCCGCTGGTCGCGCCCCTGCTGATCGTCCATCCCATCGAGGGCGTCGCCCTCGACCTCGACGGCGTCGGAGCGCTGGCCTTCACCAGCGCCAACGCCATTCCCGCCTTCGCCGCCCTCACCTCCGAGCGCAGCCTTCCGGTGTTCGCCGTGGGCGAGGCCACCGCCGCCGCCGCCCGCACCGCCGGCTTCGCCCACGTCGTCGCCGCCGATGGCGACGTCAGCGCCCTGGCCCACCGGGTCGCCGCCGACGGGGACCTGGGCCTGGTGCTGCACCCGGGGGCCCTGGAGCCGGCCGGCGATCTCGCCGCCGCGCTGACCGCGGCCGGGATCGAGGCGCGCAATCTGCCGGTCTATCGGACCGAGGCCGCCGGCGTCCTACCCCCCGCCGTCGGCGCCGACCCGCCGGGCGCCGTCCTGCTGCATTCGCCAAAGGCCGCCCGCGCCCTGGCCGCGCTCATCCCTCCACATTGGCCGCCGGCGATGGAGGCCCTGGCCCTTTCGCCGGCCTGCGCCGCGCCCCTGGTCGGGCGGGGGTTCCGGCGGCTGGAGGCGGCGCGCCTTCCCAACGAGGCCGCCCTGCTTGCACTGCTGGAGCCGTGAGCCCCGCCAGTCCTCCAACCCCCGACGAGGAAGAGCCGGCCCCGCCCGCGCGCAAGATGCTGGGCTGGGCCTTCTGGGCGGCCGTGACTTTCGGTCTCGTCTGCATCCTGATGGGCGCCGTGGTGGGGATCTGGGGTTCGCATCTGGTCCCGCCTCGCCCCATCGCCCAGCCGCCCCCGCGGCCCGTGCTCACTCAGCCTGCCCCCCGCCCCGGCCTGGGCAATTCGGCTAGAGCCGTCACCGCCCTTGGCGCCCCGCTCTCGCGCGGTTAAAGAGGCCCAACTTGCGCCGGCCCTCCACCTGGAGCCCGGCCCGGGCCGCCTTAGCTCAGCCGGTAGAGCGGCGCATTCGTAATGCGTAGGTCAGGTGTTCGAGTCACCTAGGCGGCACCACTTCCCAGATCGATAGCGGCGGCGGACTGATCGTCGTCTCGAGGCGGCGCGATGGAGCGCGATCCCGACGAGGACTCCCTTCGGCGCGCCCTTGCTAGGGCGGCGGATTTTGTCCCACTATCGCCCGCAACCGCTTCGGCGGGCCGGAAAAGGCAAGGTGGATGATGAAACGTGTGATGATCGTCGGCCTGGCGGTTTCGGCCCTCGCTGGCGCCTCGTCCGCCGCGCCTGCGGCCGCTCCCGCCTACGATCCGCACGACATCACCGGCGTGTGGACCCAGAACAGCCGCTTCCAGCCCGGCCCCTATCCGCTGACGCCGGAATATGCGGCGATCCTGAAGAAGCGCGAAGACGACGAAAAGGCGGGCCGTCCCTATGTTCCCGGCGGCGACTATTGTCTTCCCGGTCCGCTGATCCGGATGATGACCCTGCCCGTGGCGCCGATCGAGATCACCGAGATCAAGGGGGATCGGCTGGTGGTGACCAAGCCGAACGGCTCGATCTACCGGATCTATCTGAAGCGGGGCCACCTTGGCCCCGACGACCTGAACCCCGGCATCTACGGCGACGCCGTCGCCCACTGGGAAGGCGACACGCTGGTCGTCGACACCATCGGCCTGGGCGGCAGTCAGGACATCGACGGCCACACCCCGCATTCCGACGCCATGCACGTGGTCCAGCGAATTCGTCGGGTCGCCTACGACAAACTGGAGAACCGGATCCTCATCGAGGACGCCAAGGCCTTCACCCGCCCGGTGACCGGCACGGTGACCTACGGCCTGACGCCCGAGATCGAACTGGGGGAGTTCTTCTGCGTCAATGACCGTATCCGGATCCGTGACGACGGGAGCGTGGGCATAACCCCCGCGAAATAACCCGCCGTCTTCAGCTGAAGCTGGCGCCCTCCTGGTGCAGGCGCAGCAGGATGTTGCTCCGCCGGACCCGATAATCGACGGTGATCTCCGGCGAGGACGTGTGGGGCATTTTCCCGATCGCCCTGAAGAAGTTCTTGTCCGCCCCCAGGCCCGGCTGGCCTGAGAGGCTCTCCGACCAGAACCCGACCGCCCTGTTCAAGGCGATCTTGTCGATCATCAGGCAGTTCGGATCGACGAAACCGCCCAGGGACGCCCATCGGCCGCGGCCGAATCCTACCGAATCCCACTCGTCGACGGCGATCTCCTCGCCGGTCTCCTCACTGATCAGCATGCGTTTCGAATGGGCCCAATGTTTTCCC
Organism: Caulobacteraceae bacterium; assembly: GCA_035493955.1. Taxonomy (GTDB): domain Bacteria; phylum Pseudomonadota; class Alphaproteobacteria; order Caulobacterales; family Caulobacteraceae; genus NCED01. Next base: position 198,322 of record DATJHI010000036.1, on the reverse strand, counting down.
TCCACGGCGGCCCGCAGGACCGACAGGTGATTGGGTCGCCAGGTGTTGTCGTCGTCCAGGTAGGCGACGAAACGGGAGTTGGCCATCAGGGTCAGTATGGCCATCAAGGCCCCCCCGCAGGTGGAGGTGTGGACGCCGCCATGGCGGACGGACGTCGAATAGGGCAGCGTCAGGCAGGTGACCGACACGTTGTCGGGCCGCCGCTCAACCGCCGCCCTCAGGATGTCGTGGCTGCCCCTTGTGACATCGACGCCGATCACGATCTGGATCGGACCGGCATGGTCCTGCGAATAGATGGACTCCAAGGCATCGACGATGACCGGCCGGATAACGGTTTGCATAACAACCGAAACGTCGTTGACGTCCTGAGGAACGCCGGACTTCCGCGGCCAGTGGGTTCCCAGGGGATAAGTAGAATCCTGAGACTGATCCATTCGTCCGAGCGCCCCCTTTTTTCGGTGCTGGCCACCCTGACGGATTCGCCCGCGCTTTTCTACGAGCGTCCTTGTCTCATCCGGCGGAGCGGCGCGCTGGCGACGCCCGCGGCGGGCCGCACGCGGTCGTCATCAGCGCGGCCTTCGCTCCAGGGCATGGTCGTGCGCGCCGGCCGAACGGGCGCGGATCTTCGCTTGGGCTCAGCCGAAACGCCGACGCTCTTGGTTCCCGCCGTCCTTGGAAAGCAGGTCCGCGCGCAGGCGCTCCCGTTGGGACAACAGCTCGCGCGGCGGCGATCGACGCGCCAGCAGGTGGCCGACGATCTGGGCGTTCAAGCGTTCAAGATCAGTGGTCTGTGGCGTCGCCATCCCCCGCTCCCCCCGTCCCCGTTCGGGACGATTTCATTGCCTCATACAAGAGACGTCGCGGAGGCTGCCCAACCCGTACGGACGAAATGACCCGCTATCCGGCCGGGCCCAGCGTGACCGTGCTGCGCCGCCGGGAGGGCTGAAAAGCCTTGGTTATTGAGCGGGCGACGGAATAGTCCGCTAAGTGCGTTCATAATTCCGGCGCTTGGAGTCATGCTCGCGCCACGAAGCTGACTGCCCCCGCCCTCAGGGCCATGCAGGAGCAAGCCGATGAAACTGCCTGTGCCAGTGTTTGCTGCGGCCTTGGCCGCGCCGTTCCTCGCCGTCTCCGCGTCGGGCCATCACTCCTACGCCATGTTCGACCGCGGCAGGACCGATACCGTTGTCGGAACGGTGAAGAACTTCGAACTGATCAATCCCCACGGCTGGCTCCAGCTGATGGTGCGCGACGCCCAAGGCAAGGAACGCGAATGGTCGCTGGAGACCGGCGGGCCGGGCCAGATGGCCAGGGCGGGATGGCAGGCCAATACGGTGACGCCGGGAGACAAGCTGACCGCCCTGATCCACCCGATGAAGGAGGGCTCCTATGGGGGCCAGCTGGTGTCGGTGAAGCTGGCCAACGGCCAGACCCTGGAAAGCCATTGAGGATGCGGGTCCTGATCCTCGTCGCCGCCCTCCTGGCGCCCCTGCCCGCAATGGCCCAGGCGTGGCAGCGCTACGCCTATCCCGAGCACGGATTCGTCGTTCAGCTTCCGGCCCCTCCGACCCTGACCAAGGGCCAGTTCAGGACCGCCGCCGGCGCCACGGTTCCCGCCACCGTCTACACCCTGAACGAGCCGGACATCGTCTTTTCGATGACCGTCGCCGATTTCACCCAGACCTCCATGAACAGGGACGCCGCCCTGGCCGACGCCGTGAAGGCCTATGGCGCCACGGGCCAGATCAAGCTGAACGTGGAGGAGCGGGTCAACCAGGAGTACGGCCGGCAACTGACCCTGGTGGGCAATGACGGCAGCCGTTCCAACGTGTCGGTGTTCTTCGTCAACAACCGTCTGTACGAACTGCAGGGCAAGGCCCTGCCGCCCGAACCGGCGGCCGGCGCCGGCAAGGCGGTGCGGTTCCAGCAGTCCCTCTCGTTCGTTCCCCTGGGGACCACCGGCCCGGGCCATGGCGGGCCGCCCGGCCAGGCCGGCCCCCTCTGACGCCTTCCGCCCGTCCCTCGCCGACGCTTGTTCTTTCGCGGCCGCCCGCTAGGCTGCAAAGGGGGCCCGCGCCGATGAAACCACCGATCAAGTCGCTGTCGGACCTCAAGGGCGGCAGCGCCGCCGGGGCGACGGCCACCTACGCCCCGCCCACGCCCAGGGTGTCCCGCCAGACCAAGGCCAAGGTGCTGACGAGTGCGGAGCGGGCCGCCTTCCTGGCGTCCCGCCCCGATCTCAAGCCCAAAGGCTAGTCGGCCCTGGTCAGCGGTGGACCGACTCCATCCACTGGATGCGCTGGGCCAGGTACTCGAGCCGATCGTTCAGATATTGGCGGTCCACGTCACGGAGCTGGCCGCCGTCCCGGGTGCGCAAGGTCGCGGCCTCGTTGCGGAGACCGTTGAGGCCGCCCTGGGCTTCGGCGACGCCCGCGCGGGTGAGAATTCCACGCGCGCCATCGTCGCTGATCCGGCTCTGCAGCCAGTCCATGCGCGCGTTGACCCCTTGAGGCGCTCCGGACCAGACGTCGACGGGCGGCCTGTAGACGGGCGGCGGCGGAGGGCCGGAATCGCGCTCCAGCCGGACCGTCCCCTGCAGGCGGTCCAGTCGCTGCTGTAGATAGAAACGGTCGTCTTCGGTCAGGCGACCGCCGTGACGGCGGCGCAAGTCGGCTTCGCGGTCGCGGATGGCCTGCAACTCATCCAGCGCGTCGCGGGCGTCGCCACGGGTGAGCCGTCCGTTGTCGCGGGCGGCGGCGATCCGACGGGCCAGGGCGTCTTCCTGCTGGTCCAAGGTGGCGACGGCAGGCGCCGGGCCGGTGTAGGGATAGGCGGGCGGCGCATAGGCGGGGTCGGCCACGACCCGGTACCCGTCAGGACAGCCGCCGTTGGAGCCGGCGATCTGGTTGCCGACCACGGCGCCGCCGACGCCGCCGATGACCGCTCCGGCGGTTCGGTCGCCGCGCCCAGCGATGGCGCTGCCGAGAAGGGCGCCGCCCACGGCGCCGATGACCGTGCCGGCGGCGCGGTTGTCGGCCTCCTGTCGTTCACAGCGAGTCTGCGCGCTGGCGATGGCCGGCAGAGCGACGGTCGCCGCCAAGGTGGTCGCGATCAATATGTGACGCACGAGTCGTCTCCATGGTCTGGTGAAGCGACGGCTTCGCGCAGGGCGCGCCGTCGACGTTTGGAGGCCTGGAAACGTGCGCCGCCTTGGAAAGGATGCATGGGAAGGCGAGGCCGGGCCGGAAAGCCATCGTTTTTGGCGACGCCGGGACTAAGCTTTGTCAAAGCCTCAGGGAGGAGTCGACATGCCGATGCGTCTGTTGATGCTGGCCGCCGTGGCGGGAGCGGCGACGTTGAGCCCCCCGGGCCGGCCGCAAGATATCGACCCCCGGTCCTATTCGCGCCTGGCGCCTCCGGATCGCGCCAAGCTGAGCGATGAGGGCAAGCGGGTCTACGACGTCATCCGCATGGGCGATCCCGCCCTGCCGATCACCGGCCCGGCCCCGATCTCGATGTACAGCCCAGGGGCCGCCGAACCGATCCACCGGTTGAACCAGTACCTGCGCAAGACCGTGGTCGGGCCGCGCTATTTCGAACTGGCGGCGCTGTCGACGGCCCGCGATTTCGACCAGGCCTATGAGTGGAGCGGGCATGAAGCGGCAGGGCGCAAGGCAGGCCTCGACGATACGGTGCTCGACGTCGTCAAGTTCGACCGACCGGTGGCCGGACTGGCGGAGAAGGACGCCACGGTGATCAGCCTGGAACGCGCCCTGCTGCGGGACCACAAGGTCAGCTCGGGGCTTTGGGCGAAGACCGTGGCCCTGTTCGGTCAACAGGGGGCGGTCGAACTCACCGCGACGGTCGGCGATTATGTCCTCGCGGCGGTTTTGCTGACCGCCGCAGACCAGCATCTGCCGCCCGGTCGCGTATCGACCCTGCCGGCGAAATAGGCCTCAGACCGCGGCTTCGACCGGCGGCCGGCCGAGCGCCCTGAGGGTTCGGTAATGGGAGCTGAGCGCCGCGCCGAAGGTGGGAATGCTGTTGTACGGCAGGCCGTGCCGCAGGGCTGCGGCCTCGACGATCCGACTGATGGCGGCGTAGTGCACATGGCACACCCGCGGGAACAGGTGATGCTCAACCTGATAGTTGAGCCCGCCGACGTACCAGCCCAGCAGCGCGTTCCCGCGCGCGAAATTGCTGGTGCTGCGCAGCTGGTGCGCCGCCCAGCCGTCCTTGGCCCGCGTCGCCCCCGACGGGTCCCCGTGCTCGGCGCCTTCGACGGCGTGGGCGAGCTGGAACACGACGCCGACGATCGTGCCCGCGGTGAGATGGACGGTCAGCAGGCCGATGAGGATCCGCCAGGCGGGCCCCTCCACCACGAGGAACGGCAGCGCCATCGCCCCATAGAACACCAGCTTGCCGACCAGCAGACGCGCCCAGGCCCCGGTCGTCGGCGCCCTCGCGCCCCGGGGGCGCGAACCCATACGCAGGAAATAGGCGTAGTCCTTGAGCAGGGCCCAGTTGAGGGTCGCCAGCCCATACAGGCCCAGGGCGAACAGATGCTGGAAACGGTGCACCGGCCGGTGCGGCGTGTGCGGGCTCAGCCGCAGCAGCGGGGTGATGTCCACATCGCCGTCATAGCCGCTGACGTTGGGGAAGGTGTGATGGGCTCCGTTGTGCGTGACGCTCCAGGCGTGACCGTTGCCGCCGAGGGCCTCGAAGGCGAGGCCGAGCAGCCCGTTGACCCGCGGATTGGCCGAATAGGCCCCGTGCAACGCGTCATGAGCCACGGAAAACCCGAGACCCGCCAGGCCGAAGCCCATGACCACGCATAGGAGCCATGCGACGGGCCAGCTGAAATGGCCCGTCAGCAGCGCCAGATAGGCGCCGAAATAGGCCGCGGCGACGATGACCGATTTGGCGATCATGGCCGCATTGGCATGGGGCGACACGCCGGTCCGGGCGAAGTGCTCGGCCACCAGGGCCTTCACCTCGCGCCCGAATTCGCGCGAGCGGCAAGCTTCCATTTCGGCGACGGTGGTCTCCAAGCGCCTCGGCCTCTCGTCTCGTCTCGTCGTGGGGAGCGGTTCGGCCCAAATCCGGCCGCGCCGAGGCTATGGTCGCCTGAAGCGACAACTCGAAGACGTCGCCGAGGGCGAGGCCCCTCATTTGATAACGTGGAGCACGACGCGCCTTACGGAGCGCCGGAGCAAGCCGAATGAGCGCAAATCACCTCATCCGGGTGTTATGTCGCCTCACCGGCGCCCGTCCACAAGCCGGGTTCGTCCCAACTTGGGCGCAATCTGCGGCTATCGATGCGACCATGTGTCCGCACCCAATTCCGGCGAGCCTGGCGGCCGCCTTGGCGTCCCTGGTCCTGGCGGGATCCGGCGCTGCGGCGCAGACGGCCTCTCCTCCGGTCTCCAAGGCCCATGCGCCGACCCCGCTGGAGGGCGTGACCGTCGCCGTCTCCCGGACCCCGCCGACCGTGGTGGAGACCTTTCCCGCCGCCGGTTCGACCGTCGATCCCGGAGTCACGGTGCTGAAGGTCACCTTCGACCAGCACATGGACCCCGAGGCCTGGCGCTACGCCAAGGGCGACGCCGGCGCCTATCCCGATTGTCTGGCCAAGCCGCGGTTGCTGGCGGACGGCAGGACCTTCGTGCTCCTGTGCACCACCCTGTCCGACCGGGCCTATTCTGTCCTCATCAACCAGGCGGACGCCGACACCGGCTTCACCGGCGTCGGGCACAGGATGGCCACGCCGTTCGAACTGAACTTCACCACCGCCAAGGGCCACCCGGTGTCGTCGCTGCCGGAAGCCCTGACCGTCGCCGGCCTGCACGACGACGAGGGGCCGGTCGAAAGCGCCGAACCGGCCAAGTGAAGGCGACCGGCTCCTAGAAGATGAACCCAGCCTAACCGGTCCCTCAGGGCCCGTTCAACCGCCGTGGTCCACCGATTGCACTTGAACCGGACCAGGCGGCCGCGAAGCCGACCGGCGTCCAGAACAAGGACAAGATCGATGGGCCAGTCAGCGTTCTTCCTGCGCGAATCCTCTCTCGACGGGAGGACGTCCGACGAGACCGGCCTCAGCCGTCCCGCGCATCGGCTTTCCGAAACCACGACCGAAACCGCCCTGGCCGACAGCGAGACCCGCCAGGTCCTGGGATTGCTGCGCCGCGCCCTCGACCGCCTGCCGGAATGACCTAACCCAGACGGCCGATGTCTTCAGGCCGGGTGGCGGTGACGTTCAGGTCCGTGACCAGACCGTCGGCCAGGGAGTAGACCCAGCCGTGGACCGAAAGCTCCTGGCCGCGGGCCCAGGCGTCCTGGACGAACACGTCGGAGGCCACGTTCTTCACCTGCCGCACGACGTTCAGTTCGCACAGGCGATCGAGACGGGCGCGCGCGTCCGGGATGGCCTCCAGCTCGGCAAGATGGTCGCGATGGACCTCGCGGATCGGGTGCAGCCAGTGATCGACCAGACCGCGCCTTTGGCCGTCGACGGCGGCGGCCACCCCGCCGCATCCATAGTGGCCCACCACCAGGATGTGCTTCACCTTCAGCACGTCGACCGCGAACTGCAGCACCGACAGATAGTTGGCGTCCTGGGGCGGAGCCAGATTGGCCACGTTGCGGTGCACGAACATCTCGCCGGGATCGAGGCCGACGATCTCATTGGCCGGCACCCGGCTGTCGGAACAGCCGATCCACAGGTGTTCCGGGGCCTGCTGGTTCTGCAGCCGTTTGAAGAAGCCCGGATCGACAGCGACCTTGCCGTCGGCCCAGGCCCGGTTGTTCGCCTTAAGGTCATCAAGCATGCAGCGCCAATACGGCGACCAGCGCCGCGCTGCAACACCGCGATGGCCCAAACGGCTCAATCGGGGTCGGACGGCTCCAGCCAGTCCACGACGCCCAGCTTCATCATCCACATCAGCGTGAGTTCCAGCGGCCAGCGTCGATCGGGCGGGAAACGGGCCGCCAGAGCGTCGACGGTCCATCGCTCGCCGGACGCGAGCAGTTCCACGACGAGGGCGCATTCCGCCGGGGTCGAGCGCCAATTGCCGCCGAACTGATCCAGGGCCAGGCCCCGGGCGCGCTCCAGGTCCGCCGGCCCGGCGCCAGACCGCAGGCTCAAGGGCGTGGCGCCGTTCAGCACCCCGGTGGCGAAGCCGGCGAAGTCGCGGAAGGGATCGCCCCGGACCGGATTGAGCGGCCAGCCCGGTCCGCCCGCGCCCGGAGCCGATGCGCGGATCTGCGCCAGCTCGTCGAACACCGCCTTGAGTTCGCCGACCACCACCGGCCAGTCGAAGGTCGCGGCGACGCGGGCCCGCCCCGCCGCCCCCATGGTCCGGCGAAGGTCCGGCGAGCGGATCAGCGCGGCGATCGCTTCCGCCGCCCGGCCGACATGGACCGCGGTATGCTGGGCGACCAGGCCGGCGTAGGCTTGGTAGCTGTCCATCAGCAGGGTGTGGCGGGTGCTCATCGAATAGCCCAGCCGCCCGGCGGGGCCGCCGAGGGTGGGGATCAGGAAACCCTGCACGCCGTCCTGCACCGTATAGCGGTAGCCGTCCCAGTCGCTGACCACCACCGGCAGGGCCGCGGCCATGGCTTCGACCGGCGTGATGCCGAAGGTCTCCTGGATGTTGTCGACCAGGGAGATGAACAGGTCCGCCCCCGCCCACAGGCGGCCGATCCGCGCGCGGTCGTCGCCGCTGACGAAGCGGACCGTAACGTTTGGCGCATAGGCCTGGGCGGCCGCCTCATAGCGCCGCTGATCCTGCTCCCCCCCCGGAAACCAGCCGGCGTGGACGAAGTGGACCCGCGCGCCCGTCGCCGCCGCGGCCTCCTCGACGGCTCGCAACATCGGCTGCGGGAACGCCTTTTCGAAGAAGGACAGCCGTCCGACCCAAAGCACCATGATGTCCTGGTCCGAAAGGCCGAACTCGGCCCGGACCGCCGCCCGCGCGGCGGGGTCGTCGGCGGCGGCCGCGATCTGTTGCAGATCGACCCCGAGCGGGACCAGGGGCAGGCGCGGCTTGGGCCGGCGGTCGCCGCCGAAACGGTCGGCGAGGAAATCGCACCATTCGTCGAACATCCGGTCCAGCGCATCCTGCACCGAGGGCGAGGTGCAGATCAGGGCGTCCCACGGCTGGACCGGCGCCACCGCGGCGGCGGCGATGTAGTCCCGCACCACCAGGGGCGCGATGGTGTGGACCACCCCCGCGAGGCTATAGGCCCGGTCGCCGGCGACGCGGCGACGCAGCCAGGCGACGCTGGCCAGGTCGGCCTTCCCCCGCAACAGGACGCCCGCTTCGATGACGGTCTTCTGGCTGAGGATGTGGCCTGCCGCCACGCGGGTAGCGGCCGGCCGGCCTTGCAGGAGCTGCTCGGCCAGGGCCTCCGCGTCGATGTTGCCGTGGGTGAGTATGTCGAGCTGTTCGTACCCTCCATGCAGCGCCAGGGCGGCGAACAGGTCACGGTTGGCCACGTCCTTGCCGAACGGCTTGTCTCCGAAGGCGATCTGACCCTGCGGATGGTAGATCGCCAACCGGTTCGCCATGTCTGCCTCGCCTGCGAAACCCGGGGCGCTGTCGGTCCCGTTCGCCCAAGTCTGGCATGGCCGCGACGCCATCCGAAGAGTGGAAAACGCCGCTGGCGACGCGGCACTGTGGCGCCGGTGTTACAGGGGCGGATCGCCATGGACGAACGGTGAACCCTTCCGGCCCGGGCTGCGTTGTGGAGATATCCCACGCCCCTTCCGAGCGTGCCGAAATCACCGAGGACCCAAGCATGAGCGTTCCCCGTCTGAGCGTTGTGCAGACCGAACAAACCATCGATTCTCCCGCCGCGCGCGCCGGGCGCCTTTATGCCGAAGCGCAGCAGGCCGCCTATGAGCAGGTACATGTGCTCGAGGAGGGCCTGGCCAAGGCGGTCGCCCTCGCCGGCGAGATCGCCGAGGGGGGAGACGTCTATCCCGCCGGCGTCCGCGACCTTTGCCGGCGTCTCGGCGAAGAACTGACCCTACGTAGCCAGACCCTGGACGCCATCGCCAGCCGCGCCCGCGACCGGAGCCATTAGGTCTCTTGCCTCTAAGCGATCGAACGAAAGGGACGCCGGGGGGAGTTGTCCCCGGCAAGCCTCACCAGATTCGAGCCCGGTCTTCCGGCTTGAGATAGAGCTTCTGATCCGGCTTGACGTCGAAGGCCGGATACCAGGCGCCCACGTTGCGGACCACGCCGTCGACGCGGAACTGCTCTGGCGAATGCGGGTCGGAGACCAGCTGCTGGCGCAGGGCCTCGTCACGCCGCTTGTCGCGCCAGCCCTGGCCGAAGGCGAGGAAGAACCGCTGGTCCCCGGTCAGGCCGTCGATCACCGGCGCCGGCTGGCCCTTCAGCGACAGATGGTAGGCGTCCAGCGCGATGAGCAGACCGCCAAGGTCGGCGATGTTCTCGCCCATGGTCAGCTCGCCGTTGATGTGGGCCCCGGCCACCTCGTAGCTGGAGTACTGGGCGCCGAGGGTCTTGGCCGCGGCCTCGAATTTCTTGCCGTCCTCGGCGGTCCACCAGTTGCGCAGGCGTCCATCCCCGTCGGCCTTGCGGCCCTCGTCGTCGAAGCCGTGGGTGATCTCGTGCCCGATCACCGAGCCGATGCCCCCGTAATTGACGGCCGGGTCCGCCTTCGGGTCGAAGAATGGCGGCTGCAGTTCCGCAGCCGGGAACACCACCTCGTTCATCACCGGGTTGTAGTAGGCGTTGGCCGTCTGCGGGTTCATGAACCATTCGCTGCGGTCGACGGGCTTGTTCAGCCGCAGGACCTGACGGCGCCAGTCCCAGGCCTCCGCCCGCTCGACGTTGCCGTAGAGGTCGTCAGACCGCACCACAAGGGCCGAATAGTCCTTCCACCTGTCCGGATAGCCGACCTTGGTGGTCAGCTTGGACAGCTTCTTCAGCGCCTCGGCCTTGGTGGCCGGGCTCATCCAGGTCAATTGGCGGATGCGGGCGGCCATGGCCACCTTGAGGTCGCCGACCAGGGCGTCGATCTTGGCCTTGGCTTCGGGCGGAAAGTGGCGTTCGACATAGGCCTTGCCCACGGCCTCGCCCATGGCCCCGTCGATCGCCGCCACCGCGCGTTTCCAGCGGTCGCGCTGGGTCTCCACCCCCGAAAGCTCCTTGGAGCGGAAATCGAAACGGGCGGTGACGAAAGGCTCGGACAGATAGGCGGCCGAGCCGTCCACCAGATGGAAGGCGGCCCAGGCGCGCAGGGTCGACAGGGGGGTGCGGCTGAACACCGCCGCGATCTTCGGGAACGCCGAACGTTCGTTGACGATGACGTTTGTGACCCCGCCGATCCCGGCGCTCTTGAGGAAGCGCGCCCAGGCGAAGCCCGGAGCGTATGTCTGCAGGGCGGCGACGGTGAAGGGGTTGTAGGTCTTTTCCGGATCGCGGCGCTCGGCCCGGGTCCAGCTGGCCTCGGCGATGGCGGTCTCGTAGGCGACCACGGCCTTGGCTTCGGCCTCGGCGTCCGGCCACCCGGCCATGGTCAGCATCCTGGCCACATAGGCTTGGTACTTGGCCTTCTTCTCGGCGAAGGCGGGCTTCAGGTAGTAGTCCCGGTCCGGCAGCCCGAGGCCGCTCTGCACCACGTTCACCGCATAGCGGTCGGGCGACTTGGGGTTGGCGTCGATATAGAGCCCGAAGATCGAGCCCTGGAAACCATGGGTCGCCTCGCCCATCAGGCCGGCCAGGTCGTCGCGGGTCTTGGCGGCGCGGATGGCGGCCAGGCCCGGCTGCATCGGCTTGGCGCCGAGGGCGTTGACCCGCCCCTCGTCCATGAAGGCCTTGTAGAAGGCGGCCGCCTTGGCCTGGTCGGAATTGGGCTGGCCGACGCTGGTCTTGGCCATGTCGGCGAGGATGGCGTGGACCTGGTTCTCCGACAGCTCGGAGAGCACATAGTTGACCCCGTAACCGGCGCGGTCGGAGGGAATCTTCAGCGCGTCCAGATAGCGGCCGTTGGCGTAGCGGTTGAAGTCGTCTCCAGGCCTGACCGAAGTGTCCCGCCCCGCCAGGTCCAGGCCGTAGTCGCCGTAGCGCTGCGGAACCAGGGACGGACTTGGCGCGGTCTTGGCCGAGCTAGCCGGCGTCGCCTCCTGCGCCTGCATCGGCCCCGCCGCGAGGGCGGCGGCGGCGGAGATCAGCAGGCAGAGGCTCAGGCGGTTCATGAACGGGTTCTCGCGGATTGAGGGGGCGTTCCTATCTAGCAGCGTGAGTTTGGCATTCCAGAGGCGTCGCCGAGCCGCTCCCGCGCTTCCCAGTTTCATGGAGGCTCAAGGCGTGCTCTCCTTGCGTCCATGCGCCTCGACGCTCCCCGCCTCTATCTGCGCCCGCTGTCGGAAGCCGACGTCACCCCGGCCTATGTGGCCTGGCTCAACGACCCCGAGGTGAACCGCTACCTGGAGACCCGCCACAGTCCCCAGACCCTTCAAACCGTCGCCGACTTTGTCGCCGCAGTGAACGCCCGCAAGGGCGAGCACCTGTTCGGGATCATCCTGCGCGAGAACGACCGCCATATCGGCAATATCAAGCTGGGGCCCGTCCATCCCGTCCATCGGCTGGGGGACGTCAGCCTGTTGATCGGGGAGCGGACCGTCTGGAGCCGGGGCTATGCCGCCGAGGCGATCGCGCGCCTGGTCCGCCACGCCTTCGACGACCTCAAGCTGGCCAAGCTCTCGGCCGGACTCTACGCCGCCAATGTCGGCAGCGAGCGGGCGTTCCTGAAGGCGGGTTTCGTGCGCGAAGGCCTGCGCCGGGCCCATTACGACCTGGACGGATGGCGAAGCGACATCGTCGAACTGGGGCTGGTCGCCCCCCGCGCGGATTCCTAAGCGGCGACCGCAGGCGTTTCGATCACCGTCGGCTCCGCGACCGGTCCGGCCGCCTCCTGGGCGCGGGCGGCCAGGGCGGCGAGGTCGGGGCGTTCGGCCAGAAGCTCCAGCACCTCTTCCATGCCGAAGCCCGGGTCGACCGGATAGAGCTTGCCGAACACCGCCCGGACGAAGGCGAAATCCTCGGGCCGATCGACGGTCCAGCGCAGGGCGCCCAGGTTGCGGGCCTGGATCAGATGCGCTTGGCGGAAGCGCTCCGGACGGGAGCGGATGAACGGCGTGACGTGCTCGCGGTCGAACGCCCCGGTCGCTTCACGGGCGGCGGCGGCGAGGGCGCCGACGGAGATCACCTCCACGTCCAGCCCGTCGGGATAGCTGCGCTGCTCGCAGTTGGAGGCGTAGTCCGCGGCCTGGCTGACGGCCAGGGCCGTCGCCGCGTCGATCACCTGCGGATCGATCAGGGGGCAGTCGGCGGTCAGCCGCACCACGTGGTCGGGGTTCCAGGCGGCGGCGCAGGCGGCGAAGCGGGCCAGGACGTCGTTGAGGTCGCCCCGGTAGACGCTGCATCCGCGCCCCAGCAGGAAGCCGGCCAGGGCGTCGTCGGAAGCGGCGGTCGAGGTGGCCACGACGATCTTGGACAGGGTCCGCGCCCGGCGCATGCGCTCGATCTGACGCCAGATCATCGGCTCGCCCAGGACCGGAGCCATGACCTTGCCCGGCATCCGGGTGGACGACATTCTGGCCTGCAGGACGGCAAGGATCACCGGCTTCTCCGATTCAGGCCGCCGCCCACAGGTGCGGGTCGAGCGCCAGGCTGTGGTCGAGGGACAGGGCGCTCCAGTCGAGGTCGGGAGCCGGCGCCGCCGCGGCGGCCAGGATCGCGCGCAGCTCCGCCGCCGAGGTCACCCCCACCACCACCGTCGACGCCTCGGGGCGAGTAAGGGCGAAGGCGAGGGCCGCCTGCAGCGGGTCGGCGCCGGCTTCGGCGATGGTGCGGCGAATCCGCGAAAGCCGGGGGCCGGCGGCGGCGAGGCCGGCCGGCAGGCCGTCACGGGGCAGGAACAGCAGACCCTGCAGGAAGATCGACCGCAGATGGATCTCCACCCCCAGGGCGGCGATCTCCGTCAGCACCCCGTCCTGGATCAGCCGCTGGTCCAGCACGCTGGCGGGCAGTTGCATCAGGTCGGGCTTGAACCGGCGGGCCAGACCCAGGGGGTCTTCGGCGGCGTAGGCGGAAATGCCGATCTTGGCGTAGAGGCCCTCGTCCTTGAGCCGCTTCAGCCGGTCCCACAGCTCCGGACCTTCCGGACCCAAAAGGTCCGGGGCCGAATGCACCAGCAGGGCCTCGGCGCGCGCGACGCCCAGCCGGTCGAGGGAGGCGCGGGCGCGGGCCTCGACCCGGTCGACGCCTTCGCTGACGCGCGCGGTCTTGGTGACGAGGCGAAAGCGGTTGGGTTGCGGCAGCACGCGACCGATCACGGCTTCGGCCTCGCCGTATTGGGCCGCGGTATCCAACAGGCTGACGCCGGCGGCGGCGGCCACCTGCACCACCGCCACGGCTTCGGATTCCGTCAGTCGGCCGCGCCGGTTCGACACGCCATAGTCGAGGCCGAACTGGGCCGTGCCGACGCCCAACTTGGCGACGCGCACGCTCATCGGACCTTGAACAGGGGTTGGAGGGGCGCGCAGTGAAGGCGCTTGGCCACGTCGCCCCGGCGCACGGCCTCGGCGAGGATGGGAAACACCTCGGCATAGACGTCGACCAGGACCGAGATCGCCTCGTCCCCATGGGCGTAGGACATGTTGTGGGTGCCCAGAGTGAACAGGCCGCGGGCGAAGACCTCCTGCAGGAACAAGGTCTTCAACGCCCAGACGTCGACCTGCGGCGGCGGGGTGAAATTGAGGAAGCTCCAGGTCGGATCGCCGCTGATCGAGGCGTAGGCGATCATTCCCGAGTTTATCAGCAGCCGGTCGACCTCCGCCTGGACCTCCGCCCCGCGGATGCGCAGGGTCTGAATCACCGGCTCGCGGTCGAGCTTGTCCAGCACCGCCTTGGCCGCCGCCAGGGAGACCGCCTCGCCGCCCATGGTGAAGGAGAAGAACACCTCCTCCATCTCGGCCATCAGGGCCTGCTTGCCGGCCACCGCCGACAGGGGAAAACCGTTGGCGAGGCCCTTGCCGAAGGTCGCCAGGTCCGGCGTGACCCCGAACAGGGCCTGGGCGCCGCCCTTGTCGAAGCGGAAACCGGTGATGGTCTCGTCGAAGATCAGCACCACGCCGTGCTTGTCCGCCAGCCGGCGCACGCCCTGCAGATAGCCGGGGGCGGGGGCCGTCACGTTCATAGGCTCGAGGATGATGGCCGCCACCTCGCCCGCGTGGGCGTCGAGCAGGGCGGCGAGCGCCTCCAGATCGTTGAAGCGGAAGGGCGTGGTCAGGTCGCGGACCGCCTGGGGGACGCCCTTGGAGCGCGCCGTGGCCCCGATCGACCAGTCCTGCCACCCGTGATAGCCGCAGGTCAGCACCCGGTCGCGGCCGGTGTAGGCCCTGGCCACGCGGATCGCGCCGCTGGTGGCGTCCGAGCCGTTCTTGCCGAAACGCACGGCCTCGGCGCAGGGGACCAGCTGGCAGATCCGCTCGGCCACCTCGGCCTCCAGCCGATGAGACAGGGAAAACACGCTGCCGTCGGCGACCTGGGCCGCGGCCGCCGCGTTCACGTCCGGGTCGGCATAGCCGAGGGTGACGGCGCACAGCGCGTTGCAGAAGTCGACGTAGGCGTGGCCGTCTTCGTCCCACAGGGTCGCCCCCTTGGCGCGGGCGGCGAAATAGGGCGAGGCCCCGAACGGCAGCTGGGTGATGGACTTGGAGAAGGTCTGGGCGCCGAGGGGGATGAACTCGCGGGCCCGCGCCAGCAAGGCCTCCGAGGCCGCATAGCGCGACGGCTCCGGATCGCTGTGGGGTACGCGGGCGGCGGCGGCCATCGCCTTCTCCGGACATCGTTATGGTTTCCCGAGCATGCACCATGATTGCTTAATGAAGCGCCAAGCCGGCGGTCCCTCGGTTTCGCGGACGGCCCCGCCCTGCTAAAGCGGGGCCATGATCACTCCGCCTGCGGCCGAGCCCCGCCACGACTGGACCCGCGCAGAGGTCGAAGCCCTGTTCGACCTGCCCTTCCCCGAGCTGGTCTTCCGGGCCGCCGGCGTCCACCGGGCCTGGTTCGATCCCGCCGAGGTCCAACTCTCCCAACTGCTGTCGATCAAGACCGGGGGCTGCGCCGAGGATTGCGGCTACTGCAGCCAGTCGGCGAAGTTCGACACCGGCCTTTCGGCCGACCGGCTGATGCAGCCCGAGGCGGTGATCGCCGAGGCGGCGCGGGCCAAGGCTGACGGGGCCCAGCGGTTTTGCATGGGCGCGGCCTGGCGCGAACCTAAGGACCGCGACATCGAAAAGCTGGCGGCGATGATCGCCGGGGTGAAGGCGCTGGGGCTGGAGACCTGCGCCACCTTGGGCATGCTGTCGGATGGCCAGGCCCGGGCGCTGGCGGGGGCCGGGCTCGACTACTACAACCACAACCTCGACACCGCGCCGGAGGACTACGGCCGGGTGGTCACCACCCGCGTCTACCAGGACCGGCTGGACACCCTGGCCCGGGTGCGCGAGGCGGGGATGGCGGTCTGCTGCGGCGGCATCGTCGGCATGGGCGAGGACCGCGCCGCGCGGGCCGGCCTGCTGCACGCCCTGGCCACCCTGCCGGTCCATCCGGAGTCGGTTCCGATCAACGCCCTGGTCCCGATTCCCGGCACGCCCCTGGGCGACAGCCCGCCGCTGGAGCCGCTGGAGTTCGTGCGCACCGTCGCGGTGGCCCGCCTGGTCTGCCCGAGGTCGGTGGTGCGGCTTTCGGCCGGCCGCGAAGGCATGAGCGCCGAGATGCAGGCCCTGTGCTTCCTGGCCGGCGCCAATTCGATCTTCGTGGGCGCCAGGCTCCTGACCACGCCCAATCCGGAAACGAACGAGGACGCGGCGCTGCTGAAGGCCCTGGGGATGAGGCCGATGGCCGCTTCGCCCGACCGGCCCTCACATCACTCCCGGTCCTCGTCGACATAGTCGGCGGAGCGCATCTCCTGCAGGCGAGACGCAGTGCGCTCGAACTCGAAGGCTCCGTCGCCGGCCGGATAGAGGTCGTCCGGCTCGGCCTCCGCCAGGGTCACCAGCTTGGTGCGCGCCTCATAGAGGGCGTCGATCAGGGTGACGAACCGGGCCGCCTCGTTGCGCTTGTCGGCGGACAGGCGGGGCACGTTTTCCAGGAAGACGGTGTGGAACCGCTGGGCCAGGGCCAGGTAGTCCTGGGACCCCAGCGCCTGGCCGCACAGGCTGATGAAGCTCGACCTTAAGCACCCCCCCGCTGCGTGCGGCAACCGAAGCTTCCGGCCCAGCACCTCCACCGTCGCGCCGGTCTCCTCCGCGCCGTCGAGCAGGTCGCGCCACAGGGCGTCGAACGCTGCCTCCTGGGCGGAGTCGAGGGGAGAAAAATAGACCTGGGCCCCCTTCAGCCGGTCCAGGCGGAAGTCCTTGGGCCCCCCGACCCGGACCACCTCCATCCGCTCCTTCAGCATGGCGATGAAGGGCAGGAACAGCTGGCGGTTGATGCCCCCGGCGTAAAGGTCGTCCGGCGCCCGGTTCGAGGTCGCCACCAGGGTCACGCCGGCGGCGAACAGGGCCTCGAACAGGCGCCCCAGGATCATGGCGTCGGCGATGTCGGTGACGTGCAGCTCGTCGAAGCACAGCAGCCGCGCCGTTTCGGCGATGCGTCCGGCCGTGGGCGCGATCGGATCGTCGCCCTTGTTGGTCCCGAACCGGGCCTTGCGCTCGGCCGCGTCGCCCCGGCGCCAGGCGTCGATGTCGGCGTGCACCTCGGCCATGAAGGCGTGGAAGTGGGCCCGGCGCTTGCGGGCCACCGGCGCGGAGTCGAAGAACAGGTCCATCAGCATGGACTTGCCCCGCCCGACCGGGCCGTGGAGATAGACCCCTCGCGCCGCCGGCTCGCGTTTGCGGAAGAACGACAGGCCGAAGCCCGGCTCGCCGGCGGCGTTCAGCTCGCCCTCCAGCCGCGACAGGGCTTCGACGGCCGCGGCCTGGGCCCCGTCGGGGGCGATCTCGCCGGCGGCGAGGCGTTGCTGGTAGGCGGTTTTGAGGGAGACGGGCATGGACGCTGCGTCCTAGCCCATCGGGGCGAGGCGGCTCAACCGCCGCGACCGCAGGGGATCGTCGACGGCTCAGCCCTCACGGCGGCTGCCCTTGCGCAGGTACATGGCGGCGTCGGCCTCGGCCAGCATCTGGGCGGCCTCCAGGCCCGGCTCGAAGGTCCTGACCCCATAGGAGACGCGCAAGGGGATGGCCTTGCCCTCGAACACCAGCGGCTCGGCCTCGACCCGGCGCTGCAGGTCGGCCGCCTTGGCCGCGGCCGCCTCGCGGCCCGCCTGAGCCAGGAGCACCCCGAACTCGTCGCCGCCGAGGCGCCCGATCACGTCGGATTCGCGCACGTGCTCGGCCAGGCTGACCGCGATGGCGTGCAGGGCCGCGTCGCCGGCGGCGTGGCCGAAACGGTCGTTGATGGTCTTCAGCCCGTCCATGTCCATGAACACCAGGCTGGCGGGGGCGTCATAGCGTTCGCAGAAGGCCAGGGTCCGCGTCAGCTCGCGCACGAAGGCCCGCCGGTTCAGCACCGGGGTCAGGGCGTCGCGGTCGGCCAGGAGCTCGACCTCGGCCAGCCGCTGCTGCGCCCGGGCCAGTTCGGCGCGCAGGGATTCGATCTCCGCCCGGGCGGCGGCCAGGGCATCCGGCGCCAAAGGAGCGGGGGCGTCTTCCATACTGGGCGAATCGGCGAGGTCCATCGACGGAGCCAATGCTAGTCGGATCGGTTGCGGAGGCAAACGGCGCGCCTATACTCCGCGCCTTTTCCGGGGGACGCCGCTTGGACAGCCGAGATTCGCCGCGACCATCTGCGGCGCCCGTCGCCATCATCATGGGCAGCCGCTCCGACTGGCCCACCATGAGCAAGGCCGCCGAGGCCCTGGACGCCCTGGGCGTAAGGTACCAGGCCAAGGTGGTGTCGGCCCATCGTACGCCCGAGCGCCTCTACGCCTTCGCCAAGGGCGCCAGGGCCGCCGGGTTCCAGGTGATCATCGCCGGGGCGGGGGGCGCGGCGCACCTGCCCGGCATGACCGCCTCCATGACCGACCTGCCGGTGCTGGGCGTGCCGGTACGGTCCGAAGCGTTGACGGGCCTGGATTCCCTGCTCTCCATCGTCCAGATGCCCGCCGGGGTGCCGGTGGCGACCCTGGCCATCGGCCCGGCCGGGGCCAGGAACGCCGGCATCCTGGCCGCCCAGATCCTGGCTCTGGCCGACGCCGATCTGGCCGGCCGCCTGGCGGCCTGGCGCAAGGCCCAGACCGAGGCCGTGGACGAAGACGTCGCCGATCCCGCCGGCGCGCCGCAAAAAGCCTAGAGCGCACCCATGCCCACGGCGAGCTTTCCCTTGGCCCCCGGGGCCGTGATCGGCATTCTGGGCGGCGGGCAGCTGGGCCGGATGCTGGCCCTGGCCGCCGCGCGGCTGGGGTTCGACGCCGCCATCCTGACGCCGCGCCCCGACGCCCCGGCCGGCCGGGTCGCCGCCCACACCATCCGCAGCGCCTATGACGACGCGCAAGGCCTGGCCGAGCTGGCCCGTCTCAGCGCCGTGGTCACCTATGAGTTCGAGAACGTGCCCGCCGCCGCGGTCGACCGGCTGGCGGCCCTGGGATGCCCGGTGGCGCCGGGCGCCCGCGCCCTGGCCGTGGCCCAGGACCGCATCGTCGAGAAGCGCTTCTTCGAACAGATCGGCGTCCCCACCGTCGCCTTCGCCGCCATCGACAGCGCCGCCGACATCGCCCCGGCCCTGGCCCGGCTGGGATGTCCCGCCCTCCTGAAGACCCGGCGAGAGGGTTACGACGGCAAGGGCCAGGCCTGGGTGCGGAGCGCGGACGAAGCCGAGGCCGCCTTCGCCCGGATCGGCGGGCGCCCGGCGATCCTGGAGGCGCGCGCCCCCTTCGTGCGCGAGCTGTCGGTGATCGCCGCGCGGGGCCGCGACGGGGCGACCGCGGCCTATCCGGCGGCGGAGAACCATCACGAGGCCGGGGTGCTGCGCCGCTCGATCGCCCCGGCCGAGCTGAGGCCCGCCACGGCGGAGGCCGCGCGCGCCATCGCCCTGACCCTGCTGGAGGCCCTGGACTATGTTGGGGTGATCGGGGTCGAGCTGTTCGAGCTCGACGGCGGCCAGCTGATGGTCAACGAATTCGCCCCTCGGGTGCACAATTCCGGCCACTGGACCCTGGACGGCTGCGAGGTCGACCAGTTCGAGCAGCATATCCGGGCCGTGGCCGGCTGGCCGCTGGGCCCCGCCGATCCCCTGGCGGCGGTGGAGATGACCAACCTGCTGGGCGAGGAGGCGGACGGCTGGGCCCGGCTCGCCGCCGACCCGTCGGCGCGGATCTGGCTCTACGGCAAGCACGAGACCGCGCCGGGCCGCAAGATGGGCCACGTCAACCGGCTGCGGCCGCTCAAGGGTCCGTTGGGCTGACCGGCGGCTCGGCGGCGCCATAGCGCATCCGTCCCAGGGCGGCGGCGATGGCGGCCAGGGTCTCGGAGAGCTTGGGCAAGCCGGCCTTCCACTTCTCGAAGCTCATCACCCGGTCGATCTGGGCGGCCAGATGCTCGCTCGCCGCCGCCGCGCCCCGCTCGAAGCGGACGCCGACGGTGGTCGCCAGCACTCCGGACAATATGGCCCGCTTGGAATAATGGTTCTCGTCGGTCGCGGTATCCCCGGCCCAGCGCCACAGGACGTCCGCGCTTTCCCACAGCAGCGACAGGGCCAGCGGCAGGCGGGGCGCAAGCGCCAGCCAGGCCGCGCATCGGCGGACGGCCGCCTCGTCCTCGGCCGCCGCCGCCACCCGGGCCTCCACGGCCCGGCGGATGCGCTCGCGCACCTTCAGCCCGAGGGGATCGACCTCGGCCAAGGCCTCCAGCGCCCGGGCGTCGTGGCGGCGGGACAGCAAAGCCGCCAGGTCCCGCCCGCCGCCGGGAAGCAGCAGCGCCGTGTCGGCCGGCGACAACCCGGCCTCGCGAGCGGCCCGGACCACCAGGGGCCGTCCCCACCCCAGGCGGGGGGCCAGACCGATGGCGGCGTCGAGCACGCGCGCCTCCGCGGCTTCGGCCCAGGACGGTTCGGCGGGAGCGGCGGCGTTCATGCCGGCAAAATAGCCCGCGAAAGACTGCGCGTCAGCGCCCTTCCACCGTGGACAGCAAACCGCGCCTCTGCTATTTGCGGCGCCTCAAGCACGGGAGCCTTCTTCCGGGCTCCAGACTTGTTTCGCCCGCTGCCCCCTCTCTTGACCTGAGGAAGGCCGGCCGGCGCGGGCGTTATCGGAGGACTTGGTCATCGTTCAGATTTTCGTGCGCGACAACAATGTCGACCAGGCGCTGAAGGCGCTGAAGAAGAAGATGCAGCGCGAAGGCACGTTCCGCGAAATGAAGCGGCACGTCCATTACGAGAAGCCCTCGGAAAAGCGCGCCCGTCAAAAGGCCGAGGCCGTGCGCCGCGCCCGCAAGCTGGCCCGCAAGCGCGCCCAACGCGAAGGCCTGATCGCCGGTCCCAAGCCCCGTGTCCCCGCGACCGGCGGCGCCAAGCCCTAGGCTTTAGGCTTTTCTCGGACGCCGGATTCGTCCGGCGCTCCGAATGGCGGTCGCGGCCCAGCTGCCCGACCGCAGGCGCGACGAGCGCCGTGGCCAGTTGCGCTGCCCACACTGAATCCGGTAATTTGAGCCGCCAGCCTACGGTTGGTGCTTAGTCGCGCCCGCGCGCAACAGCCCTGCAACGCCGATGTCTTCATCGATTTCGGGCCAATGCACCCCGAAGCCCGCTCCGGAAATTTCCCATTGCTCCCGCTTGGCCGCCGACGCCGCCGCCAAACGTGGAAACCATTCCAGGGGGGCAGCCACGAGCCGACCGTCGCGCAGCGTCAGCTCAAGCCGCTCGGCTGTGACTCGTACGTCGGCTATTCGCTCATCGAGCTTGACCGCCGAAATAGCCATTCCACGCCTCTAGGAAGCCGGGCGCCTCGGCCCGTACTTTGCGAACGATCTCATTCATTTCGATAACAGAATAACCGATATTTTGGGCCATCGCGACGGGATCCAGCCACACTTTCGCGCTCGCTCCACCTCGATCGACGTGGATATGCGGCGGCTCAAAGCCCTCGTTCGAGTAGAAGTAGAAGCGATAGCCGTTCCAGTGCAGGACGGTCGGCACGCGGTCACAGCCCCTTCAGGATCCCCTCGACCATCTTCTTGGCGTCGCCGAACAGCATCATGGTGTTGTCGCGGAAGAACAGCTCGTTCTCGACCCCGGCGTAGCCTGAGCCCATGCCGCGCTTGATGAACAGCACGGTGCGGGCCCGCTCCACCTCCAGGATCGGCATGCCGAAGATCGGCGAGGCGGGGTCGGTCTTGGCGGCCGGGTTGGTCACGTCGTTGGCGCCGATGACGAAGGCGACGTCCGCGGAGGCGAACTCGGAGTTGATGTCCTCCAGCTCGAACACCTCGTCGTAGGGCACATTGGCCTCGGCCAGCAGCACGTTCATGTGGCCCGGCATTCGCCCGGCCACCGGGTGGATGGCGTATTTGACCTCCACCCCCTCCTTCTTCAGTTCGTCGCACATTTCGCGCAGCGCATGCTGGGCCTGGGCCACCGCCATGCCGTAGCCCGGGACGATGATCACCTTCGAGGCGTTCTTCATGATGAAGGCCGCGTCGTCGGCGGACCCCTGCTTGACCGGACGCGTCTCGACCTTGCCCCCCGCCGCGGCCGCGGTGTCGCCGCCGAAGCCGCCCAGGATCACCGAGACGAAGCTGCGGTTCATCCCCTTGCACATGATGTAGGACAGGATCGCGCCGGAGGACCCGACCAGGGCCCCGGTGATGATCAGGGTGACGTTCTCCAGGGTGAAGCCCAGGGCCGCCGCCGCCCAGCCGGAATAGCTGTTCAGCATGGACACCACCACCGGCATGTCGGCGCCCCCGATGGGGATGATCAGGGTGACGCCCAGGATCAGGGCCAGGGCGAAGACCCCCCAGAAGGCCCACTTGGCGTCGCCACCGGAAGCCGCCAGCACCACCACCAGAGCGACCAGGACCACCGCCAGGGCGATGTTCAACAGATGCCGGGCGGGCAGCATGATCGGCGCGCCGCTCATGTTGCCGTTGAGCTTGGCGAAGGCGATCAGCGAGCCGGTAAAGGTCACCGCCCCGATCGCCACCCCGACCGACAGCTCGATCAGGGACTGCAGCTTCACCGCCCCGTCGGGGGTGGCGATGCCGTAGGCGGCCGGGGTGTAGACCGCCGCCACGGCCACCAGGCACGCGGCCATGCCGACCAGGCTGTGGAAGGCGGCGACCAGCTGGGGCATGGCGGTCATGGCCACGCGGCGGGCGATCATCGCGCCGACCCCGCCGCCGATGGCGACGCCGACGGCGATCAGGCCCAGGGTCAGGGGATCCAGGGCGTTCTGACCCCACAGGGTGACCAGGGTCACGCCGATGGCCAGGGCCATGCCGATCATGCCGAGCTGGTTGCCGCGGCGGCTGGTCACTGGGCTGGACAGGCCCCGCAGGGCCAGGATGAACAGGACCCCGCAGACGAGATAGAGGACGGCGGCGAGACTCGGGTTCATTGGGCCGCCCCCTTGGCGCCGTGCTCAGCCCGGTCCTTCTTCTTGTACATGGCCAGCATCCGCTGGGTGACCAGGAAGCCGCCGAAGATATTGACCGCGGCCAGGCCGGCGGCGATCGCCCCGGCCCCCTTGGAGATCATCACCGTGCCCGAGACCGCGGCGCCGGCCGCCCCATGGGCCGCGGCGGCGAGCAGGGCTCCCACGATGATCACCGAGGAGATGGCGTTGGTCACCGCCATCAGTGGCGTGTGTAGGGCGGGCGTGACACTCCAGACCACATAGTAGCCGACGAAGATCGCCAGCACGAAGATGGCCAGGCGGAACACGGTAGGATCGACGGCTTCCATCGGGCGGACCTCGGGTGCGCGTTCGTGGGGTCGGACGCTAGACGTTCATTTGAGAAGGTCGGGGTGGACGACGGCGCCGTCGCGGGCGACCACGGCGCCCTTGAGGATCTCGTCGTCCCAGTCGGGGGCCAGGGCCCCCCCCTTGTTGAGCAGCAGGGCCGAGAGGTTGACCAGGTTGCGGGCGTAGAGCGCCGATGAATCGGTCGCGACCTGGCCGGCCATGTTGGAGATGCCGACGATCTTCACGCCGTTCGCGGTGACCACCACCGCGTCCGGCTTTGCGCCCTCGGTGTTGCCGCCCTGCTCGACCGCCAGGTCGACGATCACCGAGCCCGGCCGCATCGAGGCGACCTGCTCGGCCGAGACCAGCCTGGGCGCCGGGCGGCCGGGGATCAGGGCGGTGGTGATGACGATGTCCTGCTTCTGGATGTGGGTCGAGACCAGGGCGGCCTGCTTGGCGCGGTATTCGGCCGACATCTCCTTGGCGTAGCCGGCGGCGGTCTCGGCGGCCTTGAACTCCTCGTCCTCGACCGCGACGAACTTGGCCCCCAGGCTCTCGACCTGTTCCTTGGTGGCCGCGCGCACGTCCGTGGCGGTGACCACCGCGCCGAGGCGCCTGGCCGTGGCGATGGCCTGCAGGCCGGCGACGCCGACCCCCATGACGAACACCTTGGCCGCGGCGACGGTGCCGGCGGCGGTCATCATCATCGGCATGGCCCGGCCATAGGCCTGGGCTGCCTCGATCACGGCGCGATAGCCGGCCAGGTTCGCCTGGCTGGACAGGGCGTCCATGGCCTGGGCCCGGCTGATCCGGGGCACGAACTCCATGGCGATGGCCACCGCGCCCTTGGCGGCGATGGCGTCGACCGTGGCCCGTTCCTGGTAGGGGTTGAGCAGGGCGACCACGATGGCCCCCGGCTTCAGGGCGGCGATCTCCTTGTCGGAGGGACCGCGCACCTTGAACAGGATGTCGGCGGCCTTGATCGCCTTGGCGGCGTCCGGGGCGATGGTCGCGCCCGCGGCCAGGTAATCGGCGTCGGGATAGGCCGCGGCCGTCCCGGCCCCGGTCTGCACCACGACCGAAAACCCGGCGGCGACCAGCTTTTTTACGGACTCGGGAACAGCGGCCACGCGCGTCTCGCCGGCGCGGCCCTCAGTCGTGACGGCAATCGTTGCAGCCATCCACCCCCCCAACCCGCGCCATGAAACCGGCGCGGTTAACGGTGAAGGTTAGGGGTGAACCGCGCGCCCTGTCCAGAGCGCTTCGAACGGCCCCAGGGTTCGAACAAACCTGGGGTCGAGCCGTCGGGGGTCAGTGGGCCGCGGACTTCTTTTCGCGCAGCAGCAGGGTTCCGGCCACGGCGACTACGGCCGCCGCTCCGCACGCCTGGAACAGGCCGGCGTGGGCGCAAAACACCAGGACCAGAAACAGCAGTCCCGTCGCCAGGGTCAGCGAGCCCCACTTGGTCAGGCCGACGAAGCCGTCGAAGGTGGCGGCCTGTTCGGCGATCTCCATCTCGCCGCGGTGATAGTTGTCGCCCATTTCGGTCAGATCCTTGGCAAGCACACAGTTTCTATCAAGGGGGCGACTATCACGCCGGAGCAAAGGGGCTCAAGCCCGCTAGAGTGTCGGCGTCGTCGCATCCGCCAAACCGGCCTG
Organism: Caulobacteraceae bacterium; assembly: GCA_035493955.1. Classification (GTDB taxonomy): domain Bacteria; phylum Pseudomonadota; class Alphaproteobacteria; order Caulobacterales; family Caulobacteraceae; genus NCED01. The sequence continues at coordinate 173,665 of DATJHI010000036.1, read as the reverse complement.
GATCTTGAGCGTCTGGATCAGCCGATAGGATAGATAGCCGTCCGCCGGCAGACCCCTGGCCTTCTGCCAGGCGCGCGCTGCGGCCCGGGTCTTCAGCCCCAGCACTCCGTCCGGTTCGCCCGCGTCGAAACCCAGACGGGTGAGCGCCATCTGGGCGCCCATGCGATCGGCCAGGGACAAGGGCTGGTCGGCGGGCCAGGCCTGGGTCAACGCCGGCCTGCCGGCGATGCGGTCGGCCAGGAGGCCCACGGCCAGGGCATAGGTGGTCGAATTGTTGTAGGCCCGGATGGCCATGTGGTTGGGCAGGATCATGAAGGCCGGGCCGGTATAGCCGGCGGGCAGGATCAGGCCCATCGCCTCGGACGCCTCCCCCTCGCCCCAGGATTGGCCGTCGGCCGTGCGCACTCCCATCGCCGCCCAGGCGCTCCAGGGTTGGAACGGTCCCTCGGCCAGGCTGTAATCGAAACCCACGCGCGGCAGCACCGCCTCCCGCGCCCAGGTTTCCCCCCGCCGCCAGGCCGCCTTGTGGGCGAGGAAGTTGCCCGCCGACCCCAGGGCGTCCGCCGAGGAGCCCCAGATGTCGCGGCGGCCGTCGCCGTCCTCGTCCACCGCCCAGGCCAGATAGTCCTCCGGCGTGAACTGGGTCTGGCCCATGGCCCCGGCCCAGGAGCCTTTCAGCCGGTCCCGCGGCGCCTCGCCGGAGAAGATGATCCGCAGCGAAGCCATCAGTTGGCGTTCGGCCCAGTCACGGCGACGGCCGTCGGCGGCCAGGGTGGCCAGCGAGCGGACCACGTCGAACCCGCCCTGGTTCTGGCCGAAGTTGGATTCCACCGCCCAGATCGCCAGCAGGATCTCCGGCGCCAAGCCGGTGCGGTCGGCGATGCGGTCGAGCACCGGGGCCAATTCTGCACGATAGCCGCGGCCCCGCTGCACCCGGGCCTCCGAAACAGCGCCCGCCATATAGTCGCCGATGGGACGGGAAAGTTCAGGTTGGCGCTGATCCGCCTGTAGCACCTTGGGGTCGGAGGTAACGGTCGCGAGTTCGGAGCCGACGCGGTCGCGGGCGAAGCCGGCGCTCGCCGCCCGGTCGATGAAGGCGCGACGCCAGCCGTCGAAATCCCCGGACGGGGTCAGGGGGTCCAGGGCGACCGGCAACAAGGACCCGCCCCAGATCGACGGATTGGGGATCGCCGCAAGACCGGCCGTCGAGAACACAAAGGCCCGGCGATTCATGCGGTGAAGGCTATCCTGTTCCGAAGGCCGTTCAACCGCCCCGCTGTAACAACGCCGAGAGCTCCCTTAGGTTTGACTCCGCGTCCCCGTGCCCCTATACGCACCGCTCACCGCCCGCGCAGGGTCCCCCTCGCGCGGGTTTGCGTTTCTAGTCGCCGACCCGTGAGACAGGCCATGAAGGTCAGAAGCTCCCTCAAGTCGCTCAAGACCCGCCACCGCGACTGCAAGGTCGTGCGCCGCAAGGGCCGCGTCTACGTCATCAACAAGACCGACCCGCGCTTCAAGGCCCGCCAGGGCTGAGGCCGATCGCCGGGCGTGTCGGATGACCGCCCGAGCCGTCCTGTTCGACGTCGGCAATGTCCTGGTGCGCTGGGATCCGCGCGCCCTCTATTCCAAGATCTTCCCTGATCCGGACGAGTGCGACTGGTTCTTGGACCACGTCTGCACCATGGCCTGGCATGGCGCCCACGACCGCGGGGTTCCCATGGCCGAAAACGCCCTGCCCCTCATCGCCCGATACCCTAAGCACGCCGACGCGATCCGCGCCTGGGATGCGCGCTTCGGCGAGATGCTGGCCGGCGGCATGATCACCGAGACCGTCGACGCCATCGAGGCGATGCAGGCCAGGGGCACGCCCCTCTACGCCCTGACCAACATGCCCTCGCAGAAGGCCGCGGAGGTCTTTGCCATGAGCCCGGTCTACGGCCTGTTCCGCGACATCGTCGTGTCCGGCGACGAAGGCGTGACCAAGCCCGACCCCGCCATCTTCGAGATCGCCTGCGCCAGGGCAGGATTGCAGCCCGCCGACATGCTGTTCGTCGACGACCTGCCCCACAACGTCGAAGCCGCCCACAGGCTGGGGTTCGATGTCCACCTGTTTGACGACCCCGCGGCCTTGCGTCCGGCCCTGGAATCGCGCGGATTGCTGTAAACGGCGATTCCCTCTTTTGGCGGGTCCGCCCCGCCCCTTTCCCGGAGTAGCCCAATGGCCGACGACGCTTCCTTCGACGCCAATGTCGAAGTCCTCAACGCCACCGCCCAGACCCGCCTTAAGACCATCATCGAGCGCATCGAGCGGCTGGAAGAGGACAAGGCGGCGATCATGGCCGACCTGAAGGAGGTCTATGCCGAGGCCAAGGGCGAGGGCTTCGACAGCAAGATCATCCGCAAGGTCGTGCGCATGCGCAAACAGGACAAGGCCAAGCGCCAGGAGGAGGAGGCTCTGATCGACCTCTATCTGTCCGCGATCGGGGGTCTGTGAGGGATAAGCCGACAGATCTGAGGACGCTGGCCCGCAAGGCGGCTGAGCGCGCCGCGTTGCGGGCGCTTCGACGCGCACGCCTCACCGCCGCCAAACAGGGGGTCGAGCTGTCCGACTGGGAAGGGGAGTTCCTCGGATCGGTCGAAGAGCGGGTGAAGACTTACGGCCGCGCCTTCGGCGATCCCGAGAAGGGCACCGCCGGCCAAGCGCTCTCCATCATGCAGACCGTCAAGCTGAAGGAGATCGCCGCCAAGGCGACCGGCGAAAAACCGGCCCGGCGGTTCGGACGAAAACCCAAGCCGGACTGAATTCGCCTGCCGGAAAAGGAACCAGCACCGCGGCTTTCGTCACGAGGCTCCCTGTATTAGGGAACCTTAGGCCGGCGCCTGCCGTTGGCATCGCCGCCCCGCCCTCCTGGAGATTCGCATGACCTCGCCCGCCCTGACCCGCCCTGCGATCCTGGTGGCGGGGGGCGCGGGCTATATCGGGTCGCAGACCTGTAAGGCCCTCAAGGCCGCCGGCTATTTGCCGGTGGTGCTGGACAACCTGTCGACCGGCTATGCGGCCGCGGTGAAGTGGGGACCGTTCGAGCGCGGCGACCTGCGCGACCGGGCGCTGGTGGCCGACCTGATCAGGCGCTACGAGATCAAGGGAGCCATGCACTTCGCCGCCTACAGCCTGGTCGGGGAATCGGTCTCCAACCCGCTGAAATACTACGACAACAACGTCGGAGCGGCGGTCGCCTTCGCCCAGGCGCTGATCGAGGGCGGGGTCGAGGCCTTCGTCTTCTCCTCCACCGCCGCGGTCTATGGGGTGCCGTCGGTATCGCCGATCCCGGAGACCCACCCCACCGTCCCGATCAATCCCTACGGCGCCTCCAAGCTGGCCTTCGAAAGCGCCCTGCGCTGGTTCGGCCAGGCCCATCCGTTCCGCTGGAACGCCCTGCGCTATTTCAACGCCGCCGGGGCCGACCCCGAGGGCGAGACCGGCGAAAGCCATGAACCCGAAACCCACCTGATCCCCAACCTGGTCAAGGCGGTTTTGGGCACGGGCCCGGGGCTCACCGTGTTCGGCGAGGACTATCCCACCCCGGACGGCACCCCGATCCGCGACTACATCCACGTGGTCGACCTGGCCGAGGCCCATGTCCGCGCCATCGCCACCCTGCTCGACGGGGCCGAAAGCGCGATCCTGAACGTCGGCACCGGCCAGGGCGCCAGCGTCAAGCAGGTGATCGAGGCGGCCGAACGGGTGCTGGGGGCGCCGGTCCCTCGCACGGTCGGGCCCCGGCGCGCCGGCGACCCGCCCTCCCTGGTCGCCGATTCCAGCCTGCTGCAAAGGCGGCTGGGCTGGACGGCGCGGGTGTCGGACATGGACACGATCATCCGCGACGCCGCCCGCTGGCAGCGCGAGCGGGCCTGGTGATCATCCAGGGACGATAGGCGGGGCCGCGCGCCGGGCGCGGGCCCCCGCCGGCCGACCTAGTGGGCCGCGTCCTTGGCCTTGTCGCCGGCGTCCTTGGCGGCGTCCCCGGCCTTTTCCGCATCCTTGCCGGCCGCAGCGGCGGCGTCCGCGCCGACCTTGGCGTCGGTGACGTTGCCTGTGGTGGCGGCGTCGGCCGCATAGCTGGCTGCGACATTGGCCGAGGTCGAGGCCGCGGACGCGGCCGCCGCGGCGTTGGCCGCTTCATTGGCCGCGTCGGCGGCCTTGTCGGTCTTGGCGCCGCAAGCGGCAAGGGTCAGGGCAGCCGCGCCGGCGGCGAGCAGGATGGCGATACGCATGGAGGTCTCCCAAAAACGGTCGCGCGGCTCGTCAGGAGCCGCTTCGCCGCAGGGCTTCAACTCGCGAACCGCAAAAGCGTGGCGATCGTCGGCGAAGTTTTTGTTGGAAACCGGGCGTTCGGAGGATCAGGCCCGCCGCGCCCTGGCCCAGAAGCTTTGGAATTCGGCCACCGATTCCGGGCTCCACAGGGTCAGGGTCTTGCGCTCGAGCGGACCCTCGGGATGCGACTCGATCTTGACCAGCTCGAGGCCGTCGAGACCGTCCGCGTGCAGTTCGAGGAACCGGTAGACCGCGGTGTTGAAGCGTTCGGCTTCCCTGCCGGTGCGAACGTCGATCTCGATTTGGAACATGGTCCCGCCCAACCGATGGAGTCGCCCGGAACCCAGCAAGAGCCGGGCCGAGGCGGCGCGGATGTCAGGGATGGGTGGGGCGGATGGTGGAGCCGAGCGGAGTCGAACCGCTGACCTTCTCATTGCGAACGAGACGCTCTACCAACTGAGCTACGGCCCCATACGCCCGGCCCGCGAGGACCGGGGTCCCGCGCGGGAGGCGGCAAATAAGGTCCGCCCCGACGCCTTGTCAAGCGAGCCCGGCTAGGCGTTTCAGCACCAGCCTTGCCGCGACCGCGGGGCGCGGGCTATTGAACGTGCAGTCGACGCCGGGGGGACCATGGGCAGCGCCCTTCTGTTTTTGATTTTCAGCCTGATCGACCTCGTCGTCTTCGTGGTCATCGTCAACGCGATCCTGTCGTGGCTGATCGCCTTCGACGTGCTGAACGTGCGCAACCGCACGGTGAACCGGATCCTGCAGGTGCTGGACGCCGTCACCGCCCCGATGCTGGCGCCGATCCGCCGGTTCATGCCCAACCTGGGCGGCATCGACATCAGCCCGATCATCCTGATCCTGCTGCTGCAGGCCCTGCGGATCCTGATCGAGCGCACCATCGCCGGGCCGCTGATCGCCGCCCTGGGCTGAGCTGTCTTGATCCTGCATGTCCGGCTGACGCCGAAGGGCGGGGCGGACCGGGTGGACGGCTGGAGCCTCGATCCCGAGGGGCGTCCGGTCCTGTCCGCGCGCGTCCGCGCCGCCCCGGTCGAGGGCGAGGCCAACGCCGCCCTGGAACAGCTTCTCGCCAAGGCGCTCGGCGTGCGCCGATCGACCGTGCGCGTGGCGCGCGGCGGTCAGAGTCGGCTGAAGGCGGTGGAGATCGAGGGCGTGGATGAGACGCAGGTCGCGGCGGCGTTCGGGGAACCGCCGGCCCGAGACGTAGCGCCAGCCTTTAGACGTCCACCTCGGCATCCAGGGCATTCTCCTGGATGAACTCCCGCCGCGGCTCGACCAGATCGCCCATCAGCCTGGAGAACATGTCGTCGGCGTCGTCGCCGTGGCTGACCTTCACCTGCAGCAGGGTGCGGGCGTTGTAGTCGAGGGTGGTCTCCCACAGCTGCTCGGCGTTCATCTCGCCCAGGCCCTTGTAGCGCTGGATCGACAGGCCCTTGCGGCCGGCGTCCATGATCGCCGCCACCAGGTCCAGCGGCCCGCGCACGCTGGTCTCCTTGTCCTTGCGCCGGAACATGGCCGGCGTGGCGAAGGTCTCGGCCAGGACCGCACCGCGCTCCGCCAGGCGGCGGGCGTCGGCGGCGTGGATCATCAGGTCGTCGAGCACGATCCGTTCGGACACCCCGCGGCGGACGCGGCTGAACACGAACCCGCCGGGGCCGACGCCCGGACCGCCGGGTCCCACCGCCGCCGAGCCGGTCCAGCCCCCGTCGCCCTCCTCCGCATAGAGGTCGAGGCGGGCGGCGGACTTCGCCGGATCGGGCTGCTCGCCGAACAGGCCGGACAGGGCCGCCTGTTCGATCGCGAAGGCCGGGGCGCGGGCGGCGAGACGTTCGACCAGGGCCTTGGCCTGACGCGATTCCACCACCAGGCGGCGCAGGTCGGCGCCGGTCAACCGCTCGCCGGACCCGAGATCGAGGCTGGCCCCGTCGACGCCCTCGTCGAACAGGAAGGCCTCCATCTCCGCGTCATCCTTGAGGTAGCGCGAGGCCTTACCCTTGGCCGCCTTATAGAGCGGCGGCTGGGCGATGTAGAGGTAGCCCCGCTCGATCAGCTCAGGCATCTGCCGGTAGAAGAAGGTCAGCAGCAGCGTACGGATGTGGGCGCCGTCGACGTCGGCGTCGGTCATGATGATGATCTTGTGATAGCGGATCTTGTCGGCGTCGAACTCGTCGCGGCCGATCCCGGCGCCCAGGGCCATGATCAGGGTGCCAATCTGCTCGGAGCCCAGCATCTTGTCGAAGCGGGCCCGCTCGACATTGAGCACCTTGCCCCTGAGCGGCAGCACCGCCTGGTTTTCCCGGTTGCGCCCCTGTTTGGCCGAGCCGCCGGCGCTGTCGCCCTCCACGATGAACAGTTCGGACTTGGCCGGATCGCGCTCCTGACAGTCGGCGAGTTTTCCGGGCAGGGAGCTGATGTCCAGCACCGACTTGCGCCGGGTCAATTCGCGGGCCTTGCGGGCGGCCTCGCGGGCGGCGGCGGCCTCGACGATCTTGCCGACGATCTGCTTGGCCTCGGCGGGATGCTCCTCGAACCACTGGGCCAGGCCCTCGCCGACCAGGCCCTCCACCGCGGGACGGGCCTCCGACGAGACCAGCTTGTCCTTGGTCTGGGACGAGAACTTGGGATCGGGCAGCTTGATCGACAGCACGCAGGTGAGGCCTTCGCGGGCGTCCTCGCCGGAGAAGCTGATCTTCTCGCGCTTGCCGGCGCCGGAACTCTCGACGTAGTTGCCAATCACCCGGGTCAAGGCGGCGCGGAAGGCGGCCAGGTGCGTGCCCCCGTCGCGCTGCGGGATGTTGTTGGTGAAGCACAGCATGGTCTCGTGGTAGCTGTCGTTCCACCAGAGGGAGAGGTCGATCTCCACCTGCTCGCGCCGGCCGCGGACCACGATCGGCGCCTTGATCATGGGCGTCTTCGACTTGTCGAGATGGCGGACGAACTCCTCCACCCCGCCGTCGTAGTGCATGGTCTCTTCGAACGGCTCGGTCCCGCGCAGATCGCGGAAACGGATGGTCACCCCCGAATTGAGGAAGGCCAGTTCGCGCAACCGGTGCTCCAGGGTCTTGCGGTCGAACTCGATGGTCGCGAAGGTCTCCATCGAGGGGAAGAAGGTGACGCTGGTGCCGGTGAGCGGGTGGCCGCTGGCGCGCAGGGGCGCCTTTCCGGTCACCTTCAGCGGGGCCATGGCGTCGCCGCGCTTGAAGCGCATTTCGTGGATGTCGCCCTCGCGCCAGATCTTCAGGTCGAGGAAATCGGACAGGGCGTTGACGACGCTGACGCCCACCCCGTGCAGGCCGCCCGAGACCTTGTAGCTGTTCTGGTTGAACTTACCGCCCGCGTGCAACTGGGTCATGATGACCTCGGCCGCCGAAACCCCCTCCTCGGTATGAATGTCGGTGGGAATGCCGCGCCCGTCGTCGATCACCGTGGCCGAGCCGTCGGCGTTCAGGATCACCTCGACCTCGGTGGCCCAGCCGGCCAGCACTTCGTCGATGGCGTTGTCGACCACCTCGTAGACCATGTGGTGCAGGCCGGAGCCGTCGTCGGTGTCGCCGATGTACATCCCCGGGCGCTTGCGCACCGCATCCAGGCCCTTGAGGACCTTGATGGAGTCGGCGTCGTAGTCCTCGGCTCCGGTGTTGTGCGGCGTCAGATCGGTCATCGGTCAACCCATGATGGGGAACAGGGCGGAGGCGTCTACGCGCACGCCTAAAGCTCTGTCCGCCAAGTCTTCGAACAGCGCCTGGTCGGTCCCGGTCAGGAAAGCCTGCAGGCCCAGGGCGGTGATTTCGTCGAACAGCGCGGCCCTGCGGCGGGCGTCCAGATGCGCAGCGACTTCATCCAACAACAATATAGGATTCGGATCGGATTTCGCACGGGAAAGTCGCGCCGCCTGAGCCAAAACAAGGTTCAGGATCAAGGCTTTCTGTTCCCCGGTGGAACATTCCGCCGCCGGACGGTCCTTTTCGGCGTGGATCACCACCAGATCGGTCCGATGCGGCCCCGACAGCGCCCGCCCCGCCGCCGCGTCGCGGTCCCGCGACCGGGCCAGCACGGCCTGCAACCGCGCCTCGTCGTCCGGCTGGCCCCAATCCCCCGACAGGCTCAGCCGCGCCTGGGGAAACGGCCGGTCGGCCCGCGCCTCGATCTCAGCCTGCAGGGCCTCCAGGGTGCGCGCCCGTCCCGCCGCCAGGGCCGCCCCCGCCCGCGCCGCCTGGACCTCCAGGGCGTCGAGCCAGGCCGGATCGGGTCCAGGGTCCGACAGCAGCCGGGTGCGTTCGCGCATGGCCTTCTCGAAGGCCGAGGCCGCCGTGGCGTGGGCCGGCTCGGCGGCGTAGGCCAGCCGGTCGAGGAAACGGCGCCGCCCGGTCCCGCCTTCCAGGAACAGCCGGTCCTGGGCGGGGGTCAGCCAGACCAGCCGCAGGATCTCGACCAGGCGGCCGGGCTGGACGGTCTCGCCCTCGATCCGCACCGTGCGCCGGGCCGCGTCGGGCTCGACGCCCGTGCCTATGCGGGCCTCGCCCTCAGCGGTCTGCAGACGGGCCGAGACGCTCCACGCGCGGCCCCGGGTCTCGCCGGGCGACCGCCGGCCCACCTCGGCCGACCCCGCCCCACGAAGGCCCCGGCCGGGGGCGAAGAAGGAGATGGCCTCCAGAAGATTGGTCTTGCCCGCCCCGTTTGGCCCGAACAGGAAAACCGGACGGCCGTCCATGACCAGCTCGGCATGGTCGTACGAGCGGAAGTCGGTCAGGGCGACGGAAACAAGGGCGGACTTCACAAGATCCTCCTTCTCCCCTTGTGGGAGAAGGTGTCGGCGGAGCCGGCGGACCAGGGGTCTAGCGACGTCCACCCGGGGGCCTTTGAAGCACAGAGCCGGACCGGGCGGCGCGCCCCCTCATCCGGCCTCTTCGAGGCCACCTTCTCCCACAAGGGGAGAAGGACGCTCATGCGCGTCCTCACACCCTCAGCGGCATCAGCACGTATTGGACGCCGCGATCGACCGGGTCGAGCACCAGGGTGGGCGAGGCCGGGTCGGCGAAACGGAACTCGGCCATCTCGCCCTGGATCTGGCCGGCGACGTCGAGCAGGTAGCGGGCGTTGAAACCGATCTCGAAGGCCTCGCCGTCGTAGTCGACCTCGACCTCTTCCACCGCCTGGCCGGCCTCCATGTTGCGCACGGTCAGGATCAGCCGGCCGGGCTCGACCGCCATCTTCACCGAGCGCGACTTCTCGGCCGAGATGGTCGCCACCCGGTCCACCGCCTGGGCGAACAGGGCGTTGTCGACCATCACCACGCGCTGGTTGTCGCGGGGGATCACCCGCATGTAGTCGGGGAAGGAGCCGTCGATGACCTTGGAGGTCAGGGCGGCGCGGCCGAATTCGAAGCGCACCTTGGCCTGGGATATCTGCATCTCCACCATGCCTGAGGCGTCCTCCAGCAAGCGGCGAGCCTCCTGGATGGTCTTTCGCGGGATGATCACTCCGGGCAGGCCGGCGCATCCCTCGGGCGCGGGCATTTCGGCCAGGGCCAACCGGTGGCCGTCGGTGGCGACGGCGCGCAGCCTGATCTCGCCCCCCTCGCTCACCGTGTGCAGATAGAGACCGTTCAGATAGTAGCGGGTCTCCTCGGTGGAGATGGCGAAGCGGGTCTTGTCGATCAGCCGGGCCAGGGCCGAGGCCTCCACCGCGATCCGGGCCGACAACCCGTCCGACGACATCACCGGGAAGTCGCCCGCCGGCAGCACCGGCAGGTTGAAGCGCGAACGGCCGGCCGTCACCGAAAGGCGCGGGTCTTCGCCGGCGAACTTCAGCTCCACCTCGGCCCCGTCGGGCAGCTTGCGCACGATCTCGTACAGCACCTGGGCCGGGGCGGTGATCTGGCCCGGGGTCGAGACGTTGGCGGCGGTCTCGTCGATGATCTCCATGTCGAGATCGGTGGCAGAGAAGGACAGCGCCCCCCCTTCCGCCGACAACAGCACGTTGGAGAGGATCGGAATGGTGTTGCGCCTCTCGACCACGCTTTGCACGTGGCCCAAGGCCTTGATGAGCGCCGCCCGCTCGATGCTGAGCTTCATGTCGTCGTCCGGGTACGGGCCCGCCTGGGAATCACCCTCGTGGGCGTCCGGGCGGGCGGAAGGGGGGCCGAGAGTAACCGAAAACCTCGGGGGGGGAAGTGCCCCAAGAGCTGCCGTTAAGCCACACGGGATCAGGCGATGATGTCGGGGGTGAGCTGGTCCTCGATCCGCACGATCTCGTCGCGTAGGGCCAGCTTCTTTTTCTTCAGCCGGGCGATGCGGATCTGGTCCGGATTGGGCGCCCCCGCCAGGGCGTGCACGGCCGCGTCGAGGTCCTGGTGCTCGATGCGCATCGCCGACAACCGGGCGCGGAGCGCCGCCTCGTCAGCATCGCCGCCGGGCTCGTCGTCGTTCATGCGCTCCCGATCCAGCCCGACTTCAACGCCTAATCATAGAGCCTGATTCACCGCCCAAGTCGTTCCGATTCAGCGGGACGGCCGGGCAAATCCCGCCAGACGGCGCCTCGAGATTGTACAGTCATCGACCCCTTTTGGTGAAGACGGTCGGCAGGCGCCCGCTCACGCGGCCGTGACGGGACAGGCGTGGAATTGTGGTGTTCTACTTTGACGCCCATCAGCTAGGAGGCGTCCACCATGGCGATCGACGCGCGTATTCGCGAACTCGGCTCCCGTCATCAAACGCTTGACCGGGCCATTGAGGAAGAGCTCCGCCACCCGAGTGCGGACTCGTTGCGCGTCAGGGAATTGAAGTTGCAGAAGCTCCGCGTGAAGGAGCAGATCGAAGTGCTCCGCGGCGCCCGGGCCCACTAGAACCTTCCCGCCGCCGTCAGCACCGGTGCGGCGGGATCGCTCTGGCCTATAGGCTCCGCCGCTTGTCCCAACGAGGAGAGGCGGCGCGACCGGCCTGGATGTCGCGAGAAGGGCTCGGGCCGTCGGGGAAAAGCTCAGCGCCCCGGCGGCTTCGGGCTCGCCCGTTCAGCATGATCACGGCCTTGCGGCCCGTCCACATCCGCCGCCTTGAAGAGCCCGCGCGAACGGACGCCGAAAGCGACGCCTGTCAGTAGGCGTCGGCCTGGTCTTCGTCAGAATCGATCGCCACGCCGGTCTCGATCGCGGGACGCAGGGTGGCCCCCTCGGAGACGACGCCCTTGCGCGCGTCGTCCTTGGCCTTCTTGTCGGCGGCCTTGCGGACCACCTCGTCGAGCTCGAGCTGGCCGATCAGGCCCAGGGTGACCGGATCCACCGGCTTGATGTTGGCGGCGTTCCAATGCTGACGGTTGCGCACCTGGTCGATCGTCGACTTGGTGGTGCCGAGGATCTTGGCGATCTGGCTGTCGGCCACTTCCGGATGGTTGCGGACGAACCAGGCGATGGCGTCGGGCCGGTCCTGGCGCCGGGACACCGGGGTGTAGCGCGGCGCCTTCTTGGTCGGCTTCAGCAGTTCGGCGTGGCGGCTGACCTGGGCCTTCATCCGGTAGGTCGGGTCGGCCTGGGCCTTGTCGAGCTCTTCACGGTTGAGCTGGCCGTTGGCGATCGGGTCGGCGCCGCGGATGTCGCGCGCCACCTCGCCATCGGCGATGCCGTTCACTTCCAGGGGATGCAGGCCGCAGAAATCGGCGATCTGTTCGAAGGTCAAAGAGGTGTTGTCGACCAGCCAGACAGCGGTCGCCTTGGGCATCAGCACATCGTTCATGGGCGTTCGCCCCTTCTGTTCAGTGGAGCGCATGCAGCTTGACAGCAGCGCCTCCGAAACGGCTCCGCCCGGCCTTTCGGCCGGGCGGTCATCGCTTGTGCATATAGTGGATTTCGCCGGTCAAGCGAAGGCTTTTCACGGACTTGCGCTAGGCTTTTGCGGCCCGCCGCACCCGCGAAAGCAGCCGCCTGGCGTCCTCGGGGGCGGCGGCTTTGATGTCGTTGTCGAAATAGGCGAAGGCCGACCCTTCGAAGGCGGCGATCCGGCCCGCCCAATCGTCGAGGGTCTGGTCCGGATAACGCCCGACATAGCGCCCACCCGGCCCGTGTCCACGCACATAGAGGAACGAGGCGGTCTGCTCCCACGGCGACGGGGCGGCGTGGTGGTCGGAGATGCACAGGGCGGTGTCGTGGTCGCGCAGCAGGTCGAACACGGGGGCCGCATACCAGCTGGGGTGGCGGAACTCGACGGTGCAGCGCCGACGCGGGGGCAACAGGTCCAGGAAGCGGGCCAACCGCTCGCGGTCCAGATGCAGCTGCGGCGGCAGTTGGAACAGCACCGGGCCGAAATGCTCGCCCAGGGGGTCCATCCGTCTGAAAACCAGGGCGATCGAGTCCGCCACGTCCTTCAGTTTCTTGTTGTGGGTGATGAAGCGTGAGGCTTTCCAGGCGAACACGAACCCCGGCGGCGCCGCGGCGGCCCAGGCCGCGACCGCGGTCTCGCTGGGCAAGCGGTAGAAGGAGCCGTTGATCTCGGTGGTGTCGAACTGGGAGGCGTAGAAGCCGAACCGGCCCTTGGCCTTCAGTCCGGCCGGATAGAAAGGGCCCTTCCAGTCGTCATAGGTCCAGCCCGAGGTGCCGATGTGGATGCGGTCCATGCGGAGGTGAGCGCGGCGAACGCGCCGTCGGTTCCGTCGCGGCCAGGCCGATCGAGGGCCGGCGTCCTTGCGCCGCGGGGGCCGGTAAAGGCCCCTTAACCCTGTTCAGTCAAAGCCTGGGTCACTGGCCGGGCCTCATGATCGTCGAACGCACCCTTCATCATTTTCCCCTCGATCCGTTCTCCCGCCAGGCGCGTCTGGCCCTGGGCGAAAAGCGGCTGCCGTTCCGCGAGGTGATCGAACGCTACTGGGAGCGCCCCGAGAGCCTGTCCCTGCTCAACCCGTCCGGCCTGACCCCGGTGCTGGTGGAGACCAACGGGGGCCGCCAGGTGGTGGCCTGCGAGACCCGCGCGGTGCTGGATCACCTGGAGGAGCAATACCCCGACCCGCCCCTGCTCAGCGCCGACCCGGCCGAGCGGGCCGAGGCGCGCCGGATGGTCCAGTGGTTCGACCGCAAGTTCGACTTCGAGGTCAACGGCCTGCTGCTGCACGAGAAGATGGAGAAGCGGATCCTGGGCCTGGGCGCTCCCGATCCCGGCGCGCTCCGCCAGGGGCGCGAGGCCCTGCGCGGTCATCTGCTCTATATCGACGGCCTGTTGCAGGCCCGGCCCTGGCTGGCGGGGGAGAGCCTCAGCCTGGCCGACATCGCCGCCGCCGGCCACCTGTCGGTGATCGACTACATGGGCGAGATTCCCTGGGATCAGGGTCCGGCGGCGCGCACCTGGTACGGCAAGATCAAGTCGCGGCCCTGCTTCAGGCCCCTGCTGGGCGACCGCCAGCCGGGCCTGCCCCCGGCCGCCCACTACCACGACCTGGATTTCTAGGACCCACAACGCCTTAAACCGCTGGCCGCCCGATCTGGTAAAAGGGCGCGTGGCCCTTTCCGATCCCAAACCCGCGATCCGCGCCAAGGCGACCGAGCTCGGCTTTGACGCCGTGGGCTTCGCCGCCGTCGACCGCCCATGGCCGGCGGGCGCGCGGCTGGCCGAGTTCGTGGCCGAGGGGCGGCACGGGACCATGGACTGGATGGCCCAGAGCCTGGAGCGCCGAAGCCATCCCCAGGCGATGTGGCCCGGAGCGCGGTCGGCGGTCGTGCTGGGCATGAACTATGGACCCGACGCCGACCCTATGGCGGCCCTCGCCCGCCGCACCTCCGGGAACATTTCGGTCTACGCGCGCGGCGACGACTATCACGAGCTGATCAAGTCGCGCCTGAAGGCGCTGGGCCGCTGGATGGGCGGGGCCCTGGGGGGCGAGTTGAAGGTGTTCGTCGACACCGCCCCCTTGATGGAAAAGCCCCTGGCCCAGGCCGCCGGGCTGGGCTGGCAGGGCAAGCACACCAATCTGGTCAGCCGCGAGCATGGGTCGTGGCTGTTCCTGGGCTCGATCCTGACCGCCCTGGAGCTGACGCCCGACGCGGCGGAGATGGACCATTGCGGTTCGTGCCGGGCCTGCCTGGACGTCTGCCCGACCGGCGCCTTCCCCGCTCCGTTCCAACTGGATGCGCGGGCGTGCCTTTCCTATCTGACCATCGAACGGAAGGGACCGATGCCCCGCCGGTACCGGGCGGCCATGGGCAACCGCATCTACGGCTGCGACGACTGCCTGGCCGTCTGCCCCTGGAACAAGTTCGCGGCGAAGGCCCAGCAAACCGCCCTGCACGCCCGCGAAGCGCTGAAGGATCCGCCGCTGGAGGAACTCGCGGCCCTGGACGACGCCGCGTTCAGGACCCTGTTCGCCAAGTCGCCGGTGAAGCGGATCGGCCGCGACCGCTTCATCCGCAACGTCCTCTATGCGGTGGGCAATTCGGGGGAGGCGCGGTTGGCGGCGTCGGCGATGGTCCTGTTGGACGATCCGGCCCCGATCGTGCGCGGGGCGGCGGTCTGGGCGTTGTCGCGATTGCTGGACGCGGGGGATTTCGAGGCCCTGCGGTCGGAGCGTTGCGGATCCGAGGCGGACGCGGAGGTGCGCGACGAATGGCGCCCAACCCCCGACGAGGTCAGCTCAACGCCTCCGCCAGCCTGAGCATGAAGGCCGCGCCGCGTTCGATCTGGCTGACCTCGACATATTCGTTCGGCTGGTGGGCCTGTTCGATCGAGCCGGGACCGCAGATGACCGTGGAGAACCCGGCGCCCTGGAACTGGCCGGCTTCGGCGGCGTAGGACACCACTCGCGGCGGGCCGTTGTCGCCCGCCAGGCTTCTGGCCAGCCGTTCGGCCGCGCCGTCGGTCTCCGGAGCGAAGGCAGGGGTGGCGGAGCGGTTCTCGATCCGCGCGCCGGCCTCGGGAAAGCGGGCCTTCAGCTCGGCATCCAGGGCGACGACCTCCCGGTAGAACGGAGCCAGGATCGCCCGGGGGTCGAGTCCCGGCGGCGTGCGCAGGTCGAAGACGAAGACGCACTCCCGGGCCAGGATGTTCACCGCCGTGCCGCCTTGGATCTGGCCCACGGTCAGGGTCGCGCCCTTGGGCAGGAAGGGCGAGGCGGGGTCGGCGTCGCTTTCCAGCCGCTCGGATAACCGAACCAGGGACCCCATCAGCCGGATCGCCGCCATATTGGCCGAAGCCCCCAGGTGGGTGAGGCTGGAATGGGCTTCGCGCCCGGTGACGGTGACGCGGAAGGTGGCGATGCCCTTGTGGCCCGCCACGGCGACCATGTCGGTCGGCTCGCCCACGATCACCGCCATGGGGCGCGGGAGCCGAACGGCGATCTCGCGGATCATGTCCGGAGCCCCCAGGCACCCGACCTCCTCGTCATAGGACAGGGCCAGGTGGACGGGACGCCGCAGCCGTCCCGAGGCGAACAGGGGCGCGGCCGCCAGGGCCAGGGCCAGGAAACCCTTCATGTCGCAGGTTCCCCGTCCATAGAGGCGCCCGTCGCCCTTCGGCGTGAGGACGAAGGGGTCGGAGGTCCAGGGCTGGCCGTCCACCGGCACCACGTCGGTATGGCCCGACAGCACCACGCCGCCTTCGACCGCGGGGCCCAGGGTGGCGTAGAAATTGGCCTTGGTCCCGTCGGCGTTGGGGACGCGCCGCCCCGCCACGCCCAGTTTCCCCAGTTCGGCCTCGACCCATTCGATCAGGGCCAGGTTGGAGCCGCGCGAGGTGGTGTCGAAGGCCACCAGGCGAGCCAGAACCTCGATGGCGCGGGCGGCCAGCGCCTCGGCCGTTTGCGGGATGTTCGGGGTCATTGGGGGGAGCTTAGTCCCGATCAAGGCGGATCGGATAGGGCTCCCGTGGGGAGTCAGCCCAGGCCCGTCGAGTGTTGCAGCACGCCGAGGAGCTCGATCCTGAACACCAGGGTCGATCCGGGGGGGATCGGTCCGGCCTCCGAGTCGCCGTAGCCGAGCTTGGACGGGACATAGAGCATGAATTCGTCGCCCGGCTTCATCAGCTGGATGCCTTCGACCCAGCCGGGGATCAGGCCGCCCAGGGTGAACACCACCGGCTGGCCGTGCTTGTAGCTGGAGTCGAACACCGTGCCATCGAGCAGGGTCCCCTCGTAGTGGACCTTGACCTCGTCCTGGGGCTTGGGGTGCACGCCGCCAGGCGGACCTTCACGCACGATCTTGTATTGCAGGCCGGACGGCAGGGTGACCACGCCGGGTTGTTTGGCGTTCTTGGCCAGGAAGGCCTGGCCGGCGGCCACGGTCTTGGCCGAGCCGCCGCCGTCGCGCGGCGCGAACGGACCCAGCCCCTCGCCCGAATCCCTGGGCTTGGGCGAGCAGGCGGCCAGCGCCGCCAGGGCGGCGACCAGGACAAGTTTCTTGATCATGCGATTCCCCTCAGACCCTGCGCGGCGGATAACCCACCTCGCACCCCAGCGCTTAGACCGCGCGAGGCGGGTAACCCGCCTCGCGCAGGGCCGCGATGATCTCCCGGGTATGGGCGGCGTCCCGGGTCTCGATCATGATGTCGAATTCGGCGCCCTTGGCCGGCACGTCCAGGGCCAGGCGGTTGTGCGCCACCTCGACGATATTGGCGCCCATGCGGGCGATCAGGGCCGAGACGTTGGCCAGAAGGCCCGGGCGGTCGTCGCCGATGATGCGCAGGGACACCAGCCGCTGGGCCCGCACCAGTTCGCGGGTCAGGACCGAGGCCAGAAGGCGCGTGTCGATGTTGCCGCCGGTGAGGATCAGCCCGCACTTCTTGCCGCGGAACATCTCCGGATGGGCCAGCAGGGCGGCCAGGGAGGCCGCGCCGGCGCCCTCGGCGATGGTCTTCTCGACATTGCAGTACAGGGCCACGGCCCGCTCGAAATAGGGCTCCTCGACCAGCACCACCTCGTCGATCAGCGGGCGCGCGACGGCGTAGGTCAGGTCGCCGACCTGTTTGACCGCGATGCCCTCGGCGATGGTCTGGCCGCCGACCGCGGCCTGGACGCCGCGCATCTTGGCGGTGAAGGAGGGGTACATGGCCGGCTCGACCCCGACGATGGAAACCCGGTTGGAGAGGCTCTTGGCTGCGGTGGCGACGCCGGCGATCAGGCCGCCGCCGCCGATCGGCACCGGCAGGACCTCCAAATCCGGGACGTCCTCGAACATCTCGAGCGCGATGGTGGCCTGGCCGGTGATAACCGCCGGGTCGTTGAACGGGTGGACGAACACCAGGTCGCGGGCCTCGCACAAGCGATGGGCGATCTCCCCCGCCTCGTCATAGGTGTCCCCGTCCATAACCACCTCCGCCCCGAAGGCGCGGGTATGCTCGACCTTGATCATGGGGGTGGTGCGAGGCATGACGATGGTGACCGGGATGCCCAGCCGCGCCCCGTGATAGGCCAAGCCCTGGGCGTGGTTGCCGGCCGAGGCGGCGATCACCCCCCGCGTCCGTTCCGCCTCCGTAAGCTGCAGCAGCTTGTTCAGGGCGCCGCGCTCCTTGTAGGCGGCGGTGAACTGCAGGTTCTCGAACTTGACCCAGACCTCGGCCCCGGTGATCTCCGACAGGGTGCGCGATTGGCGCATCGGCGTGCGCTCGATGTGACCTTTCAACCGCGCGGCGGCGGCCTCTATCTGTTCGAAGTCTATGACCATCACGGTACGCCAAAGGGGACCGGGACCCTGAAGGGCCCGGAAAAAGGAGGCGCAACCTAGAGCGCGATAGCCTTAAGTGGAAGCCGGTTAAGGCGGCCATCGCGTTCAAGGCCGTAAAGCCGAACCCTTTCTAACGGGTCGGGCCCGTCCGACCCTGAAAGGGTCCGGCGGCGGCGCTTGTTCAGCGCAATTTAAAGAGCCGCTTCGCCCGACCGCTCAGCGCAGGCCCATCCACAGGTCAACCCGGCGCATGGCCTTGCCCGGCCAATGCGACACCCGGCCGAGCGGCAGGGCCTCGGCGGTGGTGCGCACCCGGTACTGGGCTTCGCGCACCAGGGCGGCCGGCGAAGGCCGGCCGACGAAGCCATGTGCGATGGGACGCGTCCTGTTGGCGAGTTGCAGTTTGAACCGGTAGTCGCCGGGCCCGAAATCCAGCTCGCGGAAGCCTTCGGCCGCCCCCCACTGCAGGATCTTGTCGATCAGGATCACGCCGGGGGAATATTTGGCGAAGCCGGCGTCGTGCGCGATGAACCAACAATAGATGGCCCCGCCGCCGCACAGGGTGAAATTTGCCGCCGCCAGCCGCCCGCCCACATGCAGGGTGAACAGGGCGCCCCGGAAGCCCGGATCGGTGGCGGCGTGCAGCTTGCGCAGCAGTTCCAGCGGCCAGCCGGCCTCGAAGATGTCGGTCTGGCGGGTCTGGCGGTATTGTTTGCGCTTCCAGTCGATCAGGGCGTCGAAGTCGGCGCTCGAGTCCGACAGGGCGGTGAACGCCGTCTCGCCGTGGTCGCGCTCCAGCTTGCGGGCCTTCTTGGCGGTGTCCTTGAGGATGTCGTGGCCGCCGGCCCGCCGCTCGGCCGCATAGGCCTCGTAACCCTGGCTGATGTCGACGATCTGGCTTTCCCACCGCCCGCGCATGAAGGGGGCGAAGGCCGCCTGATCGGCCAGGAAGTGGGTGAAGTCGTAGCGGGCCGCACCCATCGCCCGCACCAGGGCGCGGGGGTCGAGCGCCAGGCCGGGGGCGGATACCACGGCCTGGTAGTCGCACATGGGCGCTCCCATCGGACGCGACGCCCCCCGGGACAGGCGCGCCGGCAGGAAGCCGAGGGGGGCGCCGGCCGTGTCGCGCAGCACCGCCACCCGTCCGAAGCGGCGGTCCGGCCCGTCCACCTCGGCGCAGGCCCTCGGCCAGTGGGCGGACAGGAACGGATTGGACAGCGCCGGATCGGCGGCCTGGAACCGGGCCCAGGCCGCGAGGTCCTCCGGGCCGAGGTCGAGGGGGGCGACGACGTCGATGCGCATGCCGGGTCCTTGGGCGTCCATGGGCGCACTCTAGCCAAGGACCCTTTCGGTAAGGTTGAGCCCGCGACGATTTGGCTTCAGGCGGGATCGAATTCGGCGACCCGATGGCCGGGCGCCACCACTTCCAGTCGGGGGACATAGACCTGGGCCAGGGGGTCGAGGGGCAGCCTGGACTGCAGGAAGCGGAGCGAGGTCAGGGGGTCCATCGGGCTGGGGGGCTCTCCGGCCAGCTTAAGCCGCGGACGAGCGCGCTCCACCGCGGGATCGGGAACCGGCGCGGCCGACAGCAGGGCCCGGGTGTAGGGATGGCGGGCGTCGGCGTAGAGGTCCGGACCGTCGGCCTCCTCCATCACCCGGCCCATATAGAGCACCATCACCCGGTGGCTGATCTCGCGCACCACCGCCAAGTCATGGCTGATGAACATCACCGCCAGGCCCATCGACCGCTGCAGGTCGATCAGAAGGTCGATGATCTGTGCGCGGATCGAGACGTCCAGGGCCGAGACCGCTTCGTCGCAGATCACCAGCTGGGGATTCAGGATCACCGCCCGGGCGACGCCGACCCGCTGGTTCTGACCGCCGGACAGCTCGTGCGGGTAGCGGTTGATCAGGGCCGGATCCAGGCCCACCCGCTCCATCATGGCCCGCACCGTCTCGTCCCGCTCGGCCCTGGTCTGACCAGAACGGAACACCCGCAAGGGCTCGGCGATGGAATCGCCGATGGTGGCGCGGGGGTCGAGGCTGGCCAAGGGATCCTGGAACACGATCTGCAGGTCCTTGCGCGCGGCCTGGACAGCGGCCCGGCCGGCGCTGGTCAGGTCCCGGCCCATCAGGGTCACCGAGCCGAACGTCGCGGGGATCAGGTTCAGGACCGCCCGCGCCAGGGTGGACTTGCCGGACCCGCTTTCGCCCACCACCCCCAAGGTCTCTCCCCGGCGGATGATGAAATCGACCCCGTCGACCGCCCGCAGCTTCCGCGGCTTTTTCATCAGGCCGGCGGGGACGTCGAACCAGACCTTGACGTCCTTGCCTTCGACCAGGACCGGGGCGTCCTTGGGCAGCGGCGCGAGGATGGGCCGTCCGCCGCGATCGGCGCGGTCGAGACGCGGAATCGCCTCCAGCAGTTCGCGGGTATAGGGCGTCGACGGCCGGTGGAACACGGCGTCGACGGCCCCCTCCTCCACGAACAGCCCCTTGCGCATGACGCAGACCCGGTCGGCCAGACGGGCGATGACCCCCATGTCGTGGGTGATCAGGATCAGTCCCGCCCCGGTCTCGTGCTTCAGCTCAGCCATCAGGTCGAGCACGTCGGCCTGGACGGTGACGTCCAGGGCGGTGGTCGGTTCGTCGGCGATCAGCAGCTCGGGGCCGCAAGCCATGGCGCCGGCTATCATCACCCGCTGGCGCATCCCCCCCGACAGCTCGTGGGGATATTGGCGCAGGCGCCGCGCCGCATCGGGGATGCGCACCCGGTCGAGCCAGGCCTTGGCCTGCTTCAGGGCTTCGGCGTGGGAGACCCCCCGATGGGCGCGCAGGGATTCGGCGATCTGGTCGCCGATCCGCATATAGGGGGTAAGCGCCGTCAGCGGGTCCTGGAAGATCATGGTCATCTTCGAGCCGCGGATGCGGTTCAGTTGCTTGACCGGAAGCCCCAGCAGCTCCTGGCCCTTGAACCGGATGCTGCCCGTGGCCCGGCCGTTGCCGGCCAGAAGGCCCATGGCGGCCATGAAGGTCTGGCTCTTGCCCGAGCCGCTTTCGCCGACCACTCCCAGACATTCGCCCTTGGCCACCGACAGGGAAACGCCGCGGACCGCCTCAACCTCTCCGTCATAGGTGGAAAAGCCGATGCGCAGGTCCGTGATCGACAGGACGGGGGCGGCGGGTTCGGTCAAAGGGTCAGCTCCTTCAGGTCCGCGACAGCCTGCCAGCGCCCGCCGCCGGTGTCATCGGCCTTGCGGGCGGCGGGCGATGACGCAAGAACGGATGGATGAGTTTTGCGACCGAAGTGGACATTTGCGTGGTCGGCGGAGGCGCAGCCGGCATAGCCGCCGTGCGGCGGCTGAAGGGCGCGCCGGTCTCGACGCTGCTGGTCGAGGCGCGCCCACGCCTGGGCGGCCGGGCCCACACGGTCGAGGCGGGGGGCTTCCCGGTCGACCTGGGCTGCGGCTGGTTGCATTCGGCCGACGAGAACGCCTGGACCGGCGTCGCCGAAGCCCTGGGCCTGACCCTGGACAAGACCCCGCCGCCCTGGCGGCGCCAGGCCTTCAATCTGCAATATCCTCCTGAGGAACAGCAGGCCTATCGCCAGGCCTTCGACGCCCTGGAACAGCGGATTGAGGCGGCCGTGGCCGGACCCGACCGGCCGGTCTCGGAACTGCTGGAGCCGGGGTCGCGCTGGAACGCCCGGCTGAACGCCTTTTCCGGCGCCTATAACGGAGCGCCGTTCTCGGACATCTCGGTCCACGACTACCACGCCTATGAAGACACCGGGACCAACTGGCGGATACGCGAAGGCTATGGGACCACGGTGGCGACCTTCGGCAGGGACCTTCCGATGGCCCTGGGCGCCCCGGTCACCCGGATCGAGCACGACGGACCGCGCCTGAGGCTGGTCACGGCGGACGGAATCCTGGAGGCGCGGGCGGTGATCGTGGCGGTCCCCGCCGCGGTGATCGCCTCAGGCCGCCTGTCCTTCGATCCGCCCCTGGCCGACAAGGTCGCCGCGGCCGAGGCCCTGCCGCTGGGTCACGTAAACAAGGCCTTCCTGACCCTGTCCGAACCGGAACTGTTGCCGGCGGAAACCACCCTGGTCGCCCGTTTCGACACGGCGCGGACGGGCGCTTACCACCTGCGCCCTTTCGGCCGCCCCCTGATCGAGGGGTTCTTCGGCGGCGATCTGGCCGCGGAGTTGGAAGGCGAAGGCGAGGCGGCCTTCGGCGCCTTCGCCATCGAGGAACTGGTCAGCCTGCTGGGCTCGGATTTCCGGCGAAAGGCGCGCTTCCTCACCGCCTCGACCTGGGCCCGGGAACCCTGGACCGGCGGGGCCTATTCCCACGCCAGGCCCGGCCATGCGGGGGCGCGGGCGGTGCTGGCGGCGCCGGTGGAGGAGAGGTTGTTCTTCGCCGGCGAGGCCTGTTCGCCGCACCATTTCTCGACCGCGCACGGGGCCTACGAGACCGGCGTCGCCGCGGCCGAAGCCGCGCTGAAGGCGCTGAGGCTATAGCGCCTCCCCACAAGGGAGAGGCGCTTCTTGTCTACGCCGCCGCGACCCGGACCGTTTCGAGTTGGGGCGACAGTTCGCCCGAAACGTAACGCTTGGCCATGGCCGCGGTGGACAGGGGACGGATCTTGCCGGCCCAGCCCTCGGCCCCGAACTCCTGGAAGCGCTGGATGCAGATCTTGCGCATCGCCTCCTTGGCCGGCTTCAGATAGCTGCGCGGATCGAACTCGCCGGGCTTTTCGGCGAACACCTTGCGGATGGCGCCGGTGATGGCCATCCGGTTGTCGGTGTCGATGTTGATCTTGCGCACGCCGTGCTTGATCCCGCGCTGGATCTCCTCGACCGGGACCCCCCAGGTCTGGGGCATCTCGCCGCCGTGCTTGTTTATGATGTCCTGCAGGTCCTGGGGCACGGAGGACGAGCCGTGCATGACCAGGTGGGTGTTGGGCAGGCGGCGGTGGATCTCCTCGATCACCCCCATGGCCAGCACGTCCCCGTCGGGCTTGCGGCTGAATTTGTAGGCGCCGTGGCTGGTGCCCATGGCGATGGCCAGGGCGTCGACGCCCGTGGCGCGGACGAAGTCCACCGCCTGGTCAGGATCGGTCAGGAGCTGGCTGTGGTCGAGCTTGCCCTCGAAGCCGTGGCCGTCCTCCTTCTCGCCCATGCCGGTTTCGAGGCTGCCAAGCACGCCGAGCTCGCCTTCGACCGAGACGCCGCAGGCGTGGGCCATGTCGACGACCCGCCGGGTCACGTCGACGTTGTAGTCGTAGTCGGCCGGGGTCTTGCCGTCGGCCTTCAGGCTGCCGTCCATCATCACCGAGGTGAAGCCATACTGGATGGCGGTGGCGCAGGTGGCCGGGCTGTTGCCGTGGTCCTGGTGCATGCAGACCGGGATCTGGGGGTAGATCTCGACCAGGGCGTCGATCAGCCGGGCCAGCATGACGTCGTTGGCGTAGGCCCGGGCGCCCCGGCTGGCCTGGATGATCACCGGGGCATCGACCGCCTCGGCGGCCTCCATGATCGCCAGACCCTGTTCCATGTTGTTGATGTTGAAGGCGGGCAGGCCGTAGCTGTGCTCAGCCGCGTGGTCGAGAAGTTGTCTCAAAGTAATACGGGCCACAGCCAATGCTCCTTTATCGCCTCGCCGGCTTTTATAAACCGGATGCGTGTCAAAACGCTACTCGGGGCGCGTCTGCAAGCGGCGGGCCACGTCGCGGCGCAACGGGGCCTTGGGCTCCCACGCCATGGCGCGGAACAGGCTCCTGATGCTGGCTTTTCGGGCTTTCTGGACCTTGCGGCGCGCGGCCCACACGGGACCGATGCCTGTCAGGGCCGCCCAGTAGGCCCGGACCATCGGCGGCCCTTTGCCGATGCGGAAGCCGGTGTAGGCCATCAGCGCATTGTAGCCCATGTGGTAGGGCAGCAAGAGCCAGAACCACGGGCCGGGCGTGTTCTTGACGTAGGTCCAGACCCGGTTGCGGTGGCCGTGGAAGATGGTGAACTCCGAGGTCCGTCCCGAAATGCCGGAGCCGGCGTGGCGGACCACGGCGTCCGGAACCTGCACCGCGGTCCAGCCGGCCAGCCGCAGGCGATAGGCCAGGTCCACGTCCTCGCAGTAGCAGAAATAGCTCTCGTCGAAGCCGCCGAGCTCGAGGAAGGCGTCGCGGCGGTAGAGGGCGGCCGCCGCGCAGGGGCCGAACACCTCGCCCTCGGGGGGCGTGTCGCCGACCGGGCGGCCCAGCCGGGCGCGCCAGGCCAGGCCCGCCGCGTGCCAGACGTCGCCCACACCGTCGAGTTCGTCCGGGCGGTCGAGGCTGATCTGGGTGGAGCCGAAACTGGCGGCGCCCGGCCACCGGACGGTAGCGGCCATCAGCCTGTCCAGCCACTGCGGCTCGGCGCGGGTGTCGGGGTTCAAGGTCGCCAGCCAGGGGGCGCGGCTGCCGCGGGCGGCGACATTGTTGGCGACGGCGAACCCCAGGTTCTTGCCCATCTTCTCGATGCGGAAACGGGCGTCGGGCAGCCGGACCCGTTCGATCGACCCGTCGGTGGAGTCGTTGTCGACGATCACCGCCTCGAAGTCGCGATAGGTCTGGGCCGCCAGGGCGTCGAGGCAGGGCTGCAGATAGTCCCCTGACTGGTAGGCGACGATCGCCACGGTGACCTGGGGGGAAACGGCTCCCGCGTTCTGTTCCTGCGCCATCGACGCGCTTCTAGAACAAATCGCTGCGGAGGGCACGGGCGGGGTTTTTCGATGAAGCGGGGCTGAACGGACGGCTCCGAACCTGTTCAGGGGCGCGCTGCTAGATTGGCGGCATCGAACAACGCTTCTGAAGGGGCGAAACGTCATGAACAGGATCACCCGTATCGCCGCCGCCGGCGCCGTCGTCGCGGCTTTGGCCCTGCCCGCCAGTCAGGCCTTTGCCGCCAGCAAGACCGAGAACGCCCTGATCGGCGCCGCCATCGGGGCCCTGGCCGGAACGCTGCTGAGCCATGGCGACACCGGAGCGGTGGTCGCCGGGGCCGCAGTCGGCGGACTGGTGGGCGCTTCGACCGGCCACGACAGCCGCCGTTCGCGCGTGGCCTATCGGACCTATCCGACCGCCCAGACCCGCTACCGCTACCAACCCCCGGTCTATCGCACCGGCTACGACGCGCGCAGCGATTACGCGTACCAGAACAGTTACGGCTACGCCGTGCCGGCCGGTTATCGCGGCTACGGCTATTGACGGGCGGGGCGGCCGCGACGGCCGCCCCTTTCGCTTTTGCCCTGCAAGGTGCTAGTCCGGCGCGGCCCCCAGCCACGCCGGATTCGCCATGCCCGCCGCTCCCGCCTTCCCCCCCGCCCCCGACCGCGTCGCCGTCCGCCGCGCCCTGATCTCGGTGTCCGACAAGACAGGACTGGTCGAGGCGGCCCGTGCGCTCGCCGCCGCCGGCGTGGAGCTGGTCTCGACCGGGGGCACCCGGGCGGCCATCGCCGCCGCCGGCTTGGCGGTGAAGGACGTGTCTGAACTGACCGGCTTCCCCGAGATGATGGACGGGCGGGTCAAGACCCTGCACCCCGTCGTCCACGGGGGGCTCCTGGGCGTGCGCGACGAGCCCAGCCACGCCGCGGCGATGAGCGACCACGGCATCGGCGGCATCGACCTCCTGTACGTCAACCTCTATCCGTTCGAAGCCACGGCGGCCTCAGGGGCCTCGGCCGAGGCCTGTGTCGAGAACATCGACATCGGCGGGCCGGCGATGATCCGTTCGGCGGCCAAGAACCACGGCTATGTGGCGGTCTGCACCGAGCCGGCGGACCTGGCCGAGGTGATCGCGACCCTGGGCGAGGGCGGGACCCCCCTGGCCCTGCGCAAGACCTTGGCCGCCCGCGCCTATGCCCGCACCGCCGCCTATGACGCGGCGATCTCGGCCTGGTTCGCCCAGGCGCTGGGCGAGGCCGCGCCGGCCCGCAAGACCATTTCGGGGACGCTGCGCCAGACCATGCGCTATGGCGAAAACCCCCATCAGGCGGCGGCCTTCTACACCTTCCCCAGTCCCCGCATCGGCGTGGCCACGGCCCGCCAGCTGCAGGGCAAGGAGCTCAGCTACAACAACATCGCCGACACCGACGCGGCCTACGAACTGATCGCCGAGTTCGACCCGGCCGGCCCCCCTGCCGTGGCGATCATCAAGCACGCCAACCCCTGCGGCGTGGCCCTCGGCTCCACCCTGCTGGAGGCCTACGGCCGGGCCCTGCAGTGCGATCCGGTCTCGGCCTTCGGCGGCATCGTGGCGGTGAACAAGACCCTGGACGGGCCGACCGCCCGGGCGGTGGTGGAGATCCTGACCGAGGTGGTGATCGCCCCCGACGCGGACGAGGAAGCCGTCGCGGTGTTCGCCGCCAAGAAGAACCTGCGGCTGCTCCTGGCCGGCGGCCTGCCCGACCCCATGGCCACGGGAGAGGTGTTCCGCTCGGTGTCGGGGGGCTTTCTGGTGCAGGATCGCGACCGCGCCCACATCACCGCCGCCGACCTGAAGATCGTCACCAAGCGCCAGCCGACGCAGGACGAGGTGCGCGACATGCTGTTCGCCTTCACCGTGGCCAAGCATGTGAAGTCCAATGCGGTGATCTTCGCCAAAAATGGTCAGACCGCGGGCGTCGGCGCCGGCCAGATGAACCGCCGCGATTCAGCCCGCATCGCCGCCATCCGCGCCGCCGAGGCCGCCGAAACGGCGGGCCTGCCGCAATCCCTGGCCGTGGGGTCGGCCTGCGCTTCGGAAGCCTTCTTCCCCTTCCCCGACGGCCTGATCCAGGCGGCCGAGGCGGGGGCCACCTCGGTGATCCAGCCCGGCGGGGCCATGCGCGACGCCGAAGTCATCGCCGCCGCTGACGAACGCGGCCTGGCCATGGCGTTCACGGGCGTGCGGGTGTTCCGGCACTAAAGCAGGATCGCTATTTGCCTGCCGTCTGCGCCATCAGGGCGCCCCACTTCGACGGATCCAGATAACGCTGGGTCATGTTCATCTCCGCGCTACGGCGGGGTCCGCCATCAGATCGGTCATGGCCAACCGCCCGAGCGTCGTGAAACTCGTTTGCAAGCCGGTTGAAACTTGACGTCAGCCCAGCGCGACTTCCCGCAACGCCGAATGGGCCAAGGTCAGTTTGGCGAAGCTCCAACCGTCGCCGGCGGCCTCGATCTCTCCCACAGTCCGGGCCGCGCGCTCGATGGCGGCCCTGCGGGATTCGCTCCAGACCACAATGCCGGCTTCGGCGGGGTCGCTCGGCTTGGAGACCCCCATCACCGCCCGGGTCAGGGCAGTCTGTTCGTCCACCAGATCGATGATCAGCCGCCGCACCGCCCGGCGTTCGAACTCGTCGGTGAGGGCGAGCCCCACCGCCGCGCCGCGCAGCCGGTCGAAGCCGAAGGTCGCCCCGACCGTGTGGAACAACCGGCCGACGACCTGGGGCGCCCAGTCCCCGCCGGCCAGGCAGGCGATCTCCACGGCGGTCCTCAAGGCGGCGAGGCCGGCCACCGCCTCGGCGAGGTCCACAGGCGCCCCGGCCTCGACGAAGGCGGCGGTGCGGGCCGCAACGGAAGCCTGGTCATAGGCTGAGAGCAAGGTGGAGCCGGCGCCGCGCAGGGCTTCGATCGCCGGCCGGTAGGTCCGGATCAGCTCATCCACGGTGGGGGGCTTCCCTGAGGCCGCCATGGCGCGGGTGGCCAGCCAGAAGGTCTGGGCCCGCCATTGCGCGGCGACGTCCTGGAACAGCATCCGCTGGGCGGCGGCGGGAATCTTGAGGTCCAGCGTCGCGACCTGGGCCCAGGTCTCGTCCAGCCCGAACACCCGGCGGGCCGCATCGAAGGCCGCCGCCGCGGTGGCCGCGTCGCAAGGCACGGCCGCCATCAGCCGGGAGGGGAAGGTCGGGCCGCAGCGATCGACTATGGCGTTGGCCAGGCCCGTGGCGATGATCTCCCGGCGCAGGCGATGCTTGCGCATCTCCGGCTCGTAAGCGGCGAGTGCGGTGGGGAAATAAGCCTTCAGATAGTCCTCGAAATAGCCCTCGTCGTCGGGACCGGGGCCGTTCACGATCAGGTCCGACAGCTCCAGCTTGCCATAGGCCATCAGCACCGCCAGTTCGGGACGGGTCAGACCCGCGCCCTTGGCCTTGAGCTCGGCGAGGGCGGCGGGACCAGGCAGGCCCTCGACCCGGCGGTCGAGCTTCCCGGCCGCCACCAGTTCGGCCATGAAGCGGGCGTGGGAGTCGAGCTCCGCCGGCGCCTCGGCCTCGGCCAGGGACAGGGCCAGGGTCTGGGCGTAGTTGTGGGCCAGGACGTGGGCCGCCACCTCGTCGGTCATCGACATCAGGAGAGGGTCGCGATCCTCGCGCTTCAGCCGGCCCCCGGCGATGGCCTGGCCGGCGAGGATCTTGATGTTGACCTCGTGGTCGGAAGTGTCCACCCCGGCCGAATTGTCGATGGCGTCGGTGTTGATCCGGCCGGAGCCTCGGGCGAAGGCGACACGGCCGGCCTGGGTCACCCCAAGGTTGGCCCCTTCTATGACTACTTGGCAACGCAGCTCGCCGGCGTCGACGCGGACGGCGTCGTTGGCCTTGTCGCCGACGTCGGCGTGGCTCTCGCCCGCCGCCTTCACATAGGTGCCGATGCCGCCGAAATAGAGCATCTCGGCCTTGGCGGTCATCACCGCGCGGATCAGTTCG
The DNA here is from genome assembly GCA_035493955.1 of Caulobacteraceae bacterium. Classification (GTDB taxonomy): domain Bacteria; phylum Pseudomonadota; class Alphaproteobacteria; order Caulobacterales; family Caulobacteraceae; genus NCED01. The sequence continues at coordinate 144,972 of DATJHI010000036.1, read as the reverse complement.
GCTGGGGCCAGGGCGTCCTCCTGGATCCCCAGCAGAGCCTTCACCTCGGGCGTCAGGTCGATCTGTTTGGCCGTGCGCGGGAACACCCCGCCGCCAGGGGAGATCAGCGTCTTGTCGTAGTCGTCCCAGGAGGAGCGGGGCAGGGCGAACAGGCGGCTGCGCTCGGCCCAGGATTTCTCGGGGTCGGGGTCGGGGTCGAGGAAGACGTGGCGGTGGTCGAAGGCGGCGACCAGCCGGGTCGCCTTCGACAGCAGCATGCCGTTGCCGAACACGTCGCCCGACATGTCGCCCACGCCGATGACCGTAAAGCCCTCGGTCTGGATGTCCTTGCCCATCTCCCGGAAATGGCGCTTGGCCGACTCCCAGGCCCCGCGGGCGGTGATGCCCATGGCCTTGTGGTCGTAGCCGTGGCTGCCCCCCGACGCAAAGGCGTCCCCGAGCCAGAAGCCGTAGGACTCGGCCACCCCGTTGGCGATGTCGGAGAAGGTGGCCGTGCCCTTGTCGGCGGCGACCACTAGATAAGGGTCGTCCGCATCATGGGCGATCACGCCTTCGGGTCGGACAATCCCCCCGCCGCCGTCGAGGTTGTCGGTGAGGTCGAGCACGCCCGACAGGAATACCTTGTAGGCCTCCACGGCCTCGGCGCGGACCGCATCGGCGCCCTCGCGGGGCAGGCGCTTGGGGTAGAAACCTCCCTTGGACCCCACCGGCACGATGACCGCGTTCTTGACCTGCTGGGCCTTGACTAGGCCCAGGACCTCGGTGCGGAAATCGTCGCGCCGGTCCGACCAGCGCAGGCCGCCGCGGGCCACCGGGCCGAAGCGCAGATGCACGCCCTCCACCCGACGGCTCGCCACGAACACCTCGCGGAAGGGCTTGGGCGCCGGCAGGGCCTCGACCTCCCGGCTGGCGACCTTGAAGCTGATGTAGGCCTTGGGTTCGCCGGTGGCGTCCAGCTGGAAATAGTTTGTCCGGGTCATGGCCCGGACGGTCTGGGCCAGGCGGCGCAACACCCTGTCCTCGTCGAGGCTGACCACCAGCTGCAACGCCGCTTCGATCTCGGCGTAGACGGCGTCGGCCCGCGCGCCGCGGTCGGCCAGGGAAGCCTGGATGGCGGGATCGAACTTGATCCGGAACAGGTCCAGGATCAGCCGGGTCACCCCGGGATGGGCGCTGAGCGCGGCTTCCTGCACCGCCTGGCTGGGGTCTAGTCCGGCCTGCTGGCGCCAACGGGCGAACGCCCGGACCAGGGCCGCCTCGCGCCACGGGACGCCCAGCTCCAGCACCAGCCGGTTGAAGCCGTCGCTTTCGGCCCGACCGGTCCACACCGCCGTCAGGGCAGCTTCGAAGACCGCGGCGACCTCGTCGAACTCGATAGTCTCGCCGGCGGAATCCTCCAGCAGGAAATCGTGGACCCAGATCGCCTCCTCGGGGGCGGTCCCCGCGGGGGTCACGGGGAAGCCGGCCTCGTCCAGGCCCTTCAGTCCCATGTGCTCGACGATGGGCAGGACGTCGGACAGGGGGGCGGGGCCGGGGCGAACATAGAGCTTGAACCGGAAGCGTGTCGCGGGATCGCCCGCCGACCGGTAGGACCGCACCCGCACCGGATCGCCGGCGCCCGAGGCCAGGTCCTCGATCACCCTGAGGTCCTTATAGGCTTCGGTGGCGTCGTACCGGTCGCGATAACCGGTCGGGAACGCCTCGCCCCACCGGCTCAGGGTGGCGCCGACATCCACCGGCTCGGCGGCGCGGATCTCCGCCTCGAACCGGTCGGTCCAGCTCAGCATGGATTCGGTGATCTCGGCCTCGAGGGCCCGAAGGTCGGGCTCCGGATGCTCGCCGGGCAGCAGGCGGACGATCACGTGGATGCGCACCAGAGGCTCGTCGGCGATGCGCGGATAGACCACCGAGACCTCGCCGCCCCAGGCCTCGGCCAGGATGGCGGCGGCCTTGCGGGCGGTCTCGGCCTGGTAACGCTCCCGGGGGGCGTAGAGCAGGATCGACAGGAAGCGGTCGAAGGCGTCGCGCCAGACGAACACCCGGACCCGGGGCCGGTCGTAGAGGTGCAGCACCCCGTCGGCGATGCCCAGCAGGGTGTCTTCGTCGATCTGGAACAGGTCGTCGCGCGGGTAGGTCTCGACGATGTGGCGCAGGCGCCGCCGGTCGTGTTCGCTGGGGGAGCGGCCGCTGTGCAGCACCCGCTCGATCTTGCGCCGGACGATCGGGATCTCCCGGGGCGGCAGCTCGTAGGCGTCGGCGGTGAACAGGCCGACGAAGCGGACCTCTCCCGTGGGCATGCCGTCGGGGCCGTACCGGCGCACGCCGATGAAGTCCATGTGGGTGCGGCGATGGACGCGGGTGTGCAGATTGGCCTTGGAGACCATCACCGCGGGCGCGGTCGACAGATAGGCCTTGGGGTCGGGCGTCAGGAGCGCCGGCTCGCTCGCCCGGCGCATCACCGACCGCTGCGGATCGCGCAGGACGCCTAGACCGGCCGAACGATCGAACGACGGTTCGTCGCGCAGATAGTCTCCCGCGGCGTCGCGGGGGTAGTCGTAGACCCGCGCGCCCAGGAACACGAACCGGTCGGCGGTCAGCCAATTCAGAAAGGCGAGCTGCTCGTCCAGGCCATAGGGCTGGGTCGGGGCGGCGGACGTGCCCAATTCTTCGATCGTGCGCCGCATCAGGGCCGTCATGGCCCCGAAGTCGTCGACCGCGGCGTGCACGTCGGCCAGGGTCTCCTCGACCTCCTTGAGGATGGCCTCGCGGCGATCCTCGCCGACCGGGGTCAGCAACAGCAGGATCAGGGATTCGCGGCTGGCGGCGCCCCCGCTCCGGCGACGGCCCTCCGCGTCGCGGGCGACGCTCACCACCGGATGGGCCATGCCCTTCAGTTCGAGCCGGCGGGCCGCCACCTCGGCCAGGACGCTGTCGACCAGGAACGGCGCGTCGGTCTGGACGATCTCCAGCACGTCCAAGGCCAGGGGTCGGCCGCCGGCGCCTTCGGCCCGGCGCAGGCGGACCTTGGGAGCGGGTCCGGCGCGGGTCTCGGCGAAGCTCCAGAAGCCGGCCAGGATCGCGGCGAAATCCTCAGGCGTCAGCTCGTCGGCCAGGTCCTCGGCACGGGCGTCTTCCAGCACCTGGGAGGCGAAGGCGTATTCGTCCGGAGACAGCCGCGTCTTGCCCAAAGCTGCGGCGAAGGCCTCGATCAGGCTGGATGGGGCGGGGGACGCGTCCATGCGGTCGTCCTTCTTGGCGCCGGTCGATTCCACGCATTTGGAGCGGACCTACGCGAAAACCGACGTCCGCTTTTTCGCGTCCGCTCCGGGTGATTCGAGAATCCTAGCCGGGATCGGCGGAGACATCGTGACAAAATCCGATTGGACGCAAAAGCGCCGCCGAACGAGGGGACGTCCGACGGCGCTGGCTCCGCCGGGGTTGATCGGTGGAGTCTTGCGGTGCCGCCCGTCGGCTTCCCTTGGGGGAGAGGGAAGAGAGGCGGCGCCTTGGGCCGGGCGAGGGGAAGCGCCCGACAGACCTGTAAATAGGTTGGCGCCGCATCGGCGCCAGAGACGGCGCTTCACAGATGCGTGAGAGGGCCTTTCAGGTCGCCTGGGCCTCGTGACGGTCGGGGGACGCGGGCTCCGGCGCCGCCAGGGCGCGCCTCGGCGGAGTGATCACCGGGTCGAGGTCAGGTTCGCCGTTGCCGGACAGCAGAATGGCGATCCAGCGGGTGCCTGGGAACTGCGCGAGGATGATGATCCCCATCACGGTCAGGGGCGTGGACAGGAACATGCCGATGATGCCCCAGATGGCACCCCAGAAGGCCAAGCTCAGCAGCACGACCACCGGATCGATGTTCAGGCTGTCCTGCTGCATCCTGGGCAGGACCACGCTGCCGACCACGAACAGGATCAGTTGCAGCCCCACGAACAGCACCGCCGCCGGCCACCAGGGCACGAACTGCACCAGGGCGAACAGGGCCGGCAAGACGCCGGCGATCAGTCCGCCCACCACCGGGATGTAGCAGACCACAAAGATCAGGAAGGCCCAGAACACCGCGCTGTTCAGGTTCAGGGCCGCCATCAGCACCCAGGACAGAAGGGCGATCAGGGCGCCGGTGACCGTCTGGATCCACAGGTAGCGCTCGACCCCGTTGCGGATGCGGTCGAACACGGCGGTGGCGTGCTCCCGCTCGTGCTTGTCCGGATAAAGCGCCGCCGCCTTCTTGGCGAAGCCGGCCCGGGAGGCGAGCAGGAAGCCGACATAGATCAGCACGTACATGGCTCCGCCGCCGAAGGTCTGGAGGGCCCCGGCGAGGGCACCGAAATATCGGATCGGATTCAGTTGGTTGATCAGCTGCTGTATGGTCGGGGGGACCTGAAGGTGGAAGAGGCCGGCCACGCCGGCGATCATGGCGTTCAGCCGCGGCGCGGCGTCGAACAGCTGGGCGCCGAAGGCGGCGGCGTTGGCCGCCACCGCGCAGACGGTGAGGCCGAACACCAAGGCGGACAGGCCCAGCGCCACCGGGAGGGCGGCCCATTCGGGCAGGAACGGAACGCGCTTGGCCAGCTCGCGGGCGAAGCCGTCGATCATCACCATCATGAAAAGGGCGAGGGCCAGCGGCGCGACGATGCCCCGCATCCAGTACAGCGCCGCCCCGGACAGGATCACGGCGATGACCACCAGGGCGTTTTGCGCCACCCCCGATCTGATGATCATCCAGCCCTCCGAATCCCAGCGCGCGCTCATGAACGTATGGGCGACCGCTCAGCTCCGCCATAGGCGGGCGTCGCATTGGCCTACTTTGGCGGGTAAGAGGGCGTATGTCCGACGCCTCCCACCCGCCCCTGCGCAGTTTCGGCCGCATCAAGGGCCGTCCGATCAAGCCGCGCCAGGCCGCGCTGATGGACACCCTGCTGCCCGCGATCGCCCTCCATCCGTCGGCGGGCCCGGTCCTGCCGCAGGTCCTGGCGCCGGACGCCGCCGAGGCGTGGCTGGAAATCGGCTTCGGCGGCGGCGAGCATCTGGCCGCCCAGGCGCAGCGCCGGCCCGACGTCCTGCTGATGGGAGCCGAGCCGTTCCTGAACGGGGCCGCCAGCATCCTGCGCCATATCGACGAAGCCGGGCTCAAGAACGTTCGGCTGCACGTCGGCGACGCCCGCGATCTCGTGGCGGCCCTGCCGGACGCGTCGGTGGAGCGGGTCTTCGTCCTGTTCCCGGACCCGTGGCCCAAGGCGCGCCATCACAAGCGGCGGATCGTCCAGACCGAGATGGTGGGCGAACTGGCGCGGATCCTGAAGCCGGGGGGGCGGCTGCGCTTCGCCACCGATGTGGCGGATTATGCGGACTGGGCGTTGGAGCGGTTCCTGCGCGAGCCCCGCCTCCGTTGGATGGCGCGGCGCGCCGACGACTGGCGCGTCCCGCCGGCGGACCACATCACCACCCGTTACGAGACCAAAAGGCTGGGCGACATCGCGCCGGTGTTCTTCGACTTCGAGCGCGTGTGAACCGCTCAGGGCTTGCGCACCGCCTCGACCAAGGCCCTGCCGACGTCCTGGTGGCTGAAGGGTTTCTGCAGGGTGGGACGGTCGCGCCAGGATTCGGGCAGGCCGCCGGCGCCGTAGCCGGTGGCGAAGACGAAGGGCACGCCCCGCGCGGCCAGGGCCTCGGCCACCGGAAAGATCGGATCGCCGCCCAGATTGACGTCGAGGATGGCGGCGTCGAACGCCAGGCCAGAGTCGGCGACCATGGTCAGGGCCTGAGCCAGGCGGCTGGCGGCCGCGACGACTTCGCAACCGTGGTCGGCCAGCATGTCCTCCAGCAACATGGCGACTAGCGCCTCGTCTTCGACCACCAGCACCTTCAAGCCGGTGATGTCCGCGGCGCCGTCTTCGCTCATGCCATGTTCCCCTTTGCAGTTAATCTCCCCCGGCAACGGGGTCGGCGCAAGCTGGGCAGAAGGCGTACGGCGCCGTCGCCGTCAAGGGGCTGACAAAGGCGAAACGCCGCGCTATATCAAAGGCCACATCGATCGGTAGCGCCGGATGGCGCCTATCGGCGGCGGCCTGCGGGCCCGCCGCTTTTTTATTGCTTGGAGAAGGCCGCTTTGCGCGCCAGGACGCCCGAGGACCGTACGCTTCTTGATCTGCTCGACCCGGTGGCCGAAGCCGTGGGCTACGAGATCGTCCGGCTGCGCCTGATGGGCGGCTCCAAGTCCGGCCGCACGCTGCAGATCATGGCCGAGCGCCCCGACGGCGAGATGGTGGTGGAGGATTGCGCCGCCCTGTCGCGCGCCATCTCCGGCGTGCTGGACGCGACCGACCCGGTCGCGGGGGAGTATCGGCTGGAGGTGTCCTCCCCCGGCGTCGACCGGCCCCTGACCCGGCTGAAGGACTTCGAGGCCTATGCGGGCTACGAGGCGCGGCTGGAGCTCGATCGGCTGGTGGAGAACCGCAAGCGCTTCAAGGGCGTGCTCGCCGGGATCGAGGGCAAGGATGTGCTGATCGACCTCGAAGGCGAGGAGGAGACCACGGCCCAGATCCCCTTCGCCTGGATTTCCGACGCCAAGCTGGCGCTTACCGACAAACTGCTGAAGCGGGGCGCCGAGATGCGCGCCGCGCGGCTTGAAACCGATTCCGATTTGACCCCTGACCAAGAGGAGCAAGCCTGATGGCCGTCACCGGTATCAGCGCCAACCGGCTGGAACTGCTGCAGATCGCCGACGCGGTCGCCCGCGAGAAGTCGATCGACAAGGAGATCGTCATCGAGGCGATCGAGGAGGCGATCACCAAGGGCGCCCGTTCGCGCTACGGCGCCGAGCATGACATCCGGGCCATGATCGACCAGAAGACCGGCGAGCTGACCCTGAAGCGCTATGTCGAGATCGTCCCGGACGACTTCGAGGAGGAAGGCGCTCTGGGCAAGATGAAGATCTCCGACGCCAAGCTGCGCTACACCGACGCCGAGATCGGCAAGGTCTATGAGGAAATCCTGCCGCCCTTCGAGTTCGGCCGGGTCCAGACCCAGATGGCCCGCCAGGTGGTGACCCATAAGGTCCGCGAAGCCGAGCGCGAGCACCAGTACGAGGAGTTCAAGGACCGGGCCGGCGAGATCGTCAACGGCGTGGTCAAGCGGGTGGAATACGGCAACACCATCATCGACCTGGGCCGCGGCGAAGGCATCATGCGCCGCGACCAGTCGATCCCGCGCGAGAACTTCAACATCGGCGACCGCATCCGCTGCTACATCTACGACGTGCGGCGTGAGACCAAGGGCCCGCAGATCATGCTCAGCCGGGCCCACCCGGGCTTCATGGCTAAGCTGTTCGCCCAGGAAGTGCCGGAGGTCTACGACGGGGTCATCGAGATCCGCGCCGTGGCCCGCGACCCGGGCAGCCGCGCCAAGATGGCGGTCCTGTCCAACGAAAGCTCGATCGACCCCGTGGGCGCCTGCGTCGGCATGCGCGGCAGCCGCGTCCAGGCGGTGGTGGCCGAACTGCAGGGCGAGAAGATCGACATCATCCAGTGGAGCCCGGACGAGCCCACCTTCATCGTCAACGCCCTCGCCCCCGCCGAAGTCACCAAGGTGGTCCTGGACGAGGAGGACGAGCGGGTCGAGGTCGTCGTTCCCGACGAACAGCTTTCTCTCGCAATCGGCCGCCGCGGCCAGAACGTCCGCCTGGCCTCCCAGCTGACCGGCTGGCAGATCGACATCATGACCGAGAGCCAGGAGAGCGAGCGCCGCCAGCGCGAGTTCGCCGAACGCACCCAGCTGTTCCAGGAGGCCCTGGACGTGGACGAGGTCATCGCCCAGCTGCTGGTCACCGAAGGCTTCGCCGCCGTCGAGGACATCGCCTATGTCGAGGAGGACGAACTGGCCTCGATCGAAGGCTTCGACGAAGACACCGCCCTGGAACTGCAGACCCGCGCGCGCGAATTCCTCGACAAGGAGGCGGCCGAGCTGGACCAGAAGCGCCGCGACTTCGGCGTCGAGGACGGGGTGCTGGAGATCGAGGGCGTGACCCTGCCCATGGCCGTGGCCCTGGGCGAAGCGGGGGTGAAGACGGTCGAGGACCTGGCCGACCTGGCCACCGACGAGATCCGCGGCTCCTTCGAGAGCAAGGCCGGCGAGCGCGTACGCGTGCCGGGGGCCCTGGAAAGCTTCAACCTGTCGACCGAGGAGGCGGAGGCACTGATCCTGCGCGCCCGCGTCGCGGCCGGCTGGATCGACGCCGCGTCCCTCGAACCCCCGGCGGCGGAAGCCGAAGAGGGCGAAGACGCGGCGGAGGTTCCTGCGGAGGCCTAAGGCCACGCTCTTCATCCCGGAAAAGCGGGTCGGCGCTTCTCCGGGATGAGCCTATTTCTGGCCGGTCGAGCCGAAGCCGCCCACCCCGCGGTCGGTCTCGTCCAGGCTGTCGACCTCACGCCAGGCCGCCCGGGTGACCGGGGCGATGAGCATCTGGGCGATGCGTTCGCCGCGGCGGATGTGGAACGGCTCGGCCCCGTGGTTGACCAGGACCACCTGCACCTCGCCGCGATAGTCGTGGTCGATGGTGCCCGGCGCATTCAGGCAGGTCACGCCATGCTTGGCCGCCAAGCCGGAGCGCGGCCGCACCTGCGCCTCATAGCCGACCGGCAACGCGATGGCGAAGCCGGTGGGGACCAGGGTGCGCGACCCCGGATGCAGCACCACCGGGGCGTCCTCGGCCAGGGCGGCGTGCAGGTCCATCCCCGCCGCCCCTTCGGTCTGATAGGTGGGCAGGGGCAGGCCTTCGGCATGGGCCAGGCGGCGGATCGCGACGTCTACGGCCATCGGCCCTCTCGGAACATCAGGATTGATCGCCGAAAACTGCGGCGATTCGGTCAGCCAGTCGCCGGGCGACCTCGTCCTTGGACAGGCGCGGCCAGCGGTCGACGCCCTCGGCGGTGACCAGGGCCACGGCGTTTTCGGTCCCGCCCATGACGCCGGGCTGGCCGACGTCGTTGGCTACGATCCAGTCGCAGCCCTTTTTCTTCAGCTTGGCCTGGCCTCCGGCGACCGGGTCGCCGGTCTCCGCAGCGAACCCCACCACCAGCCGCGGCCGGCGCGGCCCGGCGGCGGCGATGCGGGCCAGGATGTCCGGGTTCTCCGCCAGTTTCAGCGGTTCTGGCGCGCCGCCGGCCTTCTTCAGCTTGGCGGTGGACGCGGTTTCGGGTCGCCAGTCGGCCACGGCGGCGACGAACACGGCGGCGTCGACCGGCAAGGCGGCCTCGCAGGCGGCCAGCATCTGGTCGGCAGTCTCGACCTCGACCCGCCGCACCCCCGGGGGGACCGACAGGGCTGTGGGGCCGGAGACCAGCACCGTCTCGGCCCCGAGTCGGGCCAGGGCCTGCGCGATCGCATAGCCCTGACGCCCGGAGGAGCGGTTGGACAGGTAGCGCACCGGGTCGATCGGCTCGGCCGTGGGACCGGCGGTGACCAGGATTCGCTTTCCGGCGAGGGGCCGGGCGGCCGGCCCGTCCAGGGCGGCCAGGACGGCGGCAAGGATCGCCGGCGGCTCGGCCATGCGCCCCGGGCCATATTCCCCGCAGGCCATCTCGCCCTCGTCCGGGCCGACGAACAGGACGCCGTCGCCCTTCAGGGTCTCAAGGTTCCGCACCATGGCGGGGTGCAGCCACATGCGCACGTTCATGGCTGGCGCCATCAGCACCGGCTTGTCGGTGGCCAAGAGGGTGGTGGAGGCCAGGTCATTGGCCAGGCCGGTCGCGGCCTTGGCCATCAGGTCGGCGGTGGCGGGGGCGACCACCACCAGATCGGCCGAGCGGCTGAGCTCGATATGGCCCATCTCAGCCTCCTCGGTCAGGGAGAACAGGTCCTGATGGACCGGGGCTTCGGTCAGGGCGGCCAAGGACAGGGGGGTGACGAATTCGGCCCCGGCCCTGGTCAGGACCGTGCGCACGCCGACGCCGGCCTTGCGCAGCAGGCGCGTCAGCTCCAGCGCCTTGTAGGCGGCCACCCCGCCGCCGACGATCAGAAGCACCCGGCGCTCAAGCATGGGACCACACTCCTCTGGCGGCGCCCCGCTCATAGCCTCGATGAAGGGGACTCGACAAACCCCGTCGACTTGTTCTTTATTTGTTCCGGGACTGGAAACAGGAGGCTTCCATGAGGGTGCGTTCAGTCTGTTGCGCGGCGGCCGTGGCCGCCCTGGCGTTTGGGTCGCTTAGCGCCTGCGATCAGAAACTGGCGAGCCAGCCGGCTCGCGACCATCGGTCGGTGGATGGATCGTCCACCCCGGCCTTCACCGCTACAGGCGAGACCGCCGCCCCGGCGGCGGGTCGGACCGAGGCGTCCGCGCCGGCCGCGGCCACGCCGGTGCGGACGATCCAGGGCAAGCCGATGTGGGCCGACAACCGTCGCCACTCGGCGGACGAGAACGCCCAATACCAGTTCGAGCATCATGGGACCGAACTCGGCGCCCGCGACCTCGACGATTTCCTGGTCAAGGCCCACCGCTTCGTCAACACCCCGCCGGAGGGGGCGCTGACCTTGACCCGCGCCAACGGCGACAAGCTGCTGTTCGATCCCAAAAGCGGTTTGTTCGGCGTGGTCCGCAGCGACGGTGCGCCACGCACGGTGACCAAGCCCGGCGAGGGCAGGGCCTTCTGGGACAAGCAGGTCGAGGAGAACAAGACCGGCGGGACCCGGACCGCGGCCCGGACGAACGGCGACGACCGGAGCTGATCGCGCGGGCGACCCTAGCCGCGCCCCAGAACCAGGGCGCTCAACGCGATGACCAGGGCGGCCAGGGCGATGACCGCGACCAGACCGGCGTGGGTCGCGGGGCGCTCCACCACCACCGCGGCGGCCGGGACGTCCTTGGTCTCAGCCAACCGGGTCAGGGCGTCCAGCAGCTTCTGGCCCTTGCCGGCCAGGTCCTTCAGCCGGGCGGCGGGGGAGAGCTCGCGGGCGATCCAGCGTTCGACCACCGGCCTGGCGGCCGCCCAGATGTCGTTGTCGGGGTCGATGCGGCGGGCGACGCCTTCGACCGTGACCATGGTCTTCTGCAGCAGCACCAGCTCCGAACGCATGTGCATGTCGAAAAGGCCGGTGATCTCGAACAGCTGGCCGAGCAGCCGGCCCATGGACACCTCGCTGGCAGGGCGGCCGACGATGGGCTCGCCTACCGCGCGCAGGGCCTGGGCGAAGTCGTCGATTCCATGCGTCGCCGGCACATAGCCGGCTTCGAAATGCACCTCGGCGATCCGGCGGTAGTCGCGCCGGATGAAGCCCCACAGGATCTCGGCCAGGAAGCGGCGCTCCCCCGGCCCGAGCCGTCCGACGATGCCGAAGTCGACCGCGAACAGCTGGGCGGGGGCGGCGATGAACAGATTGCCTTCGTGCAGGTCGGCGTGGAACACCCCGTGGTCCAGCGCCTGGGCCAGGAAGGCGCGGATCAGATTGTCGGCCAGGGCCGGGCGGTCGAGGCCGGGCTCGTCCAGGGCCCCCGCGGCGGAAAGGGGCTTGCCCTGCACCCACTCCAGGGTCAGGAACCGCTTGCCCACCCCCTCCCACACCACCGCCGGCGCCCGCATATAAGGGTCGCGGGCCATGACGTCGCCGAGTTCGCTGGCGGCGGCGGCCTCCAGCCGCATGTCCAGCTCCAGGGCCATGGAGCGGGCGACGGTGGCGACGAAGGCCTTGGGCTCCAGCCGGCGCAGGGGCGGGGCCAGGGCCTCCACCCATCGGGCGCTCAGCGCCATGGCCCCGAGGTCGGCGGCCACCCGGCGTTCGATCCTTGGCCGCAGCACCTTGACCGCCACCCTGCGACCGTCGGCCATTTGGGCGGCGTGAGCCTGGGCCAGGGAGGCCGCGCCAACCGGCGCCGCGAAATCCGAGAACAGGCTGCCCAGCGGACGGCCCAGGCCCGCCTCGATCTCGGCCACGGCCTGGCTGGTGGGAAAAGGCGGCAGGCGGTCCTTCAACCGGCTCAGGTCCTCGGCGAAGGTCTGGCCGAAGATGTCGCCGCGGGTGGACAGCAGCTGCCCCATCTTGATCGAGACGGGCCCCAGTTTCTCGAACGCCGCGGCCAGCCTCTCCCCCGGCCGTCCGCGCCGCGCGGCCGGGCCGGAGGCCAGGCGCAGGACCCGGGCGGCGAACCGCACCGGAGCGGGCAACAGGTGGGAAATCTCCCGCGGGACCAGGGCGTCGTGGCGCACCAGCACCCAGCCGGCGGCGATCAGGCGTAAGGCGGACGAGATCTGCCCCGGCATCGGCTAGATCGCCCAGCCGTGATGGAGCGCCGCCACTCCGCCGGTGAAATTGGTGTAACCGACGCGGCCGAACCCGGCCTGCTCGATCATCGCCGCGAAGCGATCCTGGTCGGGGAAGCGGCGGATGCTCTCGACCAGATACTGGTAGGAGGCGCGGTCCCGCGCCACCAGGGCTCCGATGGCCGGTATGACCTTGAAGGAATAGGCGTCGTAGGCCTTGGCCAGGGCCGGGGCGGGGGGCTTGGAGAACTCCAGGCACAGAAACCGCCCGCCGGGTTTCAGCACCCGCCGCGCTTCGGCCAGGGCTGCGGGGATGGAGGTGACGTTGCGGATGCCGAAGGCGATGACATAGGCGTCGGCGCTGGCGTCGCGCAGCGGCAGGGCCTGGGCGTCGCCCACGGCCCAGGCGATGGCCGGGTCGAGTCCCCGGGTGCGGCCTGCCGCGATCATCTCCGCATTGTAGTCGACCACCAGGATGCGCGGGTCGGCCCCGCCGCGCCGCGCCTGGGCGCCCCGCGCCAGCTTGGCCAGGCGGTCGGCGATGTCGCCGGTGCCGCCGGCGCAGTCGACGACGGTCTCTCCCGGCTGGGGGTTCAGCCGGGCGGCGGTCATGTCCTTCCACAGCCGATGGACGCCCGCGCTCATCAGGTCGTTCATCAGGTCGTAGCGCCGGGCGACCTTGTCGAACACGCCCCGGACCAGCCTTGGCTTTTCCTCCGGCTCGACGTCCCGGAACCCGAATGTGGCGCGCGGCTCGCTCATGGTCCGCACGCTTAGAGGAAAACCGCGCGCGAGGGTACGGGGTAGAGGCCTCGTTCTCCCCCAGGGGGCCTGCAGGGGATTCTATGGCGCGCCGCGCCCGGCCCCGTTAAGAGCCTTCCATGCCCGAACTTCCCGAGGTGGAGACCGTAAGGCGCGGCCTCGCCCCCCATCTGGAGGGGGCGAAACTGACCCGTGTGGACCAGCGCCGCGCCGATCTGCGCTTCGCCCTGCCCTCCCGGTTCGCGGCCCGGCTGACCGGGGCGACCGTCCTGCGTCTCGACCGGCGGGCGAAATATCTGCTGGCCCCCCTCGATACCGGCGAGACCTGGGTCACCCACCTCGGCATGACCGGCCGCTTCACCGTGGAGACCGACGCCGTCTCGCGCCCGGGCCGTTTCCACAACCAGGTCGACGGCGAGGAGAAGCACACCCACCTGGCGTTCGAGACCGACCGGGGCGCCCGCATCGGCTTCAACGACGCCCGGCGCTTCGGCTACATGGACCTGATCCCCACCGCCGGCCTGGAGGCGCACCCGTGGTTCGCAGGCCTCGGACCCGAACCTCTGGGTCCCGATTTCGGGGCCGAGACCCTGGTGCGCGGGTTCGAAGGGCGCAAACAGAGCGTCAAGGCCACCCTGCTGGACCAGCGCGTGGTCGCCGGCCTCGGCAACATCTATGTCTGCGAGGCTCTGTTCCGGGCGGGCCTGTCCCCCACCCGCGCCGCCGGGGCGGTCCGGCCCGCCGAGATCAAGCGGCTGGCGGCGGCCGTTCGCGTGGTCTTGGAGGAGGCGATCGCCGCCGGCGGCTCGACTCTGCGCGATTACCGCAACACCGACGGCGACCTGGGCTATTTCCAACACGCCTTCCGGGTCTACGGCCGCGAAGGCGAGCCTTGCGTGAAGCCCGGCTGCGGCGGCCTCGTGCAAAGGATCGTACAGTCGGGGCGGTCGACCTTTTTCTGTCCGGCCTGCCAAGGCTGAACGGCTAAGCTCTCGCCATGCGATTCGCCCTGCCGCCGTGGACGCCGCTTCGCCACTGGGCCGCCACCGTCATCGCGGCCCTGGCGGTCCTGGGCGTGGGCGCCGGCGCCCACGCGGCTCCGCCGATCTGGCGGGTGCATGGGCCAAAGGGCGAGGTCGTGCTGTTCGGCTCGGTCCATCTTCTGACCCCCGGCCTCGACTGGCGGGGGCCGGAGATGAAGGCGGCCCTGGCCCACGCCGATTCGGTCTGGTTCGAAATCCCCATGGACGGCTCCAGCGACGCGGCCACGGCCAGGGCGGTGGGGGCCCTTTCGAAACTGCCGGCGGGCAAGTCCCTGGCGGCCCTGCTGACGGCGGATGGACGCGCGCGGCTGAACCGGGTGTCGAGCCGTCTCGGCCTGCCCCCAGGGGCCATCGACGGCTACCGTCCCTGGTACGCTGAAGTCACCTTGACCCTGCTCGACCTGCGCGCCCACGGCGCCAGCCTCAGCGACGGGGTGGAGCCGAGCCTGGCGCGCGAAGCCCCCCCGGTCGCGCCCAGACACGCCTTCGAAACGCCGGAGCAGCAAATCCGAATCCTGGCCGACGCGCCCTTGCGCGAACAGGTCGCCTCGCTGGAGCAGACCCTGAGCCAGATCGAGGACGAACCGAACGCCTTCGACGCCTTGCAGAAGGCCTGGTTGACCGGCGACACGGCCTGGCTGGAGCGCGAGGCGATCGAACCGCTGCGCAAGGCGGCGCCTGGAATGTACCGCCGCATGGTCAGCCAGCGGAACCGCCGCTGGGCGGATCAGATCGAACGCTTGCTCAAAACCCCGGATCGCGCGTTCATCGTCGTGGGCGTCGGCCACCTGGTCGGGCCCGACAGCGTGCCGGCGCTGCTGCGGCGCCGGGGGCTGAAGGTGGAAGGTCCATGAGCGAGCGCAGATCATACAGGCCGCCCTCCCCCAAACGTCGTCGCCGGATGCGCGCGGCCGCCTTGGGCGTGGCGGCGGTCGGCATCGGCGTCCTGGCCATCGCCCTGTGGTCGGCGGCGGGCCGGGCGGATGCGGCGGCGTCGGCGTCGGGCCGGGGCGGAGCCACGGAATTCTCCAGCTACATCGAGGACCTGCCGATCATGCCGGGCCTGGCCGAGGGCGATGACGGTTACGCCTTCGACCTGTTCCAGGGGGGGCGCCTGGCGGAGGCGCGGCTGGCGGGGGAAGCCGAGGCGGAAGTGGTGCGCGGCTTCTATGCCGCGACCCTGACCCAGCTCGGCTGGAAGGCCTCCGGCAGCGAACCCTATGTCTACCATCGCGGCCGGGAGAAGCTGATCTTCCTGGTGGAGCCGCGCCGCGCCCGCGGCCGCGGGCGGGCCCCGCGGGGACTGGAGGCGGTGTTCGTGATTACTCCCGAAAGCCGGGTCGTCGTTCCGACCCCCGCCGGCGCACCCCGATGAACGACGCCGAAGCGGCCGCTTACGCTTGGCTGAGGGTCGAGCGGGACGGCGCCGTCGGTCTGATCCGCCTGCACCGGCCCGAGGCGTTGAACGCCCTGTCGGATGCGCTGATGAACGAACTGGCCGCGGCGCTGGCGGCGTTCGAGGCCGACGAGGGCGTGGGCTGCGTGGTGCTGACCGGGTCGGACAAGGCCTTCGCCGCCGGCGCCGACATCAAGGAGATGGCCGGCAAGACCTACGCCGAGGCCTATCGCCAGGACTTCATCACCCGCAACTGGGAGGCCGCCGCCCATTGCCGCAAGCCGGTGATCGCGGCGGTGGCCGGCTACGCCCTCGGCGGCGGCTGCGAGCTGGCCATGATGTGCGACTTCATCCTGGCGGCCGACAACGCCCGGTTCGGCCAGCCGGAGATCAACCTGGGGGTGGTCCCCGGCGCCGGCGGCACCCAGCGCCTGACCCGTTTCGTCGGCAAGTCCAAGGCCATGGAGATGGTGCTCACCGGCCGGATGATCGACGCCGCCGAGGCCGAACGCTGCGGCCTGGTGTCCCGCGTGGTCCCCTTGGCGGAGCTGGTCCCCGAGGCGATGAAGACGGCCAGGACCATCGCCGGCCTCTCGCCCATTGCGGTGATGATGGCCAAGGAACTGGTCGAGGCGGCCTATGAAACTCCCCTTGGCCAGGGGGTGGCGCTGGAGCGGCGCCTGTTCCAGTCCCTGTTCGGGCTGGAGGATCAGAAGGAGGGCATGGCCGCCTTCGTGGAAAAACGAAAGCCGGTTTTCAAGGGCCGGTGACGCGAAAGGCGCGTGAAGCGAAACATTAGGAGTCCCGCGCCTATATCCCGAGGATTGGGCGCCGCGCGTCGCTTCAAAGACAGCCTTGATGAGAGCCGCACCGCCAGACCGCGCCAAGCCGCGCTGGGGAATTTCGTTGCAGAGCCGCATCACCGCGGTGGCGATGATCACCGCCGTGGCGGTGCTGCTCGCCGCCTGCGCCGCCTTCATCGCCGAACAGTGGCGGAATGACCGGCAACATCTGCTCATGCGCCAGGGCATGATGGCCCAGGCGTTCGCTGGGGGCCCGACAGTGCTCGGCGTCTACGAGGGCCACACCCGCGCCGCTGACGCCATCGAACGGCTTTCGGGGTTCCGTCCCGAGTTCATGGCTGTCTTCCTGACCGACCGCGACGGCCATGTGCTGGCCGGGTCCGGAGCCCCCTCCATCGCGGCGGCCCAGGCCTCGAATTGGCTGGAAGCCCGCAGGCCCGTCGTCATCGGGCGCCGCCCGGTCGGAGAGCTTCTGGTCTACGCCGCCCCCCCGACCTTGTGGACGATCCTGCCGCGCTATCTCGCGCTGATCGCCGCCCTTCTGTCCGGCGCATCCGCCCTTTCCCTCCTCCTGGGTCGTTGGCTGGCCGGCCGGGTCACCGATCCGGTCAACCGCCTGTCCAACGCCATGCAGACGGTGGCGGCGGGGGGCGACTTCACCCAGCGGGTGGAACGGCGCGCCGACGACGAGCTGGGCCGGCTGACCGACAGCTTCAACCAGCTCCTGGCCAAGCTGCACGACCACGACCAGGCGCTGAAGGCGACCATGGCCGAACTGATGCAGGCCCGCGACAGCGCCGAGTCCGCCAACCGGCTGAAATCCCAGTTCCTGGCCAATATGAGCCATGAGATCCGCACACCCCTCAACGGCCTCCTGGCGATGTCTCAGGTTATGGCGCTGGAGGACATGGGCGAGGTCCAGCGCGGCCGCTTGAACGTGATCCGCCAGTCCGGCGAGACCTTGCTGTCGATCCTCAACGACGTGCTCGACGTGTCCAAGATCGAGGCGGGCAAGCTTGAGCTAGAGGTGGACGACTTCGACACCGAGACGGTGCTGCGCAGCGCCGTGGCCCCCTTCGGCCCCGTGGCCGAGCGCAAGGGACTGGGTCTGGTGCTGGATGTGCGCGGGAGCGCCGCCGGTCTGCGTCGGGGCGACGCGACGCGGCTGAGCCAGATCGTCGGCAACCTGGTGTCCAACGCCCTGAAGTTCACCACGAACGGCGAGGTCCGCATCACCGCGGAGGGCCAGGACGCGACCGGCGCCGCCGGGATCGTCATCCAGGTGGCCGACACCGGCATCGGCATTCCGCCGGAGGCTCTGCCGATCCTGTTCCAGACCTTCACCCAGGCGGACAGCTCCACCACCCGCCGGTTCGGGGGCACCGGACTGGGTCTCGCCATCTGTCAGGAGCTTTCGGAGCTGATGGGGGGCGCCGTTTCGGTGCGCAGCGAGCCAGGGACCGGCTCGGTGTTCAGCGTGTCCCTGCCGCTCGAGCGAGTGGCGGCCCCGCGCGCGCCTGCGGCCGATACCGCGGCGTCGCAAATGATCCTGCCGCGAGAGGACCGGCCGCTCAAGGTCCTGGCGGCCGAGGACAATCCGACCAACCAGTTGGTCCTGTCCACCGTCATGGGCGTCTTCGGGGTCGAACTGTCCCTGGTCGGCGACGGCAAGAAGGCCCTGGAAGCGTGGCGAGGCGGGACCTTCGACCTGATCCTGATGGACATCCAGATGCCGGAGATGGACGGCCTTGCCGCCACCCGCGCCATCCGTGCGGAAGAGGCCGAAACCGGACGGGCGCGTATCCCGATCATCGCCCTATCCGCCCACGCGATGACCCACCAGATCAAGGAATACCTGGCCGCCGGCGTCGATCTTCACGTGCCCAAGCCGATCGAATTGCCGAGGCTGCAGGCCGCGCTCGACGCGGCCATGCGGCTTTGCACCCCTGCCGACGCCACGGCGGCCGGCGAGGCCGCGGCGTGACGCCGCGCCGCCATCTTCGCCATGGTTTAGCGCGGGTTTACGATCTTCCTCGTAGCGTCGCGGCGTTGCATTCGCCGATTTGGCGACCTCCGGAGCCGGCATGACTCGCATTCTACTCGCCGAAGACGACGATTCCCTGCGCGGCTTCCTGGCCCGGGCCCTGGAACGCGCCGGCTACGACGTCCGCTCCTGCGCCGACGGCGACGCGGCCATCGAGGCCCTGTCGGACGGTCCCTACGACCTCCTGCTCACCGACATCGTCATGCCGGGGGTCGATGGAATCGAGGTGGCCCGGGAAGCCGCCGCCCGCACGCCCTCGCTTCGGATCATGTTCATCACCGGCTTCGCCGCCGTGGCCCTGTCGGCCGGAAGCCGGGCGCCCGAAGGGGCCAAGGTCCTCTCCAAGCCCGTCCACCTTCGCGAGATCGTCGCCGAGGTGGAGCGGATGATCGCCGCCTGAGTCTCTTGCGGCGCTTGCCCCTGGACCGGCGGGCGTATTATAGACGCCGTCCCGAGGCGGATGCGTAGCTCAGCGGGAGAGCACCTCGTTGACATCGAGGGGGTCACTGGTTCGATCCCAGTCGCGTCCACCACGCCTTTTCAAGTGCTGACGGCGCCTGTCGCAGCGCTTTGTGGCCTGATCCCCACCTGATCTAATTCCGCCAACATCGGCGCGCCTGATGGGTCCGATCAGAGCGCCCAGGCGCAACGCGAGGCGGGTGATGTTGCGGACGATCGCGGTCATCGCCCTGAAGGGCGGTTCGGGGAAGACCACCCTGGCGACGCACTGCGCGCTGGCTGCGCATCTGCGCGGGATCGACACCCTTGTGGTCGATATCGATCCTCAAGGCTCGGCCACCCAGGTGTTGGGCGCCCGCGCCGGCGCGGGTCCGGATTGTGCGCCGGCGTCGGCCTCCGGGCTGCTCGCGGCCCAGATCGACGCGGTCTATTCGCAGAAGCAGCTCCTGATCATCGACACCCCGGCCGGCGTGGTCGAGGACGTCGCCGAAGCCATAGTGCTCGCCGACTTCGCGGTCATGGTCGTGCGTCCGACGCTGCTCGATCTCGCCGCCCTCGCCCGGACCCTCGCCCTCGTGCGCCGTCTGGGGAAACCGTCGATCGTGGTGGTGAATCAGGCGCCTGCCCCCCGGGGCGGCGTGGAGTCGCCCCTGGTCAGGCGGGCGTTGCGGGCGCTCGAATACATGCGGGTTCCGGTGGCGCCCCATATCGTGCGCTTGCGGACCACCTATCAGACCGCGCTCGAGACCGGGCGTTCGGCCGAAGAGATGTCCGACCCCGGGGCGGCCAAGGAAATCGCGGCGCTTTGGGAGTTCATCGCCGTAGAGGCCGCGGCCGCGCCAGAATAAGCTCCCGCCCAGGTCAGGCTGACGACGAGCTCCACAGTAATCACGGCCTTGTGTAATGCTTCCGCTTTTCAGGCGTTTGCTGGTGGCGAGATGCCACAGCGCGCGCGGCCACGATGGCCTGTACGAGCCCGCCATCGACTGCCGATATGACTCGGTGAAGCTTTACGAACGGGCGAGATGGCCAATTTTTTCCATGACCGATCACCCCAACAGTCAAGCTTCAATTCAATCAATTCCACCCAGGCCCCAGCCTATTCTCAGCCAGCGCCGTCGAACCTCGCGCTGATCGCCCTGTTGTGGCTTCTGACCGCGGCCGTGGGGCTGCTGTCCGCGCCCTCGATGGTCGAGGCGATCCGCCATGTCGTCTCGGATTCGCCGGGTCGGGCCGTCGTCTTGGTCGGGCGTCCGACCCTTGTCCTGCCGGCGCCGGCCCCGCCCTTCGTCGCTAAGGCGGACACCCCCGCCGACCTCGCCCGCGCCACCGACTGCCTGGCCCAGGCCATCTACTACGAGGCGGGCTTCGAGCCGGAGGCAGGCCAGCGCGCCGTGGCCCAGGTGGTGCTCAACCGGGTGCGCGACCGGAACTTCCCCGACACGGTCTGCGGCGTGGTCTATCAGGGCGCCGGCCGCAGGACCGGGTGCCAGTTCTCCTTCGTCTGCGACGGCTCCCTGTCCCGTCGCCCGCCCGAGCACGACCAGCTCGAGGCCGCCCGCGCCTTGGCGGCCCAGGCGTTGAACGGTTATGTGGTCAAGCCCATCGGGGCGGCGACCCATTACCACACCGACTACGTCGAGCCCTGGTGGCGATCGACAGTGGTCCAGGTAGGCCGGATCGGGCTCCACGTCTTCTACGTCTGGCCGGGCAAGGCCGGCCTGGTGAGTGCGCTGCGGGATCGCTACGCCGGGGACGAGGTCCGGGTGTGGAACCGGGTCCAAAGCCTGATGAGCAGGCCCACTCCGAAAAGGAACCGCAGCCGGCGGGCCTGACCGGGCCCGCCGACGACGACCTCTTTCAAGCTATTGGAAGCCAGGCCGGCCTTCGCGGAGCCGGCGTCGCCTCTGCGAAGGCGGCTTCGCGGGCCTTATTTCGACAACGAGGCGCCGGCGTCGACCGAAGCGTCGGCGGCGCCGGAATTGGTCGAGCCGGTCCCGGCCGCCGCCCCTGAGGCGCCCGTTCCGGCATTGACGCCGCCCCGCCCCGCCGCCGTCCCGTTCACGCGACCACGGGCGTTGATCCCGGTCCCGGCGGCTCCCGTCGTGGATTCGGTGCTCGGCGCGGCCGATTGGGCAGGCCTCCTGTTGGTGCGCGCATTGGTCGTCGCCGCGCCGGTGGCGTCGGTGGTCGCGCCGGCCGTCGTCCCGGCCGCGTTCACGCCCGCCGCGCCGCTGGTTCCCGCGCCGACAGCGCCGGTCACGCCGCCGACCTGAGCGAAGGCCGGCGCCGAGCCGGCCAGAGCCAGCGCAGCGCCGGCAATGAGTAGATTACGCATGAAACGTTCCTCACAATGGAGCCCCTTGACCGCTTCGAACCCGGGGGTCCGGCGGAAAGTTCCCACGCCAGGAGGCGGGCGCCGCGGTCCGGTCGGCCCCTTGTGGTTCCTTCCGCGGGGGTTAGGCTGAAGTCAACGAGAGCCCGATTGCGGCCGGAGGAAACGTCATGACCACCCCGCCCGGCCAAGCCCTCGACCTGCGCGCCTTCATCGATAACCGGCCCTTTTCGCCCTATCAGTGGCTGATCCTGGGCCTGTGCTTCCTGATCATCTTCATCGACGGCTTCGACGTGGGCGCGGTGGGCTTCGTCGCCCCCGCCCTGGTGCCCGCCTGGCACGTTCACAAGGAGAACCTCGGACCGGTGCTGAGCGCGGCCCTGGTAGGGCTGGCCGTCGGCTCCCTGGGCTCGGGGCGCTTCGCCGACCGCTATGGACGCAAGGCGGTGCTGGTGGCGTCGGTGGGACTGTTCGGCCTGTTCAGCATCGCCTCGGCCTTCGCCGACAATCTCGAGCACCTGACCCTGCTGCGGTTCCTCACCGGCCTGGGGCTGGGCGGAGCCATGCCCAACGCCACCGCCCTGACCGCCGAGTACAGCCCGGCCCGCAAGCGCTCGTTCCTGGTGGCGCTGATGTTCACCGGCTACACCTTCGGCGGAGGGGTCGGCGGCTTCATCGCCGCCTATCTCATTCCCCGCTTCGGCTGGCCCAGCGTCTTCATCGTCGGCGGTATCGCCCCTCTCCTGCTGGTCGTGGTGCTGACGTCGATGCTGCCCGAGTCGCCGCGGTTCATGGCGGCAGGGGGCCGACCGCGAAGGAAGATCGTCGCCGCCCTGACCCGGATCGCACCCGACGCCCGCGCCGAGATCGAGGCGGCGTCCGGCTTCTCCATCCCGGAACAGGCCGCGCACCTTCGCGGCAAGCCGATCAAGACCATCCTGTCGCCGCCCTTGCTGGTCGGGACCCTGCTGTTGTGGATCGTGTTCTTCAGCGGTCTTGTGGCGATATTCCTGCTGACCAGCTGGCTGCCGACCCTGCTCAAGGACGCCGGCTTCAGCCTGCAGACCTCAGCCCTGGTCTCGGCCCTGTTCCAGCTCGGCGGCACCGGCGGCGCTCTGCTGATCGCCTGGATGATGGGCAAGATCGGACCGCACCTGGCCATCGGCCTGTCGTTCGCCCTCGCCGCCGGGTTCGTGCTGGTCATGGGCGGCGCCATTCACAACGTGCCGCTGCTGGCGATCTGCGTCCTTGGGGCCGGCTTCTTCAACAGCGGGGCGCAGACCGTGGTCAGCGCCCTGGCGTCGAGCTTCTATCCCACCCAGGCCAGGGCCACGGGCCTGGGCGCCATGCAGGGGGTCGGACGGTTCGGGGCGATCCTCGGGGCCTATATCGGCGGACCGCTGCTCGGGCTGGGCTGGAGCTTCTCCAACATCATCCAGGTCCTGGCCGTGCCGCTGATGGCGGCGGCGATCGCCATGGGCTTGAAGGGGATATACTACGCCCGCAAGGACTCGGGCGACGAGGGC
This sequence comes from Caulobacteraceae bacterium, assembly GCA_035493955.1. GTDB lineage: Bacteria > Pseudomonadota > Alphaproteobacteria > Caulobacterales > Caulobacteraceae > NCED01. The sequence continues at coordinate 122,350 of DATJHI010000036.1, read as the reverse complement.
GCCGCAGCCCTGGCCGAGCCGGCCAAGGCCTGACGAGACCTCAGACCGCCTCTTCCATCCTGGCGTCCAGGCCCACGTCGAGGCCCTGTTCGCGCACCTTGCGATAGAGCGTCGAGCGGCCGATGCCGAGGCGACGGGCCACTTCGGTCATGTGGCCGGCGTAGATCTCGATGGCCAGCTGGATCAGGTCCCGCTCGATCTCCTCCAGGGTGCGCAGATGGCCGCGCTCGTCCAGGATCCGCACCGGGGCGTCCCTGGGAGCCTCGGCCAGGAGCTGGGCCGCGGACGGCAGGCCCGCGGCGGCGATCGGATCGTTCCCCGCGGGCATCTCCATCGGCGGCGGCGCGGCGGACAGGCCCGAGATGGCCGGGAAATCGTGCGGGGTCAGATAGGGCCCATCGGCCAGGACGATGGCGCGATACACCGCATTCTCCAGCTGGCGCACGTTGCCGGGCCAGTCGTGGACCTGCAGCAGGGCGAGGGCCTCGGGCGTGGCGCCCACGACCCGCTTGCCTTCCTCGACATTGAAGCGACGGACGAAGGCGTCGACCAGGGCCGGGATGTCGTCGCGGCGCTCGCGCAGGGCCGGCGCCTCGATGGGGAAGACGTTCAGGCGGTAATAGAGGTCCTCGCGGAAGCGGCCCTCCTGCACCTGTTGCAACAGGTTGCGGTTGGTGGCGGCGATGATCCGCACGTCGACCTTGACCGGCCGCTTGGCGCCGACGGGGTCGATTTCCCGTTCCTGCAGCGCCCGCAGCAGCTTGACCTGCATGTCCAGGGGCAGCTCGCCGATCTCGTCCAGGAATAGGGCGCCGCCGTGGGCCTCCTGGAACTTGCCCAGGTGCTTGTCGTGGGCGCCGGTGAAGCTGCCCTTCTCATGGCCGAACAGGATGCTCTCGACCAGGTTTTCGGGCAGGGCCCCGCAGTTGACCGCCACGAAGGGCTTGCCGGCGCGTTCCGAGCCGCCATGGACGGCGCGTGCGATCAGCTCCTTGCCGACTCCGCTCTCGCCCAGGATCAGCACCGGGATATTGGTCTTGGCGGCCCGCTCGCCGAAGCTCTTGACCAGCCGCATCGGGCCGGATTCGCCCACCAGGTCGGCGAAGGAGGTCTTGCCCGAGGCTCGCTTGGTCAGGCGATCGACCTCGGCGGTCAGGGCGCCCATCTGCAGGCAGTTGCGCACGCCGACGATGATGCGTTCAGGACTGGCCGGCTTGACGAAGAAGTCCTGGGCCCCAGCCTGCATCGCCTTGACCACCACGTCGACCCCGCCCGAGGCGGTCAGCACTACCACGGGGCAGGTGACCCCTCGCGCGCGGGCCTCCTTCAGCACCTCGAGGCCGCCCACGTCGGGCATGACCAGATCGAGGATCATCAGGTCCGGAACCAATCCCCCCGCCAGCTTGGCCAGGGCGGCGTCTCCTCCTTCGGCCTGGGCCGTGGCGAAGCCTTCGCGCTCCAGGACCGCCTGGATAAGGCGGCGCTGGGTGGGATCGTCGTCGACGATCAGGACGGTCTTGGCCATGCAGTATCCACCACGCCTTCGCCCGCTTTTCGGGGCTGTCTTGCGACGGTTATGACTCAGCGCCTGTGAAGGTTCGGTTTAAGCCGCGTCCTGGCTTTTGCCGTTGCCCGCGGCGTCGGCCCGCGCCATACCCCGGGCGATGACCGTGCACGCTCCCCCGAACGTCCCCGTCCAGGACGAACTGCCCGAGTGGCGGCTGGACGATCTGTATCTGGGCCGCCGCGACCCGCGCCTGGAGGGGGACATCGAGGCCGCCCGCCTGGCGGCCGCCGACCTCGCCAAGCTGAAGGGCCAGTTCATCGCCGCCCGCGGCAAGCCCGAGCGGCTGGGCCTGCTCCTGGCCCAGGGGGTCGGGCTCTATGAGCGCATCTCCAATCTGATGGGTGGGGCTTCGGCCTATGCGGCCCTGGCGGCCTCCACCGCTCGCGACGACCCGGCCTGGGCCAAGTTCGAGGCGGACCTCAGGGCCCGGCTGGCAGGACTGTCGGCCGAGTGCCTGTTCCTGCCGCTGGAGCTCAACCAGCTTGAGGAGTGGGAGGTCGAGGCCGGATTCAAGGCCAACGCCCAGGCCGCCCACTGGCGCGCCTGGGTGCGCCGGGTGCGGTTGATGCGCGAGCACGAACTCGGACCCGACCTGGAGCGGCTGCTCCTCGACCGGGCGCCGGCGGTGGCCAACTGGAGCCGGCTCTACGACGAGACCCTGGCGCGGATGAAGATCGCCGCCGATGGAGACAGCCTGACCCTGACCGAGGCCCTGAACAGGCTGTCCGATCCCAATCCGGCCCGGCGCAAGGCCGTGGCCGCGGGCCTGGCCGAGGCGCTGGAGGCGGAGACCGCGACCCTGGGCCTGTGCCTCAACACCCTGGCGTTCGAGAAGCAGGTGGAGGACCGCTGGCGGCGCTTCGCCTCCCCCGCCGAGCCCCGCCATCTGGCCAACGAGGTGGACGCCGAAGCCGTGGAGGCGCTGGAGGCCGCGGTGGTCGACGCCTTCCCACGGCTGTCGCACCGCTACTACGCCCTGAAGGCCAAGGCGCTCGGCAAGGACGCCTTGGACTACTGGGACCGCAACGCGCCCCTCGATCAGGCCCCGCCCCGCCGCTACGACTGGACGGAGGCCCGCGGCCTGGTGCTGAGCGCCTTCTCCCAGTTGGCTCCGGCCTTCGCCAACCGCGCGCGCCGCTTCTTCGACCAGCCCTGGATCGACGCCCGCCCGCGGCCGGGCAAGGCTTCGGGGGCCTATTCCCATCCGGTCACCGCCGACCGCCACCCCTACGTGTTCCTGAACTTCATGGGAGAGCGCCGCGACGTGCTGACCCTGGCCCACGAGCTGGGCCATGCGGTGCACCAGACCCTGGCTGCGCCCCTGGGGACCCTGCTGGCCGACACGCCCCTGACCCTGGCCGAGACCGCCTCGATCTTCGGAGAGGGCCTGGTGTTCGAACGCCTGCTCGCCGACGCCGGACCGGCCGAACGCCGGGCGCTGCTGGCCGGTAAGATCGAGGACGGACTGAACACGGTGGTGCGCCAGATCGCCTTCCACCGCTTCGAGACGCGGTTTCACGCCGCCCGCCTGCACGGCGAGCTTTCCAGCGAGCAGATCGGCGGGCTGTGGCTGGAGGTCCAGGGCGAAAGCCTCGGCCCCGCGGTCAAGCTGAACGGCGGCTACGAGCACTACTGGGCCTATGTCAGCCACTTCGTGCATGCGCCCTTCTATGTCTACGCCTACGCCTTCGGGGACCTGCTGGTCTCGGCCCTGATGGAGAAGCGGCGCGAGGACCCCGTCGCCTTCGCGCCCCTGTACGAGGCGCTGCTGGCCGCGGGCGGGTCGAAGACCTATGTGGAAGCCCTCAGGCCCTTCGGCCTCGACCCCCGCCAGAAGAGTTTCTGGGCGCAAGGCTGCGCCCGCCTCGAGCGGCTGGTGGATGAGTTCGAATCCCTGGGGTGACCGGTCGCCTTCTTGGCCGTCATCCTTGGGCGAAGGTGGGAACGGCCGCAGGCCCGAGGATGACGACTTAGGATATGGCTCCAGGCGACCGTCCCGACCCCGAACGCGACCGTCTTTCCGGGCGGGTGCGCCGTTTCGCCCAGGTGGGGGCGGGGCTGGCCGGCGCGGGTGCAGCCTATGGCGCCAATCGCCTGTTCGCCGGCGACGAAGCCGACGCCAGGAACGCCAAGGCCCTGAGGGCGGCGCTGGGCGGGCTGAAGGGTCCGCTGATGAAGGCGGCCCAGATGTTCGCCACCGTGCCGGACCTGTTGCCGCCGGAATTCGCCGCCGAACTGACCGAGCTTCAGACCAATGCGCCTTCCATGGGCCGCGGCTTCGTGCGCCGGCGCATGGCGGCCGAGCTGGGTCCGGACTGGGCCGGCCGCTACGCCGCCTTCGACCTCGACGCTGTGGCCGCGGCCTCCCTGGGCCAGGTCCACCGGGCGACCGCCCACGACGGCCGGTCCCTGGCGGTGAAGCTGCAGTACCCGGAGATGCAGAGCGCGGTCGAAAGCGACGTAGCCCAGCTCAAGACCCTGCTCGCCCTGTTCCGGCGGGCCGAACGGGCCATCGACCCGACCGAGGCGATCGAGGAGGTGGCGGCGCGGCTGCGCGAGGAGCTCGACTACGAGCGTGAAGCCAAGCACATGGCCCTCTATCGGGACTATTTCGCCGGGCGCGCGGACATCGTCGCCCCCGAGCCGTTGTCCGAGCTATCGACCCGGCGCCTCCTGTCCATGACCTGGCTGGACGGGCGCGGGCTGCTCGCCTTCAAGGACGCGCCGCTGGAGACCCGCAACCGCATCGCCCGGCTGCTGTTCGAGGCCTGGTGGGGACCGATGACCCACATCGGGGTGATCCACGGCGACCCGCACCTCGGCAACTATACCTTCGCCGGCATGGAGGATGGGCAGGCGCCGCGGCTCAACCTGATGGACTTCGGCTGCGTGCGGGTGTTCCCGCCGGCCTTCGTCGATGGGGTGGCGCGCCTCTACCGGGCCCTGCTCACCGACGACCGCTCTGAACAGCGCGAGGCTTATCGCACCTGGGGCTTTTCAAGTCTCACCGACGACTTGATGGAGGTGCTGAACGTCTGGGCCCGCTTCATCTATGGTCCGCTGCTGGACGACCGGGTGCGCACCGTCGCCGACGGGGTGGCTCCGGGCCATTACGGCCGGCGCGAGGCTTTCCGGGTCCGCCAGGCGTTGAGGGAGAAGGGGCCGGTGACCATTCCGCGCGAGTTCGTATTCATGGACCGGGCCGCCATCGGCCTGGGCGCCGCCTTCCTGCACCTGGGGGCGGAGCTGAACTGGCGCGCCCTGTTCGAGGCCTCCCTGGCCGATTTCTCCGAAAACCGCCTGGCGGAGCGCCAGGCCGAGGCCCTGGCCCGCGTGGGGCTGACTTGATGGCTGAGGATATGGCCGCCCCTCGCGACTGGTTCGCCGAAGCCCTCGCCGTCGAGCCCGAACGAGGCGCGGTCGAGGTGGAGGGCGCGCTGATCGAGACCCGGGCCTGGGGACGGCGCGGACGTCCCGGCCTGCTCCTGATGCACGGGGCCGGCGCCCATGCGGACTGGTGGAGCTTCATCGCCCCTTTCCTCGCCCAGGACTTCCGGGTGGCGTCACTGTCCTGGTCCGGCATGGGCGGGTCCGGATGGCGCGAAGCCTATTCGATGGACCTCTACGCCGCCGAGGCCTTCGCCGCGGCCGAGGCGGCGGGCCTGTTCGAGGCCAGCGAAAAACCAGTGTTCGCCGCCCACTCCTTCGGGGGGCGCGTGGCCCTGCATTGCGCGGCCGGCGCGCGGGGACCGGGGCTGAAATGCGCCGTCGTGCTGGACACCCTGATTTCGCCGCCGGGATTGAAGGTCGGACGGCGGCCGTTCGATTCCAGCAACACTCGGGTCTATCCGACGGTCGAGGCGATCTTGGCCCGCTTCCGGCTGGTGCCTGCCCAGCCCTGCGCCAACGCCGCGTTGCTCGACTACATCGCCCGCACCTCGATCCGGGCCGTGGACGATCCCGTCCAGGGCAAGGGGTGGACCTGGCGCTTCGACCCGTCGGTCTGGGACAAGCTCGCCGACACCCCCTCGATCGACGACCTGCAGGCCGCCGCCTGCCCCGTCGCGGCCGTCCGCGGCGCCCGTTCCGTCCTGATGGTCCCCGAGGTCACCGACTACTTCGCCGCCAACGCCCCCGCGGGGACCCCGGTCGTGGTGGTTCCCGAGGCGCATCACCATCTGATGCTGGACCAGCCCCTGGCCCTGGTGGCGGCCTTGCGAGGGCTGCTGGCCGGTTGGCCTTGGGGCCGCTGAGATGAACACGGTCGAGATCATCCCTCCGGGCCGGCCCCTGATCGGACGCGCCGTTCCGCCCGGATCGAAGTCGATCACCAATCGGGCGCTGTTGCTGGCGGGGCTGGCCAAGGGGACCAGCCGCCTGACCGGCGCCTTGAAGAGCGACGATACCCGCTGGATGGCCGAGGCGCTGCGGGCCATGGGCGTGGTCGTGGAGGAGCCCGACGCCACCACCTTCGTCGTCACCGGCGAGGGGCGGCTCCGGGCGCCGACGCAACCCCTGTTCCTTGGCAACGCCGGCACCGCGACCCGCTTCCTCACCGCGGCGGCGGCCCTGGTCGACGGCGCGGTGGTGATCGACGGCGACGCCCATATGCGCAAGCGCCCGATCGCACCCCTGGTCGAGGCCCTGGATCAACTCGGGGTCGAGGCCTCCGCGCCCACCGGTGCGCCGCCGGTGACGGTCACGGGGCGGGGCGGCTTCGATGGAGGCCGGGTCGAGATCGACGCCGGTCTGTCCAGTCAATACGTCTCCGCCGTGCTGATGGCCTCTGCCTGCGCCCGTGGACCGGTGGAGGTGGCGCTGAAGGGGGAGGACATCGGCGCCCGCGGCTATGTGGACCTGACCCTGGCGGCCATGCGCCGGTTCGGGGCCACGGTGGAGCGAATCGGCGCCGCCCTGGCCTGGCGGGTCCAACCCGGCGGCTACACCGCCGCCGACCTCCCGATCGAGCCCGACGCCTCGGCGGCGACCTATTTCTGGGCCGCGGAGGCCCTGACCGGCGGCAAGATCGACCTCGGAGTCGCCCCCGCCGGCTTCACCCAGCCCGACGCGCGGGCCTACGAATTGATTCGCATGTTCCCCCGCATGCCCGCCGTGATCGAGGGCTCGCAGATCCAGGATGCAGTCCCGACCCTGGCCGTGCTGGCGGCCTTCAACCAGGCCCCGGTGCGCTTCACCGGCATCGCCAATCTGCGGGTCAAGGAGTGCGACCGCATCGCCGCCGTGGCGACCGAACTGTCCAGAATCCGCCCCGGGCTCGGCCTCGAGGAAGGCGACGACCTGGTGGTGGCCGCCGATCCCGACCTGAGAGGCCGCGCCTGCCCCGCGCGGATCGAGACCTATGCCGACCACCGCATCGCCATGAGCTTCGCCCTCGCCGGCCTGGTGGTGGGCGGGATCGTCATCCTCGACCCCGGCTGCGCGGCCAAGACCTTCCCCGGATATTGGGCGGCCCTGGAGGGCCTGGGCGTGGAATTGCGGTTCGAATCCTGAGCCGAACCGTCAACAGTCGTTAAGGACGTTACGCCACGCCAATTTAAGCATTAACGGCCATTGTCCCAGACAACGCAAAAAGCGCGGGTTGGGCGGCGAACTCATGTTTCAGATAATCGGAATTGTGCTGTTGTTTGGTCTGGTCTTCGGGTCGTTCCTGATGTCCGGCGGCAACATGGCTGTGATTCTCGAAGCCGCCCCGCACGAACTGATGGCGATCCTTGGGGCCGGCGTCGCCTCCTTCCTGATCTCCAACAGCATGTCGACGATCAAGGCCACCGCCGGCGGTTTCGGCAAGATCTTCGCCGGACCGAAGTGGAAGGCGCAGGACTACACCGACCTGCTGTCCCTGCTGTTCCTGCTGACCAAGACGATGAAGTCCAAGGGGGTGATCGCCCTCGAGAGCCACATCGAGAACCCGCACGACAGCACGATCTTCTCGCGCTACCCGAAGATCGGCAAAGACCATTTCGCCATCGATTTCATCTGCGACACCCTGCGGATGATGACCATGAACCTGGAGGATCCCCACCAGGTCGAGGACGCGATGGAGATGCAGCTCGAAAAGCATCACCACGAGGCCCTGGCGCCCGCGGGCGCTCTGCAGAGCCTGGCCGACGCCCTGCCTGCCCTGGGCATCGTCGCCGCCGTGCTGGGCATCATCAAGACCATGGGCTCCATCACTGCCCCTCCCGAGGTGCTGGGGGCTATGATCGGCGGCGCCCTGGTGGGCACCTTCCTCGGCGTGTTCATGGCCTATGGCCTGGTCGGGCCGATGGCGACGCGGCTGAAGGACGTGGTGGACGAGGACGCCGCCCTGTACCGAATCATCCGTTCGGTCCTGGTGGCGCACCTGCACGGCAACGCCGCCCAGATTTCGGTGGAGATCGGCCGCGGAAATGTGCCGTCGCCGTCACAACCCAGCTTCGTCACGCTCGAAGAGGCGCTGTCCGCCATCCCCGCGGAAGCCGCTTAAGTCCCCCAAAAACCCGATTAGCGGCTTGCTTGTTGGGAAGAGGACTGCATATTGCAGGATAGCGCGGCGAGTTTTCGCTCTTGCGGCATGGTGGCCATTCACGCTATCGCGCCGACGGAGCGCGGGCTTGCATATCCAATGCGCTCTAACCTCTTAAGGGGACCAGGGACATGACCTCCGAAACTCTGCGTAAGCTCCTCGTCGCCGGCGCCGCCATGGCGGCTCTCAGCGTCGCGGCCTGCAGCAAGCCTGCCGAAAACACCACCACCACGACCAACACCGAAACCACCACGGTCGCCCCGGACGCCAACGCGGTCGCTCCGGACGCCAACGCGGCCCCGGCCGCCGACGCGAACGCGACCACGACCACCAGCACCACCGAGACCACGAACACCACCAAGTAGGCGTTCCACTCGTCAGAGTGTGTGAAGGGCCGTCCCCCAGGGGCGGCCCTTTTGCTTTGCGGGCCGTGCTTTCGTAGAACCCAGGCGTGAGCACCGAACCGCTGGATTGGACCGACGACGGGCCGCGCTCGCCGCGGTTCGGGGATGTGTATTTTTCGCGCAGCGACGGTCTGGCTGAAAGCCGGGCCGTGTTCCTGGCCGGCTGTGGCCTGCCTGAGGCCTGGGCCGGGCGCAGCCGCTTCACCGTCGGCGAACTGGGGTTCGGGACGGGGCTGAACCTCCTGGCGCTGATCGAGCTTTGGCGGCGGACCCGCGCGCCCGGCGCCCGGCTGAACATCTTCTCCATCGAGGCCTTCCCGATCGCGGCGGCGGACGCCCAGCGGGCCCTGGCCGCCTGGCCGGAACTGAAAGCGCTGGCCAGACCCCTTCTCGCCGCCTGGCCCGACGGGCGGCGCGGGCTGCACAGGATCGACTGGCCCGAGGACGGCGTGATCCTCGACCTCGCCGTGGCCGAGGTCGAGGAGGCCCTGGCCGGGTGGGACGGGGCGGCCGACGCCTGGTTCCTCGACGGCTTCGCCCCCGCCAAGAACCCTGAAATGTGGCGGCCCGAGGTGGTCTCGCTGGTCGCCGAGCGCTCGGCGCCGGGGGCGCGGGCCGCGACTTTCACCGTGGCCGGCGCGGTGCGCAGAGGCCTGGAAGCGGCCGGCTTCACCGTCGATAAGCGCCCCGGCTTCGGCCGCAAACGCGAGCGTCTGGAGGCCCGGCGCCCCGGCGCGCCGCCGCGGGATCCGTCGCCGCGGGTGGCGGTTGTGGGGGCCGGGGTCGCCGGGGCCGCCCTGGTCCGCGCCTTCCGGGCTTTGGGCGTGGAGCCCCGCCTGTTCGAGGCCAAAGGGCCGGGAGCGGGCGCTTCGGGCAATCCCTGCGCCATGGTGACGCCGCGCCTGGACGCGGGGCTGGGTTTCGGGGCCGAGCTTCACGCCCAGGCCTTTGCCCGCGCGGTCGCGCTCTACCGCGCCGAGGCCCCGGCCGCCATCATCGCCGGGGGCGCCCTCCAGCTCGAAGCGGGACCCCGCGACGCCGCCCGCTTCGGGCGGCTGGCCGGATGGGATGGTTTCGCCTCCAACGGACTGCAGCCTCTGGACCTTCAGGCCGCCTCAGCCGCCTTGGGCGAGCCCACAGGGCCGGCGCTGCTGATCCGCGACGCCTTGACCGTTGAACCGGCCGGTGTGCTGGAGCGCTGGCTGGGTGGCCTGGACTGGACGAGGACCAGGGTCGCCGGCCTGGAGCGGACTGGCGCAGCCTGGCGGTTGCTGGACGCCGACGGCGCCGTGCTGGGCGAGGCCGAGACGGTCTGTCTCGCCGCCGGGCCGGCCGTCGCCGACCTGACCGATCTGCCGCTCCGCGTGGTCCGGGGGCAGGCGTCGTGGACCGAGGCGCCGTTCGCCGGATCCGCCGCCGCGTGGGGCGGTTACGCCGCGCCCATGAGGCGGGGCTTCCTGTTCGGGGCGACCCACGACCGGGATGACGCCGGGCTCGACCTTCGCCCCGAGGACCACCTGCGCAATCTGCGGACCCTGGAGCAGGGACGCCCTGGCTTGGCCGGAGCGGTGGATCCGGCGGCCCTCCAGGGCAGGACCGGCCTGCGCGCCGTCAGCCACGACCACATGCCCGTGGCCGGCCCCGTCGAGGGACAACCGGGCTTGTTCGTGCTGACCGGGCTGGGCGGCCGCGGTTTCACCCTGGCCCCCCTGCTGGCCGAACAGGTGGCGGCGCTGGCGCTCGGCGCGCCCCGTCCCCTCAGCCGCGCCCTGGCCAGGACCGTGGCGCCGGACCGATACGGATCGCGCAGGCGGGTCCGCCTTGAAGAGGCCAGGCCGCCGAAAAAGGATTCGTCGTAGGGGAGTTTTTAGCGTCCGCCGACCGCGGCGGTGGCGCTGGCGAAAGCGTTCGCCGCGGCGCCTGCGGCCCTCTGGGCGGCCTGGTAGATGAAGCCGTAGGTCGGATAGACCGTATTGCCGAGGTTTCCGGACGGGTCGTACCAGACCTTCACTTCGCTCCAGTCGCCCCGGGCGGAGACGTCGACGACGGTGACGTCCTTCTCCACCTGGCCGCGGCGGCCCCCGATCGGCGACCAGTTGGCGTGGGTGACCTGGATGATCCGGTCGGTCAGCACTTGGCTGACCACCGCCACGTGGCCCTGACGCATGGCGCCGTAGGGTTTGAACACCAGCACCGCGCCCGCGTCGGGCGTGAAGCCCTTGGCGTATTTGCCGGTGGCCTGCTCCCACCAGCTCCAGGCGTCGCCGAAGAGGCTGATGCCGGAGAGGAAGCGGGCGAAGGGGGCGCATTGCCACGACTCGGCGTGAGCCGCGCCGCCGAAGCCCGTCAGCGCTAGGGCGACCGCAAAGACCGCGGCCGTCAGTCGCTTAGGCATTCAGCGCTCCCACCCAGTTTCACCCGTCGTGATTGGATCATCCCACGGACGAGTGAAAAAGCGCTTACCACTGCGGTGCAGCGCGACGGGTTGTCACGGTGGCCCGGACGTCACGCCTCTGTTGCGCCGAAGTCGTGAGCGAATGGTGAACGATCGGCGCCTCCGTTCAGAGGTCGTCAACCCTCTCGCGCGAAGGTTCCGGGTCGGCTAGTTAGCGGCCGGGGCCGGGCCGCTTCTGGAGTCTACGAGAATATGGCGAACGCCGATCGATCGGGCGGCGCGCCGGGCCGAGGCTCAGGCGGCGGCGGCAATGGCGGCGGTTCGCCTCGGCCTCCCGGCCCGCCCAGACCCCCCGGCAAACCCAAGCGCACCGGCTGGAACGCCTTCTTCTATTGGTCGGCGGTGGTCGGGGTGTGGGGGATGATCTTCGTGATCGCCTTCCTGGCGGTCTTCGCCCGCGGCCTGCCGGACACCTCGCGGCTCTACGAGATCCAGCGCCAGCCTTCGATCTCCTACCTGGATCGCAACGGCGCCCTGATCGCCATGCGCGGCAGCCAGCAGGCGCCGCCGGTCGATCTCGACAAACTGCCCCCCTACGTGCCCGCCGCCTTCGTCTCGATCGAGGATCGGCGCTTCTACAGCCACTTCGGCTTCGATCCGATCGGGCTCGTCCGCTCCCTGGCCTACAACGCCACCCACCGCGGCGTGCCCCTGCGGGGCGGTTCGACCATCACCCAGCAACTGGCGCGCAATCTGTTCCTGACCCCGGACCAGAACTACAAGCGCAAGGTCCAGGAGCTGATGCTGGCGGTCTGGCTGGAGTGGAAATTCTCCAAGAAGCAGATCCTGGCGCTGTACCTGAACCGGGTGAACTTCGGGGCCGGCGCCAATGGCATCGAGGCGGCCTCCCAGCGCTATTTCAACAAGCCGGCCTCGCAGCTCACCGTGGGCGAGGCGGCCATGCTGGCGGGGCTGTTGAAGGCCCCTTCCCGCTACAGCCCGCTTTCCGACACCGACCGGGCCGCGCGGCGCGCCACCATCGTGTTGGACAAGATGGTCGAGACCCACGCCATCACTCCAGCCCAGCGCGACGAAGCCTTCGCCCATCCGGTGCAGGTGACCCGGACCCTGGCCAGCGCCCACGCCCAGTACTTCGTCGACTGGATCGACGGCCAGGTGCGCCAACTGGTCGGCGACGTCCAACAGGACCTGACCGTCGAGACCACCCTCGACCTGTCGATGAACCAGATCGCGGCCAGCTCGGCCAAGACCATACTGGCCAAGAATCCCAATTCCGGCGCCAAGCAGGCGGCGTTGGTGGCGCTGGACGGCGCCGGCCGCGTTCGCGCCCTGATCGGCGGGGTGGACTACAGCGAAAGCCAGTACAACCGGGCCGTCGACGCCCGCCGCCAGGCCGGATCTTCATTCAAGCCCTTCGTCTACCTGACGGCGATGGAAGCCGGGCGCACCCCCGACACCATGGTCGTGGACGAGCCGGTGACCATCGGCAACTGGTCCCCGCAGGATTATGAGCCGCGGTTCCTCGGCGCCATCACCATGCAGACGGCCCTGGCCGAGTCGATCAACACGGTGGCGGCCAAGCTGGCCGACGAAATCGGCCGCGACAATGTCGCCCGCACCGCCCATCGACTGGGCATCCAGTCCAGGATCGGCCTCGACCCGTCGATGGCCCTGGGCGCGGTCGAGGTCAGTCCCCTGGAGATGGCCCAGGCCTACGCCCCCTTCTCCAACGGCGGCCAACTGGCGACCGCCTATGGGATCGAGCGGATCCGCACCGCCGCGGGCAAGGTGTTGTACGAACACCACGCCGACGTACGCCCTTCGGTGATCGGCAACCCGCCGCTCAGCTACATGAACCAGATGATGCGCCAGGTGCTGATCTCCGGCACCGGTGCGCGGGCCCGCATCCCCGGCTACGATCTGGCCGGCAAGACCGGGACCACCAGCGATTATCGCGACGCCTGGTTCGTCGGCTACACCGGCGGCTTCGTCACCGCAGTCTGGCTGGGCAAGGACGACAACACCCCGATGCGCAAGATCACCGGCGGAACCCTGCCGGCCGAGGTCTGGCGCGCCTTCATGACCCAGGTCCTGCCGAAGCTGCAGGTCCATCCCATCCCGTCCGGACCCAATCCGCCGGCCGGGACGGTCTATGGCGACCCGATCGGGGATCTGCTGGACAAGGGCGGCGACGCGATCGGAGGCGTCATCGACAACATCCAGGCCCCCGCGCCTGCGCCCGGGCCGGCCCCCGCGCCGAGGCCGGCGGGGGCCGCCGAGGCGCCGCTGTTCTAAAGCCGGGAAGCTCCGCCGCTCGCCGTGGCGAAATCCCTAGCCGCGGCCCATGCCGTGCAGCCGCGCGCCGTGCTGTTTCAGCCAGGCCCGCGCGGGAGCCGGGTCGCCGTAGAGCTGCTGCACCACCGCCCAGAATCGCGGGCCATGATTGGCCTCGACCAGATGGGCGCACTCGTGGGCGGCGACATAGTCGAGCACCCACGGCGGGGCCATCACCAAGCGCCAGGCGTAACGGATACGGGCGGCCGCCCCGCCGTGTGCGGGCATGCAGGAGCCCCAGCGGGCGCGGGCGTCCATCACCGACACCTGCGGCTCCGGCGCGCCCAGGGCTGCCGCGTGCGCCGCGGTCCGCGCCTTCACCACCTTCAGCGCTTCGGCCCGAAGCCCTCGCTCCACCGCGCGGGCGAACGCCGGACCGTCGCCATAGGCCAGCAATCTCGCGGGCTCCCCTTCGCGGGACGGTATCACCTTCGGCGGAATGCGCATGGCCGCCCGCTCGAGCCGGCACGGAGCGCCCGCCAGGGAAATGGTGTCGCCGGGGGTGAAGGCCAGGGGGCGGGGCAAGGTGTCCAGCCGTTCGGCGATCCACACCGTCCGCGACTGGGCGAAGGCCAGGGCGTCAGGCAGGCGGCGTATGGAGGGGGCGGTGGCCACCACCTCCCGCTTGGTGACGTCCAGACGCAGGGATACCCGCCGGGCCGAGGCGTGCACCTTCAGTCGCACGGGCCGGCCGTCGATCTGGACGAGGTCGCCGGGAGAAAGACGGGCCTTACGCCGGGTCAGCACCGAATCGAACATGGGCCCACCTTAAACCCGGGCGGCGTCTGCGGCATCGGCCCCCTCCCATACGGGAACGGGGAAATTCGATCTAGGCGGCGTCGCTGTTCGCCGCCATCGGCGCGGAGGCGGCGGCGGGACTGTCGTGGGCGGCGATGAAGCGGCGAATCCGCGGATAGATCTCCTCGCGGAAACGGCGTCCGTGGAACACCCCATAGTGGCCGACCTTGGGCTGGACATAGTCCTCGCGCATCGAGGCCGGCAGGCCCGAACAGACCGTGTGAGCCGCCTGGGTCTGGCCGATGCCGGAGATGTCGTCGTTCTCGCCCTCTACGGTCAGCAGCGCGATGTCGTGGATCAGTTCAGGCCGAACCTTGCGCCCCCGATGCTCCAACAGGCCGCGGGGCAGCAGATGCTGTTGGAACACGATGTCGATGGTCTGCAGGTAGAATTCCTCGGTCAGGTCCAGGACCGACAGGTACTCGTCGTAGAATTCCAGATATTTGGCGGCGTCCTCGTCGGCGCCCTTCAACAGGTCGTCAAAGTACTTCTGGTGCGCCTGTTTGTGCTTCTCCGCGTTCATGCTGATGAAGCTGTAGAGCTGGACGAAGCCGGGATAGACCCGCCGCGTCATCCCCGGGAACGGCGGCGGCACGGAGTGGATCATGTTCGACTGGAACCAGGTGAAGGGCCGCTCATTGGCCAGCTTGTTGGCGGCGGTCGGGGCCAGCCGGGCGTCGATCGGCGAGCCCATGAAGGTCATGGAGGCGGGTCGGGCCTCGTCGCCGTCCTCGGCCATCAGGGCGGCGGCGGCCAGGACCGGCGGCCCCGGCTGGCACACCGCGACCACGTGGGCGCGAGGACCGAGCGCAGTCAGCATGGTGCGGACATGGTCGATATAGTCGTGGAAGTCGAAGCGACCTTCCAGAATCGGCACCTCCCGGGCGTTGCTCCAGTCGGTGATGTAGACCTCGTGGTCGGGCAGGAAGGCCTCGACCGTTCCGCTGAGCAGGGTCGCATAGTGCCCTGAAAGCGGGGCCACGATCAGGACGGTGGGATCGAAGGTGGTCTTGCCCGCCCGGCGCAGGTCGGACCGGTCGCGGGCGAAGTGGATCAGCCGGCACCACGGCGACGACCATTCCACCACGGGACGCACGCGCACCGGCTTTCCGTTCACCTCGGTTTTGTTGATGGTCCACTTCGGCTTGCCGTAGCGGCGGGTGGCGTTGGCGAACAGGTCGGCCGAGGCGAAGAGGTTGCGCCCCAAGGGGGTCTGCGACAGGGGATTGGCTGGCGACCCCCACAGATCACGGGTCATCCGCGCTGCGAGTCGCCACGGCTGGGCCGCGTAATAGCCGTACTCCTGGAGGGCGTAGAGCATGCCGAAGCCTTCCTTGCTGCGGCGCACACAATAACACCCGCCCGTTAAGGAATGTCGACCGTCCCGAACCGTTCCGTCCGAAAAACCGCCTTCGTCAGCTGCGACCGATCGCATCGCGGATCGCTGCCGTCATATTGTCCAGCCCGCCGGCGTCCGAGACCAGGCTGTGGAACTGGCCGGCGGGAGTGATCAGATAGACCGCCGAGCCGTGGTCCATCAGATAGTCGCGGCCGGTCCCGCGCTTGGCCGAATAGACCTTGTAGGCCTTGGCCATGGCCGCGACCTGGGCGGGCGTGCCGGTGAGGCCGGTGATCGGCTGCGGAAAGGCCGGCGAGGCCAGATAGGATTTCAGTTGCGCCGGGGTGTCCCGCTCGGGGTCGATGGTGACGAACACCACCTGCAGGTCCTTGGCCGCAGGCCCCAGCCGGTCCTTGACCACCTTCAGCGCCGACAGGGTCGCCGGGCAGACGTCGGGGCAATAGGTGTAGCCGAAGAACATCGCCGTCCACCGACCCTTCAGCAGGCTCTCGTTGGCGGCGCGTCCGTTCTGGTCGACCAGCTGGAAGGGGCCGCCCACCGCCGACGCCAGGGAGGCCGACACGCCGGACGGGGCGGACGCCCGATTGGTTTCGCTCCAGAGCTTGGCCCCCAGACCCGCGGCCAGCAACAGCCCGCCGATTAGCAGGATCAGCCTGGGCAGGGGCCAGCGGCTGCGGGGCCGCGTCCCGGCGCCGACACGCGCCGCTTCCGTTCCGGCGGGGCGTCGTCCATGCTTGGGAGCGCGGGGCGGCTCTCCGGCGTTCCGATCATCCCGGCTCATCGGCAAATCCCATGACCATGGCCACGCCCACCCATACGCCCGCTCACCCAGCCCAGCCGTCGGATAGGCCCGGCGCCGAGCCATGGCAAGGCGAAGACGACGGCGCCGACCTTCCAGGGGGGCGGTTGTGGGAATGGGCCCAGGCGCGCCGGGGCCTTCGCCTGCGCACCCTGTTGCTGCTGCGTTGGGTTTCCCTGGCCGGCCAACTGTTTACCGTCCTGTGGGTGCAGTTCGTCCTGGGCTTCGACCTGCCCCTGGCCTGGTGCCTCGGGGTGATCCTGGTCAGCGCTTGGGCCAATCTGTCGGTCACCCTGGCCTGGCCCGGTTCGCGCATGGCGGGCGAACGGGAGGCGGTCGTCCAGCTGGCGTTCGACCTGGTGCAACTTTCGGTCCTGCTCGGCCTGACCGGCGGGCTGCAGAATCCCTTCTCCCTGCTGATGATCGCTCCGGTGACGGTGGCGGCGGCGACCTTGCGGACCCGCGACGCGGCAGGCCTGTGCCTCCTGGCGATCATCGCCGCCGTCGGGCTGACCTTCTTCTCCGCGCCCCTGCCCTGGCGCAATGGCGCGCCTCTCGTCGTACCCGACCTCTATCGCACCGGCCTGCTGGCCGCCCAGGTGGTGGGCCTGATGTTCACCGCCGCCTACGCCTGGCAGGCCTCGGCGGAGGCCGCGCGGATGGAGCTGGCGCTGGCCGCCACCCAGGCGGTCCTGGCCCGCGAGCAGCGGCTGTCGGCCCTGGGCGGACTGGCGGCGGCCGCGGCGCACGAGCTGGGCACGCCCCTGGCCACCATCCAGGTGGTGGCCAAGGAAATGGCCCGGGGCCTGCCGGCGGGCACGCCGTTCCACGAGGACGTCCACCTCCTGGTCACCCAGGCGGAACGGTGCCGCGAGATCCTGCGCAAACTGTCCCGCGCGCCGGACACCGGCGACGAGCACCATTCCCGCATGAGCCTGTCCCAGTTGCTGGACGAGGTCTGCGAGCCCTACCGGGGGGAGATGCTGGTCTCGGCCGAAGTCACCTGCGCCCCCGGGACGCCGATCCTGGAGGTGCGCCGCCTGCCGGAGGTGCTGCACGCCCTGTCCGCCTTCGTCGAGAACGCGGTCGACTTCGCCGAGTCCTCGATCGAGGTCACCGCCCACTACGACGCCGAACGGCTGATGATCGAGGTGCGCGACGACGGCCCCGGTTTCTCGCCTGATGTGATCGCCCGTCTGGGCGAGCCCTATGTCACCACCCGCAGCCAGGGCGAGGGGTCCCGCTCAAACCACTTCGGCATGGGGCTGGGTTTCTTCATCGCCAAGACGCTGCTGGAGCGCACCGGGGCCCAGGTCGAATTCCGCAACGCCCGGACCGGAGGCGCCCTGGTGGTCGCCCGATGGCGGCGGGCGTCGGTCGAGGCGCAACCCGCTACAGAAGGTGCTTGAAGCGACTCATGGAGATGCGACAACATGTCCTTCCTGAGATTGTTTCGAAGGCCGCCCCATGACCGACGTTTCAGCCGCCATCGCCGCCTTGCCGGACCGCAGCGTCCTGGTCCTGGACGACGATGCACCCCTGCGAACACGGCTCGGCCGGGCCCTGGAGTCCCGCGGTTTCGAGATCACCCTGGTCGGGTCGGTCGAGGAGGCGGTGCATGCGGTGCGCGCGCACCCGCCCGCCTTCGCGGTGCTGGACATGCGGCTGGAGGACGGCAACGGCCTGCAGGTGGTCGAGGCGATCCACGCCCAGCGCCCGGACGCGCGGGTGATCATGCTGACCGGTTACGGCAACATCGCCACGGCGGTGGCCGCGGTGAAGGCCGGGGCGGTGGACTATCTGCCCAAGCCGGCCGACGCCGACGACGTGGCCCGCGCCCTCCTGGCCGCCCGCGACGGCAGCGCGCCGGCCCCGCCGGACAATCCCATGTCGGCGGACCGGGTCCGCTGGGAGCACATCCAGCGCATCTATGAGTTGTGCAACCACAACATCTCCGAGACGGCCCGCCGGCTGAACATGCACCGGCGGACGCTGCAGCGGATCCTGGCCAAGCGGGCGCCGCGGTAGTTCAGGATGACGAGACGGGCGCCTACGGACTGAACGGCAGGGCCAACCCCGCCGCCCGCATCGCCGCCAACCGGGCGAAGGCCAAGGTCAGGGCCTTGCGCCGCGCCGGCGCCAGAGGCGCGATCGGCGCCGGGCTCAGGATCGCGCCGCCGAACCCATCGGCCACGATCAATCCGGGCCCCTCCGCCAGCACCTCCCGCGGAAATTCCGGAGCCACGGCGAAATAGAAGGCGTCGCAATAGGGCGCGTATTCCCCCCACTTCAGGTCGCAGCGATAGTCCGGAAGCGAGGACTTGACCTCGACGATGGCGAACTCCCCCTTGGGCGACACCGCCATCAGGTCAGCGCGGCGGCCGTTGGGCAGCGGGACCTCGGCCAGGGGGGCCCAGCCGAGCGCCGCCAGCAGCCGCGCCGCGCCGCGGGTGACCGCTTCGGTGGTTTCGGGACGGGAGACGAGGGTGACGGCGAGGCTCACCGGCCCACAATGTTCCGCCTTCGTTCGGGCCGTCAAGCGGCGCGGCGCAGGGTCAGGTTGAGGCGGCCGCCGCCCGGTATCAGGCTGGACGACGCGGGGATGATGCGGTCCACCCCGTGGAAGGCCAGCCGCGCCTCCCCGGCCAGGACGCAGATGTCGCCCGAGGCCAGGCGCAGGCTGCGGGTCGGGTCGCTCCGCCGCGTCCCGCCCAGGCGAAACAGGGCCGTGTCTCCCAGCGAAACCGAAAGCACCGGCGCGGCGAACCCGGCTTCGTCCCGGTCCTGGTGCAGGCCCAGGCGCGCGCCCTCGCGATAGAGATTGACCAGGCAGGCGTCAGGGACGCTCCCGGGGTCGCCATAGCGGTTCCATAGCCTCAGCAGGCTCTGCGGCATGTCGGGCCAGGGCCGGCCGGTCCGCGGGTGGGCCGCGACATAGCGATAGCCCTTGTCGTCGGCGATCCAGCCAAGGGCCCCCAGATTGGTGTTCAGCACCGACATCGGCGCCCCGCGCACGCTGTTGCGGTAAAATGGCGCGTCGTCGGCGGCGGCCAGCACCTCGGCGACCAGGGCCTCCTGCTCGGCGCGGGTCAGCGCACCCGGATACAGGGCGAATCCGGAGGGCGGAGCATAGGCGGGACGGGGCGCCGCGGCGGCCATGGATTTGATATAGGGGCCCGCGCCCGCCGCCGCCCTACTGCTTGAACTGATAATCCGCCTGGTCGCAGACGTTGACGCCGTTCTTCTGCACGGTCTTGCCGTCGTTCATCAGCAGCTGGATGTCCTGGACGCAAGCCTCAGGCGTCCGGGCGATGAAGGTCAGGCTGACCGTGCGTCCCGGCGCCGCGGTCTGTTTGCCCAGAAGGTCTTCTCCCCAGTCGTTCTTGCCCGGGGCAGAGGCATAGATGGCGGTCACCGCCTGCTTCTCGGTATTGGTCAGCTTGACCAGATGGGCGCCGGCAGGCGGCGGGCCGGCGGTTGCGGCCGACGCCGCGGTGGCGGGTTTGGGCTTGGCCGGAGCGGCGTAGCCTTGGGCCCCGAGTCCAAGGGACAGGCCGACGACGAGCGTCGAAACCGCCATGCGGCGGTGGATTAGGTCGATCATGCGTTTCCCCCAACTGTTCGTGGCCGCCGACGCCGGCGGCGGTTACCCAACCGGTTCGCAAAAGCGCGGCGGGAACAGAACTGGAAGAGACCGGCGCATCGGAAAGACGCCGGGGGACGCTAGCGACGCAAAGCCAACCGCCGAGCCCGAACCGATTCAGACTAACGCGTTCGGGCCGATTGCGAAAACAAACTTGAGCGAGCGCAAGTCCAAGGGCGCTCCAACGCCTCGATACGCGTTCGCGACATGAAAAGCCCTTGCAGCGGCCTGCGGTATTCCCATATGCGCCCACAGCAGGGCTCGCGGTTTCTCGCGGGTCGGCAGACGTTTTCCGGCCGCGGTGGCGGTCGGGTTTCGGAGATCTGGACCCAAGGGGACGGGTCCGGCGCGACGCTTCCAAGAAGGTCGCCAGCGCCCGTCCGCCGAGAAGGAGTTTGACCTCAGATGAGCAAGATTATCGGTATCGACCTCGGCACGACCAATTCGTGCGTCGCCATCATGGACGGCAAGACGCCGAAGGTGATCGAAAATGCGGAGGGCGCGCGCACCACGCCGTCCGTCGTGGCCATACTGGAGGACGGCGAGCGCCTGGTCGGCCAGCCTGCCAAACGCCAGGCCGTGACCAACCCCTCCAACACCCTTTTCGCCATCAAGCGCTTGATCGGCCGCCAGTTCGCCGATCCGGTGGTGGAGAAGGACAAGCACATGGTGCCCTTCGAGATCGTCAAGGGCCCCAACGGCGACGCCTGGGTGCGCGCCCACAACAAGGACTACAGCCCGCAGCAGGTCTCCGCCTTCATCCTCGGCAAGATGAAGGAAGCCGCCGAAGCCCATCTCGGCGAGAAGGTCGAAAAGGCGGTCATCACCGTTCCGGCCTATTTCAACGACGCCCAGCGCCAGGCCACCAAGGACGCCGGCAAGATCGCCGGCCTCGACGTGCTTCGCATCATCAACGAGCCGACCGCAGCCGCTCTCGCCTATGGGCTGGAGAAGAGCGCGGGCTCCAAGATCGCGGTCTACGACCTCGGCGGCGGCACCTTCGACATCTCGATCCTGGAGATCGGCGACGGCGTGTTCGAGGTGAAGGCCACCAACGGCGACACCTTCCTCGGGGGCGAGGACTTCGACCTCAGGATCGTCGACTACCTGGCCGAGGAATTCAAAAAGGAAAACGGCGTCGACCTGCGCAAGGACAAGCTCGCCCTGCAGCGCCTGAAGGAAGAGGCCGAAAAGGCCAAGAAGGAGCTGTCCTCGACCGCCCAGTACGAGGTCAACCTGCCCTTCATCTCGATGAACGCCAACGGGCCCCTGCACCTGACCCTGAAGCTGACCCGCGCCAAGCTCGAATCCCTGGTCGAGGACCTGATCCAGAAGACCATCGGGCCCTGCGAGCAGGCGATCAAGGATAGCGGCTACAAGCTTTCCGACATCGACGAAGTGGTCTTGGTCGGCGGCATGACCCGCATGCCCAAGGTCCAGGAGGCGGTGAAGGCCCTGTTCGGCCGCGAGCCTCACAAGGGCGTCAATCCGGACGAGGTCGTGGCGCTGGGCGCGGCGGTCCAGGCCGGGGTGCTGCAGGGCGACGTCAAGGACGTGCTGCTGCTGGACGTGACTCCGCTGACCCTCGGGATCGAGACCCTGGGCGGAGTGTTCACCCCCTTGATCGAGCGCAACACCACCATCCCGACCAAGCGCAGCCAAGTGTTCTCCACCGCCGACGACAACCAGTCGGCCGTGACCATCCGGGTGTTCCAGGGCGAGCGGCCGATGGCCCAGGACAACAAGATGTTGGGCCAGTTCGATCTGGTCGGCATTCCCCCGGCGCCGCGCGGCATGCCCCAGGTCGAGGTCACCTTCGACATCGACGCCAACGGCATCGTCCACGTCACCGCCAAGGACAAGGCGACGTCCAAGGAACAGTCGATCCGCATTCAGGCCAACGGCGGCCTGTCGGACGACGACATCCAGAAGATGGTGCGTGACGCCGAAGCCAACGCCGAGGCCGACAAGAAGCGCAAGGCCCTGGTCGAGGCCCGCAACCAGGCCGAGGCCCTGGTCCATTCGACCGAGAAGTCCCTGGCCGAGTTCGGCGACAAGGTCGGCGCGGCCGAGAAGACCGCCATCGAGACGGCGCTGGCCGACCTGAAGGCTGTCAAGGACGCCGAGGACGTCGAGGCGATCACCGCCAAGACCCAGGCCCTTGCCCAGGCTTCGATGAAGCTCGGTGAAGCCATGTACGCCGCCCAGCAGGGCGCCGCGCCGGGCGAGCCGGAAGCCGGCGGCGACGCCCACGAGGGCGTGGTCGACGCCGAGTTCGAAGAAGTCAGCGACGACAAGAAATCGGCCTAGAGCCAATGCGCCGCATGGGCCTCATGCTTCGACAAGCTCAGCATGAGGCCCTTTCCATATCTGCCCCAATAGCCCCCATCCTGAGCTGGTCGAAGGATGGGGGCGGTCCCGCAACGGGCGTTTACGAGGTCCACGCTTAGATGGCGCGCGACTATTACGAGATCCTCAGCGTCGAGCGGACCTGCACCGAGGTCGAGCTCAAGGCGGCCTTCCGCAAGCTCGCCATGCAGCACCATCCCGACCGCAATCCTGGGGACCACGAGGCCGAGGCGCGGTTCAAGGAACTCAACGAGGCCTATTCGGTCTTGTGCGACCCGCAGAAACGCGCGGCCTATGACCGGTTCGGCCATGCGGGCGTGAACGGCGGAGGCGGACGCGGCGGATTCCACCAGGACGCCGGCGACGTCTTCGCCGAGGTGTTCGGCGACGTCTTCGGCGAAATGTTCGGGGGGGGGCGCCGCGGCAACGGCCCCGCCCGCGGCCAGGATCTCCGCTACGACCTGGAGATCAGCCTGGAGCAGGCCTACACGGGCTCGGAGGTGGAGATCGTGGTCCCGTCCACCGTGGCCTGCGAGGTCTGCGAGGGTTCGGGAGCCAAGCCGGGCACCCAGCCCACGGTCTGCGGAACCTGCGGCGGCGCCGGCCGCGTCCGCGCGGCGCAGGGCTTCTTCTCCATCGAACGCACCTGCCCCCGCTGCGGCGGCCAGGGCCGGGTGGTGTCCGATCCCTGCAGGGCCTGCAACGGCCACGGCCAAGTCCGGCGCGAACGCAAGCTGCAGGTGCGCATTCCGGCCGGGGTCGACGACGGCGCTCGCATCCGCCTGGCGGGCGAGGGCGACGCCGGGGCCCGGGGGGGGCCCCGCGGGGACCTCTACATCTTCCTGTCGGTGGCGCCGCACGAGCTGTTCGAACGCGACGGCCTCGACCTCACCTGCACCGTGCCGGTGCCGATGGGGGTGGCGGTGCTGGGCGGCGAGATCGAAGCCCCCTGTCTGGGCGTGAAGGCCGGGACCGACAGCGACTGCCGGATCAAGGTCCGGGTGGTCGAGGGCTCCCAGACCGGTCATACGGTGCGGCTGAAGGGCCGCGGCATGCCGGCCCTGCGCGGCCGCGAGCGCGGCGACCTGGTAGTGGAGCTCTATGTCGAGACCCCGACCAGCCTGTCGCCGCGCCAGAAGGAGCTGATGCGCGAGCTGATGGACGGCTGCGGCCCCAAACAGCATCCGCGCCACGCCGGCTTCTTCGACAAGGCCCGGCGCTTCTGGGACGGCCTGACCGGCGAGCCGGAGAGCCGCGAGCAGGCCTGAGGGACCACGCCGTCTCGGGGACGCTCGTCCGACCGGCTTGCGCATGCACAACCGGCTTGGCGGCGGGGCCCGATGCGCCCCATATCTGCCCCTCAGCCGAGGGGGGAGCCGCCCGATGAATAAAGTTCTGCAGCTGGGAATCGCCGGAGCGCTGGGCCGGATGGGGACCGCCGTGGCCGCTGCGGCCGGGGCGCGCCGCGACGTGGCCGTGGCCGCCCGCTTCGACCGCCAGCCGGGGCCCGGACTGACCGACCGCACCGGCGCCCTGGCGCGGGCCGAGGTGGTGATCGATTTCACCAGCGGGGCGGCGTCCGCCGAGCTGGCGACCCTGGCGGCCAAGAACGGCGGCCCGGCCCTGGTGATCGGCACGACCGGCCTTTCGCCCGACCAGGACCGGGCGGTGGTCGCGGCGGCGGAGCGGGTGGCGATCCTGCGCTCCGGCAATTTCTCCCTCGGGGTCAACATGCTCCTCGGCCTGGTGGCCAAGGCCGCCGCCAGCCTTTCGGCCGACTACGACATCGAGGTGTTCGAGGCCCATCACCGCCGCAAGATCGACGCGCCCTCCGGAACCGCCCTCATGCTGGGGCAGGCCGCAGCCAAGGGGCGCGGGGTGGTGTTGGAGGATGTGGCCGTGCGGGTGCGCGACGGGGTGACCGGACCCCGGCCCGAGGGGGCGATCGGCTTTTCCGTCATGCGCGGCGGCGGGATAATCGGCGAGCACAGCGTGGTGTTCGCCGCCGAGGACGAGATCCTGACCCTGTCCCATTCGGCCCTGGACCGGGACCTGTTCGCCCGCGGGGCCGTTGCGGCCGCGCTGTGGGTGCGGGGCCGCCCCCCCGGCCTCTACGACATGCAGGACGTGCTCGGTCTTCGATGAACTGCGGCCGCCTTCGACGCGGGTCCATCAAGGCGATCTTTACCCTGTTCATCCATGCTCGAGCCGTGGTCGCGAAACGGACGGGGCTCAGTGTTCAACACCGATTCCAAAATTCTCCAGCGCATCGCGCCCGCGATCCGGCGGGTGTTGGTGGTCGATCCCAACAGCGGCTCGGCGCGGCTGACCGCCGAATTGATGAAAGCCATGGGCGCGCGCCAGATCGCCATCCTGTTGAACGGCGAGCGCGCCCTGATGGAAGTCGCCGATTTCGAGCCCCAGTTGATCCTTACCGAAATCCGCGGCCCCGGCTTCGACGGGTTGGAATTCGTCCACCAGCTGCGCCATAGCGACCATGCGGCGCGGCAAGCCCCGGTGATCATGATCACCTCCGAGGCCACCGCCGCCTCGATCCTGGGCGCGCGCAACGCCGGGGCGCACGAGTTCCTGCGCAAGCCCTACACCGCCGGCGACCTGTTTCGTCGGGTCGAGAACGTGACCCTGAAGCCGCGGCCCTGGATCCAAGCCCAGGCCTACGTCGGCCCCGACCGCCGCCGGTTCAACAGCGGCGAGTTCGTCGGCTCCAAGAAGCGCCAGACCGACGCCGAAAGGGTCGAACGGGCGGCCCAGGCGGGATAGCTCCCGGATCTTCCCCGGCTAAAGGGAAGGCCGGTCAGCTCATCAGGTTGCGCTCGGTCGCGGCGGCCCGCATCGCCTTCTGCAGCTTCTCGAACGCCCGCACCTCGATCTGGCGCACCCGTTCGCGGCTGACGCCGTATTCGCCGGCGAGCTCCTCCAGGGTGGTCGGGTCGTCCTTCAGCCGGCGCTCGGTCAGGATATGGCGCTCCCGGTCCGTCAGCCCCGTCATCGCCTCGTCCAGCAGGCCCATTCTTTGGGTCCGTTCCTGGTCTTCGGCCACGGTGGTTTCCTGGCTGACCGTCTGGTCGTCGACCAGCCAGTCCTGCCATTCGCTCTCGGAATCCGAACGCAGGGGCGAGTTCAGCGAGGAGTCCGGCCCCGAGAGGCGCCGGTTCATCGAGATGACGTCCTCGTTGGTCACGCCGAGCTTGGTGGCGATCGCGGCCACGTGGTCGGGGTGGAGGTCGCCCTCTTCCAACGCGCTGATCTGGCTCTTGGCCTTGCGCAGGTTGAAGAACAGCTTCTTCTGGGCCGCGGTGGTGCCCATCTTCACCAGCGACCAGGAACGCAGGATGTATTCCTGGATCGAGGCGCGGATCCACCACATGGCGTAGGTGGCCAGGCGGAAACCCTTGTCGGGCTCGAACTTCTTCACCGCCTGCATCAGGCCGACGTTGCCCTCGGACACGACCTCGCCGATCGGCAGGCCGTAGCCGCGGTAGCCCATGGCGATCTTGGCCACGAGGCGCAGGTGAGAGGTGACGAGCCGGTGCGCGGCCTCGGGGTCCTCGTGCTCGCGCCAGCGCTTGGCGAGCATGAACTCCTCGTCCTTGGTGAGCATCGGGAACTTGCGGATCTCGGTCAGGTACCGAGACAGTCCGCCATCCGGCGAAATGACCGCCAGAGCATTCGTAGCCATAGACCTGGTATCCCCTAAGCAGCCCGAGCCAGTTGCGGGGGCGTCGCCGGTCTTTTCAGGCCTGGGAGCGCGGCGTCCTCGGGTTCACGTCTGCAACAGTGCTAGATAGTAATTGGTTGCGGCGCCTTTAAGGCCCCGGTTTCAAAAAACCGACCTGCCAGCTCGGATTCCAGCGCCGCCATGTCCGGCGGCAGGGGAGTCTCGAACCGCAGCGCTTCGCCGGTCGCTGGATGGACGAACCCCAGGACCGCGGCGTGCAGAGCCTGCCGGGTCAAACCCGCCGCGGCGACGGCTTCCCGCACCGCCGGCGCCGGGGGCCCGGAGCCGTAGGCCGGGTCGCCCAGGCAGGGGGCGCCTTTCGAGGCCATATGGACGCGGATCTGGTGGGTGCGGCCCGTCTCCAGCCGACAGGCGACGCGGGCGGCGAGCGGCTTGGTCTGGGGTCCGAAGACGCGCTCGACCGCGTAGTGGGTGATCGCCTCGCGTCCCCCCGTCTTCAGCACCGCCATCTTCTTGCGGTCGGCAGGCGAGCGGCCGAGCCGGGTGGAGATGGTCCCCCGCGAGGGGGTGGGGGCGCCCCGGGTCAGGGCCAGATAGACCCGCTCGATGTCGTGGCGCTCGAACAGGGCGGCCAGGCCCCGGTGCGCCGCGTCGGTCTTGGCCGCCACCATCACCCCAGAGGTGTCCTTGTCGAGCCGGTGGACGATTCCCGGCCGGATCACTCCGCCGATGCCCGACAGGCTCGCGCCGCAATGGGCCAGGAGGGCGTTGACCAGGGTGCCGTCGGCGGTCCCCGGGGCCGGATGGGCGGCCATGCCGGCGGCCTTGTCGACCACGATCAGATGAGCGTCCTCGAACAGCACCGTCAGCGGAATGGCCTGGGGTTCGGGGATGGCCGAGACCGGCGGCGGAATCAGGATGGTGTAGTCGCCGGGCTTGGCCTTGGCCGAGGCATCGGTCAAGACCACCTCGTCGAGGGTCACTGCGCCCTCGGCCAGCAGGGCCTGGACCCGGGCGCGCGAAAGCGCGGGCGCGGCGGCCGCCGCCAGCGCCTTGTCCAGGCGTTCCCCCGCCGAGTCCGGGGCGACGGTGAGGATCAGCTCCTCCCCGACCGGTTCGGCTTCGTCCCGGTCGGTCACTCGCCTTCCTTGCCCTCGAGTTCTTCCTCGCGGCCGACGATCGAGCCCTCCTGGAACAGGTATTCGCGCAACTCCTTGTCGAAGGTGACGTCGTTGCGACGAATCCATTCCAGCACCATGGCGGCGTGCTCGGTCTCTTCGCGGGCGTTGTGCAGCAGCACCGCCTTCAGCTCGGGATTCTGGGTGTCGTCGGCGCGCTGGCGGTACCAGTCGATCGCCTCCAGCTCCTCCATCAGGGAGGCGATGGCGTAGTGCAGCTCCAGGGTCTCGCGCGACAGGGATTCGCGGGGGACGTGCAGGCCTTCGCTCGACATCGGGGAGGATCTCCTTGAGGGGTTCAGCCGTGTGAATGGGCCGACGGCTCAGCCTGTTCCACCAGCGACCCGTCTTCGACCACCACCCGATAGAAACAGGAGCGGAAGCCGACGTGGCAGGCGCCGCCGTCGCCCTGGGGCAAGACCTTGATCCACACCGCGTCCTGGTCGCAGTCGACGCGGATCTCGACGACCTTCTGCACCTGGCCGGAGGTCTCGCCCTTCTTCCAAAGCGTCTTTCGCGAACGGCTGTAGTAGTGCGCCTCACGGGTCTCCACCGTGAGGGCCAGGGCCTCGGCGTTCATCCAGGCCAGCATCAGCACTTCGCCGGTCTCGACATGGGTGGCGACCGCGGCGATCAGGCCGGCGGCGTCGAACCGAGGGGCGAGCACGGTCCCGCGCTCCAGCGCTTCGACCGAGGGGGCGGTGGGGAAGGGCGTCTTGTTCATGCCCCGCATATGGCGCCCGGGCCGGGGTTCGCGCTAGCCTTTGCCCGTGGGGGAGGCGCGCACCAACCTGAAGGACCGCATCAAGGCGCGGGTCGAGGTGTTCGAGGCCTGGGCGCGGCCCTGGGCCGAGCGCGGGCCCGCCCGCGCCTCCGCCTTCGAGTTCCTGCTGTTCGGCCTGAAGCAGGCCTGGGCCTCGCTGTTCGGCGGCGCGATGCTGCTGTTGCTGGTCGGCACCCATTGGCTCTGGCCCGCCCACGCTCCTCTCGCCCGCTATGATTTTCTGGTGATCGCGGCGGTCGCGATCCAGGCGGCCATGCTGGGAACCCGCCTGGAGCGCTGGGACGAAGCGGTGGTGATCCTGATCTTCCACCTCGTCGGAACCGGTATGGAGCTGTTCAAGACCGCCCACGGCTCGTGGATCTATCCGGAGCCCAGCAGCTTGCGGATCGGCGGCGTGCCCCTGTTCTCCGGCTTCATGTACGCCTGCATCGGCTCCTACATCGCCCGCGCCTGGCGGCTGTTCGAGATCACCTTCGAGCGCTATCCACCCGTCTGGGGACCATGGCTGCTGGCGCTGCTGGCCTACGCCAACTTCTTCACCCACCACTATCTGCCCGACATCCGCTGGGGCCTGTTCGCCTTCTCGGTGGCGCTGTTCGGGCCCGCCTGGTTCCGTTTCACCCCCGACCGGGCGCCGCGGCGGATGCCGATGTTGCTCGGCTTCCTGCTGGTGGCCCTGTTCATCTGGATCGCCGAAAACGCCGGCACTTTCGCCAACGCCTGGATCTATCCGGCCCAGCGCGGCGGCTGGTCGGTCGTGCCCCTGTCGAAGCTGGGCTCCTGGTATCTGCTGATGATGCTGAGCTTCGTTTTGGTCACGGTGGTGCACCGTCCGCGGCCGGAGGAAGGCCCCTCGGCTTCGAGCACGCTTGTTTTTGCAGCCGCGAAGGCTTACCTCGCGCGCTCGCGGATCAAGGAGAGTTGAGATGGGTTACCGGGTGGCCGTCGTCGGCGCCACGGGCAATGTGGGCCGGGAGATGCTGAACATCCTCGAGGAACTGCAGTTCCCCGTCGATGAACTGTTCGCCGTCGCCTCGCGCAAATCCATCGGCGTGGAAGTGTCCTTCGGCGAGAAGATCCTGAAGTGCCAGGCCCTCGACCAGTTCGATTTCTCCAAGGTGGACATCGTGCTGATGTCGGCCGGCGGCAGCGTGTCGAAGGAATGGTCGCCGAAGATCGGCCAGGCCGGCGCCATCGTCATCGACAACTCCTCTGCTTTCCGCATGGACCCGGACGTGCCGCTGATCGTGCCCGAGGTGAACCCGGACGCCATCGACCTCTTCCGCCGGAAGAACATCATCGCCAATCCGAACTGCTCGACCGCCCAGTTGGTGGTGGCGCTGAAGCCCCTGCATGACGCGGCGCGGATCAAGCGGGCCGTGGTCTCGACCTACCAGTCGGTCTCCGGCGCGGGCAAGGAAGGCATGGACGAACTGTGGAACCAGACCAAGGGCGTCTTCGTCCTGGGTCCGCCGGAACCCAAGCTGTTCCCCAAGCAGATCGCCTTCAACGTCATCCCCTTCATCGGCAGCTTCCGCGACGACGGCTACACCGACGAGGAGGCCAAGATGTGGATGGAGACCAAGAAGATGGTCGATCCCTCCATCGAGCTGACCGTGACCTGTGTGCGGGTGCCGGTGTTCGTCGGCCATTCCGAGGCGGTCAACCTGGAGTTCGAAAGCGCCCTGGACGAGGACGAGGCCCGTGACATCCTGCGCGAAGCGCCCGGGGTGATGGTGATCGATAAGCGCGAGTCCACCGGCTACATCACGCCCAAGGAATGCCAGGGCGAGCACGCGGTCTATGTCTCGCGCATCCGCAACGATCCGACCGTAAAGCACGGCCTGAACCTGTGGGTGGTCTCCGACAACCTGCGCAAAGGCGCCGCGCTCAACGCCGTGCAGATCGCCCAGCTCCTGCATGAGCGCGGTCTGATCGAACGCGCCCACGCCTGATCCCGTACAACGCCTGACGGCGGGCGGGCCGGCGGTCCGCCCTTCGTCCGGCGCCGCCCTCCCCCCGGCCTGACGGCACGCCCGAGACGTCGCCATGCCGCCGCCCGACCGCACCCACACCGACCGCCCCGGCCTTGCCGCGGCCCTGACCTGTTTCACCATCTGGGGGTTGCTGCCCCTGCTGCTCACGGCGGTCGGGCGGGCCGGCGCGGGGACCGCCGAGCTGGTGGCGGGGCGGGTGATCGCCTCGATCCCCTTCGCCGGAGCCCTGGTCCTGGCCACGGGGCAGACGCCGGCCCTGCTGGCGATCCTGCGCCGGCCGCGGATCGTCCTGGCCCTGGTCGGCTCCAGCCTGCTGATCGGCATCAACTGGGCCGCCTACGTCTGGGCGGTCCAGCACGGTCAGACCCTGGCCACCAGCCTCGGCTACTACATCAACCCCCTGCTCAACGTGGTGTTCGGGGCCTGGCTGTTCCGCGAGCGGTTGAGCCGCGGCGCAATCGCCGCCCTGGCTCTGGCGACCGCAGGGGTGGCGCTGGAGGCCCTGGCCATCGGCAGCGCGCCGTGGATCGCCCTGACCTTGGCCGCGGCGTTCTGCAGCTACGGGGTGATCCGCAAGAGGATTCCGGTGGAGGCCCAGACCGGGCTTATGGCCGAGACCCTGATCCTGACCCTTCCGGCGGCGGCCTTTCTGGTCTGGTTGCATAGCCACGGCGGCGGCGTCTTCGGGCGGAGCGCGACGGCGACCTGGCTGCTGCTCGCCACCGGCCCGGCCACGGTGGTCCCCCTGGCGGCCTTCGCACTGGCGGCCCGGCGGCTGCCGCTGACGGTGTTGGGGTTCGTGCAGTTCCTGCAGCCGACCATATTGTTCGCCCTCGGCGTCGCCGGCGGGGAGCCGCTGAGCACGCTGCGGCTCGTCGCCTTCGGCTTCATCTGGCTCGGGGTGGCGGTCTTCGTCACCGACGCCTGGCGCCGGTCAAAGGCTCAGGCGCTCCCCTCGGCCCTCGCCGCCAAGGGCTAAGCCAGGGGCTCGCCCCTGAGAAGCTTCGGCAAGTCACCGAGGCCGCCGCCGGCCTCCTGCATGAACAGACGGCGTAACGGCGCGGCGCGGTTCAGGGCCGCCATGCCGAGGCCGCGAATGGCTCGGGCCAAGGGATTGGCCGGGGCGAACAGGCGAAGGGTCAGATCCGTGGCCGCCGCCATGCCCATGACGTCGAAGCGCCGCCAGCGGGCGTAGCGTTCCAGCACGCCCTCCGCACCGAAATCCTCGCCCAGCCGCCGCGCGTCGGCCAGCACCTCCGCCAGGGCGGCGGCGTCCTTCAGGCCCAGGTTCAGCCCCTGGCCGGCGATGGGGTGGATCACGTGGGCCGCATCCCCCACCAGGGCGGTGCGGGGAGCGACCATCCGTTCGGCCAGCATCAGGCCGAGGGGATAGCTGAAGCGCGGCCCGACGAGGCGGGGCGGGCCGCCGAGGAAACCGCCGAAGCGGCGGGCGAGATGGGCCTCGAAGACCGCGGGCTCCGCCTCCATAAGGGCGGCGGCCGCCGCCCGCGGCTCGTTCCAGACCAGGCTGGCGCGGTTTTCGGTCAGGGGCAGGATGGCCAGGGCGCCCGCGCCCATGAACAGCTCGTGCGCCACCCCTTCATGGGGCCGTTCCAGGGCGACGGTGGCCACGACGCCCGCGTGGGGATAGTCCCAACCGTAGGTCTTCAGACCCGCTGTCCGGCGCACGGCCGAAGTCCGTCCTTCCGCGCCGATCACCAGGGAGGCGGTCAGGGTCCGGCCGTCGGCCAGGGCTATGCGCGCGCCGCGGACGTCGGTCTCGACCCCCGCAACCTTGGCCGGGGCGAAGACGGGAATGCCGGCCGCGGCCATGGCCTGCGCCAGGGCGACGCGGATGTGGCGGTTTTCGATCATCCAGGCCAAGGGCTCGCCGTCGTTGCGGTCGGCGATCTCCGCCGCGTCGAAGGTGAGGAAGGCCGGGGCCCTGGCGGGGGACGCCGCTCCGGGCTGGGTTCCGTCCGAGACCACGATGGCGTTGAGCGGCTGGGCCACGGGTTCAAGCGCCGCGCTCACCCCCAGCGCCCGCCACTGGCGGAAGTTGGCGTAGGCGACGGCCGAGGCCCGGCCGTCGAAGTCGGGGGCGAGGGCGGTTTCGGGGGCCACGGCGTCGACCACCGCAACCCTGAAGCCGGCCTGGGAAAGGGCGAGGGCCAGGGTCGCCCCGGCCATGCCGCCGCCGGCGACCACCGCCTCGAAGGTCGTGTCCTGGCTCATGGGCCGCTTGTCCTACGTGCGCACGAATGCGTCCAGCTTCCGTCGCGTCGTAAACGCCCCTTAACCCTATGGGCGGCAGGAATGGCGCCAGGTCTGTCGATTGTGGGGTTCAGCTATGGCCGGTGCAGCGGTCCAGGCGCGCGGAGGACGTCCGGCGGTGGGGCAGGCGAAGCCGCCCATGGCCACGGTGCTGTGCGCCCGCGCCTTGTGGACGCTGAGGCGTTTGTGGGACGCCGCCCCGGCCGCCCGCTTTCGCGGCGGCCTGGTCGCCGCTTTCGGCGCCGCCCTGATCGCCGCTCTCGCCACCTATGATCCCGCCGATCCGAGCTGGAATTCGGCCTCCGATGCATCTCCGAAGAATCTGCTCGGCGGTTTCGGGGCCGCCTGGGCTGACGCCGGCCTGCAATCCTTAGGCCTGGCCGCCTGGATCGCCGCCCTGGCCATGGTGGTGGCCGGCCTCCACCGCGCCGCCGCCCGCGATCCGCAGTCCCTTCGCCATCACCTCCGGCTGAAGTCGGCGATCGCCGCCCTGGGCGTGCTGTTGCTGGCCGGCGCCCTGGCCGCGCCGCAGCCGCCGGTCGCCTGGCCTCTGGCCCGGGGCCTGGGCGGCTTCTGGGGCGAGGGCGTGCTGCACGGCCTGACCCATCTGCTGCGCCTGGTCGGCCTGCCCGCGGCCCATGTGGTGGGCGCCAGCCTGCTGGGCCTCGGCGCCGCGGCCGCGCTGGTCTTCGCAGCCGGCCTGAAGCGCCGCGATTTCGCTCTGGCGGTCGAGTGGCTGGTCTGGAGCGGCCGGGTGGCGACAGGGCTGACGCTCATGGCCCTGCGTCGCAGTCCTCCACCCGAAGACACGGCGGAGGAGGAGGCCGTCCCCCTCCGGCGGCGCCGGGCCAAGCCGGAGGCCGATGAGGCGCCCTTCGAGACCAATGCCGAGGTCTCCGAGCGCAGCTCTCCTTCCGAGACCGGTGCGCCGTTGGCCATCAAGACGCCCAAGGCCCAACCCAAACCTTCGGGGCGGGAAGCGCGCGAAAGCCAATCGGCCTTCGATTTCGCCCACCCGGGCGGCTTCCGCCTGCCTGAGCTGGCCATGCTGACCAAGCCCAAGCCGCGGTCGGCCGCCATCGACGAGGCGGCCCTGCGCCAGAACGCGCGTCTGCTGGAGAGCGTGCTGGCCGAGTTCGGGGTCAAGGGCCAGATCGACCAGATCCGCCCCGGCCCCGTGGTCACCCTCTACGAGCTGGTTCCGGCCGCGGGGGTGAAGAGCTCCCGGGTCATGTCGCTGGCCGACGATATCGCCCGCTCTATGAGCGCGCGGGCCTGCCGGGTCTCGGTGGTCCAAGGGCGCAACGCCATCGGCATCGAGTTGCCCAACGCCCGGCGGGAGACGGTCTACCTGCGCGACCTGCTGTCCTCGGCCGAGTACGAGAAGGCCGGGTGGGGCCTGCCCATGGCGCTGGGGGAGACCATCCAGGGCGAGCCCTATGTGGCCGATCTCGCCAAGATGCCCCACCTGCTGATCGCGGGCACCACCGGCTCCGGCAAGTCGGTGGGGGTCAACGCCATGATCCTGTCGATCCTGTACCGCCTGCCGCCGGACCAGTGCCGCTTCATCATGATCGACCCGAAGATGCTGGAGCTGTCCGTCTATGACGGCATCCCCCACCTCCTGGCGCCCGTGGTCACCGACCCGAAGAAGGCCATCGTCGCCCTGAAGTGGACGGTGCGGGAGATGGAGAACCGCTATCGGCTGATGTCCAAGATCGGGGTCCGCAACGTCGCCGGCTACAACGAAAAGGCGCGCGAGGCCGCCGCCCGCGGCGAACATTTCGAACGCACGGTGCAGACCGGGTTCGATGACGCCGGGCGGCCGATCTACGAATCCGAGAAGCTGAACCCCGAGCCCATGCCCTATCTGGTGGTGGTGATCGACGAGGTCGCCGACCTCATGATGGTCGCCGGCAAGGATATCGAGGGGGCGGTCCAGCGCCTGGCCCAGATGGCCCGGGCCGCCGGCATCCATCTGATCATGGCCACCCAGCGCCCGTCGGTGGACGTGATCACCGGCACCATCAAGGCCAACTTCCCGACCCGGATCAGCTTCCAGGTCACCTCCAAGATCGACGCGCGCACCATCCTGGGCGAGCAGGGGGCCGAGCAGCTGCTGGGCCAGGGGGACATGCTCTACATGGCGGGCGGCGGGCGGGTCACCCGCCTGCACGGCCCCTTCGTCTCCGACGGGGAGGTCGAGGCCGTGGCCGCCTATCTGCGCCAGCAGGGCGAGCCGCAATACCTGGAAGAGGTCACCGCCGCGCCGGACGAGGACGAGGCCGGGGAGTTCGGGGCCGGGGGCGAGGGAGGCTCGGGCGACGACCTCTACGACCAGGCCGTGGCGGTAGTCACCCGCGACCGCAAGGCGTCGACCTCCTACGTCCAGCGCCGGCTGCAGATCGGCTACAACCGCGCCGCCTCCCTGATCGAGCGGATGGAGAAGGAGGGCGTGGTCTCCAGCGCCAACCACGCGGGCAAGCGCGACATCCTGGCAGGGCCGCCGCCGGTCTGAAGGCGTCAGACGGAGGAAGGGGCCCGGGGCCGGACGGTCATCCGTCGTTCACGGCCGCCCCAATATCGTCGCGTCCTCGCCTTCCTTGGACCGCGTCCGCGCGTTAGGACAACCGCCATGAACCGTCGCGACTTCACCGCCCTCGGCCTTGCGGCCGCGGCCTCGCCGATCTGGGCCTCCCCCGCCCTCGCCCAGCTCGAGGCCCTGCCCTGGCCCGACCGCCGGCTGGTGGAACAGGCGGCCGCCTACCTGCAAGGGCTGAAAATGGCCAAGGGCCGCTTCACCCAGACCAGTTCGCGGGGCGCGGCCTCGGCCGGCGCCTTCTATATGAGCCGTCCGGGCAAGGCCCGGTTCGAATACGACCCCCAGTTCGCCTTGCTGGTGGTCTCCGACGGCCGCAACGTCTCGGTCTACGACCGTCGGTTAAAGACCTTCGACCGCAGTCCCCTGGGCGCGACCCCGCTTGGCATTTTCCTCGGCCGGCGAATCAACTTCAGCCAGGACGTGAAGGTCACACGCCTCACCCGCACCGCGGACGGCTTCGCCATCGCCATGGTCGATCCCCGCGGTAATGTCGACGGCGGCCTCGTGCTGGAATTCTCCAATGCACCCATAGCCTTGGCCGGCTGGACCGTGCTCGACGGCCAAGGGGTGGAGACCAAGGTGCGACTGGTCGACTTCAGCGCCGTCGATAGTCTGGACCCCGCCCTGTTCGTCCTGGCTGACCCGCGGAAGACGGCTGGTTAACCAGGGTTAACTGTGACAGGAACATCACATGCAAGAATCTTTTAGATCCGGCTTGTGGATTCTCCCGCCCGTGCCATATTTAGCACGTATCGGGCGTTGAGTTTCGCTCGACGCCGACCCGTGCCGGACCCATCCCCTCCCGGTGACGGCGTAATCAGACCCTCGCCCGGCCGCCAACAGCGACCGGGCGCTTTTCTTTGTGCGCAGAGGGCGCGTGCAGGCTACCAGACGCCTTTCCTCGGCGAACCGACGAACGGGACTTGATGCGACTCAGGGTTGTGACGTGGAACGTCAATTCGGTGCGCCTGCGCGCCGAACAGGTCGGTCGGTTCGTCGACGAGAGCGGCGCCGACGTGGTCTGCCTGCAGGAGATCAAGTGCCGGGAGGGCGAGTTTCCGGTCGCCGAATTCGAAGCCATGGGCCTGCCGCACCTGGTCATCAAGGGCCAGAAGGGCTGGCACGGGGTGGCGATCGCCTCGCGCCTGCCGATCGAGCCCGCGCCCGAACTGGACGCCTGTCGCGAGGGCCACGCCCGCTGCGTCGCGGGGATCGTGGCGGGGGTGGAGATCCACAACTTCTACATCCCGGCCGGGGGCGACCTGCCTGACCGGAAGGCCAACCCCAAGTTCGACCACAAGCTGGATTTCTACGAGCGCCTGGCGGCGACCTACGCCGTCCGCGACCCCAAATCGCCCCTGTTGCTGTGCGGCGACCTCAACGTCGCCCCCGGCGAGCACGACGTCTGGAATCACAAATACATGTCCAAGGTGGTCAGCCACACGCCGCCGGAACTTGCGGCCATGGCGGCGCTGAAGGCCTCCCTCGGCTTCACCGACCTGGTGCGCGAGGCGATCCCCGACCCCGAAAAGCTGTTCAGCTGGTGGAGCTACCGCGCCGCCGACTTCCGCGCCTCCAATCGGGGCCTGAGGCTGGACCACCTGTGGGCTTCGCCGGGCCTGACGCCGGCGGCCACGCGGCTGGGGTCGGTGGCCGCGCGGGTCCACGACACGGTGCGTGAATGGGAGCGGCCCTCGGACCATGCGCCGGTTAGCGTGGATCTGGCGCTCTAGCTCCTCTGCGGGGTCCCGGCTAAGCCGTCCGTCCCACCATCTTCGCGTGCTCGGCCTCAAGCTTGAGGCGATCGCGGCCGAGGCGGTGCAGGATATCCCAGGTGTAGAGGCCGGTGTCGTGGCCGTCGTCGAAGCTTATCCGCACCGCATAGCGTCCGATCGGCGTCACGTCGGCCACGCCGACCCCGCGTTTGTCGAGGGGCAGAGGTTTGAGGTCGACCATGCCGGCGTGGCCGCGCTCGTCGGCCGCGGGGGTCATCACCCGCAGGAGCTCGAAGGGAATCTCGAACCGCTCGCCGGTGTCGAAGGCCACGTCGAGGCGTCGCGCTTCGCGGCGCAGCTTGATCTCCGTGGGCCAGGGCCGGGGGCTCATTCCGCCGCCGGCTCGTCCAGCCGCCGGGCTTCCTCGGGCAGCATGATCGGCGTGCCGTCGCGGATGGGATAGGCGAGGTTGGCGCTGCGGCTGACCAGTTCGGCGCGCTCGCGGTCGTATTCGAGCACCCCGTGGGTCACCGGGCAGACCAGGACCTCCAGCAGGCGGGGATCGACCTCGGGACGGGATGGGGCGACGGCCATGTGGTTTTCCTTATTGGACCTGGTGCGGGCTGTCTTCGTCGTCGGCGGCCCCGATGCGCAGCAGCGCGGTCAGGGCCTGGAGCCGGGCCTGCAGGGTTTCGGCTTCCAGCAGAGCCTGTTTCTCCGCCTGGTCGAAGGGCAAGGCCATGGACAGGCTGTTGACCAGGGCCTCCAGCGGAGCCTCGCCGGCCATCTTCCAGTCGACGTCCAGTCCCCGGTGCTCCAGATAGCATTTCAGCGCGTCGAGCAGGGCGGGGCGATCGACGCCCGGCGCCTCGGGCTCGCCCTCGCCGAGGTCCTGTTCGAACGGGGCGAAGGCGGCGCGGATCTGGCGATAGGGGGTCTGGACCGGCAACTCGGGTCCCGCCCGGAAGCGGCAGACCCCCGTCAGGGTGATCAGATAGCGGCCGTCGGGGGTCTCGGCATAGCTGGTGATCCGGCCGGCGCAGCCGATCTGGGCCAGGGGCGGCCGGGCGTGGTCGTCGCCCATGCCGGCCTGGGTCTGGATCATGCCGATCATCCGATCCCCGGCCATGGCGTCGTCGATCATGTTGAGATAGCGCGGCTCGAAGATGTTGAGCGGCAGCATGCCGTGGGGAAGCAGCAGCACTCCGTCCAGGGGAAACACCGGAATCACCTGCGGTAGGTCCGCCGCATGCCTGTAGCCGCCGATGGCCATGGCCTTCTCCTCAGGAGAACAGCAAGGAAGACAGTCTGCGCCGGCCCGTCTTGGCCACTTCCGAGCCGGGGCCGGCCGCCTCGAGCACGGTCAGAAGTTGTTTGCGGGCGGCGTCGTCGCCCCAGGCCCGGTCCTTCTCCACGATACTGAGCAGGTGATCGACCGCGGCCTGCATTTCGCCACGGCCGGCCAGGATCTTGGACAGCTCTAGCCGCGCCTCATGATCGTTCGGATCGGCGGCCAGCCGTTTCTCGTACTGGGCGGTCTCGCCGGCGGCCTGTTCGGCCAGGGCCAGGGCCGCGCGGACGGAATCCAGATCGACGTCCTTGGCGTCGGCGGGGGCCATGGCCACGACCTCCGCCGCCCGCTCGACGTCGCCGCCGGTCAGGTAGCAACGGGCGAGGCCGGCGATGGCCTTCAGGTTCTTGGGGTCGAGCTGCAACACCTGGGCATAGGCCTGGGCCGCCCCCGGTGCGTCGCCGAGGCTCAAGGATTCGACGGCCATGGCCAACAGGGCCGCGATGTCGGCGGCCCCTTCGTCCTCGCCCTCACCCCCGGCCAGGCGGTCGATGAAAGCCTTGACCTGACTTTCGGGCAGGGCGCCCAGGAAACCATCCACCGGCTGGCCGCCCGAAAAGGCGTAGACCGCAGGGATCGATTGCACCCTCAGCTGGCTGGCGATGCGGGGGTTCTCGTCGATATTGACCTTGACCAGCTTGACCGCGCCCCTGGCCGCCTCGACGGTCTTCTCGAGGACGGGCGTCAGTTGGCGGCACGGGCCGCACCACGGGGCCCAGAAGTCGACGATCACCGGGCGACGTCTGGATTCCTCCACGACGTCGACCATGAAGCTGGCGTCGGTCCCGTTGGCGACCAGATCGGACGCCCCCGCACCACCGGCCCCGTTCGCCTTCGGCCCGATTTCCAGCATCCCTTGGTCTCCGTTGAAGGCTTGCGCCGCTAACATGGTCTTCGACCGTCGCGGCCGCAATCGGGGTCGAGCGCGATGGCCTCAGGACTGAGCGCCCAGGGCGGCGAAGTCCACGACCAGCGGCTCGATGTCCAGCGCGTCGAGAAAGGCCGCGAAACCTGCCCGGCTGACGGCGGTGGTGGCGGTGTTGGTCAGGGGATGGAAGTTGACGGGGTCGCTGGCCAGGAGGGCGGCGTCGAGCACCAGACGTACCCGACGAAGCGGATCGTTGATCAGGGCGAAGGCGGTGACCGAACCGGGGGTCACCCCCAGGGTCTCGTAGAGAAGCTCGGCCGAGCCGAACGACAGCCGCGCCGAGCCGATGGCGCGTGGCAGGGCCTTGAGATCGATGGCGGTCTCGCCCAGGGCGCTGACCAGCCAGAGCTGACCCTTGGCGTCCTTCAGGAACAGGTTCTTGGTGTGGCCGCCGGGCAGGGCGACCTTGATCTCCAGCCCTTCGTCGACCCGGAACACCGGAGGATGATCCAGTGTCTGGTGGGCGATGGCGTGGGCGTCGAGGAAGGCGATCAGCGCCTCCCGGCCCTTTGGCCCGGCGTCGGTCATGACCGGGCGAGCTACACGGGTGCGCGCCCGGCGCCAAGGGTGGTGGAGTTCTGTCGTCCGGACATGGCATAGGATGAGCGTCGGCGCTCCCGTTCGGATCGCCTCCCTTCGACCGACCGCCAGGAGCGCCTCCCCAAATGATCCGAGCCCGCCGAGCCCGCATCGTGGCGACCCTGGGGCCCGCCAGCCGCCAGCCCGAACAGGTGCTGGCCCTGGCCATCGCGGGGGCCGACGTGTTCCGGCTGAACTTCAGCCACGGAAGCCACGAAGACCACGCCGAAACCGCCGCGGCGGTGCGCCAAGCCGAGGCGACCACGGGGCGGCCCCTGGGCATCCTGGCCGATCTGCAGGGCCCCAAGCTGCGGCTGGGCCGGTTCAAGGACGGGGCGATCGCCGTCCAGCCCGGCTATCATCTGCGCCTGGACCTCGACCCCACGCCCGGCGACGAGACGCGGGTGTCCATGCCCCACCCGGAACTGTTCGCCGCCATGCGGGCCGGGGTGATGCTGCTGGTCGACGACGGCAAGGTGCGGCTGCGGGTGCTGACCTGCAGCCGGGACGCCGCCGAGGTCGAGGTGGTGCAGGGCGAGCGCCTGTCCGACCGCAAGGGCGTGGCCTTGCCGGGGGCGGTGATCCCCATGCCGGCGCTGACCCCGAAGGACCACAAGGACCTGGCCTTCGCGTTGCGTCTCGGGGTCGATTGGATCGCCCTGTCCTTCGTGCAGAGCGCCGCCGACATGGCCGAGCTGCGCAAGATCGTGCAAGGCCGCGCCGCCTGCCTGGCCAAGATCGAGAAGCCGGCCGCCCTGGACGACCTCGACGCCATTCTCGACCTCTGCGACGGGGTGATGGTGGCCCGCGGCGACCTCGGGGTGGAACTGGAGCCGGAGGAGGTTCCGGTGGCGCAGAAGCAGATCCTGCGGGCGGCTCGATCCCGCGGCGTGCCGGCGATCGTGGCCACCCAGATGCTCGACTCCATGACCATCAACGCGACCCCGACCCGGGCGGAGGCGTCCGACGTGGCCAATGCGGTCTACGAAGGCGCCGACGCCCTGATGCTCTCGGCCGAAAGCGCCTCGGGCCTGTTTCCGCTGGAGTCGGTGACGATGATGAACCGCATCATCGAGCGGGTGGAGCGCGATCCCCGCTGGCCCGAGCTGATCAGCGCCACCCATCCGGCCGACGACCACGACGCCGACATCCTGGTGGCGGCGGCTCGCCGCGCCTCGGAAGCGGGCTCCTCCGCCTGCCTGGTGTCGTTCACCTCGACCGGCTGGACCGCCCGCCTGCTCGCCCGTGAGCGGCCGCTGCAACCGGTCCTGGCCCTGACCCCCGATCCCAGGGTGGCCCGGCGGCTGGCCCTGGTCTGGGGACTGGAGCCCCGGGTGGCCAGCGACCCCGACGGCCTGGACGAGATGACCGCCGAGGCGGTGCAGATGGCCGTGAACCTCGGCATGGCCCGACCCGGCGAGCGGGTGCTGATCGTGGCGGGCACCCCCTTCGGCGCCCCCGGATCGGCCAATCTGCTTCGACTGGCCCACGCGCCGCCGCGCTAAGGGACCGGGGGCTGCGACCAAACGGCTCCGGCCGCGTTATAGGCCTCGCATGACCTCGCCCGCTTTCCTCGCCGTCGATTGGGGCACGACGAACCTGCGCGCGTGGGTGATCGACGACGCCGGGGCGGTGGTGCAGGCTCAGGATTTCCCCCTCGGCGTGTCGAAGCTGGCGCCCGGCGAAGCGGCCCGGAAGTTCATCGATACGGTGCGCCCGGCGCTGGGCGCACAGACCTTGCCTGCGATCCTGTGCGGTATGGTCGGCTCCAACCTTGGCTGGGAAGAGGTTCCCTATTTCGACTGCCCGGCGGACCTCGCCGCGCTTGCCGGCGGTTTGCGCCGTGTGGACATCGACGGCCCCCCGGTTCGCATCGTCCCCGGCCTGCGTTGCCGGCGCCCGGACGGCTGCCTCGACGTCATGCGCGGAGAAGAGGTCCAGGTGTTGGGCTGGGCCGCCGGCGCGCCCGAACGGCGCCGGGGATCGAGATTGATCTGCCACCCCGGCACCCACGCCAAATGGGTGCGGCTGCAGGACGGCCGCATCGAGCACTTCGTCACCGCCATGACCGGGGAACTGTTCGAGTTGCTGCGCAAATACAGCGTACTGCAGGTGCGCGAGGCGGCCGAAGACGACGACGCCTTCGACGAGGGCCTGCGTGTGGCCGGCGACGGCGGCGGGCTGGCGGCGCAGCTGTTCACCGCCCGCTCCCGGGTGGTGGGGGGTGAAATGGCCCCGGAGAAGGTCAGGTCCTACCTCTCCGGACTGTTGATCGGAGCCGAGGCGGCCAGTCTTCCGGCCCTGGCCGGGGCGAGTCTGGAAGAACCGGTGGCGCTGATCGGGGACCCGGCCCTTTGCGCCCACTATCGCAAGGCCATCGAAAGGACCGGGCGAACCGTCAGCGTCCACGACGGCGATGCGGCGGCGATTTCGGGCCTTGCCGCCCTCTATCGGATGGAGCCT
The DNA here is from genome assembly GCA_035493955.1 of Caulobacteraceae bacterium. Taxonomy (GTDB): domain Bacteria; phylum Pseudomonadota; class Alphaproteobacteria; order Caulobacterales; family Caulobacteraceae; genus NCED01. The sequence continues at coordinate 80,583 of DATJHI010000036.1, read as the reverse complement.
GCGCGATGAAGCTGGAAGACGCCCTGGGCGAGACCCCGCTGGTGGCCATCCTGCGCGGGGTCCGTCCCGAGGAGATTCTCGCCATCGCCGATGCCCTGCACGCGGCGGGAATCCGGGTGGTGGAGGTGCCGCTGAATTCCCCCGACCCGCTGGAGAGCATTTCCCGCCTCAAAGCCTACGAAGCCCGGCTGGTGCATGGCGCGGGAACAGTGCTGCGTCCAGGGGCGGTGGATGCGGTGGCCCAGGCTGGCGGACGGCTGGTGGTGTCGCCCAACACCGACGCCGGGGTGATCCGCCGGGCGGTGGAACGGGGACTGGCGCCCATGCCCGGCTTCGCCAGCGCCACCGAGGCCTTCGCCGCGATCGAGGCCGGCGCCAAGTACCTCAAGCTGTTCCCGGCCTCCACCTATGGTCCCGGACACCTGAAGGCGCTGTCGGCGGTGCTGCCGCCGGAGGCGGTGGTGCAGCCGGTGGGCGGGATCGGGCCCAAGGACATGGCGGTCTGGTGGGAGGCCGGCGCCCGCGGGTTCGGCCTCGGGTCGGACCTCTACAAGCCCGGCTTCACCGCCGAGCAGGTCCACGCCCGCGCGGTCAAGGCGGTGGCGGCGGTCCGCCTGCTGCGATAGCGCCTCACACCCCGACGAACAGCGCCCGCGACGGGCAGAGGTCGGCCACCGGGCAGATCTCGCATTTCGGCCGCCGCGCCACGCAGATGTAACGACCGTGCAGGATCAGCCAGTGGTGGGCGCGGGTGCGCCAGCGCTCCGGGACCTTGGCCATCAGCTCGGCCTCGACCCCGTCGGGAGTCGGGGCGTCGGACAGTTTCAGCCGGTGAGAGACCCTGAAGACGTGGGTGTCGACGGCGATGGCCGGCTCGATCCCGAGCTCGTTCAGGACCACGCTGGCGGTCTTGCGCCCAACCCCCGGCAGGGATTGCAGCGCCTCCCGGTTCAGGGGCGTTTCGCCCCCGTACTGGTCGACCAGGATGCGGGCGGTGGCCATGACGTTTTTGGCCTTGGTGCGATAGAGGCCGATGGTCTTGATCAACTCGGTCAGCCGCGCTTCGCCCAGGTCCAGCATGGCCTCAGGCGTGTCCGCCTCGGCGAACAACCTTTCGGTCGCCTTGTTGACGCCGACGTCGGTGGCCTGGGCCGACAGGGCCACGGCCGTCATCAGGGTGTAGGGGCTGACGTAATTGAGTTCGGTCTTGGGATTGGGCTCAAGGGCCTCCCAACGGGAGAACAGTTCGGCGATACGCGCCTTTTCGGCGGCGGACAGGCGGACGGGTCTTTTGGGCGCGGTCGCGGTCTTCATCGGTGGGGCGTCGGGGTCCATAGTGGATGGCATGAGCCAGTCCGGCCAGCTCTACATGGACGCGGTGATCACGCCCAACCGTTCGCTGTCGAAGCGCGGCTTCGCCATCCTGATGGGGGCGATGGTCGGCTACAACCTGGTCATCGCCCTGTTCATGCTGGTCATCGGCGCCTTCCCGGTGCCGATCTTCCTCGGACTCGATGTCCTGGGCGTGGGCCTGGCCTTCCACGTCTCCAATCGGCGAGCCCGGCGGGCCGAACGGGTGCGGGTCTCGGCCGAGCGCATCGAGGTGGAGCGCCAGAGCAGGACCGTGTGGCGTTCGCCGACCGCCTTCACCAGCGTAGCGCTCGAGGATGCGGGCGATCCCCACGCGCGGGTGGAGCTTCGCCTGTCGGGGCGATCGATCACCGTAGGCGACCGGCTCAGTCCCGCCGAGCGCGCCGGTTTCGCCGACGCCCTGAACCGCGCCATCGCCGCGGCCCGGGCGGAGCGGCACGGCCCTTAAACGGTCATGACAAATCCAGGCTCCGGGAGTAGCCCAGTCCCATGGCCGGATTTTCCGACGAAGAGGTCGAGCGCTATGCGCGCCACCTGGTGCTGCGCGAGATCGGCGGGCCGGGACAGCAGAGGCTTTCGGCGGCGCGGGTGTTGATCGTGGGAGCCGGCGGACTCGGCGCGCCGGCGGCCCTCTATCTGGCCGCGGCCGGGCTCGGGGTGCTGGGCCTGGTCGATCCAGATACGGTCGGCCTGTCCAACCTGCAGCGCCAGGTGCTGTATTCCACCGCCGACATCGGCCGCGGAAAGGTCGACGCCGCCGCCGATCGCCTGCAGCGGCTCAACCCCCATGTCCAGGTCGAAGCCCATCCCGTCCGGCTGGACGGCGACAATGCCGGGACCATCGTCGCCGGCTATGACCTGGTGCTGGACGGGACCGACGATTTCGCTACCCGGTTCGCGGTGTCCGACGCCTGCGTGCGGGCGGGAACGCCCCTGGTCTCCGGGGCCATCGGCCGTTGGACCGGCCAGGTCGGGGTGTTCACCGCTAGGCCCTGCTATCGCTGCCTGGTGCCCGAGGTCCCTCCGGAGGCCGAGACCTGCGCGGCGGTGGGGGTGATCGGAGCCCTGGCCGGAGTGATCGGGGCGATGATGGCCCTGGAGGCGGTGAAGGTGATCGCCGGCGCGGGCGACCCCCTGGCCGGCCGGCTGCTGATCTACGACGCCCTGGCCGCCGAAACCCGCACCGTGCGCATCGGCCCCGACCCGGATTGCCCAGCCTGCGCCGGCTGAGCCGCCCGGCCGTCGCAGGGACCCGTCAGGCCCGCTCTTCTTCCGCAGCCGCCTCCTCCAGCGGATGCGTCAGCCGTCCGAGCATCTCCTTCGGGCACACCTGCCAGAAGGAGTCGCGCACCCGGTCCCAGTCGCGCAGCAGATCGGCGGCGAAGCGCGAGCCGGTCTCCCGCGCATGCTCGGCCACCAGCCCGCGCAGCTCGGCCTCCCAGTAGGGAGAGGCCAGCCGGTTCGCCACCACGCTCTCGCGGTTCACCATGGCGTCGAAGCGGTCGTGCAGGTCGAGCACATAGGCCATGCCCCCGGTCATGCCGGCGGCGAAGTTCTGGCCCACGGGCCCCAGGATCACCGCGGTCCCGCCGGTCATGTATTCGCAGCCGTTGGCGCCGCAGCCTTCCACTACCGTGGTCGCCCCCGAGTTGCGCACGGCGAACCGCTCCGCCGCCCGGCCGGCCGCGAACAGCCGGCCGGAGGTGGCGCCGTAAAGGCAGGTGTTGCCGATCAGGGCGTTGGCCTCCGGCGCCGCCAGGTGCAACGAGGGCCGGATGACGATGGTCGCCCCCGACAGGCCCTTGCCGACATAGTCATTGGCTTCGCCGGTCACCTCCAGGCGCAGGCCCTGGACCGCGAAGGCGCCGAGGCTTTGCCCCGCCGAACCCTTCAGCTGCACGGTCAGGTGGCCGGCGGCCAGGCCCGTCGGACCGTACTTGCGCACGATGTGGGAGGAGATCCGGCTGCCGATGGCGCGGGCGGTGTTCCGCACCGTATAGGTCAGCTGCATCTTCTCCCCCCGCTCCAGCAGGGGGGCGGCGTCGCGGACGATGTCCTGGTCAAGGGTCGGCGGCACCGCATTGCGGCCCTCCACCGTGCAATAGGGCGCCTGGCTCCCCGGATCGACGTGGACCAGGAGGGGGTTGAGGTCGAGGTCGTCGAGGTGTTCGCCGCCCCGCGACACCTGGGCCAGAAGGTCGGTCCGACCGACGATGTCTCGCAGGGAGCGGAAGCCCAGCTCGGCCAGGATCTCGCGCACCTCCTCGGCGATGAAGGAGAACAGGTTGATCACCTTCTCCGGCGTGCCGGTGAACTTGGCCCGCAGACGCTCATCCTGGGAGCACACTCCCACCGGGCAGGTGTTGGAGTGGCACTGGCGCACCATGATGCAGCCCATGGCGATCAGCGAGGCGGTGCCGATGCCGAACTCCTCCGCCCCCAGCATGGCGGCGATGACGATGTCGCGGCCGGTCCGCATGCCGCCGTCGGCGCGCAGGGTCACGGTCTGGCGCAGGTTGTTCAGCGTCAGCACCTGATTGGCTTCGGACAGCCCCATCTCCCACGGGCCGCCGGCGTATTTGATCGAACTCTGGGCCGAGGCGCCCGTGCCGCCGACGTGGCCCGAAATCAGGATCACGTCCGCCTTGGCTTTCGCCACTCCTGCCGCGATCGCCCCGATGCCGGTCATGGACACCAGCTTCACGCACACCCGCGCGTCGGGATTGATCTGCTTCAGGTCGTAGATGAGCTGGGCGAGGTCCTCGATCGAATAGATGTCGTGGTGCGGCGGCGGGGAGATCAGCGTCACCCCCGGCGTCGAGTGGCGCAGCCGTGCAATCAGCTCCGTCACCTTAAACCCAGGAAGTTGCCCGCCCTCGCCGGGCTTGGCGCCCTGGCTGACCTTGATCTCGATCTCGCGGCACTGGTTCAGATATTCGGCCGTGACCCCGAACCGGCCCGAGCCCACCTGCTTGACCGCCGAGTTGGGGTTGTCGCCGTTGGGAAGAGGCTTGTAGCGGGCGCTGTCCTCGCCGCCCTCGCCGGAGACGCTCTTGGCCCCGATCCGGTTCATGGCGATGTTGAGCGCCCCGTGCGCCTCGGGACTGAGCGCGCCCAGGCTCATGCCCGGGGTGTTGAAACGCTTGCGGATCTCGTTGACGCTCTCGACCTCGTCGAGCTCGACCGGCGCGCGATCCGGCTTGAAGTCCAGAAGGTCGCGCAGCTGGATGGTGGGCAGGCCGCGCATGCCCTTCGAGAACGCCTTGTAGATGTCGTACTGACCGGTGTCGCAGGCGGTCTGCAGGGTGTGGATCATCTTCGCTTCGAAGGCGTGGGCCTCCCCGGCCCGCCGCGCCTTGTAGAGTCCGCCCACCGGCAGGGTGATCGCAGCGGCGTCCCAGCCGCGCCGATGGATCTCCACCGCCTTCTGCTCGATGCCGGCCAGGCCGATGCCGGAGATGCGCGAGGGCATGCCGGGGAAGAACTCGGCCACCAGGGCGCGGGAGAGCCCCACCGCCTCGAAGTTGTAGCCGCCCCGGTAAGAGGCGATCACCGAAATCCCCATCTTGGAGATGATCTTCAACAGGCCGCCGGCGATGGCGGTTCGGAAGTTGGCGCAGACCTCCTCCAGGGTTGCGTCGCCCAGCAGGCCCCGCTCCAACCGGTCCTGGAAGCTTTCCTGGGCCAGATAGGCGTTGACCGCGGTGGCGCCGACCCCGATCAGCACCGCGAAGCCGTGGGTGTCGAGGCACTCGGCCGAACGGACGATGATCGAGACGTAGGAGCGCAGGCCGCGAGCGACCAGATGGCTGTGCACCCCGCCGGTGGCCAGCACCATGGGCAGGGCGGCGCGCTCGGGCCCCGAGGCGGTGTCGGACAGGACGATCTGGCTGCAGCCGCGCAGGGCCGCCTCCTCGGCCTCGGCCCGGATCCGGTCCATGTGGACGCGCAGGGTCTCGCCGGGGAGCGCCCCCGGCTCAGGCAGCGGCATGGTGCAGTCGATCACCCCGACCGACTTTTCGCCGATGAAGGCCAGCATGCGCTCGTACATGCCGGTGGTGAGCACCGGGCTCTCCAGCACATAGACGTCGGTCTGGGCCTCGTCCTGGGCCAGGATGTTGCCGAGGTTCTTGAACCGGGTGCGCAGGGACATCACCCCCGACTCCCGCAGGGGATCGATCGGCGGGTTGGTCACCTGGCTGAAGTTCTGCCGGAAGAAGTGCGACAGTGGCCGGTAGCGCTCGGAGAGCACGGCCAAGGGGGTGTCGTCGCCCATGGAGCCGACCGCCTCCTTGGCCTCCTCGACCATGGGGGCCAGGATGGTCTCCATCTCCTCCAGACTGAGGCCCGCGGCCACCTGCCGGCGGGTCAGGGCCTCGCGGTCGTAGCGGCGCGGCTCCGGGCCGGGGACGATCCGCTCTTCCAGGTCGACGATGTTGCCCAGCCACTCGGTATAGGGATGGGCCTCGGCGAGGGAGTCGATGATCTCCTCTTCGCCGTAGAGGCGGCCCTCCAGCAGGTCGACCGCCAGCATCCGGCCGGGGGAGATGTGCGCCTTGGCGGTGATGCGGCTCTCGGCCACGCCGGTCATGCCGGCCTCGGAGCCCATGATCAGCAGGCCGTCGTCGGTATAGGCGACGCGCAGGGGCCTGAGGCCGTTGCGGTCCTTGCCCGCCACCACCCAGCGCCCGTCGGTGGCGCATATCGCCGCCGGGCCGTCCCACGGCTCCATCACCGCGTTGCAATAGGCATAGAGCGCCTGGTGCGAAGGCTTCTGGGTCGTGCCGGCGGCCTCCGGGATCAACAGGCACTTGACCATAGGCGCTGGACGGCCGGCCCGGACCAGCACCTCGAAGGTGTTGTCCAGCGCCGCGGAATCGGACCCCCCCGGCTGGATCACCGGCTTCACGTCCTCGCCGTGGTCCCCGAAGGCCTGGGCGGCCATGCGGATCTCATGGCTCTTCATCCAGTTGGTGTTGCCCTTCAGGGTGTTGATCTCGCCGTTGTGGGCGAGCATGCGGAACGGCTGGGCCAGCCGCCATTCCGGGAAGGTGTTGGTCGAATAGCGCTGGTGGAAGATCGCCACCGCGCTGACGAACCGCGCGTCCTGCAGGTCGGGGTAGAACTGGTCGATGTGCTGGGCGAGGAACATGCCCTTGTAGATGATCGACTTGGCCGACAGGGAGCAGATGTAGAAGCCCGGCAGGTTGGCGACGGCCACCCGCTTTTCGATCCGCTTGCGGCACAGGAACAGGGCGCGCTCAAGGTCCTCGCCCTCCAGGCCGCGCGGGGCGCCCAGCATGATCTGCTCGATCTCGGGCCGGGTGGCGGCGGCTTTTTCGCCGAGGGCCCGGATGTCCATCGGCACCTGGCGCCAGCCGTAGATGTAGAAGCCGAACCGCAGCACCTCGCTTTCGACGATGGTCCGCGCGGCCTCCTGGGCCCCCGGATCGGTGCGCGGCAGGAAGATCTGGCCAACGGCGATGGCGCCTGGGCGCACGGTGTGGCCGACGCCCTGGACCTGGGCGACGAAGAAGTCCTGCGGCAGGCCGACCAGTATGCCGGCCCCGTCGCCGGTCTTGCCGTCGGCGTCGACCGCGCCCCGGTGCCACACCGCCTTCAGGGCGCGGATCGCCAGGTCCACCACCTCGCGGCGGGGCTTGCCGTCGATGGCGCACACCAGGCCGACCCCGCAGGCGTCCCGTTCGGACGACGGATCGTAGGCGTTGGCCTTGATCAGCGTCTCGCGGTTGGCGAGGTAGCGATCGATGTCTTGGGCGCCGTCGGCCATGGGAGAAGCCCTTTCGAGAAGAGACAAGCGGCTATTCCGCGGCCAGGGAGGCGGCGGCCTTGGTCTGGATGTGACGGTGGATCGCGGCCGCGGCGTCCATGCCGTCGCGGATCGCCCACACCACCAGGGAGGCGCCGCGGACGATGTCGCCGGCCCCGAACACCCCGTCCAGATTGGTCATCTGGGTCTTCAGGTCGACCCGGAGCGTGCCCCAGCGGGACACCCTCAGTTCGGGTTCGCCGAACAGGGCCGGCAGGTTCTCCGGGTCGAACCCCAGGGCCTTGATCACCAGTTGGGCCGGCAGCTCGAAGTCGGCGCCCTCGATCTCCTCCGGCGCCTGGCGTCCGGTGGCGTCAGGAGGGCCGAGCCGCATGCGTGCGGCCCGCACCCCGGTCACGCCCGAGGCGTCGCCCAGGACGGCGCGGGGGGCGGCCAGCCATTCGAACACCACGCCCTCTTCTTCGGCGTTGGCGACCTCGCGCATCGAGCCGGGCATGTTGGCCCGGTCGCGGCGATAAAGGCACGTCACCGACCTGGCGCCCTGGCGCACGGCGGTGCGGACGCAGTCCATGGCCGTGTCGCCGCCGCCGACCACCACCACGTCCTTGTCCCGCGCATCGAGTTCGCCGGACTGGAAGGCCTCCACCGTATCGCCCAGGCCTGTCCTGTTGGAGGCGATCAGATAGTCCAGCGCCTCGGCCACCCCCGCCGAGCCGACGCCCGGGGCGGTCAGTTCGCGGGGCTTGTAGACCCCGGTGGCGATCAGCACCGCGTCGTGGCGGGCGCGCAGGTCGGCGAGGGAGGCGTCGCGGCCCACCTCGAAATTGGAACGGAATTCGACCCCGCCCTCTTCCAGCCGCGTCGAGCGGCGTTGGACCACGTCCTTCTCCAGCTTGAAGCCGGGAATGCCATAGATGAGCAGCCCGCCCGCCCGGTCATAGCGGTCGTACACCGTCACCTTATAGCCCAAGGCGCGCAGGTTGTCGGCGGCGGCCAGTCCCGCGGGCCCCGCCCCGACGATGCCCACGGACTGGAGCCGTTCGCGCACCGGACGGATCGGCTTCACCCAGCCCATCTCCCAGGCCTTGTCGGTGATATAGCGCTCGACCGAGCCGATGGTGACCGTGCCCCAGCCGGACTGCTCGATCACGCAGGAGCCTTCGCACAGCCGGTCCTGCGGGCAGATGCGGCCGCATATCTCCGGCATGGTCGAGGTGGCCGAGGACAGCTCGTAGGCCTCCTCGATCCGGCCCTCGGCGGTCATCCTCAGCCAGTCGGGGATGTTGTTGTGCAGCGGACAGTGGGTCTGACAGAAGGGAATGCCGCATTGGGAGCAGCGCGATGACTGTTCCTTGGCTTTGGCGTCGATGAAATCGGCATAGACCTCATGAAAGTCGCCACGGCGGTGGTCAGCGTCACGCTTCTGCGGCGTCTGCCGTGAGACCGTGACAAATTTCAGCATGCGCTCGGCCATGGAAACACGCCCTTCCGCCCAGAACTGGATAAGCGGGCATATAAACCATCCACAGGGCAGAGCAAAGGATGTGGTCTACTACAGAGACCATAAACGGCCGCCCACCTCTATAGGTGAGCGGCAACGTTTGCGATCGCCAACCATTTGGTCTCTATTCTGGACTAACTCTCTATTAACCCCATCGGGAGTCATCTCCGGCCGGACCCCCATTCGAGGCGTGACATGGACTGGTTTTATGCGGTGCTGCTGGGTGTCCTCGAGGGACTGACCGAGTTCATACCGGTGTCGTCCACCGGCCACCTGCTGCTGGCCAAGCAGGCCCTGGGTCTCAGCGCCTCCTGGGACACCTTCGTCGTGGCGATCCAACTTGGGGCGATCCTGGCGGTGATCACCCTCTATTTCTCCCGGTTCTGGAACATCTTCCTGCGGCTGCCGCACGATCCCGTTGCGCGCAAGTTCGTTTTGAGCATCCTCATCGCCTTCCTGCCGGCGGCGGTGGTCGGGGTGCTGCTGCACCACTTCATCAAGACGGTCCTGTTCGAAAGTCCCCGTCTGATCTGCTGGTCGCTGATGCTCGGCGGCCTCGCCCTCCTGGGCCTGGACCGGCTGGGCCGTGACGGCCGCTGGCGGGACGCCTTCGCCATTCCGCTCCCCACCGCCTTCGGCGTCGGGGTGGTGCAATGCCTGGCCATGATCCCCGGGGTTTCCCGTTCAGGCGCGACCATCGCCGGCGGCCTGCTGCTCGGCTGCGAAAAGCGGGCGGCGGCCGAGTTCTCCTTCTTCCTCGCCATCCCGACCATGTTCGGGGCGACGGCCTTGGATCTCTACGAAAACCGCGGCGCCCTCGGCAGCCACGGGGCGGCCCTGATCGCCGTCGGGTTCGTGGTCTCGTTCGTGGTGGCCATGGCCGGGATCAAGATGTTCCTCGACCTGGTCTCCCGCCACGGCTTCTGGCCCTTCGCCATCTGGCGAATCCTGGTGGGCGCGGCCGGATTGGCGCTGCTGACCTTCGCGCGCTGAGTCGCCGCCAAGGGGCGGGCGCCGGCTGCGGCTGCTAGACAGCGCCGGTCTGAGGCTGAGCGAACTGGCCGCCCTTGCGGAAGGCCCACAGATAGGTGGGCAGCACCGCCTCCAGCGGCGTCGGCGACACCCCCAGTTCGGCCAGCCCCGGCAGGCCATGCTCGGCGACGTTGTCACGCTTCAGCAGTTCGACCTGATCGCTGGTGATCGGCGGCGCGATCGGCAGGACGCCGGCCATGTCGCCGGCGACGCCCAGGAGCTTGGCGATTCCGAAGGGGACCGGAACCAGCGGACGTTTGCGGCAGGTCTCCTTCAGCACGACCTCCATCAACTGGCGGAAGCTGTAGACCCCTGGCCCGCCCAGCTCGTAGGTCCGGCCCGCCGCAGCCGGATCGGCCAGGGCGGCGGCGATCGCAGCTCCCACGTCGCCGGCGTAGACCGGCTGGAAGCGGGTTCCGCCGCCGCCGATCAGCGGCAGGGCCGGGGCCATGGCCGCCATCCCGGCGAAGCGGTTGAAGAAATCGTCCTCCGGGCCGAACACGATCGAAGGCCGGACCACCGTGGCCGCGGGGACCGCCGCGCGCACGGCCGTCTCGCCCCGGGCCTTGGCCCGGGCGTATTTCGACGCCGAATCGGCGTCGGCGCCGATGGCCGAGACATGCACCAACCGGCCCACCCCCTGGCGGACACAGGCTTCGGCCATGGCCCGGGGAGCCGCCGCGAGCAGGGCCTCGAAGGTCTGGGGTCCCCGCTGGTAGAGTCCGCCCCCAACCAGATTGACGCAGGCGGCCGCCCCGTCCAGCGCCTGCTCCACCGAGGACGGGACTCGGACATTGGCCTGGGTCAGCTCGATCTGGCCGACATCGCCCATGACCCGCAGTTCCGGCGCGAGGTTGGGCTGGCGGATGGCCACGCGGACGCGCCAGCCGTCCCGAGCCAGGGCGCGCACCGCATAGCGCCCGACAAAGCCCGTACCGCCGAAGACGGTGACCAGTCCCTGCATCTCTGTTCGGTCCCAAATCTGCGCGAAAACGCCTGCGTCCGGATAGACGAAGGCGCACCGCGACGCAACGCGAGCTCGCCATTGACCGGCCGCCGCTTGCGCCTTAAGTGTCCGCCCCCTCGATCCTGCGTGACTTGGATCGGCCCAGGTGGCGGAATTGGTAGACGCGCTGGCTTCAGGTGCCAGTGGTGTAACAGCCGTGAAGGTTCGAGTCCTTTCCTGGGCACCAACACTGAAAGAGGCGCTGGGTTGGGCGCCGATCGCGCGCCGCGCCTGGATGGACCCGCTCCGTCCGGGCGCGGCCGCCGGTCCGCCCGCGACGCTGACGCGCCCGCTCCCGCATTGACGGACGCCTGAGCCCCGCCGATACATCGGCGAGACGCGTTTCCTGCAGGAAAGACCCATCCCTTGGCCGTTCACATCCACCACGGCGACCTCCCGGCATCCTTGAGTTTCGGCGCCTCGGTGGCGGTGGACTCCGAGACCATGGGTCTGAGGCTGGGGCGCGATCGGCTGTGCGTGGTCCAGCTTTCGGCCGGGGATGGCGACGCCCACCTCGTGCAGCTGAAGGCGCCCTACGACGCGCCCAACCTGAAACGGTTGATGGCTGACCCGGACGTGCTGAAGATCTTCCACTTCGGCCGGTTCGACATCGGCATGTTCGAGCTCAATCTCGGGGTGCGGACGTGGCCGGTCTACTGCACCAAGATCGCCTCGCGTCTGGCCCGCACCTACACGGACCGCCACGGGCTGAAGGACCTCGCCCGCGAACTGATCGGCGTCGACATGTCCAAGGCGCAGCAGAGCTCCGACTGGGGTGCGGCCGACCTCTCCCCCGAGCAGCAGGCCTACGCCGCCGCCGACGTCCTCCACCTTCATGCCTTGAAGGCGAAGCTGGACGTGATGCTGGCGCGGGAGGGCCGCATGGACATGGCCCAGGCCTGTTTCGACTTCCTGCCCTGGCGCGCCCGGCTCGACGTGGCGGGCTGGGAAGACGCCGACATCTTCGCCCACAGTTGAACGCTGGAACTCGATGGCCGCCGAACTGACCGAGGGTGAAGGAAAGGCCCGCCCGGCCCTGGCCGCCGCCGCGGCGCAGAGGCGCGCCGCCGAAATGGAGCGCTGGAAGCGGCGTTCGAAGCGGATCGGCTTCTATCGCCGGGTCCTGCCTTGGACCATGCTGGCCATCGTGCTGGCGGTCGCGGCCTGGGTGGGGCTGCGCGCCTTCCTCTCCGCCCGCCAGCTAGACGTGACCGCCGCCACCAGCGCCATCCACATGACCAACCCCAAGTTCTATGGGCGCGATTCCAAGGGCCGGTCGTTCCAGCTCACCGCCACGGACGCCGTGCGCGACGTGAAGGACAACAACATCGTCAATCTGCACGCCCCCGGCATGATGCTGGATTCGGGCGGCAAGCAGCCGGTCAAGGTCGCGGGCGGCAGGGGCGTCTACCGCGAGGACACCAAGATGCTGGAGCTCGTGGGCGGGGTCCTGTTGCAGGACGGACGGGGCTCGGCCTTCCGTTCGGCCCAGGCTTCGGTGGACACCCGGGCGGGCGTCGTCACCGGCCAAAAGGACGTCAGCGGGCAAGGCCCCCTTGGCCGGATCGCCGCTTCGTCCTATGCCGTGCATGAGAGCGGCGCGCGCGTGACCTTCGCGGGCGGCGTAAAGACGCATATCGAGAACCGATGAAGGCTGCGCCGGCGACAACGGCGGGCGTGGACCAAGGGAACTGGGTCGAGCATGAGACGGCTGGTCAAACGTACGGCGGCGCTGTTGGCGTTGGGGGCCCTGGTGACGGCCGTCGCGGACGCCCGTCCCCTGCCCGCCGCGGCCCAGGCGGCCGCACGCCCGGCGCCGATCTTCGGAGCCGGCAGCGGCCCCATCGACATCAGCGCCGACGAACTCGAAGTGGTCAATTCCGAGAACCGCGCCGTCTGGAAAGGCAATGTCGAGGCGATCCAGGGAACCAACCGCCTGCGGGCCCCGCTGCTGACGGTGTATTTCGCCAAGAGCTCGGCGCCCCCGGGCGCGGCTCCCGCCTCCGGCGCCGCCCCAGGCGGCCTCGGCGCCGGCTTCGGGTCGATCCAGCGGATGGAGGCCGAGGGACCGGTCTATTACGTCACCCAACAGCAGAACGCCCGCGGCGACCACGCCACCTATGAGGCGGCCGCCAACCAGATCGTCATGACCGGCAATGTGGTGCTGGTGCAGGACAAGAACGTGGTCCAGGGCGACCGGCTGACCATCGACACCGTGACCAACCATTCCACCCTGGTCTCCACGACCCCGGGCCGCGGACAGAAGCGGGTGCGCGGGGTGTTCTACCAGGGGCAGAACGCCGCCCCGGCGGCCAAGCCTTGATGGGGTCCAAAAAGGCCCGGGCCGGCGGCGACGCCGCCCGACCGATGGAGTTCCTGGGCCCCCGCCCCGCGAGCACCATCGCCGAGGACGGCCTGTATGTGGATTCCATCGGCAAGTCGTTCCGCGGCCGCCCCGTGGTCAAGAGCGTGTCCCTGCGTCTCGCCCGCGGCGAGGTGGCGGGTCTGCTCGGCCCCAACGGCGCCGGCAAGACCACCTGTTTCTACATGATCACCGGCCTGGTGGCGGCCGACTACGGCTCGATCTACCTCGACGGCCAGGACATCACCGCCCAGCCCATGTACCAGCGCGCCCGCATGGGCATCGGCTATCTGCCGCAGGAAACCTCTATCTTCCGCGGCATGAGCGTCGAACAGAACGTCATGGCCGTGGTCGAGATGCGCGAGCGCGACGACCGCAAGGCCAAGGAGACGGTCAGCCGGCTGCTGGACGAACTCAGGATCTCCCACCTGCGCGCGTCGCCGGCGATCTCCCTGTCCGGAGGCGAACGCCGCCGGGTCGAGATCGCCCGGGCCCTGGCGTCGGAGCCGGCCTTCATGTTGCTGGACGAGCCCTTCGCCGGCATCGACCCCCTGGCTATCTCCGACATCCGCGAGGTGATCACCTATCTGAAGGGCCAGGGCATCGGGGTCCTGATCACCGACCACAACGTCCGCGAGACCCTCGACATCATCGAGCGGGCCTCGATCATCTATTCCGGCGAGGTGCTGTTCGAAGGCGCCCCCGACGAGGTCCTGGCCAACCCGGACGTCCGTCGCGTCTATCTGGGCGACAAGTTCGCCTGAGCGGCGACGCACCCCTCTTCGCCTTCCACGCGACTATCGAGAGGCCTGCTCCCGCGCGTCGACGGAGGCCGGGAAGCTGCCCCGCGCTTGCGGATTAGGGGCGCCCTTAAAGTTCATCCCATTAACGGATCGGTTCCAGATCGGGCCTAAGGTCGCTGCAAGACTTAGGCCAAAGGGGGGCCGCGCGTGGCGCTCGGTGCACGACTGGAAATCCGGCAGGGCCAGAGTCTGGTCATCACGCCGCAACTGCAACAGGCGATCAAGCTGTTGCAGCTGTCGAATCTCGAACTCGAAACCTATGTCGAGGGCGAGCTGGAGCGTAATCCGCTGCTCGCCCGCGAAGAGGCGGACGCCGCCGAGCCCGAACGCAACGACGACCGCGCCGAATCGGATTTCGACGCCGGGGCCGACTTTGCCCCCGGCGGCGCCGCGGAAGCCGAGATCGACGCTCGCCACGACGACCTTTACGCCGACGCCTCCCCGGGAGACCGGGCGACGGGCGACGCCGGGGACACCGGCGCGGCGGCCGAGGCCGGCTATCAGGCCGCTGACGCCGGAGGGGCCATCGACTGGTCCCGCGCCGGCGGCAAGAGCGGCTCCTTCGACACCGACGGCGAGGGCCTCGAGGGGGCGCTGACCCGCGACAAGACCCTGCCCGAACATCTGCACGACCAGCTCAGCGCCACCGCGATGGACGCGATCGACCGCGCGATCGCCGGGGTGCTGATCGACGGTGTCGACGAGGGCGGCTACCTGCGCGCCGAACTGGCGGAGGTCGCCGAAAGGCTGGGTTGCGAGGAGGCGCGGGTCGAGACCGTGCTGGTCCGGCTACAGGCTTTCGAACCGGTGGGCGTGTTCGCCCGCAGCGTGCCGGAATGCCTGGCCATCCAGCTGAAGGACCGCAACCGCTACGACCCGGCCATGGCCGCCCTGCTGGACAACCTGGAACTGCTCGCCCGCCGCGATCTCGCCGGTCTGCGGCGCGCCTGCGGGGTGGACGACGAAGACCTGCGCGAAATGATCGGCGAGATCCGTTCGCTGACCCCCCGTCCCGGCGCCGCCTTCGGGAGCGAACCGATCCAGGCGGTGATTCCCGACGTCTATGTGCGCGAGGACGCCCAGGGCGCCTGGCGGGTGGACCTCAACAGCGACACCCTGCCCCGGCTTCTGATCGACCAGCGCTACCATGCCCAGGTCGCCAGCGCGGCCCGCAACGATGCGGACAAGACCTTCGTCTCCGACTGCATGGCCCAGGCGAGCTGGCTGGTGAAGAGTCTGGACCAACGCGCCAAGACCATCCTCAAGGTGGCCAGCGAGATCGTCCGCCAGCAGGACGCCTTCCTCGCCTTCGGGATCGAACACCTGCGCCCGCTGAACCTGCGGACCGTGGCCGACGCCATCGGCATGCACGAATCCACCGTCAGCCGGGTCACCTCCAACAAATACATGGCCACCCCGCGAGGGGTGTTCGAGCTCAAGTTCTTCTTCACCTCCTCGATCGCGGCCATGGACGGCGGGGAGGCCCATTCGGCGGAGGCCGTCCGCCACAAGATCAAGGTCCTGATCGACGGCGAAGGCATGGGCGAGGACGTGATGTCCGACGACCGCATCGTCGACATCCTCAAGGAGACGGGGATCGACATCGCCCGGCGCACCGTCGCCAAATACCGGGAGGCCATGCGCATCCCCTCGTCGGTCGAGCGCCGACGCCAGATCAAGCAAGCGTGTTGAACCGAAGCCGTTCAGGCGCCGTTTAGGCCCCCCTGCCGGATTTTTGGAGATATGATCATTTGTGCGTCCCAGGGGCTGAACCCCGGTCCCCAAGGATGCGTTGCACAGTTACCGGGCAGGCCATGACGTCCTCGTTCCTGAAGGCGGCGACAAGGGGCCGGCCCGGTTGACATCTGGAAACAGGCGGACACGCAATGACCCTGATGACCCCCACCAGCGCCACCATGAACGTCCAAGTCTCGGGCAAGCACGTCGCCCTCGGGGAGGCCTTGCGCCTTCGCATCGAGGAGGAGCTGACCGCCGGCGTGGGCAAATACTTCGAGCGCGGCGGCAGCGCCGAAGTGGTGGTGAGCCGGGACGGGCATCAGTTCTGCGTCGACGTGATCCTGGTGCTGGCGTCAGGCCAGCACATCGTCGCCCGTGGCCTGGGCGGCGACGCCCACGCCGCCTTCGATATCGCCCTCACCAAGGTCGAGACCCGCGTGCGCCGATACAAGCGCCGGCTGAAGAACCATCACCAGGACCCCGGCGGCGCCCGGCAGTCGGAGGCCGCCGCCTATATGGTGCTGCGCGCGCCGGCGGAGGACGACGACCTAGTCGACGGGGAATGGGGGTCCGACGGCTCGGCCGGGGCCGGAGCGCCC
Source organism: Caulobacteraceae bacterium (assembly GCA_035493955.1). Taxonomy (GTDB): domain Bacteria; phylum Pseudomonadota; class Alphaproteobacteria; order Caulobacterales; family Caulobacteraceae; genus NCED01. The sequence goes on along the minus strand of DATJHI010000036.1, from coordinate 64,381 downwards.
TCGGCGGCGATCATCGCCGAGACCTCGGCCGCGGTGAAGACCATGACCGTGTCGATGGCGGTGATGGACCTCGACCTGATCGACGCGCCGATGGTGATGTTCCGCAACGCCGCCCACGGCGGCCTGTCGGTGGTCTACCGGCGTCCTGACGGCAATATCGGCTGGATAGACCCTGAACGCACCCGCGGAACCGCGGCGAGACCAATCGCCTCTTGATCCGCGGCGCCGACTGTCGCATTCGCGCGGTACAGGGCCCAACCCCCGAGCTGGGGCGGACGAGGACTCGAGACCTATGGATATCGGTGACTGGCTGGATCGTGAGGCGATCGCCTATCGCAGCGGAGCGGCGAACAAGCGCCAGGCCCTGGCGGCGGCGGCCGACCTGGGCGCCCGCAACTTTGGTCTCGATGCGAGTCAGATCCTCGACGCCCTGTGCGACCGCGAACAACTGGGCTCCACCGGCGTGGGCCATGGGGTGGCGGTTCCCCACGCCCGGTTGAAGGGTCTGACGCGGATACGCGGCGTGTTCGTCCGCCTCGAGGCTCCCGTGGCTTTCGAGGCGGTGGACGACCAGCCGGTCGATCTGTTGTTCGCCCTGTTCGCCCCCGAAGAGGCCGGCTCCGAACACCTGCGGGCCATGGCCCGGGTGTCGCGCCTGTTGCGCCGGGCGGAGGTTCGCCAGCGCCTGCGCCAGGCCCGGTCGGCAGACGCCATCTATGCCCTGCTGGTGCAGGAGGCCGAGACCTCGGCGGCGTAAGGCCGACGTCTTCTCCTCTCTCTCGAAGGCGCGGTGCTCAGTTCTCCAGGATGGATCCGAGCAGCAGCTTGGCTCCGGGCCTGCCCAGCGTCGCGTCGGTGGCGCGCTGCAACGCCACGCTGATGGCGTCGGGATTGGGCGGCGCGCCAGGAGGGAGGCCGGCGGCGTAGGTCATCAGATAGCGCAGGTAGGAATCGCGCAGGCGGGGCTGCAGCGCGGCCGCCCGCTCCCGCAACCCCCCGTCGGGGACATCCAAGCCCATTTCCACCGACAGGACCCCGCGACGGGCGCCGTTCGCATTCATCGTGGCGACCATTCCGGGGAACTGCAGGAACGACTCGCCGCCGCCCTTCTTCTTCTCCTCCGCACTCGCCGCGGCTGCCGCCGCCAGGACCGGGACCAGGACGAGGGCGAGCATCAGGCTACGGCGCATGATCGGCCTTTGGGCTTGGAAGACGTGGCGCAGCGTCTCACCAATGAGCCGATTCGGCCACGTCCGCCCGGAGCCGCCCTAATGCACCGAGACCGGGGCCAGTTCGTGGGCGAGGGCGGCGGCGAAGGCCTGGTCGCGATCGGCGAGGACCGCTAGCCGCGCGCCGTCGGCACGGTGCAGGGCGTAAAGGGTCTGGTCCGGGGTGACCGAGAACCGCTCATAAGCATCCTCGTCCGACTGGCCCAGGATCTCCTTGGCCTTGACCTCGCGCACATAGACGAGATCCGGGCCGCCCAACGCGGCGAAGGCTTCGCTGGTGAGTTCGTTCGATAGAGAGTGCGTCAGCATTTGACCGCCTCCTTGGGTTACTAACTCCGTAGTCGGCCGCTGGTTCAGCCGGCCGTACGGATGGGGATTTGCTTGACCGTGGCCTTGGGGACAGGGCGGGCCACGTCCACGTGCAGAAGTCCGTGTTCGAGCACGGCCGCGGTCACCTCCATCCCGTCGGCCAGCACGAAGCTCCGGATGAAGCTGCGGGCCGCGATGCCGCGGTGCAGGAAGGCTGCCCCATCCCGATTTTCACCCTCGCGCCGGCCTGCGACCACCAGTTGGCGGTCCTCGACCGTGACCTGGAGCTGGTCCGGCGAGAAGCCGGCCACCGCCAGGCTGATCCGCACCCCGCCGTCGTCGTTCTGTTCGACGTTGTACGGCGGATAGGCCTCGGCGGCCGCCTTGGCGGCGCGCTCGATCAGGGTCCGGGTGTGCTCGAATCCGAGCAGGAACGGGCTATCGAACAGCAAAGGCCGTGTCATCGGCGTGGTCCTCGGGCGAAGTCCTCGAAATCAAGCGACTTGCCCGCAGCGACCGCCGCCCTGTGGCGGCACGGCGGCCGCCGCGGCCCACCTTATGTGATGATCGACCCTCGCCGCTTCAATGGGGGCCAAAGAGCGGGATGGGTCCGGAGGTCATCCGCCGCCCGCGCCTCCAAATCCCGTCCACCACCACCTTGGATGCGACCGTACGAAAGTGTACAAAGCGACACCGCTGACCATCTGTTCGGGCGTCGGCGGCTGAGAGTAGCGCTGCTCCCGCCCGTTCCCAGGATGGGCTCCGATGCCGCTTTATTTTTTCCATGTACGGGACGGATCAGGCGTCGGCGACGACACGGGAACGGACCTACCCACCTTGGAGGCCGCTCGCATCCACGCGGTGGCCTTCGCGGGCGAAATGCTCAAGGATAACGCGGCGAAGTTCTGGCAGGGCGACGAGTGGGTCGTCGAGGTCACGGATGACCGCGGGTTCGCCCTGTTCAGCCTTAGCCTTATGGCCAGCAACGCTCCCGCCGTCCTGAAGAATGGGCCAATTGAACCTCAACGCGCTCTGGAAGCTCGAAGTCAGGGCGGCATGAAAGCGCGCACGTCCTAATCGCGCACGAACGCCTCGAAGGACCTCATCCGACCTGCTCCATCGCGGCAAGCAGAGGTGCGACACGGCTGCCGACCCGATGGTCGCGTCTCAGGTGCGCCCCTGATGGCACGCTCGCGGTCAGGGTCGCCGCCAAGCCGGACTCCGGCAGCCAGGCCCGCCATATATGAAGCGGATAGGCTCACACAGTGTTCGGGCTTCAGTTTCGGTCAGAAAGCGTACCAAACGCCCATGGTGGCGCTGTTGAGCTGGGATAGTCCCGACCTTCGCTATATATAATCGCATCGCTTGTACGGCGCTTCAGGCGCAGGCGACAGAGAGATGAATGTGCTCCCGCCTCATTAAGCTTGCGGGACACGGATGTCGCCTCTCACGCAATCGGCGGTTTATAATAGATTACTTCGATCGTTGTCGGTCGAGGACTTCAATTTGCTGTCTCCGAATCTGGAGGCGGTGAAGCTCGATCTGCGGTTCGTTCTCGCTCCGCCGAATCAGCCCATCAAGCATGTCTACTTTCTTGAAAGCGGACTGGGATCGGTCGTGGCCACCGCGGCGGACGGCACGCGCCTGGAGGTGGGAATCTTCGGTCGAGACGGAATGAGCGGTACATCGCTCCTCCTCGGCGCGGACCAGACGCCATACGACACCTTTGTCCAATTGGCGGGGTCCGCCTTGAGGCTGAAAGCGACAGACCTGGACCGGGCGCTGCACGAAAGAGCCTCACTTCGCACTTTCCTGCTTAAATTCGTTCAGGTGTTCGCGGTCCAGACCGCGTACACCGCGGTCGCCAATGGCAGCTACACAATCGAAGAGCGCCTGGCTCGCTGGCTGTTGATGTGCCACGACCGCGTCGATGGCGACGATCTGGCGCTTACGCATGACTTCCTGGCGATCATGCTGGCTGTGCGCCGCGCGGGGGTCACCGTGGCCACCCAAGTCCTGGAAGGCGACGGCATCATCAGGGCCAAGCGGGGCCTGATCACCGTCCTGGACCGCCGCAGGCTCGAAGACGTGGCCAGTGGGAGCTACGGCATTCCGGAGGCCGAGTATGCGCGCCTGATCGGCCCGCTCAATTGACGGGCGAGTAGCCGCGGCGCCCGGCCGGCCCCACCCGCTCAACCTCGGTCGGCCATTCGCTCAGATCCTTGACGCTCGCCAGACGTCCCAAGCCGTGTCGACGGCCCGAAATGGTGAAGGCCCGCTGGTTTCCCAACGGGCCTCCGTGGTGGAGCTAAGCGGAGTCGAACCGCTGACCTCTTGAATGCCATTCAAGCGCTCTACCAGCTGAGCTATAGCCCCGGAAAACCGGAAGAATTCGCCGCCGCCGTCTGGTCGGCGCTTCGTCGAAGAAGCACCCCGGCCGCGAGGGGGCGGAACCTATGTCAGGGTTCCGCCCAGATCAAGCCCGCTAAAGCGATACCTATCGCTCTTCGTGTTCCTCGCCGGGCAGGCCTTCGATCTCGTCGTCGGGGAAGTCTTCGTCCTCCTCCTCGATGAACGGAACGTCGTCGGCCTCGTCCTCTTCGAGGGGCACGTCCTCCTCGAAATCGACCCCGAGGTCCGGCTCGGCCGGTTCGGGAGCGCCAGGGACCACGTCGTCGACCTCGTCGGTCTCGATCGGTTCGGCCTCGACCGCCTCGTCGATCTCAGGGGTCTCCTCGACCTCTTCCTCGAAGCCGTCGGCGTCCTCGTCGGGGGCCACGCGCTTCTTGGGATCGAGCTCGGGCTCGTCCTCATAGTCCGGCGTTGCCGTGCGCGCCCGAACCCGCCGCGACCGCAGCGCTTCTTCAGGATCGAAGCTGTGCCCGCACTTGGGGCAAACGGCCGGGCGGCGGCCCAGGTCGTAGAACTTCGTCTGGCAGCTCGGGCAGATTTGTTTGGCGCCGAGTTCCGGATTGACCAAGGTGGACCTCTTGCCTGCGACGACGTCTGAAAGCGGCGGCTCCCTTGCCATGCGCGCCGGGCGCTGTCAAAGCGCCGTTTCAGCTAAAGCACGGTGCGGACCCTTGGACTTCGTGATCGCCGTCGATGGCCCCGCCGCTTCGGGCAAGGGAACGGTCGCCGGCGGACTGGCCGCGCATCTTCGCCTGCCCTACCTGGACACCGGAACCCTGTACCGCGCCACCGGGGTGGCGACCCTGGCCGCGGGGGGCGCGCCGGAGGATCCCCGGGCCGCCGAGGCCGCCGCCCGCGCCCTTCGTCTGGAGGCCATCGATCCGGAAGGCATCCGCACCGCCGGCGCCGGCGAGGCCGCCAGCCAGGTCGCCGCCCATCCCGGCGTACGCGCCGCCCTGATCGCCCTGCAGCGGGATTTCGCCGAACAGCCAGGCGGCGCGGTGCTGGACGGTCGCGACATCGGCACGGTGATCGCCCCTAACGCCCCCGCCAAGCTCTTCGTCACCGCCACGCCCGAGGTGCGCGCGGCCCGACGCTGGAAGCAGTTGCTCGGCCAGGGCGAAACCCTGGATTTCGACACGGTGCTTGCGGACATCCTCCGCCGGGACGCCCGCGACACGGCCCGGGACGCCGCCCCCATGGTCCGCGCCGACGACGCCGTCTTGCTCGATACGTCCGAGATGAGTATATCCGAGGCCGCCGATGCGGCCCGCCGCATCGTCGAGGCGGCGCGCGCCCGTTGGGAAGCTTCCCGATAGGCAAATCCACCCGCGCCTATCCCTTCGACGGCTGCGGGCGAATTTTCAGAACTTGCGGACGGTCTTGTCCTTCGGGGCTCCGACTCTCCGTATCGGCTTCAACCCTCAACCTGCAGAGCCTCCACCGCTGATCCGCGGCGACTGCAATCACGTCCAGAAAGATCAAGATCCCTATGGCTGACGACATGAGCATGAACCCCACGCGCGACGAATTCGCCGCGCTGCTCGACGAAACCCTGGCCGGCCGCGACATCGTCGAAGGCTCGGTGGTGCAGGGCCTGGTGCGCGGCATCGAAAAGGACTTCGTCCTGGTCGATGTCGGGCTGAAGACCGAAGGCCGCATCTCGGTGAAGGAATTCATGGCCCCCGACGGGACCGGCGCCCCCAAGGTGGGCGACACCGTCGAGGTCTATCTGGAGCGGGTCGAGAACGCCGCCGGCGAAGCGGTGATAAGCCGTGAAAAGGCCAAGCGCGAAGAGGCCTGGACCCGCCTGGAAGGCGTCTACGCCAAGCAGGAGCCGGTGATGGGCGCCATCGTCGGCCGGGTGAAGGGCGGCTTCACCGTCGACCTCGGCGGCGCGTCGGCTTTCCTGCCGGGTTCGCAGGTCGACATCCGTCCGGTGCGCGACGTCGGCCCGCTGATGGGCAAGGAGCAGCCCTTCGCCATCCTGAAGATGGATCGTCCTCGCGGGAACATCGTCGTCTCCCGCCGCGCCATCCTGGAAGAGGCCCGCGCCGAGCAGCGCACCGAGCTGGTGTCCCAGCTGGCCGAGGGCGAAGTCCGCGAGGGCGTGGTCAAGAACATCACCGACTACGGCGCTTTCGTCGACCTGGGCGGCATCGACGGCCTGCTCCACGTCACCGACATGAGCTGGAAGCGCGTCTCCCACCCCAGCCAGGTGCTGGCGGTCGGCGACACGGTCAAGGTGCAGATCGTCAAGATCAACCCCGACACCCAGCGCATCAGCCTCGGCATGAAGCAGCTCCAGGCCGATCCCTGGGACGGCGTGGAGGCCAAGTACCCGGTCGGCGCCAAGTTCACCGGCCGCATCACCAACATCACCGACTATGGCGCCTTCGTGGAGCTGGAAGCGGGGGTCGAGGGCCTGGTCCACGTCTCCGAGATGTCCTGGACCAAGAAGAACGTCCACCCGGGCAAGATCGTCTCCACCTCGCAGGAAGTGGACGTGGTGGTGCTGGACGTCGACGCCTCCAAGCGCCGCGTCAGCCTGGGCCTCAAGCAGGCCATGCCCAACCCGTGGGAGGCCTTCGTCGCCGTCCACCCGGTCGGCTCCACGGTCGAGGGCGAGGTCAAGAACACCACCGAATTCGGTCTGTTCATCGGCCTCGACAACGACATCGACGGGATGGTCCACCTCTCCGACATCGACTGGAACACCCCCGGCGAAGAAGCCGTGCAGAAGTTCCGCCGCGGCGAGATGGTCAAGGCCAAGGTGCTGGACGTCGACGTGGAGAAGGAACGCATCTCGCTGGGCATCAAGCAGCTCGGCGGCGATCCGATGACCGGCGACACCTACCGCAAGGGCCAGACCGTCACCACCACCGTCACCGAGATCACCTCGGGCGGGATCGAGGTGAAGTTCGGCGAGGAAGACGCGCCGATGACCGCCTTCATCCGCAAGTCGGACCTGAGCCGCGATCGCTCCGAGCAGCGCCCCGAGCGTTATGCGGTGGGCGACCGCCTGGACGCCCAGATCGTCAACATCGACAAGGCGGCGCGCCGCGTCTCCCTGTCGGTGAAGGCCCTGGAAATGGCCGAGGACAAGGCGGCCATCGAACAGTACGGCTCGTCGGACAGCGGCGCCTCCCTGGGCGATATCCTGGGCGCGGCCCTGCGTGAAAAGGCCAGCAAGGAGTAGGCGCACGCGCTCGCCTTGAACCCATCAGACCCCGCGAGGCTTCGGCTTCGCGGGGTTTTTTGTCGCTGGAGCTCATGGCCCAACCTCTTGAAGCCATGCGGGAAATGGCCCATGGTCGCCATCGAGACGGGGGCGTCCATGATCAAATCTGAGCTCATCGCCAAGCTGGCGGCCGAAAATCCTCACCTGACCCAGAAGGACGTCGAGCGCGTCGTGGGGGTGATCCTCGACCGTATGACCGACGCCTTGGTCCAGGGCGGCCGGGTCGAGCTTCGCGGCTTCGGCGCCTTCTCCGTCCGCGCCCGCCCGGCCCGCGCGGGCCGCAACCCCCGCACCGGGGCTGCGGTCGACGTTCGCGCCAAGGCGGTCCCCTTCTTCAAGAGCGGCAAGGAACTGCGCGAGCGGCTCAACGCAGGAGGCGACGCATGATCCCCATCGATCTCCCAGCCAAACCCAAGCTGTTGGGCGAGTTCCAGGAATTCATCGCCCGGGGCAACATGGTCGACCTCGCCGTCGGCGTGATCATCGGCGCGGCCTTCGGCAAGATCGTCACCAGCCTGGTCGAGCAGGTGGTGATGCCGCCGATCGGACTGCTGATCGGCCGGGTCGACTTCTCCCAGTTGAAGATCGTGCTGGAGCCGGCCGACGCCGTGACCAAGCACGCCGAAGTGGCCATCGCCTACGGCGCCTTCATCAATACGGTGATCCAGTTCCTGATCATCGCCTTCGTGGTGTTCATGATGGTCAAGGTGGTCAACGGCCTGCGCCGCAAGGAAGCCGCCGCCGAGGCGGCGCCCGCCGTCGCCCCCGCGCGGACGCCGACCGAGACCCTGCTGACTGAGATCCGGGACCTCCTGGCCAAACGCGGGTGACGAGCGCGGCGAAGGCCGCACGGAGAATCGCCACGGTCACGTCAGCCTCCGCCCCTCCCGGTGCAGCGCCCGGGTCAGGTGGGCGTTCTCCTTCGCCGTCAACCGCTCGCGCAGGCGGGGGAACACGATCTCCTCCTCCTCCCGCACATGCGCCTGGATCAGCCGGCGCAAGGCTTCGGCCTTCTTCAGCCAGTGGGGGTCGTCCTTCGGCAGCTCGGTCAGTTCGTGCACGAAGCTCTTCATTTCGAAATGCTCCGCGTCGAGGTGTTTGGGCGTCTTGGCCGGCCCGCCGTCGAGAAGACTCGGATAGATCACGTGCTCCTCCTCGAACTGGTGTCTGGCCAGGGCGTGGGCGATCCTGGCGAACAGCAGTTGGCGCTTCGCCGTTTCGGTCTCCTCGGTCCGGGTAAGCAGGCCGAACAGGCGGTCGACGAGCCTGTGGTCGGCCTTGAGGGCGGCGAACCAGTCGCCCGCCAAGCCGCCTGCCGCTTGCATCACCGCCCGACGGCCGCCAAGCACGGCCGCGCCGGCGACGAAGCCGAGGACCACCGCCCCGGCCATGCGCGGCCAGCGCGTCCGCGCGGCCAGCCGCATGGCCTTGTCCGCCGCCCGCACCATCACGTCTGCGCGACCGCCCAGTCGCGCGCCCAGACGGACGCCCGCGGGGGCCCGGCGACGGAAGCTCTCGTTGAGGGCCAGGCTCATGGCTTTCCTCTCCACAGGCTGAGGGATTCGGACCTCAACCGTTGCGCCTCGGCGCAGGTTCCGCACCGCACCGCCCTTGCGTCCACGGTCCAGCTCGGCCACATGGCCTGTCATGGCAGAGGCGAAGATTTGCGGGCTGACCGCGCCCGACGCGGTGCAGGCGGCGCTGGACGGGGGGGCGGCCTATCTGGGCTTCGTCTTCTTCGCCAAGAGCCCGCGCAGCCTGTCGCCCGAGGTCGCGGGCCATCTGGCCGCCCCGGCCCGCGGCAAGGCCAAATGCGTCGCGGTCACCGTCGATCCCGATGACGAGACCCTGGACCGGATCATGGCCCGCCTCGCGCCTGACGTCGTGCAGCTGCATGGGCGCGAGGGCCCGGCCAGGGTGGCGGAGGTGCGCGCCCGCACCGGCGCCGAGGTGATCAAGGCGGTGTCCATCGGTGCGGCCGAGGACCTCGCCGGCTTGCGCGACTACGAGGACGTGGCCGACTATCTGATGCTGGACGCCAAGGCCCCGCCGGGAGCGATCCTGCCCGGCGGCAACGGCGAGGCCTTTGACTGGACCTTGGCGGCCCAACGGCGCTTCACCCGTCCCTGGTTCCTGGCCGGCGGGCTCGATCGCTGGAATGTGACCGAGGCCCTGCACCTGTCCGGGGCGCCGCTGGTCGACGTTTCCTCTGGCGTGGAGCGTGGCCCTGGCTATAAGGACCCCCGGCTCATCATGGCCTTCCTGGACGCGGTCCGCCGCGCCTGAAATCAGCGCGAGCAGCGTGACCATTTCCCGCCCCAACGACTATTCGACCCTGCCCGACGTCCAAGGACGTTTCGGTGATTTCGGCGGCCGCTACGTGGCCGAGACCCTGATGCCGCCGGTGCTGGCGCTGGAGACGGCCTATGCCGCCGCCAAGGCCGATCCGAGCTTTCAGGCCGAGCTGAACGGCTTTCTGACCCATTATGTCGGTCGGCCCTCGCCGCTCTATTTCGCCGAGCGGCTCACCGCCCACCACGGCGGGGCGAAGATCTATCTCAAGCGCGAGGAGCTGAATCACACCGGCGCGCACAAGATCAACAACTGCATGGGCCAGATCCTGCTGGCCCGGCGCATGGGCAAGACCCGGATCATCGCCGAGACCGGGGCCGGTCAGCACGGGGTGGCCGCCGCCACGGTCTGTGCGCGTTTCGGCCTGCCCTGCGTGGTCTATATGGGCGCGGTCGACGTGGAGCGGCAAAAGCCCAACGTCTTCCGCATGAACCTTCTCGGGGCCGAGGTCCGGCCGGTCACCGCCGGCGCGGCGACCCTGAAGGACGCCATGAACGAGGCGTTGCGCGACTGGGTCACCAATGTCGAGGACACCTACTACCTGATCGGCACCGCCGCGGGCCCCCATCCCTATCCAGCCATGGTCCGCGATTTCCAGTCGGTGATCGGGATCGAGACCCGGGCCCAGATCCTTGAGTTGGAAGGCCGGTTGCCCGACGCGGTGGTGGCGTGCGTCGGCGGCGGCTCCAATGCGCTCGGCCTGTTCTACCCCTTCCTCAATGACGGCGGGGTCAGGGTGATCGGGGTCGAGGCGTCCGGCGACGGCATGCACACCGACCGCCATGCCGCAGCCATCAACGGGGGCCGGCCGGGGGTCCTGCACGGCAACAAGACCTATCTGTTGCAGGACGCCGACGGCCAGATCCTGGAAGCCCACTCCATCTCCGCCGGCCTGGACTATCCCGGCATCGGCCCCGAGCTTAGCTTCCTGCACGACACGGGACGAGCCCAGTACCTCACCACCACCGACGAGGAGGCCCTCGCCGCCTTCCAGCTCTGTTCGAGGCTCGAGGGAATCATCCCTGCTCTGGAATCTTCACACGCCATCGCCCGCATCGGCGAGATCGCCCGAGACGTCGGCAAGGGCGGGCTCGTGGTGCTGAACCTTTCCGGCCGAGGCGACAAGGATGTGGCCACGGTGGCCGCGGCCATGGGCGCCCAGGGCATGGGGGGTATTCTGTGAACCGCATCGCTGACCGCTTCGCCACCCTCAAGGTCGAAGGCCGCGCCGCCTTCATCGCCTACGTCATGGCTGGCGACCCGGACCCGGATACCGCCTTGCGCATCCTCGAGGGCCTGCCCGCCGCGGGCGCCGACCTGATCGAGCTCGGCTTTCCCTTCTCCGATCCGATGGCCGAAGGTCCGCCGATCCAGAGGGCCGGCCAGAGGGCGCTGGCCAAGGGCATGACCCTCGAAGGGACCCTGGACCTGGTCCGCCGCTTCCGCGTCGGCGACCAGACCACGCCGCTGATCCTGATGGGCTATCTCAATCCCCTGCTGACCTGGGGCTACGCCAGGTTCGCGGCGGACGCCGCCGAGGCCGGGGTCGACGGACTGATCGTCGTCGACTGCCCCCCCGAGGAGGCCGGGGCCTTGGCCGACTCCCTGGATGACGCCGGCGTGTCGCTGATCCGGCTGGCCACTCCCACCACCGACGACGAACGGCTCAAGGTGGTGGCGAGCCGCACCTCGGGCTTCGTCTACTATGTCTCCGTCGCCGGCGTCACCGGCGCCAAGGAGGCCGACGCCGCCGTGGTCGCACCGGCCGTCGCTCGGGTCCGCGCCGCCAGCGGCCTGCCCGTCGCGGTGGGTTTCGGCATCCGCACGCCCGAACGCGCCGCCGAGGTGGCCCGGGTGGCCGACGCCGCCGTGGTCGGCTCGGCCCTGGTCGATGAGGTCGCCGCCGCCCTCGAGGCCGGAACCGATCCTGCGGCGAAGGTCCTCGCCGCCGCCGCTCGCCTGGCCCAGGCTGTGCGCGCGGCCCGCACCCCTGCGCCCGTCGCCTGAAGGAGTCGTCTCATGGCCGAACGCGACGAGACCGGTAAAGGGGCCAAGCCGCCGCCCCATCCCGCCAGGGCCCGCGGCGGCTGGCTGGCCAAGATCGCGCCGGGGGTGCGTAAGCTGGTCAAGCGCCCCGTCGACGCCACCCCGGAAAACCTCTGGGTCAAATGTCCCGACACCGGGGAGATGCTCTACCGCGCCGATCTGGAGGCGGCCCTGTGGGTCACCCCCTCGGGTCGGCACATGCGCGTCGGGGCGCCCCTGCGCTTCCGCTACACCTTCGACGACGGCGCCTGGGAGGTCATCCCCAGCCCCGCCGCCCCGGAAGATCCCCTGCACTTCAGCGACGACAAGCCCTACGTCGACCGTCTGGCCGCGGCCCGCAAGGCGACGGGCGCCCAGGACGCGGTCTCCATCGGTTACGGGACCATCCAGGGCGCGCCGGCCGTGGTGATGGTCCAGGACTTCAGCTTCATGGGCGGATCCTTGGGCATGGCCGCAGGCGAGGGCTTCATTGCCGCCGCCGACGCCGCGGTCGCCCGTCAGGTCCCCCTGGTCGCCTTCACCGCCGCCGGCGGCGCGCGGATGCAGGAGGGCGCCCTGTCCCTGATGCAGCTCGCCCGCACCACCATCGCCATCCAGCGCCTTAAGGCCGCCCGCCTGCCCTATATCGTGGTGCTGACCGACCCCACCACCGGCGGGGTCACCGCCTCCTACGCCATGCTGGGCGACATCCACCTGGCCGAGCCCGGCGCCCTGATCGGCTTCGCCGGCCCGCGGGTGATCGAACAGACCATCCGCGAGACCCTGCCCCCCGGCTTCCAGCGTTCCGAATACCTGCTGGACAAGGGCATGGTCGATCGTGTCACCCCCCGGCGCGAGTTGCCGCGGGTGTTGGGCTCCATCCTGTCGACCTTGATGGCCGGACGCCCCCGGGCCCTGGCCCCGGGGTGAGCCTGAAGCTGTGAGACCGGGCCGGTGAGCGACGTCCTGCGCGCCCACGACCGGGCCCTCCAACGCCTGTTCGCGCTCCATCCCAAGAAGATCGACCTGTCCCTCGACCGGGTCCTTCGGCTGTGCGCAGCGCTCGGGGATCCGCAGAAACGTCTGCCGCCGGTGGTGCACGTCGCCGGCACCAATGGCAAAGGCTCGACCGTGGCGATCCTGCGCGCCATCGCCGAGGCCGCGGGGCTGAAGGTCCACGTCTACTCCTCCCCCCATCTGGTCCGTTTCGCCGAGCGCATCCGCCTGGCCGGACGGCTGATCGGCGACGAGCCATTGGCGGCCCTGCTGGAACGGGTCGAGGCCGCCAACGCCGGACAGCCGATCACCTTCTTCGAGATCACCGCCGCCGCCGCCCTGACCGCCTTCGCCGAGACCCCCGCCGACCTCTGCCTGATGGAGGTGGGGTTGGGCGGGCGCTACGACGCCACCAATGTGGTCGAGGGGGTGGCCGTTTCGGTGATCGCCCCAGTCGATTACGACCACGCCGAGTTCCTGGGGACGGACCTGGCCGGAATCGCCGGCGAGAAGGCCGGCATCCTGCGCCCCGGCGTGACCGGAGTGGTCGCGCATCAACGCCTCGAAGCCCTGGCGAGGATCGAGGCGGAGGCGCAAAGGCTGGGGACGCCCCTCCAACTGGCCGGACGCGACTGGGACGCCTACGTCCAGGCCGGCAGGCTGGTGGTCCAGGCGGGGGAGCGACTGATCGACCTCCCGCTCCCGGGCTTGCCGGGGGCGCACCAGATCGGCAATGCGGGCCTCGCCGTCGCCGCCGCCCTGGCCCTGAACGATCCGCGCCTCGACGAGGCGGCCCTGGCCCGGGGGGTGGCCGAGGCGGCCTGGCCCGCCCGCCTGCAGCGCCTGAGCGCCGGTCCGCTAGGCGAAAGGGCCCGGGCCGCCGGCGCGGACCTGTGGCTGGACGGCGCCCACAATCCCCACGCCGCCGTCGCCCTGGCCGACTTCGCCACAGGCCTGACCGCCCGCGACGGCCGCCCGGTGGTGCTGATCGCGGGGCTTTTGGCCAACAAGGACGCCAAGGGGGTGTTCGAGGCGCTGAAGGACGCGGTGGCGCGGGTGCTGGCCATCGGCTTCGACGCCCCCGCGGCGGCCGATCCGGAGGTGCTGGCCCAGCTGGCGCGGGCGGCGGGGCTTGAAGCGCAAGCCTGCGCCGACGTCGCGGTAGCGCTCGACAAGGCCCTGGAAGGCCCGCCGCCGCACGTCGTCATCGCCGGTTCGCTTTATCTGGCGGGCGAAGTGCTGGGGATGTCGGAAGAGACCTGGCCGACCTGACCAGGCCTCTCCGCGCCGCCGCCGATCAGACCGGCTGGGCCGAGACGCCGGTTTCGGACAACCACTCCAGGATTTTGGCCTTGGGCATGGCCCCGACCTTCATCGAGGCCATCTGGCCGTCGCGGAACAGCATCAAGGTGGGGATGCCGCGCACCCCGTAGCGCGAGGGGACGGTCGGGCTTTCCTCGATATTGACCTTGGCCACCGTGACCGCGCCGGAAAGCTCTTCCGAAATCTGATCCAGGGCCGGGGCGATCTGTTTGCAGGGGCCGCACCATTCGGCCCAGAAATCGACAAGCACGGGCTTGCCGGACTGCAGGACGTCGCGCTCGAAGCTCTCGTCGGTGACCTTCACCGTGGCCATTTGACCTGTTCTCCCGAACTGGCGGAGCCGAAATCGGCCGCCTTGAAATCATACCAGCGATGTAGGGGGCGCCAACCGCGGCATCAACCTGCGCGTTTCGAGCGGACCCCCCCGGGCTCACGAGAAATTCGACGGCCCCTTGGTCAAAAACTGCAAGGCGTCCGCCATCACGCCTTCAGGGACCGGCATCAGCCGCGGCCCGTCGGTCCAGACCAGGGCGGTTTCGACCCGGCGGCCGGGAAACACCGCCCGTAGCACCGCCGCATAGACCGCCATCTGCAGCACATAAGCCGGGTCGGCGGCCTCGATGTCGGCAGGCGCCGGGCGGTTGGTCTTGAAATCGACCACCAGCACCCGGTCGGGGGTGATCATCATCCGGTCCACCCGTCCGGAGATAGAGAGACCTCCGGGTAAGTCGGGGGCGGTTCCGGCTATCGCCGCCTCGGCCCGCGAGCCCGGGCCGAACACCTCGGCGAAGGCTGGGTCGGACAGCACCGCCAGGGCGGCCGCGGTCATCTCCCGTCGCTGGTCGGGGTTGAGGTCGGGTTCCTTGGCCAGCAGCCGCGCCGCCCCTGCCGCCCGCGCCTCCGGCTCCAAGTCAGGGAGGAGCTGCAGCAGCCGGTGGATCAAGGTCCCCCGCCGGAACCGGCCCATGCCCCCCCGCCGGACGAGGGGCGAGAGCGAAGGGCTTCGGACATCCTCCAGCAAGGTCGAAGGGGAAGCGTAGATGGCTTCCGGCGCTTCGGGCCGGGCGGGACAAAGCGCCCAGGCCGGAAGCGGGGACGGCCGTGGCGCCGGAGCCGCGCCGCCGCGCCCCAGGACCTGCGGGTCGGCCCCGAACCGGCGAATCTCCATCTCGCCACAGCGGACGGAACGCACCTGGTCGGCGACGTCCGGGTGGTCGAAGGCCGCGCTCATCGGCGCCCACCAGCCCTTGAGCGTCTCGACCTTCGCCCGCGCATTGATCCGGCCAGCGATCACCAGCCGGTCCCGCGCCCGGGTCAGGGCCACATAGAGCAGCCGGTGCGCCTCCTCGTCGTCGCGGGCCTTGCGCGCCTCGCGGGCGGCCGCCGAGGCCTCGCAGTCGTTGGCCGAGCTGGCGCACCACAGGAAGCCGCCGTCCTCGGTCTCCAGAAGGGGCGAGCCCCGCGCCGCGCCGGCCCCGATGGTCTCGGGCAGGAACACGATCGGCGCCTCCAGCCCCTTGGACCCGTGGGCGGTCATCACCCGCACCTCGCCGCGGGGCTCGTCCATCTCCCGCTTCACCGAAACAGTGAGCCGCGACAAGCCGTCGGCGAACCGCTCCAGGTCGCAGATGCCCCGTTGTTCGGCGCTGAGGACCTGGGCCAGGAACTCCTCGATGGCGTCCGACGCCTCGGGACCCAGCCGGGTGACCAGACGGGTCCGCATCGACCGGCCCGCACCGTCCAGCCGGCTCAGCACCCGGCCGTAGAAGTCGAAGGGTGTGCGCGTCCTGGCCTCGTCCCGCGCCCAGCCCAGGAAGGAAGACGCCGCCCGCCATTCCGACCGCTTGTCGGCCCGCCGCGCCAGCGTCGACCACAAGGAGCCCTTCCGGCCATGGGCCAAGTCGAACAGGCCCCCCTCGTCCACGTCGCAGAAAGGGCTGCGCAACAGGGCGGCGAGGGTCAGGTCGTCGTCGGGGAACAGGGCGAAGCGGGCCAGGGCCAGGAAGTCCTCGAACGCCGGGTGCTCGGACAGCACCAGCCGGTCGGCGCCGGCCACCGGCACGCCGGCGCGTTTCAGCGCCCGGAGCAGCTCCTCGAACAGCACCTTGCGCTTGCGCACCAGGATCAGCACGTCGCCGTAACCGGCGGGGCGCCAAGCTTTCGGGTCCGATGCGCCCTTGTCGTGCACCGCCTCCCCCCGCTCGACCAGGGCTTTGATCTCGCCGGCGATGCGTTCCGCCAGCCTTCGCCACGCGCCGCCGCGACCGCCTGCGTCCAAGGGCTCGTCCCAGGCGCGCCGTTCGGGATTTTCCTCCTCACGTTCCAATGGCCACAGGTCGATGGTCCCCCGGCCCTCCGGATCGGTCTCCCTACGCTTGGAGACGTGCTCGATCACAAGGCCGACGGCTTCGCCGTTCCGACGGGGCTGCAGCGCCTGGCGCAGGTCCTGTGGCGCGAACACCCTATCGACGAAGTCCAGCACCTCTTTTGCGGAACGCCAGGATTCCACCAGGGGCACGGTTTCAAACCGCCGGCTGACGCTGTCCGCCAGCACCGCATAATAGTCCCGCTCGCGCATCAGCCGCTCGGGGGCGGCGCCCTGGAACGAGAAGATCGACTGCTTCTCGTCGCCGACGACGAAGACCGAGCGCTCCAACGGACGGTCGCGACCGTCCGCGCCGACGAAGAACTGGTCGGTCAGGGCCCGCAGGATCTCCCACTGCTCCGGAGCCGTGTCCTGGGCCTCGTCGACCAGGATGTGCTCCAGTCCCGCGTCCAGCTTGTAGAGCACCCAGGCCGCCGCATCCTGGCCGGTGAGAAGGTCCAGGGTGCGGGCGATCAGGTCCGCGAAGTCGAGCGCGCCCCGCCGCGCCTTGGCCCGGGCGTAGGCGTCTGCATAGAAGGCCGCCAGGACCAGGGCCTGGACGGTGTCTTCGGCCACCCGCGCGGCCTTGGCCTGGCGCGAGACCTCCAGCAACCGCTCCCGCTCGTCGACCAGCCGCTGGCGCAGGTCCGGCCGCGCCTTCAGTGAGGCGGTGGTGTCGAGCCATCTGGCCGGCTCCCCGGCCGCGGTGCAGAACACCCGTAGCGCCGCGCCGAACGCGGCCTGCCCGCGGCCAGCATCCTCGGCCACCGCCGCCATCTGCTCCGCGCACTTCTGGTCCCGCGTCCCCCCCTCGGCCAGGACCTGGGCCCCGGCCCGCCAGAGTTCGACCGACAGGGCGGGCGGCGTGACCGCCGCCAACTCGATGGCCCCGGCGTCCGCCAGTCCCTCCAACCCACAGGCGCGGGCCACGGCGGCGGGAAGGCCCCTCAGTCCGCCACAGGCGGCCACATAGGCGGCCAGGGCCTCCCGCCGGGTCTCGAAGGCGGCGAACATGGCCTCGAAGCTGGCGAAATCCAGCGCCACGGCGAAGCGGGCGTAGGCCTCGGCCAGGACCGGTTCTCCGGCCAGGGCCCGGGCCGCCACCCCGTCCCGCGCCTCCGCCGCCACCTGGGCGGCCGAAGCGTCCTCCATCACCTGGAAGCCCGGCGACACTCCGGCCTCCAGCGGGAACCGGCGCAGCAGTTTTTCGCAGAAGGCGTGGATGGTCTGGATCTTCAGCCCGCCGGGGGTCTCAAGGGCGCGGGCGAACAGGGTTCGGGCCAGGGACAGGCGTTCGGGCTCGTAGTCCTTGGCGGCCCGGCCTTCCAATTCCCCCAGCTTGCAGCTCAGTTCGGCGTCGTCCATCAACGCCCAGCCGCCGAGCTGTTCGAACAGCCGCCGCTGCATCTCCGCCGCCGCGGCCTTGGTGAAGGTCATGCACAGGATGGTTTCGGGATCGACCCGCTTCAGCAGCAGCCGCGCCACCCGGTTGACCAGGGTGGTGGTTTTGCCGGAGCCGGCGTTGGCGGTCACGAAGGCCGAGATGTCCGGATCGGCGGCGACCGCCTGGGGATGGGGCGCGCTCATTCGCCCTCCTCCTCGTCCCCGGCCGACCATTCGCGCACCCGGGCCAGGTGGTCATAGTCGCCGGCATAGGCCTTCACGAACCGCGGCGCGGTTCGTGAACGGTAGGGCTGGCCCGGATCGTCGTAGCGCCGGACCAGTTGGCCAAGGCCTTCCAGCGCCTCGGCGGCCATGACCGCGCTTTCGCCCGAGCCGCCGCGGACATGTTCTTCGCCGGCGGGCTCGCGACCGGTCACCCGCACATAGACCAGCTCTCCGGGGGTCCGGGGCCCGAGGTCGGCAAAGCCGCCGCCGGCCAGCAGGGCCGCGGTCAGGGTCAGTTGCGGGGAGAAGCCGGTCTCGATCTCCTTGGCCGTCGGCGCGCGGCCGGTCTTGAAGTCGAGCACATGGGTCTCGCCGCCCGCCAGCTCCAGCCGGTCAGCCCGGGCGGTCAGGACGAAGTCCAGGCCCGGCAGGTCGAGGGACGCCCGCCGTTCCACCATGACCTCGGTCCCGCCCTGCCGCCGCCGACGCTCGAAGTCCGCGACCCAGGCCCCGGCCCGCGCCGCCAAGGGCCCTTCGCGCGCCAGGGACGCCTCAGGGGCGCCCGCCGCACGCAATTCCTCGACATAGAGTTCGGCGAAGGCCTCCCCTGCCCGCTCGGGCGGCAGGGTCTCCCACCGGAGGGCGAACCGCTCGAAGGCGGCGTGGATGGCCGTGCCGCGGATGCGCACCTCCATCCGCTCGTCCGGCCGGTTCAGGGCCCGGAGGCCGAGGATGTGGCGGGCGTAGACCGCATAGGGATCGCGTACCCAGGTCTCGACCTGGGTCACCGACAGCTTGCGCGGCCGCGTCGTCACGGGCGGCTTCGGCTCCGGTGGGCGAGCCTGTTCCAAGACCGGCGGGGGCGCGGCCAGGGGCGCCTCCAGGGCGCGGGCCCAGGCCAAGTCGTCCTGGCGGGACGGCAAACTGACCCCGGCGCCGCGGGCCAGGGTCTCCAGCCGCCACAGCCAGCGCGACTTCACCGCCGGCTGGCCCCCCCGCCGCTCGACATGGATCAGGCAAACCTCGGGGGCGCAGGCCGCCTGGGCGAAATCATGGGCCGCAAGGCCGATCCGACGCTCCGGAGGCGGCAGGCCCAGCCGCAGACGCATGGGCCGCGACAGGAACGGATCGGCGGCGGGCGCGCGCGGCCACACCCCCTCCTCCAGCCCCGCCAGCACCAACAGGTCGGCTCTCACCAGACGGGCTTCGATCGCCCCCAGAATCCGCAGGCGGGGATGGGCCGCCCCGCCGGTGCGCACGGTCTGAGAAGCGACCAGCCGCTCAACCAGCACCGCAAACCCACCCGCGGTGGCTGGCGGCAGGCCCTCGCCCTCCTCGATCAGTCCGGCCAGCAGGGCGGCGGCGCACTCCCCGTCCGCCCCCGCCCACAGCCTTCCGGTTCCCCCGTCCGGCTGGGCCGCCACGGCCTCCAGGGCCTCGGCCAGGGCTCGTCCGGCCTCGGTGGCGAGAGCGACGTCGTCATCGATGAAGGGCCAGGCCATGACGGCGGCGACCGCCTCCAGCCGGCGGGCCAGGTCCGGGTCCTCGCCCGCCGCCTCGAGCCGTGCGTAGAGGTCGGCCCAGCCCCGCGGCCGGGCCCCGCGCAGGCCCGCCCGCTCCAATCCAAGACGAGCTCTCTCCAGGGCCTCGGGCTCCAGCCCGAAACCGGCCAGGGGATGTTTCAACACCGCCAGCAACCGCACCGGGTCGACCGGGTCCGCGGCCAGTCCGGCGACCAGTACGGTCAAGGTTCCGGCGGGAGTCCCGGCCAGCGAACCGCCGGCGGAGGAGTCGGCCGGGGCGCCCCAGCGCGCCAGCCGCGCCGACACCCGCCGCGCCAGCACCGGGTCGGGGGTGACCAGGGCGGCGGTCTTGCCCGGCGTCTCCAGGGCCTCGCGCAGCAACAGGGCGATCAGGCCGGCCGCCTCCTCCTCGGTCCGCGCGGCGGTGACCGACAGGCCGGCCAGGCCCTCGGCGATGGGATCGACGCCGGCCGCCTCCCCCTCGCGCCGGATCTGTGCAATCACCCGCACCCAGTCGGCGGTGGTTTCGGCCGGGCGCAGCGCCTCGTTCAGCACCCGCCGTCGGGAGCGGCCGCGGACATCGTCCCCGCCCACCGGCCAGGGCGTCACGTCGGCGCGCCCGATTCCGGCGCGCTTCAGGAGGTTGCTGAGGGCCTTTTGGGGGTGGCCCTCCTGGATCTGGTCCCAGGCTTCAGCGGCGAGGTCGAGGTCCAGCCCCGGCAACACAACCGCGCCCAGGGGCGCCGCCGCGATCACCCTCAGCAAGTCCGCCGTGGCCGGCGCCGTGCCGGTGGAGCCCGCCGCGATCAGAGGGCCGGACGGCGGTCTGCGGTCCCAGGCTTCGGCCAGCTTGCGCAACAGCGTCGCCCGCCGCTCGGTCACATCGACCAGGCCAAGCTCGTCCAGCCGCTGCGGCCAACGCACGGTGGCGATGCGCAGGAAGGCGGCCGACTTCATCCAGTGCAGGGCGAGGTCGCCTTCGACCAGTCCCTCCACCCGCTCGGCTACGTCGCCGATCTCCTCGATCTGCAGTGAATCCAGGAACCCGGCCAGGGCGTCGGCCAGTTCGAGTACGGCGGCGGCGTCCAGAGGACGCTCGAACAAGTCCGCGTGCTCAGCCACCAGCCGCGCCAGTTCGAACCGGCGGCGAAGAGGTTGAATGGCCGGAGGCAGGTCCAGGGCCAGGTCGCCCGGCTCGAAGGGCGGCTCCCCCTCGTCGAGATCGCCCAGGGCGCGGATCTGGGGCAGGAGCACCGCCCGCCCGCCGCCGGCCTGGACGAAGGCGTCGGCCAGGGCGCGCGCGCCCCGCCGGGTCGGCGTCAACACGATCGCCTCGGCCAGGGCCTCGGGCTCGCTGCCGAGCGCCGCCAGCAACCCCGCCGCCAAGTCGCCGACGAAAGGCCGGTGCGCCGGGATGGTGAACCAGCGGGACCCGCCCCCGCCGAACAGGCGCCCCGCGGCCGGGGACGGGGTCAAGACACGGCCCGCTGCGTCAGCCGCGCCTCGGCGGCGTCGCGCGCGCCCGGATCGCCGACGTGCATCCAGTCGCCTTCCATCGGCGTCCCATGCAGCCGCCCCGCCGCCGCCCAGTCGGCCCAGAGAGGGAACAGGCCGAACTCGGTCCGTGGGTCAGCATAGATCGGACGCGGATCGACGATATGGACGCCCATGTAGTTGAGCGGCGCCGTCGCCGCGCCGGTCACCCGGCGGGGCAAAAGCCGTCCGTCGCCATCCATGGCGAAATCCCCCGCCCCGTCGAAACCGGAGGTCCGCTCCATCCGCGCCAGCAGCAGCCGGGCGTCCATGCGCGCCGGGTCGAAACCCCGGCACAGGTCCTGGATGGCGGTCGAGGGCGGCTCGGCGTCCTCGATCCAGACACTGTCGATGTTGGCGACCAGGATCGGCGCCTCCGCCAGCAGGAGACGGGCGAACTTGACGCCTCCGCCCGTCTCCAGGGGCATGGGGTGGGCCCGTTCGTCGGAGACCGCGATCTTTGGACCCGTGGTGCGTCGCCCCAGGTGGGCGACCAGGACGTCGGCGAAGGCGTGGACGTTCACCACCGCCCGCTCCACCCCGGCGTCCCCGAGGCGGTCCAGCATATGGTCGATCAAGGCCTTGCCGCCGACCTCCACCAAGGCCTTGGGCTGGGCGTCGGTCAGGGGCCGCATGCGGGTCCCCAGGCCCGCGGCCAGCACCATCGCCGTCTTCGGAACCTCGCTCACGCCCGCACCTCCCGCGGGACGCGCCGGTCGAACCAGGCCTTCAGCCCCCGCAGCGCCGGATCCTCGAGGTTCCGTTCCAGATAGCGCCAGGTGCGCGGCATGAAGGCGCGGTATTGGGCGCGGCCCAGCAGGGCCTGGCGGGCGAACACCCGCCCGAGGATGCGCGCCGCGTTCGAGGCCGCCAGCGCCCGGTAGTCGGCAAGGAAAGGGTCGCGGTCGAGGCCGGGCCGCGCGGCGAGGAAACGGTCCAGCATGGCGGCCTCGAGCGCCGGCGACACGTCGCGGCGGGCGTCCTGCAGCAGGTGGGTGAGGTCCCAGGCGGGATGGGCGCGCAGGGCGTCCTGGAAGTCGAGCAGGCCGACGCGGGCGACCCCTGGCCGGTCCGGCAACCAGACCAGGTTCTGGGCGTGATAGTCGCGGTGGGTGAAGACGCTCGCCCCGGCCTCCCCTCGGGCCCAGACCGGCGCCCACAGGGCGTCCCATTCGGCCACGGCCTCCGCGCCGAAAGCGGGAAGGCCGGCGAACTTCGGCCACCACTCCAGGAACGTGTCGGTCCCGACCTTCAGCGCCAGGGCGTCGTAGGCGAGCAGGGGCCAGGCCACGCCTTCCGCCCGCAGCACGTCCGGAGGCGGCGACGCCTGCAGGACCGCCTGGACGTCGACGGCGGCCTCGTAGAGCGGGCGTTCGTCCTGCCCTTCGGCGATCAGGGCGGCGAACAAGCCGTCGCCGAGGTCCTCCAGCACCGCCAGCCCGGCCTCGATATCGTGGGCGACGACCCGCGGCGCCGACAGCCCCAGGCTCCGCAGATAAGCCGCCGTGGCGACGAAGGCCGCCACCGACCCCGCCGCCAGCCGGCTCGCGGCGTTGTAGCCCATGGCGATCCGCTCGCCTGGCGTCGCCTCCGGCGGGCAGGAGGGGGTCTCCAGCACCGGCGGCTGGTCCATGAAGATCAACCGCGTCCCGTCGGAAAGGCGCAGCCGTTCGTACAGCCGTGTCGAGGCGTCCCCGCTCAGGGGCTGGCGGGCCGCGCCGCCCAGGCCGTTGGTCGCCAGGAAGGCGGCTCTTTGGGCGTCACGTTCCGGACTCAAGCCTTCGTCCTTCCCAGGCTCCGTGCGGGACGATCCGCACAAGCCTGCCGTTGTCGTGGTCGGGAATGGAGATCTCTATATCGAGTCGGTCGCGCGGCAGCGCCCCGCCGAGGCGTTCCGGCCACTCGATCACCGCCGCCCCCTCGTCCAAGGCCTCGTCCAGCCCGAGCTCATCGATCTCCCCGGCTCCGGTCAGGCGATAGAGGTCGAAGTGGGCCACCCGCAGCCGTTCGCCCACGTAGGCCTGGACCAGGGTGAAGGTTGGGCTGGGGACCTCCTCCTCCGCGGTGGTGAGGGCGCGGATCAATCCGCGCGCCAGGGTGGACTTGCCGGCGCCCAGCGGTCCCCACAGGCACACCGCCTCGCCAGGGCGCAGGGCGACCGCAATGGCTTCCCCCAGCCGGGCCATGGCCTCGGGGCTGTCAATGCGGCGGGAAACATTATCCTGTGGCGGATCGGAGAGGCGCATGGCCCTTCGGTGTTCCATGATGTATCCGGCCCTTCAAGGGGCGGGGATATAGGGGTCGAGCTTTGAGCGACGCGGACAAGACGGTGGTGATCGTGGGGGCGGGGCACGCGGGGGGCTCGGCCGCCGCCTTCCTGAGGCAGTACGGCTATGCCGGCGCGATCACCGTCTTCGGCGAAGAGCCCCTGGCCCCCTACCAGCGCCCGCCCCTGTCCAAGGCCTGGCTGAAGGGCGAGGCCGACGCCGACGACCTTGCCCTGCGCCCGGACAGCTTCTACGCCGAGGAGCGCATAACCCTTCGGCTCGACAGCCGCATCGAGGCCCTGGACCGCTGGAACAAGCAGGTCTGCCTGGGCGGCGAGCGCGTCGGCTATGACCGGTTGATCCTGGCCACGGGAGCGCGGCCGCGCAAATTGCCCCTTCCCGGCGCCGAACTGGAAGGCGTCCTGGCCCTGCGGTCCGTCGCCGACGCCGAGGTGCTTAAAAACGCCCTGGGGCCTGGAAAGCGGCTCGCGGTGATCGGCGGCGGATACATCGGCCTGGAGGCCGCGGCCTCCGCCCGGGCCCTGGGCGCGGAGGCCATCGTCATCGAGCGCGAACCTCGGCTGCTGGCGCGGGTGGCCTGCGCCGCCCTGTCCGAATTCTTCCTCAGCTACCACCGGGGCAAGGGCGTCAGCTTCGCCCTCGCCGCCCAGGTGACCGGCATCGAAGGCAAGGACGGCAAGGTCACGGGCGTGGCCTTCGCCAACGGCAAGCCGGTTCCCTGCGACGCGGTGCTGGTCGGAGTGGGCGCCATTCCCAACGACGACCTGGCCCGGGCCGCTGGGCTCGATTGCCAGGACGGCGTGCTGGTCGACTTGACGGCTCGCACCTCCGACCCGGCGATCTCGGCCATCGGCGACTGCAGCCGTCGACCCCTGCCGATCTACGGAGAGGTGGGGCGGCTGGAAAGCGTGCCCAACGCCCTGGAACAGGCCAAGCAGGCCGCCGCCGACATCTGCGGCCGTCCCCAGCCCCCCGGCGAGGTGCCGTGGTTCTGGTCCGACCAGTACGATCTGAAGCTGCAGATCGCCGGCCTGCCCTTCAATACCGACCGCACGGTGATCCGCGGCGAGCCGCGCTTCGGCCGCTTCGCCGTCTTCCACCTGACCGAGGATGGCCGGGTCCAATGTGTGGAGGCGGTGAACAGCCCAGCCGAATTCATGGGCGGGCGCCAACTGATCGGGTCACGCAAGCCGGTTTCGGCCGAGCGCCTGCGCGATATCACCGTTCCCATGAAGGCGGTTGCGGGCTAGCAGTCTCGCCGCCAACCAAGTCCAACGCCGAAGGAACGATGGCCAAGATCACCTATATCGAGTTCGACGGGACCGAGCACCCGGTCGAGGTCCGCAACGGCCTGTCCGTCATGGAGGGGGCGATCAAGAACAACGTCCCCGGCATCGACGCCGATTGCGGCGGCGCCTGCGCCTGCGCCACCTGCCACGTCTATGTGGACGAGGCCTGGCGCGAGAAGGTCGGCGGTCCCTCGGCCATGGAGGAGAGCATGCTCGACTTCGCCGAAGGCGTGGAGGCCAATTCCCGCCTGTCCTGCCAGATCAAGGTGAGCGACGCCCTGGGCGGGCTCATCGTGCGGATGCCCGAAAGCCAACACTAGAAGGCCAAAGGGTTCCCAGGACGGTTCGCGAACGGACGGCGGGGAGCGCCGCCCCCGCCTCCGAACGTCTACCGCCGGCAGACCACGTCGCGGATCTCGAAGCCGCGGTCGTCGGCATAGATCACCCCCGAGAAACCCAGCCGCCGGCAGAATTCGGCAGCGGTGCGGTAGGGACCTGGGGCCGGACGTGGGAAGAAGCTGGCCGAGCGGCCGTCCAGAACCGGACCGGCGAAAGCGCGGTCGAGACCGCCGCCCCGGTCGCCGAAACCCCGATCGTCGGGAGCCGGGCCGCGGGGGCCGATTGCGCCGCCGTTGAAACCGCCGCGGCCGGCGTCGTTCTGCGGACGATCCAGCGACTGGAACGAGGAGATCGCCGCGGTCATCCGCAGGGCGGCCAGGTTGGGCGCATCGCCCGCGAGCTCTACGCAACGGCCGCGGAAGTTGGCGTCTTCACAGATCTGCCAGCGTCCGACCACCCGCGCACTCTGGGCCCGGTCGTTGAGCCCGATGGCGGCGAGGTTGGAGACGCCGGCGGTGTAGGTCCGGGCCGCGCCCTGGAAATTGGGCAGGTCGTAAAGGGTGATACTGGGACCGGCCGGGGCGGCGGGACCAGGGGAGCCCGCTGGTCCGGGGCCGCCCTGACCCTGACCTTGGCCTCGGGGTTGGGCCGAGGCGGCGCCGGCGGCGAGGACCGTGGCGGCGACCGCGGCGACGGTGAGAAGGGTCTTCATGGCGTTGGCTCCGTTTGTCATTGGCCTAAGCTCGGCCTTTCAAGCTGAACCGGGCATGAGCGCGAGCCGCAGGCTTGCGACGGGTTGGCCTCAGCCGAAGCTGAGCTCGGGATGGGCGGCGCCGGAGAAGGCGGCCTCGGGCAGATGGCAGGTGAAGGTGGCGCCGTGGCCCGGCTCGCTTTCCAGCGAAACCCAGCCCCCGTGCAATTCGACCAGCGCCTTGACCAGGGCCAGCCCCAGGCCAGGCCCGCCCCGATCGCGGCCGACGAAGCGATCGAAGATGTGGGCCTGGACGTGGAAGGGAATGCCGCGCCCGGTGTCGGTTACGCGCATCTGCACCGCGCCTAAGGTCCGGCGAGCATCCAGGGTGACCCTGCCCCCGCGCGGGGCGGTGCGCACCGCCGCCATCACCAGATGATCCAGCGCCTGAGCCAGGCGACGCTCATCGGCGCGGATCATGCCGACCTCACCGTCGGGGGTCTCGACCGCGATCTCCACCCCGGCTTCCGTCGCCGTGGGCTGAGCCCGCGCCGCAGCCTGCTCCATCAGGGTTTCGACCCGCACGTCGCCCAGGGTAAGCCCCATTTCCCCCGCGTCGATCTGGGCCATGTCGAGGACGTCGTTGATCGAGCCGGCCAGTTGCGACGCCGCGGAGCGGACGGCGGCGACATAGGCGCGGCTGCGGTCGGGCAGGGCCTCGCCCTGGCTCTCCAGCAGTTCGGAATAGCCGATGATGGTGGTGAGCGGGGTGCGCAGCTCATAGGAGACGTTGCCGACGAAATCGCGCTTCAGCCGCTCGGCGTCGGTCAGGGCCGCCGACCGGTCGGCGAGGGCCTGTTCCAGACTGCGGGTGGCGGTGATGTCGTCGAAGGCGATCAGGGTCGCCCCGTCCGGCAAGGGGCGGGTCTGGAAGGCGATCACCCGGTCGTCGGAGGTCCGCGTCTCCCCGGCCACGGGCTTGCGCCCCTGCGGATCCGGATCGCCGACCCGAGCCTTGAGGTCGCGCCAGAACTGGCGGTCGTGGACCAGATGGGTGCAGAGCTCGGCCACCCGGTCGAAGTCGCCTGCTTCGGTCATGGCCTGGGGGGTAAGGCCCCAAAAGCGCTCGAAGGCCTCGTTGTGCAGGCGAAGGCGGCCGTCCGAGCCGAACACCGCCACCGCGTCGTTCAGCTTGTCCAGGGTGGCCTGCTGCACCTGGACGAGGCCGTTGTACTGGGCCCTGAGGCGCAGCTCGCCGGTGATGTCGGAAAACAGCAGCAGCAGGCCCCCGAACGGGTGGGGCTGACGTACGACGCGCAGGGTGCGGCCGTCCGGCAGGCTCCACAACTCGTCCGGCGTCTCGGCCAGGGTCTCGTAGAAACCCAGCTCATGGGCCTTCCACTTGGCGTAGTCGGCGGATTCCGGCAGGCGGCGGCGCTGGCGAAGCCGGTCCAGCACCTCCCCGTGGGTCGGACCCTCGGCCAGCCAGGCCGGCTCCAGCCCCCAGAGCTCGGCGAAGGCGGTGTTGTGGAAGGCCAGCCGCCGCTGCGGCCCGAAGATGGCCACCGCGTCGGCCAGCCGGTTCAGGGTCTCGTCATGGGCCGCCGCTTGGCGCTTCAACGACTCGCGGGTTTCCTCCGCCTCGGTGACGTCGAGGGCGATGGCGCCCGCGCCGCCCCCCTCCAGCGGTTGGGCCGCCACCTGGAAGGCGCGCCGGCGTCCCGCCACCGGGGCCCAGCGCAGCCCCTCCCGCCTTTGGCCCAGGCCTGCGGCTTCGGCGGCCAGGCTTTCGACGCCGCGGTCCCACGACCGACCGGTGCGCAGGGCTTCCTCCACCGAAACCGCGTCGGCGGCCCCCAGCCAGGCGCGGTTGGCCCACACCAGCCGCCCCGAGGGGGTGGAGATCCAGGCCGGATTGGGCTGGGCGTCGAGGAAGGCGGCGAAGCGGGCCGCGGAAGGCAGGCCCGCGCCGGCCGAGACCGACAGTCTCAGCCAAGCCAGGGCGCCGGCGGTGCGCCCTTCGACCACCACGGCCGAGCGGGCGGTCTTTCCGTCGGTCTGGGGCCGGGCCTCGAAATCGCAGGGCTCGCCGCGCTCGAACAGAGCCTTGAGCCGGCGGGCGTTTTCGGGGTCCGAGCGCATCAGGGCCTGGACCACCTCGGCCGGATCTTCCGCCTGGGCGGCGCCCAGCCCCAGGGCCTGGCCGCAGGCGACCAGGCTTTCGTGGCCCGAAGCCAAGCGGATCGACCCGCCCTCGACCGCCACCACCGCAGAATCGAAGGCCTCGGCCGAGGCGTGGGCGGCGTCCATCCGCCCCTCGTAGCGTTGCAGGGCGGCCGAGAGTTCACGGATACGGACCACCGCGCGGCGCCGCTGGGTGAGCGCCCACAGGGTCGCGGCCAGCGCCAAGCTGGTCGCCCCGCCCGCGGCGGCGAATGCAGCGTCGATCACGGCCATCGAATCAACACCATACCCGATTGGGGGACGGTTGGCCCTGCTTCCCCATAAAGGGGAAGAGCACGAAGGCCTACCGCCTCGCGTTGGTGATGCAGGTGTCCGGATCGGGCGCGGCCTCCGCCCTCCGTCGGGGCCCGGTCGCGACGCCGGACACACGCAGACCCGACCCGGCGTCCTTGAAGAACACCATCAGGGCGCAGTCCTCCAGACGGTAGGTCCAGAAGGCGCCCTTGCCCTCCTCATTGGCCACCGCCGGCTCGCCCAGCCAGGCCTTGACCTCATCCGGCGTCGCCCGCGCGAGGGGAAAATTGGTCTTCGGCCCGGAACGGGGAAGCGTGGCGGCGGGGGGCTTGGACAGGTCGGCGGGCGCGGCCGCGACCGGGCCGGCAAGCAAGCAAATCAACGACAGGCCGACGATCAGACGACGCATGAAACCCAGCTAATCGAAGCCAGGGGGGCGGCGCAAGTTGACATGGCGCCAGCGCGGCCCCCATTAGGCGCCCATCGAAGCCGACGACGTCGATCCGCCGCGATCGATCCCAGGATGGAGCACGGCCAATGGCTGAGGGCGCCGCGCCCCACCGCACGGGCGAGATGGTGCGGAAGACCAAGGAGACGCAGATCCGGGTCGCCGTCGACCTGGACGGCGTCGGCGTGTCCAACGTCGCCACCGGCATCGGCTTCTTCGACCACATGCTGGACGCCTTCGCCCGACACTCCGGCATCGACGTCACGGTCGAGGCCGCCGGCGACCTGCACATCGACATGCACCACACGGTGGAGGACACCGGCATCGTCCTCGGCCAGGCGATCAATGTCGCGCTCGACGGCTTCAAGGGCGTGCGCCGCTTCGGCAGCGCCTACGTCCCCATGGACGAAACCCTGACCCGCTGCGCCATCGACCTCTCCAACCGGCCCTATCTGATCTGGAAGGTCGCCTTCCAGCGTCCAAAGATCGGCGAGATGGACACCGAGCTGTTCAAGGAGTTCCACCACGCCTTCGCCATGCACGTGGGCGCCTGCGTGCACCTGGAGACCCTGTACGGGGAGAACAGCCACCACATCGCCGAGAGCGGGTTCAAGGCTTTGGCCCGCGCCCTGCGTACAGCGGTCGAGCGGGACCCCAAGGCGGGAACGGCCGCGCCCTCCACCAAGGGCGTGCTCTAGAGCTTTTTGGGTTTCATGGAACGCGTCGCGCTCATCGATTACGGCTCGGGCAACCTGCGCTCGGCGGAGAAGGCGCTGTACGAGGTCGCCCGCCGCGCCGGCTCCGACGTCGAGATCCGGACCACCGACGACCCGGACTATATCCGCCGGGCTGATCGCCTCGTGCTGCCCGGCGTCGGCGCCTTCACCGCCTGCATGGATGCGCTGGAGGCCCGCACCGGGGTGATCGAGGCGATGACCGAGGCCTGCGTCGGGCGGAGCGCGCCGTTCCTGGGCATCTGTGTCGGCATGCAGCTTCTCGCCACCCGCGGGCTGGAGTTCGGGATGCGCAGGGGCCTGGACTGGATCGGCGGCGAGGTGAGGAAGCTCGAACCCGCCGACCACCGCGCCAAGATCCCGCACATGGGCTGGAACACCCTCAGCGCCGGCGCCGACCACCCTCTGTTCGCACCGGCCGACGGCCGGCACATGTATTTCACCCACTCCTTCGCCTTCTTCGCGGACGATCCCCGGACCGTGACGGCGACCACCGACCATTTCGGCGAATTCACCGCCGCCGTGGCCAAGGGCAATATAGCCGGAGTGCAGTTCCACCCCGAAAAGAGCCAGGCCAGCGGCCTGGCCCTGATCGGTCGCTTTCTGGAGTGGCGGCCATGATCCTCTATCCCGCCATCGACCTGAAGGCCGGCCAGTGCGTGCGGCTGCTGCGCGGCGACATGGCCCAGTCGACGGTGTTCAACGACAGTCCCGCCGACCAGGCCGGGCGGTTCGAACGCGACGGCTTCCGATGGCTGCACGTGGTCGACCTCGACGGAGCCATCGAGGGCCGGGCCGTCAACAGTCCCGCTGTCGCCGCCATCCTGGAGGCGGTGAAGATCCCCGTGCAATTGGGCGGCGGCGTCCGCAGCTTCGAGCAGATCGAGCATTGGCTGGAAACGGGCGTCAGCCGGGTGATCCTCGGCACCGTCGCCGTGCGCGATCCGGATCTGGTCAGACGCGCCGCCAAGGCGTTCCCCGGCAAGGTCGCCGTCGCGGTCGACATGCGCGACGGCATGGTCGCCGTCCACGGCTGGCTGGAAACCTCCAACCTGTCGGCCATCGACCTGTCGAAACGGTTCGAGGACATCGGCGTCGCCGCCCTGATCGTCACCGACATCGGCCGGGACGGCACCTTGGAAGGCGCGAATGTCGCACAGGTCGGCGCCGTCGCCGACGCGGTGTCGATCCCGGTGATCGCCTCAGGCGGTTTCGCCACCGTAGCCGACATCGCGGCTCTGAAGACCCGCCCGGGCATCCCCATCGCCGGAGCGGTGCTCGGCCGTTCGCTCTACGCCGGGACCATAAGGCCGGCCGAAGCCCTGGCCGCGGCCGGCTGATCGGCCATGATCAAGGTCCGCGTCATTCCCTGCCTCGACGTGAAGGACGGCCGCGTGGTCAAGGGCGTGCAGTTCCTGTCCCTGCGCGACGCCGGCGATCCGGTGGAGCAGGCCCAGGCCTACGACGCGGCGGGCGCCGATGAACTGATGTTCCTCGACATCACCGCCAGCCACGAGGGCCGCGAGCCGATCCACGAGGTTATCGCCCGCACCGCCGCGGTCTGTTTCATGCCCCTGTCGGTGGGCGGCGGCGTCCGCAGCGTCGGGGATGCCCGCGCCCTCCTGCTGTCGGGGGCCGACAAGATCGCGGTCAACACCGCTGCGGTGGAGGACCCGGACCTGATCGCCCGCTGCGCCGACGCCTTCGGCTCGCAATGCGTGGTCGCCGCCATCGACGCCAAACAGGTCGAGCCCGGCCGCTGGCGGGTGTTCACCTATGGCGGACGAAAAGATACCGGGCTGGACGCCCTCGACTACGCGCGCCTAGCGGTGGAGAAAGGGGCAGGGGAGATCCTCTTGACCTCGATGGACCGCGACGGCGCCAAGACCGGCTATGACACCCGCCTGCTTCGGACCATCACCGACGCGGTCTCCGTGCCGGTGATCGCTTCGGGCGGAGCGGGCAGCGAGGGCCACATGGTCGAGGCGGTGCGCGACGGGGGCGCCGACGCGGTGCTGGCCGCCTCCATCTTCCACTTCGGCGAGATCAGCGTCGGCCAGGCCAAGGCCGCCCTGGACGCCGCCGGCCTGCCGGTTAGGCTGAGCTGATGCAGCGCCTGACCGAGACCCTGGCCCGCCTGAACGCCACCATCCAGACCCGGCGGGGCGCCGATCCGTCCAGCTCCTACACCGCCAGGCTGCTGGCGGAAGGTCCCGAACGAGCGGCCAAGAAGTTCGGCGAGGAGGCGATCGAGACCGTCGTCGCCGCCATCCAGGGGGATGCGGACGCCCTGGCCGCCGAGAGCGCGGATCTGCTGTACCACTGGCTGGTGCTGCTCGCCGCCAGCGGCGTCGATCCCGACGCCGTCGCCGCCAAGCTCGACGCCCGCGAGGGCCGGTCGGGGCTGGACGAGAAGGCGGCGCGACCGAAATAGCCTACGACTTGCCCAGCCGCTTCAGCGCAACATAGAGGGCCCCTTCGCCCCCGTGTCGCCGGTCGGCGAAGGAGACCCCGGCCACCCGCGAGCGGGAGGGGGCCTCGGCCAGCCATTCGGGGACTTGGCGGCGCAGGATCCCGTCCCCCTGCACCCCCTTGCCGGTGATGATCAGGACCGAGCGCGCGCCGTTCGCCTGGGCCCGCTCGATGAAGCCGTGCAGGGCTGTCCGCGCCCGGTCCTGGGTGAAGCCGTGCAGGTCGAGCCGTTGCTCCATGGCCTCGCCGTCCCGTGCGATGCGGCGATAGCGGTTGGGTTCGATCCGATCCGGCGCGGCCGGCGGCTTTGGCGGGGCGCGCCTGGCCATGGGCCCGGGGGGCGGGGGCCTGGTCGCCTTCGGCGCCTTGAGGGGCGCCGCCACAGGCTCCGGCTCAGGCGGCGGGACCGGAACAGCGCGGCCGTGGGCCGGGCGTACGGTCGAGGCCACCTGGGCCCAGAGCCTAACCTCCTCCGGCCGCAGCGGCCGTTTCAAGCCCGACGCTCCCGCTTCCGCTCCGGGCGTCCTTCTGGACGGGGACCAGGCGGGTCATCTTCAGCGTATGGCGCACCCGCCCGGCTTCGGAGCCGGCGACCGAGCCCCGCCCGATGTAAAGGTCGGCCCGCACCTCGCCGCGGATCGCCGACCCGGTGTCCAAGGCCATCACCGCGCGACGGTAGACCCGCGCCGCGCCGTTCAAGGCCGGGGCGCTGGCGTCGATCCAGAACAGTTCTCCATAGGCGTGCCGGCCCGGATCTATGGCGATGGCCCGCCCGGCCGGCAGCGGCACCCCGGCGGCGCCCGCCGGTTCGCGCCCGTCGTCGGGGCTGAGGGCGAAGAAGACATAACGCGGATTGAGCCACATCACCGCCTGGGCCTGGGGTCCCCGATGGCTCGCCAGCCAGCCGCGGATATTGTCTCCGGAAGCGCCGGCATTGCCCAGAAGACCCTGGTTCACCATTGGTCGGGCGATGGCCACGAAGGGCTTGCCGTTGTCGGCGGTATAGGCGGCCTTCATCCGCCTGCCGTCGGGGAAGCTGAGCACCCCCGAGCCCTGGATCTGCAGGAAGAACAGGTCCTCCGGACGCATCCAGGCGAGGGCGCCGTCCGGGGCGCTGCGGTCGATCACGGCCCGGTCGGCATTGGACAGGTCCACACGCTCGGACTGGGACGGTCGGGGAGCGGGATCCTCGGCCTTGGCGAGGGCGACGTCGATGAGGTCGGACGGATCGGAGGGTGGCGGGGCAGCGACAGCAGGCGATGCCATTTCCACCGGTCGGCCCGGCTTGGGTCGAACGGGAGCGGAGAATTCGGCGTCCGGCGTCGCCCGGGCCGGATATTCGGGGGCGAAATAGGCTGTGAGAACGCCTTCCTGGCCGTCGCCGGCGGGCTCAGCGCGGAAATTCTGCTCGAAGAACGCCTTGGCCGTGGCGTCGTCGCGGGCGATCACCGATCGCCCTGCCTGGCAGGCGGCGCGCATCAGGGGTTCGCGGGCCGCGCCGCAGCCCGACTGGAAGGCGGCGAGCGCGGCCAGGTGATCTTCCTCGGCCCAGCCGGGCAAGGCGCTCAGGTTTGTGGTTTCCGAAGGCCGCCGGTAGGGCCGCACGGTCTCGGTCGGCGGCGCGACTGCGACAGGGGGTGATGGGGGGCGGACCTCGGGATGCTGGGGAGGGCGATGGGCCGCCGCTACAGGCTTCGGCGACGGCGTGGTCGCACAGGCCGAAAGCACGAGGCCCGCGGCGGCGACCAGCGCCCATAGGACGCGCATCAGGCTTCGGCCGCGTCGACCCGGGCCAATGCCCAGTTGGGATCCCGGCTGTCCACCGACCGCTCGAAGGTCCAGATTTCGGCCGTGCGGCGGTCTTCCACCGATTCGCCTTCCGGTCCCTTGGACCGGTCCCGCACTTCGGCCAGGAAGCGCACCCGCGCGCGCGCCAGATTTCCGCTCATGTCGGCACTCTCCAGGTCCGCGCGCGGCGGATGGAGGAACTCCACGGACCCGGTCCGGCCGTCCGCTTCGCGCTGCGAGATAGCCTTATCGAAGGTTTGGTAAACAGAAGGCGAAACCAGACCCTTCAAAGTTGCGCGATCGCCCTCGGCGAAGGCCCGGACCACCATCTCGTAAGCGCCGGTCGCCCCGGCCAGGAACCGGCCGGGTTCGAAAGCGGGATCGCGCGCCTGGACCGCGGCCACTCCGGAAAGGGGGAGGTTCTCGACCTGAGGCTCTTCCAGTCGGCGCGTTTCGGCCTCGCCGACGGGGCGCGGACGTCCGGTTTCGGTGGCGTCCTCAGGTTGACGCCCGACGCGCCGGCCGAGCACCGTATAGAGCTGGAACAGCACCACGGCGGCCAGGGCGGCGAAGATGACCAATTCGAGCACTTGCAAAGGGTGACCGTTCTCTCGTCCGATGACGCCCGCTAACAACGGCCGCCCACCGCGCCAGTTGCAGGCGCAATCCTTAATATAGGCCGGATGAGCCGCCGCGTCAGGGGCCGTCGTGCGCGTTGCGCCCATCCGCTGCCCATGTTAGCGACCCGCCGACCCGGCGGGGCCCACAATGGGCGTTTCCCGCTGTCCGTTTGCGAGACCGCCATGACCGACGTCGACGCTGGAACAGACCTCACGCCCCCGCCAGCGCCGCAGCTGAGGGTCCTGGCCCAGTTCACCCGCGACCTTTCGTTCGAGAATCCCCGCGCCCCGGATTCCATGCGCATGGCCGACGGCCAGCCCAATGTGGAGCTTGGGGTCGAGATGAGCGCGCGGGGCCGTTCCGACGGTCTGTTCGAGGTCGACCTGAAGCTGTCGGTCAAGGCCAGCCGCGAGGACCAGGTGCATTTCCAGGTCGAGCTGGTCTACGGCGGCCTGTTCGAGATTTCCGGCGTTCCGTCGGAGATGCTGGAATCCTCGCTGCTGACCGAGTGCCCGCGCTACCTGTTCCCCTTCGCCCGCCGGATCATCGCCGACCTGATCGTCGACGGGGGCTTCCCGCCCTTCCTGCTGGAGCCGCTGGATTTCGGGGCGATCTACGCCTCTCGGCAGAACCAGCAAGAAGGCCTGATCCGCACCCCCGACGGCCAGACCTTCGGCAACGCCTGAGGTCGCTCCCCGCCGTCCCGGCAAAGGGGCGAAGCTGCTATTCCAGGGTCGCCCAGATCGCCTTGTCCTTCAGGGTCCCGGCCACGAAGGCGGCATGGGCGGCGCGTTCCTCGTCGGTCGAGCGCGGAGCCAAGGGACGGGGCCGTGGGCCGTAGCCGCCGATCATGGTCCCTTCGACCCGAACCGTCTTCGGAGCCGCCTTCGGCGCCAGGTCGAGACCGCGCTCTTTGCCGCCGTGCAGCTCCAGATAGACCATCGACAGCAGGCGGGTGTCGATCAGGGCGCCGTGTTTCTCCCGGTCGGCCAGCGAGATCTTGAAGCGCTTACACAAGGCGTCGAGGGAGTTGTACATCCCCGGAAACTTCTTCTGGGCCAGCACATAGGTGCAGGTCCAGCGGGGGTCCGGGATGGCCGCCCGGCCCGCCCGCTCCAGCTCGGCGTTGACGAAGCCGCGATCGAATGCGGCGTTGTGGGCGACCAGAGGCGCGTCGCCGACGAAGTCCAGGAACTCGTCGACCAGGGTCTCGAAGCGCGGCTTGCCCTTCAGGAAGGCCCGCGACAGGCCATGGACCTTTTCGGCCTCCGGGTCGCAGTCGCGCCCTGGATCGAGATAGCGATGGAAGGTGCGCCCGGTGGGCAGCAGGTCTTCGATCTCGATACAGGCGATTTCCACCAGCCGGTGGCCGGTCTTGGGATCGAGGCCTGTGGTTTCGGTGTCGAGAACGATTTCGCGGGCCATGCCAGTTTTTGAATCGGTTCGACGGCGGCGTCCAGAGGGCTAGCCGTCACGCCTCCGGCGTCCGGTCCACCCTGGCGCGGTGACGACGCGCAGGATATGCCGCACCGCGTCGCGGGCGACTGCGAGGCCAGAGCCCGTATCGACGATGAAGTCGGCCTTCGCCCGCTTTTCCGCGTCCGGGATCTGGCGGGCCAGGATCGCCGCCAACTTGGCCGTCGTCATGCCCGGCCGGGCCAGGGCCCGCTGGCGCTGCACCTCGGCCGGGGCGCTGACCACCACCACCGCGTCGACCAGGGCGTCGCCGCCGGTCTCGAACAACAGGGGAATGTCCAGCACCGCCACCGAGGCCCCGGCGCCCCTGGCCTGTTCGACAAAGGCGGTGCGCGCCTGCGCCGCCAGGGGATGGACGATGGATTCGAGTCGGGCGAGAGCCGCCGGGTCGCCGGTCACCCGCGCGCTCAGTTTTTCGCGGTCGATGCCGCCGGCGTGGGTTACGCCGGGGAAGGCCGCCTCGAGCGGTGCGACCGCGGGACCCCCAGCGGCATAGGCGCGATGCACCGCGGCGTCCGCGTCATAGACGGGGACTCCCATTTCGGCGAACAGCCCGGCGGTGGTGGATTTGCCCATGCCGATCGAGCCGGTAAGGCCGAGGAGGATCACCCCCCGCCCTCCAGCGCGGCCAGGCAAAGGGCGCGCACGTCGACCCCCGCGGGCGGAGAGACGCCGTAGAAGGCCTCGAACGAAGGAACGGCCTGGTTGATCAGCATGGAGAGGCCGTCGACCACCGTCCGCCCGCTGGCCCGGCTGGCGCGCAGCAGGCCGGTCTCCAGCGGATTGTAGACCATGTCCATCACCACCGCCGATGGCGGCAAGGCGCCCAGGGGCAGGTCCGTCAGGTCGTTCTCGCCCCGGAGCCCAGCGGCGGTGGCGTTGACGACTACGCCAGCCCCATCGAAGGCCCTGGCCATGTCTTCCCAGGGCTGGGCATAGGTCTGTGGGAGGGCCTCGGCCAGACCCGCCGCCCGGCTCCAAGTGCGATTGACCAGCCTCAGCTCCGGGACGCCGGCAGCGATCAGGGCGGCCCCGGCCGCCCGGGCGGCGCCGCCCGCGCCCAGCACCACCGCCGGAGCCGCCGAGACCTTGAAACCGGGGACCTGTTCCAGGGCCTGGATCATTCCCGGCCCATCGGTGTTGCGCGCCTCGATCCGCCCGTCCTCGTGGAAGATCAAAAGATTGGACGCCCCGGCCCGCCGCGACAGCGCGTCCGCGTCGTCGGCAAGGGCGAGGGCCTCCTCCTTGAACGGGATGGTGACATTGAGTCCGCGCACCGCCCCGCCCCGCAGGCCCTCGGCAAAGCGAAGGAAACCTCCCTCGGCCAGGGGGAACGGCACATAGGCCGCGTCCAGCCCGCCGCCGGCGATCCAGGCCGAATGGATGAGGGGACTCAAGGAATGACGGACGGGCCGGCCGGCGACGCCAGCGACCATGGTCTTGCCCGAAGAAAGGCGCCCGCTCATGTGGTCAGCGCCCCATGCTTGCGTAGGATGTCCAACAGACCGACCAGGGGCAGGCCCAGGATGGTGAAATAGTCGCCGTCGATGCGGTCGAACAGCTGCACGCCCTCGCTCTCCAGCCGATAGCAACCGACGGAGCCAAGCAGGGCCTCGCCCTCCCGCGTCAGGTAACCGTCGAGCCAAGCTGTGGTGAACTGACGTACGCTCATACGGGCGCTTTTGACCTCGCGCCAGATCGGGGCGCCGCCGCGGGCGACCACCACGGCCGAGTGCAGGATGTGGGTGCGGCCGCGCAGGCTGAGCAGCCGCTCCCGCGCGTCCTCCAGAGTCTCGGCCTTGTCGACCAGGGCCCCATCAAGCTCCAGGGTCTGATCCGCGCCGATCACCAACCCTGGACGGCGGCCCGAGACCCGGACGGCCTTCAGCTCCGCGAGGGAGTCAGCGATATCGCGGGGACTCGCCCGTTCGGCCAACAGGCCCTGTTTGACCGCCTCCTCGTCCACGCCGGAGCCGACGGTTTCGAACAACACCCCCGCCCCGAGCAGCACTGCGGCCCGCGCCGTGCTCTTTGACGCTAGGATCACCGGGGTCATGAACGGTTCAAGGCCGCGGCGTCGCGAGCGTGCAACAGATTGATCACGGCGGCTGCGGTCTCCTCCACGGACCGCCGGGTGACGTCGATCACCGGCCAGCCGTGCTTCTCGAATAGCCGGCGGGCCCGCACCGTCTCGTCACGCACCGCCTCCACGTCCACATAGGAGCTCTCGCGGGATTCGTTCAGGGACAACAGGCGGTTGCGCCGGATCTGGATCAATCGGTCGGGGGAGACCACCAGACCGACGATCAATGGGCCCTTCAACTGGAACAGCTGAGGCGGAAGCTCGGCCCCGGGAACGAGGGGTACATTGGCCGCGCGCACCCCCCGGTGGGCCAGATAGATGCTGGTCGGAGTCTTGGAGGTCCGGCTGACCCCCAGCAGCACCACGTCGGCGTTGGCCAGGTTCTGGCCGCCTTGGCCGTCGTCGTGGCCGATCGCGTAGTTCAGGGCTTCGATCCGGTTGAAATATTCTGTGTCGAGGGCGTGCTGGGCTCCCACCCGGGTCGACAACGAGGCGCCCAGGTAGCGACCGAGCGAGGCGACCATCGGATCCAGGGCGGCGATGCAAGGAGCGTCCATATCCCGGCACCCCTGCTCGAGGCCATTGCGCAGCACCCCGTCGACGATGGTGTGGATGACCACGCCGGGGGCGGCCTCGATCTCCCGCAACACCCGCTCCAGCTGCCGCGGGGAGCGCACCAAGGGATAGGAATGCTCGATCGGCAACACGTCGTCGAAGCGGGCGCAAACCGCCTTGGTCATGGCGTTCAAGGTTTCGCCGGTGGAATCAGACACCAAGTGGACGTGGAAATAGGTCGAAAGGCGCGGGGTTGCAGTCATGCCAGGGGATCGGAGGGGGCGCGTTTTGTCGCACCGTCAAGCTGGGGGTCCATCCGGGGATGGATTGCGGTTTCGCCAGGTCGCGCCGGGGAGAAAACCCGCTTCCGCCGATTTTGCCAAGCCGGCCGGGGGACGGGTGGGGACGCAAGGCCGTGATTGTCCAAGATTGGGACGCCGCTTGGCCACGGTCGTCCACATCCTGGGGACAGCGGCGTCTGTCCCGGATCGATGCGAGCCATCGTCCCCAGTCGTCGCCGGAAAATCATTAACCAATCCTTAATCTTAAGACTTCGTTAACAGACCTTGGACGGCCCTGGCGGAGCCCGGTCGCCCATGGGATCGCCGCAGGAGCGCGCAGTCTCATGATCCTGGCCATCCGGCTTTTATCCCCGCACCGCCGCCGCCCCCTTACTGTTTCCAATCCTTAAGAATCCTAATCTGAGTAAGGGTAGGAACAGCCTGCCTTGAGACTTGGGCCAGATACGGCTTTAAGGCCTCCATGTCCGGGTCCGCCTCGCCTTCCCCCCCCAACCTCGCCCCCCCGACCAAGCCTGCCCTGCTCAGGGTCCTTGCCGGCGAGCGGACGAAGCGGCCGCCGATCTGGTTCATGCGCCAGGCAGGGCGCTATCTGCCCGAGTACCGGGCGCTGAGGGCTGAGACCTCCGACTTCATCAGCTTCTGCATGGATTCGCAGCGGGCCGCCCAGGCGACCCTGCAGCCAATGCGCCGCTATCCCTTCGACGCCGCCATCGTCTTCGCCGACATCCTGCTGATCCCAGGGGCTCTCGGTCAGGACGTGTGGTTCGAGGCGGGGGAGGGGCCGCGCCTTGGGCCCCTGCCGTCCTTGCAGGCCATGCGGGACAAGGTCGAAGGCGCCGCCGAAAAGCTGGGCGCCGTGGGCGAGACCCTGTCGTTGGTCCGCGCCGCCCTCGAGCCTGAGCGGGCGCTGATCGGTTTCGCCGGGGCTCCGTGGACCGTCGCCACCTATATGATCGAAGGCCGCTCCAGCGACCGCAGCCGGGCCCGGACCCTGGCCTACGCCGACCCCGAGACGATGGACGGGCTGATCGAAGTGCTGGTCGAGGCGAGCGCCCGTTACCTGGCCATGCAGGCGAGGGCGGGGGCTCAGGCGCTGAAGCTGTTCGAATCGTGGGCCGAGGGTCTGCCGGAGGACCTGTTCCAGCGGCTGGTGGTCAGGCCGCACCGGCGGATCATCGCCCGGCTGCGTGAGCTTGGGGTGGAGACGCCGGTGATCGGCTTTCCCCGCGGCGCCGGCGCCATGGTCCTCGATTACGCCCGTGAGGTCGATGTCCAGGCCGTCGCCTTGGATACAGCCGCGCCGGCGACGCTCGGCCGCGCCGTGCAGGCGATCAAGCCGATCCAGGGAGCGCTGGATCCCCTGTTGCTGCGCGCTGGCGGTCCTGCCCTCGACCGCCGGGTAGAGCAACTGCTCGATCAGTGGGACGCGGGGCCCTATATCTTCAATCTCGGCCACGGCATCCTGCCCGACACGCCGCCGGAGCATGTGGGCCGGGTCGTGGCTCGGGTGACCGGCAAGTCCGGCGGAACATCATGCTGAACGATCGTCCTTCAGGCCCGCGCCGCCGCCTTGCGGTGGTGCTGTTCAACCTGGGAGGTCCGGATTCGCCCCGGGCGGTCAGACCCTTTCTGTTCAACCTGTTTCGCGATCCGGCCATCATCGGTTTGCCCGGGCCTGCCCGGATGGCCCTGGCGACCCTGATTTCGGGGGTCCGCGCCCGCTCCGCCCGCGCCAACTACGCCCGCATCGGCGGCGCTTCGCCTCTCTTGCGGGAGACCGCCGCCCAGGCGGCCGCCTTGAAGGCCGATCTTGTCGCGGCCTATCCGGACGCCGAGCTCGAGGTGTTCGTGGCCATGCGCTACTGGAAACCCTTCGTCGAGCAGACCGCCAAGGCGGTGAAGGCCTTCGCCCCCGACGATGTGGTGCTACTTCCCCTCTATCCCCAGTTTTCGGGCACGACGACCGGCTCCTCGCTCCAGGCCTGGACCAAGTCCTATTCCGGCCCCGGGACGGTGCGCGCCGTCTGTTGCTATCCGGACGAGGAGGGCCTGATCGAGGCCCACGCCCACATGATCCAGGGGGTGATGAGCCGGGCCGGAAGATTGCCGGCGGTGCGGATCCTGTTCTCCGCCCACGGCCTGCCCGAAAAGGCGATCAAGGAGGGCGACCCCTATCAGTGGCAGATCGAGCGGACCTGCGCAGCCATCGTCGAGCGGATCGGCGGGGCCTGGGCCCACGAGCTGGATTGGAAGATCTGCTACCAGAGCCGGGTCGGTCCGATGAAATGGCTGGGTCCTTCCACGCCGGCGGCCATCGAGGAGGCGGCGCACGAGGGCCTGGGCGTGGTGGTGGCGCCGGTGGCCTTCGTTTCCGAGCATGTGGAGACCTTGGTCGAGCTGGACCACGATTACGCCCTGTTGGCCGAGCAGGTCGGCTGCCCGCTCTACCTGCGGGTCCCGGCCTTGGGTATCGAGCCTTGTTTCATTCGAGGCCTGGCCAAGATGGTGGGCGACGTGCTGGGCAAGCCGGCGGGAATCGATAGCGGCTGCGGCGGCCGGATCTGCCCCGGCGGCTTTGCCAAATGTCCGCTTCCGCCGGTGGAGGATGCGGCGTGACCTATGACCTGTTGCGGGGCCTGCACATCCTGGCGGTGATCGCCTGGATGGCGGGACTGCTCTATCTGCCCAGGTTGTTCGCCTATCACACCCGCGCAACGGCGGGGTCGGAGATGGACACGACCTTCCAGACCATGGAAGCCAAGCTCTATCGGATCATCATGAACCCCGCGATGATCGCGGCCTGGCTGTTCGGCCTGGGCCTGGTCTGGGTCCGTTCAGGAGGGCTGGCCCACCCGGAATTCCTGCATTCGCCTTGGATGCTGACCAAGATCGCCGGCATTGTCTTCATGACTTGGTGGCACCATTTCCTTGGGACCGCCCGCAAACGCTTTGCCGCCCATGCCAATACCCGTAGCGAGAAGTTCTGGCGTGCGGTCAACGAATTGCCGTTCCTGGCGGCGATCATCATGGTGATCGCGGTGACGACGGAGTTCGGCGGATAAGCCGCCCCTTCCAGTCCTGCTTCCCGAGAGGGGACGACACGCGCCGCTTGACCCGCCGTCTCCATTGTGGTTCCGCTGTCCACGGTCTGACGCGACGGCTGCGCCGGGCCCCCCGCCTCAAATTCCCAAGACCGGTTCCCGCGTCTTGAGCCGTTCCAGGCCTCTCCGGCCTGCAGGTCGCCTAGCCCGACCCTTTATCTTCGAGAAACACCAATGCCCGACGAGTCCGCTTTCGATACCGACCAGGCCGCAGCCGCGCCGGCCGGTCCCAACGCCGCCCCTGTCCAGCGCATGTCGCTGCAGGAGCTGAAGGCCAAGTCCCCCACCGACCTGCTCGCCCTCGCCGAAAGCCTGGAGATCGAGAACGCCAATTCCATGCGCAAGCAGGACATGATGTTCGCGATCCTGAAGACCGTGGCCGAGGACGGGATGGAGATTTCCGGCGGCGGAACCCTGGAAGTGGTGCAGGACGGCTTCGGCTACCTGCGCAGCCCGGAAGCCAACTACCTGCCCGGCCCCGATGACATCTATGTCTCCCCGTCGCAGATCCGCAAATTCGGCCTGCGCACCGGCGACACGGTCGACGGCCCGATCCGCGCTCCCCGCGAGGGTGAGCGCTACTTCGCCATCATCAAGGTCGACACGGTCAATTTCGAGAACCCGGACAACGTCCGCCACAAGGTCCACTTCGACAACCTGACCCCGCTCTATCCCGATACGCGGATGACCATGGAGATCGAGGATCCGACCCTGAAGGACCGTTCAGGCCGGATCATCGACATCGTCGCGCCGCTCGGCAAAGGCCAGCGCTGCCTGATCGTCGCCCCGCCGCGGGTCGGCAAGACCATGATGTTGCAGAACATCGCCAAGTCGATCGCGGCCAACCACCCCGAATGCTATCTGATTGTGCTCCTGATCGACGAACGCCCGGAAGAAGTCACCGACATGCAGCGCACGGTGAAGGGCGAGGTCGTCTCCTCGACCTTCGACGAGCCCGCCACCCGCCACGTCCAGGTCGCCGAGATGGTGATCGAGAAGGCTAAGCGCCTGGTCGAGCACAAGCGCGACGTGGTCATCCTGCTGGATTCGGTCACCCGTCTGGGCCGCGCCTACAACACGGTGGTCCCTTCGTCCGGCAAGGTGCTGACCGGCGGCGTCGACGCCAACGCCCTGCAGCGGCCCAAGCGCTTCTTCGGCGCGGCGCGGAACATCGAGGAAGGGGGGTCGCTGACCATCATCGCCACCGCCCTGATCGACACCGGCTCGCGCATGGACGAGGTGATCTTCGAAGAGTTCAAGGGCACCGGCAATTCGGAAATCGTCCTCGACCGCAAGGTCGCCGACAAGCGGGTGTTCCCGGCCATGGACATCCTCAAGTCCGGCACCCGCAAGGAAGAGCTTCTGGTGCCAAAGGATGTGCTGCAGAAGACCTATGTGCTTCGCCGTATCCTGAACCCGATGGGGGCCCAGGACGCCATCGAGTTCTTACTCGACAAACTCCGGCAAACCAAGAATAATGCCGAATTCTTCCAGTCAATGAATACTTGATAAAACTCAGGGGCGTGCCGCAGGGTCTGCCCTTTTGCTACGGAACTGGATGCCAGATGATCAAGCTGTTCCATACGCCGAGGACCCGCTCCTTGCGGGTCCTGTGGATGGCCGAGGAGATGGGCATCCCCTGCGAGATCGAACCGGTCGAGTTCGCCGGCCCCAAGACCGACGCCTTCAAGGCCGCCAACCCCTCGGGCACCTTGCCGGCTATCGTCGACGGTCCGGTGACCATGACCGAGTCGGTGGCCATCCTCCAATATATGGCTGACCGTTACGGCCCGACCGACCTGTCGGTTAAGGCCGAGGAGCCGGGCTATCCGGATTACCTGCAGTTCCTGGTGCTGGGCGAAGGCGGATTGGGCGCGCCGTTGAACGGGGTGATCGGCACCCTGTTCAGGGGCCCCGAGGCCGAGCGGAGCAACTGGACGGTCGGCATGATCAAGGAAGGCTTCGTTCGCCGCAGCCGCCTGGTCGCCAATCAATTGGCGAAGCACGAATTCCTCGCCGCCGATCGCTTCACCGCCGCCGACATCTCGGTGGCCTATGCGCTGGGGATCGGCATCGGCCTGTTGGAGATGGGCGACCAGCTCGGTCCGGCCCTGGTCGACTATTACAAACGCATGACCGCCCGCCCGGCCTATCTGCGGGCGGCGGCTAAATAGCCGCGCCGCTGTTTCACGTGCAACGGCGCTAACGGCTCATGGGATGAGCAGGGTCGCCCCGCTGGTGGCCCGGCCTTCCAAGGCGCGATGGGCGTCAGCCGTTTGGGCCAGGGGAAACTCCTGGCCGATCTCCACCTTGACCGCGCCCGAGGTCACCACGTGGAACAGGGCTTCGGCGGCCGCGTCCAGCTCCTCGGTGGTGACGACATAGTCGAACAGGGTCGGCCGGGTCAGGAACAAGGACCCGCCCCGCGACAGCCGCAGCGGATCCACCGCCGGCGCGGGCCCCGACGCATTGCCGAAGCTGATCAGGATGCCGCGGCGGCGCAGGCTGGCGAGGCTGGCCTCCTGGGTGTCCTTGCCCACCGAGTCATAAACGGCCGCCACCCCGGTCCCACCGGTCAGGTCCTT
Organism: Caulobacteraceae bacterium; assembly: GCA_035493955.1. Taxonomy (GTDB): domain Bacteria; phylum Pseudomonadota; class Alphaproteobacteria; order Caulobacterales; family Caulobacteraceae; genus NCED01. The sequence continues at coordinate 20,215 of DATJHI010000036.1, read as the reverse complement.
GACCCGTTCGGCGACATTTTCGTGCCGGTACCGGATCACCTCGGCGCAGCCGTGGCTCAAGGCCAGGGCCGCTTTTTCCTCGGATCCCGCCGTGCCGATCACCCGCATGCCCAGATGCGCCAGCCATTGGCAGAGCAGGGTGCCCACTCCCCCGGCGGCGGCATGGACCAGGACGGAGTCGCCCTGCCGGAGGGGCCAGATCCGGCGTGTGAGGAATTCCGCGGTCAGGCCCTTCAGCATGATCGCCGCCGCGGTCCGGCTGGAGACAGCGTCGGGCAACCTGACCGCGCGAGCCGCCGCGATCGTATTCATTTCCGCATAGGCCCCGATCTCGCTGGCGTAGGCGGCCCGGTCGCCGATCCTGAAGCGGGTCACGCCTTCGCCGATCGCCTCGACCACCCCGGCCGCCTCACGGCCCAGCACAGCGGGGAGGGCCATGGGATAGAGGCCGGTGCGACCGTAGACGTCGATGAAGTTGAGGCCGATGGCCTCATGGCGGATCAGGATCTCGCCAGGCCCCGGCGGCCGAGGCGGCACGTCGACCAGGGCCAGGACTTCCGGGCCGCCGGTGCGCTGAATCTGGATCGCCTTCATCAGCCGATCGTCCGGCCCAAGAAGGCGGCGGTGCGGGCATTGGCGGTTTCGGCGTCGGCGGCGTGGTAGTTCTGCCCCCCGACGCGCGCGAAGGCGTGGTCCCGGCGGGGATAGATATGGAGCTCCACTTCGGGACGTCCTCCGAGCGCCGCGGTTATCTTGTCCTGGGCCGTCTTAGGGATATAGGCGTCGTCGCCTGCAAGCTGCACCAGCAGCGGGCGGCGCAGCTGATCGGCCTCGCCGAGGAAGTCGTCCATGCCGCCGCCGTAATAGACGACGCTGGCGTCGACGTTGGTGCGGGTGGCGGTCAGGAAGGCGAGCAGGCCGCCCAGACAGAATCCGATCGCCCCGACCTTGCCGTCGCAGCCCGGATCGGCCCGAACGGTGTCGATGGTGGCGGCGATATCCTCCACCCCCTTGGCCACGTCGAAGGCGTTGTAATAGCCGAAGGCTTCCTTCCACTCCGCTTCGGTCTGGTCGGTAATGTCGATGCCAGGTTTGATCCGCCAGAACAGGTCGGGGGCGACGGCGAGATAGCCTTGGGCGGCGAGCCGGTCGGCGGTGGCTCGAATGAAGCGGTTGACCCCGAAGATTTCCTGGATCACCACGACGGCCGGGGCGGCGCCGGGGGCCGCAGGCCTGGCGACATAACAGTCGAAGTCGCCATCGTCCGTCTTCACGGTCATGCCCCGGCCAGCCATCCGCCATCCCTTCAAATTGGATTTCAGGTCGCCTGGGTACTAGCGCATCGGCCCGGCTCGCGCCCATAACAAATAGGCGAGAGCTGAGAGGGCAACGGGAATGAAGGTCAAGGTCGAGGTCGAGTGCACGCCGGTGGAGGCTCGCGCCTTTCTGGGGCTGCCGGACGTCACGCCGCTGAACGACCATCTGGTCAGCGAGATGCGCAAACGCTTCGACGCCAACGTCAACATGATGAAGCCGGAGGAGCTGATGAAAAGCTGGATGTCCTTCGGCGGCCAGGCCCAGGAGCAGTTCATGAAGCTGATGGGCGCGGCGGCTTCCGCCGGGATGAGCGGCGGCCCGGGCGGCAAACCCTAGAGTCTATCGGGTGCAACGTGCGCGACACCATCTTCGCCCTGGCCACGGCGCCGGGCCGTGCGGCCATCGCCGTCGTCCGCCTGTCGGGACCGGGGGCGGGGGAGGCGGTGCGCGCCCTGGCCGGCCGCGACCTGCCGCCCCGCGCGGCCAGTCTTTGCCGGCTGAACGATCCCGGCTCGGGAGCGCCGATCGACGAGGCGCTGGTCCTGTGGTTTCCGGCTCCCGCCAGCTTCACCGGTGAAGACCAGGCCGAACTGCAGCTTCATGGCGGTCCGGCGGTGGTGGAGGCGGCGGCCGACGCCCTCGCCGGCCTCGGCCTGCGGCTGGCGGAACCGGGAGAGTTCACCCGCCGCGCCTTCGAGAATGGTCGGCTCGATCTCAGCCAGGCCGAAGCCATCGCCGACTTGGTCGAAGCCGAGACCGGCGCGCAGCGGCGCCAGGCTCTGGACCAGTTGGGCGGGGCCCTGGCCCGCCGCTACGAGACCTGGCGCGACGCCCTGATTGACGCCTTGGCTTGGCTCGAGGCGGAGATCGATTTCCCCGACGAGGATCTGCCTGAGGCGCTGGTCCAGCGGGCGGGCGAACCGCTGCGCCGGCTGGCGATCGAACTGGCGGGAGCGATCGAGGACACCCGAGGCGAGCGGGTGCGCGAAGGCCTCCGCGTCGCGCTGGTCGGGGCGCCCAACGCAGGTAAATCAAGCTTGATCAATGCGCTTCTCGGACGGGACGCGGCCATCGTCACCGCCATGCCGGGGACCACCCGTGACGTGATCGAGGCCCCCCTGACCCTCGACGGCTATCGGGTCCTGCTGGCCGACATGGCCGGGGTGCGAGAGGCTGGCGACCCGATCGAGGCGGAAGGTGTCCGCCGAGCCCGCGCTTGGGCGGAGTCGGCGGCCCTGCGGCTGTGGGTCGTCGATGGCTCCGCCGAGACAGGCGCGTGGCGCGAAGCTTCCGACTTGATCGGGCCGGACGATCTGCTGGTCCTGACCAAGGCGGATCGAGGCGAGGGGGCGGATGCCGCCGGAGCTCGGGCGTCGGGACTGGCGGCGATCCAGGTTTCGACGGTCGAGCCGGGGGGGATCGACCGCCTTCGCGCGACCCTGACCGGTCTCGTGCGCACCGCCCTGACGGGAGCCGATTTCCCGGCCACCACGCGATTGCGCCACCGGGCGCTTCTGCAGGACAGTCTGGTTCACCTACGGCGGGCGATCCATCGCTTGAGTTCGCGGGATGCCGAACTGGTCGCCGAGGATGTGCGGCTCGCCGCCCGCGCCCTGGAACGGTTGTCGGGCCGGATCGATGCCGAAGCGGTGCTCGACCGCGTGTTCGCAAGCTTCTGCATCGGCAAGTGAGACTTCTCCTCGTCCACGGCGAGAGAAATCGACGTTTCACGTGAAACAGGGCTTGAGAGGCGCTCGCCGCGTTCCACGTGAAACATCGGGCGCCCTCGACGCCGACCGCCGCGCCGCCTAAATAGCCGGCCATGGATCGGACCGGGCCAAGCTCTCCTTCGTGGGATGTGATCGTAATCGGCGGCGGCCATGCCGGCTGCGAGGCGGCGGCAGCGGCGGCGCGGGTTGGCGCGCGCACCCTTTTGCTCACCCACAAGATCGAGACCATCGGCGAGATGTCCTGCAACCCGGCGATCGGAGGCTTGGGCAAGGGCCATCTGGTCCGGGAGATCGACGCCCTCGATGGCCTGATGGGCCGGCTGGCCGATGTCGCCGGCATTCAGTTCCGCCTGCTCAACCGCTCCAAAGGTCCGGCCGTCCGCGGTCCTCGCGCCCAGATCGACCGCCGGCTTTATCGCGAGGCCATGCAGGCGGCCCTTTCCGAGCAGGACAACCTGGAGATCCGCGCCGCCGCGGTGGAGGACCTGCTGGTCGAGAACGGCCGCGTCGCCGGCGCTGTCGGGGCCGACGGCCAGATCTTCCGGGCCCCTGCCGTGGTGCTGACCACGGGTACCTTCCTCAAGGGCGTGATCCACCGGGGCGAGCTGCGCATCGCCGCCGGCCGGCATGGGGACCAGCCTTCGGTCGGCCTGTCGGATCGACTCTATGCCCTCGGCTTCCAGATGGGCCGCCTGAAGACGGGCACCCCGGCCCGCCTCGACGGCTCCACCATCGCCTGGGACCGGATCGAACGGCAGGAAGGCGACGCCGAGCCGACGCCGTTCTCCTTCATGACCGGGTCGATCACGCGCGAGCAGGTCGCCTGCGGCGTCACCTTCACCAACGAAGCGACCCACCGGATCATCGCCGAACATCTGGGCGAATCCGCCGTCTATGGCGGGCGGGCGACGGGCCGGGGCCCGCGCTATTGTCCATCCATCGAGGACAAGGTGGTCCGCTTCGCCGACAAAACCAGCCACCAGGTGTTCCTGGAGCCGGAGGGGATGGACGACGACACCGTCTATCCCAACGGAATCTCCACCTCGGTGTCGGAAGAAACCCAGCAGCGTTTCCTCGAAACCATTCTGGGACTGGAACAGGTGCGGGTGAGGCGTTTCGGCTACGCCATTGAATATGATTATGTCGATCCCCGTGAGCTCACCCCCGGACTGGAGACCAAGCGCCTGCCCGGGCTCTATCTGGCCGGCCAGATCAACGGCACCACCGGCTACGAGGAGGCCGGGGCGCAGGGGCTGGTGGCGGGACTGAACGCGGCGCGGGCGGCGGACGGCCAGGCCGAGCCGGCCAGCTTCTCCCGGGATCAGGCCTACATCGGGGTGATGATCGACGACCTGGTCACCCGCGGGGTGACCGAGCCCTACCGGATGTTCACCAGCCGGGCTGAATTCCGCCTGACCCTGCGGGCGGACAACGCCGACCAGCGGCTGACGGGCGCGGGGATCGCGCTGGGCCTGGTGGGCGGCGAACGGCGCAAGGCCTTCGAGGCCAAGGCGCAAAGCCTGGCGGAAGCGCGGAACCGGGCCAAGGCCCTGACCCTGACGCCGTCGGAGGCCGGTCGCGCGGGCTTCCATCTCAACGAGGACGGACAACGCCGCAATCTCATGCAGCTGCTGGCCTTTCCGCAGATCGACTTCGATCGCCTGGCCGGCTTGTGGCCCGAGATCGCAGCCTGGCCGGCGACGGTGCGCGAGCAGATCGAGATCGACGCCCTCTACGCTGGCTATCTCGACCGCCAGGCCGCGGACGTGGCGGCCTTTCGGCGGGACGAGGACCTGCGGCTTCCGGGCGACCTCGACTATCGGGGCGTGGGCGGGCTCAGCCACGAAGCGCGGGAGAAGTTGGCCGCCGTCCGACCCCTGACCCTGGGTCAGGCCGCTCGCATCGAGGGTATGACTCCCGGCGCGATCACCGCCCTCCTGACTCATGTCCGACGCGCCGCCGATGCCGCCTGAGTCCGAGTCGCCGTTCGACGCGGGGTCGTTCCAGGCTGCGACGGGCGCCGGCGCAGCCCAGATGGCCGACCTGGAGCGCTACCGCGTCCTGCTTGAGACGTGGAATCAACGGATCAATCTGGTCGGACCATCGGCATTGGCGGGCTTTTGGCTGCGCCATGCCTATGACAGCGCTCAACTTTTGAAGATCGCTCCGGAGGCCCGCGTCTGGGCGGACTTGGGGACCGGGGCCGGCCTGCCCGGGGTGGTGCTGGCCATCCTGCTCAAGGACGCGCCGGGGTCACACGTCCACCTGGTCGAGAGCCTGGCCAAGCGCTGCCGGTTTCTCGACGAGGTCGTCTCCACCCTAGCTCTGCCGGCGACGGTGCATCGGGCGCGGGCGGAAGACCTAAGACTCACAGGAATCGACGTGGTGACGGCCAGGGCGTGCGCGCCTTTGCCCAGGCTTTTGGAGTATGCTCATCCGGTCCTGCGCGGGGGCGTGCGGGGCCTATTCCTGAAAGGCCGCGACGCGGAGGCCGAAGTCGCCGAGGCGCGACGGATGTGGAGGTTCGAGGTGGAGCTGATCCCAAGTCTTAGCGATCCTTCGGGCCGTGTCGTCAGCATCAAGAGGCTCGCCCGTGGCTGACCCGTCGCCGAACCAGCCCCGCGTCCTGGCGGTGGCCAACCAGAAGGGGGGGGTGGGCAAGACCACCACCGCCATCAACCTCGGGACCGCCCTCGCCGCCGTGGGCGAGACGGTGCTGATCGTCGACATCGACCCCCAGGGAAACGCTTCCACCGGCCTGGGCGTGCCCAAGGCCCACCGCACCACCACCATGTACGACGTGCTGGTGGGGGAGCGGCCGCTGGCGGCGGCCACGGTCCATACCGCCGTGCCGGGTCTGGACCTGATCCCCGCCGACGCCGACCTGTCGGGGGTGGAGATCGAATTGGGCCACGCCGAGCGACGGTCGTTCCGGCTGAGGAACGCGATCAATGGGCTGAAGGACAGCGAAGTCCGCTATTCCTACCTGCTGATCGACTGCCCCCCGTCGCTGAACCTGCTCACGGTCAACGCCATGACCGCGGCGGATGCGGTGCTGGTGCCGCTCCAGTGCGAGTTCTTCGCCCTGGAAGGCCTCAGCCAGCTGATGCGGACGGTGGAGCTGGTGCGCGGCAGCCTCAACCCCAAGCTGGAAATCCAGGGGGTGGTGCTGACCATGTACGACCGGCGCAACAGCCTGTCCGACCAGGTGGCGGCGGACGTCCGAGCCCACTTCGGCGACAAGGTCTATGAGACCATGATCCCGCGCAATGTGCGGGTTTCCGAGGCGCCGTCGTTCGGGAAGCCGGCGCTGATCTACGATATCAAGTGCGCCGGCAGCCAGGCCTATATGAAGCTTGCGCGTGAAGTGGTGGCCCGCGAGCGGGTCCGGCGGCGCGCCGCCTCCGGGGCGGCGGCATGAAGGACAGGATCTGATGGCTGAACCGCGACGCGGCCTCGGGCGGGGGCTTTCGGCCCTGCTCGGCGAGAATGAAGCGGCGGGCGAGGGCGCGCCGGCCGCCGGAGGCGATCCGTCCGGCTTGGCGCGGGAAGCGCCGATCGAACTGTTGCGTCGCAATCCCGACCAACCGCGCCGGCAGTTCGGCGAAGCGGAACTGGAGGAGCTGGCCGCCTCGATAGGCGAGAAGGGCGTGCTGCAGCCGATCCTGGTCCGGCCCATGCCGGGCGCCGCCGGCGAATTCCAGATCGTCGCCGGGGAGCGACGCTGGCGGGCGGCTCAGCGGGCCGGACTGCACACTGTGCCAATCCTGGTGCGCGACCTCGACGACCTCGATGTGCTGGAGATCGCCATCATCGAGAACGTCCAGCGCGCCGACCTCAACGCCCTCGAAGAGGCTCAGGCTTACAGGGCCCTGATGGAGCGGTTCGGCCGCACCCAGGAGGCGGTGGCCCAGGTGGTCGGCAAGAGCCGCAGCCATGTCGCCAATGCCTTGAGATTGTTGAATTTACCGGAGGAAGTGCGGGATCATCTCGCTGCCGGACGCCTCTCCGCCGGCCACGCCCGGGCCATCGCCACGGCGCCCGATCCAGGCGCCCTGGCCCGTGCGGTGGTGGACAAGGACCTCTCGGTGCGCCAAGCCGAGGCCCTGTCCCGCCAGTCCCAGGATCGGGGCGCCCCGGCTGCGCGAACCGCGCGCGGGGGCGGCGCCAAGGATCCGGACACCAAGCTGTTGGAGCAGGATTTGAGCGAGGCCTTGGGCCTCGTCGTCGATCTCGACGACCGTGGCGGCAAGGGCGAGCTGAGGATCCGTTACGAGACCCTGGAGCAGCTGGACGACCTTTGCCAGCGGCTGACCGGCGGACAGCCGGCGTATCGGGAGGAGTAAGGGGGTCCTTACTTCACGCCGTTGGCGATATTGTTGTAGGTCCCGCGCAGATTGCTCCCGAGGGTGGTGACGCCGCCGATGATCACCAGTGCGATCAGGCTGGCGATCAGCGCATATTCGATCGCCGTGGCGCCGGCTTCGTCGCGAACAAATCTGAGGACCAACGCGCGCATGCGACCCGTTCCTGTGAGCGTGTGCGCCCAAATTGCGGCAAAACGGCTAACGGAGCGTGAAACGCGGGGTCAGAGGCCCAAGCGCCGCGCCCGGACGGCGATCCCCAAGGCCAATCGCTCGGCGATCAGGCCATCGGGACTGCCCGAACTCTTGCAGGCGCGGTCGGCGTCCAGCACCTCCGGCTGCAGGGCGTCGAGATCGACCAGGCGCCAGGCGCGCATTTGACGCAGGAACTCGCGTTCGGCCTTCCAGAACACGCCGCAGGCCTTGGCCGCCTCCTGGGCTCCCGCACCGTTCGCCGTCAGGACCAGGGCGCGGCGCAGGCGGGCCAGATGCTGGCCGATAGCGCGCACGGCGGCGGGGCCGCCTTCGCCCTCGGCGCGGGACCGGCGCAGGCAGGCCTGGGCCTGGGCCGCGCGGCCTCCGAAGGCGTCCGTGGCCGCTTCGCTGAGGGAAGCTTCGGGCTCGACGCCCAGATAGCCCTCCAGGTCGGCTGGGCCGGCGGTCGCGCCGCCGCCAGGGCCAAGGAACAGGATCAGCCGCTCGATCTCCTGGCGGGCCACGCCCCGCTCCTTGGGCAGGCGGGCGACGAACAGGTCCAGGGCCTCGGCGGTGAGGGCGACCCGATCGGCGGCCAGGGCCTCGCGGACCATTCGCGCCACATCGCCGACCTCGTCCTCGTAGACCGGGATGGAGGCCGCTCCCTTGGCCGCTTCCGCCGCCTTGCGCAAGACGCTGCCCCGCTCGAGCGCCCCGGCTTCGATCAGGAAGAAGGCGTCGGGGTTCAGGCCGCCCTCTGCGTGGGTCTTCAGGGCTTCGGCGGCGGCGCGCTCGGGACCGGCCTTGGCCTCGGTCAGGCGCAGGCGGATCAGGCGCCGGCCCCCCATCAGCGACAGGGCCGACAGCTCCTCCTCGAGACGTCCGGCGTCGCGGTCGATATCCGGCTCGGTGAGCAGGGCGACGTTGAAGGGGTCGTCGGGGACGGGGGCAATGGTCTTCGCCAGGGCGTCGGCCCGCTCGTGCACCCCCCCGCGGTCGCGGCCCCAGATCAGCGCCGCCCGGATTTCAGGTGGCGGCCCTTTGAGGAAGCGGTCGACATCCGGCCGCTTGGTCAGGATCACGGCTCAAGCCTCATCGGGCCGGTCTCACGGAGCGGCTTTGGCCACCTTGGCGGCGAAATAGCGCGACAGGTCCAGGCGGATCTGGATCGCCACCTGGGCGGCGGCCCGCTCCTGGGCGTCCTGCTGGGCGGCGATGCCGGCGTAGGGCGCATCGGCCGAGACATAGAACACCGAGATCGGCACGAAACCCTGGGTCAGCTTCGCCCCCGTCTTCTTATCGACCAGCTCATAGTTGACGCGCATGTCGAGCTCGACGTCGGAGGCCACGTTGTTCACCCGCAGGCCGCGGGGGAAACGCCGTTCATCGACTCTCAGGTTCAGGCGATAGAGAGACGGTTGGTCGAGCTTGTGGGCGAATTCGTCGTCGATCGACTCGCGCAGCATGAAGCCCGCGCGGCTTTGCGGCGTGGTCACCTCGATGGCTTCCAGGGCCGGGGTCAGTCCGGGTGTGGCGTAGAGCGGGGTGAAGCCGGCGCAGGCGGACAGCAGCAGGGGCGTCGCCGCCAGGACCGTGAATTTGGAAGCCAGCTTCATCCGTTCACCCGGCCACGATATTGACGATACGATCCTGCACCACGATCACCTTGCGAACGCTCATCCCTTCCAGATAGCGCCTGACCTCGGCGTCGGCGAGGGCGACCGCCTCAACCTCCGCGGCCGACGCTCCAGCGACGACGCGGATTTCTCCGCGGCGTTTGCCGTTGACCTGCACGGGCAACACCCGCTCGTTCTCGGCCGCCAGTTCCGGATCGTAGACCGGCCAGGCCGCCTCGACCACCATGCCCTCTTCGCCCAGCCGCGCCCAGCATTCCTCGGCCAGGTGGGGCGCGAACGGCGCGACCAGGCGGGCCAAGGCCGAGAGGGCCTCGGTCCGGGCGCCCAGCACCGCCGGGCCGGAAGCCTCCACCGGCCAGGTCTTCAGGGCGTTGAGGAATTCGTACAGCCGGGCGATGGCGCTGTTGAAGCGGAAACCCTCGATGGCCTCGGTCACCGACTTGATGGTGCGATGGGTCAGCCGGTGCAGCTCGGCGGCGCGGTCCGCGTCCTGGTCGTCGCTTTCGATGAAGGGATCGGCCGGATGGGCGTCGAATTCGTTCCAGATCCGGTGCACTAGGCGCCACGAACCTTCGAGGCCGGAGGCGGTCCACTGCACGTCGCGGTCGGGAGGGGAGTCGGACAGGACGAACAGGCGCGAGGCGTCGGCGCCATGGCTGTCGAAGATCTCCTCCGGGGCCACCACGTTCTTCTTCGACTTGGACATCTTTTCGACGCCGCCGATCTCGACCGGCAGGCCGGTGACGCTTTCGACCAGCCGGCCGTCTCGGGGCTCGATCTCCGAGGGCGTGAGCCAGCGGCCGTCGGCGGACACCCGATAGGTCTCGTGGGTGACCATGCCCTGAGTGAACAGGCCGGCGAAGGGCTCCTCCACCGACAGCAGGCCGTCGTCCTTCAGCGCCCGGGTGACGAAGCGCGCGTACAGGAGGTGCAGCACCGCGTGCTCCACCCCGCCGATATATTGGTCGACGGGCATCCAGTAATCCGCGACGGCCCGGTTGATCGGCTCGGCGGCGGTCGGATCGGTGAAACGGGCGAAATACCAGGATGAATCCACGAAGGTGTCGAGGGTGTCGGTCTCCCGCTCACCGGGGCCGCCGCACTGCGGACAGGCGACATGCCGCCAGGTGGGGTGGCGCAGCAGGGGATTGCCCGGCCGGTCGAAGGCCACGTCGTCGGGCAGCTCCACGGGCAATTGCTCGGCCGGCACGGCCACGGGTCCGCATTTGGCGCAATGGACGATGGGGATCGGGCATCCCCAATAGCGTTGCCGGGAAACCCCCCAGTCGCGCAGGCGATAGACGGTCGCCCCCTTGCCGGCGCCCATCTCCTCGATCCGGGCTACGGCGGCGGCCTTGGCCGGCTCCACCGCCAGTCCGTCCAGGAAGTCCGAGTTGAACAGGGTCCCAGGGCCGACATAGGCCTCGTCCTCCACCCGGAACGCGGCCGGGTCCCCCCCGGGGGGCAGCACTACGGGATGGACGGGAAGGGCGTACTTGCGGGCGAAATCCAGGTCCCGCTGGTCGTGGGCCGGGCAGCCGAAGATGGCTCCCGTGCCGTAGTCCATCAGGATGAAGTTGGCGACGACCACGGGCAGACGCCGGGCCGGGTCGAAGGGGTGGACCACCTCCAGCCCAGTGAAGACGCCCTTTTTCTCCCCCGCCTCGATGTCGGCCTCCGACGCCCCGCCCCGGCGGCATTCGGCGATGAAGGCGGCGACCTCGGGGTTGCCGGCCCCCATCCGCTCGGCCAGGGGATGGTCGGGGGCGACGCCGACGAAGGACGCGCCGAACAGGGTGTCGGGACGGGTGGTGTAGACCTCAATGGATTCGAAGCCCTCGGGCGCCTCGCCGGCGACCCGGAAGATCAGGCGCGCGCCCCGGCTCTTGCCGATCCAATTCTCCTGCATCAGCCGGACCTTGTCGGGCCACCGGTTCAGGGTGTTCAGCCCCTCGATCAGGGCGTCGGCGTAGTCGGTGATGCGCAGGAACCACTGGGTCAGCTTGCGCTTCTCGACGGCGGCGCCGGAACGCCAGCCCATGCCGTCAATCACCTGCTCGTTGGCCAGCACGGTCATGTCGACCGGGTCCCAGTTGACCACGCCCTCTTTGCGATAGACCAGGCCGCGCCGGAACAGATCCAGGAACCAGGCCTGCTGGCGGCCGTAGTAGGCCGGGTCGCAGGTGGCGAACTCGCGGCTCCAGTCGATCGACAGTCCCAGCTGCTTCAGCTGATCGCGCATGGAGGCGATGTTCTGGTAGGTCCAGGCCTTGGGGTGGACGCCCCGCTCCATCGCCGCGTTCTCGGCCGGCATGCCGAAGGCGTCCCAGCCCATGGGATGGAGGACGTTGAACCCTTGGGCGCGCTTGAAGCGCGCGACCACGTCGCCCATGGCGTAGTTGCGTACATGGCCCATGTGGATGGCCCCCGACGGATAGGGGAACATCTCCAGCACGTAGTATTTGGGCCGGGCTTCGTCCGCGGCCGGTTCGGGGGTCAGGAAGGACCCCGCCCGGTTCCAGGCGTCGCGCCAGCGGGGCTCGGATTCTTTGGGATTGTACCGCGGCATGGGCTCGGTGGCTCAGGGGTGGATCGCGGGGGAAACCCCTGCGATCCGCGAAAACATAGAGCGCGACGGTCCCAAATGGACGCCGTCAAGGGGGACGCCGCGCGCTAAAAGCTTACAGATGGAGCCTTTTTAGCGGGTTGGGCGAGTCCGCCCAATCCCAAAAGGCTCTAGCCCCGGCCGTTGAGATTCGACAGTCGGAGCTGGCGCGCCTTGGTGAGGATGGCGTTCTCGATGTCGGTGGCGGTCTGACCCGCCACGGCCGCGTCGGTCCAGCCGGTGGCGGTGCGGGTTTGCTTATAGACCGTGACATTGAGGCCGTCCGCCCGCAGCCGGGTGTCCAGGATGTAGACCTGGGCCTTGAACCGCTCGTCCGGCTTTTCCGGATTGGCGTACCAGTCGGTGATGATCACGCCGCCATAGGGATCGGCCGAAGCCAAAGGCATGAAGGCGAGGGTGTCGAGCGAGGCTCGCCACAGATAACCATTGACGCCCAGGGTCTGGCCCGCGACCGCAGGATCGGGACGGTTGCGCGAGGCGCAGCCAGTCGCGACCAGGCCGATGGCCAGCACCAGGACCGCGGTCCCACGAACTACCGACTTGCTGACCCGCTCCATACGACTCCTCTTGTCGAAACTGCCTGGGGCGCGTCGCCCGGCATGCGTATTCACGTCAAGGTCCGGACGCGACCGACCGTCTACAGCAAGGCGCGACCTGCGCCAAACAGGAATCACGTGTCCCGTGCGCCACAGATTGAAGCGGAATAGGGCCGAAGCAGGGCCGTAAGCCACCAATCGGTTGACCCGTGGTTGTCTCCGCATTTAATCCCGCGTCATAGTGTTGTGCTTATTGTGGGATTGTGCGTTTCGAGGTGTAGCCCAGGTGGGGGGTTGCCCCGTTCGGGGGCGAGGATAGGGCGTTATGGCTAGAGGGGCCAAGATGTTGACGGCGGCGGCGGCGCTCCTGTTCGGAGCGGCGGCTGGCGCTGCGCATGCGGCGGAAGCCATCGCCCCCATCACCCCGGTCGCCCATTCCCGCAGCGGTTCGGAATTCGCCCTGGATGCCCCGTGGGCGGCGCCGGCGGCTCACAAGCAGCTGCAATGGGATTCCAAGGGCAAGTGGGGCCTGCGACTGGACATGATCCAGCCCAACCAACGCGACCCTGGCCTGAAGGACATGCAGGCCGGCGCCTTCTTCCGCATCACCCCGTCGCTGCAGGTCAACGGCACGGTAGGCCTGGGCGATAACCGGCTTGCCGCCGCTCAGCCCCAGCACGTCACTCCGCAGGACGCCGCGCCTCAGGTGCATCTGGAAACCGCCTTCCGCTTCTGAGCGGCGCGGGATCCGCCCCTTTCCGGGACGGCTCGACCCTTCTTCCTCCCATCGCTACGCGATCGGACCCCCGCTCTTGCGCAAAGAGGGGAGCGATAGCGCTTCCACGGCGGCGAGGCCGACTGCGCCGGAACTCGCCAGTCGAAGGGCCGTATCTCCGTTGATCCCGCCCAGGGCGTAGACCGGCAACCTCGCCGGCCGCGCCAGACGCGCAAAGCGCAGCGACCCCAGCGCTCGCTTGGCCGAAGGACTGTTGCTCTCGAACACCGGGGACAGCAGGGCCGCGGCCAGCCCGCAATCTGCCGCGCGGGCCAGGGCCGCCCCTGAATGAGCCGCACCGGTCAGGATCCAGCCTGGCCGGCGGGCGGCGACCCTGCGCGCCCGCGCCAGGTCCCGTTCGGGCAGATGCAGGCCACGGGCCCCGATCCGGGCGGCCAGGGCCTCGTCGGCGCCGACCAGCAACACCAGCCCGCGACGGCGGCACAGGGCGGCCAGGGCGCGCCCGATCTCGACCGCCCCTGGATGGCCAAAGGCCCGATAGATCACCCCCGCTCCGCGCGGCAACCGCGCCGCGGCGGCCAGGGGGTCGGGGGTGCGCTGCGGGTCGGTGACCAGCAGAAGCGCCGGCAGGACGCGGTTTCGGGGGTTTCGCCGGATGGCGGTCCGCCCTAGCGTCCGCGCCAGGCCTATCAACCGCTGGTCCGCCCCCCGTGTCGTCAATGTCCGATCTGAGCTCCCAAATCTCCGCCGCTCGCCAGGAGGTGTTGCGGCGCATCCGCGCCGCCGCCGAAGCGGCCCGGCGTCGATCCGGGGATGTGACCCTGGTCGCGGTCTCCAAGCAACAGCCGGAGGAACGGATCCTGGCTATGCTGGCGGCGGGCCAGACGGTGTTTGGCGAAAATCGCGTGCAGGAGGCGCAAGGGCGCTGGGCCGAACGGCCGGGACGGGAAGGACTGGAGCTGCGGCTGATCGGGCCGTTGCAGACCAACAAGGCGCGCGAAGCCGTGGCCCTGTTCGACGTCATCGAGACCCTCGACCGGGAAAGGCTGGCGCGGACCCTGGCGGACCTGGCCGCCGAGACCGGGCGACATCCTCGCCTCTTCGTGCAGGTCAACACCGGCGAGGAACCGCAAAAGGCCGGGGTGGCCCCCGCCGAGGCCGACGATTTCATCGCCTCGGTGCGCGGGACCTACGGTCTGGCGGTCGAGGGGCTGATGTGCATTCCCCCTGCCGAAGAGGCGCCCGGCCCTCACTTCGCCCTCTTGGCCGTAATCGCCGCCCGCAACGGGGTGATGCGACTGTCCATGGGCATGAGCGGGGACTATGAGACCGCCGTCCGGTTCGGCGCGACCTCCGTGCGGGTCGGATCTGCGCTCTTCGGCGGCCGGGCGGTCCCCGTCCCCCCTCGATGAGGGGCGGGAGCGGTCAGTATCCGCTCTTGCCGCCCCACATCAGCCAGCCATTCTGGACGGTCGAGACCTGGGTGCTGGCGCGGGCCGTGGCATAGCTGCCGCCGGCATAGGCTTGGGCTGACGCCGCTGCATAGGCGGGCATGGGCGCGCCAAAGCCATAACCGCCGCTGACGCCCAGGCTGTAACCATAGGACTGGGAATAGCCAAAGGATTGGGAATAGCCAAAGGATTGGGCGGCGCAGCAGGGATAGGTTGGGGACGGGAGCGGAGCGTAGCCGGCGCATCCGCAGGGGACGGCGACCTGGGGCGCGGAGACGTAGGCGCCCGTCGCTTGGTAGACATAGGCGCCGGCGTAGCCATAGGCGGCGGACTGGACGACTGCCGACGCTGACGAAGCGTAGGTCGCCTGGGCGTCGAGGGCTTGCAGGGTCTGAAGGCTCAGGTAGCCTCCATGGTCGATGTGCGCTCCGGCCTGGAACTGAGCCACGGCCTGGGCGGTCTCGCGGTCGTAGCGGCCGGAAACCGGGCCGCGATAATAGCCGCGGTCGTGAAGCCGGGTCTGCAGACGGGTGATCCGCTCGGGGGTGGCGTCCTGATCGCACAGCACGCGGATCCAGCCGGAACGGGAAACGGTCTCCACCACGGGCTGGGCGACAGGCCCGGTGGGAACCAGGCAATAGATCGGTCCAGCCGGGGTCTGGCTCACGACCCAGACCGCTCCCTGGGCCGCCGGCGGCGGCGCGACGGGTTGGCCGGGAACTACGACCTTGGCGTAGCATTCGCCGGGCGGGGCGTTGGCGGGCAGCTCGGCCAGGACCTCCGAATAGCCCCCTGGGGCGCCTTCGTGGGCGTAGGCGCAGCCGGCCAGAGGGATGCTGAACAAGGCGACGAGGGCGGCGAGTTGACGGAGGGGGATGGCCATGACGCCTCGCAAATGGGGCGACGGGCCGCGAGGTCGCGGACCGCCCATGGCGCCACAAACCTGTTTCAGGCCATCGGCGCCTCAGGTTTCATCGCCTGGGGGAACCTTGGGCGCGTCGTCTCGCCCGGCCGGGGAAAATTAATGAAAATAGAGGGCTAAGCCCCGTTGGCGGCTGGACGGAACGCCGGTTCCAGGAGCTGGAGCTTGGCCAGCACCGCCGCCTGGTCGCGGCTGCCGGCCACCTGCAGCAGCTCGCTCACCGGACCCTCCAGATCGGCCCAGGGTTCGGCCGGATCGGAGGCGACCCAGACCCCGTCGGCGCTGGTCGCCCGCACCGCCTCGGCGTCGTAGAAGATCTCCTCCCACAGCTTTTCGCCGGGGCGCAGGCCCGAATAGGTGATCGGGATGTCCACGTCGGGACGCAGGCCGTGCAGCCGGATCAGTTGGCGAGCCAACTGGTCGATCCGCACCGGTTCGCCCATGTCGAGAACATAGACCTGTCCGTCGGCGCCGGGTTCGCTCTCGGGCAGGGCGCCGGTGCGCAGGACCAGACTGGCGGCCTCCTGCACGGTCATGAAATAACGGACCATCTCCGGATGGGTGACGGTGACCGGACCTCCCAGGCTGATCTGACGCTCGAACAGAGGCACCACTGAACCGGTCGAGCCGAGCACATTGCCGAACCGCACCACGGCGACGCGGGCGTCGCCGCCCGCGGCGATGGCGTGGACGCAACGTTCGGCGATCCGTTTGGTGGCTCCCATGACATTGGTGGGATTGACCGCCTTGTCGGTGGAGACGAACACCAGGGTGGCGCCGGTCTCGCGGGCCAGGGTGGCGACGTTGACCACTCCACCCACATTGGTCAGCACCGCCTCGGTGGGATTCAATTCCATCAGCGGCACGTGCTTCAGGGCGGCCGCGTGCAGGATGACGTCGGGCCTTTCCCGCTCGAACAGCGCCCGCATGCCTTCGCGGTCGCGTACGTCAGCCAGGGTGGCGCTCCACAGGGGGGGGGCCTGGGCTTCCAGGAGGGCTTGGTCGATCGCGTAGAGGTTGAACTCCGAGGCGTCCATCAGGATCAGCCGGGCCGGGTCGAGCTCCAGCGCCTGACGCACCAGTTCCGAGCCGATGGTGCCGCCGGCGCCGGTGACCAGAATGCGTTTTCCTTCGATCAGCGCCCTTGCATGTTCCGCGTCGAGGCGGCGGGGCGGGCGATCCAGCAGGTCGGCGGCCTCCAGCGGGGCGAGGCGGCCGCTGAGGGTCTCGTTCGGGCGGATGCGGCAGACCCGGGCTCCGGCGTCGCCTGCGGCGGCGACCACAGTTTCGAGCAGGGCCCGGCTGGGGCGGGGCTCGGCCACCACGATCTGGGGCGGCAGGCCGTCGGCGTCGGCCAGGGTCTTCAACAACCCCCCGAGGTCGGCCAATCCGCCGATCACCTCCGCCCCCTGGATCGTGCGTCCTTGGGATTCGTCGTCGAGGGCGACGACCCCGGCGACACGGACGGAAGCGGCGCGGTCGCGGCGCAGGGCGGTCAGATAGGCCGCCACGGCGACCGGGGAGCCGACGACGACGGCATGGGGGTCGGCGCGGTTCTCGAAACGGAAGGCGGCGCCCAGGTCGCCGTGGACCGCGGCCTGGGTCAGAATCCGTCCCGCCGCCAGCGCCGCGATCAGCACGGGGGCCACGATCAGGACGGCGGAACGGGGGAAGTCGTCGAGCCGGGTCGACAGGAACAGCACCGGCAGCAGCAGCAGATCGGCCACCACCACCGCCTGGATGATCCGCACCACGTCGTTGAGGGCGGTGAACCGCCACATGGTGCGGTTCAGGCCGAACAGGGGGAACACGACCGCGCAGATGGCGGTGAAGACCGGGGTGGCGACGAGCAGCAGGCTCCAGGGGGTCGCGGTGGGTTCGAACAGATAGCGCCCAACCAGGACGCCGGCGATCACCAGGGCGGCCCAGGCCAAGTCGTGGGCGTAGACAGCCCAGGTCGACAGGCGACGGGGCCGGAATCCTCGGCCCGCGTGGGCGCCGGGTTTGGCCAAGTCCCTTTCCAGGGTGAGGTCGGTGGTCGGCGGCCGGTTCTGGATGAAATTCACGCGCCCGATCCTCGCCACCGGAGTTACACTGGTCCGGCGCTCTTTCCGTCTGTCAACGTCCCCTAGCCTAGAAACTGCGTTGCTCCAACTCGGGCGGGGCGTCGCGCCGATGGAGGAAACATCCGATGACGGCGGACCGGCGGGCCCATATCGGTGCGGTGGCGGCGCTGAAATCATTGCCCGGCTGGAGGTCGGTCTCCGGTCGTGACGCCTTGACCAAGGATTTCCGCTTCGCCGATTTCAGCGCGGCCTTCGGCTTCATGACACGCGTGGCCCTGGCGGCCGAAGCGATGGACCATCATCCCGAATGGACAAATGCCTACAATCGGGTGGAGATCACCCTGACCACCCATTCGTCGGGCGGAGTGACCGCTCTGGATCTGGCTCTCGCCCGCGCCATAGACCGGTTGGCCGGGGCAGGGGACGTCGGCTAGCCGGAGCGCTATCTCGGGCCGCGGACCGTTTCGCGCCCCCGAAAGGCGCCCGATCAGTGCAGGTGGAATTGCTGGGTCGTCACGACGGTCAGGGTCGCGGCTGCGGCCGCCCACATGAAAACCGCCGGAATCCAACGTACGGGCGACCTGCGCGGAGGGTTGATGGTAATCGCAGAATATCCCGGAATCAAAGCGCGGCCGCGTGTGTGGACCTCAGACCCCTTTATATTATGCAACATCGCCACGCCTCCTGGGGCCGAGACGATATGATTGACGACGGCGGTTAACGTTGGGTTGCGTCATGGAAGCCCAAGTTAATGCAGCAAACGTCTTCCATCGGAATCCTTGGACATCCACACGGCGGCGTTCCCGCGCCTTTTCGCCAGCCGGCGGCGACTCTCTGTTCGATCCCCGGCAGGACGGCGCCTTGGACGGGTCGGCAATCTTCCTGTTTGAGACCAAGATCAGCCGCGCTAGACCCACGACGCCACAAGGGGATTGCCTATGCGTGTAGCCGTGATCGGAACCGGGTACGTGGGGTTGGTGTCGGGGGCCTGCTTTGCGGATTTCGGCCACGAGGTCACTTGCGTCGACAGGGATGTCGCCAAGGTCGAAATGCTGAAGGCTGGAAAGATCCCGATCTTCGAGCCGGGCCTGGATCAACTGGTCGCCTCGAACGTGCGACAAGGCCGGCTGTTCTTCACCAACGATCCTGCCCAGGCCGTGCGCGAGGCCGACGCGGTATTCATCGCCGTCGGCACGCCTTCGCGTCGCGGGGACGGATACGCCGACCTGTCCTATGTCTACGCGGTCGCCAACGAGATCGCGGACCTGATCGAAGGCTTCACCGTCATCGTGACCAAGTCGACCGTACCGGTGGGAACCGGCGATGAGGTGGAGGCGATCATCCGGCGCAGGCGGCCCGACGGGGACTTTGCGGTGGTCTCCAATCCAGAGTTCCTGCGCGAAGGCGCCGCGATCAGCGACTTCAAGCGCCCCGACCGGGTCGTGGTGGGGACCGAAGAGGAGCGCGCCCGGGAGGTGATGAGGGCGCTGTATCGCCCGCTGTTCCTCAATGAGACGCCGATCCTATTCACCAGCCGGCGCACCTCCGAGCTCACCAAGTACGCGGCCAACGCCTTCCTGGCCTTGAAGATCACCTTCATCAACGAGATGGCCGACATCTGCGAAAGCGTCGGGGCGAACGTGCAGGAGGTTTCGCGAGGGATCGGCTTGGACAAACGTATCGGACGGATGTTTCTGCACGCCGGGCCAGGATACGGCGGGTCGTGCTTTCCCAAGGACACGGTCGCCCTGGTGCGCACCGCCGAGGACGCCGGGACGCCGAGCCGGCTGGTGGCCACGACGGTGGAGGTCAACGACGCGCGCAAGAAGCGCATGGCCGACAAGGTGGTGAAGGCCCTTGGCGGGGACGTGGCCGGCAAGACGGTGGGGGTGCTCGGCCTGACCTTCAAGCCGAACACGGACGACATGCGGGACGCGCCGGCGCTCGACATCATCCCGGCCCTGCAAAGGCTGGGGGCCAGGGTCCAGGCCTATGACCCTGAGGGCATGGTCGAAGCGGCCAAACTGCTTTCGGACGTCGATTTCCGCGAGGACCCCTACCAGGCCATAGCCGGCGCCGACGCGGCGGTATTGGTCACCGAGTGGGACCAGTTCCGCGCGCTGGATCTTCAACGGCTGAAACTATTGATGAATCGGCCCGTGCTGGTCGACCTTCGGAATGTCTACAACCCTGCGGAAATGCGCGTGAACGGGTTCTCGTACACAAGTATAGGGCGCTAAAGCGGCGAGCCGGAAGGCTTCGGCCCAAGGCCAGCAGTTGCCGAACGCTCAATGGTTCAAGTCGGCACCGTCTTACGGCTTCCTCAGCCTTCCCCCGGCCCCAGAGTTCGGGGTCGGCTGCGCCGTTGTTTTTTCTAAGCTTTCTCTTGCTCTGCCGATAACTGTCTATCGACTATGAAAACATAGGGCTTAGGGTTATGTTAACCATTGGGGCTTGGAGGGTGGAGAGAACCATGCAGACATTCAAACCCGTGGCCGTAGCCGCTGTCGCGCTTGCGGCCGGGGCGCTCGGCCTTGGCGGATGCGCGACCAAGAATTTCGTCCGTGAACAGGTCGGCGTCGTCGACACCAAGCTGCAAAGCACCGACACCCAGGTCGCCGCGCAGAAGGGCGCC
>DATJHI010000035.1:0-287646 GCA_035493955.1 Caulobacteraceae bacterium | reverse complement strand
GCCGCCCGCCCCCGCGAGCGGGTGGTCCAGGGGCACGAGCGTCGGATTGACCCGCACGCTGGCGCCCGCGCCCTCGCGCGTCGCCGAGGCGATCAGCTTGATCCGGTAGCCCAGCTCGTGGGCGAGGCGGATGTCGATCAGCTCGACCTGCTCGATTCCCTCGACTTCGGCGGCGGCGAAATTGGGCGCGCCGCCGAAGGCCAGGGCGGCCAGCAGGGTGATCTTGTGCGCGGCGTCGAAACCGCCCACGTCCATGGTCGGGTCGGCCTCGGCGTAGCCCAGGCGCTGAGCCTCGGCCAGGACCTCGGCGAAGGAGCGGCCGGACTTCTCCATCTCGCTGAGGATGAAGTTGCAGGTGCCGTTGAGGATGCCGGAGAGGGAATCGACGTCGTCCCCGACCAGGCCCTCGCGCAGCATCTTCACCGCGGGGGTCCCGCCCATCACCGCCGCCTCGAACAGCAGCGAGACTCCGTTGGCCTCGGCCAGGCGCGCCAGCTCAAGTCCATGTTCGGCCAGGAGCGCCTTGTTGGCGGTCACCACCGGCTTGCCGGCGGCCAAGGCCGCCTCCACCGCCGCCTTGGCGGTCCCGTCCGAGCCGCCCACCAGCTCGACGAAGATGTCGACATCGGGGGAGGTCGCCAGGGCCACGGCGTCGTCGAACCAGGTCAGGCCCGAGATGTCCACGGGGCGGGGCCGCGAGCGCGAACGGGCGGTCACCCCGGTCACCACCACCTTGGAGCCGTCCGGGGCGAATTCCGGCCGCTCGGCGATGAACTTCAGCAGCCCGGCGCCGACCGTGCCCAAACCCGCGACGCCGATGCGCCAGACCTTCTTGTTGTCCATCCCCATGACCTTACTGCGCAGCCATGGTGTTGTGGTGCCGCTCGAGGATCTCGTCGGCGTTGGCCAGGAAACGCTTCACGTTGCGGGCGGCCTGGCGGATGCGGTGCTCGTTCTCCACCAGCCCTATGCGCACATAGCCCTCGCCGTATTCGCCGAAGCCCACGCCGGGGGCGACCGCGACCTCGGCTTCCTCGATCAGCAGCTTGGAGAACAGCATCGAGCCCGCCTCGCGGAACTTCTCCGGGATCGGCGCCCAGGCGAACATGGAGGCGGGCGGCGAGGGAACGTCCCAGCCGGCCTGGGCCATGCTCTTGACCAGCACGTCCCGGCGCGACTTGTAGATGGCGCGGATCTCGTCGACGCACCCCTGGGGGCCGTTGAGGGCCGCCGCCGCCGCCACCTGGATGGGGGTGAAGTTGCCGTAGTCCAGATAGGACTTCACCCGCGCCAGGGCCGCGCAGATGCGGGCGTTGCCCACCACCATGCCGACCCGCCAGCCAGCCATGGCGTAGGTCTTGGACAGGGTGTTGCACTCCACCGCTATGTCCTTGGCGCCCTCGACCTGCAGCACCGACGGGGGCGGGTTGTTGTCGAAGTAGATCTCCGAATAGGCGATGTCGGAGAGGATGATCAGGTCGTGCTTCTTCGCCAGCGCCACCGCGTCCTTGTAGAAATCCAGATCGACCCATTGGGCCGTCGGGTTGGACGGATAGGACAGGATCAGCACCGTCGGCGGCGGGGCCGAATGCTTCACCGCATTGGAGATGCCCGCCAGATATTGCTCCGGCGACAGGGCCGGCACGTGGCGGATCACGCCGCCGGCCATGATGAAGCCGTAGGCGTGGATCGGGTAGGACGGGTTCGGGCAGATGATCACGTCGCCGGGCGCGGTCAGCGCGTTGGCCAGGTTGGCGAAGCCCTCCTTGGAGCCCAAGGTGGCGATCACCTCGCTCTCAGGGTCGAGCTTCACCCCGAAGCGGCGGTTATAATAGCCGGCCATGGCCCGGCGCAGGCCGCTGATGCCCTTGGATTGCGAGTAGCGGCCGGACTTGGGGTCGCGGGCGGTCTCCACCAGCTTGTCGACGATGTGCTTTGGGGTCGGCATGTCGGGATTGCCCATGCCGAAGTCGATGATGTCCACACCGGAGGCGCGCAGGCGCGCCTTGATGCGGTTGACCTCCTCGAACACATAGGGTGGGAGGCGGCGGATCTTGTGAAAATCGTGGTTCATGTATGGGCCCGCGCGCAGGCGCGGCTCACGGATCTATTTGGGCGGGGGCGGCGGCGTCGCCAGAGCGCGCAGCCGAGCGGCGTATTCTTCTGACCCGGCGGGAGCAGGAGTCGTCATCTCCCCCGCCGGGATCCTAGCTCGCTGACCGGCGGCGAAGGCCTCAGTCTCGTTCTCGCCCAGGACCACCATCGGCGGATTGGCCGCGATCCAGGTTTCGACCTGGGCGCGCGCCTGCTTGCTCTCGGCCACGGCCGCCCTGTAGGTCGCCGGCGCAGGCACGTCGGTGGGCTTGGGCGGCACGTTGCGGAAGCTGGGCATGGAGTAGTTGGTCCGGGTCGCCGTCTTCACCTGGGCGGCCACCGCCGAATTGGCGGCCAGCGGCTCGGGGGTGATCGAGGTGACGCGGGCTATGTCGGCGCAGCCGGCCACGCTCAGTCCCGCCACAGCCGCAGCCGCCGCAAGCCCGATCCTGAAGCCAAACCTGGAACGCCTCGTCAACATCGCCGAACAGGTCTCCCTTACGTCCGGTCTTATGCGATGATCGGCCGGGAAGAAAGCCGCGACGCGAACTCAAGGACCAGATCATGGCGGATGCAAAGGGCGGACGGAAACGGGGGACCAAGCCGCTGCGCCCCTCCGAAATGCGCCGCGCCCGCCGCGACAAGGCCGCCGCCAAGGCCAAGTCCCCCCTGGAAACGGTCACGGCGCCCGACCGCGCGCCGACGACGGTCAAGGCCGCGCCCAGGCCGCGCAAAACCACCGCGCCGCGGGCGGCCGCCTCCCCTCGCCCCGCCCCGCCCCCGGACCCGCCTGCCGAATCGCCTCCGCAGTCGTCCAGGCCCCCGTCCCCGCTCGACCCTGTCGCCTTTCTCGAGCCCGACCAGCGCGAGGCCCTGGAGAAGCTGTCGCTGAACCTGGCCAAGGCGGCCCTGACCGCCCAGGGGGCGCTTACCGAATTCGCCCTGCGCCCGGCGGAGATCGGCGGGACGCCGTCCGCCGACCCGTTCAAGGTCGGGCCGGCCCTGAACGAGGTGATGGGAAAACTGGCCGGCCAGCCCGACATGGTGATGAAGGCCCAGGCCGACCTGTTCGAGGGTTACCTCGACCTGTGGCGCCAGGCTTCCCAGCGCATGGCCGGCGAAGCGGCCCCGCCGGTCGTCGAGCCCGCCCGCGGCGACAAGCGGTTCGCCGACCCGGAATGGCGCGACAATCCCCTGTTCGAGGTGATGAAGCAGTCCTACCTGCTCACCGCCAACTGGCTGAACGGACTGGTGGCCGGCGTCGAGGGGGTCGATCCCCTGACCAAGCGACGGGTCGAGTTCTTCACCCGGATGCTGACCGACGCCTTCTCCCCGTCGAACTTCCTGATCTCCAACCCCGCGGCCCTGCGCGAGGCGGTGCGCAGCCAGGGCGAGAGCCTGGTCAAGGGCGCTGAACGGTTCGCCGCCGACCTGGAGCGCGGGGGCGGCAAGCTCGCCATCAGCCAGGTGGACGCCCAGCGCTTCATCGTCGGCGAGAACGTCGCCACCGCGCCGGGCAAGGTGGTGTTCGAGAACGCCCTGTTCCAGCTCCTGCAGTTCTCGCCCACGACCGAACAGGTCCACGAGGTCCCGCTGCTGGTCCTGCCGCCCTGGATCAACAAATACTACATCCTCGACCTCAGGCCCGAAAACTCGATGATCCGCTGGCTGACCAGCCAGGGCTTCACCGTCTTCCTCACCTCGTGGGTCAATCCGGATGCGTCGCTGAAGGACAAGACCCTCGAGGACTATATGACCGAGGGCGTCTACGCCGCGGTCGAGCAGGTGCTGCAACAGACCGGGGCCAGCCGGGTCAACGCCGTCGGCTACTGCATCGCCGGGACCCTCCTGTCCTGCACCCTGGCCCATATGGCGGCCAGGAAGGACACGCGGATCGCCTCGGCCACCTTCTTCGCGGCCCAGGCGGATTTCGCCGAGGCCGGCGACCTTCTGATGTTCACCAACGACGAGTGGCTGGCCGAACTGGAGTCCCGGATGGACGCGGCCGGGGGGGTGCTGCCCGGCCAGACCATGGCCGACACCTTCAACGCCTTGAGGGCCAACGACCTGATCTGGTCGTTCTTCGTCTCCAACTATCTGATGGGCAAGGAGCCGGCCGCCTTCGACCTGCTGTTCTGGAACGCCGACGCCACCCGCATGCCCAAGGCGCTGCACCTCGCCTACCTGCGCGAGTTCTACAAGGCCAACAGGTTGGCCAAGGGCGAGCTGGTGCTGGGCGGGGTGAAGCTGGACCTGAAGAAGGTCAAGCTGCCGGTCTATGTGCAGTCGTCGAAGGAGGACCATATCGCGCCCATGCGCTCGGTCTACCGCAGCGCCCGCCTGTTCGGCGGTCCGACCACCTTCACCCTGGCCGGGTCAGGCCATATCGCCGGGGTGATCAACGCCCCGGCGGCGAAGAAGTACCAATACTGGCTGAACCCGGCCCTGCCCCCCACGGTGGAGGCCTGGCTGGCCGGAGCGGTGGAGCGTCCGGGATCGTGGTGGCCGCACTGGGCGGCGTGGCTGCGCGAACGCTCGGGCGGGATGGTCCCCGCGCGCGACCCGGCCAAGGGCGCGCTGAAGCCGATCGAGGACGCGCCGGGACGCTATGTGAAGGTGCGGAGCGAGGCGGCGTAGGGTTTCGGGCGTCCCGTCCCCCTTCGGGGGAAAGGCGCTAGGCCGGCACGAACTTCAGCGCCACGCCGTTGTTGCAGTAACGCAGGCCGGTGGGCTTGGGGCCGTCGTTGAAGACGTGGCCCTGGTGGCCGAGGCAGCGGGCGCAGTGGTATTCGGTGCGCTCCTCCAGGGCCAGCTTGAAGTCCGCCTTCCTGGCCAGGGCCCCGTCGATGGCGGTGTAGAAGCTGGGCCAGCCGGTCCCGGAATCGAATTTCCAGTCCGAGCGGAACAGCGGCAGGTCGCAGCCGAGGCAGGCGAAGACGCCCTTGCGGTGCTCGTTGTTCAGGGGGCTGGAGAACGGGCGCTCGGTATCCTCGTGCCGAAGCACCTCGAACGAAGCCGCAGGCAGCTTCTTCTTCCAGTCGGCCTCTTTGAGCTTGCGCACCGGCGAGGCGGCGTAGGGATCAGCGGCGGCCGCAGCGGCGGCCAGACCTGGAGCGGCGGTCATGGCGGCGACGGCGCAGGAGCCGAGCAGGAACAGGCGACGGTCAACGTGAACGGTTTGCATTCTCAGAAGATAAAGTCTTTCGCTGGTGATTTCCAGCGTCGCGCCATCATTCCAGGCCCGCCGCCTCGTCCAGCCCCAGCATCAGGTTGAGGTTCTGCACCGCCGCGCCGGAAGCGCCTTTGCCAAGGTTGTCCAGCAAGGCGACCAGCCGCGCCTGACCGCGGGCCGGGTTGCCGAAGACGAACAGCTTCAGCCGGTTGGTGCCGTTCAGGACCTCGGGGTCCAGGGTTTTCGTCGCCGAGGCCTCGTCCATGGAGGCGACCTCGACGAACCGCTCGCCGGCGTAGGCGCTCGCGAGGGCCTGATGGATCGCCGCCAGGCCGGGCGTTCCGGGGATGGCCCACAACTGCAGCGGGATCTCCACGATCATGCCCTGGGCGTAGCGGCCGACGGCGGGGGCGAACAGCGGCGGATGGGTCAGGCCGCCACGGGCCTGGATCTCCGGCACATGCTTGTGCTCCAGGCCCAGGGCGTAGGGGCGGTAGGCCGTCTCCACATAGGCCGGCGAGGCGCGGTCCTCGAACTCGGCGATCATGCTGCGGCCGCCGCCCGAGTAGCCGGACACGGCGTTGATGGCGACCGGCCAGGCGGCCGGCAGCAACCCCGCGTCGACCAGCGGGCGGATCAGGGCGATGGCCCCGGTGGAATAGCAGCCGGGGTTGCTCACCCGCGTCGCGGCGGCGATCGCGGCGCGCTGGCCCGATACCTCGGGAAAGCCATAGACCCAGCCCGGCGTCACCCGGTGCGCCGTCGAGGCGTCGATCACCCGCACGTCCGGGTTTTCGATCAGGGCCACGGCCTCGCGGGCCGCCTCGTCGGGCAGGCACAGGATCACCGCGTCGGCGCCGTTCAGCATCTCGGCGCGCGCGTCCCGGTCCTTGCGCCGGGCCGGGTCGATGGAGACCAGGGCGATGTCCTCGCGGGCGGCGAGGCGCTCGCGGATCTGCAGGCCGGTGGTGCCGGCCTCGCCGTCGATGAACACCTTGTGGGGCATTGAAGCCTCCTTGCGCACGTCAACGAAAAGGGCGCTCCGGTTTCCCGAAGCGCCCCATCGAACACGAAAGCTCGCTTCGCGTCCTAGCGCTTCGAGAACTGGAAGCTGCGGCGGGCCTTGGCCTTGCCGTACTTCTTGCGCTCGACCACGCGGCTGTCGCGGGTGAGGAAGCCGTGGGGCTTCAGCACCGGCCGCAGGCCGGGCTCGTAATAGGTCAGGGCCTTGGAGATGCCGTGACGGACCGCGCCGGCCTGGCCGGACAGGCCCGAACCCTGGACCGAGACGATCACGTCGAACTGGGTCAGGCGGTCGGTGACCTGCAGGGGCTGGGCGATCATCATCCGCAGCACCGGTCGGGCGAAATAGATCGCCTGGTCGCGGCCGTTGACAGTGATCTTGCCCGAGCCCGGCTGAAGCCAGACCTTGGCGATGGCGTTCTTGCGCTTGCCGGTGGCGTAGGCGCGGCCCTGGGCGTCGATCTTGGGCTCGTACACGGGGGGAGCCGGATTGGACGACAGGTGCTGCAGGGCGTCGAAGCCCGTAGCGGCCGGCGCTTCGACTGAATTTTCGACGTCAGACGCCATGGTCTACTGGCTCCGCACGTTCTTGGCGTTCATTTCGGCGAACGCGATGGTTTCAGGGGCCTGGGCCTCGTGGGGATGTTCCCCCGAGTTGTAGATGCGCAGGTGGGTCAGTTGCTTGCGGGCCAGCGGGCTCTCTTTCGGGAGCATGCGTTCAACGGCCTTTTCCAGGATGCGCTCGGGGAACTTGCCGGCGAGGATCTTCTCCGCCGTCCGCTCCTTGATGCCGCCGGGGTGGCCGGTGTGCCAGTAGTAGGTCTTCTGTTGCAGCTTGCGGCCGGTGAACTTCACCTTGTCGGCGTTGACCACCACGACATAGTCGCCGCAGTCGACGTGGGGGGTGTAGTCCGGGCGGTGCTTGCCGCGAAGGCGCATGGCGATGAACGTGGCGAGACGGCCGACGACGGCGTTCTCCGCGTCGATCACGATCCACTTCTTCTCGACGTCCGCCGGCTTCAGCGAAACCGTGGTCTTCATCATGGAGAAAGGCCCCAAGAACGGGTAGCCGGACCGCGAGCGGCCCGAAGGAGCGGGGTGGTTACAGGGACGATTCCACCGTGTCAACACGGCCGCGGACGGCTTATGTCATGACATTGTTTTTACTGGATATTTTGTATGAGGTAATATGATACCGTCAGGCTGGCCGCCTCACCCGCCACGCCAGCGCCGTCGCCGTGGTCAGCACCAGGACCGCGCCGATCTGGTGGATCAGGCTGAGGGACAGCGGCGCGTGGCTCGTCAGGGTCCAGACGCCCAGGGCGGCCTGGACCGCCACCAGGGCGGCCAGGAGATGGGCCAGGGCCCTCACCGGCGTCGGCAGCCGCGCCCGCGACACGCCGATGGCGAAGGCGATCGCACAGGCGAACAACAGATAGGCGCCCAGCCGATGGTTGAACTGCACCGCCGCCTGGCTGTGGAGCAGGGAACGCCAGACTCCGGCGCCCTTGATCCAATAGTCCTGCGGGAACACCCGCCCGTTCATCCATGGCCAGTCGTTGTAGATCTGGCCGGCCTGATTGCCGGCCACCAGGGCGCCCAGGAGGCTCTGCGTCCAGGCCAGGGCCGGCAAGCCCAGGCCCAGGGTCCGCCAGCGGCTGTCGAGCCCGTAGCCGACGCGGGCCTTGCCCCACCAGGCCTCGAGCCCGGTCCAGATGCAGGCGCAGAACACCACCAGGGCCAGACCGAGGTGGATCGCCAGCCGCTCCGGGGCCACGGTCACCCGCTGCGACAGGCCGCTGGCCACCATCCACCAGCCGACGAGGCCCTGGAGCCCTCCCAGGCCCAGGATCACCGCGCAGCGCCAGATCAGCCGGCGCGGAATCGTGCGGGTCAAAAGGAAGATCAGGAAGGGAATGGCGAACACCAGCCCGACCAGCCGGCCGAGCAGCCGATGGGTCCACTCCCACCAGAAGATGCCCTTGAAGGCCTCAAGGGTCATGCCGCGGTTGATGAACTGGTACTGGGGGATGCGCTGATAGTTCTGGAACTCGGCCTGCCAGGCGGCCGCGCTCATCGGCGGAAGCGTTCCCGACACGGGGTTCCACTCGGTGATCGACAGGCCCGATCCGGTCAGGCGCGTCGCCCCGCCCACGATGACGATGGCCACGATCATGACCGCGACCGCGAACAGCCAGATCGCCACCAGCTGCGACCGCTCTAGATTGTAGCTCCAGCGCATGGCTGTCCCGCTTCGGCGTCCGGGTGACCTAGCCCGCGTGGGCGGCCCCGTCCACTCCTCGTCAAACAGTGGGACTCACAACAGTTCAAGGCTAGTTTAACCCCGCGAAGCTGGAAGCCCGAGACGGACCTCGAAGGCTCGCCGGGGAGACAGCATGAGCGGCGGCCCTCTGTTCGGAACCATCATCATCGGTCTATTGGCGGGATGGCTCGCCCAGCGGTCGATGAACCGGCATCACGGCCTTTTGACCAATCTGGCGGTGGGGCTGGTCGGAGCGCTGATCGGCCAGTTCCTGGCGGGGACGCCGGGCCTGGACCGGACAGGCCCGCTCTTCGGCCTGGCGGCCGCCGCGGCGGCGGCGATCCTGCTGCTGTCGGCCCTGGCGCTGGTTCGGCGGGGGTCTTGAGCCGTCGCGGCGCCTCGGCGACCATGGCGGTCGGCGATTCGGTTTTCAGGGGACGCAAAAGACCATGACCGTCCGGACCCGGAAGCTTATCGGCTCGATGGCCATCGTCGGCTTCCTCGGCCTCTACATCGCCGTGGTCGCGACCCTGGCCGAGCGCCTGCCCACCAACTGGATCGTGCAACTGGTCTTCTTCGTCGTCGCCGGGGTCAGCTGGGGCGGCCCCTTGATCCCGCTGATCGCCTGGATGAACCGCGGGCGTTAGGCGGCTGCACGACAAAGAGAAAAGGCGGCCCCGCGAGGAACCGCCTTCAATCTTCAACCCCGTGAGTTCCCTAAGGAATTTGGTCGGAGCGACAGGATTCGAACCTGCGACCCCTTGACCCCCAGTCAAGTGCGCTACCAGGCTGCGCCACGCTCCGATCACGAGGAGCGCCCTTATGAAGGGCGCGGACGCGGCTGGCAATGCGGAAATCTCCCTTCTCGCCAGCCACGGGAAACCAGGTCGATCAGGGCCTGGTCAGCAGCCGGTCGATGCGGTCCTTGACCCCCTGCAGATCATCCAGCACCCCCTGCAGCCGATGGCGCGCCGCCTCGTCCAGCAGGGGCGTGGCGGTCTCCGCCGCGGGCGGAGGAGCCTCCGGCTCCGCGGTCGCCAGGGCGGGGATGTCGCCGTGGGCGGCGGCCACCAGCCGGCGCATCCCCTGCTCCTTGTGCAGGCGCTGCACCCCCTTGATGGTGTAGCCTTCCCGGTGCAGCAGGACGCGCACCCCCTCCAGCACCTCGATGTCCTGAGGTCGATAGAAACGACGGCCCCCGGCCCGCTTCATCGGCCGGATGAAGGAGAACTTGGTCTCCCAGAACCGCAGCACGTGCTGGGGCACACCGAGTTCGTCCGCGGCCTCTGAGATCGTGCGGAAGGCGTCGGGCCCCTTCGTCACGGTCTAGTCCTTCGCGGCCCCGTTGTGGGCCCCGTCGACCCGCGACTTCATCACCTGCGAGGCGCGGAAGCTGATCACGCGTCGAGGATCGATGGGCGCGGGCTCGCCGGTCTTGGGATTGCGGCCCACGCGGGCCCGCTTGGCCCGGACCTGGAACACCCCGAAACCGGAAAGTTTGACGATCTGACCGGCCTCCAAGGCCTCGGCCACAAGGTCGAGGGTGCGCTCGACCAGACCGGCGCAATCCTGCCGGGTCAGGCCCACCTCTTCGTGGACGGATTCAGCCAGGTCGGCCCGTGTCAGCGTTTCGCTTTTCATGCGGTCCCCCCGCCTAATGCATCACATCGCTACACGGTGGGAAAGCGGCGTCAAGTCAAAGGCTTCGCCCATGCGCCAGAGTCGCAGCCCCTGGGATATTCGCTCGATCGCGCTTCCGGGCGGGGAACCGATTCCTGAAACGCTCAGAACCGCAGGACGCAGGCGCCCCAGGTGAAGCCGCCGCCCATCGCTTCCAGCAGCAGCAACTGGCCGGGCTTGATCCGTCCGTCCTCCACCGCCTCGGCCAAAGCCATGGGGATGGACGCGGCCGAGGTGTTGGCGTGGTGGTCCACCGTGGAGACCACCTTGGTTTCGTCGATGCCCAGGCGATGGGCGACGCCCTGGAGGATGCGCTGGTTGGCCTGGTGCGGGATGAACCAGTCGATGGCCGATACCGGCACGCCGGCGACCTTGGCCGCGGCCTCCACCGCCTCGGCGATATTGACCACGGCGTGACGGAACACCTGGTTCCCGACCATGCGCAGGTGGCCGACGGTTCCGGTGGTGGAGACGCCGCCGTCGACATAGAGCAGGTCCTGCTTGGCCCCGTCGCTGCGCAAGGCGAAGCCGAGGAGGCCGCGGTCGTCGGTCCGGCCCGCCCCTTGCGCCGGCTCGACGACCACTGCGCCGGCGCCGTCGCCGAACAGCACGCAGGTGCCGCGATCGGTATAATCGAGCAGGCGGGACATGGTCTCCGCCCCGATGACGAGGGCGCAGCGCGCCAGTCCCCGGGCCACGAAGCCGTCGACGACCGACAGGGCGTAGACGAAGCCCGAGCACACCGCCTGGACGTCGAAGGCCGGGCAGATCGGGGCCCCCAGCTTGCGCTGGACGATGGCGGCGGTGGCGGGGAAGGTCAGGTCGGGGGTGGTGGTCGCCACCACGATCAGGTCGATGTCGGCGGCGGTGCGGCCGGCCGCCGCCAGGGCGGCGCGGGCGGCGGCGACGGCGAGGTCGGAGGTGAACTGGCCGCGGGCGGCCCGGCGGCGCTCGCGGATGCCCGTGCGCTCGCGGATCCAGGCGTCGCTGGTCTCGACGATACGGGACAGGTCTTCGTTGGAGACGACGGTTTCGGGAAGGTAGGCCCCGACGCCGGTCACGGCGCTTCTGATCACACTCACGCGCCGTTCTCCGCCGCCGGGGCGGGTTCGCGCAATGCGGCGGTAAGCCGCTCCATGTTGCGGGCGATGTGTTCGGCGTAGTCGCTGGCGGCCAGATCGGCGGCGACCTTGATGGCGTTGGCGAAGCCCTTGGCGTCGGCGCCGCCGTGGCTCTTGACCACCACCCCGTTGAGCCCGAGCAGCGGGCCGCCGTTGACGCTGGAGGGGTCGAGGCGGTCGCGCATCTTCCGCAGCGCCCCGGAGGCGACCAGGGCGCCGGCCTTGGCCATGGGGGTCGAGGTCAGGGTCTCGCGCAGGCTGATGGCGAAGAACCGGGCCATGCCTTCGGCGGTCTTCAGCGCGATATTGCCGGTGAAGCCGTCGGTGACCACCACGTCCACCGTGCCCTTGGCGATGTCGTCGCCCTCGACGAAGCCGTGGTACTCGAGGTCGAGCCCCGCCTCGCGGAGCAGTCGGTGCGCCTCGCGCACCTCCTCGTGGCCCTTGACGTCCTCGGAGCCGACGTTGAGCAGGCCGACGCTGGGGCGGCAGGTCGCCTCGTCCCCGTGCACCGCGCAGTAAAAGGCCTCGCCCATGATGGCGAACTCGACCAGCTGCTCGGCGTCGCTGATGACGTTGGCGCCGACGTCGAGCACGGCGGTGACCCCGCGCATAGTCGGCCAGCTGGCGACGATGGCCGGCCGGTCCAGGCCCACGGCCATGCGCAGGATGAGCTTGGAGATGGCCATCAGGGCGCCGGTGTTGCCGGCCGACACCATCGCCTGGGCCTCGCCGTCCTTGATCGCCTGGACGGCGTTCCACAGGCTGGAGCCCTTGCCGCGGCGCAAGGCCACGGCGGGTTTTTCGTCGCTGGCGATGACGAGGTCGGTATGGCGCACCTCGCACACGGCGCGGGCGGCCGGGCGTCTGGCCAGTTCAGCATCGAGGCGAGCGGCGTCGCCGTGCAGCAGGAAGCGCACATCGCGGCCGGCGAGGCGCTTCAACGCAAGCGTCACGCCCTCGGCCACGACGGGCGGGCCATGATCGCCGCCCATGGCGTCGATGGAGATGGTCACCGGATTGGACACGGGCGGCTTGCAATCCCCTCGACGCACGCCTCAGCCAACGCCGGCCCCACAAGGCCGCGGCAAAAAGCGGTCGGACCTTAGGCTGCGTCGCGGGGGCGGGCAAGCCGGGGCAGGGTCGCAGCCCCGCTTCCGATCACAGCCGCAATCCGAACCGCGGCCCGATCCAGGTCGTCAGGCCATAGAGGGCGAGGCTGAGCGCACAGGCCGCCGCCAAGGCGGGCCAGAACGCCACCCCGCGCCTGAGCAGCGCCGGGATCAACAGGAACATCGGCAGGGAGGGCAGCACGAACCAGAAGATCCCGGTCGCGTGGGCCGCCATGCGGTCGGGATCGTGGGTGTCGCGCCAGAGCCAGATCATGCCCAGGACCGACACCAGCGGCAGGGGACGCGATGAGTCCGCCGAACCCCGGGTAGCGCTTGGCCACCTCGGAGACCAGGGCCACGACGACGCCGGACAGGGCGGCCTTGAGCAGCAGATAGAGCATGAGCCGTGATAGGAGCCGCCCCCTACTCCTTCAACCGCTTCAGCACCGCGAACGGCGATTCGGGTTCGCCCAGGTTCGGGGGCTCGAACACCGCCCCGGGCTTGCGCGGGAAGGGATCGAGGGACAGGGACAGGTCCTCGATCAGATAGCCGGCGAGGTCCAAGGCCTCGCCCTCCAGCACGTCGGGGGGATCGTCGGCCTCGGGGTCGAGGTCGAGTTCGGCTTCCGCCGCCTCGTCCTCCGCGGCCAGGGGACTGGACGGCGGCACGGCGCGGACGGTGAAATCGCCCTCGAGGTCCTCGTCGAAGGGCTCCAGGGTCAGGCCGCAGGCGTAGGTGACCTTCGCGGTCCAGCGACCGTGGATCTCGGCCCCGTCATGCCACGGGACGAGGCGGATCTCGCCGGAGAAGGCGGGCAATCCGGCCAGGCCCAGGGCGGCGGCGATCTGTTTTCGCTGGGCCTCGTCCGGCTCCAGCCGGCGCGCCTCCGGGCCCCGTCCGACGTCGGACAGGCGCACCGGGACGGACCAGTCGACAATTCGGCTCATGACGCCTCTCCGTAGCTCGGCCAGTCGAGACGGGCGTCGAGCACCGCCTCGAGGGGTTGCGCCTTGAGGGCCTGCATCGCGGCCAGGGCGTAGGCGCAAAGGCCGGCCGCGTCGCCCTCCCCGCTCCCGGCGAACACCGTGCGCGCGATCATCGCCTGGAGCGGCGCCTCGTCGGGCAGGGCGGCGAAGGCCTCGTCATAGTGTTTCACCCGGCCATAGAAGGCCTCGCCCAGCTTGCGCATCTTCTTGCCCACCGACAGGTCGCCGACCCCCATTTCGCGCAGGGCGTCGTCGAGGTTGCGCACATAGGCGTCGAACAGGGCCTGGGCGGCCTCCGCCGCGGCGGGCCCCTGCCCCTTCAGCCGGTGCAGCACCAGCACCACGTGCAGGGTGTAGGCCTCGAACCGGCCCTCGTTGGTGTCGGGGATTCCGGCGCCCAGATAGAGGGCGGACTGGCGCGCATGGGCGGACGCCGCGGCGAACAGCCGTCGTCCCGCCTCCACCGCCGGACGCGGCCGCAAGAGCCTTTTGATCGCCTGCATGCCGCTTTTCCGCCTCGTGCGTGTCTTAAGGGTCCACTCGACGCATTGAAGTCGAGCCCCCGGGGCGGTAGGTCAAGGGCGTTAGACGCCATTTTGAAAAGAGTCCTTATGGCCCGTACGTCTGTCATCGCCCTCGCCGCCCTCGGCCTCGTCGGCCTGAGCATGGCGGCCTGTGCGCCGACCGTCGCCTACAACGGCTTCCAGGCCCGCGAGGACAAGCCCCAGGACGTCAAGGTGGGCGAGGACACCAAGTCCACCGTGACGGCGCGCCTGGGCTCGCCGTCCACCACCTCGAGCTTCGAGCCGAACACCTGGTATTATATCTCCCAGAGCACCACCAAGGTGGCCTACCAGAACCCCAAGCTGATCAGCCGCGACGTGGTCGAGATCAAGTTCGGCCCTGACGAGAAGGTGACCGAGGTCAAGCATCTGGGGCTGAAGAACGGCTACGAGCTGGCCTACAACAAGAACGAGACCCCGACCCGCGGGCGCGAGCTCAGCGTGCTCGAACAGCTCCTCGGCAACATCGGCCGCGGCAGCGTCATGCCCACCGACGTCGATCCCGGCCAGCGCCCCGGCGGGCGGTAGGGTCTTCCCCCAAGCGGGGAGGCCTCAGGCTTGGGCCTGACGGATGCCGGTCACGAAACCGGCTTCGCCTTGATCCGCGCCTCGTTGCCATATTGGCCAGGGGGGACCAGTTCGTAGAAGCCGCTCATCTTCAGCTTCACCACCACCGGCTTGACCGACTGGTTCTGCAGGTACCAGCCGTGCACGCCCGGGATCGGCGCGATCAGGACCCCGTTCGAGGACGTGCCCGTGGACTGCTTGTACTCGACCACCTTGGCGGGCGCGCCCGCCGCCGCCGGGGTCTCCCCGTGGAAGTCGTAGTAGAACTCCTCCGGGTTGGGGACAGGGACGCTCCAGGCATAGACCATGCTGTCGCCCGGCTTCATCCGTACCTTGTATTCGAGTTCGTCCTTGCGGTTCTCGTCGCCGCCCGCGGCCAGGGGAATCTCCACCTCGTCGCTGCGGTAGGCGGTCGGGTAGTAGCGGGTATTGGCGGTGGTCCCTGCCGCCACGACCTCGGCCTTGGGCGGCTGGGGCGTCCCCAGCTTCAAAAGGCCGGTGGCGCGGCCGAACCCGGTCGGGTCGGCGTGGAATTCCGCCGGCAGCACGAAACCGACCACCAGCACGGTCGCCAGCGCCAGGGCGCCGCCGGTGATCAGGGCCAGCCGCTTGGGCGACGGCGGCCGGTCGGTCTGGCCTTCGATGGTCATGCGGGCAGCCTCGCTTGGGTGAAGAAACCGGCCAATTGGTATTCCATCAGCAGGAAGCCGGCGAACAGGATGAGGACGTTGGCGGCCACCGCCTGGCGGGCGAAGCCGGGCTGCCGGCGCCACCAGACCATCGCCGCCAGGATCAACGACAGGACCAGGAGCTGGCCCAGCTCCACCCCGACGTTGAACGAGACCATGTTGGCGACCAGACCATCCTTCGACAGCCTGAGTTCCTGGAGCTTGGTGGCCAGGCCGAAGCCGTGGACCAGGCCGAAGCCCAGCACCGCGACGCGGGTGTCCGGCTGCACCCCGAGGACGGTCCTGAACCCGCCCAGGTTGTCGAAGGCCTTGTAGGCCACCGACAGGCCGATCACCGCGTCCACCAGATAGGGGTTGACCTGGATGTTGCTCAGCACCCCGGTCAGCAGGGTGAGCGAGTGGCCGATCGAGAACATCGTCACATACAGGGCGACGTGCCTCAGGTCGTAGAGGAAGAACACCACGCCAAGGATGAACAGCAGGTGGTCGTAGCCCGTCACCATGTGCTTGGCGCCGAGGTAGATGAACGGAAGGATCTGGGCGCCGTGGCTGGCCGCGACGAAGGCGGCGTCCTTGCCGGCGATGCCGTGGGCGAAGGCAGGACCGGCCAGGGCCGCGACCATCAGGGCCAGCCCTGCTCCGGCGATCCCGAAGCGGGTCGGGGTGGTCAAGACGCTCCTCCCGAATTCTCTGTCTAGTTCCGTAGGAGACTACGCGCGGACGAGGGCGAACCCTCGCCAAGCTTCAGGCCGCCGTCGCCCGCGCGAAGACCGCATTGGCGTTGCGCCAGTTGCCGATCTTCATGAAGGCGTCGACATAGCCGCCGGCGTTGGCGCCGTAATCCATCTGATAGGCGTGCTCGTACATGTCGAGGGCCAGCACCGGCACGCCGCCCGCCAGGGTCTGGGTATGGTCGGAGGCCCACTGGTTGACCAGCCGGCCGTCGTGCGGGCTCCAGGTCAGCAACACCCAGCCGGAGCCGCCGCCCAGGGCCTTGCCCAGACCGGTGAACTCCGCGGCCCAGCGGGCATGGCTGCCGAAATCACGCTCGATGGCCTGGGCCAGGGGCGCCGATGGAGGCGTGGGCGCGCCGAGGCCGGCGAAATAGACCTCGTGCAGGATCATCGAGTTCCAGGCGATCAGCTCCTCGCGCTTCAGGCCGTTGAGCACGAAGCCCGGGGCGGTGGCCGGATCCAGGGCCGCGAACTGGCCCATGATCGTCCCCAGGCGCCGGACCGCTCCGGCGTAGTTGTTGTCGTGGTGGCTGAGCAGCAGCTTCTCCGACAGGCCCGGCACCGCCTTGGGGTCGAAGGGCAAGGGCTTGGGCGTGAAGGTCGGGGCGGGGCGGGCGGCGGGCTGGGCCATGGCCGCCGCGGGCGCCGCAGCGGCCGCGAGGGCGGCGACGGCGAAGACTTGCCGGCGGTCGAATTCCGGGTCGGACATGGGTGGCTCCTCGTTGGTGTTGTCCACGTGCGCCCACAGGACGCCCTACTTCAGGGTGGCCAGATAGGCCACGAGGTCGGCGCGATCCTTGGCCTCCGGAATGCCCACGAACGACATGACATTGCCGGGAACCGCCTTCTGCGGATCGGCGATGAAGGCGTCGAGGGACTTGGCGTCCCATGGCTTGGCGACGGCCTTGAAGGCGGGGCTGAAGTCAAAGCCGGGCGCGGTCCCGGCGGTGCGGCCGACCACGCCCTTCAGGCTCGGGCCGACGCCGTTGGAGCCGTCGATGGAATGGCACACCTCGCACTGGGCGAACACGCCCGCCCCGGCGGCGGCGTTCTGGGCGTGCGCCGCCGAGGTTTGCAGCACAAGCGCGACGGCGCCGGCCAGCATGGTCATCAAGCGATCAGTCTTCACGGAAGGCGGCCTTTCGACAGGAACGGAGCGACAAGAAAAGAGCGCAAGTCGCGCGAGCCGTCGACCGTCTATTTTGTCGGCGGCCTCGAACACGCCGCCCGCCCCGGATTCCGGTCGAGCCGGGAAAAGGCGCGCAAGACCTCGCGCAGCCTCTAGATACAGTTCACGACATCCGCTCTATAATCGAAAAGAAAACACGGCGGCTCGAGGGGGGCCTCTGCAAGGAGAGGAGACGTTCAATGAGGACCTTGCTTCTGATCGGCGCCGCGCTGGCGGCCGGTCTGGTCACGGCGCCCGCCATGGCCGCTACGGCGAGACTGCCGCCGATGAACAATTTCAACATCGCCTTCTACAATTGCGACGACAACGCCGCCTTCCTGATGTCCTACGACTCCAACAGGGCGACCGCCGCCACCATGACCATCAGCAGCAACAACAAGCAGTACAAGCTGAAGAAGGCGCCGGTCGCCACGGGCGTGCAGTTCTCCGACGGGGCGGTCAAATTCTGGACCGACGGCGACAAGGTCACGGTGGACGGGACGGAAATCCCCTTGACCAACTGCAAGCTGAAGCCCTGAACGTCCTGGGAAGACGAAGCCCGAACCGCATCTGCGCCCAGGTTTCGAAGACCGGGGAAACAAAATCCCTCGTCCTTTGTTATGGTCGCGGAACATTGGGAGACAAGCCATGCGAACATCGACCCCCGCCGCCATCGTCCTGACAGCCGTCGCGGCCGGCGCCCTGAGCCTTGGCGGGTGCGCCACCAAGGGCTTCGTGCGTGAACAGGCGAGCGCGGTCGACGCCAAGCTGGAGGCGACCCAGTCGCAGGTGGCGGCGGAACAGACGCAGCTCCAGGGCCATGCGCAGAAGCTCTCCGAACTCGACGCCGCCAGCCGTGAGGCGCTCGAACGCGCCCAGGCCGCGAACCAGCTCGCCCAGGGCAAGTTCGGCTATACGATGGTGCTGGCTGACGACTCCATAAAGTTCGCGGCCAACAAGGCGGACCTGTCGCCGGAAGCCCAGACCCGGCTCCTGACCCTGGCCGAGAAGCTGAAGTCGGACAACCGCAACGTCTATCTGGAGATCCAGGGCTACACCGACCCGCGGGAAGCCCGGACCCACCGCCAACTGGGCGCCGAGCGGGCCGAGGCGGTGCGCCGGTTCCTGAACAAACAGGGCGTCGCCCTCAACCGGATGGCCACCATCTCCTACGGAGTCGACTCCCCGGCGGCGCCGAACACCACCGCCGACGGCCGCGCCCAGAACCGGCGCGTCAATGTCGTCGTGATGGCCTGAGGCCGGGCCGGGCTCGTGGCCGGCCATCATTTCAGTAATATTTCAGTAGTGCGTCGCGCCAATTCAATAGCGCGCGCGTCAGACTGCATGCAGAATGCCCCCGCTTACGGCTCACCCGATCCAAGAGGAGCCGAAGCGGGAGGTTTCGCATGCGATCACTTCTGAACGTCGCCGCCCTCGCCCTCGCCATGACCGCATCGGCGGCGACGGCCCAGCCGCCCGCGGCCCCTTACAAGGTGCTCAAGACCGTCAAGGCCGGGGGCGACGGCGGGTTCGACTACATCTACGCCGACGCCGCCAACCGCCGGCTCTACATCCCGCGCACCGCGGCGAACCCACGCATCACGGTCTTCGATCTCGACACCCTGGCGCCGGTGGGGACGATCCCCAACGTCAACGCCCGCGGCGCCGTGGTCGACGCCAAGTCGGGGCACGGCTTCTCCAGCAGCAAGCCCGTCGCCATGTGGGACGCCAAGACCCTGGGCCTGATCAAGACCATCGACGTCCAAGGCAATCCTGACGGCATCCTGGCCGACCAGGCCAACCAGCGCGTCTATGTCTTCAGCCACGTCGCGCCGAACGTGACGGTGATCAACGCCGCCGAAGGCGCGGTCCTCGGCGCCTTCGACCTCGGAGGCATGCCCGAACAGGCGGCCACCGACGGCAAGGGCCGCCTCTACATCGACCTGGAGGACAAGGACCAGGTCGCGGTGGTCGACGCCAAGACCATGGCCGTGACAGGCAAATACGGCCTGGAGGGGAAATGCGGCGGGCCGGCGGGGCTGGCCCTCGACGCGGCCAGCCACGTCCTGTTCGTCACCTGCCGGATGCCGGCGACCATGACCGTGCTGAACGCCAACACCGGCGCCATCCTGGCGGTCCTGCCGATCGGACCCGGAACCGACGGGGCGACCTTCAATCCCGCCACCAAGGAGGCCTTCAGCTCGAACGGGGGCGACGGCACCCTCACCGTGGTCAAGGAACTGAGCCCGACCACCTTCGCGGTGACGCAGACCGTCGCCACCCAGGTCGGGGCCAAGGTCCTCACCCTGGACGCCAAGACCAACCGCATCCTGACCGACGCGGCCGAATACGGCCCGCCGCCGCCTCCCGGAGCAGCGCCCCCGGCCGGCGGCCCGCCGGGTGGAGCCGGGGCGCCCGGCGGCGGTCCGCCGGGTGGCGGTCCCCCCGGCGGCCGGCCCCGGCGGGGCCCGATGCTGCCGGACTCGTTCACCATCCTAGCCGTAGGCAAATAAGGGGCGGGTTTCGCCCCGCGCGGACCTTGGCAAGTCCGCCCGCCTGCGGATTTCGGAACCCCGAGGCTGATCGTTCGTATTCCTCCGGCGTATACGCCGGAGGAAACCATGAAGCTCCTGACCCTGATTTGCCTGTCTGTCGTCGCCGCGCCTATCGGAGCGACGGCCCAGACGGGCCCGCTGATCGAACACAGCAAGACCTCGACCTCGTCGAGTTATTCGGGGCCCGCCCGCACCGCAAAACCAGTGAAGCACCGCGTCCGGCACGTCGCCCGCCATCGTCCTTCGACAACCGTCACCACCACGGTCAAGCCCGCGACGCCTGCGACCACGACGACGACCACCGTCGTCAAGCCCTAGCGACAGAAAGGGCTAACCAGCTGGAAGGGGCGGCGGCAGACCGGCGATGGCGGCCAGTCTGGGGATGTCGAAAGACTGCTCCAGCACCGCCGCGATCTCGTCCAGCGCGCGGTCCACCGCCAGCCTCTGGTCGGTGGCGGCGGACGCCGCCCCCAGCGCGCCCAGCAGGGCCGCCCGCGCCCCGCCGCTGTCGAACAGGCCGTGGACGTAGCAGCCGCTGACCCGGCCATCGGCGGAAATAGCTCCGTCCGTCGCCCCGTTGTCGAACGCCAGCAGCGGCCGCCGCAGGCCCGGCCCCTCGGTGCGGCCCGCATGGATCTCATAGCCTTCGAAGCGCGCGCCGCCCGCCGCCAGCCGACCGGCGACAGGACGCAGGACCTTCTCAGCCCCCAGCACCGTCTCCACCTTCAGCAGGTCGAGGCCCGCGGCCTCGCCCGGCGGACCCTCGACCCCGTCGGGATCGGCGACCCGCCGCCCCAGCATCTGGAAGCCGCCGCAGATCCCCAGGACCCGCCCGCCCCGGCGGACATGGGCGAAGAGGTCGACGTCCCACCCCTGCGCCCGCACGAAGGCCAGGTCGGCCAAGGTCGCCTTGGTCCCCGGCAGGATCACCAGGCCGGCGTCACCCGGCAGCGGCCGGCCGGGCGGAATAAAACCGAAGTCCACCTCGGGCTCGCGCCTCAAGGCGTCGAAATCATCGAAGTTGGCGATGCGGGACAGCATGGGGACGACGATCTTCACCCGGCCGGCGGCGCCGCCCTCGGCCCGATCCAGGATCACCGCGTCCTCCGCCGGCAGGGACCGCGCCGCGGCCAGCCACGGCGCCATCCCGAGGTCGGCCCATCCCGTACGGGCGGCGATCATCGCCCGTCCGTCGTCGAACAGGCTGGGGTCGCCGCGGAACTTGTTGATGACGAAGCCCCGGATCATGTCCCGGTCGGCCGGGTCCAGCACCGCGTGAGCCCCGACCAGGGCGGCGATCACGTGGCCGCGGTCGATATCGCCGACCAGCACCACCGGCACGCCGGCGGCCCTGGCGAAACCCATGTTGGCGATGTCGCCGGCCCGCAGA
Source organism: Caulobacteraceae bacterium (assembly GCA_035493955.1). Lineage (GTDB taxonomy): Bacteria > Pseudomonadota > Alphaproteobacteria > Caulobacterales > Caulobacteraceae > NCED01. The sequence goes on along the minus strand of DATJHI010000035.1, from coordinate 266,528 downwards.
TTGACCTCCGCCGGACTGCCGGCGCCTTCGACCACGACGAGGTCGGCCTCGTCGTGCAGGACCTGGAAACTCTCCAGCACCGTGTCCAGCAGCGAGGCCTTGCGATCCTGGTAGGCCCGCGCCTGCCAGTTTCCCGCCGCCCTGCCGCGGACGATCACCTGAGCGCCGACGTCGCTCTGCGGCTTGAGCAGCACCGGGTTCATGTGGACGCTGGCCGGCGTGCGGCAGGCCAGGGCCTGGAGCGCCTGGGCGCGGCCGATCTCGCCGCCGTCGGCGGCGACCGCGGCGTTGTTGGACATGTTCTGCGGCTTGAACGGCCGCACGCGCCAGCCGCGATTGGCGAACAGCCGGCACAGGCCCGCGACCAGCACCGACTTGCCGACGTCGGAGCCGCAGCCTTGGATCATCAGCGCCGCCATGCCGCCCTCCCCACGCTTTCGAGGTCAGCCAAGACGGCCGCTGATCTCGACCAGCAGGCCCGCCGCCCCCTCGGACAGCCGGGCCTCGACGCCGTAGACCCGGGCCAGCACCTCAGGGGTCAGGGCCTGGCGCGGTGGCCCGTCCGCCGCCACCGCCCCGGCCGACAGCACCACCACGCGGTCGGCCATGCGGGCGGCCAGGGTCAGGTCGTGCAGGGTGACGACGACGCCGCGGCCCTCCACGGCGAGCCGACGGAACAGGGCGGCGGCGTCGAGCTGGTGTCCGGGGTCGAGGCCGGCCAGGGGCTCGTCGGCCAGCAGCCAGGCCGGATCGCCGGCCAGGGCGCGGGCGATCAGCACCCGTCCCCGCTCGCCCCCGGAGAGGCTGGCCACCGAGCGGTCGGCGAAGTCCTGCACCGCCGCCTGAGCCATGGCCGCCTCCACGGCGGCGCAATCCTCCGCGGTGGGCCCCAGGGCGCCCAGGTAGGGCGTGCGGCCTAGGCCGGTCAGGGTGCGCACGTCCACCGCCCAGGCGATCTCGGGACTTTGCTCAAGATAGCCGATGCGCCGGGCGCGGCGACGGGACGGGATCGTCAGCACCGGCTCCCCGTCGAGGCTGGCGGCCCCGCGTCCCGGCGCGCGCAACCCGGCCAGACAGGAAAGCAGGGTGGTCTTGCCGGCCCCGTTGGGGCCGACCACGGCGGTCACCGACCCGGCCGCGAAGGCGAGGCTCACGTCCCGCAGGACCGGCGCGCCCCCGAGGCTGACGTGGACGCCGGCCAGGCCGAGGGTGCTCACGCCATCCTCCGTCGCATCGACAGGAGCAGGACCAGGAAGAACGGGCCGCCGAGCGCGGCCATGGCCACCCCCAGCTTCACCTCCCCGGCCGACGGGGTCATGCGCACGGCGATGTCGGCGGCCAGCACGAGCGCCGCGCCCCCGACCGCGCTCGGGATCAGCAGGGCGCCGGGCCGCGCGCCCACGAACGGGCGGAGCATGTGCGGCGTCACCAGACCGACGAAGCCGATCACACCGGTCACCGCCACGCTGGCGCCGGCGGTCAGGGCCAGGCCGACAGCCAGGAGCCAGCGGGTGGCCGCCAGGTTCACCCCCAGGGACCGGGCGCCGGTCTCGCCCAGGGTCAGGGCGTCCAGGGCCCGGGCGGTCAGGAGCAGGAGGCCGCAGCCGAGGGCGATCAGGGGGGCGGCGAGCCGCAGGTCCTCGACGCTGCGATCGGCCAGGGACCCCATCAGCCAGTTGACGATCAGGCTGACCGCCCAGGGCGAGGGCGCCAGGCTGAGGGCCAGGGATACGCCGGCCGCGGCCACGGTGTTGAGGACCACCCCGGCCAGGATGAAGGTCAGGGTGCTGGACGCCCGCCCCGAAAGCGCCATCAGCATGGCGACGCCCGCCAGGGCCCCGGCCATGGCCCCGCCGGCGGTGACCCAGTTCTGCGACGCCCCGGCCCCGAGGTAGAGGGTCATCACCGCCCCGAACGCCGCCATGGCCGAGACTCCCAGCACGCCTGGATCGGCGAGGGGGTTGCGGGTGTAGCCCTGCATCGCCGCCCCCGACATGCCCAGCGCCGCGCCGACGGCGAGGCCGAGCAGGGTCCGCGGCAGCCTGAGGGCGAAGATGATGGCCCAGCGGGGGTCGGCGGTATCGGTCCAGGCGCTGAACGGGACCCGGACCCGGCCGGCCATCAGGCTCAGCCCGACCAGCAGCAGCATGGCCGCGACCAGGCCGGCGATCAGCAGGAGGCGCGGGAGCGGCCGGGTCAAGCCCGCGCCTCCAGGACGTCCCTACGGGCGCGCGCCAGCGTCGCCGCCATTTCGACCAACACCGGGCCGCCGCAATAGAGCAGCCGCTGCGGGAACACCGCCCGGTGCATCCGCGGGGCGACGACCCTCAGCGCCGGATGCTCCAGTATCCGGTCGGCCCAGGCCGGGGCGCCGGGCCGGGGCTCTCCGGCCAGCAGCACCTGCGGCGGATCGGCGACCAACCGCTCCAGGGACACAGGTCCCGACCGCTTCAGCCCGTAGCGCCCCGCGACATTGGTGAAGCCGGCGCTGCGGATCATCTCGTCCACCAGGGTGCCCTCGGCCGAGACGAAGCCGTTGGCCTGGAACACCAGGGCGGTCAGGGCCGGGGCGCCGGGCGGCGGGGCGGCGGCGGCCACGGCGGCGCGAATCCGGGCGATCAAGGCCTTCCCCCGGTCCGGCCGGCCGACGGCGGCGGCCACGCGGGCGACCTGGGCCAGGCTTTCGGCAAGGCTGTCGACGCCGCCGAACACGGCCGTCCGCACCCCCAGGCGACGAAGGGCCGCCAGGGAGGCCGGCGGGGTGAAGATGTCCAGCAGCACCAGGTCGGGCGCCAGGGCGACGACCTCCTCGGCGCTGCCGTAGGTGAAAGGCAGGGTCGCGGCGACCGTGACAATGCTGGAGCTGTCGGGGTCGCGGGAATAGCGGCTGAGGGCCGCGATCTGGCCGCGGTCGGCGACCCTGACCAGGATGGCGTCGAGGCAGGGGTTCAAGGAGACCACCCGGCGCGGCGGCGCCTGCGCCCGCGCGCGCGCGGCGACGGCGGCGGCGACCAGGCCGGCGGCGGCGCCCCGCCGGGTCGGCCACCCGGTCAAAAGTCGATCCCCCGCTGGGCCTTGATCCCGGCGTCGAAGGGATGCTTGACCAGGGTCATCTCGGTGACCAGGTCGGCGATGGCCAGGAGTTCGGGCTTGGCGTTGCGGCCGGTGATGCAGACGTGCTTGTCCCGCGGCCGGGCCAAGAGGTCGGCCACGACCGCCTCGATGTCGAGGTAGTCGTAGCGCAGGGCGATGTTCAGCTCGTCCAGCACCACCAGGTCGAGCCCCGGGTCATGCAGCATCTCCAGCGAAACCGCCCAGGCGGCCCGCGCCGCGGCGATGTCGCGGGCCCGGTCCTGGGTGTCCCAGGTGAACCCCTCCCCCATGGTTTCCCAGCGCAGCTGGTCGGGAAAGCGGCGGAAGAACTGGCCCTCGCCGGTGAACCAGCCGCCCTTGATGTACTGGACCACGCCGACCTTCTGGCCCCAGCCGAGGGCGCGGGCGACCATGCCGAAGGCGGCGGTGGACTTGCCTTTGCCGTCGCCGGTGTGGACCAGCAGCAGGCCAGTCGCGTCGGCCTTGTCGGCCATCAGCGCCGCCCGCTCGGCCTTCAGCGCCCTCATCGCCGCCTTGTGCCGCCGATTGGTCTCGGCCTCGTCCTCGGCCATGGCCGTCCTCCGCCGCCCTTCGCCTAGTGTGCTGAATTTGAAGTTCGCCAGCGGATGGATCATGCGGGTTGCGAACTTCAAATTCAAAGAAGCACGCTAGAGTCAAAGGTTTCTAGTGTGGCTGGAGATTCAGAAATTCGCACAGCGCCTGCCATCGACAGGGGCGAATTTCTGAATCGCCACACTAGTAGCGCGCCCGCAGGCCCAGATAGGCCGTCCGGCCCGGCTCGCCGTAGTTGTGGACGGTTTCGTACGCCTGGTCGGTCAGGTTCTCCACCCGGCCGTAGAGCTCCAGCCCTTTGGACAAGGGATAGGAGGCGCGCAGGTCGACCAGGGTGTAACCCTTCAGCCGGACGGTGTTGGCCGCGTCGTCGAAGCTTTCGCCGACATAGCGCACCGCCACGGTGGTGGTCAGCCTGCCCGGCCAGGTCCGCCCCGCCGAGACGTTGGCCTGATGCTGCGGTCGCCGGGCCAGGAAGCGGTCGAAATTGACTCCGCCGGCCACGTCGTTGCGGGCGTCGGTCCAGCTATAGTTGGCCTGCAGGTCGACCGGCCCCAGGCGGGCGGCGCCGGCCAGTTCGACCCCGTGAGCCCGGGTGCGGGCGATGTTGTCGTAATAGCCGAACCGCCTTGTGCCGCCGACGGAGCAGAGGGCCGGAGCCGCCCCACCGGAGGGGCAGGATGCGAAGTCGATCTGGTTGGTGGTGCGGCGGGCGAAATAGGTCGCGGTCAAGCGGACGCCGCCCAAGGCCTGCTCGATCCCCGCGTCCCAGCCGTCGGCCTGCTCGGGTTTGAGCCCCGTATTCCCGTAAGGTCCGAACAGTTGGTACAGGGTCGGGGCCTTGAAGCCCTGGCCGAAGCTGGCCCGCAGGACGGTCGCCCCGCCGTTCAGCGACCAGGCCGCCGCCGCCTGGCCGAGGGTCTTGCCGCCGAAGGTGTCGTGATCGTCGTGGCGCAGCCCCCCCGTGAGGGTCAGCCCCGGCGCGACTTCGCCCTGCACCTGGCCGTAGAGGCTGTCGATGGCGGCCTGCGCCGTGGCGGGAACGGGGTTCGGGGCGAAGGCCGAAGGCGCGGCGGTGCGCATGGAGGCCTCTTCGCGCTCGACCCCGGCCGTGCCGGTCCAGCCCGGGGCGATGTCCAGCACCCCCTGGTATTCGTAACGCTTGTTCTGGCCGCGGGCGATGAAGGTCGTGGTGGCGACCGCCTGGGCCGGATTGAAGGTCTCCCGGTCGGTGCGGGTGTAGCCGAAGGAGAGCCGGTTCTGCAGCCGCCCGCCCAGGAGGCCGGCGTTGAGCCCGCCGTAGCCGACCAGATCCTCGGTGGTCCCGTACTCCCCGTCGTCGGCGAAGGCGAAAGCGGGCGGCGGGAAGCCGTCGAAGGCGTTGCGACCCTTCGAATAGACCAGCCGCAGGTCGAGGCTGGCGTCCTGGGTCAGCTTCAGGTTTCCACGCCCGCTGAAACCGGTGTCGTGGAAGCCGTCGGCCTCCTTGCCGAAGCGGTAGGCCGAGACGCCGGCGGTGGCGTAGTGGGCGGCCGCCAGGCGCCAGCTCCCCCGCTCGCCGGCGCCGCCGACCCCGGCGCGCAGATAGGCCGTGTCCATCGATCCGCCCTCGAGGTCCAGCGAGGCCTCGAAGGGCCGGGTCGGCTGGGCGGTGACGATATTGACCACCCCGCCGATGGCCTGGCTGCCCCACAGGGTGGACTGGGCCCCGCGCAGCACCTCGACGCGGGACACGTCCCCGGTCAGGAGATTGGCGAAGTTGTAGCCGCCGCCGGGCTGGGACGGGTCGTTCAGCTTGACCCCGTCGACGACCACCACGGTCTGGTCGCCTTCCGCCCCGCGGATGCGCAAGGTAGTGAGCTGCCCCGGCCCGCCGTTGCGGGAAACGCCGACGCCCGGCGTCCGGGCCAAAAGGTCGGCGACGACCGTCGCCTGGCCCGCCTCGATGGCCTTCTGGTCGAGCACGGTCACCGACTGGCCGATGCGGTCGGCTCGCTGGAGCGAGCGGGTGGCGACCACCACCGTTCCGTCCAGGGTGTTGGCGGCCTCGACCCCGCCCACGTCGGGCCTGGGCGCCGCGGCCTCGTCCGCATGGGCGCAGGTCGCCGCCAGGATGGCGAAGCAAGCACTTGAAAACAGTACGGTCTTGGTCATGGCATTCCCCTCGTTATCGACACGCCGGCTCGGGGAAGACGCCACGGCCGCGCGGACGCACGGCGGCGGCTCCCTCCCGGGCGCAGCCACAGCAGTCGTCGTTGCTCGGGAAAACCCGTTCGCCTGGCGCACCCCGGCCAGTCGAAGAACGACCGCGACGGGCAGGTCTCCTGGCTCGCGGGTCGTCGCCGGTTCGCGCCGCCTTCCCAGACCTTTCGGGTCCAGTGGCGTCTGGCGCGTCGGCTCGCCGCTTACAGTTGCGGGGGCAGCCCGGGTTTCACACCCGAGTTCCCTATTAATCCCCTCGCGGGGAACCTGTCGCGGCGCCAGTCCTAGGCGCCGCGACGCGGTGCGTCAATCGGAAGGGAGGCTGGGAATGTCCCGCCAACCTCAGCCCAGGCCGGGCGCGCCCAGTCCCGCCCCCGGAACCTGGTTGAGCAGCGTCCTCAGTCGCGCGGCCAGTTCACGCATGACGAAGGGCTTGGAGACATAGTCGTCGGCGCCGACTCCCAGGCCCTGCAACCGGTCGCGCTGTTCGCCACGGGCGGTGAGCATGACGATGGGGATGTTGCGGGTCTCGGGCCCGAGCCTCAGCCGCCGGCAGACCTCCACCCCGGAAATGCCCGGCAGCATCCAGTCCAGCAGCATGATGTCCGGCCGGGTCCGGACCGCCATCTGCAGGGCCTGCTCCCCGTCGACGGCGATCGCCACCTCGAACCCCTCCTTGTCGAGATTGTATTGAAGCAGCGTCGCCAAGGCGTCCTCGTCTTCCACCAACAACAGACGCGAACTCATATGCGGGGGCCGGCAATGTGTGGTTTTGTGGATCGGCCGCGGCGTCGAGGGAAGCTGGTGTCGATCAATGCGGTGGCCGAATCATAGAGTCGAGATGGAAACGTCGAAGGATATTTCCATCGCTCTGCTGAACGCACGTGACGTTAATATGAAGCTTTTCGCCAAAACCGCGTCGCAGCCAAACAATTATCCCCAGCACTGTCACCGAGACTACGCATCCGGCGCGTATTGAGTCGCCACGCCCATTCCTGTGGCCGGCAATCAGGCGACCCGTCATGGACATTCACACCCTGGAAGATCCCGCAAGCCGTGCCGGATTCCCGTCGGCGTGGCGGGCCGAGCCCGGGCTGAGACTTCGCGCCCTGTCGCTCGACATCCACCTGCTGGAGCGCCAGATGGTGCTCACCCTGACCGCGGACGACCGCGCGAAGACCGGCGCCGGCGGCGCGGACGCCCTGGCCCTGATGGCGGCCTGCTGCATCTGTGAGCGCCTGGCGGAGGGCCACTGGCTTCTGCGCCAGACGGGAATCGGCATGGACGGACTGGAAGCCCTCCGCGCCGCGCTCGATGGGGCCAGGGACGGTGAACGGGCCGCGGCGGCGTCCGATCCGCAACGGGGCGGCGCGTTCCTCCGTGACGCCGATCTCGTTCGCGGGCTGGGACTCCAGCAAATCGGCCGGTTGCGGGCCCTAGACTCCGTCGCCGCCAGGATGGCCGAGCAGGTCATGGCGGCGGCCAGCGTGTTCCGCGCGGCGGTGGAACGGGCCGGAGCGCCGGCCTCGCAAACGCCCGCGACAGCCCGAAGGATCGAACCGGCTTTCTCCTGGTCAGAATTCAGCGACGCCGAATTGGCGCAGGCGCCCGGCGCCATGGCCCGTATCGCCTAGAGGTCACTTCGCCCGGATCGGCAGCTTGGGGCCCTTCGGGTTGGTGTAGCGCAGGACCCACAGGCCCTTGGCCTCGCCGTCGGTGACGAAGACGTTGCCGCGGGTGTCGACCAGCACGTCCTCCATGCCCCGTTCGCCGCTTTCCCAGGAACCGATCTTGGGCAGGAACCAACCGGTCTCCTGGGGGGAATTGGCGTCGGTGATGTCGAACACGCGGATGCCGGCGTTGAAGTAGGTCATGAACACCAGGTCGCCGGGCGCCTGGGCGTCGGGAAGATGGATCTCGGCGTTGACGTTGTGGGGTCCGACCCGGCCGCCCTTGTCGCAGAAGCTCTTATAGGGCGCCCCTGGGGGCGGGCTGGGGCGGGGAAAGTAGGAGACCAGGCGCGGATGGGCCGGGTCCTTGTTGTCGACCAGGGCCGCCCAGGCGGCGCTGTCGGCGCATCCGGGCGCCGAAGGCTCGATGCTGACGATCATCAGCCCGTTGGCCAGGGGCAGTCCGGTGTGGATCGCCTGGGTCCCGACCTGCGGCAGGGGCGCGAAATCCAGCTTTCCGATCAGCTTGGGGTGGGTCGGGTCGGTGAAGTCCAGGTTCACGATGCCCGGGGTGTAGCCCATGGTCAGCATCTTGCCGTCCGGACTGACCGTGACCGGTCCGTGGAAACCGTTCGGCGGCGCGCGCGGCGGCTCGCCCTCTTTCTGGCCCGGCTGCCACCACCGGCCGACCTCCCTGGGGTGGAGGGGGTCCGAGACGTCCAGGACGCTCATGATCGCCTGGCCGCGGAAGCCCTGCAGGAAGGCGGACATGAAGGCGTACTTGCCGCCGGGATAGACGTTGCGGTGGGTCGAAAAGCCCTCGGTCCGCCACGCCGACAGACGTTTCGGATGGACCGGATCGGAAATGTCGAAGAGCAGCGCCAGATCGTTGACCGCCGGCTTGGAGTCGCTCCAGGGCCCGTCCGTGGGATGCTTGGCTCCCGGATCGAAAGGCGGCTGCAGGCCGGCGATCAGCAAGTCCCCGTGCAGGGTCAACTGACCGGAACCGTTCTGCAGGACCTGCCTGAACACCACGACGGGGCGGGCCGGGTCCGTGACGTCGACCACGACGAAGCCGCGCCCCTCGCGGGACAGGGCCGGACTCTGGCCGCCCTCGGCGACGAACAGGTACCAACGGCCTTTCGACTTTTTGATGCTGAGCTTGAAGGCGCGAGGCCCCGGCAAGGTCAGGTGGGCGAGCGGCTTCATGTTGCGGGCCTGCCAGCCCGCCGGCACCGCCTCGGCCCGCACGGTCGAGCCGACGAGCGCGCCCGCCAGGGCCGCCCCGAGGGCGAGCGCCCGTATCAATCCCCTGCCCTTCCACATGGCCATTCCTCCCCACCCTGCCGCTCATATGGCGGCTTATCGAGCACGGGTTCGTCCCGCGCGCCCAAGGTCACCTTGCGGCGCCCGCACCGGTCCGCAATCCTTGCTGCGAGGATGCAGGTGCGCCACCGGAACGCTTTTGTCCATTGCGACTGCAACGAAATTCCCGGGTTCGCGTACAGTGGGCCGCCCAGACGAGGCCGCCCGTGAAATTGCTGCTCAACATCCTGTGGTTCGTGTTCGGCGGCTGGATTTCCCTGCTGGCCTGGCTGCTCGCCGGCGTGGTCCTGGCCTGCACCGTCGTCGGCCTGCCCTGGGCCTTCGCCGCCTTCCGCATCGCAGGGTTCTCGGCCGCTCCGTTCGGCCGGCAGGTCCTGCCCAGGAACGCCGTCGACGGAAGCGGCGGCTCCGGCCTGCTGGACGGGCTCTTGAACGTGGTCTGGTTCATCTTCGCCGGCTGGTGGCTGGCCTTGCAACACCTGGTGCTGGCGATCCTGCTGATCTGCTCCGTCGTCGGCATCCCCTTCGGGCTGCAGCACCTGAAGCTCGCCGGCTTTTCGCTGGCGCCGGTGGGGACGCGGGTGGTCGAGACGTGAAGCTTGACCGAACTCCAGGCGCCCCTCGGGGGGGCCTTAACGGTACATTTTCCCCTTCGGTCTATGCCGGACCTATGTTGGACCGTAATGCGGTGCGCGATGGGGAGTTCGGCTTAGGCGCCGCCTTGGCGATCCGCAACCGAAGCGCACCGCTGCGCATCGTCCTGATGCTGTTCATCGCCATCCTGCTGGCCACCGTCGGCCATTGGCCGCTGGCGGTCCCCTGGTTCGCCCTCTACCTGACGATCCAGTTCGTGATCATGAGGCAGACGACGGCGGGACAAAACGACTTCGGCCGGCGATCCACGCGCCTGTCCATCTATGGCCTGTCGTCGTTGAGCTTCCTGATCGTCGGCTTCCCGACCTGGCATATGTGGACCCGGTGCGGCGACATCGGCATCCTGGCGACCGCCCTGCTCCTGTCCGGGACGATGATCCAATTGGTCACCTCGTGCCTGGCGGCGACGGAACTGTTCGTCGCCTGCGCAGCGCCCCTGGTCGGCTATATGGTCCTGGTGCCGATATTCGGGTTCGGCCCTGGCCGGCTGACCGCCGGGCTGACCGGCAGTTGCTGCGGCCTGTTGCTGATCGTCTATCTGGCGGCCCTGTGGCGCGACTACAGGTTCCGCCTGGTCGCCGCCCAGGCCTTGCGCATCGAGGCGGTCGAGAACCGCAAATTGGCGGAAGCGGCCAACGCCGCCAAGACCACCTTCCTCGCCAACATGAGCCATGAGGTGCGCACGCCGATGAACGGCGTCCTGGGGGCGGCCAATGTCCTGCTGAACACGTCCCTCGCCCCCAAGCAGCGCGAACTGGTGGAGCTGATCCTCGACTCCGGCGGGCTGATGCTCAACGTGGTCAACGACGTGCTGGAGCTGTCGCGCATCGAGGCGGGCAAGCTGGAGATCACGCCTGACCCGGCGGACATGACCGCCCTGGTCCAGCGCGCCGCCAACCTGTGGCGGCCGAAGGCGGCGGAGCGGGGCCTCAAGCTGCACGTGGAGATCAGCCCGACGGCGCCGATCGGCGCCGTGGTCGACGCCAACCGGGTCAAGCAGATCATCTTCAACCTCCTGTCCAACGCGATCAAATTCACCGCCGCCGGGGCGGTGACGCTCCGCTATGCGGCCAGGTCAGGCTCCGACGGCGAGCGCTTGGTCATCGAGGTCGCCGACACCGGCCACGGGATGGACGCGGAGACGATGGCGCGGATCTTCACCCCCTTCGAGCAGGGCGACGCCTCGATCACCCGCCAGTTCGGCGGCAGCGGCATCGGCCTCAGCGTCTGCCGAAAGCTGACCGAAGCCATGGCGGGGACGATCACGGTGGAATCGGCGACCGACGCCGGTTCGACCTTCCGGTTGGAGCTGCCTTATGTTCCGCTTCCTGCGGGCACGGCCATGGCCGCCAACGGCGACGGAGCGGCCATGCCGCGGACGGCCCTGCGCATCCTGGTGGTCGACGACAACCCCAACAACCTGCAGATCGTCAGCCTCTACCTGCAGCCGATCGAGGCGATCGTGACCACCGCCGAGAATGGCCGCGAGGCCCTCGACCTGCTGGCCGCGGAACCCTTCGACCTGGTGCTGATGGACATGCGCATGCCGGTGATGGACGGCCTCGCGGCGACCCGGCTGCTCCGCGCCGCAGGCGGCCCCAACGCCACGGTCCCGGTCCTCGCCCTCAGCGCCAATGTCATGGCCGACGATCTGCGGGCGTGCCGGGCGGCCGGGATGAACGGGCACGTGGCCAAGCCGATCGGGCCCACGGCCCTGTACGCCGCCATCTTCAAGGCCGTGGACCGGCCGCCCCCGCCCATCGCCTGGCCTGCACGCTCCGCCTGACGGCCTAACCCAGCTTGAACAAGGCCTGGGCGTTGGTCCGCCCGATCTTGATCCGGTCGTTCTCGCTGATCGAACAGGCGTCGAACCAGGTGCAGGCGTCGGCCACGGCCTCGAACGGCCAGTCGGTGGAAAACAGCAGGCGGTCCGATCCCAGCTCCAGCAGGGCGTCGACGAGGCTCTGGGTGCGGAAATTGCCCGAGGTGGTGAGCCAGAAGTTGCGGCTGAAGTAGTGGCCGATCGGATGGGCGGCGGCATGGCCGGGCGGGGCCTTCATCCAGCCGTTGCGGTTGTCGACCCGCCACATCGAATAGGGCAACCCCTCGCCCATATGGCCGAGCACGACCTTCAGTCCGGGGTGTTTGTCGAACAGTCCCGACCCCATCAGCCTCAGGGCGTGGACCGCGGTTTCCTGGCCGAAGGCCCAGGTGGGTCCCATCAGCCAACCATGGCCCTCGTACAGGGCGCTGTCCGCGGGAAGCGGGTTGCGGGGATGCAGGTAGAAGGGCGCGTCCAGGCTTTCCGCCTCGGCCCAGAACGGCAGGTAGTCGGGGTGGTCGTAATAGGCCGTCCCGGATCCTCGGTTCACCTGTGAGAAGCCGTTGACCAGGGTCCCCTTGAAACCGAGGTCGCGCACGCATCGCCTGAGTTCGTCGGCGGCGGCCTCGGCGTCCTGCATCGGCAAGGCGGCGAAAGCCTGGAAGCGGTCGGGCCGCCGCGCCACCTGCTCCGCCAGGAAATCGTTGGCGCGCCTGGCCATGTCCACGGCGGCGGTCGTGTCGGCGATAGCCTGGATCGCGGGCGCGTTGAGCGACAGGACCATCAGCTCCATGCCGTGCGCATCCATCTGGCGAAGACGTTCCTCGTGGATGTCGAGCAGCCGGGCGCGCAGGATCGGCCAACAGTCGGGCGGCGCGAAGCCGGCCGAATCCATCAGGGTTTCGGGGATGGCGAAATGCTCTTCCAGTCCGATCTTGCCCTGCACCGCGCCGCTCCCTGAAGCCGTCCACTCCGAACGTCTCGAACCGATCACCTCTCATGATTTTGGATTTCGATGCAAAACCATCCTGATCTTGTGGGCGGGCCCCTGAACGTCAGGGGGAAACCGGCGCCGTCGCCGACCGGTTTATGGACAGAGCCGCGAAACGGGCTAGGTTTTGGCGACACCTGGGAGAGCACCATGAAGCGGCTGGAGACGAGCATCTGGCTGGCCTGCGCCACCGTCCCCACGCTTGCCGCCGCCCAACCTCCCCCGTCGCAGACCCCGCCGCCGCCGCCGCCGGTGGCGGCGAACCGCATCTTTCCGACGCCGGTCATGGTCCCCGGCCAGCCGATCGAGACCCGTCCGCCCGAGCTTTCCACCGACAAGCCCGCCTTCCCCGGCCAGACCCGGGCGCCGTACCGCCCCACCGCCCCCTACCAGGTCACCGTCCTCACCGACCAGTTGAAGGCGCCCTGGGCCCTGGCCTTCCTGCCCGACAGCAAGATGTTGGTCACCGAGCGGGCCGGCGCCATGCGCATCGTCGACGGCAAGGGGACCCTTTCCGCTCCTTTGGGCGGCGTACCCAAGGTCAGCTTCCAGGGCCAGGTCGGTCTGCTGGACGTGGTGGTCGACCCGAAGTTCGGGACCAACCACCGGATCTTCTTCATGTACTGCGAGCCCGTCGGCCAGGGCGACAGCCAGATCGTCGTCGCCCGCGCCACGCTCGACCAGGCCGCCGGCACCCTGAAGGACCTGAAGGTGATCTTCCGGGCCAAGCCCGCGCTGCCCGAAAGCGAGAACATCAACGCCGGAGGCCGCATCGCCGTCGCCCGCGACGGCAACCTGTTCGCGATCATCGGCGACCGCTCCCGCTCGCCGCCGTGGGACAGGGCCCAGCAGCTCGACACCCACCTGGGCAAGATGGTGCACATCACCCCCGACGGCGCCCCGGTTCCCGGCAATCCCTTCGCCTCGACCCCCGGCGCCCTGCCCGAGATCTGGTCCCTCGGCCACCGCAGCGAAGAGGGCCTGGCCTTCGACCCCCAGGGGCGGTTGTGGGAAACCGAGCACGGCCCCCGTGGCGGCGACGAGCTGAACCTGATCCTGCCCGGCAAGAACTACGGCTGGCCGGTCATCGTCCACGGCATCGATTATCCGGGGGAGAAGATCAACGGCGGCCTCACCGAAAAGGCCGGGATGGAGCAGCCCCGCTACTACTGGGATCCGGTAATCGCACCCTCGGGCCTGGCCTTCTACAACGCGGGCCTGTTTCCCCAGTGGAAGGGCAGCGTCCTGGTCGGCGCCCTGCGCGGGGTGATGCTGGACCGCCTGACCCTGTCCGGCGACAAGGTCGTGGACGAGGAGCCTCTGCTTGTGGACTGGAAGAACCGGATCCGCGACGTCCGCGTCGGACCTGAAGGGGCGGTCTATGTCCTGACCGACCAAGGCAGGCTGATGAAGCTGACCCCGAAATAGGGCGGGCGCGCGGGGAGTCCGCTCATGAAATGGTTGCTGATGGCGCTGTTCTGCGCCGCATCCACGCCCGCCGCCGCGGCGGTGGACGATCCGGATCTGTCCTGGACGGCCGGGGTCGAGGCCCGGGACTGGGTTTTCGTCGGCACGTCCGCCGCGACGATGATGTTCATCAAGCCCGCGCCTTCGCCTGCGGACAGCGCGTATCGGCGGGTCTATGTGCGCTTCGAAGAGGCGGCCCCGTTCAACCGGATGAACTTCGCCTCCATGGCCAGCGTCGAGGTCGACGAGATCGATTGCGCCAAACGAAGCACCCGGGTGCTCCAGATCACTCACTATGCGGAGCGCAACATGAAGGGTGAGAGTCGGGTCGATCCCGTCGACGCCCCCATGTGGAAGGTCGAGACCCAGGGCAGCTTCGGCGCCGGAATCCTCAACAAGTCCTGCTCCACCCTGCTCTGACCACCGCGCTGTGCATCGAGCCCCCGAGACTAAGCGCCGCGCCGGGCTTGCCCGAAAGACCATGCTGCCTAGATTCAGCATGAACACACGGGAGACGCATGCGTGACATCGCCGTTCAGCGAGCTTGAGGTGGACGAGGCGCTACGGCCTTCGGCCGCCGCCGCTGGGTTCGACCTCGACCGCGCGCTTTCGTCGGTCGTCACCCTGGAGGCCCGTGTTCCCGACGACGCCTTCACCGCCGCGACCCTCGGGACCGAGCGCGCGGGCGCCGGGGTGGTGGTTCGCGAGGACGGCCTGGTGGTCACCATCGGCTATCTGATCACGGAGGCCGAAAGCGTCACCCTGACCACCGGGGACGGGCGGCGCGTGTCCGCCCACGTGCTCGGCATCGACCCGGTGACCGGCTTCGGGCTTGTCCACGCCCTCGATCCGCTGGGCCTTCCCGCCCTGCCCCTCGGAGATTCGCGACGGCTGAGCCGCAACGATCCGGTGATCCTGGCCGGCGGCGGGGGCGCGGCCCACGCCCTGGTCGGCCGCATCCGCGTGCGCGAAGCCTTCGCCGGCTACTGGGAATATCTGCTGGAGGAGGCCCTGTTCACCGGGCCGGCCCATCCGCACTGGAGCGGCGCGGCCCTGATCGGACCGTCGGGAGAGCTGGTGGGGCTGGGGTCGCTGCAGGTGGAGCACGAAACCGCCGGCGGAGAGGCGATCGCCCTCAACATGTGCGTTCCGGCCGAACTGCTCGCGCCGATCCTCGACGACCTGTCCCGCGGTCGCCCCGCCCACCCGTCGCGACCCTGGCTCGGCGTGTTCTGCCAGGAGGTGGATTCGTCCGTTGTGGTCCTGGCCCTGGCGGCCGGGGGGCCGGCTTCGCGGGCGGAGCTGCGCCGCGGCGATATCATCCTGGCGGTGGACGAGCACCCGGTCGTCGACCTCGCCGACTTCTACACCCGCCTGTGGTCGCTGGGCGCGGCCGGCGCGACGGTTCCTCTCACCCTGTCTCGGGGCGGGGACGTATTCGACGTGGAGATCCGTTCGGTGGACCGCGCCTCCATGCTGAAGAAACCCCGCTTCAACTGAGGCGGAGAGGTCAAACCGGCCCTAGCTGACCTCGTCCATCTGGAGATGAGGTTCGCACGCCAGGCCTTGCAAGGTCTCGACGAGGCAAGTGGCCCTGTGCGACCACAGATGCGCCTGCGAAACCAGCTCGCGCGACCGGGCCCCGACGCCCTGGGCCTCGCCCGACCCCAGCAGCGATGCGACGACCTGCTCGATGGTTGACGGGAGGCGCCGGTCGAAGAACCGGATGGCGTCCTGGGTCTCGAACTCGGCTTGCAGCAACGGGCTGCGGTCGGACACCACCGCGGCGCCGGACGCCATGGCGGAAATGGCGCGCTCGCTCCCCCCGTTCGCGGCATTCAGGTTGAGCGCCACCCGGCATTTTCCATAAAGGTCGTCCAGGTTGGCGTAGTCCAGGTCGTCGCCATAGGTGAGATGCGCGCGCTCCCCCAGGCGGTCGCGCCATCCGCTTCCGCAGATCAGCCAGGGAAAATCCATCTCCGCCAGGGCCTGCGCCAGCCGCATCCGGTCGTACCGACGGACGAACAGGGCGATGTTGGCCAGCAGGTTGCTGATGTTCTCGTCAAAGGCGACGGGGAGGCCGGTGTCGGCGACGGCGGCTTCATAGGCCTTGAACAGATCGACTTCTTCGTCGGCCAGCAGGCGACCGACTACGCCCTCGATCAAGGGGTATACCGGAGTTCCCTTGGTCCCGCTCCACCAGACGTCCGGCTCTCCGAGCCAGCTCATGGCGACCATGGCCGGGATCGGGCGCTCCTCCATGGGGAGGCTGTGGTCCGGCACGGCGTCGACGGCCGGAAGCATCAGGCGCTCGACGGCCTGGCAGCCCATCATCCTCCTGGCGAACCGGAAATGCGACTGCGACGCGCAGATCTGGACGCGCTTTTGGATCGGGGTGGCGAACCGCTTGAACTGGTAGGCGGGGTGATCGACGTCCCAGCCGACCAGACCGCATCCCAAGGCGTCGTAGAGGGATTGGCCGTCCAAGGTCTGCAGGTCGGCGGTGAACGAGGCGAACGCGACGACGTGGTCTATTTCCGCCTCGGATATCAGCCGGGCGGCGTCCCTTATCGAATCGGCTCCGGCGACAGGAAGTAGAGACGCATTTACGCCGGCATTCGCGAGGGCGTTTGCCAACGAGGCCGACATCCTTGTCAGGACATTATTGTTGGAAATGACCTGGTAGACTAAAACGTTCATCTCGTTCGGCCTCCTTCGAATGGAGCGCGAGAAGAGATTCGCCTGCCCTGGCTCGGGCGATGGCTCAGTCCAGCCCCTGTCCGTTCACTATCCGGATTCGCCAATTCCCCAGCCGGGTCGGCGGAGGGGAAAGATCGCTCCGGCAGGCCCTCACAGAGCCTTCATATCCCTCCCATATATATTCGAACTGAGCCGTTCACCGGCGCTGGAGGCGCCCCATGAAAAACCTTCTTCTGATCACCACCGCCCTGGCGACCTTGGTCGCCGTCGGCTTCATCTATTTCGTCGCGCGCCCGCCGTCCGCCTTCAGTTGAAGGGGGCCGTCCCCAGGCGAAACGGATCGTCCCGGCGGGCAAGTCGCGCCGAAGCTAGTTGTCGGACGGCCTTTTGAGGCCTACCGCCCCGATGAGGCGGTCGGAAAGTTCGAGATCGCCGTTCTTCCTGGCCAGGTCCGCCAATTCGAGAGTCATTTCGTGGATGTAGGCGTCGACCTGCTCATGCTCCGGCGCCGGCCGGTCCGGCGGCGGCTCCCACTCTTCGCTGGACCAGACCGGCTCGGCTCCTTCAAGTCCCGGCAGAGAAACGCCGGAGCCTTTGCCACCGTTCTTGGCGGACATCAGCGGTGCTCCAGGATTCGTTCAAAGGTCGGATAGGACCTAAACAAGACACGGGTTTGATTGGTTCGCCAACAATGAAATCAATCGTCCTCCCCAGGGCCGGCCGGAAACGCCAATACCTTGCTCGCCTTCGCCGGCACGGCAGGCCGAATGGACAGCGGCGCGGGACGATGATCGTTCTTCGCTTTGGACCGTTCTGAAGGGACTGGACCTTCAAGAGCCTCGCCCATGAACCCATCGTCCCCGATCGCGGCGGCCATGCCTATGGAGGCGCGGTCGGCCGCCGCCCTGCCCGAGGGAGACGGCTGGTGGTTCGAGCCCAAGTGGGACGGCTTTCGCTGCCTCGCCTTCCGCGACGGGGCCGAGGTCGCCCTGAAGGCGAAGTCGGGCAAGCCCCTGGCCCGCTATTTCCCCGAAGTCACAGCGGCCCTGGCGGGGCTCGCCGCCGACCGGTTCGTGCTCGACGGCGAACTGCTGGTCGCCCGGGACGGGGCCTTTTCCTTCGACGCCCTGCAGATGCGTCTGCACCCCGCGCAAAGCCGGATCCTGCGCCTGGCTGGCGAGACGCCGGCGGTGCTGGCGTTGTTCGACATCTTGCTGACGCCGCAGGGCGAGGATCTGAGGCCGGCGCCCTTCGTCCACCGCCGCGCCGCCCTCGAGACGTTCCACGCCGGCTTCCCCAGCCCGCTGCTGCGGCTCACCCCGGGGACGAGGGACCGCGCCCTGGCTCAGTCCTGGCTCGACCAAGGGAACCTGGAAGGGGTGGTGGCCAAGCAGATCGACGGGCCCTATCTCGAAGGCGAACGGGCCATGATCAAGGTCAAGCGGGCCAGCACCGCCGACTGCGTGGTCGGCGGATTCCGTTACGGCTCGGGCAGCCCGCTGGTCGGCTCTCTGCTGCTCGGCCTCTATGACGACGACGGCCGGCTCAATCACGTCGGCTTCACCTCCACCCTCCCCGCAGCCGGAAAGCCCGCGCTGACCAGACGGCTGGAGGCCCTGCGCGGCGGGACGGGCTTCACCGGCAGGGCCCCCGGCGGCCCCAGCCGTTGGTCGACCGAACGCAGCGGGGCGTGGGAGCCGGTGCGCCCGGAGATCGTGGTCGAGGTCGGCTTCGACCACGTGACGGGGGAGCGTTTCCGCCACGGGACGAAACTGGTCCGCTTCCGTCCCGACAAGGCGCCCGAACAATGCCGGATGGAGCAGCTGCGCCGGTCCTGAGCATGGAACCGGAGCCGAACGGAATCCGATCGGATGCGTTGTCAGTAAATGGACGACGATCCCCGCGCGCTTGCTTTGATGCGCATCCGCCACCTGGTGGTGGAGTGGTACGAAGGACGCCGCGACCCCGTCGACACCTTGGCCGACATCGCCACCTTGTACGAGGATCCTGAATCTGGACTTGACCTGCCCAACGACCCTGAGATCGCGGGACGTCGGATCCACTGAGAGCGCACCCGCCAAGCCTGCAGATCTGCCGACGCAAAAGACTCCAGGAACTGGCGTCGACCGCCCTTTCCGTCCTGCTCGAAAAATCCGGACTGTTTTCGGAACGGTCTTACCAGGCTGAGACTTTTAGACCGGTCGATCACAAATCTGGGAAGAACACGGATGAACCGAAAACTCGTCTTTGCCGCGACCGCGGCCGTCTTCGCCCTCGCCGCCTGCAGTGAAAAGTCGGGCGGCGCCGCCGACCAGAAGGACAAACCGGTCAATGTGGCCCAGGACGCGGCGGGAGCCGCGACCGGTCTTGGGACCGCCGCGGTCGGCGCGATCTCGGCCGGCGCCTTCGTCCGCGACGCCGCCATCGGCGACATGTACGAGATCGAGGCGGCCAAGATGGCCCTCGCTCGCTCCAAATCCAAGGACATCAAGGACTTCGCCGAAATGCTGGTGAAGGACCACACCGAAAGCTCCGGCAAGCTAAAGGCTCTGGTCATGTCGGGCCAGGTCAAGGAGACCCTGCCGACCGAAATGGACGAGCGCCGCAAGGGCCTGCTGGATAACCTGCGAGGATCGGGCGGCGGCGATTTCGATGGCCGCTTCCTGAAGCAGCAGACGGCCGCCCACCACGAGGCGGTGGTGCTGTTCGACGGATACAAGGCCACCGGCGGCGATCCGGCGCTCAAGACCTTCGCGGCCGAGGTCTCGCCGAAGATCCATATGCACCTCGACATGGCCAACAAGCTCGACGTCGCCGCGGTCCAGCACACCGGCGCGGACACCGCTCCGCCGGCGAGTCCGGCTTCGAACGCTCAGTAGGCCGGAAAGACCCTCAGCGCTCCGGAACCAGCTTAGCGTGTTGGGGGTTCAGCCCCGCCGATCCCAGGTCGCGCCGCAGGCCTGGCGGCGCGACCATGGCCGCCAGGCGTCCCTGGTCCCGACCGGGTCGCCGAGGTGATATTTGGCCACCAGGGCGGAGAACAGGTTCATGGTTCCGACCTCGATCGGCCGCAGGCGGGCGTAGCCGTGTGTGCGCATGTCCTCCAGCGCCGCGATCAGGCCGCCGGCCCTGGCCCGCGCCGCCTCCACCACCGCGTCATCGCAGCCGAGCCAATGGGCCAGGAGCCTGGTCCGTAGCGCTGCGATCCTGGCCCGCGCCGGGGCGGCCCCGTCGCCGGAGGCGCCGATCGACAGGTCGCATTCGGTATCGAAGCCCAGGGACCGGTTGTTGATGTTGGCCGACCCGATCCGCAGCAGCTCATCGTCGATGATGGTCAGTTTGGCGTGGACGATGATGGTCCGGCCAAGGGTCGTGACCGGGCTGTAGGCGCCAAAGCGCCCGTGCCGATCCGCGGCCTTCAGATGGCGGACAAAATCCATGCGGGTCTTGTCCATGGTCGCCTGGTCGAAATAGCTCGGGGAGTGCTCTGTCGAGACCAGGATGACCTCCGGACCGGAGCGGGCGCGCAGGCGCTTGGCCAGGGCCTCGGCGATGACCGGCGAGGTGAAGTACTGGTTCTCCATATAGATCACCTCCCGCGCCCCTTCGATGGCGGCGAGGTGCAGGTTTTCGATCTCCCGCACCGACGGATCGCCTCGCCAGGCCGGAAGGGTGCGGGACAGTCCGACCTCGACATCGCGGAAATCGGGGGTGACGCAGGCAGGCCAGGCGGAGCCTCGCCTGCCCTTGGGCGGCGGAACGGCTTCGCCGGTGGCCCGCAGCCAGCGATCCCGGAACAGTCCCCCTAGCGCCGTGGCCGCCTCGCCGTCGACGATGCTCATCACTTCGTGGCGGCTGTCGAAGTCCTTGTGGTCGCGGCGGGTCTTCTGCCGGCGGGTGTCGTTGTCCAGGTGTTCGGGCGTGTCCCAGCGGTCGGGGCCGATGTCGCCGCCGCCACAGAAACCGACCGCGTCGTCGACGATCAGCATCTTCTGGTGATGGCAGGCGCCCATCGGCAGCTTGCCGTCGAGGACGAAACGGACCCGTGAGCCGGTGAAGGCGCGGCGGTCGGCAAACGGGAAGAAGTGCTGGGTCGCGGCCACCGGCATGGCCGACTTCCAGCAGAGGATCCGCACGTCCAGATCGTGGTTGGCGTTGGCCAGGGCCTTCAGGAAGTTGCCGATGCGGTCGGAAGCGGGGCCGTCGCCCCCTGGCTGGGGGCTGAACAAAGTGTCCTGTTCAAAGGCCCAGTTGAGGAAATGGATCGAGCGACGCGCCTTGAGCATCGCCGCCTTGGCGGCCTCGAAATAGCAGGCCATGTCGATGAGCAGCGCGGCCCGGTCGGCCCGGACCGCGCGCCAGCACGTGTCGCCCTCGCGCAGCAGCAATGCCGGCCCCCCTCCCCGCCTGGACCGCGCGCAGGCGCTATTTGCGGACGTAGATGACCTTGCGGTTCGCACCGAGCATGTGCCAGAGCAGCACCCCAGCCAGGGCCCCGAGCCCCACCGCCAGCAGCGGCTTCTCCCGGATATAGTCCTGCAGTTCGCCATAGACCGCCTCGGCCCGGCCTTGCGCCTCCCCAAGAGCCGTGTCGGCCTGGTCCCTGGCCCTGCCATAAGCGTCCTGCACCGAGCTTACGGCCTCGTTCAGCGTGTCCCGCAGTTGGGCCTCGCCGTCGCCCAGGCCGCCGCTGACGGCGTCCTGCACCTGGCGGGCGCCCTTGCGGGCGTCCTCTATTCGATTGTGGGGCATGTTCATTGATCCCAAGACTTAAGCGGGTGGAACGGCCGGCGCTCCGGTCCCTGCCGGAATGTTCCGCCAGGGCCGAAGTTCCGAAGGATCAGGGCGCACGCTGATCGGGCATGGTGCCCATCCGAGTCGGCGGCTCACGACCGGACTTGGCGTCGCCCAACAGCTCCTGTTTGCGCGCGCTCATCTCCTCACCCAGTTCCGCCAGGTCGAGGCCGGCCTTGCGGGCCTGGGCGAACAGGCCCTCCATCCGTTTTTCCTCTTCCTCGACGTGGTGCTCGATCTCTTCGGAAAGCACCTTGACCTTGGCGTCGTAGAATTCGGCGTCCGGGGAACTGGCCTCGATCTCGGCGATCATCACCTTGGCCGCGTCGTGTTCGACGTAGGATTCCTTGAGCAGGTCCTCATCGACCTTGCCTTCGCAGGCGGGGTAGAAGATTTCTTCCTCGATGATCGTGTGTATCTTCAGTTCCAGGCAGATCTGCTGAGCGAGCTTCAGCTTACGATCGGCGCCCCTCGCCTTCTCGAAGTCGGCGAAGAGGCCTTCGACTTTGCGGTGATCGGCCTTCAACAGCGCGATCGCGTCCATTCCGGCAGGGTTGGCCAAGGTCTTTCTCCCAAGGGCGCCATCGCCCGCCCCTTCAACGGCAGGGGAGCCCGGCTGTTCCAGGCCGTTGTTTGAAAACATCGGACTTCGACCGAATGAGGTTTCGCCGCGGCGGAAACGGCGCCGCAGAAATCAAACCAAGTCAGGCTGGGATTCGCCGACCGGGCTGGCGAACAGGCTTCGGGGAAAGCGCACCAGAACAGCGGCGCCCTGACCCTCTTCGCTCTGGATCTCGAGGCTCGCCCCATGCAGCTTCACCAGCCTCAGGGTAAGCGGCAAGCCCACTCCCGCGCCCCCATGCCGACGGGTCGTCCCGCCGTCGGCCTGGCCGAAGGGCGCCATGACGTGGGCGATCACGTCCGGCGACATGCCGATGCCGTCGTCCTGGACCTTGAGGCAAAGACCGCCGTCCCCCTCTTGTGCGACGGTAAGCGACACGTGACCTCCCCTGTGGCTGAACTTGATCGCGTTGCTGATCAGGTTGTCCAGGATGCGCCTCAACCGCTCAGGATCGGCCATGATCGGGGGCAAGCCGGGCTCCACCTGCGCCCCATAGGTAACGCCCGCCTTGACGGCGAGCGCCCGGACCGGGCCGTCCATGGCTGCGACCGCGTCGGCAAGATCCACGGCCCGGATGTCGAGGCTCAGGGAGTCGGCATTGGCGAGGTCGAGCACGTCCTCGATCATGGTCAGCAGATGGCGCGCGCTGTCGATGATCACCTCGACCAGTTCCAGGTACTGGGGCGACAAGGCGCCCATGGTCTGGGACTGCATGACGGTGGACAGGCCGATCACCGCGTTCAACGGCGTGCGCAGTTCGTGGCTCATGATGGCCAGGAATTCCGACTTGGCCCGGTCGCCCGCTTCAGCCGCCTCCTTGGCGGCGACGAGATAGGCCTGGTTGCGTCGCAGCTCCTGGAAGGCCGCGGCCGAGCGGAGCATGTAGCGCACCCGTTGGCGCAGGATGGTCCACTGCAGCGGCTTGGATATGAAGTCGGTAGCCCCGACCACATAGGCCTTGGCGATGGAGTCCTCCCCCTCCAGGCCGGTGGCCATCAGGATCGGCAGATAGGCGGTCTCCGGCTGCTGACGCAGCACCTCGCACAGCGCGTAGCCGTCCATCTGGGGCATGACAACGTCGACGACCAGCAGATCCGGCAGGGTCTCGCGGCACACGGCCAGCGCCTCCAGCCCGTCGCCGGCCTCCACCACGTCGAAGCCTTCGTCTTCGAGTTCGGCGCGCATGATGGCGCGCACGACGAGATCGTCGTCGACGATCAGAATCCTGGACGCAGGCCGCCCGGCAGAATCACGCGACTCGGACATCCGGCTCCCCGACGAACGCGGCGAGGGCGGCGAGGGCGTCGCTGAGGTCAGACTCCAGACCGTCGAGCAGAGGTTTCAACGCCTCCAGATCGCCCGCCCGGCCCAGGGCCTCGATCTGGGCGCAACGGCCCGACAACCGCACGGCGCCCAGGGCTCCGGCGCTTGATTTCAGACTATGGGCGGCGCGCCAGAGGGCCTCGACGTCGCCCTGGGCGGCCGCGGCCAGGACGTCCCCGGTCAGGGCCGGCCCGGATTCCCGCAGCTTGCCCACCACGGTCTTCAACAGGGCCGCACCCTTGTCGCCGCGAAAAGCCGTGACGTTTTCGAAGGCGCCGCGATCGATCACCGCCGCCGCTTCCGCCACGGACGCGCCCACCCTCGCGTCTGACATGGCTTCGGCCTGAGGTCCGCGCCGATCGCCGACCTCCAACTCGGGAATCCAGCGACGCAGGGCGTCGTTGATTTGTCGCTCGTCGAACGGCTTGGTCAGGAAGTCGTCCATCCCGACGTTCAGACACGCCTGGTGCACATCGGCCAGGGCGTGGGCGGTGAGCGCCACGATCGGGGTCCTGCGCCCCGCCATCGATATTCCCGGTATTGTCTCCAGGTGGCGGATGCGACGGGTCGCCTCCAGCCCGTCCATCTCCGGCATTTCGCAGTCCATCAGGATCAGGTCGAAGCGCTCCTCCGCGAAGAGCCGCGCCGCGACCTTGCCGTTGGGCGCAGTGACCACGCGACAGCCCATGCTCTCCAATATGCCGGTGGCGACGTCCTGGTTGACCGGATTGTCCTCGGCCACCAGCAGGCGGGCCTCGAAGCGGCCCAGGGCCGGCGCCGCGGCGCGTCTGACGAAGAACCGGGCCGCGCCGCCCTCGTCCGCCTTGTTGGCCGCGGCGGTCAGGCATTCGAACAATTCCGACGGCCGCACCGGCTTGCTGAGCAGGGCGAAGGCGCCGGCCTGAGTGAGGCTCTCGTCGACCATCAGCCGGTCCATGCCGGTCAGGAAGATTACCGCCGGGGCCCCTGTCCCCGAGGCGATCCGCCGGCCGAACTCGACCCCCGGAGCGCCCAGCCCCTTGACGTCGAGCATGACGGCTTCGAAGCCGCCCTCGTTCATGGCCGCGTCCGCTTCGGCAAGGGTTCGGCAGACGGTGGGATCGAGGCCCCACCGGGTCAGGTATCCTGTCAGGGCGTGAGCGCTGGCCCGATTGGTGTCGACCAGCAGCAGTTTCAGCGGCCGGCCCATCACCCGGCCGGCCTGGTCGCCGGCCTCGCACAGGCCGCAGCGGACGGTGAAGCCGAAGCGCGAACCGCGGCCGAACTCGCTCTCCACCTCGATCTTGCCGCCCATCATCTCGACCAGCTGGCGGGAGATGGCCAGGCCGAGGCCGGTGCCGCCGCGGGCGCGCCGCATCGATTGGTCGGCCTGCTCGAAGGACTTGAACACCCGGTCGATCTTGTCGGGCTCGATGCCGATGCCGGTGTCCTCGACGGTGAAGCTGAGGGTGGCGTAGTCGGCGTCGATCCGGCGGGCGGCCAATTCGACCACCACCTGGCCGTGTTCGGTGAACTTGATAGCGTTGCCCACGAGGTTGACTAGCACCTGCCGCAACCGCGCCGAATCCCCGCGCAGCCGCGACGGGGTTTCCTCCGACACTTGGTAGATCAGCTCCAGTCCCTTGGCCGAGCAACCCTCCGCGAACAGGTCGGCCACGTCGGCCAAAAGTTCGCAAGGATCGAACTCGACCGGAGCCAGTTCGAGCTTGCCGGCCTCGATCTTCGAGAAATCGAGCACGTCGTTGATGATGCCGAGCAGCGCCTGGCCCGACCGCGACAGGTTGGCCACCAGCCGGCTCTGCTGGACGCTCAAAGGCGTCGCCGCAAGCAGACTGGCCATGCCCAGCACCCCGTTCATCGGGGTGCGGATCTCGTGGCTCATGGTGGCCAGGAACTGGGATTTGGCGACGTTGGCCTCTTCGGCCTGGATGCGGGCAAGGATCAGATCCTGCTGGGCGCGCTTGCGCTCGGTGATGTCGCGCATGATGCCGGTGAACAGCTGTTCGTCCTGGGACTTCACCTCGCTGACCGCCAGCTCCATCGGGAACTCGGTCCCGTCCTTGCGGATCGCCGTCAGCTCACGGCCGGTTCCGACCACCCCGGCGTCGCCGGTCCCGATGAAACCGCCGATGGACGCGGCGGGCCCCGAACCGTGGGGCTCGGGCATCATCATGGTAATGCTCTTGCCGATCACCTCCTCGGCCGAATAGCCGAAGATGCGCTGCGCCCCGGAACTCCATTGCCGGATCCGCCCCTCGGCGTCGACGGTGACGATGGCGTCGACCACGGCGTCGAAAATCGCCTGTAGGCGGGCGCTGGCGTTCTGGGCGTCCTGCTCCAGGGCCTTGCGACGGGCCATCTCCTCCAACAGCCGGCCGGCGGCCTCGCGCTGCTCCCCCGCCGACGCCGCGGTCAACGCGCTCAAAGCCACCAGGAAGCCGAAGCCGCCCACGATCAGGGCCAGCATGGTCGGGGGCAGCGCCGCCGTGGCGGCGACGGCGCCCGGCAAGGGATAGAACACCGAGGCCCGCATCGCCGTGTAGTGCATGCCCGGAATGGCGCAGCCCATCACCACGGCCGCGATCACGGTCTTGGCCCGGTCCGTCAGCCCTACGGCCCGGAGCCGCAAGCGAATGCTCAAGGCGGTGAAGGCCAGGACCACCGCCACCAGCACCGATAGCGCCACCCCGCCGGCGTCATAGCGCGCCACGGCCTCGGGCCGCATCGCCGCCATGCCTGCGTAGTGCATGGCGCCGATGCCGGCGCCCATCAACACCGCTCCGAACGCCAGCCGGACCAGCCCGGGAGCCGGGCGGCTTATGATCGACAGGGCCACGCCGCTGGCCAGCACGCCGGGGATCATCGACAGGAAGGTCAGCATCGGGTCGTACCGAACCCCGCAAGGCAGCGAGAAGGCGACCATGCCGATGAAGTGCATCGCCCAGATCCCGCCGCCCATGCTCAGCGCTCCGGCGCTGGCCCATGCCGCGCCGCTGCGGCGATTGACGCTCACGGCGATCCGGTCGGCGATCGAAAGGGCGACGAAGGCGGCGAGGATGGCGATAACGACCGACAGGCCGACCAGCGGCCAGTTGTAGACTCCCTGGTAGGCGGTCGCCGGATCCTGCGTTTGGAACAACCGGAGGATAGTTGATATCATCTGCGAGTCTCCAGCCCTGATCTTCAGGCTTAACCACAACTGGCTAAGAGTTCCTGAAGCTTCGCGAAGCCTCTCCGCGGGCTACTCGCGCAATATGATAGGCGCCTCCCAATTTAAATCTAAGGTGGAGGGCATTCCAGCCGCGTATCTTCGGTCATGGCGGCAATAGAGAGCGGGCGACATCCGAATATGGCCGCGACGCTTGAACCAGGGTCGCTAGGGCAGCTCCTGGGTGATCACCTCGAACTTGGACAGGAAGGCCGTGCCGAAGGCGGTGGTGATGGCGCAGTCCGCGGCGTCCCGGCCGCGGGCCATGAGGATGCGGCCGATGCGCGGGACATTGTGGCGGGCGTCGAAGACACGCCACTCCCCCTCCAGATAGACCTCGAACCAGGCGCTGAAGTCCATCGGCGCCGGCGAGACCGGCACGCCGATGTCGCCCAGATAGCCGGTGCAGTAGCGGGCCGGGATGTTCATGCAGCGGCACAGGGCGATGGCCAGGTGGGCGAAGTCGCGGCAGACGCCGAAGCCCTCCGCATGGGCGTCCCAGGCGCTCTTGGTCGGGCGGGCGTGCTGATAGCCGAAGCTGATCCGGCGATGGGCGTAATCGACGATGGCCTGGACCCGCGCCCAGCCGAGCCTGGTCCCCCCGAACAGGGACCAGGCCAGGTCGCTCATCCGGTCGGTTTCGCAATAGCGGCTGCCGAGGAGGAAGGGCAGCACCTCGTCGGGAAGCTCGTCCACGGTCGCCTGAGCCGCGTCGGCATGGACGGGGTCGGGCTCGCCGCTGTCGCGCACCACGAAATCGCTCGACAGGGTCAGCCGGCCGGCCGGGGCGACCAGGCGGGCGCAGCGGTTGCCGTAGGCGTCGAGGAACCAGCGGACAGGAACCGGGGGGTCCACGCCAAGGGTGTCCGGGGTCTCAAGATCGCCCAGCCGCGACGGATGGACGTTCAACAACAGCAGCATCGGCACGGGGGACGGGCAATCGTAGCTGATCTCGAAACCCGCGCGGACCCGCATCGATATTCCCTTACCCTGAGACGCCTTGGCAACGTCGGTCGCCAGGGGATGGTTGCCGAAGCTTAGCGGACTCTAGCGGGGGGCGTGCCGATTGCCTGCAGGACGGGCGCCGAACGCCGGCCGGAGCACCGCGACCAGCTCGTCCTGCGGGATCACGTCCACCTCGACTTCGAGCGTCTGCCGGCCGGGGGCCAGGATGATCCCGTCGATGGGGGCCACGTCGGAATAGTCGCGGCCGATGGCCAGGACGATGTGGTCGTCCTCGGCCAGGACGGCGTTGGTCGGGTCGAAGCCGATCCAGCCCCGGTCCTCGCCGCACCAGATCGACACCCAGGCGTGGGTGGCGTCGGCGCCCTCCAGCCTCGCCCGGCCCGGCGGCGGGATGGTGCGCAGATAGCCGCTGACATAGGCGGCCGGCAGGCCGATCCCGTGCAGGCCCGAGATCATCACATGGGCGAAATCCTGGCAGACCCCGTGGCGGGCCTCGAAGGCCTCGGCGGCAGGGGTCGAAACGTCGGTGGCCTTGGAATCATAGGTGAAGTCGGACTTGATCCGCGCCATCAGGTCCGCCGCCGCCTCGACGATCGGCCGTCCCGGCGGAAAACTCGCCCGTGCATAGTCGGTGATCGCGGCGACGATCGGGGTGCGGGCGGTGGGATAGAGGTAAGCAGCCGGGCCCTCGGGCCCCAGCGCCGCAGTCTCGTAGCTGGCCGCCCGCACCGCTTCCCAAGGCAGGCTGAGGCGAGGCTCCGCCACCGGCGGAGCATGGACGTCGACGCGGGACCTGGCCTCGATCACCAGGGCCTTGTGCGGCTGGTCGATCACCAGGGTGAGGGTCTCCTCGCCGAACGGACCGATGCGCCGGACGATGCTCGACGGGGTCGGGGTCGCCACCACCGAACTCTCCAGCACCGTCTGGCTCGCGGAGGAACGGGGGGTGAGCCTCAGGACGCAGCGGGCGAAGCTGACCGTGGCTTCGTAGGTATAGGCGGTGCGGTGGCGCAGGGCGTAGATCACGCCAGCCCGACCAGCTTGGCGGTAGGCAGGGCCTTGGCGCCCTGCAGGAAGTAACGGTCGGCGATCGCCTCCGACAGCTCCATCAGCGCCCGCTCGAAGACGGACATCTTGTCGAGGTCGAGGGCGGCGGCGTCCTCGGTCTCGACCTCGGCGGCCAACTTCAGCAGGACGCGGTTGGGCTCCTCCAGCATCCCGTCATCCTCCAGCGAGGGCAGGACCGAAAGATGCTCCTTCAGGGTCTGCACCTGGAAGGCCAGCGCCCGGGTGTTGAACGGATCGAGCATGACCATGTCCCGCACCGGGGTCAGGGCCAGTCCAACCAGATAGCGGGCCCGGTAGGTGATCTGGCTGTCGGCCAGGTCGAGCAGCAGGTCGAGGTCGTCGATGGTGGCGTCGTCGTCGGCCAGCATGCGGGTGAAACGGCAGATGTTGACGCCGCGTTCGATCCGCCGGCCCATATCGAGGAAGCGCCAGCCCGCCCCCCGGTTCATGTTCTCCTGGGCCAGGCCAGAAAGGGCGGCCAGGATCTGCAGGGCGGCCTCGACCTGTTGCAGCGCCTCCGCCTCCGACAGCACCTCCTGGGCGCCTGAGGAAAGCTGGCTCTCCAGATTGAGCAGCAAGGTCCAGAAATCGGCCGACAGGCGCTCGCGCATGCTGGCGGCGGTGCGCCGGGCGGAGCGGACCAGATAGATCACCGACCCGTAGGCCTCTTGGTCGTGCAGGGTGTCGCGGGCGGCGTCGAGGGCGCCTCCGCCCAGGGCCGCCTTCTCCAGCGCGCCCCAGTCGATCAGGAGCTGCTGCAGCCGCGCCAAAGTCTCGCCGGCGGTATGGATCGCCGCCTCTGAGTCCATCAGGCTGGTGCACAGGCTGCGGACCAGGCGCAGGGTCGCCTCTGCCCGCTCGAGGTAGCGGCCGAGCCAGAACAGGTTGTCGGCGGCCCGGCTGGGCAGGCGGCCCATGATCCGGCGGACCTTCACCTCGTCCTTGCTGGCCAGGAGGGTGACGCGCTCGACCGGGCGGTCGCTGATCACCCAGACGTCGGCGGTGCGGGCGTCCTCGCCCATGGAGACGGCCCTGGCGTCGGGAAGGTCGGAGGTCCGGCAGAAGCCTCCCGGCATCACCTTCATCCCGCCGGGGGTGGCGGCGACATAGACCCGCAGCACGAACGGGGCGGGTTCCAGCCGGCCCTCGCGCAGCACGGGGGTAGTCGACAGGCGCACCACCTCCTGGCCGACGAAATCCCCCGGACGGTCCTCCAGACGCGCGATCAACGCCTGTTTCTCCTCCGGCGACAGGTCGGCGGTCAGTCGCGGGCGGGAGAAGGGGTCGCCGCCGGCGGGGCCATTGAAGGCCGGGGCGACGACGAGGTCGCCGAGGTTGCGCTCGACCAGGGCCCGTTCGTTCGGCTGGCCGCACCACCAGGTGGCGACGTTGGGCAGCTTGAGCTCCTCGCCCATCAGCCGGCGGCACAGCCGGGGCATGAACCCGAGCAGCGCCTTGGACTCCAGCACCCCCGAGCCCGGCATGTTCAGCACCGCCACCCCGCCCGAGCGGATCGCCTCCAGCATGCCGGGCGCGCCCAGGTGCGAGGCGCCGTTGAGCTCGAGGGGGTCGAGGAAGTCGGCGTCCACCCGGCGCAGGATGACGTCGGCCCGCTTCAGCCCGGCGATGGTGCGGACGTAGACGCGGCCGTCGCGGACCACGAGGTCGTCCCCCTCCACCAGCAGGAAGCCGAGATAGCGGGCCAGGTGCGCCTGTTCGAAATAGGTCTCGCTGAACGGGCCAGGGGTCAGAAGACAGATGCGCGGGTCCTGGCGCCCCGCGGCGGCGGCCAGACCCTGGCGCAGCTCGTCGAAGAAGGGGGCCAGGCGCTGGATGTTCATGGCGTTGTAGAGGTTCGGATAGGCCCTCGACAGCACCAGCCGGTTCTCCAGCGCATAGCCGGCGCCAGACGGCGCCTGGGTCCGGTCGCCCAGCACCCACCAGCGCCCGTCCGGGCCCCGGCCAAGGTCGGCGGCGTAGAGCTGGAGGTAGCGGCCGCCGACGGGCTTGACCCCGCGCATCGGCCGGATGAAGTCGGCGCTTCCGGTCAGGGCCGCCGCCGGCAGGGCCCCGTCGGCGACCAGCCGCGCCTCGCCGTAAAGGTCCTGCAGCAGGGCCTCGATCAGATTGGCCCTCTGTTCGACGCCGGCGGCGATCTGGGCCCATTCGGCCTGCCCCAGGAGCAGGGGCAAGGGGTTCAACGGCCAGGTGCGCTCGTTCTCCTCGCCGTAGATTCGGTACGAGACGCCGGTGTCGCGGATGTGCCGGGTGGCCAGGCTGAAGCGGCTGCGGAACTCGTCGTCCGGATATTCGGCGAAATCGCCGAGGAAATTCAGCCAGTAGTCGCGCGGCCGCCCCAGGGGATCGAACAGCTCGTCCGGCACCCCAGGCAGGGGGCGGTAGTTCTGCAGCCAGCCGGACAGCCGGCCCGCGGCGTCGGGCCTCAGGTTCTCCCCTCGTCTCCGGGCGGCGGTGGCGGCGTCAGCGGGCAAGGCGCGTCCTCAAATCCAAAGTCGTCGGAAACTCCCCCGACGCTTCCAGAGCCGGCGGGACCACGACTCCGGGGCTGTGTCCCTGTGCTTCGAACCGCGCCCGCCGCCGGGCCTGGGCCTCGTACGAGTTGACCGGGAAGGTATCATAGTTGCGGCCGCCC
This sequence comes from Caulobacteraceae bacterium, assembly GCA_035493955.1. Taxonomy (GTDB): domain Bacteria; phylum Pseudomonadota; class Alphaproteobacteria; order Caulobacterales; family Caulobacteraceae; genus NCED01. Next base: position 235,396 of record DATJHI010000035.1, on the reverse strand, counting down.
GGATGGACGACATGGTAGACACAGCCCCCGAGCGAGCGGTTGTTTCCCCGGTCGATGACGTCGAAGGTGAGCGGGGCGTCGACCGGCAGGGTCGGATGCAGCCCGCTCGGCAGTTTCCAGGCCTTGTAGCGGACCCCCGCCACCGCTTCCATCGACGCGCCCGTCGGGGTCATCGGCAAGGCCCGGCCGTTGCACGTGATGACATGGCGCTCGGGGTTGAACCCCGTGGCCAGCGCCTGCAGCCGCTCCACCGAGGAGTCGACGAAGCGCACCGTCCCCGAGCCCGAGCTCTCCTCGCCCATGACGTGCCAGGGCTCCAGCGCGTGGCGCAGCTCAAGGGTGACGTCGCCGTACTGGACTGTCCCGTGCACCGGGAAGCGGAAGGCCCGCTGGGCCTCGTACCATTGGGGATCGAAGGCGTAGCCGGCGCGGTTCAGGTCGCCCAGCACCCCGAGGAAGTCGCTCCAGACGAAATGCGGCAGCATGAACCGGTCGTGCAGGGTCGTGCCCCAGCGCACCAGCCGCCCCTCTTGGGGCTCGCGCCAGAACCAGGCGATCAGGGCCCGGATCAGCAGCTGCTGGGCCAGGTTCATCCGGGCGTCCGGCGGCATCTCGAAGCCGCGGAACTCGAGCAGGCCGAGCCGGCCGGTCGGCCCGTCCGGCGAATAGAGCTTGTCGATGCAGATCTCGGTGCGGTGGGTGTTGCCGCCGACGTCGGTGAGCAGGTTGCGCAACAGCCGGTCCACCAGCCAGGGCGCGGGCGGCTCCCCCTTCCCCGGCGGCGGGATCATGTCGAAGGCGATGTCGAGCTCGTAGAGCCCGTCGTGCCGGGCCTCGTCGATCCGCGGCGCCTGGCTGGTCGGCCCGACAAACAGGCCCGAGAACAGGTAGGACAGAGAGGGATGGCGTTGCCAGTAGAGCAGCAGGCTCTTCAGCACGTCGGGGCGGCGCAGGAAGGGGGAATCGGCCGGGTTGGACGCCCCCAGCACCACATGGGCGCCGCCGCCCGTGCCGGTATGGCGCCCGTCGATCATGAACTTGTCGGCGCCCAGGCGCTCGGCCCGCGCATCCTCATAGACGCCCGTGGTGATGGCCACCGCCTCTCGCCAGGTGGCGGCGGGGTGGACATTGACCTCGATCACCCCCGGGTCGGGGGTCACCTTCAGCACCCCCATGCGCATGTCGTCCGGAGGGGTGTAGCCCTCGAGGCGAACGGGCAGGCCCTCGGCGGCGGCCTCGACCTGGGCGACCAGCTCCAGATAATCCTCCAACCGGGCGATCGGCGGCATGAACACATGGAGCCGGCCGTCGCGGGGCTGGATCGAGATGGCCGTGCGCACGATCGGCGCCTTGGTCTTGGCCGAAGCCTTGGCGACCGGAGGGCGAGGCGCGGACAGGATGTCCGGGTCCGGCAGGGGCCCGCGTTCCTCATAAGGATCGAGCGGGACGATGTGCGGATAGTCCTTGGGCTTGACCGCCGGCAGGGAGTCCAGCGGGATGCGGAAGCCGACGGGGGAATCGCCAGGCAACAGGAACAGCTTGCGCCGCCTGAACCGCCAGGGCTCGCTCAGCCAGCCCTCCCCTTCCGCCTTGGCCGTGGCGCGGCGCAGCGGCAGGACATAGCCGACCGGCTTGGACAGCCCCCCCGCCATGGCCCGGCGCAGGGTGTCGCGGGAAACGGGGTCGTCGACGTCGTCCAGGGCGACATTGGCCGGCAGGTCGCCCTCGGCCTTGATCCAGACCAGCGGGTCCTCGTGGGCGGGCATGACGCAGGCAGGGTCGACTCCCAGCCGTTCCGCCAGCCGGCGGGTCATGGCCAGGGCGTCGGCCGCCCCGGCCCCGGGGTGGGCCTTGGTCTCCTCGCCTCGCCACACCGGGGCCCCGTCGCGCCGCCAGAACAGGCCGAGCGCCCAGCGTGGCAGGGGCTCGCCCGGATACCATTTGCCCTGACCGAAGTGCAGCAGGCCGCCGGGGCCGAAGCGGTCCTTGAGCCGGCGGATCAGCCGCTCCGACATCGCCGGCTTGGTCGGCCCCGAGGCGTCGGTGTTCCACTCGGCCGCCTCGAAGTCGTCGACGGAGACGAAGGTGGGCTCGCCCCCCAGGGTCAGGCGGACATCCTGTTTCTCGAGGTCGGCCTCGACCCGGTCCCCGAGGCGATCCAGGGCGTCCCACTGGGGTTCCTCGAAGGGCCGAGTGATGCGGATCGGCTCGACCAGGCGGGCGACCGTCATCTCGAATTCGAGCTCGGCCTTGGCCGGCCCGGCGGTTCCGGTGATGGCGGCGGCGGAGCGGTAGTGGGGCGAGGCGGCCAGCGGGATGTGCCCCTCGCCCGTGAGCAGGCCGGAGGTGACGTCGAAGCCGATCCACCCGGCGCCCGGAATATAAACCTCGGCCCAGGCGTGCAGGTCGGTGAAGTCGGTGCGCGTCCCCAGCGGCCCCTCCACCGGATCGATGTCGGCGCGCAGCTGGATCAGGTAGCCGGAGACGAAACGGGCGGCGAGGCCCATCCGCCGGGCCATCTGCACCAGCAGCCAGGCGCTGTCGCGACAGGAGCCGGAGCCCAGGCTGAGGGTCTCGTCGGGGGTCTGCACCCCGGCCTCCAGCCGCACCACGTAGCGGATGTCGCGCTGGAGCTGGGCGTTCAGCCCGACCAGGAAGTCCACCGTGCCCTGGCCGCTGGGCCCCAGGCGCGCCGCGGCGGCGTCGAGCAAGGGTCCGCCGTCCTCCGGCTGCAGATAGGCCGACAGGTCGGCGCGCAGGTCGGGCGGATAGTCGAACGGGGCCTTTTCGGCATAGCCCTCGACGAAGAAGTCGAAGGGATTGATCACCGTCATCTCGGCGGTGAGGTCGACGGTGATGGAGAATTCGGTGGCGGGCTCGGGAAACACCAGCCGCGCCAGCCAGTTGCCGTGCGGGTCCTGCTGCCAGTTGATGAAGTGCTGGGACGGGGTGACCTTCAGCGAATAGCTGGGGATGCGGGTTCGGGTGTGCGGCGCCGGCCGCAGGCGCACGGTCTGCGGGCCCAACCCGACCGGCCGGTCGTAGCGGTACCGGGTGACGTGGTGCAGCGCGGCGATGACCGACAGGATGGCCTCCGGTTCGGGTCGAATGGACCCGCCACCCTTCCCATCCGCACGGGGGCCTGTCCACGGTCTCGCGCCCTGCCACAGCGATCAGGGGCGCGGCGCCGCGCTTTCGCCCACGAGGCCGGACTAGGACCGGACTGCCGCCCTCGTATAAGACCGGGGCCCGACCTCCCGCGCGCGACGGTATCATGATCCCCTGGCGGCATCTCGACACGACGACCATGCCGGACGGCGGCGGCGAACTCAGGCTGATGCAGCGCGGGGCCGAATTTTCGATCATGGCCGGGGCCATCGAGCTGATGAACAGCCGGCTCAGCGGTTCGGAGGAGGCCCTGGCCGACCTCTCCTGCGGACGCATCCGGGACCGGCCGAAAGCACAGGTGCTGATCGGCGGGCTGGGGATGGGCTTCACCCTGCGCGCGGCCCTGGCGGACCTCGGCGCCGACGCCCGGGTCACCGTGGCCGAGCTTGTCCCGGCCGTCGTGGCCTGGGCGCGCGGCCCCATGGCGGAGATCTTCGCGGGCTGCCTCGACGATCCCCGGACGGCGATCCGTGAAACCGACGTCGGCGCCCTGATCGGGGCGGGACGTGAAAGCTATGACGCCATCCTGCTCGACGTCGACAACGGCCCGGAGGGCCTGACCCGCAAGGCCAACGACCGCCTGTACGACACCGAGGGCCTGGCCGCCGCGCGCCGGGCCCTGCGTCCCGGAGGCGTCCTGGCGGTGTGGTCGTCGGCGCCGCACGAGCGCTTCACCCCACGCCTTCGCCGGGCCGGCTACACGGTGGACGAACGGCGCGTCCGCGCCCACGGCAAGCGCGGGGCGCGACACGTGATATGGATCGCAACCCGCCCCTGACCCCCGGGAGAGCCACCGCATGAGCCGACTCCACCTGCACGCCGAGCGCCATCTGGTGTCGCGCATCGGCTGGCTGAGGGCCGCGGTCCTGGGCGCCAACGACGGCATCGTCTCGACCGCCAGCCTGATCATCGGCGTGGCCGCGGCGGGGACCAAGCCGGCGGCGGTGCTGGTCGCCGGGGCGGCAGGCCTGGTCGCCGGCGCCATGTCGATGGCTGCGGGCGAATATGTCTCCGTCGGCTCCCAGGCCGACACGGAGACCGCCGACCTCGCCCGCGAGCGGGAGGAGTTGCGCCTCGACCCCACCGGCGAGCACGGCGAACTGGCCGGAATCTACATGAAACGCGGACTGGATGCGGAGACCGCCGCCAAGGTCGCGCGGCAGCTGATGGCCCACGACGCCATAGGAGCCCACGCCCGGGACGAGCTTGGCATTTCCGAGACGAGCACGGCGCGGCCGATCCAGGCGGCCCTGGCGTCGGCGGCCAGCTTCAGCATCGGCGCCGCCGCCCCCCTGGGCATCGTGGCCGTCAGCCCGGCCGGGTTGGCGATCCCGCTGGTTTCGGCGGGGTCTCTGGCTTTCCTGGCGGTCCTGGGAGCCCTCGGAGCCGGCGCCGGCGGGGCTCCGGTCTGGCGGGCCTGCGCCCGCGTCGCCTTCTGGGGCGCCCTGGCCATGGCGGCGACGGCGGGGATCGGCCGGCTGGTGGGCGCGGTCACCTGAGTCGGCGTCGTCCCTTCCCCGTGCTTCGGAAAGGACGGTCCCCAATCAGGCCAGGGCCGCCTTATAGGTCGCCAGCGTGCGCCCAGACCTTTTCGGCTGCAGTTTCGTTGTAGATTTCCCCGGGGGTCTATCCCTCGGCCGCAAGCCTTCGTCATCCGCGAACTTGGGAGACGGCTTTACAAACCGCCCCCGGTCGGCCCAGCGTCGGCAAGCATGGAGGGCCGATGTTCCTGAGAAACTGCTGGCACGTGGCGGCCTGGTCGGACGAGCTGGACCAGACGGGCATGCTGTCGCGTCGGCTGCTCGGCGAACAGGTGCTGCTCTACCGGTGCGGCGACGGGGCGCCGGCGGCCCTGGTCGACCGCTGCAGCCATCGGGCCGCTCCCCTGTCCATCGGCCGGCGCGAGGGCGACCGGGTGCGCTGCATGTACCACGGCCTGCTGTTCGGGGCGGACGGCCGCTGCGTCGAGATCCCCGGCCAGGAGCGGATCAGCCCGGCCGCCCACGTCCGCGCCTTTCCCCTGGTGGAGCGCGACCGCTTCGTCTGGATCTGGATGGGCGATCCCGCCCTGGCCGATCCCGCCGCCATCCCCGACTGCCACTGGCAGGACGACCCGGCTTGGCGGTCGCTGCCGGCGACCATGCACTACAAGGCCGACTACCGGCTGATCATGGACAACCAGCTGGACTTTTCCCACCTGTCCTTCGTCCACGAGACCACCCTGGGGGGCTCGTTGACCATCGCCCACACCCGGCCGGTGATCGAGCCGACGGAAGGCGGCCTGCGCCTGACCCGCTGGTACTTGAACGAGCCGGAGCTTGCGCCCTTCCTGCGGGGCGTGGCCGATCTCGAGGGTCCCATCGACCGCTGGCACATCTACGACTGGTTCACCGCCGGCAATATCCTGACCCTGGAGTCGGGAAACGCCCCGGCCGGGACGGGGGCGAAGGAAGGGCGGCGCGATCCCCGCGCCCTGCAGTTCCAGGCCGTCCAGGCGCTCACGCCCGAGACCGAGCACACCAGCCACTTCTTCTGGACCTACGGCCACAACTTCAAGCTGGACGATCCGGACTTCACCCGGGCCCTGCAGGCGCGCATCCAGGCGGGATTCGACGAGGATCGGGCAATGATCGAGGCTCAGCAGGCCGCCCTCCTGGCCCATCCCGACACCCCGATGGTCGATCTGGCCGTCGACCAGGGGCCGCTGCTGGCGCGGCGGCTGCTGACGCGGCGGTTGAAAGCCGAGGCGGAGTCGGCCCAGGGCGCCTAGCGGCCCATCCAGGGCTTGGACTTGGAGGTGGACCGGGCCGCGGCGGCCTGTTCGCGCTGGAACTTGCCGCCCTTCGGGGGCTTGGCCTTGGCCTCCAGGGCCGCCCTCTTCAGGTTCAGGGCCCGGCGGATCGGAGAGTCCGCGGGCGGCGTGGAGTCTTCCGGCGGGTCGGCCATGGTGGTGCTCCTTTGCAGACGCCTACATACCCGCCCTCATGGCGCGTGGGCAGGAAATCAACCGGCGTCCCCGTGCGTCGGATCCGTCGGCAAGGTAAACCGTCGCCGTCAAAGACGCGCGCAGGGGGAGAAAACGCCATGAAAAATCATCCGTCCCGTCGCCCTGACCCAAGCCGCGACGCCCTGGCCGCCCTGCTCGCGGTCGGCGCGGTCCTGGCCCCGATGGTCGCCGCCGCCCAGGAGACCTCCGGCCCCACCGTCCTGGTCCGCTCCTCAGTCAAGGGGGCCGCGCCCTCGCCCCAGCCGGCCGCCGACACCCCCGTCGCGCCCCAGTACCAGCAGTCCTATCAGGCCTGGCTGAAGATGAAGGCCGCGGCCAAGGGGGGGACCCGGTACACCCGCGCCACCTATGCGAAGATGCCCGACTGGTCCGGTGTCTGGACCCGCGAAGGCGGCTTCAACTGGCAGTCGCCCCCGCAGGTCGCGCCGGAGGCCGCCGCCATCGGCCCTGAGGCCGCCCAGGCCATACTGGCGCACTGTAAGTCCTTTCCCTGCAAGGGCTGGGTGGAGGCGGACCTGACGCCGGAATACGCCAAGAAGTATCTGGAGAAGACCGTAGGCGTCGCCCATGGCTACGAGTGGGACCAGCTGAGCAACTGCCTGCCGACGGGCTTTCCGCGCTTCCTGCTCAACCCCTTCTACCGGGAGTTCACCGCCACCCCGGACGAGACCTGGCTCAGCCAGGAAACCCAGGGCGAGTACCGGCGGATCTATACGGACGGCCGCGGCCACGTGGCCGAGGACGACGGCCATCCCCTGTGGGAAGGCGATTCGATCGGCTTCTGGGACGGGGACACCCTGGTGGTCCACACCATCCGCATGCGGGCCGAACAACTGCAGCGCAACATGCCGATCTTCAGCGAGGACATCTCCACGGTGGAGCGCATCCGCATGGTCGATCCCAACACCATCGAGGACGACGCCACCATCTACGACCCCAAGGCCCCGAAGACCCCCTGGCGGGGGGTGCATCGCTACGTCCGCGTCACCGCCCCCGTCGCCCGCCTCGACATGTGGTCGTGCGAGGAAAACAACAACGTCGTCCAGACCGAGACCGGCGGCTCGACCTTCATCCTGCCCGGCGAGCCCGGCTACAAGGACCCGAGCAACATCCAGAACATCGCCACCGACAAGGCCATCGCCTACGGCGCCAGGATCATGGCCGAAGAGGCCGCGGCCAAGAAGGCGGCGGGGAAATAGAGCGAGGAAAACCCATGCGTATCCGCCTGGCCGTCGCCGCCGTGATCGCAGCCGCGGCCCTGCCCGCCGCCGCGCAGTCGCCCGCCCCGGCCCCCATCGCCTATATCTCCGCCGCCGAGGTCGCCGCCCTGACCGCCCAGGCGGCCCGCGAGCGCGAGCCGGACCAGCCCAACGTCGGCCGGCCGCTGCAGCGGCTCGCCCCCTACGTCGCCAATCTGCAGTACGCCGTCGCCGTCGGCACGGCCGGCGTGCACGAGAAGGAGGCCGAGCTGTTCTATGTGATCGACGGCGGCGGAACCCTGGTCACCGGCGGCAAGCTCATCGGCGAGACCCGCACCGATCCGAACAACCTGTCGGGGACCGGCATCGCCGGCGGCGAGTCGAAGACGGTGGCCAAGGGCGACTTCTTCTTCGTGCCGGAGAACACGCCGCACTGGTTCAGCGCCGTCGACAGGACCCTGGTGCTGATGTCCCTGCACCTGCCCCGCGACGCCCGCAGGCATTGATCCTTTAGGCCGCGCTCGACCCGCCGCCCGATTTCGTGGCAGCCTTCCGGCGATCCGGCCTGGCCCGGCAAGACGCTGTTGGAGGAAAACCCCATGCCCATCCGCCTGGCCGGCCTGGCCGCCGCCCTGATCGCAACCGCCGCGGCCCTGCCCGCCGTCGCGCAACCCGCCGCGCCGGCGCCGGCCCCGGCGTCCATCACCTACGCCTCCGCCGCCGACGTCGCCACCCTGATCGCCAAGGCCGCGCGCGAGCGCAAACCGGACCAGCCCACTTTCCTGCAGCCGCTGCAGCGCCTCGCCCCCTACACCGCCAATCTGGAGTACCGCGTCCTGGTCGGTCCGGCCGCGGTGCACGAGAAGGACGCCGAGCTGTTCTATGTGATCGACGGCGGCGGAACCCTGGTCACCGGCGGCAAGCTCATCGGCGAGACCCGCACCAACCCGAACAACCTGTCGGGGACCGGCATCGCCGGCGGCGAGTCGAAGAAGGTGGCCAAGGGCGACTTCTTCTTCGTGCCGGAGAACACGCCGCACTGGTTCAGCGCCATCAACGGGACCCTGGTGCTGATGTCCGTGCACGTGCCCCGCGCCGCCGCCGGGGGCTGATCCCCGCGGAGGACGTTGCGCCTATCGTCGCCCGATCGGAGGATGCCGGCGGATGTAGCGCGCCGAGCGAAGCGCCGCGACCCCGTGGGCGAGCCCGCCGATGATGATGAAGAAGGGCACGGCCAGCACCGCGTCGGCGGCGCTGTGCATCGCCAGTCCCAGGATCCCCAGCGCCACGGCCGCCGCCATGCTCGACACGCCGATGGCGAAGAAGGGCTGCGAGGCCGCCCGGATGGCCTTGCGGCGGGCGCGGTCGGCCTCCGGCGGGGCGGCGTCGTCGGGAATGAGGATCGGAGGATCGGCGTCGGTCATCTGGACCTGGGGGGAAGCGGAACTCGACCATCCATCCTGGCACGCCCGCCCGCAGGGGTGAAGCGCCGGACCCAAAGCCCGGCCGAGGCGTTAGGGCTGCGACGGCCCCTCGTCCCTTGAAGGAAATCCTCCATGCGCACAGCCCTGCTGGCCGTTTCGTTCGGCGCCGTGGCCGTCCTCTGCACCGCCGCCGACAAGCCGGCGCCGACCAATCCCGGGCTGGCCAAGGCGTTCAGAGGCACGGTGGTCTCGACCTATCCGGACGGACGCCAGGCCGAGCTGTGGCTGAACCCCGACGGCTCGTATACTGCCGAGGGCCGGAGGCACGACCGCTCCAGCGGCCATTGGAAGCTTAAGGACGACGACCGCATCTGCCTGCGCCAGTCGCAGCCTCCGACCCTGCCCTTCTCCTATTGCACCTCCGTTCCGGACGGCGGCGCGGGCGGATGGTCGGCCAAAGCGGTCACCGGCGAGAAGATCCAGGTCCGTATCGTCGCCGGCCGCGACCGGCTGAACAGGGTCGCCGCCAACGACAAGTCCGCGGGCCGTCGCTGATGCACATCAGCCTTGATAGATAAATCGATCTATTCCAGTCGATTATATCGGGAACTTCAGGCCGATCTGATTCGGCGCATGTCCGCCGGCGCATTTCCCTGAAGACGGCGGGCGAGGCGCCGGTCAGACGGTGTGGGCCGGCTCCAGGGCGCAGGGGACCGTCGGATCGGTCTCGATCTGCACGGTGGGATGGTCGATCCCGAACCGCGCCTTCAGCTCCAGGGCCAACCCCACCAGGGCGGCGTCGTCGGGATGGCCGTCCGGCATCAGCAGATGCACGGTCAGAGCCGTCTCGGTGGTGCTCATCGACCAGACGTGCAGGTCGTGCAGATCGCTCACTCCCGGCCGGCCGCGCAGGAACGTCTCGACCTCGGCCAGCTCGATGCCCGCGGGGGCGGCGTGCAGGCTCATGCACACCGAATCGCGCAGCAGGCTCCAGGTGCCGAAGGCGACCACCACCACCAGCACCAGGCTGGTGGCGGGATCCAGCCAGGTCCAACCGGTCAGCATGATGGCCAGGCCCGCGATCACCACCCCCAGCGAGACGACGGCGTCCGAGGCCATGTGCAGGAAGACCCCCCGCAGGTTCAGGTCGCCCTTGTGGCCGGCGGCGAACAGCCAGGCGGTGATCCCGTTCACGGCGATGCCGACGGCGGCCACGACCATGACGGTGATCCCGGCGACGGGCTGCGGATTGGCCAGCCGCTGGATCGATTCCAGGGCGATGGCGCCGATGGCGATCAGCAGCAGGACGGCGTTGAACACCGCCGCCAGGATCGAACTGCCCCGCAGCCCATAGGTGAACCGGCCCTTGGGCGGCCGCTTGACCAGGATCGCCGCTCCCCACGCCGCCAGGAGGCCCAGGACGTCGGACAGGTTGTGGCCCGCGTCCGCGATCAGGGCCACCGAATGGGCCAGGACCCCGAAGACCGCCTCGACGACGATGAAGGCCGTGTTCAGCAGGGCGCCGATGGCGAAAGCCGCACCGAAGTCCTTCGGCGCATGGCTGTGACCGTGACCCTCGTGATGGTGATGGTCAAGGTCATGGCCGTCGTGATCGTCCCCGTGTGCGTGCCCCGGGTGGTCGTGCGCCATCAGCATCTCCTGATCCGGACCGGAAATGGGCGGCGGCGAACCCCGACCATTCCGGCGCGGACCTGCAAGCCCGGTTCTTCCTCTACCTTTCCCGGATTGGAGCGCAAGCAGCGGAGCGCCGGACGAGCCGGAAGGTGCGACAATCGCGGCGGCATGACAGGGAGAATCCGATGACCGCAGACCTCGCCGCCCGCCTCGCCGCCATCGACTGGGCGACCGCCGCCGCCGAGCTGGATGCGCGGGGCTGGGCGTGTCTTCCGGCCCTGCTGACGGGGGAGGACTGCGATTCGACCGCCGAACTCTACGGACGCGGCGAAGGCTTCCGCAGCCATGTGGTCATGGCCCGGCACGGCTATGGGCGTGGGGAGTACCGCTATTTCGCCTATCCCCTGCCCCCTTTGGTCGAGACGCTGCGGAGCGGGCTGTATCCATTCCTCGCGCCCATCGCCAACCGCTGGCACGAGCGGATGGACATGGCGGTCCGGTTTCCCCCCGACCACGCCGCCTTCATCGACCGCTGCCATGCGGCGGGCCAAGGGCGACCCACCCCGCTGCTGCTGCATTACGGTCCGGGGGACTACAACTGCCTGCACCAGGACCTCTACGGCGAGCATGTGTTTCCGCTTCAGGTCGTAATCCTCCTGTCCGAACCGGGGGCGGATTTCGACGGCGGCGAATTCGTCCTCACCGAGCAAAGGCCGCGCATGCAGTCCCGGGTCGAGGTTGTCCCGCTCGGCAAGGGCGACGCCGTGGTGTTCGCGGTCAACCACCGGCCCGTGCAGGGGTCCCGCGGCGACCGCCGGGTCAGTCTGCGCCACGGGGTCAGCACCGTGCGGGCGGGCCGGCGCTGCACCCTCGGCGTGATTTTCCACGACGCCGCCTGACCTACGGGAACCGAACGCCGCCGCTCCCGATTTGTCCTGTCGTCAACTGAGAAGGAGCTGCAGCCATGCCTGCCAAATCAGCCGCTCAACAGAAGGCCGCCGGGGCCGCGCTTTCGGCCAAGCGCGGCGACACGTCCAAGAGCTCGCTCAAGGGCGCCTCGAAATCGATGATGTCGATGAGCGAAGCCGAGCTCGAGAAGATGGCCTCGACCAAGCGCAAGGGCAAACCCGAGCACAAGTCCAAGGCCCACTGAACACTCGGCGCCCGGATCGAAGCCGCTTCAGCGCGACCGGACCAGGGGCTCCATTCCGGCGTTGCGGATCGCGGTCATCGCCGCCGGCGTCTGGAGAGCCTTCAAGAAGGCGCCGGCCGCGCCATCCGGCTTCGCCGTCGTGGACAGGGCGGCGTCATAGGTCGTGGGCATCTGGAACGCCCCCGGCAGGGCGCCGGCCACCCGCACGCCCGGATTGGGGGCCAGTTCGCTGGTGAAGGTGACCCCCAGGTCCGCCTCGCCCTTGGCCACCGCGGCGGCGACCTCCGAGCCCTGTTTGCGATAGACGGTCTTGGACCGCATCTGCTCGGCGATGCCCATGGCCTTCATCACCTCCTCGAAATGGGCGCCCGAGGTTCCGCCGGCCTTGGGGTCGACATAGGAGACCGTTCGAGCCGCCAGCAGCGAGGCCTTGAATCCCTCGGCCGTGCTGAGGTCGGGAGACGGGGCGCCCGCCTTCACCCCCACCCCCATCAGGCCAAGGGCGAGGTCGACCCGTCCGGCCGCCACCGCCAGCGATTCCTTCTGCAGGGTGTCGAGGCCCGGCGCGGTGATCACCAGGACGTCGGCCTTCTCCCCGGCCCTCAGGCGGTTCTGCAGCCCGCCGGTGGTGTCGCTGACCACATCGACCACATTGCCCGTCCGGGCGGTGAAGTCCGCGGCGATCAGGCGCACCGGGCCGGTCATGGCCCCGCCGACGAACACCTTCACCGTCTCGGCGCGCGCCGCGGCGCCCTCGGCCAGCAGCATCAGGGCGACGGCGGCGGCCGTCACGGTCTTCGACATCATCGGTCCCTTCGCAAGCATGGTCACTTCACCCCCTGCGCCGCCTTGGCGGCCGCGCAGGGGCCGTCGGTCTCGGCGTTGGGGCCGGTGCATTCATGGCGGGTCCCCGGGCCCTGGCCGAAGATCATCACCACCGCGTCCTCGCCGCCCGCCCGTGCGCCGTCGTAATGCACCTCGCGACCGGTATGGACGACGAAGGTTCCTGGCTTCATGGGAACGGTGTTGTGCTCCGGGTCGAAAACGACGCTGGTGGAGACCCACCAGGTGCCCGAGATCACCATGATGTAGCGGTCGTTGACGTGGTAGTGGGGGTGGCTGAAGTTGCCGGCGTGGAACCGGTTCATCTGCACGTAGAAGCCCGGCTTGGAGGGATCGCCGACCAGGGTCGCGCCCTCCGTGCCGTTCAGGCCCGCCGCCGCCGTCCAGGGTATCTTGCTCGGGATTATGGCCTTCAGGGCGGCGGGGTTCAGGGTCGACATGTCCGGAATGACGGCCGGCGCCGCCGCCAACGCCGCGCCCCCGAGCACCCCCGCGGCGAGCCCCGCCAGCAGACCCGTTCCCATGACCTCGCCTCCCACAATGTTTCGCTATTCCTGCCACAGAATGGCGCGAGCGACCCAAATTTCTTGAGCGGCTTTTCGGGTCTCGGCGCTTGACCTGCGCCGCCGCCGGCGCCGAAAATGATCCGGCCTCCCCGCAGGCTTCTCGAAGGCGATCACATGAGCCGTTCGGAAATCGCTTGCGCCCGCTGCGGCCGGCTCACGCCGTCCGACCAGCTCGCCTTGTGGGAGCAATATGAGCACCATCGGGTGTTCCAGGGCCCAGGCCGGCGCGAAGAAGCGGCCGACGCGGCGACCGCGCGGACGGGCGTCTATAATCGTGTCCGCAAGCGTTGCGCCTACCTCACTTGCCAGGCCTGCTTCACCCGCCTGCAGAACGGCGGCAGCCTCGACGACATGCACAATCGCAAGGTGGCGATCTACACTGCCGCGGTTTTCGCCCTGGGCGTGCTGATCATCGTCGCCACGCCGGTCGTCCTGCCCAGCCTGCTGATCGCGTTCTGGCGCTGGTGACCTCCTAGCCCTCCACGTCGGGAACCGGCCGGTCGTCGCCCTTCGCCAGCTCGTCGTGCCAGCGGCCGCTCTTGTCTTCCCAGGATATGCCGGCGTCTTCGCTGGGCAGCTGCTGCTGGCGGGCGGCCCGTTCGGCGGCGTGGCGGGCGGCGTCGTGGGTCGGATAGGTCTCGGAGAAGACCCCGTCCATCTCATAGGCCCAGCCGCCGTCGTGCTCGACGATCTCGTAGACGATCCTGGTCATGTGGCGCTCCTTCCGGCGCCCGATAAGACACCGCCTCAGCGGCGGATGAAACCCATCAGGCGCAGGGAAACATAGACCCCGGCCGACGAGCCTACGGCGAGCAGGCCGGCGATCAGGGTCCCGTGGGGCGACGAGAGCCAAGGCAGGCCCCCGGTGTTCATGCCGAAGAAACCGGTGACCAGGGTGGCCGGCATCATCAGGGCGGTGAGGATCGACAGGATGTAGAGGTTCTGGTTGGTCCTCTGGGTGGTCTGCAGGTCCAGTTCGTCGCGCAGGAGCCGCAGCTGGCTCTGAAGGGACAGCAGGTCGGCGTCCACTTCGGCCCATCGGTGCGCCGCCTTGACCAAGGGGGCGAGCAGGTCGGGGGGAAACCGGGCGTCGTCCTCGAGCCTGCGGACCACCGAACGCGCGCCGCCGAGCGTCCGGCGAAGCCGGGCCATCAGCGCACGCAGGGTGATGAAGGTGCGGGTGTCGAAGGGGCGGCCGTTCTTCAGCAGCTCGTCCTCCACCGCCTGCACGGCCTCGTCCGTCTGGCCGACCAGGCCGCGGACCACCTCGATCATGGCGAGAAGCTGCAGATCCAGGGCGGCCTGGGCGTCCGTGACCGGGTGGCCCGTGACGATCCGCCGCCTGACGATGTCTGGCGAATACAGCGGATGAAGGCGGGCGGTGACCATCAGGGACGGCGCGAGGGCGAAACGGATCAGCCCCACCCGCGGCTCGCTGTCGTCGAAGTCGCGCTCGACGTCCTGCAGCACCGCGCCCAACACTCCGTCCTCGACCAGGACGCGCGGATGACGGTCTGCGGACAGCAACAGATCGCGCACGGCGGACGGCAACAGGGCGCAGGCGGCGATCCAGCGCTGCGTCCGCTGGTCCGCGAGATTGAAATGCAACCAGCGGAACCCGTCGCCGCCATTCGGAGTCCGCAGCAATTCTATATCGTCCACGGGAGACGCGCCGCCGCGGCCCACGTCGAATCCCCAGATCAGGCCGGGCCGGATCGCCGCCACCGCAGCGGAATCAGTCGTCATGCACCCCCTTACCGCCGCCTCATGACAGTTCGGCGTCGGCTGGCGGACGTGGCGTCGATTCAAACCCAAACCGAAGCCTCCCGATAGATTACGATAATTATTTTTCTGTATTTATAAGCGAGGTGTGAGACAAAGCGCCCAAATGACACCTATTTTTATAATAATGATATTACAAATTTTCTTGTGCGGAATACTCCGGGTTCGGATCAATCGATATTACGGTGGTTTTAATTTGACCTTTACTTCCGCGCGCTAGAAGCACCCCGCATCAACGGGGACCATCCATGTTGCGTATGCGTGAACTGGCGGAGCCGCTCGCCGCCGTCGCCCCCGACACCTTGGGCGAGGTTCTGTACCGGCGCTTCGAGGATGAACCGGAGACCCTGGCGGTCGCGGTGATCGACGCGGAGGCGCGTCCGGTGGGGCTGGTGGAGCGCCACGCCTTCTCGCTCCGGATGGCGTCCCAGTACGGGCGCGCGCTCTACGCCGTGCGCCCCATCGCCGTGGTCATGGACCGCACGCCCCTGGTGGTGGAAGGCGCCACCCTGGCGTCCGATTTCACCGGCGAGAGCCTGTCCACCCGCCGCTCCGACCTGCTCACCGGCATCATCGTGGTCGAGGACGGCCGCTACGCCGGCGTCTGCAGCGCCCTGGCCCTGCTGCAGGCTGCCAACGCCCGGGCCCAGGCGGCCAATCGCGCGAAGAGCGAATTCGTCGCCAATATGAGCCATGAGATCCGCACGCCCCTGAACGGCATCCTGGGCGTGGCGGGCGTCCTGGCCCAGACCAAGCTGACCGAGCGCCAGGGCGAGATGGTCCGGATCATCGAAAGTTCGAGCGCCGCCTTGAACGGGCTGCTTTGCGACATCCTGGACATAGCCCGGGTCGAGGCCGGGCGGATGGAGCTGGTGACCGAGCCGCTCCGCCCCGCCGACGCGGCGGGCGAGGTGGTCGAACTTTTCCGTCTGGCGGCCCGGCAGAAGGGCCTGACCATGGACCTGACCGTCGGGCCCGGCGCCCGGACGACGGTCGAGGCCGATCCTGTGCGGTTGAAGCAGATCCTGATCAACCTGGTCTCCAACGCGGTGAAGTTCACCGAGACCGGAGGCGTGCACGTGCGGATCCGGGTCGAGGACGGCGACACGCCGAGCTGGCTGTTCGAGGTCGAGGACACCGGGGTGGGCTTCCCCATGGACCAGAAGGACGCCCTGTTCGGCCGTTTCCATCAGGCGGACGGTTCGATCGCCCGCCGCTTCGGCGGCTCGGGGCTGGGGCTGGCCATTTCCCAGAGCCTCGCGGAGCTGATGGGCGGAGGGCTCGACGCCATCTCCAGTCCCGGCCGGGGATCGACGTTCAGCCTGCGCCTGCCCTTGCGGTCCCGCGGCGAAGAGCGGGCGCCGGAGACGGGTGCGGCGTCCGGACCGGCTTCGCCGCTTAGAGAACGCCTGCGGGTTCTGGTGGCCGACGACCACAGCACCAACCGCCGGGTCGCCGAACTGATCCTGATGGGCGCCGGGGCCGTGCTGGTTTCGGTGGAGAACGGGGCGGCCGCCCTGGAGGCCCTCCGCACCGGACGCTTCGACGTCGTGCTGATGGACATGCAGATGCCGGTGATGGACGGCCTGACCGCGATCCGCGAAATCCGGCGTCTGGAGGCGGCGGAGCGCCGGGCCCGGACGCCGATCCTGGCCCTCACCGCCAACGCCATGCCCGAACATGTCCGCGCCGCCACGGCGGCGGGAGCTGACGGCCACATCGCCAAGCCGATCGGCCCCTCCAGCCTGTTGTCCGGCGTCTATGCGGCGGTGGAAAAGGCTCGCGCGAGCGAGCACGAGGCCGTCGCCCTGTCCGCCTAGCGGCCGCTACACCCGTACGGCCAAATGGGTTAGCGTCGCGCCGACGGGAGGCGCCGAAGATCTCCCGCCCGCATTCGGGGGACGCCGACGTGCTGCACAGACGCGCGATTCTGCAGGGATTGGGGGCCGCCGCGGCCCTGACGCCGGCCGCCGGGCTCGCCGCCGCGCCCGCGACCCAGCGCAAGATCTGGCGGGTCGGCGGCAAGCGGGTCCGGACCGTCGACATCCACGCCCACGTCGCCCCCGACATGACCGACGTGCTGGCCGGCACGCCCTTCCAGGCCCGCGACCGGTCGGCGGACAAGCGGATGGCGGTGGACGCCGTGCGGCTGGCCCGGATGGACCGCCAGGGCATCGACGTCGAGGTGCTGAGCGCCAACCCCTACTGGTACGACATGGACCGGGAGCTATCGGCGCGATTCATCGACCGCCTGAACGGACGGGTCGCCGACCTGACCCGGACCTATCCCGGCCGCTTCTACGCCCTGGCCTGCGTGGCCATGCAGCATCCCGACCTGGCTGCGGCCCAGCTCGAGGACGCCATGAAGACGCGCGGCCTGCGCGGCGCTTCCCTGGGCTGCACCGTCAACGGGGAGGAACTGGCCTCCCCCCGCTTCGACCCGTTCTGGAAGAAGTGCCAGGACCTGAACGCCACGGTGTTCCTGCACCCGCAGGACAGCGCCCTGGTCACCGGCATCGCCAAGCGCACCACCGGCGGCGGCTCGCTCGCCAACGTCATCGGCAATCCGCTCGAGACCACCATCGCCCTGTCGCACCTGATCTTCCAGGGAACCTTCGACCGGTTCCCCGAACTGCGGATCGCCGCGGCCCACGGCGGCGGCTACCTGCCGTCCTACGTCGACCGGTCCGACCATGGCTGCCTGGCCAATCCCGACACCTGCCCGCCCAGCGATCCGCCGCCGAAGAAGAAGCCCAGCGAATACATGAAGCGGCTCTACGTCGACGCCCTGGTGTTCACGCCAGAGGCCACCCGGCACCTGGCCGCGGTGGTCGGGCCCCGGCGCATGATGATCGGCACCGACTACCCCTTTCCCTGGGTCGACGATCCCATCGAAACGGTCATGACGACCCCGGGGCTCAGCGACGCCGACAAGGTCGCCATCCTGGGCGGCACGGCCTCCCGGCTGTTCAATATCCCGGCTTGAGCGGGCGCCGTCGGGCCGTTCAGCCCGGCGGGGCGGCGATGGCCACGTCCTGGCCGCTGCGCTGCAGCGCCTCGCGGATGAAGGGGGTCGCCTTCAGCTCGTCGATGAAGCCGTCGAGGTAGCGCGCGCCCGCGACCCGCTCCCTGGGCGTGCCCATGGCCTGGGCAATCTTCTGGAAGCCCTCGGGGAGCACCCGGAAACCCGACCCCGGCGGGGCGGCGGCGACCAGGGCCTGGCGCACCCCGGCCGCGGCGTCCAGGGTCCTGTCCGCCTTGAACAGCTCGATATAGCTCCCGGCGCTGTCGAAGGTCGCCAGGGTCGCGTGCTTGATCGTCCGCTGCAGGAAAAGGGTGTAGGCGGCGCCCTTCTCGCAGGCGATGCGGACGCCGTCGCGGTCCAGGTCGGCGGGGACGCGGAAGGCGGCGCCGTCGCGCACCAGATAGGCCCCCTCGATGATCACATAGGGGGCGGTGAAGGCGATGGTCCCCGCCCGCTCCGGCTCGGCGGCCATGAAGGCCACGTCCCAGACGCCGGCGTTCAGATCCTCGACCACCTTGCCGGCCGAAGCGTAGAGCACCGGATCCAGTGGAACCCCCAGCCGGTGGGCGAGCTCGGTGGCGAGGGCGACCGAGGCGCCGCCGAGCTGGCCGGTGACCGGGTCCTTCTGGGCCAGGACGCTGTTGCCCAGGTTGATGGCGGCGCGAAGCCTCCCGGTGGGGGCGAGGCTCTTGATCACGTCCGCATCCGGTTTCATGGCCGCTCCCTGTCGCTGCGCCGCCGAGGCGCGCCGAGCGGCGACGCCGAGCCCGGCGGCCGCCATGCCGGCCAATACTGTGCGGCGGTGGACTACCAAGGGCGTGTCCCGGCGCAAAGATGATTCATCGGCGTCCCTCCCCTTCGCTGGCCGGCTCCGCGGCCGCGCCCTGCCCGAGCCTTAGCGCATCCAGGACGGATGGACGACATTGAAGGGGCGGGAAAATCGTCTCAGACGGTCGCCGCCTCGGGCCTGGCCTCGGGCTTCCACGGACCCATGCCGACGGCGGCGGCCGCCGCCGCCAGGGCGGGGACCACGGCCAGCAGGAACACGTCGCGGTTCGACATGCCGTTCGACAGCAGGAAACCGGCGAGGAAGGGCCCGACGATGGAGCCGATCCGGCCGATGCCGAGGAACCAGCCGACGCCGGTCGCCCGGATCTCGGTGGGATAGGTCGCCGCGGCCACCGCATTGGCGGAGGTCTGGCCGCCGATCACTCCGAAGCCCGCCGACAGCACCGACAGGACCAGCAGAGGCACGCTGTTCCCCGCCAGGGCGAGGCAGGCGATGGAGGCCGCGGCCAGCAGATAGGCGCCGCACAGGATCCGGGTAGGCCCGACCCTGTCCATGAACCACGCCAGCGCCATGCCGCCCAGGCCGCCGACTTGGAGCAGCGTCGCGATCAGTATGGCGACGACCACGGACAGTCCCAGGGAATGGATCTGGGTCGGCAGCCAGTTGGTCAGGAGATAGAGGTCCAGGAGGCTGCAGAACACCAGCACCCAGAGGAAGACGGTCTTGCGCGCCCGCCCGTCCCGGAACAGCGCCCGCACCGACATCCGCGACGTCGCGTGGTCGTCGAGGACGAAGCGGGTCTGCGGCGACACCGTGGGGTCGATCCGCCGCATCAGCGGCGCGACCCGCGCCTGCGCCCCATTCCTGGACGCCAGGAAGCGAACCGATTCCGGCAGCAGGAACAGCACGATCGGGGCAAGCAGCAAGGGCAGCGTCCCGCCGATGACATAGACCCACGGCCAACCGGCGACCTTCATCAGCGGCGCGGTGACCAGGCCCGCGACGATGGAGCCGCCGATGAAGCCGTTGAACATGACCACGATCATCAGCGAGCGGCTGCGATGGGGCGAATATTCGGAGGTCATGGCGACCGCGTTGGGCATGGCTCCGCCGATCCCCAGCAGGGTGAGGAAGCGGAACAGGTAAAGCACCGTCGCGGTGGGCGCGAAGGCCTGGCCCAGGCTGCACAGGCCGAACATGACCAGACAGGCCAGCAGCACCGGCTTACGGCCGACCCGGTCGGCGACGGGAGCCACGAACAGGGCGCCCAGCATCAGGCCGAACAAACCGAGCGAGAAGAACAGGCCGATGGCGTTCTGGTTCAGATGAAAGGCCTTGGCCAGGGCGGGGGCGGTGTAGCCGGCGTTCTGGGCGTCGAACCCCTCGACGAAGGCCAGGAGCGTGCAGATCGCCACCACCCGTCTCTGGAACCCGCCCAGGGGGCTTCGATCGATCACCTCGGAAATGCCGACGGTACCCGCAACCATGATGCTCGCCCGCTCCCTGGTTCTCCCGCGGGGCGACGGATCGGCGCGCCTTCGGGCTGTTTTCCCCGTTTATCACATCCGAAGACGGGCCGGCCTCGCCGGGCTCTGGGACGCGGCCGGAACGAAGGCCAATTGTGGTTAATATCGATATCCAGCCCAGAAAATTGAGCCTGGATGTTGAGTCCGGCGGCTATTATTCGCCGTCGGCCGAGACGTACTCTTCCCGGTGAAGCTCGCCCATCTCGTTCTGCAGATGGATCTGCACCGGCACGCCGGCGGCTTGGTCGGCCATCAGCCTCGCGACCTGCTCGGCCTCGGCGCTGGTCTCGTAGGACCCGAACCGCAGCCCCTGGCTGATGACTATCCACCGTCCGTCGATGCGGACCACGCCGTACTGCACGCTGATCATGGCCATACTCCCGATCTGGCGTATGTGTCGCCTTTGCGCATGGCGATTGTGGGACCTTAAGCCATTTGGCCGCAACCCCAAGGCAATAGGATCGCCATCACCCGGATGTGCGGCGCCGTCCTTAAGTCGGATAGTCGACAAAATCCGGGAACCAGACTCCGGTTAGGGCGTTCTTGACCGCCATGGCGTCCGGGTAGGCGCCGGGGGGTCTGCGCTTTGGGGGCGATGCGTCAGTCGGGGCTGGTGAGTGCATTCTGTTGTGCGGCGGGGCTGATCGGAACGGTCGCGCCGCTGGGCGCCGTCGCGTATGCGCAGACGGTCGAAGACCTGCAGCAGATGTCGATCAGAGAGTTGGCCAATATCGACATCCTGTCGGTCACCAAGACCATGGAGCCGCTGAATTCCGCGCCGGCGGCGATCTATGTCATCACCCATGACGACATCGTCCGGTCGGGCGCGAACAGCGTCCCCGAAATCCTGCGCCTCGCCCCCAACCTCCAGGTAGCGCAGACCAGCGCCAGCGCCTACGTCATCACCGCCCGCGGCATGAGCGGAAGCAGCCAAGCCCAGAACTTCGCCAACAAGCTGCTCGTGCTGATCGACGGCCGCACCGTCTATTCGCCCCTGTTCGAGGGCGTCTACTGGGACATGCAGGACGTCCTGCCTGAGGACATCGAGCGCATCGAGGTGATCAGCGGCCCCGGCGCGACGCTGTGGGGCGCCAACGCCGTCAACGGAGTGATCAACATCATCACCCGCACGGCCAGGCAGACCCAGGGCGGGACGATCGAACTGTCGGGCGGCGACCAGACCCGCAGCGCCAGCCTGCAATACGGCGGGCGGATCGGAGACGACCTGGCCTGGCGCGCCTACGTCAAGGACTTCTATGTCTCCGACAGCGCCACCGCGGCCGGAGACAAGGCCGGCGACCATTGGAGCAAGCCCCAGGGCGGGTTCCGCCTGGACTGGTCCCCGCCGTCCGGGGACATGGTGACCCTGCAGGGGGACGCCTACAACGGCTCCGAGCACCTGGGAACGGGCGGAAGCGAGGACATAACCGGCCACAATCTGCTGGCCCGCTGGACCCACCCCGGGCCGAGCGGCTCGTCGCTTCAGGTCCAGGCCTATTACGATCGGGTCGAGCGGGGATCGACCGCCGACTCCGGCCGCTTCACCCAGGACATGTACGACCTGGACGTCCAGCACAGCTTCAGCCTCGGCCGCGCTCACCAGGTGGTCTGGGGCGCCGGGGTGCGCTTGACCAAATACGAGATCAACAGCACCGGCGGCCTGATCTTCTCGCCGTCCAGCCGGACCCTCGACCTCACCAACGCCTTCGTTCAGGACAGCGTCGCCCTCACCAGCACGACCAAGCTGATCCTCGGGATCAAGCTGGAGGACGATCCCTATTCGCACCTGACCCCGCTGCCGAGCGTGCGGATTTCCTGGAACCCCAAGGCGCCGATCCTGCTGTGGGCGGCGGCCTCGCGCGCGATCCGTTCGCCGACCCCCTTCGACCGGGACGTGATCGAAAAGATCGGGCCGACGGTGTTCCTGGTCGGCGGGTCCGCCTGGCAGCCGGAAAGGCTCACCGCCTATGAGTTCGGCGCGCGGGCCGAGCCGACCGATCGGCTGAGCTTCTCGGTCTCCGCCTACTACAACGTCTACGACGACCTGCGCACCATCGAGCCCACGCCGGTCACGTTCCTGCCCCTGCAATGGGGCAACGGCATGCGGGGCTACACCTATGGGATGGAGGCCTGGGGCGACTACCGGGTCGCACCCTGGTGGCGGATTTCGGCGGGCCTCAACCTCCTGTCCGAGCATCTGAAGTTCCGGTCGGGCGCGAGCAAGATCCTGGGCCTGCCCCAGGCGGGGGACGACCCCAGGGCCCAGGCCTCGCTGAAGTCGTCGATGAACCTAGATCGCCGGGTCGCCGTCGACGCCGATCTGCGCTACGTCGGCGCCCTGCCCGATCCGCGCGTGCCGTCCTATGTGGAGCTGGGCGGCCGGATCGGCTGGAACGTCACCGACCGCGTGCAGCTTTCCCTCTCCGGGATCAACCTGCTGCACGCCCGTCACCAGGAGTTTCCCGCGCCGGCCGCCACGGAGGCTCGGCGCAGCGTCTATGCGGACCTGCGGGTGCGGTTCTGAACGTCTAGTCTGACGTCGGCGGCGGCTGCGGCCGGGCGGCGTCGGCGCGGACGTACATCCGCTTGCCGTCGGCGGGACGGAAGAACACCTGGACCTCGCGGCGGGTCGCCGGGTCGATGAAGCGTTCGCCGGTCGCCTCCCAGCCGGCGCCCGGAAGATCGCGGCGTATCGGCTTGTAGACGAAGCGCTCGAACACCAGTCCGGCCAGGACCAGCGCCGACCAGAACATCCCTGGCCACAAGGCGACGGCGCGCAACGGGGCCAGCGCCCACACCGTCGCCGTCCCGGCCAGGACAAGCGCGGCGACTGCCGTCAGCACCCTGCGCAGCATCGCCCTAGCGGCCCGCGTCGGGGTGGGGATTGGGGGTGATGACCGCGGCGGTGCCATAGGCGACGATCTCGGTCATGGTCTCCCCGATCTCCGAGGAATCGAACCGCATCATCAGCACCGCGTTGCCGCCCATCAGCTGGGCGTTCTCCACCAGCCGGTCGATGGCGTGGCGGCGGCCCTCCTCCAGCATCTGGGTGTATTCGACGATCTCGCCGCCGACGAGGGACCGGAGCGAGGCGGCGATGTTGCCGCCGAGCCCGCGGCTGCGGACCACCACGCCGAAACATTGCCCCAGGGTCTCGCGCACGGTGTGGCCGGCGACGGCCTGGGTGGTGACGACCAGCATGGCTTGAACTCCCTGGCGACGGTCCGCCGGGGAGAAGGATCGACGGCCAAGCTTAGGAAAGGCTGAAGCGCCGCCGCTGCTGCGGACAGGCTTCAGCCCGGCCTGGCCCGGCCGACGTAGACGGTGTTGCTCGAGCGGCCGCCGGTCAGGGGATTGTCGAAGCCCACGACGCGGGCCGCACAGGCGTCGAACACCTCGGCCATCAGCGCCTCGAACTCGGCGTCGGGCCCTGCGTCGGACCACAGGGCGAACACGCCGCCCGGAACCAGCCGGCGGGTCACGCCGCCCAGCCCTTCGGCCGTATAGAAGGCCGCGTTGCCGCTGTTCAGCACCGCCCGCGGCGAGTGGTCGATGTCCAGCAACACCGCCTGGACCTTCGGGCCCGGCGCCCGCATCTGGGCGAAGAAGTCCCCGTGGACCAGTTGCACCCGCGGATCGGCCGCAAGGCTCGCGCCCAGAGGGACCAGGCCCTGCTGGTGCCAGTCGATCACCGCCTGCATGGCGTCGATCACCACCAGCGAGCGGGTGCGCGGATCGGCCAAGGCCGCGGCGGCGGTGTAGCCGAGGCCGAGACCGCCGACGATCACGTCCAGGACCGGCGCGTCGGTGGCCGCCAGCCCCAGCTCGGCCAGGGCGATCTCTCCGGCCGTGAACAGGCTCGACATCAGGTGCTCGTCGCCGAGCATCACCTCGAACACGTCGCGATCGAGGGACAACAGCCGCCGGCGGCGCAGCGATATCGCGCCCAGCGGCGTTTCGCGATAGTCGATCTCTTCGAACAGGGCGCTCATGCGTCAGGTCTAACCGATCCCCCATGGATCGGACATGGCGGCGAGGACGAAGATGGCGGGCCTGAAGGACAAACGCGGCTTCATCGACAAGGACCGGCTCGACCTCTCCGAGCGCCAGGCGGTGGAATATTGGATGAAGCGTTGGGGAGTGACCCGCGACCAGATCACCGCCGCCCACCGCAAAGTCGGCCGCATGGTCAGGGATATTGCGGCCGAATTGGGCAAGAAGCGCTAGATGACCGCCCTAGAGGCGCCGGGGCGGGAGCGCTGGGCGCCGCATTGCCTTGTTTCATGACCGTTGCAGCCGCCGAAAGCCGCGCCCGAATTCGCACGGAATGTCACGTCATGCAGGCGTCACGACGAGGCTGGTGGCCTAGCCGCCGGAAAACGGAGACCATGCCGTTCCATGACTGACGATCATCACCGGCGCGCGCATGACCCAGACCATGGACGGCAGGGAAACCACGTGAGCACCGAAGGGCGGCTCGCGGAAGTTTCCGCCCCCTACGCTTCTCCACCCAAGCCTTTGCTGTCGGTGGTGATCTGCACCCTGAACGAGTCCGAGGCCATCGTCGGCGTCCTGCGCGAGACCGGTCTCGCCCTGGCCGACCTGCCGCATGAGCTGATCGTGGTCGACGATTCCACCGACGACCGCACTGCCGAAGCCGTCCAGGCCGTCCAGGCCGCCCAGCCGAACGTGAAGCTGATCCGCCGCCAGGGAGAACGCGGGCTGGGCTCGGCGGTGATCGCCGGCTGGGCCGCGGCGGAGGGGGCGGTGCTGGGGGTGATGGACGGCGACGGCCAGCACGATCCACAGGTGCTGCTCAAGCTCTACGCCGCCCTGCACGAAGACGACGCCGACGTGGCGGTGGGCAGCCGCTACATGGCAGAGGGCCCCAGCGGCCTGACCGGCTTCCGCGCCGCCCTCAGCCGGGGCGGCACCGCCCTGGTCGCCCTGACCCTGGGCATCCGCATCGCCGATCCGCTGAGCGGCCTGTTCCTGGTGCGACGCGACTGGGTCGAGGCGGTGCGGCCGCGCCTGTCCGGGGTGGGCTTCAAGATCTTGGTCGACACCGTCGCCTCGGGCCGTCGCCGCCCTGTGACGACCCAGGTCCCGACCGCGCTTCGCCCCCGCGGTTCGGGCCAGTCCAAGCTGGACCTGCGGGTGATCCTGGACCTGGCGGCCCTGCTGATCGAGAAGCGCACCGGCGGCTTGCTGAGCGCCCGCTTCATCCTCTTCGCCGGCGTGGGCCTCAGCGGCATGGCGGCGAACCTGGCGGTGCTCAGCGCCGCCCACGCCCTGGGCGCCCGCTCCTACGCCCTGTCGGCGGGGGTTGCGACCCTGGTGGCGATGGTGTGGAACTTCCTGCTCAACAACGTCCTGACCTTCCGCGAGCGCCGCCTCCAGGGCGCGGCCTTCTGGCGCGGCCTTCTGATGTTCTGCCTCGGCAGCGCCACGGGCGGATTGATCGCCGAGGCGGTGGGCCTTGGCGCCCGCGGCCTGAACGCCTCCTGGATGACGGCCGGCGCCCTGGGCGCCCTGGCCGGCGGAATATTGAATTATCTGCTGGCCAGCCGGCTGAGCTGGATCAAGGCCGCGCCCGAAGCCGGGAACGGCGCCTTGCTCACCCGCCTCGCCCGGGCGACACGGGGCTGAGCTTCGGCGTCATCACGGCCATGTGGCCCGGCGCCGACAGGCGCACCGCGTAGGCGGCCTCGATCCGACGGGCGATCGCCGCCGGCAGCCGGCCCTCGCCCCTGAAATAGGCCGCGTCGCGGGCCAGGACGATCGCGCCGAACCGCCCCGCCTCGATCGTCTCCTCGAGCGGCTGGGGCGAGGCCCCGGCCCGGAGGTCCTGGCCATAGTTGAAGAAGTCCAGTTCGAACCCCTTGCCGGCCCAGTAGCAGACCGACAGCATCTCGCAGGCGACGGGGCCGGGGGCGACGCTGGCGGCCGAGATCGCCGCGCTCCAGGCCGCGCGTCGGGCCGGGATGGCGGCCACGTCCGACGCGCCCTTCCCCAGGGCGTAAGGCGCCGCGACCAGCATCGGCGCGGCCAGCGCCAAGGCGATCGCCGCCCGCGACCAGGTCCGGCCGCGCCGGACCGGCGGCGCGGCCTCGATGACGGCGGCCGCGGCGATGCAGAGGGCGACCAGGACCTCGAAGTGGCCGTTGACGTTGACCCCTTCCCCCAGCCGCTGGATCACCCCCAGGGGCGCGGCCATGGCCGCGAACAGGACGATCAGCCGGATCCGCCGCTCCGATCCTCGCCGCCGCGCCAGCCAGACCGTCGCTGCGACCAGCGGCAGCATGGGCGCCAGATAGGCCGCCGCGTCGGGAAGCTGCTCTGGCAGCCACCTTCGATGTCCGCCGAAGATGCCGATGAAGGCCGCCCGGCCCCCGAGGTCGGCCAGCCACAGGGCTCCGGCCGCGAGGCCGGCGACGGCGGCCGCGCCCCAGGCCAGGAACGCCCGCCGGTCATGGACGAGCAACCACAGGCCGGCGGCCAGCGGCAGGGCGAGCAGGTTATGTTTGATGAAGCCCCCCGCCACCATCAACAGGGCCGAGGCCGCCGCCCGACGGAGCGGCAAGGGCCCCTCCCCCGCCTGCAGCAGCAGCGGCAGGCCCGCCAGCATCACCGCCTGGCCAAGCCACTGCGGGTCGGCCATGGCCACGTAAGCGCTGAACCAGGTCAGGTTGAACAGGGCGAACAGCAGGGCGCCGGTCGTCGCCGCCGCCACGCCCGCGCCCAGGCGGCGCGCGCTCCAGAAGATCTCACCGGCGACCGCGATCAGCGCCAGGAGCGCGATCGCCCGGCCAGCGAAGACCTGGTCGCCCATGACCTTGCCCGCCGCCCCGAACAGATAGAACGACAGGGGCGGATAGTTGTTGGAGATGAAGCTCCCCGGCGGCGGATACAGCGTCCCGCCGTCCACGGCCCGCGCGGCGAAGAAGGCCATCCAGCCCTCGTTGTAGTTGAGCGGGATACGCTGGGGAATCTGCGCCAGGTGGGTCGCAGTCAGGGCGGCGACCAGGACGCCGAACAGGGCGATCAGCCACGGCCAGCGCCGGCGGAACATCGACATCGCTGGCCTTTCAGCGGGGGCTGGTCGACGGCGGGGGAGCCGCCACATAGACGAAAGCCGCCGCCCACGGACTATAGCCCAGCTCCTCGTGGCTGAAATTGCCGAAGGGCTTCATCTCCACCCGCGCCGGCGCCACCCCCGGCAGGCGCTGCAGGTCGGCGCGCAGGGCCTCCGCATCCTCGGGAGGAAGGTCGTGCACGGCCCAGAGCAGGATCGGGCAACCCGCCCCCTGCGCCCTGACGGCGAGGAAGGCGGCCAATCCCGGCGCCGGCCGGCGCCCAGCCAGTTCGTCCGGAAGGTAGGCGTGCAGACGGCCTCCTTGTGGAAAATAGCGGCCGTACAGACTTTGCTCGGCCAGGGTGCGGAAGAAGGGCGTGGGCGGACCGAAGTTGCGCGGCAGGGCGATCGCAATCGGCTGGCCGGCGCAGGCGGGCATTCCGGCGACATAGCGGGCCGACCCTCGCCAGTCCTCGTTGCGGTTGAGGAACCGTCCCGGCAGCACGGTAAGGTGCGCCAGCGGAGCCAGGGCGAGCACCGCCGCGAAGATCCGGCCCGCACGCCGGTCCAGGCGCGGCCCGCCCACGTCGTAGAGCCAGGCGACGACCGCCCACAGCAGCGGCGAGGCGGTGGCCAGGTTCTGGCTGGACATCGAGGGCGCCACCGCCAGCGACACCGCGATGCCGAGGACGATCATGCCGACGTGGACGCTCGCGCACAGGGTTCCGACCCAGCGGCGCTCGTCCGTCGCCGGGCCCGGCGCGCCGGGCCCGCCCCGGCGGCGCCAGGCCGAGATGGCCAGCAGGGCCGCGGCGATCCACCCCGATATCCCGAAGCCGATCCGCCAGGCCACCGTGACCTGGTTGAAGAAGAAGATCGGATCCTTGCGGAACCACATGTGGTGGACGTCCTGCTGGGTGCCGTGCAGCAGGGCGCGGGCGTAGAGCGCGGTCAGGGCGGCGACGACGAGCCCGACCGCGACCAGGACGATCTGCAGGCGCAGCGACGGCACGGTGAACGCCACGAACAGGTAGATCAGCCCGACTTCCAGGAAGACGTAGGAATGGCAGAAGCTGCCGAACGCCCCGGCCAGGACCAGTCCGAGGCAGGGCCAGGCGGGAAAGCGCGAGCCGGCCGCCACCTGCCGCCGCGCCGCCAGGGCGAAAGCCAGCAGCAGGGCCGAGATCAGCATGCACAGCGCGTAACTGCGGGCGTTCTGGGCCTGGTCGAACCAGAAGGTGGCGTTGAGCGCCAGCGCCAGGGCGAAAAGGCGGGCGGTCAGGCTGAACACCCGCCGCAGGCTGACGAAGAACACCCCCGCGGCCGCGACGGCGCAGAGGGCGCTCAGCAGGCGGATGGGGACTTCGGACAGGCCGAACAGCTTCGACCAGCCGTAGAGCAGGAAATAGTAGGCGGGGGGGTGGGTGTCGGTCAGCGCGCGCCGGAACACCCCGGTCAAGCCGCCGCCATGGTCGATCACGAACAGGGTGAAGAGTTCGTCGGTCCAGTAACCCGACCGACCCAGGCCGACGAAGGCGAACAGGCAGGCGGCGACCGCCAGCCCGGCGAACAGGGCGACCAGCGGCGCGTCCGGGCTCCGCGCCCCCATCCTGGTTTCCGGGGCGCTTTCGCCTTTGGCCGTCGATCGCTGCATCGGTCCCAGCATCGGGACAAGCGCGACCCGTATCAAGCAGAACCGGCGGCTGATTTGGGTTCTTTACGAAGACGCCGCAAAACACCGTCGGTTTCGAGACCTCAAGGCGGACGCCGTAATGCACCGCTGCAAACTTTTGCAACGAATGGGCGCCGGACATTGTTTCGCTGACATCCGCCGGTCGCATTAAGGCCCCCACAATAGACCAGAGCTAGACCTCGCAAGCGAAAGTTCGGCCGTAGGCGACGGCTCGTGTGCGTTGGCGCGTTCAAGTCCCAGTAGCCGCGTACCTCTTCGTCCTTCTTCCTCCCGAGTCACCGCCAGGAGCCCTCAGCGTGGTCCAACCGGCATCGCAGTCCCTCAGGCCGAAAAGCTCGGCCGGAGAGCCGTCCCCTCAAGGCCCCGTCATGGAGGAGGTCCCCGGCCGTCGGGGCAGTCCCGAATCGCCCGCCCAGCCGGGCGGCCCCGTCGGCGCGCCCAAGGGCGCTCCCGCCCCCGGATGGCCTGGCGGTCCCGGCGGTTCCGGTCCGCGCAAGCGGCGCATCGCCTGGGGGTGGATCATCGCCGCGCTGGTGATCGTGGGCCTGCTGATCTATGCCGTCATGCCCCACCCCGCCCCCGGCGGTCCGGGAGGCCAAGCCGGAGCGGGCGGCCGCGGCGGCCGCGGGGCCGGCGGGGCCGGCGGCGCGCCGGTTTCGGTGAACGTGGCCAAGGTCGCCCGCACCGACATGCCGATCTACCTCACCGCCCTGGGCACGGTGACGCCTATGGCCACCGTGACCGTGCGGCCGCAGATTTCCGGCCAGCTGACCAAGATCGCCTTCGAGGAAGGCCAGATGGTCAGGGCCGGCCAGTTCCTGGCCGAGATCGACCCCCGCCCCGCCCAGCAGCAGCTGGCCCAGGCGGAGGGCGTGCTGGCGCGCGACGAGGCCAACCTGGCCAACGCCAAGGTGGTGCTGCAACGCGACCAGACGCTTCTGGCCCAGGACTCCATCGCCCGTCAGGACGTGGACAACCAGGCCGCGCTGGTCCGCCAGCTCGAAGCCACCATCAAGAGCGACCAGGCCGCGATCGGCCAGGCCCGGCTCAACCTCGCCTACACCCACATCACCGCCCCCGTCAGCGGACGGGTGGGCCTGCGTCTCGTCGACGTCGGCAACTTCGTCACCGCCGGCCAGGCCAACGGCCTGGTGGTGATCACCCAGATCGCGCCGATCGACGTGCTGTTCACCCTGCCTGAGGACAACCTGCCCCAGGTCACGGCCCGGCTGCGCACCGGCGCCGTCCTGCCGGCAACAGCCTCCGACCGGTCCGACAGCGCCGAGCTCGCCCAAGGCAGGCTCCTGACCCTCGACAACCTGATCGACACCACCACCGGCACGGTCAAGGTCAAGGCGCGCTTCGCCAATGCGAACGGCGCCCTGTTCCCCAACCAGTTCGTCAACACCAAGATCCTGGTCGACACCCTGCACGGTTCGCTGACCGTCCCGACCTCGGCGGTGCTGCGCGGCGCCAACGGCATGATCGTCTACGTGGTCAACCCCGACCACACTGTCTCGGTGCGCACCGTCACGCCCGGCGCCGTGAACGGCCAGCTCACCGCCGTGACGTCCGGTCTCCAGCTCGGCGAGACCGTGGTCATCGACGGCACCGACCGGCTCAAGGAAGGCGCCCGGGTGACCCTGCCCGGCGAATGTCCGCCGGCCGCCGGCGCGGGCGGCCGCAGAGGCGGCGCAGGTCAGCGCGGTCAAGGCGGCCCGGGTCAAGCCGGCGCCGGCCAGGCCAGGCAGGGCCAGGGCGGCCCGGGTCAGGGCGGCCAAGGCGCCGGCCGACGTGGCGGCGCGGGCGCGGCAGGTGCGGCCGGGGCGGCGGGTTGCCGTCCCGGCGGCGGCGGCGCCGGAGCTGGAGCTGGAGCTGGAGCTGGAGCTGGAGCTGGAGCCGCGGGCGGCCCCGGCGCCGGCCAGGGACGCGGCTTCGGACCGCCGCAGACGGGCGCCCAGCCCGCGGCGCCCCAGGCGGGCGCCCTCCCCAGCACGGCCGTCGAAGGCGGCGCGCCCCAGGGCAATCGCCAGCCCGGTCCCAACCCCGAAGCGGGCGCGCCCGCTCGCGGGCAAGGATTCGGCGGCGGCCAAGGCGGCGGAGGCCAGGGCGGCGGCGGGCGTCTGTTCGGCCAACTCGGCCTGACTCCGGACCAGATGGCCAAGGTCAACGCCATCCTGCAGGAGGGCCGGACCAAGGCCCAGGCCATCGACGACCCCGACGCGCGGCGTCAGGCCATCCAGGGCGCCAACCAGCGGGCCGAAGCCCTGCTGACCCCGGCCCAGAAGACCAAGTACGAGGCGCTACGCGCCCAGGCCCGCGCCAACGGAGGCGGGGGCGGAGGCGGCGGAGGCGGGGGCGGCTTCGGAGGCGCGGGGCAACCCTGATGGCGGCTGAACCCGGCGACGACGCCGATCTGGAAAAGCCATCCGGATCCCTGCGGCTCAGCCCGTCGCACATCTTCATCATGCGGCCGATCGCGACCTCGCTTCTGATGCTGGCCGTGTTCCTGGCCGGCGTAGTCGGCTTCCAGTTCCTGCCCCTGTCGGCCCTGCCCCAGGTCGATTACCCGACCATCCAGGTGCAGACCTTCTATCCGGGAGCCTCTCCGGATGTGATGACCTCGACCGTCACCGGGCCGCTGGAGCGCAATTTCGGCCAGATGGCCAGCCTGGCGCGGATGTCGTCGGTGTCCTCCGCCGGCGCCTCCGTGATCACCCTGCAGTTCAATCTCAACCTGTCCCTCGACGTGGCCGAGCAGGAGGTGCAGGCGGCGATCAACGCGGCGGGCAACCTGCTGCCCGCCGACCTGCCGGCCCCGCCGATCTACGCCAAGGTCAACCCGGCCGACGCGCCGATCATGTCCCTGGCCCTGACCTCCACCACCCTGCCGCTGACCCAGGTGCAGGACCTGGCCGACACCCGCATGGCCCAGAAGATCAGCCAGGTGGCGGGCGTGGGCCTGGTCACCCTGTCCGGCGGCCAGCGGCCGGCGGTGCGGATCCGCGCCAACGCCAAGGCCCTGGCCGCCTACGGCATGAGCATGGACAACCTGCGCACGACGATCGGCCAGGCCAATGTCAACGGGGCCAAGGGCAATCTGATCGGCCCGACCCGCAGCTATGTGATCGACGCCAACGACCAGCTGTCGACCCCGGAATCCTATTCCGACCTGATCATCGCCTACCGCAACGGCTCGCCGATCCGGCTGGCCGACGTGGCCGACGTGGTGCAGAGCGCCGAGAACACCCAGCTGGGCGCCTGGAAGAACACCACGCCGGCGGTGATCCTGAACATCCAGCGCCAGCCCGGGGCCAACGTCATCGGCGTGGTCGACCGGGTGAAGGCGATCCTGCCGCAGATCGAGCAGTCGTTGCCGGCCGGGGTCAAGGTCGAGCTGATGACCGACCGCACCAACACCATCCGCGCCTCGGTCCACGACGTGGAGTTCGAACTGGTGCTGGCGGTCCTGCTGGTGGTGGCGGTGATCTTCGTCTTCCTGCAGAACTTCGCCGCCACGGCGATCTCTGGGATCGCGGTGCCCCTGGCCCTGGTCGGGACCTTCGGGGCCATGTACCTGTTCAACTTCTCGCTCAACAACCTGACGCTGATGGCCCTGACCATCGCCACCGGCTTCGTGGTCGACGACGCCATCGTCATGATCGAGAACATCAGCCGCCACATCGAGGAGGGCGAGGAGCCCAAGTCCGCGGCGTTGAAGGGCGCGGGCGAGATCGGCTTCACCATCATCTCGCTCACCCTGTCCCTGCTGGCCGTGCTGATCCCGCTGCTGTTCATGGGCGACGTGGTGGGCCGGCTGTTCCGCGAGTTCGCGGTGACCCTGGCGGTGACCATCGTCATCTCGGCGATCGTGTCCCTGACCCTGGTGCCGACCCTCTGCTCCCTGTGGCTCAAACCCAGCCGCCGGGAGAGCCGTTTCGGACGCTGGTTCAACGAGCGTTTCGACCGGGTGATCCACCGCTACGACAGCGGCTTGACCTGGGTGCTGGACCACCAGCTCCTCACCCTGGGCGTGGCGGTGGCCACCATGGCCCTCACCGCGATCCTCTACATCGCCATCCCCAAGGGCCTGTTCCCGATCCAGGACACCGGACTGATCCAGGGGATCACCGAGGCCGACCAGACCGTCCCCTTCAGCGAGATGGCGACCCGCCAGCAGGCGCTGGCCGCGGCCATACTGAAGGATCCGGACGTGGTCAGCGTGGCCTCTAACGTCGGGGTCGACGCCCAGAACACCACGGTCAACACCGGCCGGGTGCTGATCAACCTGAAGCCGCGCGAGGAGCGCAAGGCTTCGGCGTCGGAGATCATCCGCCGCCTGCAACAGGACACCGCCTCGGTCACCGGGGTGACGCTCTATATGCAGCCGGTCCAGGACCTGACCATCGACGCCAACGTCAGCCGCACCCAGTACCAGTTCGTGCTGGAAGGGGTCGACCGCGCCCTGCTGGCCGACTGGACCAACCGGCTCACCCAGGAGCTGGCCAAGATTCCCGACATCACCGACGTCGCCTCCGACGTGCAGAACCAGGGGCTGGCCGCCTATATCAAGGTGGACCGCGACACCGCCGCCCGCCTCGGCGTCAGCGTCTCCACCATCGACAACGCGCTCTACAACGCCTTCGGCCAGCGCATCATCTCGACCATCTTCACCCAGTCGAACCAGTACCGGGTGATCCTGGAGGCGGCCCCGGTCGGATCGACCGCCGCGGGCAGCCTGGCCTCGGCCGACGCGGCGACCCCCGCGGGCCTGGGCGACCTTTATCTCCAGTCGACCACCGGCGCGCCCGTCCCGCTCAGCGCCATCGCCACCATCAGCGAGCAGACGGTCCCGCTGCAGATCAGCCACGTCGGCCAGTTCCCGGCGGCGACCATCTCGTTCAACCTGGCGCCCGGCAAATCCCTAGGCGGCGCGGTCCGGGAGATCGAGAAGGCCGAGAAGACCATCGGCGTCCCGACCAGCGTCACCACCACCTTCCTCGGCGCCGCGGCGGCTTTCCAATCGTCCCTGTCCTCGACCCTGCTGCTGGTGCTGGCGGCGGTGGTGACGATCTACATCGTGCTGGGCGTGCTCTATGAGAGCTTCATCCATCCCGTCACCATCCTGTCGACCCTGCCCTCGGCCAGCGTCGGGGCGCTGCTGGCGCTGATGATCGGCCGCATGGACCTCGGCATCGTCGGGATCATCGGCATCATCCTCTTGATCGGCATCGTCAACAAGAACGCGATCATGATGATCGACTTCGCCCTGGCCGCCGAGCGGACCGAGGGCAAGGACGCGCGCACCGCCATCCACCAGGCCGCCCTGCTGAGACTGCGGCCGATCCTGATGACCACCTTCGCCGCCCTCCTGGGCGCCCTGCCGCTGATGCTGGGCGCCGGGACGGGGTCGGAACTGCGCCAACCCCTCGGGGTGGCGATCGTCGGCGGGTTGATCGCCTCGCAGATGCTGACCCTGTTCACCACGCCGGTGATCTACCTGACCTTCGACCAGATGGCCGACCGCCTCCGCCGCCGCCGGGGCGCCGCGCCGGGGGACGGGCCCGAACCGACCGCCGGACCCGAGCCGCAGGGGGCCCCCGCGGAATGAACCTGTCGGCCCCCTTCATCCGGCGCCCCGTCGCGACCATCCTGCTGACCCTGGGGATTTCCCTGGCCGGGGCCGCGGCCTTCTTCATGCTGCCGGTGGCGGCCCTGCCCTCGGTCGATCTGCCGACCATCACCGTCCAGGCCAACCTGCCCGGCGCCAGTCCCCAGATCATGGCCACCAGCGTGGCCACGCCTTTGGAGCGCCGGCTCGGCCAGATCGCCGACGTCAGCGAGATGACTTCGTCCAGCGGCGTCGGCCAAACCCGGATCACGCTGCAGTTCGGCATGAACCGGAACATCGACGGGGCGGCCCGCGACGTGCAGGCGGCGATAAACGCCTCGCGGGCCGACCTGCCGGCGACGCTCAACAACAACCCGACCTACCGCAAGCAGAACCCGGCCGACCAGCCGATCCTGACCCTGGCGCTCACCTCCGAGACCATGAGCACCCAGCAGATCTACGACGCCGCCGACACCATCCTCGGCCAGAAGATCCTGCAGGTGCAGGGCGTCGGCGACGTCGCCATCGGCGGCGGCGCCTCTCCGGCGGTGCGGGTCGAGATGAACCTGCCCGCCCTGGCCCGCTACGGCATCTCGAGCGAGGACGTGCGCGCGGCCATCGCTTCGGCCAACGCCAACGCCCCCAAGGGCCAGGTCGAAATCAACGGACGGCGGCTGCAGATCTACGCCAACGACCAGGGCAAGACCGCCAAGGACTACGCCCCCCTGATCATCGCCTACCGCAACGGCGGGCCCGTGCGGCTGACCGACGTGGCCCAGGTCGTCGACGGGCCGGTCAGCCTCTACAACATGGGACTTTTCAACGGCAGACCCTCCGTGGTCATGCAGATCACCCGTCAGCCCGGCGCCAATATCGTCGCCGTGGTCGACCGCGTGAAGGCGCTGCTGCCCCAACTCCGGGCCGAGTTGCCCCCGAAGGTGACCCTGGACGTCGCCAGCGACCGCACCCTGACCATCCGCGCTTCCCTCAAGGAGGTGGAGCACACGCTGATGATCTCGGTGGTCCTGGTGGTGATCGTGGTGCTGCTGTTCCTGCACAACGGCAAGGCCACCCTGATCCCGGCCGTCGCGGTGGTGGTGTCCCTGCTGGGCGCCCTGATCATGATGTTCCTGCTGGGCTTCAGCCTGGACAACCTGTCGCTGATGGCCCTGACCGTGGCCACCGGCTTCGTGGTCGACGACGCCATCGTCGTGCTGGAGAACATCACCCGCCACGTCGAGGCCGGGATGCCGCGGATGAAGGCCGCCCTGCTCGGCGCGAAAGAGGTCGGCTTCACCGTCGTGTCGATGAGCATTTCGCTGATCGCGGTGTTCATCCCGATCCTGATGATGGGGGGCATCGTCGGGCTCTATTTCCGCGAGTTCGCCATCACCCTGTCGGCGGCGATCCTGTTCTCGCTGATCATCTCGCTCTCGACCACGCCGATGATGGCCGCCTATCTGATCGAAGAGCGCCACAAGGAGGCCGGACCGCGGCGGGGGCCGCTGGGGCTGTGGGACCGGTTCGCCAGGGCCTGGGAGCGCGGCTTCGAAAACCTGGTGCGCTCCTACGAGAACGCCCTCGACTGGGCCCTCGGCCACGGCTTGATCATGATGGCGATCCTGGCCGCGATCGTCGCCCTCAACGTCTATATGTACACCGCCGTGCCCAAGGGCTTCTTCCCGCAGCAGGACACCGGCACCCTGCAGGGCTTCGCCCAGGTGGACCAGGCCAGTTCGTTCGAGCTGACCAGCCAGAAGTTCCGCCGCCTGGCCGGGGTCATCCAGCGCGACCCGGCCGTCGACACCGTCACCGGCTTCGTCGGCGGCGCCGGCGGCGGCCTGAACGTGCAGCTAAAGCCCAAGGCGGAACGCAAGCTCAGCTCCGACCAGGTGAGCCAGCGGCTGCGGCCGGCCCTGTCGCGGGTCCCCGGCGCCCAGGTGTTCCTGCAGGTGCCCCAGGACATCCGCGTGGGCGGCCGCCAGGCCAACGCCCAGTATCAGTACACCCTGGAAAGCGACGACCTGACGGCCCTGCGCACCTGGACCCAGAAGCTGACCGACCAGCTAAGGCTCTCTCCGGCCCTGACCGACGTGAACAACGACCAGCAGGACCGGGGGCTGGAAACCTATCTGACCATCGACCGGGACAGCGCCGCGCGCCTGGGGATCACCAACCAGACCATCGACAACACCCTGTACAACGCCTTCGGCCAGCGCAACGTGGCCACGATCTACAACGAGTTGAACCAGTACCGCGTGGTGATGGAGGCGGACCCCAAATACGGTCGGAGCCCCACGGCGCTGGGCGACCTCTATGTGGCCTCGACGGGAACCGCCAACACCGCTGGGGGCGCCGGGGTGCTGAAGACCACCACCGGCGGCGGCGGCGCCAACCAGGCCCAGACCGGCGCGGCGGTGGCGACCACCGTGCGGCCGACCGTGCCCCTGTCGGCCATCTCGCGCTACACGCTGGCGATGACGCCGACGGCGGTCAACCACCAGGGCCAGGCGGTGGCCGCCACAATCTCCTTCAACATGGCCGTCGGGCGGGCGCTCAGCGACGCCCAGGCCGCCGTGGCCGACGCCCAGAACGCCATCGCCATGCCCGGAACCGTGGTCGGCCACTTCCGCGGCACCGCTCAGGTGTTCGAACAGTCGCTGGCCTCGGAACCGATCCTGATCCTGTCGGCCCTGGTCGCGGTCTATCTGGTGCTGGGCATCCTGTACGAGAGCTACATCCACCCGCTCACCGTGCTCTCCACCCTGCCGTCGGCGGGAGTGGGGGCGGTGGCGGCCCTGATGATCTTCAGGATCCAGTTCGACATCATCGGCCTGATCGGGATCATCCTGCTGATCGGCATCGTCAAGAAGAACGCGATCATGATGATCGACTTCGCCCTGGTGAGGGAGCGGGATCACGGGCTGGATTCGCGCGCGGCCATCCGCGAGGCGGCGCTGCTGCGGTTCCGCCCGATCCTGATGACCACCTGCGCCGCCATCCTGGGGGCCCTACCGCTCGCCTTCGGCCTCGGAGAAGGCGGCGAACTGCGCCGGCCGCTGGGGGTCACCATCATCGGCGGACTGGTGGCCAGCCAGCTTCTGACCCTGCTGACCACGCCGGTGGTCTACGTCTATCTCGACAAGCTGCGCAAGCGCCGCCCCAGCCCGGATCCGAAGCCGCGGAAAAGGGGTTGGCGGCCGGGAGGCGAGCCCGCCTTCGGCCCCGCAGCAGCGCCTTCCAAGGATTGACCGTCATGACCATGCTCGCCCGTTTCCGGTTCGGAACGCCCCTCCTGCTGGCGGCGACGCTAGGCGGTTGCGTGGTCGGACCGAACTACCAGCGCCCCCCCGCCCCGGTCTCGGCGACGTTCAAGGAAGCCCAGGGGTGGAAACCGAGCGAGCCGGCCGACGGCATCGACCGCGGGGCATGGTGGTCGATCTTCAACGATCCGGTGCTGGACCAGCTCGAGCGCCGGGTCGCGATCTCCAACCAAAACGTCGCCGTCGCCGAGGCCAACTACCGCCAGGCCGTGGCCCTGGTGTCGCAGAGCCAGGCCCAGTTCTTCCCAGTGGTCACCGGAAACGCCTCCGCCACCGAGGCCCGGCGGCCGGGCGCGGGCCCGGCGGGCGGCAGTTCGACCGCCGCCAGCTACAGCGCCGCCGTGGGGGCCAGCTGGGCGATCGACGTCTGGGGCAAGATCCGCCGGACGGTGGAGCAGAACCGCGCCAACGCCGAGGCGTTCGGAGCCGACATCGCCAACGCCAAG
Source organism: Caulobacteraceae bacterium (assembly GCA_035493955.1). Classification (GTDB taxonomy): domain Bacteria; phylum Pseudomonadota; class Alphaproteobacteria; order Caulobacterales; family Caulobacteraceae; genus NCED01. Next base: position 197,130 of record DATJHI010000035.1, on the reverse strand, counting down.
CTGTCCTACCAGACCCAGCTGGCGGTGGATTACTTCTCCCTCCGGGTGATCGACGCGCAGAAGGCCCTGCTCGCGACCACGGTGGAAAATTATCAGCGCGCCCTGGACCTCGCCACCAACCAGTACAACGCCGGCGTCGCCGCCCGTGCTGACGTCATCACCGCCCAGACCCAGTTGCAGAACGCCCAGGCCCAGGCTGTCGACCTCGGTGTGACGCGGGCGCAGTTCGAGCACGCCATCGCCATCCTCACCGGCGTGACCCCCGCCGACCTGGCCATCGCTGTCGCCCCGCCGCCGAAGACGGCGCCGGTCGTACCGGTGAACGTGGCCTCGACCCTCCTGGAGCGCCGCCCCGACATCGCCGCCGCCGAGCGCGCCATGGCCGCCGCCAACGCGGGCATCGGCGTGGCGACCGCCGCCTACTATCCGAACCTCACCCTGAGCGGCCAGTTCGGCTTCACCTCCTCCAGCCTGTCCAACCTGTTCAGCGTCTCCAACGAGATCTGGTCGATCGGACCGCAGCTCGCCGGGACCATCTTCGACTTCGGGGCCCGCAAGGCCCAGGTGGAAGGCGCGCGGGCGGTCTATGACGCCCGGGTGGCGCAGTACCGCCAGACCGTGCTCTCGGCCTTCCAGTCGGTGGAGGACCAGATCGCCGCCGCCCGGGTGCTGGAGCAGGAGGCCGGCCTGCGCGCCGCGGCCGAGGCCTCGGCCCGGCAGGCGGAGGCCCTGGCGCTCAACCGGTATCGCGCCGGCCAGGTCGATTACGCCACGGTCGTCACCGCCCAGAACACCGCGCTGCAAAGCGAGGTGAACTCGCTCGTCACCTTGCGCGCCCGCCTCACCGCCAGCGTCTCGCTGATCGAGGCCCTCGGCGGCGGCTGGACCACGGCGGACCTGCCCAAGGGCTAGGCCCACCGATGGCGCCGCGGCGCCGGGCGACTATATTCGCCCGCGTCCCCCGCTTGGATCCCGCCATGACCAAGACCCTGAAGATCGACTTCGTGTCCGACGTCTCCTGCCCATGGTGCGTCGTCGGCCTGGGCAGCCTGGAACAGGCCCTGCAGCGCCTGGGCGACGAGGTGAAGGCGGACCTCCATTTCCAGCCGTTCGAGCTCAACCCCGACATGGGCCCGGAGGGACAGAACAAGGTCGACAACCTGATCCGGAAATACGGCTCCAGCCGCGAACAGATCGCCGCCAATCGCGAGGCCCTGCGCCGGCGCGCCGCCGAGGTCGGGTTCACCATGGCCCAGACCGACGACAGCCGCGTCTACAACACCTTCGACGCCCACCGCCTGTTGCACTGGGCTGGGATCGAGGGCGCCCAGGCGGCGCTCAAACGCGCCCTGTTCGAGACCTACTTCACCCACAACCGCGACTTGGGCGACCCGGAGGTCCTGGCGGCGGCGGCCGAGCGCGCCGGCCTCGATCGCGACGCCGCCCACGAGGTGCTCCGCTCAGGGCGTTACGCCGCCGAGGTTCGCGCCGCCGAGCGACAATGGCAGGAAGCCGGGATCAGCTCGGTCCCCGCCGTGGTGATCAACGACCGCTACCTGATCTCGGGGGGCCAGCCGCCAGAGACCTTCGAGAGCGCCCTGCGCCGCATCGCGGCCGAGCCCTGATCGGGCTTCTGCTCTAGTCGTCGTCCTTTTCGCCGAACCAGCTGGCGTTGATATCGGCCATCTTCAGGTCGCCGGCGAGCAGGGCGCAGGCGCTGCCGGTCAGTTCGACCGTGTGGTAGGTGACGTCGCCGCCGCGCATTTTCAGCGTCACGGTCTCTTCCGCGTCATTGGTCGTGTAATCGACCCTGATCGGCTTTTCGCCAGGATCGGTGACCTCGATATAGTTGGCGAACTTCAGGCGCCCCTGCTCCAGGCCCACCAGCCTGGACTTCACCTCCAGATGCCGATCGCCGTCGATCGCGTTGAACGGCGAACAGCTTTCGAGGAAATCCTGAACCACCAGGGCCGAATCATCCGTGTTCGCAACGCAACCGGCGAGCGCCTGCGAAGCCACGATCAGGATGACGGATAGACCAAGAAAACGCACGCAAAGTCTCCAATAGACGGATCGACGCTTAGCATGCCGGCGCCCGCCAAGCTCAACCGCCCGTGCGTCTACCCGCGAATCTCCGGCATGGGCAGGGTCGGGGGTTATCGATCGACCGCCGTCCCCGAAAGGGGCGCGGCCGTTCCCTCGAAGATCGCACCGACCGCCAGCCCGATCCGGCGTTGGGCGATGCGGCCCCTCAGCTCGCCGCCGGGATGGACCCTGACCGTGTCGCTCCGGACATCCCCCGACAGACGGCCGAAGACCTCCACCAGCATCGCGCCGGCGAGACGGCCCTCCAGGGCCAGGTCGGCCTGGATCAGCGCCGTCCCCGCCGCCTCCGGCGTGTCCGGACCGGCGGCCCGGCCGGGCGAAGACAAGATCCGCTCGCCCAGGCGCGGGATCCTGGCCGCCGCCCGGCCGATCCGCCGGCGCAGCATGAAGGCGCCCCAGACCGCGATGGCGGGCAGGGCCGCAAGGGGACTGCGGATGACGGCCCAGCCGACGAAGGCGAGGATCAGCAGGCACAGGCAGAACAGCGCCAGCGGCGACTGCCGCGACAGCAGAGCCGGCGGGGCGGCCTCGGCTCCGCCAACTTCCTTGCCTGTCGGCGCACGTGTCAAATGCCGCCCCATGGACCGGGGTTTCGCCGGTTCTCGGGGCGAACTTAGGGCGGCTGGGTTAAGCGCCCTCCCCCACTCCAAAAAGTCGGGGGAGGACCCTGGTTCCTACACTTCCTTGATGGTGTTGGTCAGCGTGCCGATGCGGTCGATGGTCAGGACCATCACGTCGCCATCATGCAGGCCCTGGGGCGGGTCCATGGCGAAGCCGACGCCCTGCGGGGTGCCGGTGATGATGACGTCGCCGGCTTCCAGGGTCATGCCCGCCGACAGGCTCTCGATGATGGTGGGGATGTCGAAGATCATCTGCGAGCACTTGGCGCGTTGGCGCTGCTGACCGTTGACGGTCAGGCTGATCTCCAGGGTCTCCGGATCGCCGATCTCGTCGGCGGTGACGATCCAGGGCCCCATCGGCAGGGTGGTGTCGAGGGACTTGCCCTTGAACCACTGCAGGTGCTTGCGCTGCAGCACCCGGTCGGTGACGTCGTTGGCGATGGTGTAGCCGAAGACGTGGTCCATGGCCTGGGCGGCGGTGATGTCGCGACCCCCCTTGCCGATGATCACCGCCAGCTCGACCTCATAGTCCATCAGCGTGGTCAGCTTGGGGTCCAGCCGCACCGGGGCGTCCGGATCGTTGATGGTGTTGTTGGCCTTGGTGAAGAAGGTCGGGACCTCCGGCAGCTTCATCTCGGTCTTGCGGGCCCGGTGACCCTCGGCGACGTGGTCGACATAGTTGAGACCGACGCAGAACACGTTGCGCTCGGGCTTCAGGATCGGGGCGCGCAGCTTGACGGAACTGGCGGCGACCACGGCCTCGGGGAACTCGGCGGCGCGGGCGGCCAGGGACTTCACCGCCGCGAGGGCCGTGGGACCCGCCTGGACGACGGCCAGCAGGGACGTGGCGTCCAGGCTCACGCCCGCCTTTTCGGCGGCGGTCGCCAGGCACAGATAACGGCTGTCTTCGAGAACGACCCCAGCGCGCGGGCCCTTGGCGCCCTGGAAGGTGACGAGTTTCATGCTGGCGGCTCCTTGAAATAGGTGTGCTGGGTTTTACGCGTCGCCCGCCCTGGGGCAAGACTTAACGGCGTCACGCCCTGAACTCGTCCGCCGCTTCGGCGGGTTCGGGGGCCAGGCGATCCCGACTGAGGGCGGGGTGATAGGCCGGATCTTCCGCCAGCCAGGCGCGCCATCGGTTCAGGAACAGCGCCACCTCTTCGCCTGCCGGCAGGGCGTTCCCTCGCGAGGCCATCTCCCGATGGGTCAGCTCGGCGAAGGGGGTGTAGACGATGCGATGGTTCAGCAGGCGCAGGCGCAGGCTGAGGTCGACGTCGTTGAATTCGAGCGTGAACCGTTCGTCGAAGCCGTTGACCGCCTCGAGCGCCGCGCGGCGGGTGGCGAACACCGCGCCGGTGACTATCGACCAATCGCGGTGGACGAGCGCCCAGTCCTGATAGGTGGGCCGGTCCCCAGGCTGGGCGTGCCACAGGTGGGCGACGGCGGCGCCGCACAGGCCGGCCGTCATGCCGGCGTGCTGCAGCCGCCCGTCCGGGAACAGCAGCCTGGCCCCCACCCCGCCGACGTCCGCCTCCATGGCGAAGGTCATCAGCGCCTTCAGCCAGCCGGGCGAACGGACCTTCACGTCGTCGTTCATCAGGACGAGGTGCTCGGAGGACGTGGCGCGCCACAACCGGTTCATCTTGGCGGCGTAGTTGAAGGCCTCGCCGGGGGCGCGCGGCGTCGCCATCCGCCGGACCTGGAACGGCCAGCGGGACGCGGGGAAGCTCTCCTCCTTGTCGGTGTCGTCCCCGATCAGCACGCTCAGCCGCTCCATCGGCCAGTCGGTGGCCGCAAGGGTGTCCAGCAGTTCGACGACATAAGGGAGGCCCCCCTCTTTCGGCCCGCTCTGCCGCGTCGGGACCACCAGGGTCACGTCCGGAAAGGCCTCGAAGCGACGGCGAAGCTGCAGGGTTCCGGGGGCCAGGCCGTCGGCCGCCTCGAAGGGCCGCGCGCCGATCCAGTCCGCTAGCGCTCGGCGCCGGTCGGCGACCGGGGCGTCAGGGCGCAGGCCTGGCCAGGCCATCAGCAGATGGGGGATCCGGTCGATCACCACGCCGGCGGCCTCGGCCCGCAGGACCAGATCGTAGAGCCCGGCTTCGCCCATCCCGCCGCGCACCCCCCCGAGCTGGTGCAGGACCGAGCCCCGGACGATCAGCGGCGCGCCGATATAGTCCTGGGCCGCCAGCAGGGAGAGGTTGAAGGCCGGCTTCAACCGCAGCCGCCGCGCCAGCTCGGTCTCCCCCAGCGCCGCGTCGTCACCGTAGAACAGATCGACGTCCGGCCGGTTCTCGCTCCAGATCCGGACCATCCGCTCGAAAGAGGGCGCGGCCAGGGCTTCGGGCGGCGCCAGCACGGCCCAGGCCTTGCGGTCGTCGGGAACCTCGGCCAGGGCATCGCCGGCCGGCCGTCCTCCGCCGGAACTGAGGGGGACGAACGTCAGCGGCCAACCGAAGGACAGGGAAGCGAACGGCTGCGCCATCAGGCGGCTTCGGCCCGGGATGGCAGGGCCGACATCGCGTCCAGCGCCGTCTTGAGCGCCTGGCCGACCGCCGCGGCGGACAGCCGTTCGGCGACCCGCGCGCGGGCGCGCGATCCGATGGCGTGGTCGCCCGCCGACAGCCTTCGGGCGGCGGCGCGCAGGGCCTCGGCGAAGGCGGCCTCGTCCACCTCGCCCCAGACGCCGCCACGGGTGTAATGCCCATGGTCGCGGTCCAGCTTCACGACCCGGACCGGAACCGGGTAGCCGCAGCTGTCGTCCAGGAAATCGCGGCTGCCGCCGAAGTCGCTGGCCACGACGCTTTTGCCCATGGCCATGGCCTCCGCGATGGTCAGGCCGAAGCCCTCGGACCGGTGCGGCGAGGCGTAGATGTCGGCGGCGGCGAACAGGGCGGCCATCTCCTCGCGCGACAGGCGCTGGTCTATGAGCCGGACGGCCGGATTGGCGCCGACCAGGGCCATGAGGGCGCGTCCTTCCGCCGGGCGATACATCAGATGCTTGGTCTTCAGCACGAGCCGCCAGCCCTCGTCCGCCAACCCCGAAGCGGCGAAGGCGCGGACCAGCGCCTCGGGATTCTTCCGGACCAGATAGCTCGACCCGTCGAAGGTGTAGAGCACCACCCGCGCGTCGGCCGGCAAGCCGAAGCGGCCAAGGCTCTGCGCCCGTGCCGACGCGTCCGGCGGCGGCCCGACCGGGACCACGTGGGGGATGACCTCGACCCGGGCGGCCCCGCCCGCGGCGAAGATATCGGCGCAATAGCGGCTGGGCGCCCAGACCGCATCGACCTTGCCGAAATTGGGCGACCAGCTCTTGGGCAGATGTCCCATCTCCCAGACCCAGAGTCCGGCGCGGCGGCGGGCGCGGTCGATCACCGCCCGTTCGGCCTCGCCCAGCAGCTGCCAAGCATCCGGGTTGAGGTGCACGATGGCGACGTCGGCCGGGCCTTCGAACTCGTTGAGGCTGACCGATGGGTTGAACCGGGCGTGAAGGTTGAACGGGCCCTCGACCGGATGCAGGTTCAGCCGCACGCCCGCCCGCCACAGGGCGGACAAGTAGCCGCGGCTGGCTTCGCCCAGCCCGCTGCCGTAGTTCCATGGCCCGATGAAGGCGACCTTCCAGGGCTCGGTCGAAACCGCGGCGCGCGTGGGGGCCTTGAGCAGGGGCGACCGCAGCGACGAAGGCGTGGAAGGACGCACCGGCGACCCCAGGGTCGCATCGACTGTCGCCAGGTCGAAGCCATGCGCCGCCAGGGTCTCCCGCCAGCCGGAAATATCGACGCCGGGTTCGTCCCCCCGCCGCAGGGTCAGGGTCTTCACGAACGGGAAACCGGCGTCGATCAGCCCCCGCCAGTGGAACAGGGTCTGGTTGACGCCGTCGGCGCTGGGGAACAGGGCCTCGCAGGTCAGGCCCCCCCCGCGCAGGGCCGCGGCCAGACGCACCTCATAGGCGCGGATGACCTGATCCTTGTCGTCCAGGCAGCGCACGGCTCCGAAGAAGCCCTGCATCGCCACCGACGACAGCGCCCGACGTTTGAAGGCGACGAAGAAGCTCTGCAGGTGCCAGCCGTGCTCGCGGCTGTCGGTGGCCCCTACGACGTCCGCCGAACTGGCCCGTACCTGGTCGAGCAGGGCCGAAAGGGCGGCCACGCTGGAGGGCCCGATCAGGCTGTCGTTGAGGATCAGGAGCGTCTCGGCCGAGAACAGTGCGGGCTCGGCGCGCATGACGTGGGCCCAGGCGGCGAAGTCGTAGCCGAGGTTCTCGCGCACGAAGCCGCCAGTCAGCCGCGCGGCCAGGGCCGGTTCGATGGCGAAGGGCCGGTCAGCCGCGGCGATCAGCACCACCTCGACCCCGGCCTCGACCAGGGCCTCGACATAGGGCCCGACGTTGGGCTTGAGGCCGCCGTCGGGCGCATGGGCGACGAACAGGGCTACGGTGCGGCCGGCCACCGGGCCCAGCGTCTTGAAGGTCTCCAGGCGCGCCGCGGTCACCGGCGCGCCGGCCTGGCCCAGTTCGCCATAGGGCGACGATCGCCGGCCCTCCTTGCGGCCGATCAGCAGGTAGTGGGCCAGCGGGTCCAGGCCCGCCGCCGCCGCGTCGGGATTGCGCTCCGCATACCAGCGGGCGTCGAGATCGGCCGAGGGGTCGCGCATGGCCGCCGCGCCCACCCGCACATAGTGGCTGAGCGGCGTGACCTCGCGCTGGGCGTCCGGATTGTTGGTCAGGTACCAGAGGCCGGAGAATACCGCATTGGGATCGCGTCCCTCCGCCGCTCCGAACAGGATGTAATGGGCCAGCGGGTTCAGCCCCAGGCCCGCCACGTCGGCGTTGCGGGCGAGGTACCAGTCGCTGTCGAACCAGGGGGACGGTCGCCTGCCCTCGGCCGCGCCCGCGCGCACATAGTGCTCGACGGGATCCGCGCCGGCGGCCGCCACATCGGGATTGGCCGCGACGTACCAGCCGGCGTCGAACAGGCCCGAACCGATGATGACGGCGCGTTCACGCCGCCAGCGCCGGAAATAACGCGCCCTTTTCAGCCAGCGCGTCAGCATCGTCGCGAACCCGCCAAGTCCCGAGTCGGCCATCGCCCCTCCTCTGCCCCTCGATTGTAGCAGACCAGCTGCCGCCCGATTCCGCCATCGTCCCTCGGTGGGGGGCTATAGCAGACCGACGCGCGGGGGGCGGAACGGAAATGCGCGCCGGTTGGGCTCAGGCCCGGGCCCGCGGCAGGCGGACCCGAGCCACCAGCCCGCACTCGCCGCGGCTCAGGCTCACCTCGCCGCCGTGGGCGCGGGCGATGGAGCGGGCCACCGCCAGGCCCAGGCCGATGCCCCCCGTCTCGCGGCTGCGGGACGGTTCGACCCGGTAGAACGGCTGGAACACCCGCTCCAGTTCGGCGTCGGGCAGGCCGGGGCCCTGGTCGGCTATCTCCACCACCCCCTCCTCCCCGTCCATGGCCACCGAGACGCGAGCGCTGTGGCCGTATTTCGAGGCATTGTCGACGAGGTTGGCGAACAGCCGCTCCAGTCCCAAGGCGTCGGCGTCGACGATGATCGGCTCCCCCCGCGTCAGCTCCACCGAGGCGCCGGCGGCGGTGGCGTCGTCGACCACGCATTCCAGCGCCGACAACAGGTCGATCCGCTCGCGCCGCCGGGGCTCGGCCCCCTCGCGGATGAATTCCAGCACGGCGCAGACCATCTGCTCCATCTGGTCCACGTCGTGGGCCAGGGACGCCTTAAGCTCCGGCGGCGCCTTCTCCAGCTTGAAGCGCATGCGCGCCAGGGGCGTGCGCAGGTCGTGACTGACCGCGGCGATCGAGGCGGTGCGGTCCTGGACATAGCGTTTGAGCCGCACCTGCATGTCGTTCATCGCCCGCGCGGCGACGCCGATCTCCGCCGGGCCGGACAGTTCCACCAGGGGCGAGGTCGGGTCCCGGCCGATCCGCTCGGCCGCCTCGGCGAAGGCGCGGATCGGGGCAGTGATGCGGCGTGCGAACAGCCAGGCCGGAACGGCCAGGACCACCATGCAGGCGACGAACCAGAACAGCACCCGTCGCTGCCACTCGTTGAGGAAGGGCGAGGCGGTGGGTTCGACCTGGACCCATTGGCCGGAAGGCTGGCGCAGCGCCGCGGTGAAGCTGCCGATCAACGGATGGTCGAAGGCGATCCGGCCCGGACCGAAGCCTCCCGCCGCCCGAAACGGCGGGAACGGCCGCCCGACCAGGGGCTCGCTCGGGTCCTGCCCGTCGTCCGGCGGCTGTGCGAAGGGGACGCCCGGCCGGCCCCCGTCGCGGGGCGCGCGGCCCTGGGGACCGAACAGGCGGGTCGACGCGCCGGCCAGGGGCGGCGGCCTGTGCAGTTCGAGCCGAACCTGGTCTTCCTTCACCCTCAGGAGGTCGGCCAGGGCCTTGCGGCTGCGCTGGTCCAGGCGATCCATCTGGCCGATGTAGGCCGGCGGCTCGTCGTGCAGGCTGCGGCTCAAAGGCCTGCCGTCGTGCGATTCGAGCGAGGCGCCTTCCAGGGCCGCGGCGATCTCGCTCAACCGGTAGACCTGCGGCGGCTCCGGCGGCAGCAGCACCACCACCAGCACCGTCACCGCCTGGGCGATCACCAGTCCCCCGACCAGCAGAGCGAGGATCTGCATTGCGATGGGCGCCGCCAGCCGTCCCCGACGCGCCGGGGCGGCGGTCATGTCCGGGTCACCCGCTCGTCCATCATATAGCCCGCCCCGCGCAGGGTGGTGATCAGGGCCTCGCCACTGGAGGCGACCAGCTTGCGGCGCAGCCGGCTGATCTGGACGTCGATGGCGCGGTCGAACACCTCCGCCTCGCTGCCGCGGGCGTAGTCGAGCAGTTGCTCGCGGGTCAGGATCCGGCCCGGGCGGTCGAGGAAGGCGCGCAGCAGGGCGAACTCGCCTGCGGTCAGCATCACCACCACGCCGGTCGGGCCGCGCAACTGGCGGCGGACCACGTCCAGCTTGTAGCCGGCGAATTCATAGGCGCGGCCTGCGCTGCGCTCCTCGGGCGGAGCCTCGCGGCGGCGAAGCACCGCCCGCACGCGGGCCAGCAGCTCGCGGGGGCTGCACGGTTTGGGAATGTAGTCGTCCGCCCCGAGTTCGAGGCCGAGGATGCGGTCGATCTCCTCGCCCAGGGCGCTGATCATGATCACCGGCGGGCCCCCGGCGTCGCTGAGGCGGCGGCAGATCGACAGCCCGTCCTCGCCGGGAAGCATGACGTCGAGCAGGACAAGCTCTATGGCGGACTCGTCCAGCACCTGCTTCATCTCGCCGGCGTTGCCGGCGGTCTGGACCTCATAGCCGTGGTCGGCGAGATAGCCCGCCGTCTGGTTGCGCAGGTCAGTGTCGTCGTCGACGATGAGGATCTGGGTCATGGTTGGATCAAGCGGAGCGTTACGCATCCCCTCCCGTGCAACCGGACTGTGGCGGGCTTATCGCAGTCCCGCCACATTCGTAGGCGGGCCGATCAAAACAGCAGGCGGACCCGCACATGGAGATCGCCTTCCGTGTAGCCGCCGCGCATTTCGGCGCCCGCCGCGATCGACAGATCGTAGAGGTCGTTGCCAGCGGCGAAACCGAAGCGGCCGAAGGCGCCGCCCTTCTGGATGTCCGCCGGCGACAGGGTGAAGGGTTGGCCGCCGGCGAAGCTGGCAGTGGTGACGCCCGGCGAGCCGGTGATGATCTCGCGGTAGCCGAACTCCAGCTCCGGCCGCCAGGTGAAGTCCGAGCCGAAGCTTCCGCCCGCCCGCACCGAGACCGTGGCGCTGGTCTCCTGCCCGGTCCGGGCGGCGACGTTCAGGTCGAAGGCGCTGCCGCCGCCGACTTCCGAATAGGCCCCGGAGGTCAGGCGGAAATAGTCGAGGTGGGCTTCGGGCTGGACGTACCAGCGGCCTAGCTGGGCGCGATAGCTGCCGCCGAAATGGCCGGCGAGCGAATAACCGGTGGACTTGCCGTTGGCGAGCCGGTCCAGACTGGTCGCGCCGGTGGCGTCGAACAGCTTCAGCTCGCGGCGGTAGTTGTAGGAGACGAAGCCACCCGCCGCCCGGCCGTCGAGGCGCAGTCCGCCGAGATCGGTTCGCCAGGTCACGCCGCCTTCAACCTGGGATTCGCTGGCGCGGTTGTCGCCCGGGGACTTGGTGACGCGGACGTCGCCGGTGAACAGGCTGGCGGTGACGCCCACCACGCCGATGGAGGAATTGCGCTCAAAGCCTCCGGCCACGCCGAGGCCCAGGCCATGGAACGGGGTGGCCCCATTGCCCGCCGACAGGCGCGTCCCGACGGTGTATTCCTGCACCCAGGGGCCGTCTGCGTCGGAAGTGCCCCGCGACACCGCCCGCGACGCCACGGAGGCGAGGCGGAACACCCCGCCCGCATAATCGGGGAGGAGCTGGTCGTAGACCCCGATGAAGCCCGCCCGGTCCGTCTGGCTGTACAGGGCGTTCTGCACCGCCGCGTCGGCGGGAAGGGCGGCGTACACCGCCTGCAGCGCCGCGGCCTCGGCCGGATTCAGCCCCGCTTCCGCCGCCGTCCGCTGCCGCAGGCTGACGGTCAGGGCGCCGATGGCGTTGTTCACGCTGAGAGACGCCACGGCCGCATACGGAACCGTGCCCTCGAGCGAGGCGATGGAGCCGATGTTCAGCTGAGGCGAACTGATCAGGGTGAAGGTCTGGGGCGTGCCTATGCCCGAAAGCAGATTGATCCCGACCTTGGCGCCGGAGGCGATGGTCGCCGGTCCGGTGACCAGGAACCCGCCGGAGCGGTTGTTGGCCGGGTCGATGGCGATGCTGACCGCCCCCGTCGCGCCGATATCGAGCGAGGCGGTCTGCAGCGCGACCGGGCTGGTGTTGGTCAGCGTCCCGCTGGGAACCGAAACCGTCAGTCCCGATCCGGTGTGGGTCAGGGCGCCGGTGAAGACCGCGCCGTTGGCGACGGTCAGGCTGGAGGGTCCCGAGCCGAGGCTGAGGGCGCCGGTTTCCGTGCCGCCCAGAAGCTGGACGGTGTTGGGTCCATTGCCCAGCAGCACGTCGCCGACGATCGCGGGCGTCGCCGGGGTGGTGCCGGTGACCGTGACCACGCCGTTGTCGTCGGTGCTGCCGCTGAGGGTGATCGGGGCGGCGTTGACGCTTTGCACCAAGCTCACGCCGGAGGTGTTGGACCGCAGGTCCAGGGCGATCGCGCTGCCGCTGGTGGTTCCGCCGGTCACGCCCGGCGTCACCGAGGCGGTAATCAGGCCCTGGTTGGCGATGCTGGAGAGCGTGCCGCTCTGGTCGGTGATGGCGGCCGCCGAAACCGTGGGACCGGCCCCGGTCGCGGCGATGGTGCCCAGGTTGACGACCGCGGGCAGGCTGCCGCCCGGCTGGACCAGGACGGCGGTGGCCGCAGCGGTCGTGTGGGCGGTGGCGACCGTGGAGTAGAGCGTGCTGGCGGTGATGGAGTTTTCGTTCTGGAACACCGGGACCGAGCCGCCCGCACCGACGACAAGCCCGGTCGAGGCCGACTCATAGGCGGTGGCGGATGTCGCGCCGGTCAGGCGGAAGCCCCCGATCAGGGAAGCGGCGGAGCCGGTCCCGCCCACCTGGATGCCCGTGGCGGAGATGCCGTCGTACAGGCCCAGACTGGTCACAGATCCGCGCACGATCAGGCCGTAGGCGTTCGACCCGGTCCCGAAAGGACTCAAGGTAACGGACCGGCCGGTCCCGCCGATCAGCAGGGAGGGGCTCGAACTGAAGCTGGAAAGCGCGCCGACGCCCTCCGCCCCGTCGGCGATCCCGTCGCCGTCGACGTCGGCGGTGGAAGCCGTGGCGGTGGCGGCGGGAGGCGCGCCGATGAAGAGGCCGCCGCCCAGGTTGCCGCCGATGACCATGGACGGACCGGACAGCAACTGCTCCGAGGCCGTCCCCTGGATCGTCTTCAGGACCGAATCGGTGATGGACCGGCTCGAGGTGGCGAAGCCGTTGCTCGACACGGCCGAATAGACGCTCACGGCCCCGCTCACGTCGTTGCCGATCGAGACGGCCGTGGAGCCCTGCCCCGAGGTCGAGACCGCCCCGGTGATCTGCACCGGCCCAGTGATCGGGGCCGTGGTGTGCAGCCCGTAGGAACGATCGCCGGTCACCCCGACGGTGCCGGCCTGTATGATCGATCCGACCAGCGGCGCCTCGACCGAAACGCCCGCCGAATCATTGCCTTCGACAAAGATCGAACCGGTGTTGGTGATGCTCCCCGTGAAGGGCGCCGCGCCGGTGACACGCACGCCGTAGCGGGTATTGCCGCTGGCCAGGGGCGACTCGACCACCCCGTCGACATTGTTGTCGGGCGGGGTGAAGTCCTCGATGTTGTTGATCGTCCCGACGTTGGTGACGGCGCCGGTGAAGCCGCCCTGGACCAGGACCCCCGTCGAGCCGTTCACGTTGTTGAAGGTGACGATTCCGTTGTTGGTGACGACGTTGTTGCTGTTCAGGGTCACCGCCGGGGCGGCCGCCGTGGTCGGCTGGAGCGTGGCGCTGCTGTCGACGGTTATGTCGGCGGGCCCACCGTTGCTGGCCGTGGCCGTGGCCACGGGCGTCGCCTGCGACCCGACAGTGACCTGGGCCTCGGCCGGAAAGGCGGCGGCCGCGACGAGACACAACGGTCCAAGCGCGACCGCAGCAAACAAGGATGAGCGCATGGACAACCCGTGAAAGAGGGAGTTCGTTCTCGGGCCTCATTTCGGCCGGAAGATGTCAGGATTTCACCTGAATCCTTTCGAGATCGCCATATATGATGGGCGCGTTGCCCTTGTCCATATCCGGGCGTAGCTTCGACCCCTGCCGGGAACGCCGGAACGATCGGCGGTCCCGGCGTCGGAAAGGCGTCCATGGCCTATACGATCACCATCAACGGCAAGGCGCGGACGGTCGACGCCGACGGCGACATGCCCCTGCTCTGGGTCCTGCGCGACGTGCTGGACATGAAGGGCGCCAAGTTCGGCTGCGGGGCGGCCTTCTGCGGCGCCTGCACGGTGCAGCTCGACGGAACCCCCGTCCGCTCCTGCCAGATCCAGCTCTCCAAGGTCGGGACCAAGGCGGTCGTCACCATCGAGGGCATCGCCGCCACCCCCGTCGGAGCCAGGGTCCAGGCCGCCTGGATGGAGGTCGATGTGATGCAGTGCGGCTACTGCCAGGCCGGCCAGATCGTGGCGGCCACGGCCCTCCTGACCCGCACGCCCAAGCCGACGGACGCCGAGATCGATCAGGCCATGAACGGCAACATCTGCCGCTGCGCCACCTATAACCGCATCCGCGCCGCGATCAGGAAAGCGGCCGGAATCGCCGAGACCGCGGGCGCGTGAACGTGAACGCCATTTTCACAGCGCCAGCAAAGGTTTCCCGGCGCAGCCTCCTGCGCGCCGGCGTCGCTGCGGGCGGCGGATTCTACCTTTCCGCCCGCCTCGTCGGCGCGGCCCGGGCCGCCGTGGCCGGCGCGCCCGCCGTCGCCGGACCGCCGCTCAACGCCTATGTGAAGATCGCCCCCGACGGCCTGGTCACCATCACCGCCAAGAACCCGGAATGCGGCCAGGGCATCAAGACCATGCTGCCCATGCTGATCGCCGAGGAACTGGACGTCGACTGGAAGGACGTCCGCATCGTCCAGGCGATGAACGACCCGGCGACCTACCCCCGCCAGATCGCCGGCGGCTCCACCGCCACCCCGACCAACTGGGACCCGATGCGGCGGGTCGGCGCGGCGGGACGCCAGATGTTGGTCCAGGCCGCGGCCGACGGCTGGGGCGTCCCCGCCGCGGAATGCTCCACCACGCCCGGGGTGGTCCACCACGCCGGGAGCGGCAGGTCGGCGACCTATGGGTCCTTGGCCGCCAGGGCCGCGGCGGTCCCCGCGCCCAAACTCGAGACCGTGACGCTGAAGGATCCGAAGAGCTTCCGGATCATCGGCAAGCCCACCTCCAACATCGACAATCCGGCGGTGGTGACTGGCGAGCCGCTGTTCGGCATCGACGTGACCGTGCCGGGGATGAAGTACGCGGTGTTCCAGAAGTGTCCGGTCTTCTACGGCCGCTGTATGGACGCCAACCTGGCCGAGATCAAAGCCCTGCCCGGCGTGGTGGAGGCCTTCATGATCGAGGGCGGCAAGGACCTGGCCGGCCTGTCCAGCGGAGTGGCGATCGTCGGCGAGAGCTGGTGGCATGCCAACCGCGCCCGCGCCGCGCTGAAGGTGCAGTGGGACGAGGGTCCCATGGCCGACCACAGTTCGGCAGGTTACGCGGCCCAGGCCGCGGCCCTGGCCGCCAGGCCGCCCCAGTTCAACATCCGCAACGACGGCGACGTCGAGGCGGCGTTCAGGGGCGCGGCCAAGGTGGTCGAGGCCGAATATGCCTACCCCTTCGTCAGCCACGCCCCGCTGGAGCCACAGAACTGCACCGCCCACTGGACCGGCGACAAGGTCGAGATCTGGGCCCCGTCCCAGAATCCCGAACCCGGGCGCCAGCTCGTGGCCAAGACCCTGGGCGTGAAGCCCGAAGACATCGCCATCCACATGATCCGGTCCGGGGGCGGCTTCGGCCGGCGCCTTTCCAACGACTATATGGTCGAGGCCGCGGCCATCGCCCGCCACGCCAGACTGCCGGTCAAGCTGGTGTGGGCCCGCGAAGACGACATGCGCCACGACCTCTACCGGCCGGGGGGCTTCCACTATCTGAAGGCGGCGGTGGATTCCTCAGGCAAGGTGATCGCCTGGAAGAACCACTTCGTCTCCTTCGGCGCGGACGGCAAGTTCATCAACGCCGCCGAGTACGCCGCGACCGAATTTCCGGCCCGGTTCATTCCCAACTACCAGCTCGACGCTTCCCTGATCGCCACCCAGATCCCCACCGGGCCCATGCGGGCGCCGCGATCCAACGCCCTGGCCTTCGTCAGCCAATCGTTCGCCGACGAACTGGCCCACGCGGCCGGCAGGGACCCGCTGGAATTCCAGATCGCCCTGCTGGGCGAGCCGCGGATCTACGGCGAGAAGTACAGCCGCGAGGGCTACGATTCGGGACGGATGCTGGCGGTCCTGAAACTGGTCGGCGAGCGGTCGGGATGGGGCAAGCGCCAGCTGCCGCCGGGTCACGGGCTCGGCGTGGCCCACTATTTCAGCCACCTCGGCTATTTCGCCGAAGTGGTGGAGGCCAGCGTCGCCGACAGCGGCAAGGTCAAGGTGCACAAGGTCTGGGTGGTCGGCGACATCGGCGCCCAGGTGATCAATCCGAGCGGGGCGGTCAATCAGGTCCAGGGGGCGGTGATCGACGGGATCGGCCAGGTGCTCAACGCCAGGATCACCTTCGAGAACGGGCGCACCAGACAGTCGAACTTCGGCGACTACCCCCTGATCCGCATGGCCGACGCCCCGCCGGTGGACGTGCATTTCCTGATCACCGACAATCCGCCGACGGGGCTGGGGGAGCCGGCGCTGCCGCCGGCGGTTCCGGCCCTGTGCAACGCCATCTTCGCCGCCTCCGGCAAGCGGATCCGCAGCCTGCCAGTCGACACGGCCATGCTGAAGAAGGCATGACCGTAGGATCGACCGCGGAGGCCACGGCGGCCCAAAACCAGGACTGGCCGGTCTACGGCCTGAGCTCCGACGTCCGTCCCGCCCTTGCCGAGGCCCTGCGCGCCGGCGTCCCGGCGGCGATGATCACCCTCCATGCGGCCGAGGGCGCCACGCCCCTGGGGCTCGGGGCCCAGATGCTGTTCGCCGGGCCTGCGCCCACCGGGTTCCTGTCGGGCGGGTGCGTCGAGGGGGACGTGGCCCTGCAGGCCAAGGCCGTGCTGGCCGACGGACGGCCGCGACGGCTGGTCTATGGTCAGGGCGGACCGCCGGACATCCAGCTGCTCTGCGGATCGCGGATCGAACTCTTGGCCGAGCGGATCGAGCCGGACAGCCCGGCGGCCCGGCGGCTGATCGCCCTGTCGGCCGCCCGCCGACCGGCGCTGTGGCTCTCCGACGGCCGGACCCAGGCCTGTCTGGCCGAGGGCGAAGCGGTCGACGACCTGCCCGACGACCTACGCCCGGTCTTCGCCGAGGCCCTGAACCAGCCTGCTCCGGCGGGTTTCGCCGGCCAGGCGCTGTACCGGCGGTTCGATCCGCCGAGCCGGCTGGTGGTGGTCGGCGGCGATCCGATCGCCCTAGCCATCTGCCGCCTTGCCGCCGACATCGGGCTCGAGGCCGTGCTGGTCCGGCCGAAGGGCCCGCCGGAGCCGCCGCCCGTGCGGCTGCTGGCCTATCTGCGCGGCTCGCCGGGCGAAGCCATCGGCCAGCTGGCCATCGACCCCTGGACCGCCGTGGCGGTGGCCAGCCACGACATCGCCATCGACCACGCCGCCCTCGCCGCCGCCCTCCCTTCCCCGGCGGCCTATGTCGGGGTGCTGGGCAGCCGCCGGCGCATCCCCGAACGGCTCGGCCGCCTGCGGGCCGAGGGGCTGTCGGAGGCCGACCTGCTGCGGCTGAACGCGCCCATGGGTCTCAATATCGGCGCCCGCTCGCCCTTCGAGATCGGGGTTTCGGTGGTGGCCGAGGTGATCTCCGCCCTCCGCGCCCGCGAGGCGCGCCGCATCTGGCCGGCCGCGCCGCCGGCGGAAGGAACCGAAGCGCGCCGGGTCAAGGGATGAGCGGCTACCACGCGGTGGTCCTGGCCGCCGGGGCGGGCGCCCGCTTCGGCGGCGGCAAGCTGATGGCGCCCTTCCGTGGCGGCGCCCTGGTCGACCGGGCCGTGGCGGCGGCCCTGGCGGCGCCCGTCGAGACGGTGGTGGTGGTCACCGGCGCGGACGACCGGCTGGCGGTCCATCTGTCCAGACGCGACCGGCTGGTCCTGGTCCGCGCCGCCGATCACGCCGAGGGCATGGCCGCTTCCTTACGCGCCGGGTTGGCGGCCCTTCCCGCGGGGGCGGCCGGGGCGCTGGTCTTCCTCGGCGACATGCCGGACACGCCGGCGGCCGTCCCGCCGCGGCTGATCGCGGCCCTGGCCGGCGGCGCACCGGCCGCGGTCCCCGTGTTCGAGGGGCGCCGGGGCCATCCGGCAGGATTTTCCTCCGCCCTTTTCCCGGAGCTGTTGCGGTTGAGGGGCGACCGCGGCGCCCGCGACCTGCTGGCCGGGCTGGGCGATCGCCTGGCTGAGATAGAGACGTCGGAGCCCGGCGTAATGGTCGATGTCGACACCCCCCAGGACATGGCGAAGCTCATCTGACAAAAACGTCAATTTTTGCCTCGGAGGCCGCCCGAGCGGCGCTCATTTTAGTCAATCTCGTCAAAAATATCGCCGGCCCGCCGTCCTGCCTCGCGTTTCCCAGGCCGGGCGTGTCGCCGCTGCAACGGTCCTGACTGGCCGTCCAGGGCGGCTTCGCATGCCGTCGCTCCAGCGCATTGCAAGCATATCAAAAGATCTTCCTCACGGTTTCCAGGCTCGCAACTTGCCGTCGCGCAAGTCGATGCGTACCGCCCATCTGCGCGCCAATAGAACGGGCCCGCCACCCCGGGCCCATAGTCTACAACCGTTTACAAGCCTCCGCCGCCGGCGCTGAACGTCCCGGCCTTATTGACCGGCCGCTCGCCTGGACTGTGGTTCGTCTGGGTCAGAAAGCGGCGGCGCGGGGGCCAATGTGGCGTCTTGGAAACATATTTGCCCCGCTTAGGCCCATGTCGTTTTGTGTTGACTTAACTCGCGCGTGGCGGGCAGCATGAGGGCGTCGCTTAAGGGGACCCGGTTCCATGTAATGAGCGGGACGGTTTGGCCTGCCGTGGGAAGAGAAATCCACTGAGACCAATTCTCGTCGTCCGTCCGCGCTCAGACCTGCCTCCAAGAGCCAATGTCTAGAGCTGGAGCACCAAGCACGCAGGCCCAGTGATCGATCGACATCCTCCGCATCCCGGACGGTTTCAAATGCCGGGGCGGATGGCTTGCCAGAACAACTGACCGGGCCCCGACGAAATCTACGCTCTTGCCGCAACGCACGGAAAAGAGCCGCTTTTGAACCGACCGCACCGGTCGGAACCTATAAACGAGGGAGGACTCATGCGAGCGCTAACCCAACGGTCCCGCCTGGGGCTGCTGTTGACCACGGCAATCGGCGCGGCTCTCACCGGCGGCGCGGCCCTGGCCCAGAACAACGACCAGAACCAGCTTCAGGAAGTGGTCGTCACCGCGACCCGGCAGTCCGATACGGTCAACCGCGTCGCCCTGGCCGTGACCGCCCAGACCCAGCAGAACCTGGACCAGCAGGGCATCCACAACGTCCGCGACCTGACCAGCATCGTGCCTTCGTTGTCGACCACCCAAAGCCTGGCGTCCGGCGCTTCGACCTTTTCCATCCGCGGCGTCGGCTTCCTCGGCACCAACCCGGCCGGCGCCTCGCCGGTGGGCTTCTACCTCGATGACACGGCGCTGCAGAAACGCAATGTCGGCGGCGGCGTGGCCACGTCGAACGGCACGCCGCTGCCTCCCCTGTTCGACCTCGACCGGGTCGAAGTGCTTCGCGGCCCGCAGGGCACCCTGTTCGGCGGCGGTTCTGAAGGCGGCACCATCCGCTACATCCAGCCCGAACCCAGCCTGACCCGCTTCTCCGAATACGCCCGCGCCCAATATTCCATGGCGAAGAAGGGCGACGATAGCTATGAGGCGGGCGTGGCCGTCGGCGGCCCCATCATCCAGGACAAGCTGGGCTTCCGCGCCAGCGTCTTCGGCAAGAAGACCGGCGGCTTCATCGACCGGATCGACCCCCTCAGCAAAAAGGTCTGGGCCACCAACTCCGGCGGCGAGGGCCGCATCCGCATGATGCGTCTGGCCCTGGCCTGGGCGCCGACCGACAACGCGCGCATCACCGCCAGCTACTTCAGCTCGCGCGACGAGTCGCACGACATCTCGACCAGCTACACCCCGGCCCTGCCGAACGGGGTGGTGGTGCCGACCACCTGTTTCAACACCAACAACACCCCTCTGGGCCTGGCCGGTTTCGGCCCCGACGGTCTGGGGACCAACACCGCCGCCCGCGGCGGTCCGGTGGGCAACCTGTCGGCCGCCCCCGCCGGCTCCAACAAGATCAACCCGGCCCCCGTCGCCCGGGGCGACGCCGCCTGCGCCGCGGCCGCAGCCAAGGGCGACGTCACCTACACCGTGCCGGGCTTCACCTATGGCCCGTACAACACCTCGCGCTACCAGTCGGTCTCCACCACCCTGTCCCCGTCTAAGACCAACCTCGAGATCGGCAGCCTGACCTTCGACTACGCCTTCGAGCACATGTCGGTGAAGGCCATCACCACGGTCTTCTACGACCAGACCAAGACGGTGACGGGCCAGACCACGCCCGAGGGCGGACTGAAGTCCAACGCCAGCTATTTCGACCCGGTCCTGGGCCGCACCCTGTTCATCGCCAACGGCCCCGCGTTCAATCCGATCTTCGGCCCCGACGCGAACAACGTCACCGGCTACTTCGTGTCGGACAACCACCGCAGCGCCCTGACCGAGGAAATTCGTTTCGCTTCGGAAGCCAACGCCAAACCCTTCTCCTGGGTCGCGGGGGCCTACTATTCGAACATCCGCGGCAAGGCGGCGTACGACAACTACCAGCCGCTGGATTTCTTCTCCCAGAAACTCTACGGCCTGAGCGCCCTGCAACGTTACGGCGTGCCGGCGATCGAGACCGCACCCGGCCTGTTCAACAACTTCGACCGCAAGCGCCAGAGCCTGAAGGACGTCGAAATCGCCGCCTTCGCCGAAGCCAACTACTGGATCACCGACAAGTTGAAGGCCACCGCCGGCATCCGCTACAGCCGTGTGTCCTTCGAATACGCCCAGAGCTTCACCGGTCCGGTCACCAGCGTCGGTCCAGCCAACGCGGGCGTGTCGGCCACGGGGGTGCCGTTCAACGTCCCCAACGCCCAGAACGGCGGCGCCAACTCCGGCTCCACCTCGGAGTCGCCGATCACCCCGAAGTTCGGCCTGTCCTACAACCTCACCGACCGCGACCTTGTGTATGTGACCGCGGCCAAGGGCTTCCGGGCCGGCGGGGTCAACAGCCAGGTGTCCTACGGCATCTGCCAGATCGGCCTCGACGCCTTCGGCTACCTGCCGGGCGACCTGCCCCAGACCTACAAGTCCGACACGGTGTGGAGCTATGAGCTCGGCGCCAAGATGCGGGTCCTGGACAACCGGGTCCAGATCAACGGCGACGTCTACCGCATCGACTGGAAGAACCCGCAGTACACCACCCCGCCGCCCCAGTGCGGCCTGGTCTCCACCTTCAACGTGCCGGCGGCGCGGTCCGAAGGCGTGGAGGTCGAAGTGCAGGCCCTGCTGATGCGCGGCCTGAACTTCAACGGGTCGTTCGGCTACACCAACAGCCGCTACACCCAGGACTACGTGCTGCCCGGCCGGGCGACGGCGGCGAACAACTTCAAGCCGATCAACTTCAACGTCGTGGTGGCCGGTCAGAAGATCCCGATCGCGCCCTACACCTTCAGCGTCGGGCTCCGCTACGAGTTCGACGTCGCCGCCGCCACCAAGGTCTATGTCCGCGGCGACTACCGTTACGCCTCCAGCTTTGCGGCGGCGCCCTTCCCGGCCTCGGCCTTCACCCTGGACGCCTTCAACGCCTCCATCAAGAACGCCAACTTCCGGATCGGCGTCGAACACGGGGCCTGGGACATCAACGCCTTCGTCAACAACGCCTTCGACCGCACGACCGGCGTCACCGGGGGCGGCCGCACCACCTGCACCACGGCCGACTGTTCGGTGTTCCTGGGCTACAACCCGATCCGGAACCTCGACACCGGCTATCCCCGCGAGATCGGGGTGCAGGTCGCCTATCGGCACTAGATCAACGGGCGGATGCGAACGCGCTCTTCGCGCTTCCGCGGATGCCGAACTCAGGGGCCGCTTTCAGGAGCGGCCCTTTTTTCCGGACAAGTTCAGTGGAACAGCCCGCCGGCCTGGCGCATGAGCCAGCTCAACGCCAGGAAGGCGGCGGCCACGGCCAGCACCAGCGGCACGCGCCGCCAGTTGATCGCCCGCTCGTGCGACGACCGCGCCTTGGCCTGTTTGCGGGCTTCGGCCTGGCGCCTGCGGCTGTCGTCCTCGCGTTTGCGTCGGTGGGTTTCCAACGAGACGATGGTGGGTTTCTCGTCGGGCGTCATGATCCGGGTTCGGTCCAAGGGTTGCTGAGGCGCTGGCGATACGGGACTCGCCGGCCCCGACGCCCCTCTCTAGCCGCCCGTCATCTTCAAGAACAGCCAGGCGCCGAGGCTGACCGCCGCCGCGGCGATGACCATGTCCACGAAGAACGACCAGGAGCCGGAGTGGAGCGCGGGCTCCGGCGGTGTCCAGGGCCGACCGGTGCGGATATCGATGACCCGCGCCTGCGGCGGAGCCGCCGCAGCGCTCGCCACCCGCAATTGAGCCGCACCCTTGGTCATCAGGACCTCGACGCCGAGATGCTGAGTGATCCTCATAAACGCACGGGCGTCAACGACGCCGCCCTGCTCGGCCATAAATCAGTCAATTTATCGCGGCGGCTACCGTTCGACGGCTTTCGCCACCCCTGATAAGCCGCCGCGTCTGCGTGCAGGAACCCCGATGACCGAGTCCAGCGCCAACCCCGTCGAAGACCTCGCCCGCGAGCTGTGGGAGGCCCATGCGACCCACCATGAAGCCCTGACCCGCCTGCCGGCGCAGCCGTGGGAGCAGCTCGACGCCTGGATGCAGAACCACTGGCGGATGCTGGCCCGGGTGGCGCTGGCCTTCGCCGGCGGACAGCGCTAGCCCAGGACGGCCCAACCCCACGGCCCAAGCCAAAGTTCATCGGCCGACAGCCCGGCCCGCTCCGTGAACACCGGCCGGGCCTCGGCGGCTCCGGTGAGATGCAGCGCCTGCGGCTCCACGCCTGCGTTGAAGGCGCAGACGACTTCGTCGCCTCGGGCGAAGGCCACCACCGGCCCCGGCGCGTCGATCAGGCTGACCGCGCCCTCGCGGATCGCCGGCGTGGTCTTGCGCCAGGCGATCAGGCTGCGCGCCAGCTCGAGCATGGAGCGCGGATCGCCGGTTTGACGGGCGGCGGAAAGGGGCGCATGGGCCGGATCCGCGGGGAGCCACGGCTCGGCCGTCGAGAAGCCGTTGTGCGGCAGGCCCCCATCCCACGGGAACGGGGTGCGGCAACCGTCCCGACCCTTGTACAGGGGCCAGCCGGCCAGGCCGGACGGATCGGTGATCCGCTCATAGGGAACGTCGCTCTCGGTCAGGCCCAGCTCTTCCCCCTGGTAGAGGAACACCGTGCCCCGCAGGCTCAGCAGCAGGGCCAGGAACAGCCGGGCCGACGCCGTTTCGTGTCCCGGCGCCGCCCAGCGGCTGGCGACCCGGATCACGTCGTGGTTGGAGAAGGCGAAGGACGGCCAGACCTGCGGCGCCGCCTCGTAGGCTTCGATGATGGCGCGGAACCCTTCCGCCCCCGGCCAGTCTCCCAGGAAGGCGAAGGAATAGGCGGTGTGCAGGCAGGACGGCCCGGAGGTGTATTCGATCACCCGGCCGATATTGTCCTCGCTGACGATCTCGGCCACGGCGAAGCGCTCGGGGTAGGCGTCGAGGACCCGGCGCAGGGCCGCGACATTGGCGAGGTTCTCCGGCCGGTCGCAGTTGTGGACGTGGCTCTGCAGGAAGAAGGGCTTGGCGGCGCGCGGAACGGCCTTGGGCGGATTGTCGCGCAGCCGCGCGTCGTGGACGTAGTAGTTGCAGACGTCGAGCCTCAGCCCGTCGACCCCGCGGTCCAGCCAAAACCGGGCGGTGTCCAGGGTGGTCTCCACCACCGCCGGGGTGAGGAAGTTCAGGTCCGGCATCTTCGGGTGGAAGTTGTGCAGGTAGTATTGACTGCGGCGCGGCTCCCAGCTCCAGGCCGCCTCGCCGAACCAGCATTGCCAGTTGTTGGGCGGTCCGCCGCCGGGCGCCGGGTCGGCCCAGACGTACCAGTCGGCCAGGTCCCCGCTTCGCGACTGCCGGCTGGCCTCGAACCAGGGATGGCGGTCCGAAGTGTGGGAATAGACCTGGTCGAGCACCACCTTCAGCCCCAGCCGGTGGGCTCGGGCGACCAGGGCGTCGAAGTCCTTCAGCGTCCCGAACACCGGGTCGATGGCGCGGTAATCCGAGACGTCGTAGCCGTTGTCGACCATGGGCGAGCGGAACACCGGCGACAGCCAGATCGCGTCGGCCCCGAGGGCGGAGACATAGGGCAGCTGGGCCGCGACCCCCTTCAGGTCCCCCACCCCGTCGCCGTCGGAATCGGCGAAGCTGCGCGGATAGACCTGGTAGATCACCGCCCCGCGCCACCACGCAGAGGCGGCCGTTTTTGGGTTGCCTGCATCGCGCATGGCCAAGATGAGCACGCCTGGACGGGGCGGTCGAGGCTCGCGCAGAAAAGGGGATCAGGCCGCCGCCTGGATGTCCACCAGCTCCACGTCCACCGTCACCGTGAGCACCGAGCCCACTGAATCCAGGGCCACGCCGGTCATGGGCGCCGCCTCGGCCGGGGTGCGGGTAGTGGCGATGCGGATCAGGTCGGGGGATTCGGCCAGGCCGTTGGTCGGGTCGAACTCTATCCAGCCCAGACCGGGCAGGAACACCTCGCACCAGGCATGAGTGGCCCCGGCCCCGCGGATCGCTCCGGCGGTCGCGGGCGAATAGACGTAACCGGTGGCGAAGCGGGCGGCGAAGCCCAGGCGCCGAAGGCTCTCGATCATCAGCCAGGCGAAGTCGCGGCACGTCCCCTGTCCGCGCGCCACGGTCTCCGCCGGGCCCTGCGTCCCCTCCTCCGCCCGCTCGCCGTAGGCGAACCCGGCGTGGATCGCCTGGTTCAGCCGCTGCAGGAACGCCAGCGCCGGTTCGTCGGGCCCGCCCATCTGGCTGCGCAGCCAGGCCAGATAGGGATCGTCGCGGTCGGCGGTGGCCGGGGCGATGAACGGGGCCAGCACCACCCGATCGGCGGGTTCGTAGACGATGGGCAGGTCCGACTGCGGATTCTGCATCTTCAGCGAAGCGGGATAGCGGTCGATCACCAGCTGCGACACCACCCTGAGCCGGTCGGACGGCTCGGCCGGGGTGAACCAGCAGATCGAATTGCCGTAGGCGTCGTAACTCCAGCGGGTCGCGCCATAGGGCTCGAAGGCCAGGGAGCCCTCGACCATGCGGATGGCGTGGCTGTCCAGCGGGCGCATCAACAGCCGCCAGGCTCCGAAACCGACCGGCCGGTCATAGACGTAGAGGGTCTCGTGGCGGATGCGCAATCGGGACATGGTGTGACGGGCCAGCGGAAACAGCCGCTAGAATGCGCGGGGGCGACTTTGGTGACACGGCGCGCGGAATTTAAACGCTTCGCCCTATCCGTCCCGCGTGCGGTACGGCGGGGTCGGGATGGCCATGTGGGCGGCGCGCAGGGCCGAGGACCAGCGCTGGCCGAGGTCATGGAAATAGCTGTCGTCGTTGTCGATCCGGTGCCGGGTCTCCGCCGTCAGGGCGTCGCGGCGCAGCACCATCAGGTCGATGGGGAGCCCCACCGCCAGGTTCGAGCGCATGGTCGAATCGAAGGAGATCAGCCCGATCTTCAGGGCGTCGTAGAGCTCGTGCCGATAGGTGATGGCCCGGTCGAGCATCGGCTTGCCGTATTTGGTCTCGCCGATCTGCAGGTAAGGGGTCTCCGGCCCGCACTCGATGAAGTTGCCCGCGCTGTAGACCAGATAGAGCGCCATCTCGCCGCCGCGGATCTGGCCGCCGACCAGCAGGGTGACGTCGGAGTTGATGTCCTCGGCCACCAAAGAGGCGGAAACCTCCCGGCGCACCTGGCGCACCGCGTGGCCGACCATCTGGGCGGCGCGGAACATGGACGGGGCCTGGTCCAGGGTCTCGACCTCTCCCGTGAGGGCATTGGGCAGACCCTCCTTCAGCAGGCTGAGCGCCGTCTGGGTCACGGACAGGTTGCCCGCGGTGGCGATCGCCAGCACGCGCTCTCCCGGCTTTTCGAAGATGTGCAGCTTGCGGAAGGTGGACACCTGGTCGACGCCCGCGTTGGTGCGGGTGTCGGCGAGCATCACCAGTCCCTCCTCCAGCAGCATGCCGACACAATAGGTCATTGCTGTTGGGCCTCCGCCACCGTCAGCGACACCACCATGGTCTCCTCGCCCCCGCCGGTCCTGGCGCCCCTTATCGGCGCGGCGCCGAGGTAGTCCAGCCCCACCGCCACCCGGACATAGGCGTCGGTCGGGCAGATCCCGTTGGCGGGATCGAAGGCGATCCAGCCGAAGCCGGGAACCATCACCTCGGCCCAGGCGTGCCCGGCTTCCTGGGCGAGGCCGCCGCCGTCACGCACCAGATGACCCGAGACATAGCGCGCCGGATAGCCGAGGGAACGGGCCGCGGCGATGAAGATGTGGCTGAAGTCCTGGCAGACCCCGCGCCCCAGGGCCAGGGCCTCCGCGGCGGTCCCGGTGACTTGGGTGGCCCGCGGGTCGAAGGCCAGCTCGTCATGCAGCAGGTGCATCAGGGCGTGCATGCGCGAGAGCGGATCGTCGCCGGCCTCGCGCGCCACCCGCTCGCCCAGGCCCGTGAGCGCCGCGTCGGCATGGGTCAGCGGGGTTTCGCGCAGGAACACCCCCGCGGGCAGGCGCTCGGTGGTGCGGGCCACCGTGCCCGCCATGTCGACGGTGCGCACCTCGCCACGGACGGTGATGGTCAGACCGCCGACGGGACGGTCGGTGGACAGGATGTGGGTCAGGTTGCCGAAGGCGTCCTCGCCCGCCTTCAACTGCACGTCGGCGTCAGTCTCCACCTGCCAGCCCGCCACGTGCTGGCCCTCGTGCGACCGGGGCGTCAGGCGCAGCACCTGCAGGATGTGCCGCGCGTCGCTCTGGTAGGCATAGCTGGTGGCGTAGGTGACCCGGATCCGCAAAGCTTCGGCGCCCTTTAGACGAGGTATTGCTCGAAGATGGCCGCGCCCAGGGCGTTGTTCTCCTCGATGAAACTCGAAATGAACTCGTGCAGGCCGGATTGGAAGATGGTTTCGATCCTGGCCTCCGACAACCGGCGCAGGGTGGCCGACGCCTGCCTCTGGCTCAGCCCGCGCCGGCCGTAGGCCTCGGCGATCTGGTCCAGGCCGCCGACGATCTCGGCCTGGCAGCTGGCCAGCGAGCGCGGCATCTGGCGGTTGAGGATCAGGAGGTCCGCCACCAGCCAGGCCTGGATGGTGTCGCGATAGACCCAGCGATAGGCGGTGAGCGCCGAAACCTCCCGCAGCAGGGTGGTCCACTGGAAGTAGTCGAGGTTGCCGCCGACCGACTCCCCCTCCGGCAGCAGCAGATGGTACTTCACGTCGAGCAGGCGGGCGGTGTTGTCGGCCCGCTCGATCTGGTCGCCGATGCGCAGGAACCAGTAGGCGTCGTTGCGCAGCATGGTGCGGTAGGCGGCCCCGTCGAAGGTGAGCGTCACCGACTTCACCCATTCCAGGAACCGGGCGAACGCCTCCCGGTCGTCCTGCCCCGCCTCGAAGGACTTCAGGTCGATCCAGGCTTCGTTGATCGCCTCCCACAGTTCGACGGTGAGGGCGGTCCGCACCGAGCGCGCATTGTGGCGGGCCCGCTCCAGGCACGACCGGATCGAGGAGGCGTTGTCGGGATCGAAGGCCAGGTAGTGGCGCACGGTGCGTTCGTCGACCGTCCCGTATTTGGCGTTGAATCCCTCGGCCGCGCCGGAGGATTCCAGGGCGCTGGCCCACGGGTCGCCGGTGGACCCCTGGCTGGAGGGCAGCGAGGCCAGGCGCGAGGCCGCGTCGAGGATGCGGGCCAGGAAATCGGCCCGCTCCATATATCGGGCGGTCCAGTAAAGGCTGTCAGCGGTTCTCGAAAGCATCAGCCGTCCAACACCCAGGTGTCCTTGGTTCCGCCGCCTTGGCTCGAATTGACCACCAGCGAGCCCTCGCTCAACGCCACCCGGGTGAGGCCCCCGGGGGCGACCCGCACCTTGTCGGCGCCGGTCAGGACGAAGGGGCGCAGGTCGACGTGGCGGGGCGCCACCCCGGAGGCCACCAGGGTCGGACAGGTCGACAGGGCCAGGGTCGGCTGGGCGATGAACCCCCGCGGATCGGCGACCAGTCGGGCGCGGAACGCCTCCACCTCCGCCTTCGAAGCGGTGGGCCCGATCAGCATGCCGTAGCCGCCCGAGCCGTCGACCTGCTTGACCACCAGTTCGGCCAGATGATCGAGCACATAGGCCAGGGACCCCGGTTCGCGGCAACGCCAGGTCGGGACGTTCTTCAGGATCGCCTCCTCGCCGGTGAAGAAGCGGATGAGCTCGGGCATGTAGCTGTAGACGGCCTTGTCGTCGGCCACGCCGGCGCCCACCGCATTGGCCAGAGTCACCGTCCCCGCCTCGTAGGCGGTCATCAGGCCTGGAACGCCGATGGCCGAATCGGGCCGGAACGTCAGGGGGTCGAGGAACTCGTCGTCGATCCGGCGATAGATGACGTCCACCCGCTTGGGACCCTGGGTGGTGCGCATGAACACCGTCGCGTCCTTCACGAACAGGTCCGAGCCCTCGACCAGCTCCACCCCGATCTTGTCGGCCAGGAACGAGTGCTCGTAGTAGGCGGAGTTGAACGGCCCGGGCGTCATGATCACCACGCAGGGGTCGTCGCCCCCTCGCTCAGGCGCTGCAGAGCGCAGGGTGGCCAGGAGCGCGTCCGGATAGATCTCCACCGGCGCCACCCGATGCTCCACGAACATGTCGGGGAACAGGCGCATCATCACCTCGCGGTTCTCCAGCATGTAGGAGACCCCGGATGGGGTGCGGGCGTTGTCTTCAAGCACGTAGAACTCGGACTCGTCGGTACGGACCAGGTCGATGCCGGCGATATGGACGAAGATGCCGTGGGGCGGCTTGCGGCCGTTCATCTCCAGCCGGAAGCCGGGGTTCTGCAGCACCAGGTCCTCGGGGATGATCCCCGCCTTCAGGCACTCGCGCGGGCCGTAGACGTCCTTCAGGAAGGCGTTCAGCGCGGTGACCCGCTGGACCAGGCCCCGCTCCAGCCCCGCCCACTCGCCGCGGGAGATGATGCGCGGGATGATGTCGAACGGGATCAGCCGTTCGGCGGCCTCGGCGTCGCCGTAGACGTTGAAGGTGATGCCGATGCGGCGGAAGAAAAGTTCGGCCTGGCGCCGCCTGGCCTCGAGCAGTTCGGCCGGCGCGCTGGCCAGCCACTCGGCGAGCCGGCGATAGCTGGTCCGGGCCGTATTGGCCTGCGCTCCGCCGGTCCCCCACATTTCGTCAAACGCAACCATCCGCACCGATCCGGTCTGGGCCCACGGTCGCTTGTCCCCGCCGCCTGTCTGCTCAAGACTTACGCACCCTGGACCGCGCCGACCGGCGCCGCAAATGCCGAACCGCGATACCAAGGTCAGCTGCCGGTTTTGTGGGCGCCGACCGGCAGGTTTCCAGGCAAAGGACGAAGGAAAATGAGGCCCACAGCCACGGCCAGGGCCACGCCCAGGCACCCCTCAAGCAGCACGACGACGCCGGTCCAGCCGTGCCCGCCCCAGGCCACGCCCCCGAGGTAGCCGATCACGCTGGCCCCCAGGTAATAGAAGAACAGGAACATCGAGGAGGCCTGGGCCCGGGAAGCCCCCGCCCGCCGTCCCACCCAGCTCGACGCGGTCGAGTGGGCGCCGAAGAAGGCGAAGGTGAAAAGCGCCACCCCGGCGATGACCAGCCACAGGGGCCGGGCGGCGGTCAGCCCCGCCCCGACGGCCATGGCCAGGACGACGACCCAGAACACCTTGCGCCGCCCAAGTCTTCCGGCGATGTCGCCCACCAAGGGGGAGCTCACCACGCCCAGGAGATAAAGGGCGAAGATGAACCCCACCGCCGTCTGGCTGAGATGATAGGGCGCGGCCAGCAGCCGAAAGCCAATGTAATTGTAGACGGTGACGAAGGCGCCCATGCACAGGAAGGATTCCAGGAACAGCCAGGGCAGGCCGGCGTCGCCGAAGGGTCGGGCCAGCCCCGCCATCGCGGCGACGAAGGACCGGATCTGGGGACGGAAGCGACGCGAGGCCGGCAGCAACAGCCGCAGCAGTCCCGCCGAAACCAGCCCCATCACCCCCAGCACCGCCACGGCGGTCCGCCAGCCGAAGTGATCGGCCAGGACGCCGGTGACCAACCGTCCGGCCATGCCGCCGAATACGTTGCCGCCGATGTGCAGGCCCACCGCCAGGCCGATGGAGTCCGCGTCCACCTCCTCGCCGATATAGGTCAGGGCGACGGCGGGCACGCCGCTGAGAGCCAGTCCCGTCAGCCCCCGCGCCAGCAGCAGCAACGGCCAGCTCGGCGCCAGCGCGACGACGAGGGTCAGCAACCCGGCCGCGACCACCGAGGCGAACATCATCCGCCGCCGCTCGACCCGGTCGGCCACGGTCCCCCAGAACAGCAGGGCCCCGGCCAGCACGCCGGTGGCGGCCGAGACCGAGAGGCTGGCCTGGGCGGCGCTGCGGTGGAATTCCTGCGCGAACACCGGCAACAGCGGCTGCACGCAATAAAGCAGGGCGAAGGTCGAGAACCCCGCCGCCACCAACGCCAGGATCATCCGCCGGAACGCCGGCGTGCCGCGGCTGATCGGAGGCGGAAGCTCGTCGGCGGGGACTGAAACCATGCCCGACCGTGGCGCGCGTCGGATGGCGGCGCAAGGGGCGGCGGCGCCCCCGCCCCTCGCCTCCGGAGCAAGGAAGGCTACTTCACGCCGCGCACGAATTTCAGCACCGGGTCCGACACGGTGTGGTCCGTGGTTCCGACGGACGCCACTTCGGAAATGTGGGTGTGGCCGGGGATCACCGCGGTCACGGGCGCATGGCCGGCCTTGGTCAGCTCGCCGTCCAGCACCTGGATCATCTCCACCCGCTCCTCGGGGTCGAGATCGCCCGCCGCCAGCAGGATCGGAACGGTGGTCGCCTTCAGGCCCTCGAGGTTGGAGCGTTGCAGCATCACCGCCGGATCGACCGGCGGCGGCGCGGCCGGCGGAGGCCCGGCGGGAGGCGCGGCGCCGGCCGGGGGCGGATCGCGCACGAACACCGCCGGCGGCGACTTCAGCCGGATCGGCAGGATGTTGAAGCCGCCGCTCATCAGGATGGCGCCCTTGACCCCGGCGCCGCCGGGGACCTGCAGGTCGGGGTGGCCGAGATAGGTGGCGAGCTGGGTGGAGCCGTTGGAGTGGCCCCACACCACGACCCGGTTCGGATCGCCGCCGCTGGCCGCGATATTGGCCTTCACCCAGGCCAGGGTCGTGGCGAGGTCGCGGGCGCCGGCGTCCCATGGGACTCCCGCGCGGCTGCGGTACTGGGCGATCACCACCACCAGGCCGTTCCTCGCCCCCCAGGCCCCGATGTTGTCGTAGAAGGGCGCGCCCTCCGGGCCCCCCACCTGCTTGTCGCCCTGGCCGCCGGGCAGGAACACCAGCACCTGACGCGGCGCGCCTCCACGGGCGGCAGGGGCGTAGACATTGAGCTTCTGCTTCGGGTCCGGCCCGAAGGCGATGTCCTTGGTCGCGTTCACCCCCGCCAGCAGGTCCGGCCCGAACAGGGGCGCGTAGAGGCGGAAGGTCGCCTCGGGGGCGATCACCCGGCCCATGGCCTTGAGCTTGGCTTCGATATCGGGGGGGACTTGGGCCAGGGCGGGACCCGCGCACGCCGCCAGGGCCAAGCTCGCCGCACCTGCCGCAGCGCCGATCCGTCTTTGCATGTCGCTTCCCCTATGATCTGGGCGGGGAGCACAACCGATCGCGGTCGGCCTTGCAACCCCCCGTCGGCCGTGGGCGGGGGGCTCGGCTAAGCGATGGCGACGGCCCGCGGCGCCGGCAGTTGCACCACCGTGTCCGGCTCGGCCCGGACGTCCACCTCGACCTGCATGTCGATGAAGTCGGCGGCGTCGCCGAACCAGGCGCCGTACAGGGGCGTGGCTTGGCGTGGATCGCGGGCGACGGCCACGCGCACGAGGTCGGCGTTGCCGACGATGCCGTTGGTCGGGTCGAACTCCACCCAGCCGCAGCTCGGCAGATAGACCCGCACCCAGGCGTGGGTGTGGCCGGACCCGATCCGCCCCTCCGCCGCCGCGCCGGTCCAGGGACTATAGATGTAGCCGGAGACGAACCGGGCCGCGAGGCCGAGGCTTCGTACCGCCTCGATCATCAGCACCGCATAGTCGCGGCAACTGCCGCTGCGGGAGCTGAGAGTCTCCAGAGGGGTCTGGGCGGCGCCGGTCAGGCGGGTGCGGTACTGGAACTCCGCATAGATCGCCTGGGTCATATCGCCGAGCAGGGTCTGCAGGCTGGTCGGACCGCCTTGGCGCACGAACCGCCGCGCCCAGGCGTCGACCTCGGCCGCGGGGTCCGGATACTGCCGCTCCATCGAGGTCAGCAGGTCCGGCAGGTCCTGGGGATCGTAGGCGAAGGGCGTCTGGCCGGCGTAGCATTCGACCTCGCCGTCGATGCCGGCGAAGGCCGCCAGCGGCGTGTGCTCCAACCGCACCCGGCTTTCGAACGTCAGATCCCGCGTCCGACCGGAGAAGTCCGCCACCTGAACGCAGTTGCCGAACACGTCCTGCACCGCCCGCAGCCGCGTCGGGACGGGCGTGATGGTCAGGCTCGAGGACAGCAGCCGCTGGTCGTAGCTCTCCCGCGGGCGGAACATCATCCGATGCTCGCCCAGGGCCACCGGATTGCGATAGCGGTAGCGGGTCACGTGGCGGATCGAGAGGATCGGCATTGGATAAGCTTGGAGCCGATTCACCGCCAGGGGCGAAGGGTTTGCTTGTCGCAGGCGAGCGGTTTCCCGTGGTGGTGGAAAATCCGGGAGGATCGTCCCCTTTCCTGCTGATCGGCGACCACGCCGGCCGCGCCGTCCCGCGGGCGCTGGGGGGACTGGGGCTGGCCCCGGCAGAAATGGACGGACACATCGCCTGGGATATCGGAGTCGCCGGGCTGGGCGGGCGGTTGGCGCGGGCCCTGGACGCCTGTTTCATCGCCCAAGCCTATTCGCGGCTGGTGATCGATTGCAACCGCAGGCCGGACGCCCCCGACCTGATCCCGGAGATCAGCGACGGGACGGTCATCCCCGGCAATATCGCGCTCGGCGAGGCCGACATCGCCGTCCGCGTCGACGAGATCGCGCGGCCCTATCAGGCGGCCATCGCCGCCGAACTGGACCGGCGGACGGCGGGGGGGCGGGCCTGCGCCCTGGTTTCCCTGCACAGCTTCACCCCGGCGATGCGGGGCCAGGTCCGGCCGTGGCGGATCGGCGTGCTGCACCGAGGCGATTCAAGACTGTCGTCGCGGATGCTGGCCCTGCTGCAGGACGAACTGGGGACCGAGGCGGGGGACAACCAGCCCTATCGGATGGACACGACCGACTACACCGTGCCCCTGCACGTCGACCCGCGCGGTCTCGACTATCTGGAGCTGGAGGTGCGCCAGGACCTGATCGGCGATCCGGCCGGGCAGGCCTGGGCCGCGGCGCTGATCGGCCGGTTGCTGCCGCAGGCGCTGGGACCAGTCTAGAGCACGAAATAAAAAGCCCCCGCCAGCCGGAGCCGACGGGGGCGAAGCTTCAGCTCGGCTTCGGCTTAGAAGCTGGCGCCGACCTTGACGCCGAAGGTGCGGGGCGGAAGCAGCTGGGTGTTGATCCAGGAGCCCACCGCGCCGACCGTGACCAGGGAGCCGCCCTTCACCGTCTCGTTCTCGATGTTGTTGATATAGGCGCTGGCGAACCAGTGGCCGCCGCTCGGCTGGTACTTCACCGAGGCGTTGAGCAGGGCGTAGGGCTGCTGGCTGTTGTTCAGGTCGTTGAACGGCGAGAAGTAGACCCGCGAGGACTTGAAGATCTCGCCGCGCAGGGTGACGTCGCCGCCGAAGGCCGGAGCCATATATTCCAGGCCGAGGTTCCCCGTCCACTTGGGGGCGTTCGACAGCTGGTTGCCCTTCAGGTTCAAGAGCAGGTTCGGATTGATCCCGCCGTTGGCCGATTGGTAGGACGTGAACCGGGCGTCGTTGTAGGCGCCCTGGGCGTCGATCTGGAAGCCGTAGCCGAGCTTGGCCTTGGCCTCGACTTCGACCCCGTCCACCTTGGCGCGGCCGGCGTTGCTGATCACCGAGGACAGGCCGAGCACCTGACCGACCTGCAGGTTGGAATAGTCGTAGTGGTAGGCCGAGATGTTGGTGATGACCCGGCGCTCCAGCCAGCTCGCCTTCATCCCGACCTCGTAGCTCCAGATCGTCTCCGGCGCGAAGGCCGGCGCCACCTGGCCGACCGCGAAGCCGCCGCTCTTGAAGCCCTTCTGCACGGTCGCGTAGAGCATCACGTCCTTGGCCGGCCGGTATTCGAGGCTGGCCTTGGGCGTAAAGGCGTGGAACGACACCTCGTTGGGCAGTCCCAGGCAGGTCTTGCAGGGAACGGCCGCGGTCGGCGCAGCCTGGCGGGCGATCATGGCCGCCGGGCCGCCGGTGAAGAACCGCTCGTCGTCGACCCGCTTGGTCTCGTCGGAATAACGGGCGCCGACGGTCAGGGACAGCTTGTCGATGGGACGCCAGGTGCCTTCGCCGAAGGCGGCGTAGGCGTCGGTGGTCAGGATCCCGCCCATGAATATCTGGGTCAGGGCCGGCGCCTGGAAGTCCGGGAAGTGGCCGTTGGACCGGGCGTTGTTGTGCTCATGGAAGTAATAGGCGCCGACGAGCCAGTCGATGGTCTCGCTCTGCTTGCCCAACCGAAGTTCCTGCGAGGCCTGGTGATAGTCTTCCTCACGAGTGAGGAAGGCGTTTTTCTGGGCGGTCCCGTCGAGGTCGAAGATGTAGTAGCTGCTGCCGTGCCGGAAGGCGGAGATCGAGGTCAGCTCGGCGAAGTTGAGGTCGAAGGTGGAGGTGAGCGCCGTGCCCCACAGCTCGTTGCGGTTGGTCGGTTCGACGTCGATGTTCACGTCGCGGAGGTTGGCCGGCACGGTGAAGCCCCGCTGCGTGGCGGTGGCCGGCGAACAGACGGCCAGGCAACCGGCGAAGTGGGGGGCGTAGGCGTTGTCGTCCCGCTTGAAGTAGTCGGCGATGAGGCTGAACGACGCCTTGGGCGTGGGATTGTATTCCAGCGTGCCGCGGACGGCGCCGCTGTTCAGGTTGTCGATGTCGGAACCGTTGTAGAGGTTGGTGCCGTAGCCGTCGTGATGGTCGACCTTGCCCGCGATGCGCAGCCGCAGGACGTCGCCGGCCACCGGTCCGCCGATGGCGGCTTCGGCCGAATAGGCGCCGTAGTTGCCATAGGACAGGTTCACGTAGCCGTTGTAGACCGCGCCGGGACGACGCGAGATGATGTTGATGGCCCCGCCGGTGGCGTTCCGCCCGTAGAGGGTGCCTTGAGGGCCGCGGGCGATTTCGATCCGGTCGACGTCATAGAGGCTGGCCAGGGCCGCGGTGGGACGCGACTGGTAGACTCCGTCGGTATGGACCGCGACGCTGCCTTCGGCGCCGACCGTCAGGACGTCGAAGCCGATGCCGCGGATCGCCACCACGCCCGAGCTGTTGCGCGGCGAGATGTTGAGGTTCGGAACCGAATTCTGCAGGTCGGCCAGATTGGTGACTTGTCCCTGGGCCAGCACGTTGCCGGTGACCGCGGTCACTGAAAGCGGCACATCCTGGAGCTTGTCGGTGCGCTTTTGCGCCGTGACGATGACTTCCTCGAAGCTGGTGGAGGCGGGCGCCTGGGCCCAGGCCTGCTCGCTGGCGGCAAGGGCGGAAAGAATAGCGACAGTAGCGAATAAGCTCTTCTTCATCTGACAGTCCCCTTATTAGTGGCTTTTATGTTTTTTTCAGCGTTTCGTCAGGCCGGATTAAACCGCCTCTTCGAAGGCTTGGGTTCCTTCGGCCGGAAATCAGAACCGGCGGCCCCCTTTGGTTGCTGCCGTGCTTGGATAGGCGCATGACAGAATAGTGTCAATTGCAACCAATTTGGGTGTGATGCGAATGCCTTCACCTGTGGCGCCAGCGCCGCAGGTGCGGGTTTTCGGGCTGATTTTGGGGAGCTCGGACGCACGCCGGATGATGGGGCTGACGGGTCTGACGCAATTGGGCCTCAAGGCCCCTTCCCGCGTTACGGCGGGCGCCGCGCCGCCGCCACGATCCGAATATTCCAGCTAGCGCAGACTGGCGTTCAGCTTGTCCAGCGCCGCCGAACCGGGCGTCAATTCAGCATCCGCCAGCCGGTTCAAGGGCGTCGCCACCGTGCCCAGGTGGTCGTGCATCTCGTCCGGCTCCGGATCGAGGTACAACAGGCCGGTGGCGATCTCGCCAGCCGCCTGGCGTTCCATCAGGTGGTTCATCGCCCCCACCCGGTCGGTGGGGTCGTAGTCCTCGTGCAGCTTGCGCAGGCGCAGGATCGAGCCGTCGTGCTGCACCACCTCGCTCAGCTGGCCGGGGGCGTAGGCGGCGGCGATCGGCTCGCGCGGGGTGACGAAGTCGAGCCGGTTCATCGCCTCGTTGTGCTCGCGCACATAGTCGAAGCTTTTGGTCGAGCCGACGTGGTTGTTGAAGGCCACACAGGGGCTGATCACGTCGAGGAAGGCCGCCCCCCTGTGCGCCAGCGCCGCCTTCAGGAGGGGTACGAGTTGGTGCTTGTCGCCGGAGAAGCTGCGGGCGACGAAGCTGGCCCCCAGCTGGAGGGCCACGCTGACCAGGTCGATGGCCTGGTCGTGGTTGACCTGTCCCTTCTTGCTCTTGGAGCCCTTGTCGGAGGTGGCCGAGAACTGGCCCTTGGTCAGGCCGTAGACGCCGTTGTTCTCCACCACATAGGTCATGTTGACCCCGCGGCGCAGGCAATGGGCGAACTGGCCGAAGCCGATGGAGGCCGAATCCCCGTCCCCCGACACCCCCAGGTAGATCAGCTCGCGGTTGGCCAGGTTGGCGCCGGTGAGCACCGACGGCATCCGTCCGTGCACGGTGTTGAAGCCATGGCTGGCGCCGAGGAAATAGGTGGGCGTCTTGGACGAACAGCCGATGCCCGACAGCTTGGCAACCCGGTGCGGCGGGATCGACAGCTCGAAACAGGCCTGGATGATCGCCGCCGAAATGGAGTCGTGGCCGCAGCCGGCGCACAGGGTCGAGACCGTCCCCTCATAGTCGCGGTGGGTGAAGCCCAGGGCGTTGGTCGGCAGGTTGGGGTGGTGCAGCCTGGGCTTGGCGATATAGGTCATCGGACGGCCTCGCGCAGGGGGACCACGCCGCGGGACGAGGCGAGGCCGGCGATCTGGGCGGTGATGAAGCGGGCGGTGATCGGCGCGCCCTCGTAGTGCAGCACCGGGATCAGCCGGGCCGGATCGACGTCGCCCTCGGTCACCAGAAGCTGGCGCAGCTGGGCGTCGCGGTTCTGCTCGACCACGAACACCTGGTCGTGGTCGGCGATGAACCTGAACACCTCGTCGCTGAACGGGAAGGCCCGCAGGCGAAGGGCGTCGAGGTGGACTCCCTGCTTCTCCAGCGCCTCCAGCGCCTCGTCCATGGCCACCGAGGTGGAGCCGAAATAGATCACCGCCGTCGGCGTCGGCCGGCCGGCGTCGCGGCGCACCGGCGCGGGGACGAGGGAGCGGGCCGTCTCCCACTTCTTCAGCAGCCGCTCCATGTTGTCGACATAGACGGCCCCCTCCTCGCTGTAGCGGGCGTAGCGGTCGCGGGAGGTGCCGCGGGTGAAATAGCCGCCCTTGGAGGGGTGGGTGGCGGGATAGGTGCGATAGGGGATGCCGTCCCCGTCCACGTCGAGGTAGCGGCCGAAGTCGATCCCCGCGTCCAGCATCTCGGCCGTCGCCACCTTGCCGCGATCGAGGGTGCGGGAATCGTCCCAGGCGAAGGGCTTGGTCAGCCAGTCGTTCATGCCGATGTCGAGGTCGAGCATGACGAAGACGGTGGTCTGCAGCCGGTCGGCCAGGTCGAAGGCCTCGGCCCCCATCTCGAAGGCCTCGTGGGGATCCTGCGGGAACAGCATCGGATGCTTGGTGTCGCCGTGGCCGGCATAGGCCGCCGCCGTCAGGTCGGCCTGCTGGGTGCGGGTGGGCATGCCGGTGGAGGGGCCGCCGCGCTGGACGTCGAAGATCACCGCGGGGACCTCGGCGAAATAGGACAGGCCGATGAACTCGGTCATCAGCGACACCCCCGGCCCCGAGGTGCAAGTGAAGGCGCGGGCGCCGTTCCACCCGGCCCCGATGACCATGCCGATCGAGGCGATCTCGTCCTCGGCCTGGACGATGGCGTAGCGCGCCGCCCCGGTGTCCGGGTCATGGCGGAAACGCTTGCACCAGCGGGCGAAGGCCTCGGCCAGGGAGGTGGAGGGGGTGATGGGATACCAGGCGCAGACCGTGGCCCCGCCGTAGACCGCGCCCAGGGCGGCGCTGCTGTTGCCGTCGATGAAGATGCGATCGCCCACCTTGTCGGCGGCGTCGATGCGCAGGCCGAGCGGCGCCAGGTTCTCGCGGGCGTAGTCGCGGCCCAGATGCAGGGCCTCGACGTTGGCGGGGATCAGCTTCTCCTTGCCCCTGAACTGCTCGGCCAGCAGGCCCTCGACCGCGGACAGGTCCATGTTCAACAGGTGGGCCAGGGCCCCGACATAGACGATGTTCTTGAACAGTTGGCGCTGGCGCGGGTCGGCGTAGCGCGCGTTGCAGATCCGGGTCAGCGGCATGCCCACGACGTTGATGTCGTCGCGGAAGGCGGACGCCGGCATCGGCTTGGTGGAATCGTAGAACAGGTAGCCGCCCGGTTCGATCTCGGCCAGGTCCTTGCCCCAGGTCTGGGGGTTCATCGCCACCATCAGGTCGACCCCGCCGCGGCGGCCGAGCCACCCCGCCTCGGAGACCCGGACCTCGAACCAGGTCGGCAGGCCCTGGATATTGGAGGGGAAGATGTTGCGGGTGGCGACCGGCACCCCCATCCGCAGGATCGCCTTGGCGAAGAGGGCGTTGGCGCTGGCCGAGCCGGACCCGTTGACGTTGGCGAACTTGACCACGAAGTCGTTGACTGCGGCGATCCGTTCGGCTGGCTCGCCCGCTTCTACGCTTACCGCATGCATGCGTGATCCCCAGCGTGGGCGACGTTGATCAGGAACTTCTGCATGTCCCAGGCTCCGGTGGGACAGCGTTCGGCGCACAGGCCGCAGTGCAGGCAGACGTCCTCGTCCTTGACCATCACTCGGCCGGTCTTGAGGGCGCTCGAGACGTAGAGCGCCTGGTCGAGGTTGACCGAGGGGGCCTGCAGTCGACTTCGCAGGTCGGCCTCGTCCCCGTTTGCGGTGAAGGTGATGCAGTCCACCGGACAGATGTCGGCGCAGGCGTCGCACTCGATGCAGAGCGGCGGGGCGAAGACGGTCTGGACGTCGCAGTTGAGGCACCGTTCGGTCTCGCGCAGGGCCTGCTGCGCGTCGAAGCCGAGCTCGACCTCCAGCCGTACGCTGGACAGGGCTTCGACCTTCTCCCTCAGGGGGACCCGCTGCCTCAGGTCGTTCGAGATGTCGTTGTCGTAGCTCCACTCGTGGATGCCCATCTTCTGGCTGACCAGGGTGGTCATCGGCGGCGGGCGGGCGCCCACGTCCTCGCCGCGGCAGTGCAGGTCGATGGAGATCGCCGCCTGGTGGCCGTGGGCCACCGCCCAGATGATGTTCTTGGGCCCGAAGGCCGCGTCGCCGCCGAAGAACACGCCCGGCAGGGTCGACTGATGGGTGACCTCATCGACCAGCGGCATGCCCCAGCGGTCGAATTCGATGCCGATGTCGCGTTCGATCCAGGGGAAGGCGTTCTCCTGGCCGATGGCCAGAAGGACGTCGTCGCAGGCGTACCACTGGTCCGGCTCGCCGGTGGGCTCGATGCGCCGGCGGCCGGTGTCGTCGCGGACGGGGGCGACCTTCTGGAAGGTCACGCCGGTGAGACGGCCCTCCTCGTGGGTGAACGCCTTGGGGACCAGGAAATTCAGGATCGGGATGCCCTCGTGCATCGCGTCCTCCTTCTCCCAGGGCGAGGCCTTCATCTCCTCGAAGCCCGAGCGGACGATCACCTTGACGTCCTCGCCGCCCAGGCGCCGCGACGTGCGGCAGCAGTCCATGGCGGTATTGCCGCCGCCCAACACGATGACGCGGCGACCGATCTCATGGATGTGCTCGAAGGAGACGCTCGACAGCCAGTCGATGCCGATGTGGATATTGGCGGCGGCCTCCTTGCGGCCGGGGATGTCGAGGTCGCGGCCGCGGGGCGCGCCGGTGCCGACGAAGACCGCGTCCCACCCTTCCCCCACCAGCGCGCCCAGGCTGTCGATCCGCTGGCCAAGCCGCAGTTCCGGCCCCAAGGCGGCGATGTAGCCGACCTCCTCGTCGATCACCTCCTCGGGCAGGCGGAAGCGGGGGATCTGGCTGCGGATCATGCCGCCGGCGCGGGCGTCCGCGTCGAACACCACCACCTCATAGCCGAGAGGGGCCAGGTCGCGGGCCACGGTGAGAGAGGCAGGACCGGCGCCGATGCAGGCGATGCGCTTGCCGTTGGGCGGCGCCGACACGGTCGGCATCATCCCGGCCATGTCGCCCTTGTGGTCGGCGGCGACGCGTTTCAGGCGGCAGATGGCCACCGGTTCGGCCTCGACCCGGCCGCGCCGGCAGGCCGGCTCGCAGGGGCGGTCGCAGGTGCGGCCCAATATGCCGGGGAAGACGTTGGAGTTCCAATTTATCATGTAGGCGTCGGCGAAACGCCCGGCGGCGATCAACCGGATGTATTCCGGGACCGGGGTGTGGGCCGGACAGGCCCATTGGCAATCAACAACGCGATGGAAGTACTCGGGCGTCCCGATAGATGTCGGTTCCACGCCGTGCCTCCGTTATGTGACGATTCCTCCCTCGCCTCTTGTCGTTGGCCAAACGCCGGGGCCGCTCTTACTGAACCCCAATCGCACGGACGAGGCTTGAAGACAGCGGATGCTAGACCCGTTGATTGGCCTGCGCCAGCGATTGCTTCGAGCCTCGTTCTCTCTGGTCGGACACCCGGCGGAACCGGAGGATTCGGCGCGTGATCCTGCAGCCGGGAAGTGCGCCGCCCTCAAAAACGATGATTTTCAACCCAGCGGCGAAAAGTCGCGTGCGCCGGGCGACGTCCGGCCCGCCCGGCGCCGGAGCGGTCGGCATCAGCCGTTCCATGTCTTCCCGGCGACGGGCGGCGACGCAGCCTGCCGCCGCCAGCGCCGGCTCCCGGAAGACCGCTGCAGCCGTATAATATCCTTAAAACCCTGCACTTCCAGTTGGTTACACGGTGTCAGCCGGCGGGCTCGCCGGCCCATCCCGGGACGGAAGTCTTCGGCGGCCCCATTCGTTACATGATAAGTCATCGATCCTCCGCGTGCCGATCACGCTGGATGAAGACCTAGAAAAGAGTCCGAGCTCCGACGGGTTGATCTGCAGACCGGCGTCGACCTCGCTCCGGCGACGGTAAACCGTGCTTTTTGTTAAGCAGCGTCTTCTAGCCTTCACAGAGGAGCGACCGAACAGCTCGGGAGGGAGGGCCGGTGACCAGTCTTCGGGGAATGCGATCTTTCATCGGCACGGCTCCGGGCGCGGCGCTGCCGTGGATCGCGGCCTATATGGTCGCGGTGCTGGTTTCGGTGGTGCTTTCGCCGCTGGCCTTCCCGGCGATCTGGCCGGGCGTCGGCATCCTGGCGTCCGCCCTGCTGCTGCTCCCCCGGCGATCGTGGGTCTGGGTCCTGGTCGGCTCGGCCATAGGCTATCTGGTCGTCATGTTGTCGGCCGGAAGACCTATCTACCGGCCGCTGGCCCTGGCGCCGATCAACCTTAGCGAGAGCATCCTGCTGGCCTATCTGGTCCGGCGCCTGTTCGGCCAGAACCTCGATTTCTCGGACGGCCGACGGCTGCTGAAGTTCCTGCTGCTCGCGGCGGCGCCGGCCTTGAGCTCGGGGGCGATCGTCGTGATGGCCCTGGCCCGGACGCTCCCGTCCGTGATCGCGGTCCGCAACGCCGAGTTCTGGCTGATCAGCCACTATCTCGGGGCGGCCATGACCCTGCCCTTCATAATGGTGTTCGCCGAGCGTCGCCGCTATCGCGCCGCCTTCCCCGGCGGCCTGGAGCTTGCGGCCGTGGTCGGGGCGCTGTTGGTCGGGCAGGTGATCCTGCCGATGACGGCGGGCCCGTCCATGATGTTCCTGACCTTCCCGGCCATGATGCTGATCGCCTTCCGCTACGGGCCCATCGGGGCGGCCTCCGCGGCCCTAGCGATCTGTGTGCAGGCCCTGGTGTTCGTGGGACATGGGGGTC
The DNA here is from genome assembly GCA_035493955.1 of Caulobacteraceae bacterium. Lineage (GTDB taxonomy): Bacteria > Pseudomonadota > Alphaproteobacteria > Caulobacterales > Caulobacteraceae > NCED01. Next base: position 155,028 of record DATJHI010000035.1, on the reverse strand, counting down.
TGGACCGGGCGGCGATCGGCGGCCAGAACACCCTTGAGGGCAAGCTGCAGTGGCTGGCCTTCTTCCAGGCCATCGTCTGCCTCACCATCCTGCCGGCGGCCGGGGCGCTGGGGGCTCACGCCCGCGTGCAGCGCCAGTTGGCGCGGCGCACCCTGGTCGCCCGCGCCGCCCGCCGTCGCGCGGACGCCGCAGCCGCCGTGAAGAGCGAGTTCCTGGCCAACATGAGCCACGAGATCCGCACGCCGTTGAACGGCGTGATCGGCCTGGCCGACGCCTTGTCGCACACCGACCTGGCTCCCGCCCAGCGCAGGATGCTGGATGTGGTGCTGGAATCCGGCAAGGCCCTGACCGGCCTGCTCACCGACGCCCTCGACCTGGCCCGGTCCGACTCCGGCGCGCTCGAACTCGCCGACGAGGCGTTCAACGTGCGCGACGCCATCGGCCCCAGCGCCTTTCTGTTCGAGACCATCGCCCGCAAGAAGGGCCTGGCCTTCCAGGTCCACTTCGACGTCGCCGCCCCCGGGGTGGTGAAGGGCGACGCGATGCGCATCAAGCAGGTGATCGCCAACCTGGTCTCCAACGCCGTGAAGTTCACCGAGGAAGGGTCGGTTTCGCTCGACGTGACGCTCGCCCCCCCGCAAGACGGCATGATGACCCTGCAGGCCACGGTGCGCGACACCGGTCCGGGCTTCGGCGCCGACACCAAGGCGCGGCTGTTCAAGCGTTTCGAGCAGGGCGACAGCTCGATCACCCGTCGTTACGGCGGCAGCGGCCTCGGCCTCGCCATCGTCCAACGCCTGGCCGAGATGATGAAGGGGACCGTCGCCTGCGAATCCACGCCCGGCGTCGGCTCGGTGTTCACCTTCACCGTGGCCCTGCCGGCCGCATGCGCCACCGACGCGGCGGCCTTGACTCCGGCCGAGGAGCCGCGGCGGCCGGACCGGCCGCTTTCGGTGCTGCTGGCCGAGGACCACCCGGTCAACCGGCAGGTGGTGGCCGCCATCCTCGCCGGATCGGCCACCCTCACCCTCGCCGTCAATGGTTCCGAGGCGCTGGACGCCTTCCGCGCCGGGGACTTCGACCTGATCCTGATGGACACCCACATGCCGGTCATGGACGGCCTGGCCGCCATCCGCGCCATCCGCGCCGAGGAACGACGCCTGAGCCGCATCAGCACGCCGATCATCAGCCTGACCGCCGACGCCATGCCGCAGCAGATCGAGGACTCCCTGGCCGCCGGCGCCGACCTGCACCTGGCCAAACCGATCACCACCCACGCCCTGTTCTCGGCCATCGAGACCTGCCTCGCCGGCAAGCCGGAACCGTGCTCCGCCGTCGGCTGAGATCGGGCGCGCGGCCCGGCGGAAGACGGACCCCTCGTCCCGCAATCTTCCATTGGCCTTGGCGACCAAGCCTGTAGGCTAAGCCGGACAGCTTTGGGCGGACACCGGTCAAAGCGGCTCGAACCGAAGGAGCACCGTCATGCGCCTCGCCCTCCTTTGCGCCGCCGTGGTCAGCCTGGCCGCCGCGGGCCAGGCCATGGCCTCCAAGATCGCCGACGCCGAAACGGCCTTCGCCGAGGAGCGCGAGGCGGACGCGGTCAAGCTGTACGGCGAGGCGATCGTGGAGACCGCGGGCGACCCCGCCCTCCAGGCGAGCGCCTATTTCGGCCGGGGAGAAATCTACGCCACGAGCGGCCACGGCGACCTCGCCATCGCCGACTTCACCGCCGCCCTCGCCCTTAAGCAGGACGACGCCGCCCGGGCCAACACCCTGTTCAGCCGCGCCGAAGCGGAAAACCGCCGGCGAGCCTACCAGGCCGCCATCGACGACTATGGCGAGGCCTTGAAACTGGCGCCGAAAATGGTGGGCGCCCATTTCGGCCGCGGCCGCGCCTACCGGGCCCTCAACATGCCCGAGGCCGCGGTGAAGGAGTATGACGCCGAGCTGAAGATCAGCCCCGGCTCCTTCCGCACCCTGAGCGCCCGGGCCGACATCCTGGGCCTGCCTCAACCCGAAGACGTCCATATGCAGGAACGGATCGCCCGGACGCAGACACGCTGATCCGGCGCCAAGACCATGGGCGGGGCGGCGCGAGGGCGCCCCCGCCCCGCGTTAAAAACAGGAGACATGGATGCGGGCTTGGGGTCGGCTGGGGGCGTTGCTGGCGGCGGCCGGGGCGGCGGCGGTCGCGCCCCCCGCCCAGGCCGAGGCCCAGGCCTGGCGCTTCCACGCCGACCCGGTGCTCGGGACGTCGATGGATCTGGCGGCCGTGACCGCCGAGCCGGCGAGCGCCCGCCGCGCCGCCGACGCCGCCCGCGCCGAGATCGACCGCCTGGACGCCCTGCTCAGCGGCTGGCGGTCCGACAGCGAGCTCTCCCGCCTGAACCGGTCGGCCTCCCTTGCGGTCTCGCCTGAGCTGTTCGCCGTATTGGAGGCCTGCGAGCGGTGGCGGGCCCTCACCGGCGGGGCCTTCGACGCGCGCCAGGGAGCGGTATATTCGCTTCGGCGGACGGCCGCCGAACATGGACAGCAAGCCGACGCCGCCGACCTCGCCCGCCTGTGGGCGGCGGCCTCGGGCGCGGAGGTGCGGCTGGATCCCCTCACCCGCACCGTGTTCCGCCCCGCTCCCGTGCAGTTCGCTCCGGAGGCCCTGGCCAAGGGCTATGTCGTCGACGCCGCCCTGGCCGCCGCCCGCGCCGCCGCCCCCGAGCTTGCCGGACTGATGGTCGATATCGGCGGCGACCTGCGCTGCTGGGGCCGAGGTCCCGGCGGCTCCGCCTGGATCGCCGGCGTGGCCGATCCCGCCGCGGGCGAGGACAACGCCCGCCCGGCGGTGGTGCTGGGCCTGGGCGGGCGGGCCCTGGCCACCAGCGGGCGCCGCGACGAAGGCTTCCACCACATCGTCGGCGGCGAGCTGAGCCTGAGCGCCAGCGTGCTCGCGCCCACCGCCGCCGAGGCGGACGCCCTGGCCACGGCCCTCTGCGCCATGCCGGCCCAGGCTGGCCGTGATCTGATCGAGTCCCTCCCGGGGGTCGAAGCCCGCACGGTGGACGCGAACGGCAGGATCAGGACCTCGAGCGGCTGGCAGGGGCTGACCCTCAGTGCCGACGCGCCCCCGGCCCGGTTGATCCGCACCGCCGACGCCGTGGCCGGCGCCGCCGCGCTCCCCTGGCCGGCCAGGTTCGCCGTAACCGTCGACTACACCCTGCCGCAGAAGGAGGCGCGGGCCTATGCGCCCTATGTGGCCATCTGGGTCACCGACGATGACGGCAAGCTGGTGCGCGGCCTGGCCATGCTGGGCGGCAAGCTCGACTATGTCAGCGAGAACTACATCTGGTGGCGCCGGTTCGGCCGGGCCCGGCCGCAGCTGGTCGCCGCCATATCCCGCCCGACCCGCCGGGCCGGACGCTATTCGGTGGTTTGGGACGGCAAGAACGACGACGGCCAGCCGGTCGGTCAGGGCAAGTACACCGTCCACATCGAGGCCATCCGCGAGAACGGCCTGCACAGCTACCAGGCCATGGAGGTCACGCTTGGAAACGACCCCGTCCAGGCCATGGCCCCGCCGGGCGAGGAGCTGGGGCCGGCGCTCCTGCGCTACGGTCGGCGCTGATCGGTCCCATCCGGCTTCGGGCGATGGTCCGATGTCGCGGCATCGGCTAGTCTGTGCGCGGATGTCATCCCACTTTTCGTCCCACTTTTTATAAAACTGGTCGTCCCACTCGAAAAAGTGGGATTGCCGACCAACCTTCGAGCGCGTATCTCCCCCCGAACGTTGCGCGGGACTGCGCGGGGAAATCTTCCATGAGCCTGTTCGAGCCCGACATGGGGATGCCCGGTCCCATCGCCCGCGCCGGCGAGCGCGGCGGCAAGGGCGTGCAGGTCTCGTTCGAGGTGTTTCCGCCCAAGACCCCGGAGATGGAGGAGAGCCTGTGGGCCTGCATCCAGCGGCTGGCCCCCCTGAACCCGAGGTTCGTCTCGGTCACCTACGGCGCCGGCGGCTCGACCCGCGAGCGCACCCACAGGATCGTCCGGCGCATCGTCGACGAGACCCCGCTGCAGGCCGCCGCGCACCTCACCTGCGTGGCCGCGACCCGCGACGAGGTGGACGCCGTCGTGCGCGACTATTGGCGGGCGGGGGTGCGCCACATCGTGGCCCTGCGCGGCGACCCCCCCGGCGGGTTGGGCGAGACCTATGTCCCGAGCGCGGACGGCTACGCCAACGCCACCGAATTGACCGCCGGCATCACCAGAATCCACCCGTTCGAGATCAGCGTCGGCTGCTATCCGGAAGGACACCCGGAAAGCCCGTCCCTGGACTTCGACATCGACGTGCTGAAGGCCAAGATCGACTCCGGCGCCGTGCGCGCCATCAGCCAGTTCTTCTTCGAGATCGACGCCTTCCGGCGCTTCGTCGACAAGGTCCGCGCCGCCGGCGTCACCATACCGATCGTGCCGGGGATCATGCCGGTGACCAACTTCACCGGGCTGCAGAGGATGGCCGCGTCCTGCGGGACCGCCATCCCCGCCTGGCTGGGCAACCTGTTCGAGGGCCTCGACAACGACGTCGAGACCCGGCGGCTGATCGCCACCTCCGTCGCCGCCGAGACCTGCGCGCGGCTGGGGGAAGACGGGTTCAACGACTTCCACTTCTACACCCTGAACCGACCCGAGCTGGTCTATGCGATCTGCCGGGTGCTGGGCGTACGCGAACAGGCGACCGCGAAATGACCCGAGCCGACCGTATCGCCGCCCTGAAGGCGGCCGCCAAAGAACGCATCCTGGTGCTGGACGGCGCCTGGGGGGTGATGATCCAGCGCGAAGACCTGGACGAAGCCGACTTCCGGGGCGCCCAGTTCAAGGACCACGACCACCCGCTGAAGGGCGACAACGACATCCTGGCCCTGACCCGGCCGGACATCGTCACCAAGCTGCACGACCGCTATTACGCCGCCGGTGCGGACATCTCCGAGACCAACACCTTCTCCGCGACCACCATCGCCCAGGCCGACTACGGGCTGGAGCACATCGTGCCGGAGCTGAACCTGGCCGCGGCGCGCCTGGCCCGCGAAAGCGCCGACCGCTGGACCGCTCAGGACCCCGGCAAGCCCCGCTTCGTCGCCGGCGCCATCGGCCCCACCAACCGCACCCTGTCGATCTCGCCGGACGTCAACGACCCCGGCGCCCGTTCTGTCACCTTCGACGAGGTCTATTCGGCCTACCGCCAGCAGGCCCTGGCCCTGCACGAGGGCGGGATCGACATCTTCCTGATCGAGACCATCTTCGACACCCTGAACGCCAAGGCGGCGATCAAGGCCCTGATGGACCTGGAGGACGACGGACTGGAGCCCCTGCCGATCTGGATCTCCGGCACCATCACCGACCGGTCTGGGCGCACCCTGTCCGGCCAGACGGTGGAGGCGTTCTGGAATTCTGTGCGCCACGCCAAGCCCTTCGCCATCGGGCTGAACTGCGCGCTCGGGGCCGACCTGATGCGGCCGCATATCGCCGAGCTGTCGCGGATCGCCGACACCCTGGTTTCGGCCTATCCCAACGCCGGCCTGCCCAACGCCTTCGGCGAATACGACGAGACCCCCGATCAGACCGCCCACTTCCTGGAGGAATGGGCCCAGTCCGGCCTGGTCAACATCGTCGGCGGCTGCTGCGGCACCACGCCCGAGCACATCGCGCACATCGCCGCCGAGGTCGCCGGCCTGCCGCCGCGCAAGCCGGCCCAACGGCCCACGGCCCTGCGCCTGTCCGGCCTCGAACCCTTTGAGTTGGCATGAGCGACCTCGACGCCACCGCCCCGGCGCGGCCGGTCTTCGTCAACATCGGCGAGCGCACCAACGTCACCGGCTCGGCCAGGTTCAAGAAGCTGATCGTCGAAGGGCAGTACGGCGAGGCCCTGTCGGTGGCGCGCCAGCAGGTCGAGGCCGGGGCCCAGGTCATCGACGTCAACATGGACGAGGGCCTGCTCGACTCGAAGGCGGCCATGGTCACCTTCCTCAACCTGATCGCGGCCGAGCCTGACATCGCCCGCGCGCCGATCATGATCGACAGCTCCAAGTGGGAGGTGATCGAGGCCGGGCTGCGCTGCGTCCAGGGCAAGGCCATCGTCAATTCGATCAGCCTGAAGGAAGGCGAGGCGATCTTCCGCAAGCACGCGACCGCCTGCCTGCGCTATGGCGCCGCCGCCGTGGTCATGGCCTTCGACGAGCAGGGCCAGGCCGACACCGCCAACCGCAAGGTCGAGATCTGCACCCGCGCCTACGAGATCCTCACCAAGGAGGTCGGCTTCCCGCCCGAGGACATCATCTTCGACCCCAACATCTTCGCGATCGCGACGGGGATCGAGGAGCACGACAACTACGGGGTCGACTTCATCGAGGCGACCCGGCGGATCAAGCAGACCCTGCCCTATGCGCGGGTCTCCGGCGGGGTGTCGAACGTCTCGTTCTCGTTCCGCGGCAACGATCCCGTGCGCAGGGCCATCCACTCGGTGTTCCTCTACCACGCCATCAACGCCGGCATGGACATGGGCATCGTCAACGCCGGCGACCTGCCGGTCTATGACGACATCGATCCGGTGCTGCGCGAGGCGGTCGAGGACGTGGTCCTCAACCGCAAGCCCAAGGACGGGTCCGTCAGCCCCACCGAGCGGCTGGTCGACATCGCCCCCAACTACAAGGGCGACAAGGCCGCCGCGCGGGTCGTCGACCTGACCTGGCGCAACGCCCCGGTGGCCGAGCGGCTGGCCTACGCCCTGGTCCACGGCAACACCGAGTTCATCATCGAGGACACCGAGGCCGCGCGGCTGGAGGCGGCGCGTCCGCTGCACGTGATCGAAGGCCCCCTGATGGAGGGGATGAACCGGGTCGGCGACCTGTTCGGCGCGGGCAAGATGTTCCTGCCCCAGGTGGTGAAGTCGGCGCGGGTGATGAAACAGTCGGTGGCCTACCTGCTGCCGTTCATGGAGGCGGAGAAGGCCGGCAGCGTCCGCGAGGCCGCCGGCAAGATCGTCATGGCCACGGTCAAGGGCGACGTCCACGACATCGGCAAGAACATCGTCGGCGTGGTCCTGCAGTGCAACAACTACGAGGTGGTGGACCTCGGCGTCATGGTCCCCGCCGACCGCATCCTGGACGCGGCCGTCGAGCACAAGGCCGACATCATCGGCCTGTCCGGCCTGATCACCCCGTCCCTGGACGAGATGGTCTATGTCGCCAGCGAGATGGAGCGGCGGGGCTTCGACATTCCGCTGTTGATCGGCGGCGCCACCACCAGCCGCACCCACACCGCGGTCAAGATCGAGCCCGCCTACACCAAAGGCTCCACCACCTATGTGCTCGACGCCAGCCGGGCCGTGGGCGTGGTCTCGGGGCTTTTGTCCGAGGAGCGTCCGCGGCTGGAGGAGGAGACCCGGGCCGAATACCTCAAGATCCGCGAGCAGTTCGCCCGCGGTCGCGAGGCCAAGGCCCGCACCCCGATCGAGCAGGCGCGGGCCAACAAGTTCTCCATCAACTGGGGCGGGGCGGGCCAGCCGCCCAAGCCGACCTTCTTGGGAACCCGCGCCTTCGCGCCCTACGACCTGGCCGAACTGCGCAAGACCATCGACTGGACCCCGTTCTTCTCCAGTTGGGACCTCGTCGGCCGTTTCCCCGACATCCTGCAGGACGACGTGGTCGGCGAGGCGGCGCGGACCCTTTATAAGGACGCGAGCGAGATCCTCGACCGGATCGTGGGCGAAAAGCTGTTCGAGGCCCGCGGGGTGGTGGGCTTCTGGCCGGCCAACGCCGACGGCGACGATATCGTGCTTTACACGGACGAAAGCCGCACCAGCGAACTCGCCCGGATGCACACCCTGCGCCAGCAGATCGCCAAGACCGAGGGCAAGCCCAACACCGCCCTGTCGGACTTCGTCGCACCGATAGGGACCGTTCCCGACTACATCGGCCTGTTCGCGGTCACCGCCGGGCACGGGGAGACCGCGGTGGCCAAACAGTACCGCGACGCTGGCGACGACTATTCGGCCATCCTCGCCACGTCCCTGGCCGACCGGCTGGCGGAATCCTTCGCCGAGCGCCTGCACCAGCGGGTGCGCACCGAGCTTTGGGCCTACGCCCCCGACGAGGCGCTGAGCCTGGACGACCTGCTGGCCGAGAAATACCAGGGCATCCGTCCCGCCGCCGGCTATCCGGCCCAGCCCGACCACACCGAAAAGGCCGAGGTGTTCCGGCTGCTGGACGCCGAGGCCGTCGCGGGCATGGGCCTGACCGAGAGCTTCGCCATGACCCCGCCGGCCTCGGTCTCGGGGCTCTATTTCGCCCACCCCGAGGCCCATTACTTCGGCGTCGGCAAGATCGACCGCGACCAGGTCGAGGACTATGCCCGCCGCAAGGGCTGGGATCTGGCCACGGCCGAGAAGTGGCTGTCGCCGATCCTCAACTACGGGCCGGGGGTCTAGGCCGCTAAAGAAAAGGGCGGGCTCCTTTCGGAACCCGCCCTTCGCATCTCGATTCGGCGGCCGATCAGCCGGCGGGCCGCGGGGCCGCCGGGGCGCCGCCCGGGGGCGGGGCCGGACGGGGGGTCAGCACGGTGCCGTCGGCCTTGGTCACGTTCATCAGGCCGGCGCCAGGGCGGCCGTCCTTCAGCGGGTGTCCCTTCACGGTGACCTTGTCGCCCGGCATCAGCGAGGACTTCTTGATGCCGGCGCGGAGCAGGGTCGAGGGGCCTTCGGCTTCGAAGCTCCACTCGGTGACCTTGCCGGCCGCGTCGGGGATGTTCACCACCAGCCAGGAGTGCGGGTTGGTGTACTGGAATTCCTTGACCGTGCCCGACAGGCTGACTTCCTTGCTGGCGTCGAACATGGCGGCCGAATGGTGAGCGGCGGCCGCGCCGGCGCAAGCCAGCAGCAGGGCCGTAGCGCCGAGCGCCATAGCGGTTTTCTTCATCGAGTCCTCCACAGCTTCTTATGGTTCTCGAGCAAAACCTCGAGGCGTCAATGACACGCTTCGCCCGATACGACAACGACGCGCCCCCGGGGCCCCGTGTCCGGGATGGGGCGGATCGACGTGATAAGTCGTCACAAGATGACTTATACCGCCCTCGGGGTCAAGGCGGGCGCACGGGGGAGCGACGTTTGCGGCGCCCCCTGCCCGGCGCCTCAGTCGTCGGCCGCCGGGGCGCCCAGGACCCAGTTCCAGCGGCGGATTTCGGTACGCTCGAACAGGTTTTCGGCTGCGTAGGGATCGCCGCCCACGAACCGTTCCACCGCCGCCCGGTCGTCGGCCTCGAAGATCAGCAGGGAGCCGTTCATCCCCTCCCCGTCGTCGTCGACCAGCACCCCCGCCGCCGCCGGCCGGCACCCGGGCTGGGGGGTGCGGACATAGGCCTGGTGGGTCGCGCGCACCCGGGCGCGGATCTCCTTGCCGTTGGGACCGTCCGAACCGAAGAACATGAAATAAGGCATGGGGTCATCCTATGTGAATCTGGCCGTCGCGGACCTCGACCGGCACCGGGTCGAGGGACCGCCCCTCGCAGGCGCCGTCGAGACAGGCCCCGTCCTCGATGCGGAACAGGGCCAGATGCTGGGTGCACATGATCTTGTCGCCGGCGCGCGTCAGGAACTGGTCCGGCCTGTGGTTCAGCGGCAGGGAATAGTGCGGGCACTGGTTGACGTAGCCGAAGGCCTCGCCCTGCCGGCGCACCACGAACATGCGGAAGGCGGCTATGCCGACCCCGAAGGTGTATTCCTTGGCCTGGCCGTCGGCGATCTCGTCCAGGGGACCGAGCCGATCGCCTGGCGCCGGCGCGAACGGCCGCGTCTTCCACAGATCCGGCTGGGGAACCTCGACGGCGGCCACGCGGACTCTTCTGTCTGAGGGATGAACGGGGCCGAGGTTTAGCCCTGCTGCGCAGCGGCGCCAAGCTGACCGGTCCCCTTTGCTAAGCCGCGGAGCCCCAGCTATGGTGGCCTGGAGTCGGCAGTCGATGACATACGATGTCCTCGACGATCGCGGCCATGGAACAAGAGATTCCGGAGGAGGCTAAGGGCATGAAGGACGTCACAGGCAGGAAGACCGGCATCGACCGTCGCGCCATGCTCGGCGCGGCCGGGGCCGCCGTGGCCGCAGCCGGCGCCGGGTCGGCCATGGCGGCGCCGGCCGCCGCCCCGGTCGCCGCCACCACCTACGGCCGCATCCGCGGCGAAGCCCGGGGCAAGGTGAAGGTGTTCCTGGGCGTGCCCTATGGCGCCGACACCGGCGGGGCCAACCGCTGGCTGCCGCCCAAGCCTCCGGCCAAATGGGCCGGGGTGCGCGCCTGCATCGAATACGGCCCGGCCTGTCCGCAGAACGTCCCCATGGTCACCCCGATGGCCGAGGAGACGGCCATGCTGCAGACCTCGCCGATCAGCGAGGACTGCCTGCACCTGAACATCTACACCCCCGCGGTCGGACCCGCCTCGGGCAAGCGCGCGGTGTTGGTCTGGTTCCACGGCGGGGGCTTCGCCGCCGGATCGGGCAGCGCCGCCAGCTACGACGGCTCCAACCTGGCTGCAAAGCAGGACCTGGTGGTGGTGACCGTGACCCACCGGCTGAACCATTTCGGCTTCCTGTACCTGGCCGACCTCTACGGCCCGGCCTACGCCGACAGCGGCAACGTCGGCATGCTCGACCTCGTCGTCGCCCTGAAATGGGTGCATGACAACATCGCGGGCTTCGGCGGCGATCCGGGCCGGGTGATGATCGCCGGCCAGTCCGGCGGCGGCGGCAAGGTCTCCACCCTGATGGGCATGCCCGCGGCCAAGGGCCTGTTCCACCGGGCCGTGGCCGAAAGCGGCTCGGCGGTGCGCAGCGGGGTCAAGGAACAGGTCTCCGCCAACGCCAAGCGCCTGGTCGATGCGCTGGGGGTCAAGAGCCTGGCCGAACTGCAGGCGACGCCCTGGCAGAAGATCGTCTCCACCGCCCAGGCCAACCGCGGCTCCGGCGGGAACGGGCCGGTGGTCGACGGGACCAACCTGCCGGCCCACGTGTTCGACCCGGCGGCCTCGCCCCTGTCGCGGGACGTACCCCTGATCTCCTCGACGGTGGAGACCGAAAGCGCCTCCTGGGGCGCGCCCGTCGATCCTATCGACGACACCCAACTGGCCACGACGGTGAAGGCCGCGACCCGGCTGGCCGACGGCGACGCCGCCGCCCTGGTCGCCCTCTACAAGACCAACTATCCGGGCAAGGACAACGCCTATATCGCCCAATTGCTGCTCAGCCAGTGGAGCTTCACCGACGGGGTGACCATCCAGGCCGAACGCAAGGCGGCGCAGGCGGCGGCGGGCGGGGCGCCGGTCTATTTCTTCTACTTCGCCCACCACACCGACGTCCGCGGCGACCGGCTGCACGCCCCGCACACCTCGGAGATCCCCTATGTCCTCGACAGCCTGAAGGCCTCGGCCCCGATCGTCGGGACGGTCAACCCGGCCAAGCAGGCCCTGGCCGACAAGTGCAGCGCCTACTGGGCCAATTTCGCCAAGACCGGCAATCCCAACGGGCCGGGACTTCCCCACTGGGAGCCCTTCAACCTGCAGACCCGGCCGACCATGGTCATCACCACCGCAGACCAGCCGACCATGATCAACGACCCCATGGGTCCGACCCGCAGGCTGGTGGCCGAATACAAGGCCAAGGTTCCGCCCGCGGCCGCCCGCGCCTGATGCACAAAGGGCGGGCCCCCAAAGGGGCCCGCCCCTTTTCTTTCGCTCTTCCGCTTCCGGCGAGGCCCGGCCTACCGCTTGTAGAAGGGCGGGATGTTGGCCTCGACGTTGATCCAGACCGACTTGGCGTTGGTGTATTCGCGCATGGCCTCGAAGCCCATTTCGCGGCCGTAGCCGGACTCCCCTACCCCGCCGAAGGGCGAGGCCGGGTGGACCCGCTTGTAGGAATTGACCCACACCATGCCTGCGTGGAGCGCCTTGGCGAACTTGTGGGCGCGGGCGAGGTTCTGGGTCCATAGGCCCGAGCCCAGGCCGTAGGCCGTGCCGTTGGCGATGGCCAGGGCCTCCTCGTCGTCCTTGAAGGTGGTGTAGGCGACGAAGGGTCCGAAAACCTCCTCCTGCTGCACCCGGTCGTTGCGGTCGGCTTTGACGATGGTCGGCTCGACGAAATAGCCGCCCCTGAGGGCCGGATCGTCGGGGATGCGCCCGCCGGTGAGGATGGTCCCGCCCTGGTCCTTGGCCACCTGGATGTAGGACATCACCCGGTCATGGTGGACCTTGGAGGTCAAGGGACCCATCTCGGTGTCGGTGTCGAGGGGATCGCCCAGCTTGATCGACTTGGCCAGGGCCGCGAACTTATCCAGGAACTGGTCGGCGATGGACTCGTGCAGGATCAGGCGGGTGGCGGCGATGCAGGCCTGGCCCTGGTTGTGGAAGATGCCGAAGGCCGTCCCCCCCACCGCGGCCGGGATGATCGCATCCTCGAATATGATGTTGGGTCCCTTGCCGCCCAGCTCCAGCTGCACCTTCTTCAGATTGCCGGCCGAGGCGCGGACGATCGAACGGCCGACGTTGGTCGAGCCGGTGAAGGAAACCTTGCCGATGCCGGGATGGTCGGCGATGCGCTGGCCGGCGGTGGCGCCGTAGCCCGGCAGGATGTTGACCACCCCGTCTGGGAAGCCGACCTGCTTGATCAGCTCGCCGATGCGCAGGGCCGACAAGGGGGTGATCTCCGACGGCTTCATCACCACCGTATTGCCGGCGGCCAGGGCCGGGCCGAGCTTCCAGCTGACGAACATCAGGGGGAAGTTCCACGGCACGATCTGGCCGATCACCCCGATGGGCTCGCGCTCGACATAGTTCAGGAAACCGGCGTCCACCGGCACCACCGAGCCCTCCAACTTGTCGGCCATGCCGGCGAAATAGCGGAAGCACATGATGGTGCGCGGCACGTCGAGGTTCTGGCAGTCGCGCACCGGGTGGCCGGTGTTGGTGGCCTCCAGCCGGGCCAGGTAGTCGGCGTCGGCCTCGATGGCGTCCGCCAGCTTGCTCAGGAGCCGGCCGCGCTCATAGGCGGGCGTGCGGGCCCAGGCCGGAAAGGCCCTCTTCGCGGCCTCCACCGCCCGGTCGACGTCGGCCTCGCGGGCCTCGGCGATCGAGACGATCTTTTCGGCCGTGTAGGGATTGATCACGTCGATCTCGGCGCCGGCCGCGCCGTCGACCCACTGGCCGTCGATCAGGAGGCGGGTCTGGATCTTGGAGACGTCCACCGGCTGTAGCTTGGCCATGGTCCTTGAGTCCTTATGAGTTCTGAAGCTGGGCCTACATAAAGGAACGCGCCCGCCTCGGGGAAGGGAGGCGGGCGCGTCGAACTGGCAGGCGGGGGGAGCCTACCAGGTGACCGAGACCACCGGCGCTTCGCCTTTGGCGATCATGTCGGGGATCTTCGGGGACGCGTTTTCCCACACCAGCAGCATGGCCCGCTTGTCGGCGTAGCCCTTGTGGCGGATGTCGGCGGGCATGCAGGAGACGTCGCCGGCCTTGGCCACCACCTTGGCGCGGGGCTTGCCGCTCTCCTTGTCCTTGATCTCCCAGATGATGGTGTCGGACAGGGTGATGAACCACTCGCAGCGGTCGTTGCCATGGTCGACCGGCAGGGTGAACTCCTCGGAGGTCGGGCAGAACAGGCTGTCGCCGACCACCGAGCACACCGACGGATTCCACGTCACGTCCGAGCGGGCGAGGTAGTCGAACAGGTTGTAGGCCGACACCTCGTTCTCGAAGCCCGGCTCGGCCTCCACCAGCGGCTGGTCCGAAGACACGTCCTGGAACATGCGGTTCTTCGGATAGCCGTTGGCGTCGGTGCGCACGGGGGTGTCGCCGGGCAGGCCGACCATGCGGCGGGCGGCGACGCGGGTGCGGGTGACGGCCTCGTCGTTGTCGCCGTTCTTGGAGCCCCACGGAACGCCGGTCTCCATCGGTGCGGCGAAGGGGTCGTAGCCGGCGTTGGTGAAGTCCGAGACCATGGCCTTGAACAGGGGCATCAGCGCCTCCGAGGTGAAGCGCTCCGCGTAGTCGCGCCCGCCGTTTCGGTAGCCGTCGTTGAAACGGCCGGCGAACAGGGTCACCTCGCCGTAGTGGTTGATAGTGCCCACCACGTCGTCGAAGTTGACCACGCCGTAGAAGAAGCCCCAGGCCACGTCGCGCATCAGGGCGCGCAGGAACACGTCGATGGGCATGACGTGGGTGCCGCCCGGCCAGGCGATGCGGGCGAAATATTCGTCGCGCTTGAAGGTGAAGCTGCCCGCCTGGAACGAGCGGTAGCCGGTCTGGTTGTCCACCGGCAGGATCTTGGTGAAGGTCAGGGCGTCCGAGGGGGGGCCGCCTTCGGCCTTGGGGGTGTCGAGCATGGCCATGGGGTTGGGTCCTCTAGGCTGATCGGAAACTGGGGCGGGTTCAGTTGGCGACGTAGTCGCCGGTCTGGCAGATCTGGTCCCACTTCTGCACCGTGACCGGACCGGCCACGGTCTGGAACATCAGGCAGGCGGGCTTGTCGGCCTGGAAGCGGTAGGCCGCGCCGCGGGGCAGCAGGGCCTGATGGCCGAGACCGAGGACGATGCGGCCCATCTTGCGGCCCTGGGGGTCGCCCTTCAGCGCGTGCGCGCCCTGGCTGGCCGGATCGACCACCGAGGCCATGTCGTCGAGCTTGACTAGGTGGACCTCGACCACGCCGTCCATGCAGACCACGAACTCGTCGTGGGCGCAGGCGTACCAGCCGGAGACGCCCTCGGCGCGGGCGGTCTCGATCACATATTCGAAGTTCTTGGCCACGGCCACGCGCTCATAGGCGGGCGAAGTCCTGGCCACTTCGAACATGTTGGAGAAGACGTAGTTCTTGGGGTCGTCGTCGATGATCTCGACGCCGCCCTTGTCGAAGTCGTTCATCGAGCCGAAGCGGGTCTCGTACTGCATCGCGGTTTCCTCAGGCCTCTGGCGGACCGACGGCGCCTGACTGGCGCCATTGCATGCTCGGACAATCCGCCTTCCGGCGCAAAAAATCCTGCACGATGCAGGCGACGCTTCTGCACGAACCGCGCGTCGAGACTGGAATTGTCGCTTTCGTCAGTTTCCGGCCCCGTGCGGGAAGGCCGGGGCGCTAGCTCTGCGCCGCCCGCCGGAAACTCGCCGGGGTCATGCCGGTCATCCGACGGAACACCCGGGTCAAGTGCTCCTGGTGGGCGAAGCCGCAGGCCAGGGCCACCTCCACGATCGGCGCCGTCCCCTGCAGCAGCCGCTTGGCCCGCTCGACCCGCAGCTGCATCAGGTGCTGGTGCGGCGGCACGCCCAGCGCCGCCTTGAAGCGGCGGGCGAAATGGGTCGGGCTGAGCCCGCAGGCCGAGGCCATTTCCGACAGGGCCACCGGCCGTTCCAGGTGGGCCTCCATGAAGTCGCCGACCACGGCCACCTGGGCCCCGGTCAGGCCGCCCTTTGCCTGCTCGTTGCGTTCGGGGGCGACGTTGGAATGCTCGCGCAGCAGGCGCGCCGCCAGGGCCCGCGACAGATAATCGACATAGACCCCCGCCGCGTCGTCCTCGTCGGTCAGGGCCTCGCGGACCCCCAGGGCCAGCCGCTCGATCAGGAGGTCGCGCTCGCCCAGGCGCGGGATCAGGGTCAGGCCCGCCTTGTCCACCCCGAGTTCGGCCGCCACCTCCTGCACCAGCTGGCGGCGCAGATAGACGTGCAGGCTGTCGAGTTCGCCTTCCAGCTGGACCCCGAACTCGGTCCCGCCAGGCAGGATGAACAGGCCCCCCGGCGGCACCACCCGGCGGGATTCGTCGCCGCCGATGAACCGGCGCACGCCGACCGGGCCGTCGAGGTGCAGCACGATCAGATGGTCCTGGACGGCGGGATATTCCGCCGCATAGGGCGCCTCGCGCTGGGTCGAGGCGTAGAGGGACGACCAGCCGCGGCCGTCGCTCTTGGCGTAGATATGGTTTTCCGGCCGCCAGAGAATCCCGTGGGTCTCTTCGACGCCGAAATCGATCGCCCTTGGGTTCGCCTGGGCCATTGGCCCTTCCACTCCATGGCTAAGCGCCAGTTGTGTCATAAATCGGGGTCCGGCGCCACGACGGCAAGCGTCGCCGTGGCTCGGCGGTCGCCGCCTCAGATCGCTTCGGGCGGACGCCGCCCATGCCAGGCGTCCTCAAGGAGGCGACGCATCGGCGCGGGCTCCAGCGGGCGCGGGTTCCAGTAGGGATTGGCCACCGCCATCTCGACCACCCGGTCGAGGCCGCTTTGCGGCATGCCCAGTTCCCTCAGCGAGGTCGGAGCGCCGAGCGACTTGGCCAGATCGTAGAGCCCCTGCGGCGCGTTGGGCGCGCCGATGGCGGCGGCGAGACGGCCCATGGCCTGCGGCGCGGCGGGGGCGTTGTAGGCCATGGCGTGGGGCAGGACGACGGTGTGGGTCTCGGCGTGGGGCAGGTCGAAGGTCCCGCCCAGGGTGTGGCAGAGCTTGTGGTGCAGCGACATGCCCACCGCGCCGAGGGTGACGCCGCAGGCCCAGGCTCCGTAGAGGGCGTCGGAACGCGCCTCCCGGTCGGAGGGGTCGGCGATGATCCTGGGCAGGGCGCGGGCGATGGCGCGGGTCCCGTCCTCGGCGATCATGGAGATGATCGGATTCGCGTCCTTGGCGTACAGCCCTTCGGCCGCATGGGCGATGGCGTTCATGCCGGAGGTGACGGTCATCCCCGGCGGCAGGGTCATGGTCAGGTCGACGTCGTAGATGATCACCTCGGGCAGGATGGTCATGCTGCGCTGGGTGGTCTTCAGCCCGTCCTTGGTCTCGCCCACGATCGGTGTGGCTTCGGAGCCGGCGTAGGTGGTCGGGATCACCACCTGGGGCAGGTCGATGCGCACGGCGATGGCCTTGCCGAGGCCGGTGGTCGAGCCGCCGCCCAGCGCCACCGTGCAGTCAGCCCCGACCTCCCGGGCGTAGGCCAGCGCCCGCTCGGTCACCTCGACCGGGGTGTGCATGGCCGCTTCGGTGAACAGGCCGGCGGCCAGGGGACCGAGCTGGTCGAAGAGACGCCTGACCTGATCGGCCTGCTGCGGCGTGGACAGCAGAAGCGCCCGACCGCAACCCAGGGCGCGGATCTCGTCGGCGACCCGGGCCAAGGTCCCCGATCCGAAGATCACCTTGCCCGGCAAAGCGGTATAGGAGAACGGCTGCATCGGGGACCTTCTCGAGACTGGAGGCTAAAGGTATCCCCCTGCCGCGCGCCTAGTTGGCGGCGACGGGCGGAGGGGCGGCGAAGTTCTTGGGGTCCTTGTAGCCCTTCTCCCCCGGCAGGACGAACTGGGTGGCGCCGTCGTCGGTCTTCACGACGTTGGTGTTCTCGTTGCAGGACCACATGTTGATCCGCAGGTTCGGGGTGTTCACCCGATCCGAGCCCCAGATCACGTGCCAGGGGTTCTGCAGCGATTCCGGGTCGTAGACGGTCATCCGGGTCTCGATCTTGCCGGCGGCGTTCTTCTTCACCAGCTCGACCGTCTCGGTCTTGTCGCTGTATTCGGGCTCGCTTCGGTTCCAGCTGCCCGGCTTCACATTGATCGTGTGGATGACCAGGGTGTCGCCGTCCCAGAAGCCGATCGAGTCGCCTTCGAACAGGGGGTAGCTCTCGTCGTCCGGCGTATGGCCGCGGCCGTCGGTGTAGATGCGGCGGGTCTCGGACTGCTGTTCGTTGGTCATCCAGGTCTGGTTCGGCGTGGTGATGAACTCGCGCAGGAAGGGCTCGGTGTACCAGCGGGGGAAGCCGGCCGGGAGACAGTAGGACAGGTAGTCCCACTGGATGCCCTTGGCCACGCGGGCCAGCTCTTCTTCCAGCTTCTTCTGATAGACCGGGGTCAGCTTGGGAACTTCGGGCCGAGGGGCGCTGGGGTCCGGCGCCGGCGCGCCTGGGAAGGCGGGGCCGAGGCGGACGGGGGCTCCGGGCGCGTTCTGATAGGCGGGCGTACCCCAGCCGGGCTGGCGCGAGCTGGACCAGATGCCCGACCAGTCGGGAATGTCGTTGACGGTGTGCTTGACCCCGCCCTTGGCCGCGGCCTTCAGCGCCGCGTAGTGCGCCGCCGAGGTCGGGAAGGTCCCGTCCTTCCAGTCGTCCCAGCGCCCGTCCTTCGTCCCCCAGGCCGCCGGCGCGGCTTGGGCCCAACCCGCCGCGGGGACCAGCATCGCCGCCGCCAGAACGGCCGCGAGCCGCCCCACCTCGCCGAAAACCTTCACGTCGTCCTCCCTGGATTTTTTTTGCCGGCCCTTCATATGCGGTCCGGACGATCTTGTCATCAGGAGTTGACTAAGCGCCGGGGCCGCCCACTCCCATGGTGAAACAATGGGTTGCAGAAACGAAAACGGCGCGCCCGCCGGGGCGCGCCGCTAAAATCCGTCCGGCGACGCGGACTATTTGCCGGGGGTCCGCTCCGGCTCCTTGCCGAAGACGCTGGGGTCCTTGTAGCCGGGGTCGCCCGGAAGGACGAACTGGGTCGTCCCGCCTTGGTTGACTACGTTGTTGTTCTCCTCGCAGGACCAGTAACGGACCCGCAGGTCCGGCGGGTTGGTCACCTTGGTGTAGGCCTGGACCACATGCCAGGGCTCGGTCAGGCCCTCGGGGTCGTAGATGGTGACGTCATCCTCGATGGTGGTCGGGTTGATCTTGCGCCACTTCTCCACCAGCTCGATCTTGTCGGAATAGTCGGGCTGGGCGCGCTGGTACTGGCCGTCCTTCAGCTGGGTGGTGCTGATGACCAGGGTGTCGCCGTCCCAGAAGCCGATGGAGTCGCCTTCCCACAGGGGATAGGCCTCGTCCGTCGGAGTATGGCCGCGGCCGTCGGTGTAGATCCGGCGGATCTCGTTGACCTGTTCCTCGATCAGCCAGACCTGTTCGGGGCGCACCACGAACTCGCGCAGGAAAGGCTCGGTCAGCCAGCGCGGCATGCCGGGCGGCAGGCAGTAGCTGAGCCGGTCCCATTCGACCCCGGCCTTCACCTCGGCCACCTTCTTCTCGTAGCTGGCCTGGTACTTGGGCGTCAGCTTGGCCGTGGTGATGTTGGCGGCCGGCTGTTTCGGGTCGAACTTCAGTCCCCCGCCCGCCCGGGTCCAGACCCCGGTCCAGTCCGGCAGATTGGCGAAGGTCTTCTTGGTCCCGCCGTGGGCCGCCGCCTTCAGGGCCTCGTAGTGGGCGATGGCGTTCTTGTACTCGGCCTTGGGATACTCATAGCTCCCGTCCGCCTTGATCACCGCCTGAGCCGACGCCGCCCCCGCCGCCAGGGCGGCGATCAGCAAAGCTCCGGCGCCCGCCGCACTCTTCCATGCCTTCATTCGCAGTTCTCCGCAAAAAATTGGCGCGGGGGCGGCCAGGCTGGCCGGTCGTCCCCGCTGTCCGACTATTGGCCGGCTATGCCCTCGGGGTGCTGGTCCTCGAACACGTCCAGGGCGGATTCCTCGCCGACGCCTTGCTTGGCGAGACGCGGGGCCGTCTCCTTGTAGAACAGGCTGACCACGATCCCGGCCACCAGCCCGCCGAGGGCCAGCCAGAGCACGTTCTGGATGCCGTAGTGCTGGGCGATCCAGCCGCCGACCCCCGGAGCCACCCCGCCGCCGAAGATCTCGCCCACCGCGACGATGACGCCGGTCGCCCCGGCGATCATGCCGAGGGGGGCGGCCTCCGAGGCGATCGGTCCGGTGATCAGGCTGAGCAGGCCGAAGGAGAAGCCGGCCGAGACGAACAGGACCACGAACAGCAGCGGGATGCTGCCGGCGCCGAGGCGGGTGAAGACGTAGAGGAAGATCGCCCCGACCAGGAACCCGGCCACGGCCATGGTGCGGCGGCCGAAGAGGTCGGACACGGCGGACAGGAACCACTGGCCGGCGAAACCGCCGAAGCCGATGGCCGAAGCCACGAACGCCGTGTCGCCGATATTGAGGTGCAGGTAGCCAGCGAGATAGCCGGGCGCGAAAGCCGAAAGCACGAAGATGCCGCACATGGCGCAGAGCAGCGCCAGCATGCTGAGCGGCACGTTGCGGTGGCTGAACAGGGCCGCCACCGACAGCTTCGGCGCCTTGGCGGCGGCGATCTCGGACGCCGAGCCGGAGACCTTGGCCGCGCGGCGCGCCTTGATGGTGGCCGGTTCGCGGATGGTCATGGCCACCAGCAGGGCGACGATCAGGCCGGGGATGCCAACGATGGCGAACACCCAGCGCCAGCTGGCGAAGTTGAGCAACCACGCGGCGATCAGCGGGCCGAAGCCCAGGCCGAACAGGGCGAAGGCCGACTGCTGCAGGCCGAGGTTGAAGCCACGGCGCTTGGGCAGGGACGCCTCGGCGACGGTGGCGAAGCTGGTCGGGCAGAAGCCGCCCTCGGCCACGCCCATGATCGCGCGGCAGACCATCATCAGGCCGACGGTCGAGACCAGGCCGGAGAAGCCGGACAGCAGCGAAAACACCACCAGCGCGGGAACCAGAACCTTCTTGCGGCCCAGCAAGTCGGAGAGGTTGCCGCCGAACAGAGCGGCGAGGCCCCAGGCGATGCCGAGGGCCGAGACCAGGCTGCCGATGGCCCCCGGCGCCGTCGCCGGGCCCAGGCCCAGGTCGGGGACCATGGTCGAGGTCGGCAACTGGGCCAGGTCGACGATCACCCAGCGGTCGAGGCCGACCAGGCCGAAGCCCGCGGTCAGCAAGGCCACCGTCTTCCATTCGTAGCCCGTGTCCCACTTGCCCGAGCTAGGCCCGGCGGTGGTGGATGTGGTTGGTCCGGCCAAGGCGTTTCCCCCTGTTTTCGCCGTCCCGTCTGGGGGGACGCGCCTGGGCGGCCCCGTCGCAGGATGGCTTGAACCCCCATTCCATACCCGCGGCGCGGACTTAATCAACTGCTGTGGACCAAGGCGCAGCATTTCACCCCCTCCGGCCGCTCGGGCATACCGCGTCCGCGAACCGATGCTGCAGCGCCGCATCGAATCCGCCTCGGACCGTCCGCCTCGACGGCCGCCAAGCTGCGTCCCGCCCCTGGCCGAGCACCTTGTCAACCGCTAAGGACTTTTGGAGGTCCAAGGAGCACCCCGTTGCGCACCCAGGTCGCCATCATCGGCGCCGGCCCGGCCGGCCTTCTGCTGTCGCAGTTGCTGCATATCGCCGGCGTCGAGAGCGTGCTGGTCGAGCGGCGCGACCGCGACTACGTCGAGGCCCGCATCCGCGCCGGAGTGCTGGAGCAGGTTTCCGTCGACCTGCTGGAAAAGGTGAAGGTGTCGAAGCGCATGCGCGCCGAGGGCCTGCCCCACGACGGCTTCAGCCTGGCCCTGGACGGTCGCACCTACCGCATCGACCTATCGGGCCTGACCGGCGGCAAGCGGGTGCTGGTCTACGGCCAGACCGAGGTGACCAAGGACCTGATCGAGGCCTGCGACGAACGGGACGTGCCCATCCTGTGGAATTGCCAGGACGTCGCCGTGCGCGACGTCGAAGGCGACAACCCCCATGTCGTCTTCACCCGCGAGGGCGAACCGGTGCGCCTCGAAGCCGATTTCGTCGCCGGCTGCGACGGCTTCCACGGGGTCAGCCGATCCTCCATCCCCAGGACCGTCCAGCGCGATTTCGAGCGGGTCTATCCCTTCGGCTGGCTGGGCATACTGGCCGACGTGCCGCCCTGCGACCACGAGCTGATCTATTCCAACCACGAACGGGGCTTCGCCCTGGCCTCGATGCGCTCGCCCGCCCGCAGCCGCTACTACATCCAGTGCTCCCTGGACGAGCGGCTGGAAGACTGGCCCGACGAGCGGATCTGGGACGAGCTGGCCGTCCGGCTGGGGCCCGAGGCGGCGGCCCGGATGACCCGCGGCCCCTCGATCGAAAAGTCGATCGCCCCCCTGCGCAGCTTCGTCTCCGAGCCCATGCGCCATGGCCGCCTGTTCCTGGCCGGCGACGCCGCCCACATCGTGCCGCCGACGGGGGCCAAGGGGCTGAACCTGGCCGCCTCCGACGTGGCCTTCCTCAGCGACGCCATCGCCGACCACTATGCGGGCAAGGGGGCGGCCGGACTCGACGGCTATTCGGCGCGGGCCCTGGCGCGGGTGTGGAAGGCCGAGCGGTTCAGCTGGTGGTTCACCGGCCTGACCCACCGCTTCCCGGACATGGACCCCTTCGCCCGCAAGATGCAGATCGCCGAGCTTGAGTACATCTTCCAGTCCAGGGCTGCGCAGCAGACCATGGCGGAGAACTACGTGGGGTTGCCCCTGGTTTAGCGCCTGAGGCTCCCTTCGGCCTTTTGGCCCTTAAACTCCGGCGGCCCGCGGGAACTCCACCACCTTGGCCAGTTCGCCGTGGACGGGCGCGGGAGCCATCTCCAGGCGCGCGACCAGGGCCTCGTGCTGGGCCCAAAGCTCGGCCGGCATCTTGTCGCCGAACTTGTCGTAGGCGGCCGGGATCAGCGAAGCCTCTTCCTTCCAGACCGATCGGTCCACCGACAGCAGCAGGAACAGCTGGTGCTCGCTCAGGTTCAGGCCTTCGACGTCGAGGCTTTCCTTGGTCGGCAGCATGCCGATCGGTGTCTCCTGGGCCTCGGCCTTGCCCTCGAGGCGCTCGACGATCCATTTCAGCACCCGGCTGTTCTCGCCGTAGCCCGGCCACAGGAACTTGCCGTGCATGTCCTTGCGGAACCAGTTGACGAAATAGATCTTCGGCAGCTTGGCGCCCGCCTTCTCGCCCATCTTCAGCCAATGGCCGAAGTAGTCGGCCATGTTGTAGCCGCAGAACGGCAGCATGGCGAAGGGGTCGCGGCGCAGTTCGCCGACCTTGTTCTCGGCGGCGGCGGTGCCTTCCGAGGCCACGTTGGAGGCCAGGAACACCCCGTGCTTCCAGTCGAAGGCTTCGGTCACCAGCGGCACGGCGGTGGCGCGGCGACCGCCGAACAGGATGGCCGAGATCGGCACGCCGGCAGGGTCCTCCCACTCGGGCGCGACCGAAGGGATCTGGCTGGCCGGCACGGTGAAGCGGGCGTTGGGGTGGGCCGCGGGCTCCGGGCTGTCCGGGGTCCAGGAGCGGCCCTTCCAGTCGGTCAGGTGCGCGGGGGGCTCGTCGGTCAGGCCTTCCCACCAGACGTCGCCGTCATCGGTCAGGGCGACATTGGTGAAGATGGTGTTGGAGTGCAGGGCGTCGACCGCGTTCTTGTTGGTCAACATCCCCGTGCCCGGGGCCACGCCGAACAGGCCGTATTCCGGGTTGATGGCGTAGAGGCGTCCGTCGTCGCCGTAGCGCATCCAGCAGATGTCGTCGCCGATGGTCTCGGCCTTCCAGCCCGGAAGGGTCGGCTGGAGCATGGCCAGGTTGGTCTTGCCGCAGGCCGAGGGGAAGGCGGCGGCGATATAGTGCGACGCGCCCTGGGGCGAGGTCAGCTTGAGGATCAGCATGTGCTCGGCCAGCCAGCCCTCGTCCCGGGCCATGACCGAGGCGATGCGCAGCGCATAGCACTTCTTGCCCAGGAGGGCGTTGCCGCCGTAGCCGGAGCCGTAGGACCAGATCTCCCGCGTTTCCGGGAACTGGACGATGTATTTGGTCTCGTTGCAGGGCCAGGAGACGTCCTTCTGGCCCGGCTGCAGCGGCGCGCCCAGGGTGTGGACGGCGGGGACGAAGAAGCCGTCCTCGCCGATGGCGTCCAGGGCCTGCTTGCCCATGCGGGTCATGACCCCCATCGACAGGGCGACATAGGCGCTGTCGGTGATCTCGACGCCATAGGCGGAGATCTTGGAGCCGATGGGGCCCATGCAGAAGGGCACGACATACAGGGTGCGGCCGCGCATGGCGCCCTTGAACAGGCCGTTCAGGGTGGCGCGCATCTCCGCCGGGGCGGTCCAGTTGTTGGTCGGGCCGGCGTCCTCTTCCTTCTCCGAGCAGATGAAGGTGCGGCTTTCGACGCGGGCGACGTCGCGGGGATCGGAGGCGGCGAAATAGGAGTTGGGCCGTTTGGCCGGGTTCAGGGGCTTCAGGGTGCCGGCGTCGACCAGGATCTTGGCCAGGCGCTCGGCCTCGTCCTTGGACCCGTCGCACCAATAGACCTGGTCTGGCTCAGTCAGCGCCGCGATCTGGCGCACCCACTCGATGAGCTTGCGGTGCTTGGTCGGGGCCCGATCAAGGCCGGGAATGTTGGCAGTGGACAAGAGCGGTCTCCCTTACGCAGCACACGGAAGGACCGCGCGCACGCCGTCCCCGCCGGTGCTCAACCGGTCGCCTCGGAAGCCGGGTTGGTAGACTCCCGAGCCCCGCTGAGCAAGCCCGTGATCTTTTTTGGCGAGGTCCAAGTGGAGAAATTCGCCCGAACTGAGACCTGTAAGGCACTTAATCGTCTAGATTAAAAGCCGGCCGCGGCATGCCTTGCTGCGGCCGCGAAGAAACCTCGCTCCACTGGGAGGCGACGCGCCGGGGCGCCGGCTAAGCTGGAAAGCGCCCTCAGCAGGGACCGATGGTGTGGTCGCCCAGATCGATCCGGAAACACTGCTCGTGGCCCGTCTCGGAATCGGTGACGGTGATCGCCACCTCCCCGGACGCCTCCCCCGCGCCCCAGCATTCGGCGAACAGGATAGCCGCCTCCATCGGGGTCGACGCGTCGGGGACCGGCTGGGCGAAGGCGCGGCCGTCGGCGCTGGTCCGGGCGAGAAAGAGGGTGGCCATGAGGGACTCCGCAGCGGTGACGGACGATAAACGCGGCGAGACGGAAAAGGATTCCCCTAATCGCTGCGCACGGGACGACGGCGGGGCTCGGGGATAGGATCGGGTCGAAGACCTCAGTGGAGCGCCCATGTTCAGAGCCCTTTCGGCCGCCGTCCTCATCGCCGCCCTGGCCGGCGCGGCGACGGCTCAGGTCCCGCCCCCCGAAGCTCCGCCGGCGCCCCCCGCGCCATCCTCCGGCCCGGCCGACTGGCGCGCCCTCGATCCGGCCAACACCCTGGTCATCGACACCACCCAGGGCCGCATCGTGGTCGAGATGCACCCCGAGATCGCCCCGGGCCACGTGGCCCGGATCAAGGCCCTGGCCCGTCAGGGCTATTACAACGGGGCCCAGTTCTATCGGGTGCTGGGCTTCGCGGCCCAGGGCGGGGACAAGGGCGACAGGAGCTTCCGCTCGCCCCTGCCCAACCTGAAGGACGAGTTCTTCTTCCCTCTGACGGCCGCCACGCCCTACGCGTCCTTCGGCGCCTCGGCCCAGGGGGATCTGGGCTTTGTCGGCTCCCTGCCGGTGCTGATCGATCCGAACCCCGCCCTCCCCGCCGGCCAGGCCCCGACGAGCGGGCGCGGCTCGGTGATCTTCTGCCCCGGCGTGGCCTCCTTCGCCCACGGCGCGCCAGCCGACAGCGCCAACAGCCAGATCTTCTTCATGAAGGTGCGCGGGACCAACCTGGAGAAGACCTTCACCGCCTGGGGCCGGGTGGTGCAGGGCTACGACGTGGTCACCGCCCTGAAGATGGGCGAGCCGCCTCCGCCTCCCGCCGACAAGATGGTCCGGGTGCGGGTGATGGCCGACATGCCGGCGGCCGAGCGGCCGATGCTGCAGGTGATGGACACCAGGGGGCCGGCCTTCCAGGCCCTGCTGCAGTCCGCCTCCAGGGCCAAGGGCGCGGCCTTCACCCTGTGCGACGTGGACGTGCCGACGCGGTAGGGCGGCCCCTACCGCCCCAGATCCCCCAGGATCGGGCAATCCGGCCGGTGGTCGCCGGCGCAGGCGTGGGCGAGGTGGCGAAGGGTGTCGGCCATGGCCTGCATCTCGGCGATGCGGGCGTCGAGATTGGTCACGTGCCTGAGCGCGATCGCCTTGACCTCGCGGCTCGGCCGGGCGCGGTCGCGCCACAGCTCCAGCAGCTTGGCGATCTCCTCCACCGAAAAGCCCAGCGTCCGGGCCCGGCGCAGGAAGCGCAGTTCGTTGACGTCGCGCTCGGCGAAGTCGCGGTAGTTGCTCTGCTTGCGGTCGGCCGCCCGGATCAGGCCGACGCTTTCGTAATAGCGGATCATCTTGGCCGAGACGCCCGAGGCCTTGGCCGCTTCGCCGATGTTCATGCGCCATCCCCTGACGATCGCTCTTGACCTTCCCATGCTGGGAAGCTGCATGAAACGGGCATGAACCGAATCCTCGCCGCGTCCGCCACCGTCGCCGGCCTGCTGGCCGCCTTCCCGGCCCTGGGCCAGGAGGGCGCGCACGACATGGCCAATATGCCGGGCATGGACCATTCGGCCGCTTCCTCAGCCGCCCCGCCGCCCGCCCATGACATGGCCGGCATGCCCGGCATGGATCATTCGGCGCATGACATGGCGAACATGCCGGGCATGGCCGGGATGAAGGGCATGGCGAACATGCCCTACTCCGGGGTGCAGGGCTTCTATCCGATGACCCGCGACGCCTCGGGCACCAGTTGGCAGCCTGACGCCTCCGCTCACCAAGGCGTCCACGCCTCGGTCGACGGCTGGTCGCTGATGGGCCACGCCATGCTGAACGGGGTCTTCGACCACCAGTCCGGTCCGCGCGGCGACGACAGGACCTTTGTCGCCGGCATGGTCATGGGCATGGCGCGGCGGGACTTCGCGGGCGGCGACGTCCTGAACCTGAAGGCCATGCTGAGCCCCGACCCCCTGATGGGCCCCCGCGGCTACCCCCTGCTGCTGGCCGCCGGCGAAACCGCCGACGGCAAGACCACCCTGGTCGACCGCCAGCATCCCCACGACCTCTTCATGGAGCTGTCGGTCTCCTACAGCCGCCGCCTGTCGATCGACGACGCCGTCTTCGTCTACGCCGGCCTGCCGGGGGAGCCGGCCTTTGGACCGCCGGCCTTCATGCACCGCCAGTCGGGGATGGACAGCCCGGAAGCGCCGATCACCCACCACTGGCTCGACTCCACCCACATCACCTTCGGGGTGGTCACGGCCGGATGGGTGCATCGGAACTGGAAGATCGAGGCCTCGCGCTTCAAGGGCCGTGAACCGGACCAGCACAGATGGGACATCGAGAGTCCCAAGCTGGATTCCACCGCCGCCCGGATAAGCTGGAACCCCACCGCCAACTGGTCGCTGCAGGGGTCCTGGGCCGAGCTCATCAGCCCCGAGGCCCTGAACCCCACCGACAACGAGCGCCGCTGGTCCGCCAGCGCCATCTACACCGTCCCCGTCGGCCCCCAGGGCTCGTGGGCGACCACCGCCGCCTGGGGGCGCAAGGAACGGTCGGACGGGGTGAGTTCGGACGGTTTCCTGCTGGAGAGCGCCTTCAAGCCGGATGCGGACTGGACCCTGTTCGGCCGGGCCGAGCGGTTGAAGACCGACGAACTCGGCGGTCCCGGCCATGCGGCGCTGCAGACGGTGGGCAAGCTGAGCCTGGGGGTGATCCGCGATTTCCCCGTGGCCCGGCACGCCAAGGTCGGCGTCGGCGTCCTGCACAGCTTCGACTTCGTCCCCGCCGGCCTGCGCCCGTCCTATGGCGACAGCCCGAACGGCACGACCGGCTTCGCCCGGCTGGTGCTGGACTGAGGCGCCCGGCGCGTATGTACAGACGAGGTTCACATCAGAGGGCCGATCCTGGGTCCCGAAGGAGAACGACCATGAACGCCCTGTCGAAGTTCGCCGCCCTGGCCCTGCTGGCCGCGCCCCTCGCGCTGATCGGGTCGGGCGCCGAGGCCCACGCCAAGCTGGTCAAGGCCGATCCCGCCGCCAACGCCGCGGTGGGCGCCCCCCAGGTCATCCACCTCGAGTTCAGCGAAAAGCTGGAGCCCAAGTTCTCCGGCGCCCAGCTGATGAAGGCCGACGGGACCAACATCGACGTGGTCGCCAAGGCCAACGGCAAGGCCGTCGACGCCACCCCCAAGACCAGGCTGGCGCCCGGCCAGTACATGGTGATGTGGCACGCGGTCACCGCCGACGACGGGCACAAGACCAACGGCGACTATAATTTCACCGTGAAGTAGCGCCCGTGGACCTCGCCATCGCGCTCAGCCGGTTCTTCCAGATCGCGGCCGGGATGGTGCTGTTGGGGACGCCGCTGTTCTTCCTCTATGGACCCGCCCCGTCCGGGCCGTGGCCGCGGCGGCTGCTCAGCCTCGCCGGCGCGGCCGGGGGGCTCGCCACCCTCGGCTGGCTGATGGCCCAGGCGGCCAATTTCGGCGCTCCGTCCGACGCCTTCGACCCGGCCAAGGTCTGGAGCGTGGCGCTCGACACCGGCGTCGGCCGGGCGGGCTCCGTCCGCGCCATCCTGTTCCTCGCCGCCGCGGTCGCGCCGTGGGCGACCGCCCCCGGCCGGTCGCGCTGGCTGGGATCGGCCGGGGTGGGGGCGCTGGTCGCCGCCAGCCTGGCCCGGCTCGGTCACGGGTCGAGCGGCGACGGGGCCCTGTCCGCCGTCCACCTCGCCGCCGACGTCGCGCACCTGTTGGCCGCCGGGGTCTGGATCGGGGCGCTCGTCCCCCTGGCCGTGCTGGTGGTCCGCTCGGGCCGGGCCGCCGCGGTCGAGACCGACCGCAAGGCCGCGCACATGGGGCTGGAAAGTTTTTCCGGCGTCGGCCTGGCCGTGGTCGGGACCCTGGTCGCCACCGGCCTGGTCAACAGCTGGGTCCTGGTCGGGCCGGAGCACTTGTTGGACCTGCCCCGCAGCGCCTACGGCCTTGGCCTGATCGCCAAGCTCGCGCTGTTCGGCCTGATGCTGTGCCTGGCCGCCGCCAACCGCTTCGTCCTCACCCCGGCCCTGGCGCGCGGACCCGGCCGCGCCGCCTTGAGCGCCCTGCGGGCCAGCGTGGTCGCCGAGACGGTGCTGGCGACCCTGGTCCTGGCCTGCGTGGCGGTCGTGGGCATGCAGTCCCCGCCCGCGGCGGGATGATCACGCGGCGCCGTCAGATCAACAGCCCCCCGCCGACCAGCACCACCTGGCCGGAGATGTAGTCGCTCTCCGGGGT
This sequence comes from Caulobacteraceae bacterium, assembly GCA_035493955.1. Lineage (GTDB taxonomy): Bacteria > Pseudomonadota > Alphaproteobacteria > Caulobacterales > Caulobacteraceae > NCED01. The sequence continues at coordinate 126,077 of DATJHI010000035.1, read as the reverse complement.
GCAGAAGAGCCAGACCGCGCCCGCGGCCTCCTCCGGCGTGCCGGCCCGCCCCAGCGGGATCACCGCCTTCATCATCTGCAACAGGCCGGGCTGCACGCCGACGGCCACCTCATGCCCGCCCACCTCGATGGAGCCTCCCGCCGGCTGGGTCAGGCGCGTCTCGATCAGGCCGAAGGCCACCGCGTTCACATTGACCGCGTAGCGGCCCCACTCCTTGGCCAGGGTGCGGGTCATGCCCACCACCGCCGCCTTGGCCGTCGAATAGCCGATCTGGCCGGCGTTGCCGTAGAGCCCCACCATGGACGAGACATTGACCACCTTGCGATGGACCGTTCGCCCTTCGGCGGCCTCGGCCTTGGCCAGCTCGCGGATCGGCCCGGCGGCGGCGCGCAGGATGCGGAAGGGGGCCGAGACGTGGACGGCCATCATCGCCTCGAACTGGTCGTCGGCGGTGTTCTGGATCACCCCGTCCCAGGTGTAGCCGGCGTTGTTGACGACGATGTCGAGGCCGCCGAAGCGCTCCGTCGCCGCGCCGACGAACCGCTCGCCGAAGTCGGCCGCCGCGACGTCGCCCGGAACGGCCAGGGCCTTGACCCCCAGCGCCTCGATCTCGGCGACCACGGCGGCGGCGGGTTCGGGGTCGAGGTCGTTCAGCACGATATTCGCGCCCTCGCCGGCCAGCTTCAGCGCCACCGCCCGCCCGATGCCGCGCCCGGCGCCGGTGATCAGCGCGACCTTGTCGGAGAGGCGGGGCATCGGCGTTCCTTCTGTACGGGGCGTCTTACTTCCCCGGAACCACGTCGAACGCCATGGTCAGGCGAGTCTCGTCGCCGCCGAAGGGGACGGTGCCGTGCCACATGTACGACGGGAACAGCACCAGCCGCCCGGGCTCTGGCCGGACGAAATGCTCGGGCTCCAGGGCCGGCCGGGTCGGCGCCCCGGGCTGGCCGAACTTGAGCCAGCCCTGCTTGGCCTGGTCGTCGCCCATGGCCTTGGGCAGCTCGACGTAGAAGGCCGAGGATAGCCAGCCGTCCGGATGCAGGTGGTCGGCGTGGAAGCCGTCGGGCTCCAGCTTCACCGACCAGGCGGTCTTGATCCGATGGCCCGACCCGTTGCGGGCGCGCAAGGGGTCGCGGCCCTTGCCCAGGCGGGCCAGATAGTCGGCGACCGGCGCCTCCACCGCCTTGAAGAAGGCCTGGACCACCGGATCGGCCGACAGCGCCAGGTTCTGTTCGGTCTGGGCTCCCTTGCGCACCGACTGGTCCAAGGGATCGCCGCCCATGGCGTGCATGGCCTTCAGGGTGACGGCGAGGTCGGCCAGATAGGCCTCCAGGCTGGACCAGCCTTCGGGCGGCTCGAGGGTGAAGACCCCGACCATGGCCTCGTAGTCGTAGAGGCCGCGATAGCGCGGGTCGCCGGTCAGCCGCCAGGCGACCGCCTGCAGGGCCAGGTATTGCTGGTCCTCGGGACTTTGCTTCACGAGGTCGGCGACGATCCCCAGCGCCCGTTCCGGCTGGCCGGCGGCCAGTTGCGCCTCGGCCAGCAGGGCGCGGATCTGGCCCACGCCGGGGGCCAGGGCGTGGGCCCGTTCGGCATGGACGAGGCCCGCCTCGACCTGGCCGGCATGGACCGCCGCGGTGGCCGCCGCCGCGTGCAGCATCGGATCGTCCGGCACCTGTGTCGAAGCTTCGGCCAGCAGGGCGTAGGCCTGCGCCGGCTGGCCCGACCGCGTGTGGAGCTTGGCCCGGACCGCCAGCAGCGGCGTGGTGGTCCTCTGCCTCAGCACCGAATCCAGGGCCGCCGCCGCCCGCCCGGGATCGCCGGTGCGCGCCCAGATCAGGCTGGCGAGGCCAAGGTGCAGCATGGGGTCGAAGGGCGCCCGGGTCAGCGCCTGGCGATAGACGCCTTCCGATTCCTCCAGCCGGCCCAGGTCCCGCAGCACCTGGCCCAGCGCGTTCATGGCGACGGGGTGTTCGCCCACGGCGGCCACCGCCCGGCGGGCGGCTTCCTCGGCCTCCTGATGGCGGCCGAGTTCGCGCAGGGTCCCGGCCAGGGCGATCTCGCCGAAGGGACTGCCGGCGGCGACGGCCCTACGGTCGAAGGCCAGCGCCTCCTCGGGGCGACCCAGGCGCCGCAGGGCCTCGGCGTGGACCTCCAGCACGGCGGCGGGAGCGCCGGCCGCCGCCGCCAGGGGCAAGGTGAGCTGGAGCGCCTCGCGGGCCCGCCCGGCGGTCAGCAACAGGCCGGCCAGACCCGCGGCCGAACCGGGGTGGCGACGGTCGAGGGCCAGGCCGGCGCGATAGGCCTTCTCCGCCTCGGCCGGCCGGCCCAGCCTCTGCAGCACCTCGGCCAGGGCGACGTGGACGGGCGGGCGGCGCTTGTCGGTGGAAAGCGAGGCGCGCAGGGCGCGCTCCGCGCCGGCCAGGTCGCCGAGGTCGGTCAGGCAAAGCCCCATCAGGTGCAGGGCGGGGGCCGAACGCGGATCGGTCTGCAGGACGGCGTCTAGCAGTCTGGCCCCGTCGGCCGGGCGGCCGCTGCGATAGGCCTCCTGCGCAGCGTCGAACCGCTGGGCGGCGCTGGCGAATGCCAAGCTCATGAAGGGCTCATGGGGGGGCGATCCTCGGGCGTCTTGTCGCTCCGCCGCTTATAGATCGGATCGTCGGCGGGCGCTCGCGGCCCTCAGCCCTTTTTCGGCGCGGGCGGCGGCGGCGCGGACGGCGCGCGCCGGATGCTGCCGGAACCGATGACATGGCTTTCCAGATTCGCCGGCTGGGTGGTCAAGGTCACGTCGCCCGAACCGAGGATAGCGATCCGGGCGCTGCTGCGCGGGGCCACGGCGGCGTCGCCCGAACCGGCGATGGCGACGTTGGCCGTGTCGGCGTCCAGGCCGCCCATGTCGACGTCGCCCGATCCCGCCATGGCCAGGTCCAGGTTGCGGGTCTTGCCGCGGGCGACCACGTCGCCGCTGCCGTGCAGGGCCAGTTGCAGGCTGTCCTGGTCGTAGCCGACGATCGACAACCGCTTGGCGCCGTCGATGGCGAACCTGTGCACCAAGGGGGCGGTCAGCGCGATCTGCAACCGTCCCTCGCCTCTCAGCGACCCGTCAAGGCGCAGGGCGCCGTCCTCGACCACCAGATGGTCCACCATCTCCTGCGGCCCCGAAACGCTCAGGTGAGCGACCGGCCCCTGGGTGTAGGTCACCTCCGCCGGGGCCTCGACGGCCAGCTGATCGGTCCCGCTCCAGACCAGGTCGCGGCTGACCTGCGGCCCATCCGTCGAGATCGTGGGCCAGGCGCGCCAGCCATGCCAACCATGCCGGCCGTGGTCATGGTGGAACATCGACCAGTTGAAGGGATCGATCGGCCCGATGGCGGCGACGACGGCGAAGCAGATGACGGCGACGACAAAGCTCAGGCCTGCGGTGATGAGAAGCGGACGGGTCATGGCATGGGCTCCGTTCTCAGGTTCGGACCGCCGGCTGCAGCAGCCGGTAGTGCAGCCGGCCGTAGCGGACCAGCAGGTTGACCAGGCCGATCACGGCCAAGCTAAGAAGGGCGGCCGCGCAGACCGATCCGGACATCATCCCCAGGCCCGCAAAGGCGGCCTGGGCCGGCGACGGACCGCCGCCGGGGATCTGGTTGAACAGGCCGGCGACGAACATCCCGATCCCCGCGACGAACACCCCCAGGGAGCCAAGGAACAGGCCGAACAGGGCGCTGCCCACCGCGATCAGCACCGGGGCCAGGATCAACAGGTCGATGGCGCCCAGACCCAGGACCGCGAAGATCGCCCCCGCGGCGGCGGTGGGGTTGCGCTGTTCCTCCCACCGGCGAAGGCCGGCCTCGGCCCGCAGCTCGCGGGCCAGCCGTCCGGGATCGCCCAGGGCCTGGGCCACGGACTCCTCGCTGCGTCCGGCCGCCGCGCCTTCGCTGAAATGGGCGGCGTAGTCGGCGACGATGTCGTCCACGGCCGCGGGCGGAAGTCCGCCCAGACCCTCGCGCAATCGCGCCAGAAAGGCGTCGCGGATCATCGGGCGGGCTCCTGCAAGATGGCTTCGACGGCGTTCGAAAAGGCTGTCCATTCCGCCCTCTGGGCGGAAAAGCTCGAGCGCCCGGCCGCGGTCAGCTTATAGTATTTGCGCGGCGGGCCGGACGGGCTCTCGACCAGATAGGTGTCGACGAAACCCTCCGCCTGCAGCCGCCGCATCAGCGGATAGATGGTGCCTTCCCCCATATCGATTCCCTCGGCCAACCGGCTGGCGATCTCGTAGGCGTAGTTGTCCCCTCGGGAGAGCAGGGCGAGCACGCACAGCTCGAGCACCCCCTTCTTCAATTGGACCTGGATGGGTTCCACGGACGGTCTCTCGCTTCAGTAGCTACCTTGTAACGCACACTAGCGTGCTGTGCAAGCTAGCTGTTCACGCCGAATAGCGGGTTGAAAGAAGCGTCTCGCTCCACCGTGAAACGGGGAGCTGTCGGCGTAAGGCGACTGAGGGGGCGCGCGCCCGCTCCGCTGGACGTCCCCTCCGTCTCGCCGCGTGTCCGCGTCGATCCACCTCCCCCGCTTCGCGGTGGAGGAGAACAGGCGCGGCGCGCTATATCCGGTCGGTGAGCCGCGATTCCTTCCAACACGCCCGCGAGGTGCTTCAGCGCTCCTTCGGCCATGCGGATTTCCGCGGGCTGCAGGGGGCGGTGATCGAGGAGGTGCTGGCCGGCCGCAACGCCCTGGCGGTCCTGCCCACCGGCGGGGGCAAGAGCGTCTGCTACCAGGCGCCGGCCATGGTGCTGGACGGGCTGGGACTGGTGGTCTCGCCGCTGATCGCCCTGATGGCCGACCAGGTGGCGGGCCTGCAGCAGTCCGGCGTCGCCGCCGCCCGTCTCGACTCCGGAACCGACCCCAAGGACCGCATCGAGACCTGGCGGCGCGTGGAGGCCGGGGCGCTCGACCTGCTCTACGTCTCCCCCGAAGGCCTGATGCAGCCGTGGATGCTGGAGCGGTTGAGCGGGGTGAAGCTCGCCCTGATCGCCGTGGACGAGGCCCACTGCGTCAGCCAGTGGGGGCACGACTTCCGCCCCGAGTACCGCAACCTCGGGCGCCTGGCCGAGCTGTTCCCCGACACGCCCCGGCTGGCGGTCACCGCCACCGCCGACGCCCGCACCCGCGCCGACATCCTGGCCCAGCTGAGGATGCCCGAGGCCCGGGTGTTCATGGACAGCTTCGCCCGGCCCGAACTGCAGCTTTCGGCCGAGCGCAAGAGCGGATCGGGGCGCAAGCGGGTGATCGAGCTGGTCACCGAGCGGCCGGGTCGCGCAGGCGTGGTCTACGCCGGTTCACGCGAGACCACCGAGAAACTGGCCGAGGCCCTGGTCGCCGAAGGGATCCCGGCCCTGGCCTACCACGCGGGCCTCGACAAGGGCGTGCGCGAGAAACGGCTGCACAAGTTCCTGGAGGAGGACGACGCGGTGATGGTGGCGACCATCGCCTTCGGCATGGGGGTGGACAAACCCGACGTCCGCTACGTCATCCACGCCGATCCGCCGGCCTCGATCGAGGCCTATTGGCAGGAGGTCGGCCGGGCGGGACGCGACGGGGCCGACGCGGAGGGGATCACCCTCTACGGCGCCGGCGACCTGGCCTGGGCGCTGCGGCGGATCGAGACCCGCGACTTCGCCGCCGAGGTGGCCCAGGTGCAGAACCGCAAGGTGCGCCAGCTCTACGCCATGCTGGACGGCATGGGCTGCCGGGCGGCGGCGGTGCGCTACTACTTCGGCGAGACCGACGCCGCGCCCTGCGGCCGCTGCGACCTGTGCCTGACTCCGCCGCAGGCCGAGGACGTCACCAAGCTGGCCCAGATGGCCCTGTCCGCCGTGCATCGCCTGGGCGGCCGGTTCGGGCGCGGACGGGTGGTCGACCACCTGACCGGGCGGACCAAGGAACCCTCCGAATTCGAGACCGGGCTTTCCACCTTCGGGGTGGGCAAGGAGCTCGGGGTCGTCGGCTGGCGCGAACTCCTGGACCAGCTTCTGTTCGAGGGCCTGTTGCTGGAGGACCCCAACGACGGCCGCCCCCTGGTGGCGCTCGGCGGGGCCGAGGCGGTGCGCGCGGTCTATCGCGGCGAACGGCGGGTGCAGATGCGCAAGCCGGCCAAGCCGCATCCGTCGGCGCGAGCCCCCCGCGGGGCCCGCCGCGCCGGCGGCGAGGCGCTGGAGGTCCCCGCCCGCGACATGGCGGTGTTCGACGCCCTGCGCGCCTGGCGGCGGACCGAGGCCCAGACCCAGGCCCTGCCCCCCTACGTGATCTTCCACGACCGGACCTTGGCCGACATCGCCATGATGCGTCCGCGAACCTCCAACGAGCTGGCCAGCTGCAACGGCGTCGGCCAGGGCAAGCTGGAGCGCTACGGCGCGGCGGTGCTCAGGATCGTGGCCGAAAGCGAGGCGGCGGCCTGACCCGCGGTGGCCCGGCCCCGCCTGGGCGGCGATCCGGACCCTGTGCTAGGCTGGGCCGGTGACCGTGTCAGATCCTTCCCACGCCTGGGGCGTCCTTCCCGCCCCGTCCCTGGCCGACTTCGAAGCCCTGGCGCGGGCCGCCTTCGACCGCCTGCCCGAACAGTTCCGCGCCCTGGCCGGGGAGGTGGTGTTCCACATCGACGACTTCCCCGACGAGGAGACCCTGGACGACCTCGGCATCGAGGACCCGTTCGAGCTGACCGGCCTCTATCGCGGGGTGGACAGGCTCCGCCGTTCGTTCAGCGACCCCCTGCCCCACACCCCTCATGTCTTCCTCTACCGCCGCCCGATCCTGGACGAATGGGCCGAGCGGGGGGACGTGGCCCTCGGCGCCCTGGTCGAGCACGTGGTGGTGCATGAGATCGGCCACCATTTCGGACTTTCCGACGACGACATCGAGGCGATCGAAGCGCGGGATTAGATCCCCTGAACCAACCGTTCCCTGGCGCGCTTCACCCCCATGGCCGCCAGGTTGAAAGTCTACGCCACCCGCATCGGCTTCCATGACACGGTGGTGGCTGCGCCGAACCAGGCGGCGGCGTTGGCGGCCTGGGACGTCCACGAGGACCTGTTCGCACAGAAGGCCGCCGCCGTCGCCGATGACCCGAAGGCGACCAAGGCCGCCCTCGCCAAGCCTGGCGTGGTCCTGCTCCGGCCGGCGGGTTCGGACGAGGCCTTCTCGGAGGCGCCCGCCGCGCCCAAGCTAAAGCCTCGCGCTCATGGCCGCCGCCGCTAGAGCCTGATCGCGTTTCTGTGAGCGCCGCATGGCTTGCGCCCGCGTCGCCGCGGGCGTTGCATCGTTCCGCGCGGCGTCTCGAAGGCGTCCGCGCGCGGCGACGTCGCGCCGACCCGCCGCCATCTGGACCCGAGAGCGTTTTTAGCGCCACTGGTCTCTGTTTTGGCGCGAGCGCTCTCCCTGCGGGAGCGAAGCTATGCGCAAAGGAACAGGAGGGGTGCGGGCAATCGCCCTGGTAGGCCCGGGCGGCTCGGGCAAGACCACCCTGTTGGAGGCCCTGGCGTCCGTCGCCAACGGGTCTGAGCGCCAGGGGGGCCTGGGCGACACCACCCCCGAGGCCAAGGCCCGCGGCCAGTCGGTGGAGCTCAATCTCGCCGCCTTCGAGTTCATGGGCGAGCGCTACGCCCTGATCGACGCCCCGGGCTCGGTCGAGTTCGCCTGCGACGGCGACGCGGCCCTGGCCGCCGTGGACCTGGCCCTGCTGGTGATCGACCCCGACCCGGCCAAGGCCGCGCTGTTGCAGCCCTTTCTGAAGCAGATCGAGGCTCTGGGCGTCCCGCACGCGATCTTCGTCAACAAGATCGACCAGGCCCGCGGAAACATTCAGGATCTGATCGCCGCGCTGCAGCCGGTCAGCCGCCTGCCCCTGGTGGCGCGCCAGATCCCGATCAGCCGGGGCGAGCACGTCGCCGGCTTCGTCGACCTCGCCCTCGAGCGGGGTTTCATCTACCGGCCGGGCAAGCCCTCCGAACAGGTCGCCATCCCCGAGGACCTGGCCACGGTCGAGGCCGACGCCCGCTTCCACATGCTGGAGCAACTGGCCGACTACGACGACGAGTTGATGGAGCAGTTGCTCACCGACGCGGTCCCCGACCGGGACGCCGTCTTCGCCGACATCGTGCGCGAAACCGGCGAGGGGCTGATCGCGCCGGTGTTCTTCGGCTCGGCCCAGAACGGCTTCGGCCTGCGCCGCCTGCTGAAGGCCCTGCGCCACGACACGCCCGAGCCTGACGCCGCCGCCACGCGCCTCGGCGCCGGCGCGCCTTGCGCCTATGTGTTCAAGACCAGCCACGCGGGACAGGCCGGCAAGCTGGCCTACGCCCGGGTGCTCGGCGGCAAGCTGGCCGACGGGGCCGAGCTGACCCGCGCCGGCGGCGACAAGGTCCGAGCCAGCGGCCTGTTCCTCCTGCACGGCGCCACCACCAAGAAGGTGTCGGAGGCCGCCGCCGGCGAGATCGTCGCCATCGGCCGGCTGGAGAACGCGACCCCCGGCGAGCTGCTGTCGTCCGACGGCAAGCAGCGCCGGCCCCACCTGTCGCCCCCGTCGCGGCTGCCCGTCTACGCCCTGTCCATCGCCGCGCGGGAGCAGAAGGACGACGTCCGCCTGTCCACCGCCATCGCCAAGCTGGTGGAGGAGGATCGGGGCCTGGCCCTGGTCCACGACGCCCAGACCCGCGAGGTCCTGCTGAAGGGGCAGGGCGAGGGCCACCTGCGGGCGGCGCTGGACCGGCTGAAGCGCCGCTATGGCCTCGACGTCGCGGCCCTGCGGCCCAAGACCCCCTACCGCGAGACCATCCGCAAGGGGGTCACCGTGCGCGGCCGGCACAAGAAGCAGACCGGCGGCCACGGCCAGTTCGGCGACGTGGTGCTGGAGATCCGGCCCCTGGCCCGCGGCGAGGGCTTTTCCTTCACCGACCGGATCACCGGCGGGGTGGTGCCCAAGCAGTGGATTCCGGCGGTCGAGCAGGGGGTGCGCGACGCCCTGGAGCTCGGGCCCCTGGGCTTTCCGGTCATCGACGTAGGGGTGGTGCTGACCGACGGCTCGTACCACGCGGTGGACTCGTCGGAATTCGCCTTCCGCGCCGCCGGACGGCTGGCCATGCATGAGGGCCTGCCCAAATGCGAGCCGGTGCTGCTGGAGCCGATCGAGAAGCTGACCATCTTCGCGCCCTCGACGGCGACCTCCAGGATCAATTCGGCGGTGTCGGCGCGGCGCGGCCAGATCCTCGGCTTCGACAACCGCGAGGACTGGCCCGGCTGGGACCGCATCGAGGTGTTCCTGCCCCACGCCGAGCGGGCCGACCTGATCGTCGAGCTGCGCTCGGTGACCCAGGGCCTGGCGACCTATGAGGCCCAGTACGACCACATGGCCGAACTGACCGGCCGCCTGGCCGACGAGGTGACCAGGGCGGCGAAGGCGGCTTGAACGGGGGCGAAGAGTCTCCTCGACCGAGGCGCGTCAGCGCTCCGGTCGAGGGAGCCTCGCGATCTGCAGGTCGATGGACTCGCCCGCGGAGAATCGGCCGTCCGCGTCCCGCATCCGCAACGACACCACTGCCTGCCACGCCGCGTTCGCCGCCTCCACCTCGACCAGCCCCCATCCCGCCGCCGGGGCGGCCGAGGCCGAGGGGGCCGAGACCACGGCGATGGGACCGCGCGGACCGGGGACGGAGGCGATGGCCGCCTCGTGGCTGTGGCCGTGCAGCACCAGCTCCGCCCCCGCCCGCGCCAGCACCGCCCTGAGCGCCGCCCGGTCGGTCAGGGCCTTGCGTTCCGAGACCGCGCCGTCGGTAATCGGGTGATGCACCAGGACGACGCGGAAAAGCCCTTCCGATTCCAGCGCTTGCAGCAAGCTTTCCAACCGCTTCAGTTGCGCCGTCCCGATCCGCCCGGAGGCCAGGAACGGCGCGGTCGGGACCGCCGACGACACCCCGACCAGGGCCACGGGGCCCACCCGCTTGACGAAGGGAAAGTCCGTCCCCTCCCCCATCCAAGGGCTCCAGAGCCCCGGACCCTCGGCCTGCGGCGTATCGACCAGGGCGTCGTGGTTGCCGGGGATGGCGGTCACGGCCGCTCCCGGCCCCTGCGCCGCCAGCCAGTCGCGGGCGCGGGCGAACTCGTCCGGGAGGGACAGATTGGTCAGGTCGCCGGTGACGGCCAGATGGTCGATCCCCGCCCCGCCCACGTCGGCCATCACCTGCGCCAGCACCTCCGGGCGGTGGACGGACCGGCGCTTCCACCGCCACGACAGCCAGCTCAGCAGCCGCTTGGAAAAAAGGTCTCGCAACCGCGGCGCCGCAGGGGCCAGAGGCAGGTGCAGATCCGAGACATGGGCCAGACGGATGCGGTTCAAACGGGTCCCCAAGCGCTGCGGCGGTGGCGAAACCGCCGCAAAACGCCTATGGTATAGGGCTGGCCCGCGCGGCGGGAGGGGTGGGCTCGGCGCCGCACCTGCGATATGGAGGCGGCGTGAAGGCGAAATTCCTCTTTACCCGCAAGGCCGAAGCCAAGGTCCACGACCTGGGCAAGATGGGCCTGCGCGAGTTGGTGCCGGCCTATTTCACCTACCCGGCGATCATCGTCTACCTCACCCTGGCGGTGGTCAGCACGGCGGCGGCGATTCGCCTGGGCGCCCTGGCGATTCCGCTGCGGTCGATCCTGGCGGCGGGGTCCGCGGTCGCGATGTACCCGGTGATCTGGTACCTGCTGCACCGCTTCATCCTGCACAGCCGGTTCCTCTATCGGTTCCCCGCCACCGCCCGGCTGTGGAAGCGCATCCACTTCGACCACCACCAGGACCCCAATCGCCTGGACGTGCTGTTCGGCTCCCTGACCAACACCCTGCCGACCCTGATGATCGCCACCGTCCCCGTGGGCTACTGGATCGCGGGGGGCTGGAGCGGGGCGGCGACGGCGACGGCCTCGGGCCTGCTGACCACCTGCGCCTACGAATTCTTCCACTGCATCCAGCACTTGAACTACCAGCCGAAGAACCCCTGGCTGAAGCGGATCAAGAAGCTGCACATGGCCCACCACTTCCACGACGAGACCGGCAATTTCGGCATCGTCAGCTTCTGGGTCGATCGCCTCGCGGGCACCGCCTATGAGGAGATGACCGAGCGTCCGCGCAGCCGCACTGTGTTCAATCTCGGCTACGACGAGGCGGAAGCCCGGCGCTTCCCCTGGGTCGCCGCCCTGTCGCCGGATCGCCGGCGCCGCAATCCTGCCCCCGCCGAGTGATCTTGGCCTTACGCGCACGAGTTCCGGCCAGGGTCGGCGAGTCGATCCGCCCCCGGAGCATGCTGACGGTGGTCGCGGGACCGCCGGTTTCGGCTATAGGTTTCGCCGCCGCCGTCCCGCACGGTGAATTTGGATATCGTCAGTGAGCGCAACGCCTTCCGTCAACGCATCCCTGCCCCTGCGCCACGGCGACTTCGCCACCCTCACCGAGGCGCTGGACTACGCGGCCCTCGGCGAGACGGGCATGAACCTGCATTCGCCCAAGGGCGAGTTGGTCGCGGCGATCCCCTATGGCGCCCTGCGCCAGGAGGCCCGCGCCCTGGCCTGCCGCATGCTGGCCTCGGGGCTGAAGCCCGGCGACCGGGTGGCGATGATCGCCGACACCGACGCCGATTTCGTGCGCGCCTTCTTCGCTTGCCAGTACGCGGGCCTGGCGCCGGCGCCGATGCCCCTGCCGGCGGCCTTCGGCGGCAAGGACGCCTATATCGCCCACATCCGGCGGATGATCGAAAGCGCGCGGGCGACCGCGGCCCTGGGCCCTGCGGACCTGCAGGCCTGGCTGGCCGAGGCGGCGCAGGGACTGGACCTGGCCATCGTCGGCGGCCTCGAGGCCTTCCCCGAGCAGGGCCTGCCCGAATCGTCCCTGCCGACCGTGCAGGCGGACGACCTCTGCTACCTGCAGTTCTCCTCCGGCTCGACCCGATTCCCCCTGGGCATCTCGGTCACCCAAAGGGCGCTGATGGCCAATGCGGCCGCGATCTGCCGGGACGGCCTGGCGGTGCGGCGCGGCGACCGGGCGGTGTCCTGGCTGCCGCTCTATCACGACATGGGCCTGGTCGGGTTCCTGCTGACGCCGCTGGCCTGCCAGCTGTCGATCGACCTGATGCCGACCCGGGCCTTCGCCCGCCGCCCGTTCCTGTGGCTGGAGCTGATCAGCCGCAACAAGGGCACCCTCTCCTACAGCCCGAGCTTCGGCTACGACCTGTGCACGCGCCGGGCCGAGACCCTGAGCTTCGACGGCCTGGACCTGTCGAGCTGGCGCGGCGCCGGGATCGGCGGCGACATGATCCGGCCCGCCACCCTCAACGCCTTCGCCGAGCGGTTCGCCGCCGTCGGCTTCCCGGCCACCGCCTTCGTGGCCAGCTACGGCATGGCCGAGGCGGTGCTGGCGATCTCGGTCGCGCCCCTGGACCAGGGCCTGAAGACCGAAATGGTGGATTCGGCCCTGCTGGAGCAGGAGAACCGGGTGGCCGCGCCGCGCTCCGGCGACCGCGCCCGTGAATTCGCCCTCTGCGGCCGTCCCCTGCCCGGCTACGTGGTCGAGGTGCGGGCCGAAGACGGGACCCTGACGGCGCCCGGACGGGTCGGGCGGGTGTTCGCCCGCGGCCCCAGCCTGATGAAGGCCTATTTCGACCGCCCCGAGGAGACCGCCCGGGCGATCTCCCCCGACGGGTGGCTGGACACCGGCGACCTCGGCTACATGGCCGGCGACCAGTTGGTAATCACCGGCCGGGCCAAGGACCTGATCATCGTCAACGGCCGCAACATCTGGCCGCAGGACCTGGAATGGACCGCCGAGGCGGAGGCGACCAACCTGCGCAGCGGCGACGTGGCGGTGTTCTCTCTCGACGGGGGCGAGCTGGAGACGGTGGTGGCCCTGGTCCAGTGCCGCATCCGCGACGAGGCCGTGCGCCAGGGCCTGCGCGACGAGATCGCTAAGATCCTGCGCCAGCATCACGGACTGGACGTCTCGGTGGTGCTGGTGCCTCCCCACGCCCTGCCGCAGACCTCCTCGGGCAAGCTCAGCCGCTCCTCGGCCAAGGCCATGTACCTGCGCGGGGCCTTCGCCCCGGCGCTGGAAACGGTGGAGTAATTGTCCTCTTTCTCCCCTTGCGGGAGAAGGCAATGACTTCCCGACCCATCGCCGCCCTGACCGGCGCCACCGGATTCCTGGGCGCGCACCTGGTGCAGGCCCTGGACGCCGCAGGCTTCTCGGTGCGGGTGCTGGCGCGGCGGGAGCCGTCGCCGCCCGGCTGGGGCGAGGTTCGTCCTGAAGTCATTCCCGGCGACCTGTCCGACCCGGACGCCTTGGCCCGGCTGGTCGAGGGCGCCAAGGCCGTGGTCCACGCCGCCGGGGCGATCAAGGCCGACGACCTTGCCGGCTTCATGCGCGTCAACCGCGACGGGACCGTAGATTTGGCGCGGGCCTGCCGCGTCGGAGCGCCCGAGGCGCCCTTCGTCCTGGTCTCCAGCCTGGCCGCCCGCCAGCCGGAGCTGTCCGCCTACGCCGCCAGCAAACGGGCGGGCGAGACCGTCGCGGTCGAGCTCCTGGGCGAAAGGGCGACCGTCATCCGTCCTCCCGCCATCTACGGTCCTGGCGACCGGGAAACCCTGGCGATCTTCCGCGCGGCGGCGACCAGCCCCCTGCTGCCGGTGCTGTCGGCCGACGCCCGGATGGCCCTGGTCCATGTGGAGGACGCCGCCCGGACCGTCGCCGCCCTGGCCCTCGCTCCGGCGCCGGGGGTCTGGGCCCTGGCCGATTCGCGCCCCGAGGGGTACGGCTGGCGCGAAATCCTGGCCGCCGCGGCTGCGGCTGTCGGTCGCGGACCCGCCCTGGTCCCCGTCCCCGCCTGGGCCCTGCCGGGCCTGGCGCGAATCGGGGTCGCCGCCGGCCTGCTGTCGCGCGAAAAAGTCGGGGAAATCCTGCACAAGGATTGGGCAATCCGCCCTGAGGATCTGGCTCCGGGCGCCCCGCCGGTCCGATGGTCCCTGGACGAAGGTTTCGCCGCCACGGCGGACTGGTACCGCCGGGCCGGCTGGCTAGGCTAAACGGACCCGGCGCCGAAAGCGCCAACCGTCGCACTAGCGCCGGACGGACGCGGTAGGCTATAGATGAGGGCTGACTTGGGCGGGGATGCCTCAGCACTGCTTGGATTATCGATGGAAACAGTGGACCAGGAGGTTCGTTCGCGGATATCCGCGGCGCTCCAGGAAGTGGTCGGTCGCCCAGTCGCGGTGTCCGACGAAACCGATATCGTCAACGATCTTGGGCTTGATTCGCTCGCCGTCATGAATTTCGTCATGGCGCTCGAAGACGAGTACGATATTTCCATGCCGCTCGATCGGATGGCCGAGGTGCAAACCGTCGGCGATTTGGTCCGCACGATCGAGGAACTTCGGGGGAATTTGCGGAAATGAGCATCATGTCCAAGTTTGCTCCGTTGAAGGAGGCCTATGACCTTCTCCGGACCCAGGGCGCCGATCCCTTCTCCCTCAAGTTCGACGAGATCCTCTCGCCGACCGAGGGGGTGCTGAACGGTCGCCGGACCATCCTGCTCGGCACCAACAACTATCTCGGCCTGACCTTCGACGAGAACTGCATCGAGGCCTCGATCGCGGTGCTGAAGGCTCAGGGCACGGGCACCACCGGATCGCGAATCGCCAACGGCTCCTATTCCGGGCACCGCGAACTGGAACAGCGTCTGGCGACGTTCTTCGGCCGCAAGGACTGCATGGTGTTCTCCACCGGCTACCAGGCCAACCTCGGCCTGCTGTCGACGGTGGCCGCGCGCGGCGACCATCTGGTCATCGACGCCGACAGCCACGCTTCGATCTATGACGGCTGCCGCCTCGGTCACGCCGAGGTCGTGCGCTTCCGCCACAACGATCCGGACGACCTCTACAAGCGCCTGCGCCGGCTGAACGACCAGCCGGGCGACAAGATCATCGTCGTCGAGGGCCTCTACTCCATGCTGGGCGACACCGCCCCGGTGAAGGAGATCGCCGCGGTCAAGCGCGAGACCGGGGCCTATCTGGTCGTCGACGAGGCGCACTCCATGGGCGTGCTCGGCGAAAACGGCCGGGGTCTGGCCGAAGAGGCTGGGGTCGAGGCCGACGTCGATTTCGTGGTCGGCACCTTCTCCAAGAGCCTGGGCAGCGTCGGCGGCTTCTGCGTCTCGGACATCGACGATTTCGACCTGCTGCGCGTCGCCTGTCGCCCCTACATGTTCACCGCCTCGCTGCCGCCGGCGGTGATCGCCTCGACCATCGAGGCCCTGGCCCAGATGCAGAAGCGCCCCGAACTGCGCGCCAAGCTGGTCGCCAACGGCAAGCGGCTTTACGACGGGCTGAACGCCCTGGGCTTCACCACCGGCCCGCAGCCGAGCCCGGTGGTCGCGGTGTCCATACCCGAACGCGGCCTGGCGGTGGCCTTCTGGAACGCCCTGCTGGAGGCCGGCCTCTATCTGAACCTGGCCCTGCCGCCGGCCACGCCCACGGGCACGCCGCTGCTGCGCTCCAGCGTCTCGGCCGCCCACACCGACGCCCAGATCGACACGGCCATCGACCTCTTCGCCGAAGTCGGCCGCCAGCTCGGCGTCCTGCCGGACGTGAAGACGCCCAAGCGGCTGTCGGCTTAACCGGACGCGAACCCTCCCTCCACCGCGAGAGCGGGGGTTTGCAGGACATGCGAGCACCCGATCGGGGCCGACAACGATTTGTCGGCGAAAATCCGAAAGGGCGGCGAAGCCGACGGAGGGGGGCCGCGGCGGCGCCTCGTTCAGATCTCCACCACCTGCACCCGCGCCCCGTCGAGCACGAGCGCCAGTTCCCCGCGCTTGAGCCTCAGGGCGTCGGCGCCGAACAGCTCGCGCCGCCAGCCCTGCAGGGCCTGGACCGGGGCGAGGTCGTCGCCGGCGATCTTCTCCAGGTCGGCGACGGTGGCGATCAGCTTGGAGGCCACCCCCGCGTTCTCGGCCCGGGCCTTCAACAGCACCTTCAGAAGCTCGATCACCGCCCCCGGGGGCGGGCCGCCGCGGCCGTCGGGACGCTCGATCACCGGCGCATAGGCCTCCGGGTCCTTCATCGCCGCGTTGAGGGCGTCCAGCAGGTCGGGACCGAACTTGGAGCCGGAAAACCCCCGCGGCACCGAGCGCAGCCGGTTCAGCCCGTCCGCGTCCAGCGGCAACTGGGTGGCGATCTCGTCGATGGCCTCGTCCTTGAGGATGCGCCCGCGGGGCTGGTCCCGGACCTGGGCCGTGCGCTCGCGCCAGGCGGCGGCGGCGCGGAAGGCGGCCAGGTACTTGGCGCTGAACTTGCGCGGCTTCAGCCGCTTCCAGGCGTTTTCCGGATTGACGTCGTAGAGGGCCGGGCTGGCCATGGCCGCCATCTCCTCGGCCACCCAGACCAGGCGGTCCTCCTTCTGCAGGCGGTCCTTCAGCTTGGGATAGATCTTGGCCAGGTGGGTGACGTCGGCCAGGGCGTATTCGAGCTGGGCGCTGGACAGCGGCCGGCGGGCCCAGTCGGTGAAGCGGCTCGACTTGTCGATCTCGACCTTCAGCATCTGGCGCACCAGGCCGTCGTAGGCGACCTGTTCGCCGTAACCGGCGGCCATGGCGGCGATCTGGGTGTCGAACAGGGGATTGGGGATCACCCCCAGATTGTTGAAGATCTCCACGTCCTGGCGGGCCGCGTGGAACACCTTGACGATCTTCGGGTCGGCCAGCAGCGCCAGCAGGGGAGCCAGGTCCAGACCCTCCGCCATCGGATCGATCACCGCCGCATCCTCCAGGCTCGCCACCTGGATCAGGCACAGGATCGGCCAGTAGGTGGTCTCGCGCATGAACTCGGTGTCCACGGCGATGAAGGGAGCGGCGGCGAGGCGGCCGCAAAAGGCCTGGAGGTCGGCGTTGGAAGTGATCGGCGTCATGAGGTAGCTATAGCCGCCCGCGCGCCCGGCGTGACCAGTCCAAGCTGCAGTTTTCGGAGATTTCCCGCATGATCGAACGCCCCGATGGCCTCACCTATGCCAGCGCCGGCGTCGATATAGACGCTGGAAACGCGCTTGTGGAGGCGATCAAGCCCCTGGCCAAGGCGACTCGGCGTCCGGGCGCGGAGGCCAGCCTGGGCGGGTTCGGGGCCCTGTTCGATCTGAGGGCCGCCGGCTATGACGATCCCCTGCTGGTCTCCACCACCGACGGGGTGGGCACCAAGCTGCGGCTGGCGATAGAGACCGGCCGCCACGACACCGTCGGCATCGACCTCGTCGGCATGTGCGTCAACGACCTCCTGGCCCAGGGGGCCGAGCCCCTGCTGTTCCTGGACTATTTCGCCACCGGCAAGCTCGACGTGGAGACCGCGCGGCGGGTGGTGGCGGGGATCGCCGAGGGCTGCAAGCTGGCGGGGGCGGCCCTGGTGGGCGGCGAGACCGCCGAGATGCCGGGGATGTACGGACAGGGCGACTACGACCTGGCCGGCTTCTCCGTCGGGGCGGTGGAGCGCGGCAAGGTGCTGCCGGACCTGGCGTCGCAGAAGCCCGGCGACCTGATGATCGGCCTGAGTTCGTCCGGACCCCACTCCAACGGCTATTCCCTGGTGCGCCGGATCGTCGCGCGCTCGGGCCTGGGGTGGGAAGCGCCCGCGCCGTTCGCGGAGGGGCTGGGCCTGGCCGAGGCGCTGATGGCGCCGACCCGGATCTATGTGAAGAGCCTGATGCCCCTGATCAAGGCGGGGCTGATCAAGGGCGGCGCCCACATCACCGGCGGCGGCCTGATCGAGAATCCGCCCCGCGCCATCGCCGCCGGCCTCGTCCCCCGCTTCGACTGGAACGGCTGGGACCTGCCCCCGGTGTTCGCCTGGCTGCAACAGGCCGGCGGCGTCGCCGACCACGAACTGCGCCGCACCTTCAACTGCGGCATCGGCTTCATGCTGGTGGTGAGCCCCGAGGCCGCCACCCCGGTGATGGCCGCTCTGCTCAACGCCGGCGAAGAACCGGTGGTGATCGGCGAGCTGGCCGCGGCATGAGCGACCGGGTGCGGGTCGGCGTGCTGATCTCCGGCCGCGGCTCCAACATGGAAGCGTTGATCGCGGCGGCGGCCGATCCGGCCTATCCCGCGCAGATTGTGCTCGTCGCCTCCAACAAGCCGGAAGCGGGGGGCCTGGCTCGCGCCGCCGCGGCCGGGATCGCCACCGTCGCCGTCGACCATCGGCCCTTCCGGGGCGACCGCGAGGCGCATGAGCGGGCTCTGGACGCGGCCTTGCGCGCCCACGGCGTCGAACTCGTGGCCCTGGCCGGCTATATGCGCATCCTCACGCCCTGGTTCGTGCAGGCCTGGGCCGGCCGGATGCTCAACATCCATCCGAGCCTCCTGCCCCACTTCCCCGGCGTCGACACCCATGCGCGGGCGCTCGCCGCGGGCCACCGGAAGCACGGCTGCACGGTGCACTGGGTCACGGCCGAGCTCGACGCCGGGCCGATCGTCGGCCAGGCCGAGGTTCCGGTCCTGCCAGGCGACGACGAGGCGGCGCTGGCGGCGCGGGTGCTGGTGGAGGAGCACAGGCTTTACCCCCGCGCCCTGGCGGAGGCAGCCCGGTCGCTGCGCGGTTGAACGGACTGCCCCGCTTGCGCGTTCGAACGCCAAGACAAGGAAGCCTGCCATGGTCCACCACGTCTACAGCGTCGTCGCCACGGGGGGCGGCTGGGCCGTCCGGCACTTGGAGAAGCAGCTGGCGGTGCATCCGACCCGAGCCGAGGCCGAAGCCCACGTCGAGCGACTGGCCCGGCTGACCCAGGTCAGCGGCCACGACGCCGAGGTCATCGTGGAGGGCTCCGGCGGCAAGGTGGAGTCGGACGACCTCTACCGGCGGATCAAGACCTGAAGCGCCTCTCCCCGCAGGGAGAGGCGAACCGGCGCCGGCTTCAGCCGACGATGTCCTGTTCGGTGAAGAACTGGGCGATCTCGACGGCGGCGTTCTCGGCGCTGTCGGAGCCGTGGACCGAATTCTCGCCGACGTTGACCGCATAGAGTTTGCGGATGGTGCCCGGCGCGGCATTTTCGGGGTTGGTGGCGCCCATCACTTCGCGATAGCGGGCGACGGCGTTGTCGCCTTCCAGCACCTGGACGACCACGGGCTCCGAGATCATGAACTCCACCAGCTCGCCGAAGAACGGTCGCTCCTTGTGGACCTCGTAGAATTTTTCCGCCTGGGCGCGGGTCATCTTGATGCGGCGCTGGGCGACGATCCGCAGGCCGGCGTCTTCGATCACCGCATTGACCTTGCCGGTCAGGTTACGCCGCGTCGCGTCGGGCTTGATGATCGAGAAGGTGCGTTCGGTCATTGGTTCAATCACATGAGTTGTCGGATGGGAGGTCGCGGGCTTATAGCGACGCCTCGCCGCCGCGCCAAGGCGCGCTCCGGGCCAATATCACCTCATGTTGCAAATCAAGGACCTGACGTTCGACGCTTACGGTCGACGTTTCTTTGACGGCGCCACCGTCAGCCTGCCCGTGGGCGTCAAGGTGGGGCTCGTCGGCCGGAACGGAATCGGCAAGTCCACCCTGTTCAAGCTGATCCTGGGCGAACTACATCCGGGCGGGGGCGAGATCAGCCTGCCCAAGGCGGCGAGGATCGGCTCGGTCGACCAGGAGCACCCCGCCACCCCGGTCTCCCTGCTCGACACGGTGCTGGAGGCCGATGTCGAGCGGGCGCGGCTGACCGCGGAGTTGGAGACCGCCGATCCGGTGCACCTGGGCGAAATCTACGCCCGGCTGATCGAGATCGACGCCGACCGGGCGCCGTCCCGGGCGGCGGAGATCCTGGCGGGCCTCGGCTTCTCCACCGCCGACCTCGCCCGGCCGATGGCCGAGTTCTCGGGTGGCTGGCGGATGCGGGTGGCCCTGGCCGCGGCCCTGTTCGCCGAGCCGGAGATGCTGCTGCTGGACGAACCGACCAACTACCTCGACCTGGAAGGCGCGCTTTGGCTCGAGGCGCGGCTGAAGAAATATCCGCACACCGCCCTGATCGTCAGCCACGACCGCGAGCTCTTGAACAATTCGGTCGGCTTCATCCTGCACCTGTCGGAACAGAAGCTGGAGCTCTACACCGGCGGCTACGACGACTTCGAGAAGCGACGCGGGGAGAAGCTGCGCCTGATGGCCGCCCAGGGCCGCAAGGTGGAAGCCGAGCGGGCCCACCTGCAGGCCTTCGTCGACCGCTTCCGCGCCAAGGCCTCCAAAGCCGCCCAGGCCCAGTCGCGGATGAAGCGTCTGGCCAAGCTAGAGCCGATCGCCGCCACCATCGAGGAGCGGGTCGCGCCCTTCATCCTCCCCTCCCCGACCCGGCCTCTGGCCCCGCCCCTGGTGCGGCTGGAGAGCGCCAGCGTCGGCTACGAAGACCGCGCCATCCTGAAGAACCTGAACCTGCGCCTCGACATCGACGACCGCATCGGCCTCCTGGGCGTCAACGGGGCGGGCAAGTCCACCTTCGCCAAGATGATCGCCGGGGCCCTGCCGATCATGAGCGGGAACCTGCACCGCGACCGGCGCATGCAGGTGGGCTGGTTCCACCAGCACCAGATCGAGGCGCTGGACCCCGCGGACACGCCTTTGGAGATCGTCCGCCGGACCATGCCGGAATCGAGCGAATCCCAGCGCCGCTCGAAGCTGGCGCAATGGGGCTTCGGCTACGACAAGGCCGAGACCACCGTAGCCAACCTGTCCGGCGGCGAGCGGGCGCGGCTGCTGCTGAACCTCGTGGCGACCCAGGCGCCGCATCTCTTGATCCTCGACGAGCCGACCAACCACCTCGACATCGACAGCCGCCGGGCCCTGCTCGACGCCCTGAACGACTACGAGGGGGCGGTGATCCTGATCACCCACGACCGCTCGCTGATGGAGCTGGTGGCCGACCGGCTGTGGCTGGCGGCGGACGGCGGGGTGAAGCCCTTCGACGGCGACATGGACGACTACGCCCGCTACGTCCTCGACCGCGCCAAGGCCAACGCCCGCGCGCCGTCCCAGGTCGCCGCCGCCCCGCCGCCGGCCCCGGCCAAGCCGGCGCCGCTGCCCATCGGCCCCCTGAAGCGCAAGCTGGAGGCGGCCGAGACCGCCCTCGCCCGCGCCCACCAGGCCATCGCCGAACTGGACGCGGCCATGGTCGACCCGGCCCTGTTCCACAAACAGCCGGACAAGGCGGCCGAACTCACCCGCCGCCGCCACCGCGCCCAGGAGCGGCTGGACGCGGCCGAGGCGGAGTGGATGGCCCTGGCGGAGCAGTACGAACAGGCGAGCAAGTAGGCGCGTCCCCTACCGGGGAAGATCCAAGGCGCTTCAGTTGCACCCGAGCTTGGTCACCCTGCCGGTGGCCTGGTCGTATTCGATGGTCAGGCGGTCGGGGCGGAAATCCTCGGTGCGCGGGCAGGTGCTGCACACCACCCGCCGCTTGGCCGGATCGACCGGGACCGGAATCTCCGTGCGCGGCCTGCCGATCAGTCCGCCCAGGGCATAGGCGCCGCACTGGTCGGGGGGCTTGGGCGGCGGGACGGAGATCGGGGCGGGCCCCAGCGCCACCGGCGGCGTGGCGGCCGGAGCCCGAGGCGTCGGCGCGGCGGGCGGCGAGGCCGGCGGCGATGCGGCGGGGGGCGCGGGCGCGGAGCCTTCGGCGCAGGCCGCGAGGACCAGGGCGAAGACGGCGGTCGCCCCTATTCGCCTCATGCCGCCTTCTCCCAGCCCCGCTCGGTCTGCTTCCAATAGGACAGCGGCAGGCCGGTTTCCTTCAGCGCCTTCCAGCGGGCGCGGGCCGCGGCCAGGGCCGCCTCGTCGCAACCGTCGAACAGGATCAGGCAGCGGGCGAAGCCGGCCAGCTCCCCCGGCTCGGCCCCGTCGATGAGGAACAGGGCCTGGGCCCCGTTGGCCGCGGCCATGGCCGTGGTCAGCAGCACCGGCTGCAGCTCCGCCTGGGGCTCGTCCTCCAACCCGTGGGGGAGGAAGCCGTCGTCGCGGTAGCTCCACAGGTAGCCGTCGAGCTGGTCGAGCCGCTCGCGCATCGGGCTGCGCACCAGGGCGCGCCAGCCGCGGGCCAGGGTCCGCTCCAGGAGTTCAGGCAGCACCTGGTCCAGGGTGCTGCGCTCCAGGTGGTAGAACCAGACCTCGCAGGGTTGCGCCGCCGCGTCCGCCATCATGCGTCCTCGTAGCCGTCCTTCACCAGGCGGTTGAGCAGGCGCACGCCGTAGCCGGTGGCTCCCTCGGGGATGGTGGGGACGGACGAGGGCTTCTTCCAGGCGGTCGAGGCGATGTCCATGTGGGCCCAGGGGCAGCCGTCGACGAACCGCTGCAGCAGCAGGGCGGCGGTGATCGCCCCGCCCCAGCGCCCGCCGATGTTCTTCATGTCCGCCGCCGGGCTCTCGATCAGCTTCTCGTAGGACGCCGGCAGGGGCATGCGCCACAGGGGCTCGGCCTCGGCCTCGGAGGCGGCCAGAAGCTTGTCGGACAGGGCGTCGTCGTTGGAGAACAGGCCGGCGTAGTCGTTGCCCAGGCTGACGATGATCGCCCCCGTCAAGGTGGCCAGATCGACCATGAACTTCGGCTCGAACCGCTTCTTGCAGTACCAGAGGGCGTCGGCGAGCACGAGACGGCCTTCGGCGTCGGTGTTGATCACCTCAATGGTCTGGCCGGACATGGTGGTGACGATGTCCCCCGGACGCTGGGCGTTCCCATCCGGCATGTTCTCGACCAGGCCGAGGATCCCCACCGCATTGACCTTGGCCTTGCGGGCGGCGAGCACATGCATCAGCCCGGCCACCGTGCCGGCGCCGCCCATGTCCCATTTCATGTCCTCCATCCCCTCGGCGGGTTTGATGGAGATGCCGCCGCTGTCGAAGCAGACGCCCTTTCCCACAAAGGCGACGGGCTGGGCCGCCGGGTCGGCCGCCCCCTTCCACTGGATCACCGCCAGCTGGCTCTCGCGGGCGCTGCCCTGGCCGACGCCCAGCAGGGCGCCCATGCCCAGGGCGGTCATTTCCTTCACCCCCAGGATCTCGACCTCGAGGCCCAGGGATTCCAGCGCCTTGACCCGGCGGGCGAACTCGGCGGGATAGAGGATGTTGGCGGGTTCGGAGACCAGGTCGCGGGTGAACCGGACCCCGTCGGCGATGGCCGAGGCCTCGGCGAAGGCGGCCCGCGCGGCGTTCGGATCGGCCACGGCGATGCGCACCGTCAGAATCGAGGGTTTGGTCTCGGGCTTCTCCTTGGTGCGGTACTTGTCGAACCGGTAGGCGGCCAGGCGCACCCCCAGGCCCGCCGAAGCGGCGCGGGCCGGATCGAGGCCGAATCGCAGGGTCAGGCTGGTCAGGCCGGAGGTCTTGACCGCGGCGTAGGCGCTGGCCGCCGCATGCTCGACGCCGATGTCGTCCAGGCCGCTCTGCGGGCCCGCGCCCACCACCACCAGGCGCGCCGCCTCGACCCCCGCGGGGGCCAGGATGTCGAGCGTCTGGCCCTTGCCGCCCTTGAACCGGCCGGCGGCGAGGGCGCGGGCGATCACGCCGCCGGCCTTGGCGTCGGCGTCCGCGGCCGCGGCGCTGAGGCCCGAATCCTCGAAGGACAGGACCGCCAGGGCGCCCGCGTCGCCGGGGACGAGGCTTTCGGAAACGAACTCGATATCCATGCCGTACTCCTCGCGCCCTGGTTTCGGTGGGGCGCGGCTGATCTGTGGACGGAGGCGGACGAAGCGCCGCGTCGCGGAGGGTTATGGTTGTGGCCCGGCTCAGGGCGCGTGTAGAACATGGCTCGGGCGGCCTTCCCCCGCAACACGGCGATTTCGACGCTGCTTGAATGCGTCGCCTGGGCTTCATGCGACTGATCGAAGGCTATCTTTTCCGGCAGCTTCTCGCCCCCACCCTGGCGGCGTCCCTCGCCCTGGGCGGCGTGGCGCTGCTGAGCCAGAGCCTGTCCAGCCTCGACCTGCTGGTCGACCAGCGCCAGAGCATCCTGGTTTTCCTGCACATCGTGGCGCTCAGCCTGCCGGAGCTGCTGGCCCTGGTCCTGCCGATCGCGGTGTTCGTCGCGGCCCTGCTGGCGCTGAACCGGCTGCACGTCGAGCAGGAGCTGGTGGTCTGTTTCGCCGCGGGGATGAGCCGCTGGAAGGTGATCGCGCCGGCGGTGAAGCTCGCCACCATGGCCGCCCTGCTGACCCTGGTGGTCAATCTGTGGGTGGAGCCCTGGTGCGCCCAGCGCATGCGCGAGGAGCTGTTCCGCATCCGCACCGACCTGGCCGCCAGCCTGGTCAAGCCGGGGGAATTCACCCAGCCGGCGCCGGGCCTTACCCTCTATGTCCAGCAGGTCGAACAGGGCGGGGTGCTGAAGAACCTGTTCATCTACCAGGAGATGCCGGACGGGAGCTCGACCACCTACACCGCCCTGCAGGGCCTGATCACCAAGCGCAACGGCAAGCCGGTGATGGTGATGCGCAACGGCTCCAACGAGGGGTTCAACTCGGTCGGGGTGCTGAACTATCTCGCCTTCGACGAGTACACCCTGGACCTGAGCGCCTACCTCACCACCGAGGAACCCTTGCACTTCAAGACCGCCGACCGCTATCTGCACGAGCTGGTGCACCCCGACCTGAGCAAGTGGTGGGAGCAGCGCAACCGCAAGCAGATGCTGGCCGAGGCGCACTATCGGATGTCCTCGCCGCTCTATTCGATCACCTTCATGGCCCTGGCCCTGTGGGCGGTGCTGGGCGGGCCGTTCTCCCGCCTGGGCTACGGCCGGCGGGTGGCGCGGGCGGCG
Source organism: Caulobacteraceae bacterium (assembly GCA_035493955.1). Lineage (GTDB taxonomy): Bacteria > Pseudomonadota > Alphaproteobacteria > Caulobacterales > Caulobacteraceae > NCED01. The sequence continues at coordinate 101,250 of DATJHI010000035.1, read as the reverse complement.
ATGGCGGCGGCCATGATCCGCATCATGGGCTTCGGGGTCCAGGCGGCGTGCGGTTCGAACCCCCAACTGAACATATTGCAGTACGCCCTGCCGATCGTCCCGACGCTGATCGCGCTCAAGCCGTTGTTCGCCAACTGGCCGAGGCGCCGCGGGGGGTTCCGGCCCTATAGCCATGCGGAACCGCAATTGGCGGAGGCTCCAACGTGAGACCGGCGTTCTTCCGCTTCGGCCATATCGAGCGCTACGTCTTGGCCCGCAGCCTCATGGGCGTCCTCGCGGCCCTGTTGGTGATCAGCTTCGTCATCGTGCTGGTCGATTTCGTCGAGCTGTCGCGCACGGTTGGAGTTCGGGCCCGCGACGCCTCGGTCCTGGACGTGTTCGGCCTCGCCTCCCTCGAATCGCCGGGGGTGATCCTGCTGCTGCTGCCCTTCGCCTTCCTGTTCGGGGTGCTGGGGGCCTATATGAACCTGAACCGGCGCAGCGAGCTGATCGCCATGCGCGCGGCCGGGGTCTCGGCCTGGCGGTTCATCCTGCCCGCGGCCATGGCGGCGGCGGTGATCGGCCTGTTCGCCGTCACCGTGCTCAACCCGGTGGCCTCGCAGCTGAACGCGGAGTTCCAGCGGCGTCAGGCCAGGATGATGGAGAACTACCTTCCGACCGCCCCCAAGGCGATCTGGCGCCAGCAGGGCGACGGCAAGAATCAGATCATCATCCGGGCGGCGAGGCAGCAGGGGCCCGGGGTGCGGCTGATGGACGTGACCATGATGGTCTACCGCCGCCAGCCCGACGGGGGCTTGCGCTTCTCGCGCCGCATCGACGCCGACGAGGCGCGGCTGCAGAACGGCAAGTTCGTGCTGCTGGGCGTGCGGGCGGCGACGCCCGGCTCGCTGGCCGTGCGCTTCAGCGAGGTTTCGGTGCCGTCGAGCCTGAATTTCACCGCCGCCCTGGAACAGTTGGCCTCGCCCCAGGCGGTGCCCTTCTGGGCCCTGCCCCTGACCATCCAGCGGACCGAGCGGGCCGGGTTCTCCGCCACCGGCTACCGGCTTCAGTTCCACCAGCTGCTGGCCACCCCGGTGATGTTCGCCGGCATGTCGGTGCTGGCCGCGGCCTTTTCCCTGGGCCTGTTGCGCCTGGGGGGACTGGCGGCCCTGGCCGGATCCGGCGTGGCGCTCGGATTCCTGTTCTTTTTCTTGAACCAACTTTGCACGTCGCTTGGCCGGGCGGGGGTGATGCCGCCCATGGCCGCGGCCTGGACTCCCCCGGCCCTGGCGCTTTTGGCAGGTTTCACCCTGCTCTGTTACACCGAAGACGGTTGACCTCCCGCGGCGGGCGTCGGAGGAAACCCGCCAGGAGCCTTTCCGGTTCGGAAGAAACCATCCGGACCGGATAAAAAGGCTCTAATCAAAGTGTTAGAGCGTAACGGCCGCCGCAGCCGGGTTCCACTTGCGGCCGTCGCGCTATAGCTGCTTGGACCCCTCGCGTTCGTCAGTGGATAGGACCTTTCTGCAATGCGTCACGTCGGACTGTCCGGCCCGCGTTCGGCGACAGCGCCTCGGCTGAGAGGGCGCATGGGCGCCCGTTGGAGGGCCTGGGCTCTCACCGGCGCGGCGGCGCTGGCGCTCGCCCCCGCCGTGGCCCTGGCCCAGCCGACCCCGGAGTTCGAGGACGCGGCCGACGCCTTCGGCCTGCGCGGCCTGCAACCGCTTCCGCCCCCGGCCGCCCCGCCCGCGCCCAAGCCGGCGGTCTCCGTCGCGCCAGGCAGCGACGGTTTGGTGAGCCAGGAGACCTATCTCGAAGCCAATCTGGTCACCGACGACAGCCCCAACCACACCGTGACCGCCCAAGGGGCGGTGGAGGCTCGCCACAACGGCCGCACCCTGCGCGCCGACGAGGTGGTCTACGACACCACGACCGGGGAGGTTCACGCCCACGGCCACGTCATGGTGATCAACCCGGACGGCTCGGTCGAATATTCCAACGACGTCGAGCTGGACAAGGACCTCAGTTCGGGGGTGGCGACCGCCTTCTCCGCGCGGCTGGCGGGCAATGTCACCATCGCCGCCGGCGCCGCCATCCGCCGGACCCCGGAGGTCTACGAACTGAGGAGCGCCATCTACACCCCTTGCGACATCTGCAAGGCCGACGGCGTCACCCCCAAGCAGCCGACCTGGTCGATCCAGGCCACCAAGGTGATCGAGGACAAGGAACACCAGGTCGTCTACTATCGGAACGCGGTGATCCGGATCAAAGGCATCCCGGTCCTGTATTCGCCGATCTTCTGGCACCCGGACCCGGACTCGCCCCGCCGTTCCGGCCTGCTGGCGCCCAAGCTGCGTTACGCCAACCGGCTGGGGATGTCCTACGAACAGCCCTATCTGTGGGCGATCTCCCCCTACGCGGACCTGGTGATCAGCCCGATCTTCACCACCGAGGTGAACCCGTTCCTGAACCTGGAATACCGCCAACGGTTCTATTCCGGGGTGCTGAACGCCCGCCTCGGCTACACCTACGAAAAGCTTTTCGACGGCCAGGGCCGCTACGGGACCGCCACCTCGCGCAGCTACATCCTGGCCGACGGCAAGTTCCAGCTCAGCGACAACTGGTACTGGGGCTTCGGAGCGGAAAGGGTCTCCGATCCGACCCTGTTCGCCCGCTACGGGATCGAGAACATCTACCGCCAGCGGGGACTGTTCACCACCGACACCCAGCGCCTGATCTCGCAGATATTCACGGTGCGCCAGAACGACACCTCCTACCTGTCGGTGTCGGCGCTCAACTTCCAGAGCCTGAGGGTCCAGCAGGTCGGCCGGACCCTGGTCTCCCTGGACCCAACCAACGCCTTCCCGACCGTCGGACCGCTGATCGAGGCGCGGATCGACCCGGTCGAGCCGGTTTTGGGCGGCCATTTCCGCTTCCTCGGATCCGCCGTGGCCCTAACCCGAAACCAGGACGTAGCCCCCACCGCGGCCGGCCAGCTTCAGAACCAGGGCGTCGACAGCCGCCGGGCCACCGCCCAGGTCGATTGGCGGCGCACCTTCACCTTCGACAACGGCATGCGGGCCGAACCGTTCGTCCAGGCCAGGACCGACGCCTATTCGATCAGCGACCCCTTCGCGGTCACCAAGCACACCACCTTCGCCCGGGGGCTGGCCACGGTCGGGGCGGACTTCAGCTATCCCTTCATCCGCCAGAAGGGGTCCTCCACCATCATCCTCGAGCCCCTGGTCCAGGTGGCGGCGTCGCCGGACTACCACCTCAACCCGAACGTCCCCAACGAGGACAGCGTGGCGCTGGAGTTCGACTCCACCAACCTGTTCAGCACCAATCGCTTCCCGGGCTTCGACCTCTACGAGGGGGGGCGGCGGGCCAATGTGGGCGGGCGGGCGACCTTCAACTGGGACGGAAACCATTCCGCCTCGGTGCTGGTGGGACGGTCCTTCCGCGACCAGTCGAACCCGGCGTTCTACGTGGGGTCAGGTCTAGAGGGCCTCAGTTCAGACTGGGTCACGGCCGTCACCCTGTCTCCCTTCAAGGGTTTGAACCTGTTCTCCCGCTCGCGCCTGGACGGCGACACCCTGCGCATCCGGCGCGAGGAAGCGGGGATGGACGTCAATGTGTTCAAGGTCAGCGCCAGCGCCCGCTATCTCTATACCGAGCAAGACGCGGCGGGCGTGCGCAGCGAGTCGATCAGCCTCAGCGCAAACACCAACATCACCAAACATTGGGGGGTGAGCGCGGTGGGCGTGCGCGATCTTAACGCAGGCCTTTGGCCCCTGACCTCGCTCACCCTGTACTACCACGACGAGTGCATACGGGTCGATTTCATCTATACTCACGACCAGACCTTCGCGAGCACGATCGTACCGTCGAACTCGCTGCAAGTGCGCCTAACCCTCGCCACATTGGGCGGACAAGGAAGATAGATGTCATTTACTGGGGATTTCGTGGCTGCGACGGCCCGCTCGTCGGGGCGGCGGCGGTCGCTCGATCTTTGGGCGGCGTGCGCCGGCGCGGTCCTGGCGCTCGCCTGTGCGGCGGTACCGGCCTCGGGTCAGGTCGCCGCCCCCGCAGGGCCGGCCGCCGCCGTGCCGACCCTGCGCGAGGGCGTGGCGGCCCTGGTCAACGACGAGATCATCTCGACCTACGACCTGCGCCAGCGGATGTTGCTGCTGATCGTCACCTCCGGCGTGCAGGTCACTGAGCAGAACCTGCCGCAGATCCAGGCCGAGGCCCTGCGCGACCTGATCGACGAACGGCTGCAGATGCAGGAGGTTCGCCGGATCGAGGAGCGGACCAAGTCCACGCTGGAGCCGACCAAGGCCGAACTGACCGAGCAGGTCGACCACCTGGCGCAGCAGAACGGGCTGAGCGGCCAGCAGATGGTCGCTTCCCTGGCCCAGGCCGGGGTGGACGAACGCGCCCTGACCGGCCAGCTCCAGGCCGAGATCGCCTGGCAGCGCTATGTCGGCGGCCGCTTCGGCGGCACGGTGAAGATCGGCGAGGACCAGATCCAGGCGGCGTTGAAGCGCGCCGAGGCCGCCCAGTCGCGGACCCAGTACCAGGTGGGCGAGATCTTCATCGACTCCCAGCGCGCCGGCAGCGAGGCCGCCGCCATGGACGGCGCCCGCGCCCTGGCGCAGCAACTGACCCAGGGCGCGCCCTTCGCCAACGTGGCCCGCCAGTTCTCCGCCGCCCCCAGCGCCGCCGCCGGCGGCGACGCGGGCTGGATGGTCTCGGGCGACATGCCCCCGGCGATCGAGGCCGCTCTCGAACAGCTCCGCCCCGGCCAGCTCTCGCCGCCGGTCCCGGTCAACGGCGGGGTCTATCTCCTGTTGCTGCGCGACAAGCGCACCGGCGTGGGCGCGACCCTGGTCAGCCTGAAGCAGGCCGCCGTGCGCCTGGCCGCCGACGCGCCCCCGGCCGACGTCGCCGCCGCCCAGGCCAAGCTGGAGGCCCTGCGGCCCAAGATCGCCAGCTGCAAGGCCATGGACGCCGAGGCCGGCAAGGTCGCCGGCGTGGTGGCCGGCGACCTGGGCGAAGCCGACATCAACGACCTGTCGGCCAGCTTCCGCGACGCCATCGCCAACCTGAAGGTCGACCAGGTCTCCGCCCCCGTGCGCACCAACGCGGGCCTGCATCTGGTCGCCCTGTGCGGCAAGCGCAGCGGCGGGGCCAACCAGCTCAGCCGCGAAGACGTCGAGAACCGGCTGACCGAGCAGGAACTGGTGATGATCGCCCGGCGCGAGCTGCGCAACCTGCGCAACTCCGCCAGCATCGAGAACCGGTGACCCTGGCCGCCGGGCCCCGCCGCCCCCCCCTCGCCGCCCGGCCCCTGGCGTTGAGTCTGGGCGACCCGGCCGGGATCGGCCCCGAGATCGTGGTCAAGGCCTGGCGGGCTCTCAAGGACAGCGGCCCCGCCTTCTTCGTGGTCGGGGACCACGACGTCCTGGTCGCCGCGGCCCAGAGTTCGGCCCCCGTGCGCCGGGTGGGTTCGGCCGACGAGGCGCTCGGCCTGTTCTCCCACGCCCTGCCGGTGATGGACCTGCCCCTGCGGGCGCCGGTGATCGCGGGCAAGCCTTGCGTCGACCATGCCGAGATGATCGTCCGCTGGATCGAGACCGGGGTGGGCCTGGCCCTCTCGGGCGCCGCCGGCGGCCTGGTCACCGCGCCCATCTCCAAGGCGCCGCTGTACGAGGCCGGCTTTCGCTATCCGGGCCATACCGAATTCGTCGCCGCCCTGACCGCCGGCGCGCCCATGGCCGGGCCGCGCGGGCCGGTGATGATGCTGACCGCGGCCGATCTGCGCACCGTGCTGGTCACCATCCACACGCCTTTGGCCGAGGCGATCGCCGCGCTCACCACCGACCGGATCGTCGAGATCGGCCGGGTGACGGCCCACGCCCTGGTCCAGGACTTCGGCGTCGCCCGTCCGCGGCTGGCCCTGGCCGGACTGAACCCCCACGCCGGCGAGGGCGGCAGCCTGGGGCGCGAGGAGATCGACATCGTCGCCCCCGCCGCCATGCGGCTGCGGGCGGAGGGGATCGACTGTTCCGATCCCAAACCCGCCGACAGCCTGTTCCACGACGAGGCGCGGGCCGGCTATGACGCGGTGATCTGCCTCTATCACGACCAGGCCCTGATCCCGGTCAAGACCATCGACTTCTGGGGCGGGACCAACATCACCCTGGGCCTGCCGATCGTGCGCACCTCCCCCGACCACGGGACCGGTTTCGCCCTGGCCGGGCGCGGGCTGGCGCGGGCCGACAGCCTGATCGCCGCCATCCGCGCCGCCGGGGACATCGCCGCCCGCCGCGCCGCCGTCCATCCATGAGCCTTGAGCACCTGCCGCCCCTGCGCGAGGCCATGGAGCAGGCCGGGCTCTTGGCGCGCAAGAGCTTCGGCCAGCATTTCCTGCTCGACCTCAACGTCACCCGCAAGATCGCCCGCCTGGCCGCCCCGCTGGAGGATTTCACCGTGCTGGAGGTCGGGCCCGGCCCCGGCGGCCTGACCCGCGCCCTGCTGGAAACCGGCGCGCCGCGGGTGGTCGCGGTGGAGAAGGATCCCCGCTTTCTGCCCCTGCTGGCCGACCTCGGCGCGGCCGCCCCCGGCCGGCTGGAGGTCATCCTGGCCGACGCCCTGGCGGTGAAGGAGGCGGCGCTGACCGGCGGCGCCCCGACCAAGGTAGTGGCCAACCTGCCCTACAACGTCGGCACCCCGCTGCTGATCAAATGGCTGACCGGGTCCTGGCGCCCCTCGGCCCTGGTGCTGATGTTCCAGAAGGAGGTGGCCCAGCGCATCGTCGCCGCCCCGGGGGCCGACGCCTATGGGCGGCTGGCGGTGATCTGCCAGGCGACGGCGGACTGCCGCATCGCCATGACCCTGCCCGCCCGCGCCTTCACCCCGCCGCCGAAGGTGGACTCGGCGGTGGCGGTTCTGATCCCCCGCGCCGACGCGCCTGACGCGGCCCTGCTGGCGAGGCTGGAACGGGTGACGGCGGCGGCCTTCGGCCAGAGGCGCAAGATGCTGCGGTCGAGCCTGAAGACCCTGGGCGGCGAGGCCCTGTGCCGCGCCGCCGGCATCGACCCCGGCGCGCGGGCCGAGACGATTGCGGTAGAGGGGTTCCTGCGGCTGGCGGCGGCGATCTAGGATCACAAGGCCAAGTGGAGATACAGGCTGTAGTCGCTGCGCCCATAGTCGGCGAAGGGCTCCCCGTCGACAAAGCCGCGCTTGCGATAGAGCGCCAGGGCCGGCTCGAAGATCGGTCCCCTGCCCGTCTCCAGGCTGAGCCGCGAAAAGCCCCGCGCCCGCGCCTCGGCGATCAGGTGTTCCAGAAGCGCGGCGGCGACGCCCTTGCGCAAGTGCTTCGGATCGGTGCGCATCGACTTGACCTCGCCGGCGCCGCCGCCCAGCGCCTTGAGCGCGCCGATCCCGGCCAGGGCGGCGCCCTCCCACGCCGTCCAGACGGTCACGCCCGGCGCCCGCAGACCGGTTAGATCGAGCGCGAACACATGCTCCGGCGGCGAGGTCGCATGCATGCCGGCGAGATGAAGCGCCAGGAGCGCGCGGACGGCGTCGCCGGACAGATCGTCTTCGCGGATGGTCAGCATTCCTGGCTCCCCGAAGATTCGAGATCGCCAACGATATGGCCAAGGCCCTCAGACGGCCATCTCGGGCCTGCGCTCGTACACCAGCTCATAGGCGCCGGATGAGGCGCTCTCCAGCAGCGACAAAAGGGTGGCGCGATGGGCCGCGAACAGCTCGGTCTGGCCGAACCGCTGCACGTCCTCGGTACTGTCCCAACTGGAGATCAGGACGGCCGTCCGATTGTCCAGCGACCGGTAGAACCGGCTCCCGCGCGAGCCCGGGATGTCGCCGAACTTCGCCAGGCCCTCGAGCTGGCGGCGGACGAATGCGTCGAGTTGCCCCTCGTGCGGGGTGAAGACGGTGACCTGCAGGACGTGGGTGTCTTTGGGCATGGGAGGCTCCTTGGCGTTGCGGAGCCTCCTTGCTAGAACCTCAAGCATGGTTGAGGTCAAGCGCCCCTTGGAACTTTCCGTCGGCGAGCTCGCGCGCCGCAGCGGCCTGGCGGTCTCCACCATCCACTTCTACGAGAGCAAGGGCCTGATCCGCGGCTGGCGCAGCGTCGGCAACCAGCGCCGCTATCCCCGAGGGATGCTGCGGCGCGTGGCGATCATCAAGGTGGCCCAGCGGGCCGGCGTGTCCCTGGCCGAGGTCGCCGCGGCCCTCGCCCACCTGCCCCAGGATCGCGCGCCGTCCCGCGAGGACTGGGCCGGGCTCTCGGCGGCGTGGAAGGCCGATCTCGACCGGCGGATCGAGCGCCTCACCCGGCTGCGCGACCAGCTGTCGGGCTGTATCGGCTGCGGCTGCCTTTCGCTCCAGGACTGCCCCCTGCGCAACCCGGACGACGCCCTCGGCCGGGAGGGCCCGGGGCCACGGATCCTCGACCCGTCGGGCGGGTGACGCTGGCCATGTGTCGGAAAGCGACCTTTGAAGGCTCGCACACCGTCATCCCAGGTCGGCTTCCGATCCATTGCGGACCTTTGGAGAGTTCGCTTGGATCGCTTCCCCGCAAAACGGTGAGAGGGGACCATCCGCCGAGGAACGGACGGTGAGCGCCTGCTTCTGCGGAGCGGTTACTAGATCAGAGCGGTGAGCTCACAGCGTACGCCCTCGGGGGCATATTCCACCGTCGCGCCACCCGCTAAGTCTCGAGAGATAGCTTCTTCCAGAAGGCGACTGCCGAACCCACGCCGCGCGGGCGGGGATACGCGCGGGCCGCCCCTTTCCTGCCAAATCAGCCGAAGGCGCCCAGGCTCGAACAGCCAACGAATTTCGATACGCCCTGCCTGCACGGAGAGAGCGCCATACTTGGCCGCGTTGGTCGCCAGTTCATGCAGGGCGAGCGACAGCGCAAGTGCGTGGCCTGATGGCACCTCCAAGTGCGGGCCCGAAATCTCAACCTGCTCGGCCGGGAACGGCTCCATCGCCCGCAGGACCACCTCAGTGAGGTCGGCCCCTGCCCAATCCCGGGCGGTGAGGAGGTCGTGCGCCCTTGAAAGCGAAATGATGCGCTCGTCGAGCGCCCGCCGCGCGACCTGTAGATCGCTCGCGCCCCGCAAGGTCTGAGCAGCGATCGACTGCACAGTCGCGAGCGTGTTCTTCACGCGGTGTTTCAGCTCATTGACGAGCAGCCGCCGAAGCTCCTCGGCCTGCTTCAACTCCGAGAGGTCCCGGCTTGCGCCGGAAATGGCGACAGGCCGGCGGTCGGCGCCCTTGCCCTCGAACTCCACCGTTCCCCAGGCGCTAAGCCAGCGCCAGCTGCCATCCGACTGCTTTACCCGATATTCGACCTCATACTTCCCGTCGCCTTCCGGATCGAGCGCTTGCGCCACCCGTGACCACATCACATCCATGTCGTCGGCATGGAACTTGGCCTTAACTCCCTCTTCGTCGTGCAGAAAGCGCGCTTCGGTCAGGTCGTAAAGCCGCTGGGCGTTATGGTCGTAGACACAGATGTTGTCGGCAAGCGTGTAGCGCCATGTCCCCATCTGCGAGGCGACCATGGCCAAGTCGAACGTCTGCTGCTGTCGTTCGAGAGCCGCGCGCATCTCGTGCTCGCGCGTGATGTCCTGAAAACAGTTCACTGCGCCGACGACGCGGCCCGCCGCGTCACGCAGCGGCGCCACATGCACCCGCGCGACCCAGCGCCTTCCGTCTGGATTCTGGACCACGGCTTCAGTCGCGTCGAAAGTTTCGCCATGTAGGGCGGCACGCGCCATTGGGGTCTGGTCCGGCGCGATGAAGCCGCCGTCAAGGTTCTCAAGTCGGAACGACCCGCAGAACCGGATGCCCGCATCGAGCAGCCGTCCTGGCCGCCCCCACAGCTCAGTGGCCTTTTGGTTCGTTCGCAGGATCGAACCATCGACGTCGCAGCAATAGAAGCCGACGGGCAGCGCGTCGAGGATCGACTGATCGAGTTCGAGCCACGCCTCGAGGGTGGGCGGCTCCGCGAGAGAGTTGCTGAGCTGTCTGATCACCTCAGTAGTGCGGACATTGCCCACGTCCTGGGCGCTCCGAAGGACGAGATCGTGACAATCAATGACATCGATCATCTCGGCCGCCCGTAGTTTCTCCGGCCGATAGCTGCACATACAGATCATCCGTCGGCCGCGTACGGACTTCTGGACTCGCGCCTCGTAGCTCCGGAACTCCCTCCAGTTCTGGTGTCCGACCCAGGCGCAGTTGCCGCTCGTGCGGAGACCTTCGTAACCCGCCGCCACCGCCGCTACCGCCCGCGCCTCAAGGTCGGCCAGAAGCGCGTCCGTCGGCAGCGGCTCGTTGGGGTCGTAAAAGGCGTCCCCGTCAAGAATCTCGATCTGGCCGCTGCGCTCGCGTTCATCGAAATCGGCCATCACGGCGCGCATCGCGGTTCGAGCCTCGCGGGGGCCGAACGGTGCTCCGGTCACCCAAAGACAGCGTTCGTTATTCTCCAGGCCGGCTTTGAAGTAGGGTGCGAGCACGTCGCGCAGTTCGTCAGCGCGTTCGAATAGATGGCCAACGTGGCTGCCCCAGCGCAAAACGGGCGTCGCTGTGAGGCCCGAAGGGGCCTCCTGCTGATGCACTCGCGTCTGAACCATCGCCGGCAATCTAACAGGTTCTTGGCGTCAACGGCAGAGGCCTGTTTCATGCGCTTGTCGCCATTCAATGGCTCTGCAGCCTGGTCGCGCGACACCGCCTCCCTCCCCAAGGACACGCGCCAACTTCAGCTGCCCCACCCGTAGCGGCCGCTTGCAGTGTCCGCTTCTTGGCGACCCGCGCGAGACCGCTCCCTACCCATCTCGGACCTTCAGGTCGTCCGCAATCGGGCAGCTTCTGGTCGCGTCGCCCCTAGATCTTTTCGTCCAGCAGCCGCTGCACCAGCGGCTCCAGCCAGCCGTTGCGCCGGCGGGCCAGGCGCGCGGCGTGGTAGATGTGGGCCAGGTTGGTGTAGGTGTGGTCGAAGTTGTCGTTGACCAGCACGTGGGTGTATTCGCGCCAGTGCTCGATCTCGGCCTTGGCCCAGGCGACCCGGCGCTCGATCACCTCGGGCGTGTCCTGGCCGCGGGCGTACAGCCGCCGGCGCAGCTCGGCCACCGTCGGCGGCAGCACGAACACCAGCTCCACGTCGTCGCCGGCCGCCGCCTTGATCTGGCGCGCGCCCTGCCAGTCGATGTCGAACAGCACGTCCTGCCCCTGGGCCAGGGCGTCCAGCACCGGCTGGCGCGGGCTGCCGTAGCAGTTGCCGTGCACCTCGGCCCACTCCAGGAAGCCGTCCTTGGCGACCATCGCGTCGAAGGCCTCTCGGGTGACGAAGTGGTATTCGCGCCCGTCCAGCTCGCGCGAGCGCGGGGCGCGGGTGGTCCAGGAGATCGACAGGGTCAGCTCCGGATGGTCGACCAGGAGGCGGCGCGACAGCGAGGTCTTGCCCGCCCCGGAGGGGCTGGAGATCGCCAGCATCAGGCCGCGGCGGGGGTCGTGCTCGGTCTTGATGCTCATTCGACGTTCTGGATCTGCTCGCGGAACTGTTCGATCGCCGCCTTGAGGTCCAGTCCGGTCCCCGTCAAGGCCGATGAGGCCGATTTCGAGCACAAGGTGTTGGCCTCGCGCATGAATTCCTGGGCCAGGAAGTCGAGGCGCCGCCCCGCCCCCTTGCCGTCGGCCAGCAGGGCGCGGGCCCCGGCGACGTGGGCGGACAGCCGGTCCAGCTCCTCGCGCACGTCGGCCTTCATGGCCAGCATGGCCGCCTCCTGGAGGATACGCTCCTCCAGATTGGCCGCGCCCTCCCCGGCCAGTTCGGCGATGCGGCGGATATAGCGCTCCTTCAGGGCCGGGCCCTGGGCGGCGGCCAGGTCCTCGGCGTCGGCGCGCAAAGCCTCGATCCGGTCCACCAGGCCAACGAGGACGACGGCCAGGGCCGCCCCCTCCTCGTCCCGCGCCATCTTCAGCCCGTCCAGCGCCTCGCCGATGGTGACGGCCATGGCCGCCTCCAGGGCCTTGCGGGCCTCGGCGTCGTCGGCCTCGTCGTCCATCTCGACCACGCCGGGCGCCAGCAGCAGGCCGTCGAACGCGGGCGGAGCGACTTCGCCCCTGGCCACATAGGGTCGCGACAGGGCGACCAGCCGTTCGAGCTCGGCCAGGTCGATGCGCGCCTTGCCGGCGCCGCCGACCCGTTTAGCCTGCAGGCCGATGGTGATCTGGCCGCGCTGGAACCGAGCCTGGGCGGCGTCGCGGGCCGCCCGCTCCAGGGAATCGAAGCCAGGGGGGCCGCGGAAGCGGGCCTCCAGGTTGCGGCCGTTGACCGAGCGCGCCTCCACCGACCAGGTCCAGGTCAGGAGCGCCCCGTCGCGGCGGGAAAAGCCGGTCATGCCCGAAAGCTTCGACATGGCTTCCCTCAAGGTTTCGCTTCGGCGGGGGCGGAGACCCCGGTGCCGGTGGCGGGGACGGCGGCGCGGTCGTGCTCGACCTTGCGCCAGTGGGCGACGTTCTTCTGATGCTCGGCGTAGGTGGCTGCGAAGGCGTGGCCGCCGGCACCGTCGGCGACGAAATAGAGGTCCTTGGTGTCGGGGGGATCGAGCACGGCGGCCAGGGAGGCGCGGCCGGGATTGCCGATCGGCGTCGGCGGCAGGCCGGCGTTCAGATAGGTGTTGTAGGGGCCGGGCCGCAGCAGCTCGGACTTCAGCAGTCCCCGGCCCAGCGGCTGGCCGCCGCTGATCCCATAGATCAGGGTCGGGTCGGCCTCCAGGCGGACGCCCCCGCGCAGGCGGTTGACATAGACCGAGGCCACCCGCGGCCGCTCGGCCGGCAGGGCGGTCTCCTTCTCGACGATGGAGGCCAGCGACACCGCCTGGTCGGGGGTCTCGAACGGCAGGCCGGCCTTGCGCTTGGCCCACAACTGGGCCAGCAGCCGGTCGCGGGCGTCCATCATCCGTTGCAGCACGGCCGAACGCTCCTCGCCGCGGACCACATCATAGGTCTCGGGCAACAGGGCGCCCTCGGGCGGGGTCGGGGCCAAGCCGACCAGGACCGGGGTCTTGTCGAGGATGTCCACCACCTGCTGCGAGGTCAGGCCCTCGGGCACGGTGACGCGGTGGTGGACGATGTCGCCGCGCCGCAGCTTGGCGATCACCCGCGACAGGGACGCGCCGGAGGGGAAGGCGTATTCGCCGGCCTTGAGCCGTCGGCCGGCGCCGCCGAGCTGGGCCGCGGCCATGAACAGGGGGGCCGAGCGCACCACGCCCGTGCGCTCCAGCTCGGCCCCGATCTCGGTGACGCCGGCGCCCTTGCGCAGCACCACGTCGGTCTCGGCGCCCTGGCGGGCCTTGGGGCCGGGCATGTTGTAGAGGAAGGCGCCGGCGGCGACGGCCGCCAGCCCCAGCACCAGAAGGGTCAGGGTGGCGCTCGCCACACCGGCCAGGAAGCCCCGTCCGCGCGGGGCGTCGTCATAACGATCGAAGCGGCGCGTCACGCGACCTTCGTCAGGATGAGCGACGCATTGGTGCCGCCGAACCCGAAGCTGTTGGACAGGGCCGCGTTGATCGTCATCGGCTTGGCCTTGTGGGGCGTCAGGTCGATGGCGCTCTCGACCGAGGGATTGTCGAGGTTGATGGTCGGCGGCGCGACCTGGTCGCGGATGGCCAGGACCGTGAAAGCCGCCTCGATGGCCCCGGCGGCGCCCAGCAGGTGTCCGGTGGCCGATTTGGTGGAGGACATGGTCATGCCGGTCGCGGCGTCGCCCAGGATCCGCTCCACCGCGCCAAGCTCGATCTCGTCGCCGAGCGGCGTCGAGGTGCCGTGGGCGTTGATGTAGTCGATCTCTCCGGGCTCGATGCCGGCGTCCTTGAACGCCGCCTTCATGGCGCGGAAGCCCCCGTCCCCGTCGGAGGCCGGGGCGGTGATGTGATAGGCGTCGCCGGACAGGCCGTAGCCCTTGACCTCGCAGTAGATTCTGGCGCCGCGGGCCTTGGCGTGCTCGTACTCCTCCAGCACCAGAATGCCGGCGCCCTCGCCCATGACGAAGCCGTCGCGGTCCTTGTCGTAGGGACGCGAGGCCTTCTGCGGCTCGGCGTTGAAGTTGGTCGACATGGCGCGGCAGGCGATGAAGCCGGCGATGCCGATCTTGCAGACCGCGGCCTCCGCCCCGCCCGCCACCATCACGTCGGCGTCGCCGTATCGGATCATCCGGAACGCGTCGCCGATGGCGTGGGTGCCGGTGGCGCAGGCGGTGACCACCGAATGGTTCGGGCCCTTGAAGCCGTAGCGGATCGACACGTGGCCCGAGGCCAGGTTGATCAGGGCCGAAGGGATGAAGAAGGGGCTGACCCGACGGGGGCCCTTGGTCTCCAGTTCGACGGCGGTCTCGGCGATGGTGTTGAGGCCGCCGATACCGGAGCCGATGATCACCCCGGTCCGCTCGCGCGATTCCTCGTCCTCCGGGGTCCAGCCGGAATCCTTCACCGCCTCGTCGGCGGCGGCGATGGCGTAGAGGATGAAGTCGTCCACCCGCCGCTGGTCCTTCGGCGACAGCACCTTGTCCGGGTCGAAGGACCCCTCGACGTCGGGGCCGCCGCCGCCGCGCCCATCCACCCGCGGAACTTCGCAGGCGACCTGACAGGCGTAGTCGGCGGGATCGAACGCGGAGATGCGACCCGCGCCGGAATGGCCGGCGAGGATACGCTTCCAGCTGACGTCGGCCCCCCACCCGAGCGGGGTGAGCAGGCCGATGCCGGTGACGACGACACGACGCATGGGCGACTTCCTACCTATTCGGCCGCTCGCCTGGACGAACGCGGGACATCAGGCGCCGCCGCACAGGCGTAGCCTGGACCGGAGACAACTTGATGGCCGCGCCGTCAAAGCCGATCGCGAGCGCAGGCTCAGGCGCCCAGCCGCTCTCCGATGAACTTCACCGCATCGCCGACGGTCTGGATGTGTTCGGCGGCGTCGTCGGGGATTTCGATGTCGAACTCCTCTTCGAAGGCCATCACCAGTTCGACATTGTCCAGGCTGTCCGCGCCCAGGTCGTCGATGAAGCTAGCCTTCTCCGTCACCTTTTCAGGATCGGCGTCGAGGTGCTCGATCACGATCTTGCGCACGCGTTCGAGGATATCGGACATACGCTTTTCAGCCCCTTTTGGTTGGTGATGGCGAAGGTCCGGAAAACTCCGGACCCGTCGCGTGTCGATGAGGACCCTGGTTAAGACCCTTACGGCGACGCCGGTTGGCTCGGACGCCTACCATACTCCTTTTGGGGAGACTAGCGCCTGAAGGCCAGCGTCGAATTCGGAAGGCGTCAGGGCATGGCCATGCCGCCGTTGACGTGGAGGGTCTGGCCGGTGACGTAGGCCGCCTCCGCGCTGGCCAGATAGAGGCAGGCGGCGGCGATCTCGGCGCCTTCGCCGAGCCGGCCGGCGGGAATGCGCGACAATATGGTCTCGCGCTGCGCGTCATTGAGGACGTCGGTCATGGGACTGGCGATGAAGCCGGGGGCCACGCAGTTGACGGTGACGTTGCGGGCGGCGACCTCCTGGGCCAGCGCCTTGGAGAAACCGATCATGCCGGCCTTGGAGGCGGCGTAGTTGGCCTGGCCCGGATTGCCCGTGACCCCGACCACCGAGGTGATGCCGATGATCCGGCCCCACCGGCGCTTCATCATCCCGCGCAAGGCCGCCCGCGACAGGCGGAAATAGGCCTCCAGGTTGACCCGAATCACCGCGTCCCAGTCCTCATCCTTCATCCGCAGCAGCAGGCCGTCGCGGGTCAGGCCGGCGTTGGAGACCAGGATGTCGACCGTCCCGGCCAGGGCTTCGGCCTGGCCCACCAGCCCGTCGACCGATTCGGCGTCGGACAGATCCGCCGGGGCGGCGAAGGCGCCGGCCCCCAGCTCCGCCGCCAGGGTGTTCAGGGCCTCGGCCCGGGTGCCCGACAGCACGACTTGCGCGCCCTGGCCATGCAGGGTGCGGGCGATGGCCGAGCCGAGCCCGCCGCTGGCGCCGGTGACCAGGGCGGTCTTGCCGGAAAGGTCGAACATGAAGGGCTCCGTGGCGGTGGTGGACTATCCTGCCGGGGTTAGAGGCTTTCGGCGAACGACTCCAGGTCCGCGGGCGTATTGAGCGCGGTGGCGACGGCGTCGGGGACGGCGCGCTTGATCATGCCGCTCAGCACCTTCCCCGCCCCGGCCTCGGCGAATCGGGTCGCCTCGCCCTCCCCGGCCAGCCAGGCCAGGCTTTCGCGCCAGCGTACCCGGCCGGTGACCTGCTCGACCAGCAGCCGCCGGATCGTCTCCGGGTCGAGGGTGGGGCGGGCGGTGACGTTGGCCACCAGGGCGGCCCGGGGGGCCTGGATCGTGGTTTTCGCCAGGGCTTCGGCCATCGCCTCGGCGGCGGGCTGCATCAGGGGCGAATGGAAGGGGGCGGAGACGTTGAGCGGAATGGCGCGGGCGCCCAGGGCCTTGGCCGCCTCGATGGCCTTGTCGACGGCCAGCCTGGCGCCCGAGATCACCACATTGCCCTGCAGGTTGTCGTTGGCGACGACGCAGACGCCGATCGCGGCCCCCGCGGCGGCGGCCTCTTCGGCCAGGGCGAGATCCACCTTGGGCCCGACCAGCGAGGCCATGGCCCCTTCCCCCACCGGCACGGCCCGCTGCATGGCCTGGCCGCGCAGCTTCAGGAGCTGGGCGGTGTCGGACAAGGAGATCGCCTCGGCCGCGGCCAGGGCCGAGTATTCGCCCAGGGAGTGGCCGGCGACGAAGGCCGCGCCCTCAATGCCGACGTTGAAGTCCACGTCCAGCACCCGGATCACCGCCAGACTGACCGCCATCAGCGCCGGCTGGGCGTTCTCGGTCAGGGTCAGCTCCTCCTCGGGGCCGTCGCGCATCAGCCGGAACAGGTGCTGGCCCAGGGCCTGGTCGACCTCGCCGAACACCTCCCGCGCGCTGGCGAAGGCGTCGTAGAGTTCGGCGCCCATGCCGACGGACTGGCTACCCTGGCCGGGAAACAGGAAGGCAAGGCTCATGACGAAAACCTCTCGGGTGGGCCCTGGGGGCGACGGGCGCGCAGGGTTAGGGCCAAACGCGGCGGGCTTCAACCGGCCCAGCGCGCTCTAACGGGCCTGGGCGGCGAACACCTGACGGGCGAAGGCGTCGACCACTTCGGTGGCCCGGTCGCCGGGCCTGCCGAGATATTCCACCAGCTCGTTGTGGCCGCTGCCCGGGATGTCCTCGATCCGGGCCGGCGTTCCGGCCGCGCGCAGGGCCGCGGCGAACACGCCCGCCTGGCGGCGCAGATCCTCGGACGTGGCGATCAGCATCAAGAAGGCGCCGGCGTTGGGCCTGGCGGCGTTGTTGGTGGGCGACAGGGCCGGACCGACGAGCGGCGCGCGTCCGCCCTGCTGGGGCCGCGGGGCCAGGCCCGCCCCCTCCAGCAGCACCACCCCGCTCAGCACGGAGGGATCGAGACCCGACTTCTGCAGGAAACGGGGGTCGGTGGCGATCAGGGCGGAGTTCTGCCCCCCCGAACTGTGGCCGATGATCACGACCTTGCGCCGGTCCAGGCCGAGCTGGTCGGCGCGGGTGAGCAGGAAGCCGACCGCGTCGGCGACATCCTGGGTCTGCTGCTCGACGGTGACGGTGGGGACCAGCCGATAGTTGATCGAGGCGTAGGCGTATCCCTGGTCCAGGAAGTGGCCCGCGGTGGCGTCGCCGATCCACGCCTTGTCGCCGCTGCTCCATCCGCCGCCGTGGACGAACACGATCAGCGGCGCGCCGGGCCCGCGCCCACGCCAGAAGTCGAGCCTTTGCAGCGGGTCGCGGCCGTAGGCCATCTCCTGGGGCGCCGCAGGGGCGGCCGGCCGGGGCTGGGCGGCGGCGAGCAGGGGAAGCAGCATCAGCCCCGTCAGGATCAGGACGAGTTTGCGCATGGCGTGTTCCTTGGCGATTTTCCGGCCCCAGGACCGCTCTACCGGATTGCACCGACGCGGGCCAGATCGCGCGGATCGTCCCGACGTGGCGATTCGCTTGCTTTTGGAGCGTCGATGAGTATGTTCCGCCGCTTGCCTGGAAGGCGGTCTCGCACGGAGCGCTAAAGGGACGGGAAACTCCCGTCCGCCGCGTCGAGACCCATCGTGGCCGCCGGATCTTCCGCCGACGGCCGCGCCGCCCTCCTCATGGAAGAAGGACACAATGGCGCTATACGAACACATCGTGATCGCGCGGCAGGATATCTCGCCGCAACAGGCTGAAGCCCTGAACGACACCCTCAAGCATCTGGTCGAAGAGCTCGGCGGCCACGTCGCCAAGATCGAGTACTGGGGCCTGCGCAACCTCACCTACCGCGTCAAGAAGAACCGCAAGGGGCACTATTCCCTGCTGGCCCTCGACGCCCCGTCGGCGGCGGTCAAGGAACTGGAGCGCCAGCTCTCGCTCAACGAGGACGTGCTGCGCTACCTGACCGTGCGGGTCGATGAACTCGACCTGGAGCTTTCGCCGGTGCTGGCGCGTCGCGACCGCGACCGTGAGCGCGACCGCGATCGCGGCGACCGTGACGGTCCGCGCCGCGGCTATGACGACATGGCGGTCTGAGGAGCCATCACATGACCGATATCACCCCCGAAGCCGCCGGCCCCGGCGCGCCCTCCGCCGGCGGCGCCCGCCGCCCCTTCTTCCGTCGCCGCAAGGTCTGCCCGTTCTCGGGCGCCGGCGCTCCGAAGATCGACTACAAGGACGTCAAGCTGCTGCAGCGTTACGTCTCCGAGCGCGGCAAGATCGTGCCCTCGCGGATCACCGCGGTCTCCGCCAAGAAGCAGCGCGAGCTGGCCCGCGCCATCAAGCGCGCCCGCTTCCTGGCGCTCCTTCCCTACGTCGTGAAGTAAGGAGGGCGCACCCATGAAAGTCATCCTGCTCGAACGGGTCGAAAAGCTCGGCGCCATCGGCGACGTGGTCTCGGTGAAGGACGGGTTCGCCCGCAACTTCCTGCTGCCGCGCTCCAAGGCCCTGCGCGCCAACGCCCTGAACCTCAAGGTGTTCGAAGGCCAGCGGGCCCAGATCGAGGCCCGCAACGCCGAAGCCCGCGCCCAGGCCGAAAAGGCCGGCGAGAAGCTCGACGGCACCAGCTATGTGCTGATCCGCCAGGCTGGCGACTCCGGCCAGCTCTACGGATCGGTGTCGGGGCGCGACATCTCCGACGCGGTGGAAGCCGAAGGCAAGAAGGTCGACCGCAGCCAGGTCGTCCTCGACCGTCCGATCAAGACCCTGGGCGTGCACGAGGTGAAGGTCCGCCTTCACCCCGAGGTGACCGTGACGGTCAAGATCAACATCGCCCGCAGCGCCGACGAAGCCGAACGGCAGGCCCGCGGCGAGAACGTCATCGCCTCGCACTTCGAGGAAGAGCGTCAGGCCGCGGTCGACCAGGCCGCGGACATGCTCGAAGGCGGCGCCGGCAGCCACGAGATGGACGCCTACTGAGGCTGTCCTTTCGGCAAGACGATCAGGGCGGTCCGGGCAACCGGGCCGCCTTTTTCTTTGCGTCTAGCCTGCGGGGAGAAGCTGCTCCGCCGCCTCGGCGCGCTTGGACGTCCGCTTGCGCGTCACGCCGTAGGGAAGCTCCGCGAATGGTACGGCCAAGTCGCCGACCGGCGCGGCCGCCAGGTCCGAGACCGCCGGCCCGAACACCAGCCGGGCCTGCCCCCGGCGACACATGTCCAGCTCGGCCGGGCTGCGCAGGTTGGCGACGTTCTGCCAGACCCGGTTGGCCTGATAGGGGGCCTTCCTGCCCAGGAAGCGACGGATCGCCTCCAGCCGCCTCCGTTCGTCCGTTCCGGACAAGGCCAGGGTGACGCTGCGGACGCTTTCGGCCGGGATGCAGTCGATGCGGAAGTCCGGATCGCCCGTCTGGAGATTGATCACCGGGAAATACGGATGCAGCAGGCGCAACATCTCCGAAAGCCCGCCATAGGAAGGCTCGCGCGGGACTTGCCGGATCGTCGCGCCCAGCCGGGCGCGGCAGGCCGCCGGCAGGGCGTCCAGGTTCGGTTTCAGCGCCGCGCGCACCGAAGCCCTCACCAGGCTCGAGAACGAGAAGCTGACGAACAGCAGTCCGCTCTGGGTCGTGGAGGCCGCCTTGCTCACGGTCCGCAGGCCCGCCAGGTCGCGCTCGAGGACGAACGGGTCGTCGCCCTCCCCTCGTGGATCGCCGCGGTCCCCGGCCGGGCCGTTCAGGGTCGCGCCGACGAAGCTCTCGGTGGCCAGGCGGTAGATGCCGCGCCAGTCCGCGCCGGCCGGCGGGGGGCTCGCCACCGGTATGGCCTGCAGCTCCTCCACCGAAGGCGCCCCGTCGACGGGACCGCCCTGGGGCGCAACGCTGGTCACCTCGGTCGGGGTGATCCTGCAGATCCGGCCCGCGAACGAGCCGTCGTCCGCGCCTGAGAGCAGGGCCTCGATCTCATCCGCATGCGCCGCGGCGAAACGCATCACCTCGGTCTGGTCGCCTTCGAGCATCAACAGGCAGACCTCGCCCGCCCCCTTGGCGCCGAACAGCTTGGCTTGGAGATTGGCCGCCAGGATCTGCAATTCGCGCGCGTCCAGGCGCGTGGCCCGCGGGTCCGCCAGCACGAAGGAGAACGGCGCCACCAGCCCGAACCGGCGCGGCCACAGCCAGGTGGTTTCCAGATAGGCTCCAGCCACCTTGGCGACCAGGCCCGCCAGGACCTCGGAGTCGACGGCCGCCATCTCTGGACCGACGGCGATACGAAGGCAGGCTACAGTGGACATTCCCCCATTGTCCCGACCAATGCTTACCAAGATAGATAGAGTTTCGGCAAATTCATCGATATCTATATCGTGGTCCTTAAGGATCTATGGACCGGCAGAATAGAAACACTCTGTTCACCATGAGGCGTAAACCCTTCGTAAGATGAGCGCGGCTATTCTGTCCGCCCACTGTGGAGAGGCGAATGCCTACCCTACTTGGCAGGGTCCGTGATCTCCGCAAGGTCGATCGGGGGCTGGACGCCGAAGTCAGACAGGCCTTGATCGGCGCGCTTTATGCGTCGACGGGGTCGCTTGTGGTTGGCGCGGTATGCGGCGTCGGCGTGGCGGTGATCGTCGCCCGCTACGCCGCCGACCCGTGGATAACCGTCTGCGCCGCGCTGATCAGCGTGGTGGCGACGATCCGCGTCGCCTCGGCCCTGGCCTACCATCGCCAGGTGAAGGCCGCCAATCACCAGGCCGCCTCCCAATGGGAGCGGATCTACGAGCTTGGGGCCTGGTCCTATTCGGCCCTGCTCGGCCTGTTGTCGCTTCTGACCCTGTTGCGTTGCCACAGCCCGGGCCTCCACCTGGTCACCGCCGGCACCGCCATCGGCTATGCCGGGGGCATCTGCGGCCGCAACGCGGGACGTCCCAGCATCGCCATCGCCCAGCTCTGCCTGGCGGCCCTGCCGGTCGCCCTGGGACTGCTGCTGTGGCCCGACCCGCTGTACCGTACGCTCGGCGTGGCCACGATCGGTTTCGTCCTGGCCATGGTCGAGATCGTGCTGCAGCTCTACGACATGGTGCGGCGCGCGATCGTCACCACCAATGAGAAGCGCAAGGCCGCCGAGGTGTTGCAGGCGGCCCTGACCCAGGCCCAGGCCGCCAACCGCGCCAAGACCAGTTTCCTGACCACCATGAGCCACGAGATCCGCACGCCCCTGAACGGGGTGCTGGGGATGGCCCAGACCCTGGCGGCCGAGCCCCTGTCGCCGGCCCAGCGCGACCGGGTCGAGATCATCCGCCAGTCCGGCGAGACGCTGCTGGCGATCCTCAACGACGTGCTCGACCTGGCCAAGGTGGAGGCCGGAAAGCTGGAACTGGAAGAGGCCGCCTTCGAGCTCGGCCCGGTGATCCGCCAGGCCCACGCCGCCTTCGGCGACCTCGCCCGGTCGAAGGGCCTGGACTACAGCCTGACCCTGGAGCCTGGCGTCGAGGGGGTCTATTTCGCCGACGCCACCCGGTTCAGCCAGATCGCCAACAACCTGATCTCCAACGCGGTGAAATTCACCGCCAGCGGCGGCGTCCACGTCACCGCGCGCCGCCGCGCCGGCGTCCTGCAACTCGTCGTCGCCGACACCGGCATCGGCATCAGCCAGGAGAACCTCGACCGCATCTTCGAAAAGTTCCTGCAGGCCGACGCCTCGACCACGCGCCGGTTCGGCGGCACCGGTCTGGGCCTCGCCCTCTCGCGGGAGCTGGCCGGACTTATGGGCGGCGACATCGCCGTCAACAGCATCCAGGGCAAGGGGTCGGAGTTCATCTTCTCGACGCCGATGCGGCGTCTGTCCGGCTCGGCCCGCACCGAAACCGCCGGCGACGGGGCCGTCGAAAACCGGCCCGCGATCTGGACCCAGCCCCACGCTCCGGCCGCACCGCCGGCGCCGATCCAGGCCCAGGCGCCCGCGCCTCAGGCCGATGTCAGCGGCGAGCGGATCCGGATCCTGTGCGCCGAAGACAATGAAGTGAACCAGATGGTGCTGAAGACCCTGCTGGGCCAGATCGACGTGGAGCACCACATCGTCGGCAACGGCGCCGAAGCCTTGGAGGCCTGGGAAGCCAAGCCCTACGACATCATCCTGATGGACGTGCAGATGCCGGTGATGGATGGGCCGACGGCGGCCAGGACCATCCGGGCGCGGGAGCAGGCGACGGGACGGGCCCGTACGCCGATCATCGCGCTCACGGCCAATGTGATGGCGCACCAGACCGCGGCCTACCTCGCGGCGGGCATGGACGAGGTGGCCGCCAAGCCGATCAACTTCCAGGCCCTGCTGGCGTCGATCCAGCGGCATCTGGACGGTGCGGCGGCGGACGGGCAATCCCAGCCCGTCGAGGCCGCCGCCGGAGCGGCCTAGGGGATCGTTCCCCGAAAGCGGGAAGATCCTATCCCGCTCGCTCGCGCAGCTTGCTCTGGGCCAGCACCAGCCGCTCCATCAGCCGCAGGTCCCGGCTCTGCAACTCCAGGGCGGAGTCGGCCCAGACCTCGACGATCTCTTCCAGTTCCTCCAGCGTGATCGGATTGACCGTGCGGGTGGCCCGGTAGACGCCGAGGTGCCCCCCGTGGCGGCGGCCGTGCTGGCGGATGTAGTCCTTCACCGCCGCCTCGCCCTGCCCCGGCTCGGCCAGGACGTGGACGATGCCGAGGTCGTACATCTCCTCGGCCGAGTGCATTTTCCCGCCGAGGATCATCCGTTCGGCCTGGGCCGATCCCAGCCGCCGCGACAGGAAGCAGTGGGCCCCCATGCCGGGGAACAGGCCGAAGGTGGTCTCGGGCAGGCCGAACCGGGCTCCGCGCTCGGCCACCACGACGTTGAACGATAGCAGGGCCTCGAAGCCGCCCCCCAGGGCGTCGCCCTGGACCAGGCCGATGGTGACGATCGGCCGGTCTAGTCCGATCATGTTGCGATAGAGGATGCCCACGCAGGCGTTCCCGTAGCGGACCAGGGCGTCGCGGTCGCCGGCGCGGATGCAGCGGGCGAACAGGTCGAGGTCACCGCCGAGGCAGAATATCCCCGGAAACCGCGACCCGAGCACCAGATAGCGGATCGGCGTCTGGCTGGCGTCATAGGTGCGGGCGATCTCGTCCTGCCACCTCTGGTAGTCCTTCAGCATGGCCGGGTTGAAGGCCGGACGGCCCTCCGGCTTCATGAAGGTCCAAAGGGTGCGGTCGGCCTCGTCCAGCTGCACCTCCAGCTGGCGCAGGTTGAACAGGCTGGATCGCTCGCCGCCCAAGGGGCGGCGCAGCGTCGGCGGCGCGGTGTAGGACCGCGGGAACCGAGGCAAGCGCCCGAAGGTGTCCGCATACACGACGCGCGAATTCAGCATGGCCAACCCCATGTTAACTATTCGTTAATCATACAGGTATGGCCAAGCTGCGCTAGGGGTACAAATAGTGAATTAATCATTAATTATTGTAAGCGCCGCGGCGTTAACACTAGTTAACCGCAATCCTCACTAAGATTAACGATCTCGCTTATCAGTCAGCGCCACGCGCTGACCAAGCGTAGGCTCGGTTCGACAGGCCGAGCGAAGGGCGCCCTTTGGCTGCCGCTCAATTCACGCTTAGATTGTACCATATTATTAACACCCGCCTAGATGGACGCGATGTCGCATCGCAACATGGCTAGGACCGCTCGTTCGCCCGACCGGCGGCCAGGGGCTGGACCGTGAAGCCCGCCACGGCGCTCAACAGGTCCGAAGCGGTCAGCGGCTTGGCCACCTGCCCGTCGAAGCCGGGGTCCATGGCGCCGACGCCTTCCTTGTCCCCGCCGGCGGAGAAGGCGAGGATCGGAATCGAACGGTTGGGGCCCTTGCACTCGCGGATGCTGGTCATGGCCGACACCCCGTCGGCCTCCGGCATCCGGATGTCCATCAGGATCAGGTCGAACGGGCGCCTCAGCGCCGCCTCCACCGCCTCGCGGCCGTCGGCGGCCTCGCTGACCTCGACGCCGAAGGGCTCCAGGATGGCCCGGACCAACTGGCGATTGACCGGATGATCGTCGGCGACGAGCAGGCGCAGACCCGCCGCCGGCATGGCCAACCGAGGCTCCGCCATCCCGGCCGCCGCTTCCGGCGCCGACGCCGGCGGGGCCGGCACGACGAACCAGAAACTCGACCCGTGGCCGGGCCGGCTGCGGACGCCGATCTCGCCTCCCATCGCCTCGACCAGCCCCTTGCAGATGGCCAGTCCGAGACCGGTGCCCCCATGTCGTCGCGTGGACGATCCGTCGACCTGGGAAAAGCGCTGGAACAGCCGCGAGGTCTGGCTGCGGGAAAGCCCCGGACCGGTGTCGGCCACCACCACCTCAAGGCGCTTCCCGTCGAGGTGGCGGACCTCGACGCGCACTTCCCCCGCGTCGGTGAACTTCACGGCGTTGCCGATCAGGTTCAGCAGGATCTGCCGCAGGCGGTCAGAGTCGGCCAGCACCCGGGCCGGCAGGTCTTCGCAACCCGAAACCGTCAGGGCGATCCCCTTGGCGCCGATCTGGAAGGCGAACAGGTCGGCGGCCTCGCGGACCAGGTCCGCCGGGCACATCGCCGAGGACGCGATCTCGAGCTGTCCGGCCTCGAGCTTGGAGAAATCGAGCACGTCGTTGACGATCGACAGCAGCGCCTTGCCCGCAGTGTTGAGCTTGGCGACATAGGCCTGCGCGGTCTCGCCGAGTTCAGGCTGCTCGGCCAGCAGGGACGAGAATCCCAGCACGGCGGTGAGCGGCGTCCGCAGTTCGTGGGTCATGTTGGCAAGGAACTGGGACTTGACCTCGGCGGCGGCCTCGGCGGCGTCCCGCGCGGCCTGCAGCTCCGTCTCCATGGCCTTCTGGACGGTGATGTCGCGCAGGACGTCGATGATTTCGGTAAGCTCGCCGTTCTCGTCCTGCAGGATGGTCGGATTGCCCTCGAGCCACACGTAGGAGCCGTCCTTGCGCCGGCGCCGGTGTTGGAGGCGCGTGGCCGGCAGCGGCTTTTGTCCTCGACGGAGCTTGTCCATGGTCTCCAGCAGGACCCGCTCGTCCTCCGGATGGATCGACGAGGGGCCGAACTGACCCACCAGCTCTTGGGGCTCATAGCCCAACACCTGCCGGGCAGAAGGCGAAACATAGATGAAGCGCCTCTCCGCGTTCAAACGGACGATGACGTCGGGGGTGCTCTCCGCGAGCATCCGGAACCGGGCTTCGCTTTCGGCGACCGTCATTTCGGTCCGCTTTTGCTCGGTGACGTCGATCAGGACCCCGAAGATGGCCTCGACCTTGCCGTCAGGACCGCATTGGCCGGTCATGCGGCCGGCAAGATGGCGGATGTCCCCGTCGGGACGCACCATGCGCACGGTGGCGTTCGGCGAGGTTCCCCCCGTCGCCAGCACCATGTCCCACCGGGCCTGGGACTCCGCCACGTCGTCGGGATGGATCGCGTGCCAGGCCGTGGCGAAATCCACGGGGACGGCCGGGTCGCGGCCGGTGAGACGGTACATGCCCGGAGACCAGGTGGTGGCGAAGCTTTCGAGATCCACCCGCCAGTAGCCCGTTTCGGCAATCTCTTCGGCCATGACGGCCCGGCGCATCTGCTCCCGAGTCTCGTTCCAAGCCTGGAGCAGCGACGTCTTGAGTCGGCGACGCTGGACCCCGAAGGAAGCCACGACCAGCCCCGACAGGCTGGACATGGTGATGAAGGCCTGCACCAGCCCGACCTTCACCGCCAGCGCGCCGATGACGAAGGCCCGGGTGGCGCCGCCCGCATGAGACGCGAGCATCGCCGCCGTCACCAGCGCCGCCACCCCCGCCGCCGCGCCCAGCAGCCCCAATTCCATGCCGACCACCAGCAGCAGGGGCGGCGCCAGGAAGAACAATGGATACCGGGTCTGGCCGAACGCCAGGAGCAAGGCGCCTCCGTACGCGACCAGCGCCGCCACGCCGAACGGTCCGGCCTCGGCCTCCCCGGCGTAGCTGCGCCACCGATTGAAGATCAGCAGACAGGGGGTAAGGACGACAAGGCCGAACACATGGGACGCCCACCGGACGACGAACACCAAAAATTCGGCGCCATATCCATTGAGCGCCAGCAGGCCTGAAGCCGGCAGGACCGCCAAGGCGGACCCGGCCGCGGCCACGGCCAGCAGGCCGAGCGACTTCGGCTCGGCCGGATCCAGGCCCCGCGGCAACAGGCGAACCAGGACGACGCGGCAGACGACCACCTCGACCGTGTTCAACCCGCCCAGCAGGATCGCGAGCGGCAGCGCGTCTCCGATCTGGAGCGCGGCCGCGATGTTTCCGCAAAGGGCGGCCAGGACCACCCGCCAGCCCTGCCGAAGCGGGTTCCTCAGCAGGCACGCCAGCACCAGGGCGTTCGGCAGCCAGATCGGCGGCAGCCGCCCGTCCTCCGGCAGCTTCAGGCTGAGCAAGGTCAGGGCGTACACCGCCAGGGCGAGCCCCCCGAACTGTGCAGCAGCGCGCCAACCCCTTGTGGCGGTCATGGATAGTTCCCCCCGAACGCGTGCACACTGGCGGGCAAGCAAGGCTCCAAGGTTAACGAACCCCGACCCGAGCTGCGACCGCTTGTCGCGGCGACCGGACACTCCCACGAATTGCTTTAGGAAATGATGCACTCGGGGCGCGCATTGCGTCGCCTGCGACGCCTTCGCTGTGGACGGACGGTCCACGGCAGTGGAAACCCCCGCGTCCCCCGGCTGTTTCCGCCCCGCACCTTAGCTATTTATAAATCATGTCCCCTTCCGCGCTCGCACTCGACGCCGCCAGCCCAGTCCTTGCCGGCATGGCCCATATCCCGTGCAACATCGAAGCCGAGCAGGCTCTGTTGGGCGCGATCCTGTACGACAACGCCGCCTATGAACGCCTCAGCGACCGGCTGCAGGCGCGCCATTTCTACGAGCCCTTCCACGCCCGCCTGTTCGCGGCCATGGAGGACCATATCAAGAAGGGCCAGTTGGCCGAGCCCATCGTGCTGATGGAGCGGTTCCGCCGCGACGCCGCCTTCGAGGAGCTGGGGGGCCTGCGCTACCTGGCCGACCTGGTCGATCGCGCGCCCCCCGCCGCCAACGCCCGCGACTACGGCCGGGTGATCTACGACCTCGCCCTGCGCCGCGACCTGATCCGCATAGGCGGCGAGATCTCCGCCTCGGCGGCGAGCGACGCCGAGCTCGAGGCCCGCGACCAGATCGAGGCCGCCGAGCAGCAACTCTACAACCTGGCGGAGAGCGGCGGCACGTCCACCGGCTTCGTCTCCTTCGCCGAGGCCCTGCAGGGCGCGGTGGAGATGGCGGCCGAGGCCTTCAGCCGCGACGGCGGTCTGGCGGGGGTGTCCACCGGCCTGATCGACCTGGACCAGCGCCTGGGCGGCCTGCACCCTTCCGACCTCCTGATCCTTGCGGGCCGTCCGTCGATGGGCAAGACGGCGCTGGCCACCAACGTCGCCTTCCACGTCGCCCGCTCCTATGCCTGGGAGCCGCAGCCGGACGGGACCAAGAAGACCGTCAACGGCGGGGTGGTGGCCTTCTTCAGTCTGGAAATGTCGGCCGAGCAGCTCTCCATGCGTCTGTTGGCCGAGGTCTCGGGCGTGTCGTCGGACCGCCTGCGCAAGGGCGAGATCGACGCCTCCGAGTTCGGGCGGGTGCGCGACGCGGCGCTGGAGATCCAGGAAAGCCCGCTCTACATCGACGCCACCGGCGGCCTCTCCATCGCCAAGCTGACCGCCCGGGCGCGGCGGCTGAAGCGATCGGTGGGCCTGGACCTGATCGTGGTCGATTACCTCCAGCTCGTCACCACCGACGGCTCCAAGGGCGACAACCGGGTGCAGGAGGTGTCGATGATCACCCAGGGCTTGAAGGCCCTGGCCAAGGAGCTGGCGGTTCCGATCATCGCCCTGTCGCAGCTGTCGCGGAACGTGGAGAACCGCGAGGACAAACGTCCGCAGCTCTCCGACCTGCGCGAATCCGGCTCGATCGAACAGGACGCCGACGCAGTGATGTTCGTGTTCCGCGAAAGCTACTACCTCGGCCGCGCCGAGCCCCGCGAGGGCACGCCCGAGCACATGACCTGGCAGGAGGAGATGGACCGGGTGCACGGCCAGGCGGAGGTGATCATCGGCAAGCAGCGCCACGGCCCCATCGGCACAGTGAAGCTGTCCTTCAACGAGGACCTGACCAAGTTCGGCAACCTGGCCCGCGAAGGCCGTTACGAGTCGCGGTGAGCCCCGGGCACTTTCCCGGGGACCTTTCCCGCCCTATATAGGGGGCTGGCGTGATTGGAGCGCGATATATGATTCGGGCAGTGACCGACTTTTAAGCGACGCGCCAGCCGAAGGGCTGGCGCTTTCGTTTGGGGGACCGATGGAAGCTGAATGGGTCGCCGCCGTCGCGGGCGTGGTCACTGGCGTGGCGACAATCGCCCTGGCCTGGATCGCCTACTACCAGCTCAGCGAATTGCGCAAACAGCTCGAAGTCCAGGGCGCGCGCGACAAGCAGTGGCGCACGATAGAGGCCTGCGAGAACTATACCTACGATCCGGTCTTGCGGCAGGCCAAGGATCGAATCTGGGAGGCGCGGGATCGCGGACGCGCTCCGTTGATCCACGACACGCACGCCGTCCGCAAGGACGCCATCGTTATATTGAATTACCTGGATGCGCTCGGGATAGGGGTCCGCCAGGGCGTCTATCTGGAGGAAATCGTATTCGATCACCTCGAACATATAGTCCGCGATCTTGTGAGAAACATCCTGCGAGGCGGATGGGGACAATTCAACATCCCGGAGACGGAGTTGGGCGGACTCATGTATCTGTATGATCGCCTCGCCGAGCGCCAAGCCCCGCGCCACACCGCCACCCGATAGGCCGGCGTCCGCTCTACAAGGCTTTCTCCACAGCGATCGGTCGGAGCCGTGATCGAGTGATGACCGCCGCGCCGTCTCAGACCATCCTCACCGTCGACCTCGACGCCCTGGCGGCGAACTACCGGTTCCTGGCGGCCCAGGCCGTCGGCGCGGAGGCCGCGCCGGTGGTCAAGGCGGACGGCTATGGCCTCGGCGCGGGGCCGGTGGCCCGGCGGCTGTGGGCGGAGGGGGCGCGGCGCTTCTTCGTCGCCCGGCTGTCGGAGGGCGAGGCCCTGCGCCGGGCCCTGGGCGACCGGGACGCCGAGATCCTGGTGCTGGACGGCGCCCCGGCAGGATCGCAGCCGGGGCTCGCCGCCGCCGCGCTGACCCCGGTGCTGAACACGGCCGAGCAGGCGGCCTATTGGCGGCGTGAGGACGGGCGTCCGGCCGCCCTGCACGTCGACACCGGCATGAATCGCCTGGGCGTCAGCCGGGACGAGGCCGAGGCCCTGTCGCGCACGGACCTGGCGGTGTCGCTGGTGATGAGCCACCTCGGCTGCGGCCCCGAGCCCGGCCACCCGCGCAACGCCGACCAACTCGCCCGCTTCCGCGCGGCCCGCGTCCTGTTCCCCCAGGCGCCGGCCAGCCTGAGCGCCTCGGCCGGCGTCTTCCTCGGTCCCGATTACCGGTTCGACCTGGTCCGCCCCGGCATCAGCCTCTATGGCGGCGGCCCGCAGGAGCACCCCGACCCGCGGCTGGCCGCGGTGGCCACCCTGCGATCTCCCATCCTGCAGGTCCGCGATCTCGCCCGCGGCGAGGCGGTGGGCTACGGCGCCATGTTCACGGCCGAGCGTCCCATGCGGGTCGCGGTGCTGGGCTGCGGCTATGCCGACGGGGTCTTGCGGACATCGCATGCGCGGGGCGCGGGCTGGATCGACGGCGTGCGGGCCCCGTTCGCGATCGTGTCCATGGACCTGATCGTGGTCGACCTGGAAGCCTGTCCGGGCGCGAAGGCGGGGGACCGGGTCGAACTGCTCGGGCCCCACGCACAGCTGGACGACCTGGCGACGGCCGCGTCCTCCGTCGCCCACGAGATTCTGGTCCGGCTGAGCGGCCGGGCCGAGCGCCGCTACCTCGGCGAAGCCGGCTAAATCCCGAAGCGCGTCATCATCATTACCGGCGCGAGGACCGCGCCGATCACCAGGCCGGCGACCAGCAGCACGCCCAGCAGGACGGCGTAATACTGAAGCGCCTTTTCCTGCGGGACCTTCATCAGCTTGGGCAGGCCGAGCCAGAGCAGATAAAGGCCGTACAGCCCCAGGATGGCCAAGCCCGACAGGGCCGGGACGATGGCGAAGACTCCGGTCACCGCGCTGGCGGTGGAGGAATAGGCCGCGACCTTGAACGCCTGGACCGGGTTCTTCTCTCCGCCGAAGTTCGGCGCCAGGGCGTCGATCACCAGGCCCATGACATAGATCACGACCAGCCAGACCACATAGGTGATCACCGCGACCACCACCGCCGCCAGTACCGACGCATGGCTGAACACCACGTCGCCGATGAAGCGCGCGACCGGGCCGATCGCGGCCAGATAGACCAGATAATTCCTATAGATGCCTTGGATCGTCGCGGGTTCGGCGTCGATCACCGACCATTCCGCGGCCGGCTTGATCAGGATGTTCTTTGCCCGCTCGACCGCGGCGCGCGGGACGACAGGCTCGTTCTCGGTAACGGTCATCAGTGCTCCCCCTTCGGATGCCCAACGACTCCCCTCACGGAAGTATGGACACAGAACCACCGCGGCGTGAATTGGCTGCGAGCAAGAGAGGCGCGCGGCCGACTCATGCGACAAGGGCTGGTTAGGCTTCAGTGAGTTTTCGATGGCGCGCGACGGCGCGGTCTACGCCTGCCAGGCCTGCGGCGCGGTCCACACCAAGTGGTCGGGCCAGTGCAACGCCTGCGGCCAGTGGAACACCCTGGTGGAGGAACTCGCCGGCGCCGCGCCGCCGGGCGCGCTGGCCCCTGCCCGCGCCTCGAAACGCGGGCCAGGCCTGGCCTTCGAGACCCTGGACGTGGAGACCCCCGCCCCGCCCCGCATCGTCACCGGGGTGGAGGAGTTCGACCGGGTCTGTGGCGGCGGGATCGTGCCCGGCTCGGCCCTGTTGATCGCCGGCGACCCCGGGGTCGGCAAGTCCACCCTGCTCATGCAGGTGGCCGCCCACGCGGCCCTGCGGGGCGGAACCTGCGCCTACATCTCCGGCGAGGAGGCGGTGGAGCAGGTGCGGGCGCGGGCCCAGCGCATGGGTCTGGGGGCGGCGCCGGTGAGGTTGGCGGCCGAGACCGCCCTGCGCGACATCGTCGAAGCCCTGAAGAAGGAGCGCTTCGACATCGTGGTCATCGATTCCATCCAGACCCTGTGGAGCGACCAGCTGGAGGCCGGCCCCGGCTCGGTGGCCCAGGTCCGCGCCGCCGCGGGCGAGCTGGTGCGTCTGGCCAAGAAGCGCGGCACGGCGGTGGTGCTGGTCGGCCACGTCACCAAGGACGGCCAGATCGCCGGACCCCGGGTGGTCGAGCACATGGTCGACGCGGTGCTCTCGTTCGAGGGCGAGCGCGGCTATCCCTTCCGCATCCTGCGGGCGGCCAAGAACCGCTTCGGCGCCACCGACGAGATCGGGGTGTTCGAGATGTCCGACGCAGGCCTGCGCGAAGTGAAGAACCCCTCGGCCCTGTTCCTCAACGAGGGCGGCACGCGGGCGGCGGGCGCGGCGGTGTTCGCCGGCATCGAAGGCTCGCGCCCGGTGCTGGTGGAGTTCCAGGCCCTGGTGGCCCCGTCCGCCTACGGCACCCCGCGCCGGGCGGTGGTGGGGTGGGATTCCGGGCGCCTGGCCATGGTGCTGGCGGTGCTGGAGGCCCGCTGCGGGCTTGGATTTGGCGACCGCGACGTCTACCTGAACGTCGCCGGGGGGCTCAGGATCACCGAACCGGCGGCGGACCTGGCCGCGGCGGCGGCCCTGGTGTCTTCAGCCCTGGACAAGCCCCTGCCGCAGGATTGCGTGGTGTTCGGCGAGGTCAGCCTGTCGGGCGACGTGCGCTCGGTCGGCCGGATGGAATCGCGGCTCAAGGAAGCCGCCAAGCTGGGGTTCGGCCGCGCCCTGGCTCCCTCGAGCGCGGCGGAGGCGGGGCAGTTGCCCGTCGCCGGCGTGACCCGGCTGGACCAGGCGGTCGGCCGCATCGGCGAGGAGAACTGGAAGTGAGGCCGTTCGCGTGACCCTGTTCGACCTGATCGCGATCCTGATCCTGCTCGTCTCCGGCCTGGTGGGCTTCACCCGCGGCGCGGTGCGCGAGCTGGTGACGGTGTTCGCTTTCACCCTGGCCGCCCTGGCGGCGATCTATCTGATGCCGCTGGCCGGGCCGCTGGCGCGGCGCATGGTGCATCCGACCTGGGCGGCCAACGCGGCGGCGGTGGTGACGGTCTTCGTCGTCGCCTACATCGCGCTGCGGGTCTGCGCTCACTGGGTCACCTCCCGCCTGCACGAGCAGGCCGCCCTCGGCGCCATCGACCGCACCATAGGTCTATGCTTCGGCCTGGTCCGGGCCCTGGTGTTCCTCGGGGTGTTCTATCTGGTGTTCAACATGGCCACCCCGCCCGAACTGGTCCCCAAGTGGATCTCGGACGGCGCCCTCTATCCGATGGCGCGCGCGTCGGGGCAACTGGTCGGGGCGGTCGCGCCGCGGGCCCTGAAGGCCTCCAGCCACATCGGACCGGCCTTGCAGCGGGCGGTGACCGACGACGGGAGCGGAGACGCCGCCGCTCCCGCCGAACCGGCGTTCGCGCCGCAGGATCGTCCGCCCCCGGCGCGCCGCCGCGGCGAAATGGCGCCCCGCAAAAGCCCAGCATATGATAAGCGGACCCGCGACGACATCGACGCCCTGGTGGAAAGGTCCCGATGAGCGATTCAAGCGACCGTTTTGCTCGAGATCCCGACGACGAGACCATGCGGCTGGAGTGCGGCGTGTTCGGCGTCTGGGGCACCCCCGACGCCAGCGCCCTGACCGCGCTCGGCCTGCAGGCCCTGCAGCATCGCGGGCAGGAAGCCTGCGGCATCGCCAGCTTCGACGGCTCCAAGTTCGTCACCGAACGGCACATGGGCCACGTGGCCGAAGCCTTTTCGGGCAGCGACCTGATGAAGCGCCTGCCTGGCAAGGCCGCCATCGGCCATACCCGCTACGCCACCGCCGGCGGCAGCTTCATCCGCAACGTGCAGCCGATGTTCGCCGACCTGGAGTCGGGCGGCATCGCCATCGCCCACAACGGCAACCTGACCAACTTCCTCTATCTGCGCCACAAGCTGGTCGCCGACGGGTCGATCTTCCAGTCGACCTCGGATTCGGAGGTGATCCTCCACCTGATCGCCCGCTCGCGGAAGGCGCGGATGATCGACCGCTTCGTCGACGCTCTGTCCCAGATCGAGGGCGGATACGCCCTGGTCGCCCTGTCGAACAAGAAGCTGATCGGCGCCCGCGATCCGTTGGGCATCCGCCCGCTGGTGCTGGGCGACCTGGACGGCAAGCCGGTGCTGGCCTCCGAGACCTGCGCCCTCGACATGATCGGGGCCAGCTTCGTGCGCGACGTCGAGCACGGCGAGGTGGTGGTGATCTCCGACGCCGGGGTGGAATCGCTGCGGCCGTTCCCGGCCCTGCACGCCCGCCCCTGCCTGTTCGAATACGTCTATTTCGCCCGGCCGGACTCGGTGGTGAACGGACGCTCGGTCTACGATGTCCGCAAGCGCATGGGCGCGCGCCTGGCCCAGGAGACCCCGGCCATCGCCGACGTGGTGGTGCCGGTGCCCGACAGCGGCGTCCCCGCCGCCATCGGCTTCGCCCAGGAAAGCGGCCTGCCGTTCGAGCTCGGCATCATCCGCAGCCACTACGCGGGCCGCACCTTCATCCAGCCCAGCCAGGGCGTGCGCGAACTCGGCGTGCGCATGAAGCACAGCCCCAACCGCACGGTGCTGGAGGGCAAGCGGGTGATCCTGATCGACGATTCGATCGTCCGCGGGACCACCTCGGTGAAGATCGTGCGCATGGTGCGCGAGGCCGGGGCCGCCGAGGTGCACCTGCGCTCGGCCTCGCCGCCGATCAAGTTCCCCGACTTCTACGGCATCGACATGCCCGACCGGGACAAGCTGCTGGCCGCCACCAAGTCGCTGGAGGACATGCGCCGGATGCTGGAGGTGGACAGCCTGGGCTTCCTGTCGGTGGAGGGCCTGTACTGGGCCATGGGCGCGGGCCCCCGCGACCCCGCCAACCCCCAGTTCACCGACCACTATTTCACCGGCGACTACCCCACCCGCCTGCTCGACCGCGAGATCGCCGAGGGCCGCAACGAGATGCAGGAACGGCAGCTGTCGTTCCTGGTGAGCGCCTAGAGGGCGACAACCGCCCCGACCCCCGCTAAATCACCGCCATGACAACCACGGACAAACCCCTCGCGGGTCTCGTCGCCCTGGTCACCGGCGCGTCGCGCGGGATCGGGCGGGCCTGCGCCCTGGGACTGGCTCAGGCCGGGGCCCACGTGATCGCCACCGCCCGCACCCAGGGCGCGCTGGAGGCCCTGGACGACGAGATCCTCGCCGCCACCGGCGAACGCGCCACCCTGGTCCCCCTGGACCTGAAGAACGGCGACGGCGTCGACCAACTGGGCGCGGCGATCTATGGGCGCTGGAAGAAGCTCGACATACTGGTCTCCGCCGCCGGCGACCTCGGCCTTCTCACCCCGGTCGCCCATATCGACCCGCCGGTGTGGGAGCGGGCGGTGGCGGTCAACCAGACCGCCAACTACCGGCTGATCCGCTCCATGGACGCCCTTTTGCGCCAGAGCGCGGCCGGGCGGGCGATCTTCCTCACCAGCGGGGCGGCGCGCGACCCCCAGGCCTTCTGGGGCGCCTACGCCGCCACCAAGGCCGGGCTGGAGGCCCTGGTCGAGGCCTATCGCGACGAGACCGCCATCACCCGGCTGCGGCCGGTCCTGCTCAGCCCCGGCCCCCTGCGCACCAAGATGCGGGCGGCGGCCTTCCCCGGCGAAGACCCTATGACCCTGCCCGCGCCGGAGGAGATCATCCCCCTGGTGGTCGATCTGGCCCGCCCCGATCGCGAGCCGCCGACCGGGGTGGTGCGGTTCGAGCGCTGAGTTGCTCTACCGCCGCGGGCCCTTGGACGGGCGCGGCGCGGTGCCCTTGGCCGGGGGCTTGCGCAGCTTGTGGGTGGTGGGGGTGCGCTGGGGCGCGCGCTTGGGCTTCAACGCCGCGGCCTTGGCCTTGGACAGCGCCGGCTTGCCGGGGGCGACCACCTTGTAGGAGCCGGGCTTGCGGGCGCGCACCGGCTTGGACGAGCCCGCCGGGGTGACGATGGGCGCGGCCGGCTTCACCTCGGTCGCGGCCTTGCGGGCGCGGGTCTTCTTGGCGATGAACTTGGAGGGGCCGTTCTCGTCGTTCGGCTGGCTGCGGCGCCCCTCGCCTTCCTCGGCATAGGGGTTCTTGCCCGACTTGATGGTGATGCGGATCGGCACCCCCGGTAGGTCGAAGCTTTCGCGCAGGGAATTGATCAGATAGCGCCGGTACTGCTCGGGCATCTGGTCGGCCCGGCTGGCGAACAGCACGAAGGTCGGCGGGCGGCCCTTCAGCTGGGCCATGTATTTGGGCTTGATCCGCTTTCCGCCCACCGCAGGCGGCGGGTGCCTCTGCACCGCGATGCCCAGCCAGTCGTTGAGGTCGCGGGTCTTCACCTTGGTCGACCAGTTCTTGTACATGCCGAACACCGCCGGCATCAGCCGGTCGAGGCCCCGGCCGGTTTCGGCCGACAGGGCGATCAGCGGAGTGCCGCGCACTTGGGGCAGCACCCGGTCGGCCTGTTCGCGCAATTCGGCCAGCCGTTCCTGCGGGTTCTCCACCAGGTCCCACTTGGCGATGCAGAAGATCAGCCCCCGCCCCTCGCGCTCGACCAGGTCGGCCAGCTGCAGGTCCTGGGTCTCGAAGGCGTTGCCCGCGTCCATCACCAGGATCACCACCTCGGCGAAGGTGATGGCGCGGATGGAATCGGAGGTGGAGAGCTTCTCCAGCGTCTCCTGCACCCTGGCTTTGCGGCGCAGGCCCGCGGTGTCGACCAGCCGGACCGGCCTGCCCTCCCAGTCCCAGTCCACCGAGATGGCGTCGCGGGTGATCCCGGCCTCGGGGCCGGTCAGCAGGCGGTCCTCGCCCAGCAGGGCGTTGACCAGGGTGGACTTGCCGGCGTTGGGCCGCCCGACGATGGCGATGCGCAGGGGCTTGTCGGCGGGGTCCTCGTCCTCGGCGTCCTCGCCGGCGAAGGGCATGGCGGCCAGCACGGCGTCATAGAGGTCGCTCATCCCCTCGCCGTGCTCGGCCGAGATCGGGATGGGATCGCCCATGCCCACCGAGAAGGCGTCGGCGGCGCCCAGTTCCCCGGCGCGGCCCTCGGCCTTGTTGGCCACCACCACCACCGGCTTGTCCCGGCGGCGCAGCAGGTCGGCGAAGATGCGGTCCAGCGGAGTGATGCCTTCGCGGGCGTCGAACACGAACAGGCACAGGTCAGCCTCGTCCACCGCCTTTTCGGTCTGGATGCGCATGCGCGATTCCAGGCTCTCGTCGGCGACGTCCTCGAAGCCGGCGGTGTCGATCAGTTCAAGGTCGATGTCCCCCAGCCGCCCGGCCGCGGTGCGGCGGTCGCGGGTGACTCCGGGCTGGTCGTTGACGATGGCCAGCCTGCGCCCGGCGAGCCGGTTGAACAGGGTGGACTTGCCGACGTTGGGACGGCCGACGATGGCGAGTTTGAGAGACATGGGGGGTATGTAGCCGTTTCGGCGACGAAATGCGCGGGGCGTGGCGGACTAAGCCGCCGGCGCCTCCGTTGCCGGGCGCCTCCCCGTCCTCTGTGGGACGGTGGAGGAAGGAGAGCGGGGGGCCTGGCGACCCTATCGGATCGCGATCAGTTCCGCCGCCTCGCTCAGCACATAGACGGTCCCGTTGGCGGCGATGGGCGACAGGAAGGCGCCCGAACCGAGCTTGAGGGACTGCAGGCGCGCGCCGGTGTGGGGGTTCAGCGCCACCGCCTCGCCCTTGGTGGAGACCACGATCAGCTTGTCCGAGGCCAGCAGGGGGCCGGACCAGACCGCCCTGTCCTTCTTCTTCTTGGCCCCCGCGTTGAGGTCGACGGTCCAGTACACCTGGCCGGACTCGCGGGCGATACAGATCAGCAGGCCCGCCTGGTCGGTGACATAGACCACGTCGCCGGTGGGCAGGGGGGTGGTGATGGTGGAGATCGGCAGGTCCCAGCGCCGCGAACCGTCGCGCAGGCTGATGGCGCCGAACATGCCCGAATGGCTGCCCGCGAACACGTCGCCGCGATAGATCACCGGCCGGCCGGCCACGTCGCGGATCTCCGACAGGGCGTAGTTGCGGTTGGTGAAGGTCAGGGTGTCGCTCCACAGGGCGTTGCCGTTGGCCGTGCGAAAGGCGCTGACCTCGCCGGAGGCGAAGGGCGCGACCAGCACCTCGCCCGAGACCGCTGGGCTGGAGGCGGCGATCACTCGGGCCGGCTCCTCCAGGGCCTGGAAGTTCCAGACCACCAGGCCGTCGGCGGCGTTGAACGCCATCAGCTGGTCTTCGATGTCGACCACGAAGACCCGGCCGGCGCTGACCGTCGGGGCCCCATGCACCGGCGAGGGCGTCGCGGTGCGCCACTTCACCTTGCCGGTGGCGGCGTCGAGGGCGGTGACGAAGCGGTAGCCGGAAGAGACGTAGACCGTGCCGTCGTCGAAGGCCACGCCGCCGCCGTAGGCGTCCTTGTCGCGGCCGGACCGCGGGGCC
The DNA here is from genome assembly GCA_035493955.1 of Caulobacteraceae bacterium. GTDB lineage: Bacteria > Pseudomonadota > Alphaproteobacteria > Caulobacterales > Caulobacteraceae > NCED01. Next base: position 62,966 of record DATJHI010000035.1, on the reverse strand, counting down.
AGGTCGTTGCGCCAGATCTCCGCCCCGCTCCGCTCGTCGTGGGCCGAGACCAGGCCCGCGCCGTCGAGGGTGTAGATCCGGCCCTGGGCGATCACCGGCGTGGCGGTGACGCGGTGGCCGCGGGCGATGCCCTGGCCCACCTTGCGGCGCCAGGCGATGGAGAAGTTCTGGCCGGCGACCGCATGCTCGACCGACTGCTCGGGCGTGCCGCCGGGCAGCGGCCAGTCGGCCTGGGGCTGGGCCGGCGGCAGGGCGAAGTCGACCCCCTTCAGCGCGGCGGACGGCTTCAGGGCGTCGGTCTCGCTTAGGACCGGGATGCGGGCGCCGGGACCCTGGTACTTGGAGCTGGCCTTGCCCCCGAGGCCGGGAATCCTCGGCAGCCTCAGGCCGCCGCAGGAACTCACGCCGATCGACAGGATCAGGACAGCCGCGCAACGCGCGAGGGTGCGACGGCCGATCATTGGGCGGCTCCGGCTTGGGACGGCGGCGGGCCGGCTCCTGGGGGAATCTGGGCGGCGCGTTCGGCCGCGGCCCTGACGGCGGCGGCCTGGGCGGCGGCGAGCTTGGCGGCCTTGACCGCCTCGGGCGTCATGGCGGCGGCGGCGCGGACCACGGCCGGCAGGTTCGGCGCCTGGCCGGCGTCGATCTCGTTCATGGCGATCTGGGCGCGGGCCTGCAGGGCCTCCCCGGCGTCCGGGGAAATGGCCAGCAGGGCGAAGGCCTGGCGGGCCTCGGCCGTGTGGCCGGTGGTCAGCCGCTTCATGGCCAGGGCCTCGCGGGCCAAAGCCGCATAGGGGCGTCCCGCCACGGCCAGGGGCGACAGCCGCGCCTCCAACTCCGGCAGGGTGGCGTTGTCGAACACCAGATAGGCGGCCTTCAGCTTGGCGGCGTCGCCGATCAGGGGCGCCGGCGCGACCTTGGCGGCCTGGTCGAACAGGGCGATGGCCTCGGCGTTCTTGCCCTGGCTGGTGCGCAGGCCGGCCTGTTGCATCAGGGCCAGGGCGCGATAGCCGGCCGGCCCGCTCTTGGCGACCGCGGCGAAGGCGGCGTCGGCCGCCGGGCCGTCGTTGCGGGCCATGGCGTCGAAGGCGGTCTGGTAGGCCTCGGAGGCCTTGGCCGATTCGGCGGCGCGATAGCTGGTCCAGCCCCAGTAGGCGAACGTGACCAGCAGGGCCAGGACCACGGCGCCGAGCGCCCAGGGCCAGCCCTTCTTGACCATCGAAAGGTAGCGGGCCGAGCGAAGCTGCTCCTCGACCTCTTCAAAAACGTCGACCACCTGGCTCTCAAGCCTCCGGACTTCTAGGACTCGCCGCGCAAAACGGGGGCAACCTATAGCGTATCGCCGCGCCGCGGCAACGAGCCCGCTTAAGCGGACGGTTTTGTGGCGCCTTTGTCTCCGCCGGCGAAGTAAGTCTCCGCCGGAGCCGGAAAGCGGCGGGCGCGCACGTCCTCGGCATAGGTCCGCACCGCCTCGGCGATCTCGCCCTTCAGGTCGGCGTAGCGGCGGACGAACTTCGGCGTCCAGTCGAACAGGCCCAGCATGTCGTCGACCACCAGCACCTGGCCGTCGCAGGCGGGCGAGGCGCCGATGCCGATGGTGGGCACGCTCAGCCGGGCGGTGACCTCGCGGGCGAGGTCCTCGGCCACCCCCTCCACCACCACGGCGAAGGCGCCGGCGGCCGCGGCGGCCTCGGCCTCGGCGATCACCGCCGCCCGGTCGGCCTCGGTGCGGCCGCGGGCGCGGAAGCCGCCCTGGGTCAGGATGGCCTGGGGGCGCAGGCCGACGTGGCCCATCACCGGGATCCCGCGCACCACCAGATAGGCGATGGTGTCGGCCACGGTGGGGCCGCTCTCCACCTTGATCCCCTGGGCGCCGGTCTCCTTCATCACCCGCGCGGCGTTGGCGTAGGCGGTCTCGGGCCCCGCCTCGTAGGAGCCGAAGGGCATGTCGATCACCACCATCGCCCGCCGGGCGGCGCGCATCACCGCCTGGCCGTGCAGGATCATCATGTCGAGGGTGACGCCGACGGTGTTGGGCAGGCCGTGCAGCACCATGCCGACCGAATCCCCCACCAGCAGCAGGTCGCAGTGCTCGTCCAGTATGGCGGCGATGGGGGCGGTATAGGCGGTCAGGCACACCACCGGCTCGCCGCCCTTGCGCGCGGCGATGTCGGGGGCGGTGATCCGGCGGACCGTCTGTTCGCGTTGGGCGGACAAGGCAAGGCCTCTTCGGCTGATGGAAGCGCGGCCGCTTCATAGCCTTTAAGACCGGGGATCGCGACAGAAAGAGGCCGCAGGCGTTCCCGTCAGGCCAGATCCTCGACCAACGCGGCCAGGGCCTTCACCGCCGGATGGGGGTCGAAGCCGCGGCCGTCCACCGCCGCCGCCTCGCGCACCCCGATCAGGCTGTTGGTCGCGAACACCGCGTCGGCGGTCTCCAGCGCCTCAGGGCCGGCCCGCACCTCGTGGACCTCAAGGCCCGCGGCCAGCGCCCGCTCGATCAAGGCGCCGCGGACCACCCCGTCAAGGACGCCGCAGGCCGGGGCCGGGGTGAACACCGCCCGCCCCTGCAGCCAGAACAGATTGGCCGCGGCGCAACAGGCCAGTTCGCCCCGGGTGTTCAGCATCAGCGCTTCGTCGGCCCCGGCCGCCCGCGCCGCCCGCCGGGCCAGCACCTGGTCGAGATAGGACAGGGTCTTCAGCCGCGAGGCCGGCGAGGCCTCGTTGCGGCGCACGGCGACGATGGCCAGACGGAGCGGAGCCTCGACGCGGGGAGCCGGCGAGGCCTGGATCGCCAATCGGGGCACGGGCGCCTCGGGCCGGTCGAGGCCGCGGCCGCCCGAACCGGCCGACCAGGTCAGGCGCACCGCGGCGCGGGCGGCGTCGAGGCCGGCCTCGGTCAGCGCCCGGACGGCGGCGGTCCGGCAGGCCTCGGCGGAGGGCGGCGGCAAACCGAGAACGTCGCACCCCCGCTCCAGCCGCGCCATGTGCCGCTCCCACAGGATCGGCGCCCCGTCCCGCGCCAGCACCGTCTCGAACAGGCCGTCGCCCAGGGTGAAACCACGGTCGTCGGGGGGGATGCTCATCAGGCCGCGCCTCCGAAGGCGCGCGCCAGGGCGCCGATCTTGGCCTCGGTCTCCCGGTCTTCCAGGACGGGATCGCTGTCGGCGACGATGCCGGCCCCCGCGCGGGCCTCGAACCGCCAGCCGCCGGCGTCCGCCACCAGGGCGGCCGTGCGGATCAGCACGCTGGAATCGAAGGCGCCGTCGAAGCCGGCCCAGAACATCGAGCCGCAATAGGGTCCGCGCGGCCCCTCCAGCCCCGCGATCACCCGCATGGCCTGGACCTTGGGCGCGCCGGTGATCGAGCCGGGCGGGAACGCCGCCGCCATCAGGTCGAGCCCCGTGGCGCCGGGGTTCAACCGGCCGGTCACGGTGGAGGTCAGGTGATGGACGTTGGCGAAGCTTTCCAACCGGAACAGTTCGGGCGCGGCGACCGAACCGGGGACGCAGACCCGGGCCAGGTCGTTGCGCATCAGGTCGACGATCATCAGGTTCTCGGCCCGGTCCTTGGGACTGGCGGCGAGTTCAGCGGCCAGGGCGGCGTCGCGGACGGGGTCGGCGTCGCGGGGACGGGTGCCCTTGATCGGCCGGGTCTGGACCCGGCCGCCCGCGTCGACCGACAAGAAGCGCTCGGGCGAATTGGACGCCACGGCCCGGTCCGGCAACCTGAGATAGGCGGCGAAGGGCGCCGGGCTCTGCACCGTCAGCGCCGCGATCAGGTCGAAGGGCCGGACGCCGGCCGCCAGCCGGCCGCCCCAGGCGCGGGCGATGTTGGCCTGGAAGATCTCCCCGGCCTCGATGCGCCGGGTCGCCTCGGCCACCGCCGACCGATAGGCGGAGGCCGCGGTCAGGGGCGCGAACCCCTCGGCGAGGCGGTTGGGGCGGGATCCCGGCGGCGGCGCCTCCAGCCAGGCGAGCGCCCGGCGCGCCCGCGCCTGCGCCTGCGGCTCGGTCGCGCCCCGGCCCAGGGCGACGACACGGCGGCGGTGATGATCGAAGGCGAGCAGGGCAGGATAGAGGCCGGCGGCCAGGTCGGGCCAGTCCGAGTGGCCGGCCCGGACGCTCGGTTCGCGACGCAGGCCCGCCTCGTAGGAGACCAGGCCCGCCAGTCCGCCCTGGAATGGCGGCGCGTCGGCATGGGGAGGGCGGGCCGGACCCAGCAGCGCCGCCGCGGCGGCGAAGGGATCGAGGGTGTCATGGGGCCCCACGACAGCGACGGCCTCGGGCGCCTGGGCGAAATAGGACCAGCGGGCGTCCGCCGAACCGTCCGACAGGAAGGCTATGGCGTAGGGGGTCTCGGCGAAGGCGGCGGCGACCGCCGTGGGTTCGCGCCAGGGCGCCGCGACCATCGCCAGGGCGTCCCAACCTGCGGCCCGAAGGGGGGCTATGTCAGCGGCCAGACCCATGGGCGGGGCCATAGCACGGCCGGCCCCGAGGGCGTACGTGAGATTCGTCCCACTTCCATCCCACGCTTGGCAAGTGGGCAAAATCCGGGCTATGAGCCGAGGGTGGACGCCGAGGCCCTCCTTCAAGACGTGACCCGCTATTGCCGCCGCGTCGGCATGGCCGAAAGCACCTTTGGACGGCTGGCGGTCAACGACGGAAAGTTCGTCGGCCGGTTGCGTTCGGGCGGCCGGGCCACCCCCGACACGGCCGACCGGGTCCGCGCCTTCATCGAGGCCCAGGGCCCCGCCCCCGAGGCGCCGCCCGAGCCCCTGCCCCCCGTCCGCGCCGCTGCGGCTTCGCAGGGACCGGTCGGGGCCTTCAGGTTCTACGAGAACCGGCAGAAATACCTGTTGTTCGTCAATACCTGCAGCGAGAAGCAGGAGGTGGCCAAGCGGGTCGAGCAGGAGCTCGCCACCCTGTCGCCCACGCCCCCCGCGATCCGGCTGTTCGACGCCGGCGTCGGCGACGGCACCGTGCTGGCGCGGGTCATGCGCACCCTGCACCACCTGTACGAGAAGACCCCACTCTATCTGGTCGGCAAGGAGATCAGCCTGGAGGACGTGCGCCTGGCCCTGGAGAAGATGGCCGACCGCTTCCAGGAACACCCGGCGACGGTGCTGGTGATGACCAACATGCACTACGCCGAGGCCCCCTGGCTGGCCCCGCAGAAGCTGGCGGCGGCCGAAAGACTGGTCTGGCGCGAGCTGGTGCTGCAGGGCTCCACCTCGGCGGAGTTCGACCGCCAGATCGGCGAGCTGGAGCCTTTCCTGTCCGACACCTGGCGGGCCAGGATCTCCCCGACCAGCGGCAACCCGATCTATGAGAAGCCGGCGGTGCTGGTGATCTACCGCGAGGATTGCCGCTTCCTGCTCGACCAGGTGATCCCCCGCCGCGGCAGCGTCCGGGCCGACTACGACCTGGTCATCGCCTCCCAGCCCTATCGGGCGCGGGCCTCCACCGACTTCAAGGCCAGGCGGGTGATCGCGCCCCTGGCCCGGGCCCTGGCTCCCGGCGGCCGCCTGGTCGGCATCCACTCCTGCGGCGGCGATCCGGGCATGGAGATCGTCCGGCGCGTTTGGCCGGACGAGGACCCCTTCATCACCAGCCGGCACGACCTGCTGCGCGCCACCAAGGCCGAACTGGGCTCGCGGGCGCGTTTGTATACCTTTTCGACCGCCTCCGACGCGAAAGCCCTGTTCAAGCACCGGATGCATATGCTTCCAGGCGAGGTCGACACCGAGGGCGCCATCGGGACCTCGACCCTGTTTGCAGCCTGGAACGCAGCCACCTACAACGCCCAGATCGAGGACCACCGCCTGTCCGAGGCCATGGGCGGCGACGGATACCTCAAGGCCACCGAGGACGTGCTGAAGGCGCACGGCGGCCTGTGGTTCTGGGACGAATCTTTCACCATCTCGCGCAAGCGGGATCTCTAAACCGAAGCCCAAGAGGGGATCGCGACGTGCGTAGAGACAAATACCTGTTCACCAGCGAGAGCGTGTCCGAAGGCCACCCCGACAAGGTGGCCGACCGCATCTCCGACACCGTCGTCGACGCCTTCCTGGGCGCGGACCCCTACGCCCGGGTCGCCTGCGAAACCCTGGTGACCACCCAGCGCATCGTCATCGCCGGCGAGGTGCGCGGGCCGGCCTCCGCCCAGGCCGGTCTGGAAGACAAGGTCCGCGCCGCGGTCAAGGACATCGGCTACGAACAGGAGGGCTTCCACTGGAAGAGCGCCGAGTTCGCCAACTACCTGCACGCCCAGTCGGCCGACATCGCCATGGGCGTCGACTCCACCGGCAACAAGGACGAGGGCGCCGGCGACCAGGGCATCATGTTCGGCTACGCCACCATCGACACGCCCGAGCTGATGCCGGCCACGCTGCAGTACTCGCACAACATCCTGAAGCGCCTGGCCGAGGTGCGCCATTCCGGCCAGGAGCCGGGGCTGGAGCCCGACGCCAAGAGCCAGGTCACCCTGCTCTACGAGAACGACAAGCCGACCAAGGTCACCTCCATCGTGCTGTCGACCCAGCACAAGGAGGGGCTGAGCCCCAAGGACATCGAGGCGATCGTCCGTCCCTACATCCTGAAGGTCTTCCCCGAGGGCCTGGTGGACGCCTCCACCGAATGGCACGTCAACCCGACCGGCAATTTCGTCATCGGCGGGCCGGACGGGGACTGCGGCCTCACGGGGCGCAAGATCATCGTCGACACCTACGGCGGGGCCGCCCCCCACGGCGGCGGGGCCTTCTCCGGCAAGGACCCGACCAAGGTCGACCGGTCGGCCGCCTACATCTGCCGCTACCTGGCCAAGAACGTGGTGGCCGCGGGCCTGTCCGAGCGCTGCACCATCCAGATCAGCTACGCCATCGGCGTGGCCAAGCCCCTGTCCTTCTACGTCGACCTGCACGACAGCGGCCACGTCGACCCGGCCAGGCTGGAGAAGCTGCTTCCCGAGATGGTCGGCGGCGCCACCCCGCGGGCCATCCGCGAGCACCTGAAGCTGAACCGGCCGATCTACGCCCGCACCGCCGCCTACGGCCACTTCGGCCGCACCCCGGACGCGGACGGCGGCTTCTCCTGGGAGAAGACCGACCTCGTCGACGAACTGAAGCGGCTGGCCTAACGCGCGAAGCTCCTTCTCCCCTTGCGGGAGAAGGTGTCGGCGTAGCCGACGGATGAGGGGTTGCGCGACGGCCGCCTCATGATGAACCGAGCTAACCGGATGAGGCGGCGCGACCCCTCATCCGACCCCTTCGGGGCCACCTTCTCCCGCAAGGGGAGAAGGCCTTTTTAGGAGACCGCCATGACCGCCCCTACCCTCGACGTCGTCGGCATCGGCAATGCGATCGTCGACATCATCGACGACACCGACGACGCCTTCCTGGCCCGCCACGCCATGACCAAGGGCGCGATGGCCCTGATCGACGAGGACCAGGCCGAGGCGATCTACGCCGCCATGGGACCGGCCATGGAGCTGTCCGGGGGATCGGCCGGCAACACCATCGCCGGGCTGGCCTCGCTGGGCGCGCGGTGCGGCTATATCGGCAAGGTGCGCGACGACCAGCTCGGCCATGTCTTCCGCCACGACATCACCGCCGCGGGCATCGCCTTCCCGACCCCCTCGGCCGCGGCGGGACCGGCCACGGCGCGCTGCCTGATCCTGGTCACACCGGACGCCCAGCGAACCATGAACACCTTCCTCGGCGCCTGCGTGAACCTGACGCCGGAAGATATTGACATTGAAATGGTTTCCTCGGCCAAGATCACCTACCTGGAGGGCTATCTCTACGATCCGCCCCACGCCCAGGAGGCGTTCCGCAAGGCGGCCGCCATCGCCCGGGCCTCGGAGCGCAAGGTGGCCCTGTCCCTGTCGGATTCGTTCTGCGTGCACCGCCACCGGACCGCCTTCCTCGAGCTGATCCGGACCGTCGACGTGCTGTTCGCCAACGAGGCCGAGCTGTGCGCCCTGTTCGAGACCGAGGATTTCGAAGCCGCCCTCGAAAGCGCCCGGGGCCGCGTGCCCCTGACCGCGGCGACCTGCGGCGCGAAAGGCGCGGTGATCGTCTCCGGCGACCAGACCGTGCGCGTCGCGGCCGCCCCGGTCGAGCGCGTCGTCGACACCACCGGCGCCGGCGACCTGTTCGCCGCCGGCTTCCTGCACGGCCTGACCCAGGACCTGCCGCTGGCCGAGTGCGGCCGATTGGGCGCCCTGGCCGCGGCCGAGATCATCAGCCACTACGGCGGCCGTCCGCAGACCCCGCTCTCGGCCTATGTCGCGGCCGCGGACTGATTTCCGCGCCGACTAGGGGTTGCGCCGCCGTCGTCGATCCGGGACCCTGACGCTTCAACCGGATCGGAGCACGAATGGAGCACGCGGGCGTTTCCCCCGGCGACTACAAGGACCTGATGCTGTTCCTCGCCACGGCGGGGATCGTGGTGCCCCTGTTCCAGCGCCTGAAGATCAGTCCGACCCTGGGGTTCCTGGCCGCGGGCGTGGCGCTGGGGCCCTTCGGCCTGGGCGCCCTGGCGGGGACCGTCCCCTGGCTGGCCTATTTCACCGTCTCCAAGCCCGCCGAGGTAGCCCAGCTGGCCGAGCTGGGGGTCGCCTTCCTCCTGTTCACCATCGGGCTTGAGCTGTCGTGGGAGCGGCTGCGGCTGATGCGCCGGATGGTGTTCGGCCTGGGCGCCCTGCAGATGGCCCTGTGCGCCGGGGCCCTGGGGCTGGCCGCCTTCGCCCTGCGCCTGCCGCCGGCGGCGGCCGTGGCCGTCGGCGCGGGACTGGCCCTGTCGTCGACGGCCGTCGCCCTGCCGGTCATGGGCGAGCACCACAGGCTCCACCGCCCCGCGGGCCGCGCGGCCTTTTCGGCGCTGCTGTTCCAGGACCTGGCGGTGGCGCCGATCCTGATCGTCCTGGGGGTCCTGGGCCGTGGGGGCGGCGGCTTCAGCCCCAAGGCGCTGTTGTCGCTCATCCCGGCGGCCGCGGGCCTTGGCCTGATCGTCCTGGCGGGGCGGCTGGTGCTGCGGCCGATGATGCGCTCGGTCGCCCGCACCCGCTCGGACGAGCTGTTCATCGCCGCCAGCCTGTTCATCGTCATCGCCGCCAGCCTGACCGCGGCGGTGTCGGGCCTGTCCATGGCCCTGGGCGCCTTCGTCGCCGGCCTGCTGCTGGCCGAGACCGAGTTCCGCCACGAGGTCGAGCTGCGGGTCGAGCCGTTCAAGGGCCTTCTGCTCGGCCTGTTCTTCGTCTCGGTGGGCATCGGCCTCGACTTTTCGGTGATGGCCCAGAGGCCGTGGGTGATCCTGGGAGTCGCGGCGGGGCTGGTCGCGATCAAGGCCGTGCTGGTGTTCGCCGCCGCCCGGCTGATGCGTCTGCCCAAGGCCGAATCCTTCGAGACCGCCATGGCCCTGGCGGCGGGCGGGGAGTTCGCCTTCGTGGTCATCAACGAGGCCATGGGCGCCCGCCTGGTCCCGGCGGCGGCGGGGGAGACGGTGCTGATCGCCGCCACCCTGACCATGTTCGCCATTCCCGCCCTGGTGGCGATCGGGGTCAGGATCGGCGGGGGGGCCGCGCGCCACCGCGACGGAGCCGAACACGCCCCGCCCGAGGGAGCGCAGACCGACGGACCGCCACGGGTGCTGGTGGTGGGCTTCGGCCGGGTCGGCCGCCTGGTGGGCGAGATGCTGACGGGGCACAAGATCGCCTGGGTGGCCATCGACCAAAGCCCCCGCCTGGTGAAACGCGGCCGCCAGGACGGACACGAGGTGTTCTTCGGCGACGCCTCCCAGGCCGAGCTGTTGAAGCGCTGCGGACTGATCAGCGCCCCGGCGGTGGTGGTGACCATGGACGCGCCGGAGGTGACCGAGGCGGTGGTCGCCGCCGCCCGCCAGCTTCGCCCGGAGGCCGTCATCGTCGCCCGCGCCCGCGACGCCCGCCACGCCGCCAAGCTCTACACCCTGGGCGCCACCAATGCGGTGCCCGAGACCATCGAGGCCAGCCTGCAGCTCTCCGAGGCGGTGCTGGTCGATCTGGGGGTGCCCATGGGCTACGTCATCGCCTCGATCCACGAGAAGCGCGACGAGTACCGCACCCTGCTCAACCGCCCGGACGCCCTGGGGGGACGGGTGCGCCGCGCGCGGGCGGCGATGGAGCGCGGAGAATAGGCTCGGCGGCCGGGCGTTTCCGGCCCACGCGCCGCCAGGATTTGAGCGGCGGCGGTTGAAATCGGCGCCGTTCTAGGCGACAGCAGCCATTGGCAATCCAGCCTCACCTAAAGGCGGTCGATGAGCGGTAAAGTTTATCCCGACGCGGCGGCGGCGCTCGAGGGCGTGCTGTTCGACGGCATGACCCTGATGTCGGGCGGTTTCGGCCTGTCCGGCAACCCGGAGAACCTGATCCCCGCGATCATGCACGCCGGGGTCAAGGACCTGACGGTGATCTCCAACAACTGCGGGGCCGACGGCTTCGGCCTCTGGATGCTGCTGAACAGCGGCCAGATCCGGAAAATGATCTCGTCCTACGTCGGCGAGAACAAGCTGTTCGCCGACCTCTACCTGTCGGGCAAGCTGGAGCTGGAGCTGACGCCTCAGGGCACCTTGGCCGAGCGGATCCGCGCCGGCGGCGCCGGCATCCCGGCGTTCTACACCAAGACCGGGGTGGGCACGGTGGTGGCCGAGGGCAAGCCCACTGCCGAGTTCGAGGGCGAGACCTATGTGATGGAGCGCTGGCTCCGCGCCGACGTCGCCATCGTCAAGGCCTGGAAGGCCGACGAGGAAGGCAATCTGATCTATCGGAAGACCGCCCGGAACTTCAATCCGAACATGGCCACCGCCGCCAAGATCACCATCGCCGAAGTTGAAGAGCTCGTTCCGGCCGGAACCTTCGACCCTGACAACATCCACACCCCCGGCATCTTCGTTGACCGGGTGATCCAGGGCGCGGCCTACGAGAAGCGCATCGAGCAGCGCACCGTCCGCCAGCGTCCGCAACCGGAGACCGTCTGACATGGCCTGGACCCGAGACGAGATGGCCGCCCGCGCGGCCAAGGAGCTGAAGGACGGCTTCTACGTCAACCTGGGCATCGGCATCCCGACCCTGGTGGCCAACTATGTGCCGGCCGGCGTGCATGTGACGCTGCAGAGCGAGAACGGCATGCTGGGGATCGGACCGTTCCCCTATGACGACGAGGTCGATCCCGACCTGATCAACGCCGGCAAGCAGACGGTCACCGCCTTGCCGACCTCGAGCTTCTTCTCCTCGGCCGACTCCTTCGCGATGATCCGCGGCGGCCACATCGACCTCGCCATCCTCGGCGCCATGCAGGTGGCCGAGAACGGCGACCTGGCCAACTGGACCATTCCCGGCAAGATGGTGAAGGGCATGGGCGGGGCGATGGACCTGGTGGCGGGGGTCAAGAAGATCGTCGTGGTCATGGACCACAACGACAAGAACGGCGGGGCCAAGTTCCTCAAGGCCTGCACCCTGCCCCTGACGGGCGCCCACGTGGTCGACATGGTCATCACCGACATCGCCGTGTTCGAGATCGACAAGAAGGGCGGCAAGGGCGTGCGGCTGCTGGAAACCGCCCCCGGCGTCACCCTCGATGAGGTCCGCGCCCGCACCGAGGCCGCGTTCGAGGCGCCGGCCTTCGCCTAGGACGAAAACCGGGGCCCCCGCTCCGCCCGATCCTTCCCCTGGGGAAGGGTTAGCGGCTGTGCGCCCGGCATCCGCGCCTGCGTCGCGACCGCGGGAAAATTTGCAGGACGATGTCGCCTTTCGACGATCCCGTTCGTCGTTTCAATGCCGGGCCGACGAGACCGGTTCAAAAACGGGAGACGGACGATGCGCGTGATGGTGCTCGTGAAGGCCACCGAGGACAGCGAAAAGGGCTTTCTCCCCACGCCCGAGGCCACGGCGGCGATGGAGGCGATGGGCCGATTTAACGACGAGCTTCGCAAGGCCGGCGTCCTGCTCGCCGCCGACGGCCTCCAGCCTTCCTCGCAGGGCAAGCGCGTCGCCTTCGACGGTCACGGCCGCACGGTCATCGACGGGCCCTTCGCCGCGACCCGCGAGCTGGTCGCCGGCTTCTGGCTTTGGGAAGTCAAGGACATGGACGAGGCGGTCGCCTGGGTGAAGCGTTGCCCCAACCCCATGCCGGGTCCAAGCGAGATCGAGATCCGGCCCCTGTACGAGATGGCCGATCTGCGACGAGAATCCGACGCCTGAGTCAGGGAAAGCCTGACCCGGACGTACGGCGGACGCCTTCGCTCAGGACGCTTCCCCGTCCTTCCCCTTCCGGCGGCGCAGATTCGCGCGCAGGGCCTCGGCCAGGCGTTTTTCCCGCACGGCGTCCGGCTTGGGCGGCGGCTGAGGCGGCGGCGGATCCTTCGGTTCGGCCATGGCGCCATGGGGTGCGGCGCAGCGGTTTTGGGGTCAAGCGCTTTTCCCCTTTGCCAATCCGGGTTTGTTGGCTATTAGGCCCCCTCCCCGCCGCCGTAGCTCAGTGGTAGAGCGCATCCTTGGTAAGGCTGAGGTCGACAGTTCAATCCTGTCCGGCGGCACCATCTTCCTTCCCGGTCCGTAAGGCGGGGCGCAACCACCGCGCTCCGCCCGGCGCATACTGGGCGCCGTATCCGAAGACTCCCTAGACCCGAGACCCATGAAGCACCTGAAGAACGACAGCTTCTCAGACCGCCAGGCTGCCGCCAACGAAGCCAAGCTCGCCCGCCTCGCCCAGTTCAAGCCCAAGCCCATGATCAAGGCCGAGGTCCTGATCGACCGCGAGGCCGAGAAGGCCGCTGAACGCGAAGCGTTCCGCGCCGCCCGCGCCGCCGCCAAGGAAGCCGCCCGCCTGGCCGAAGAGGAGCGCCTCGCCGCCGACCTCGCCGCCAAGCGCAGCTCCATCAAGGAGCGCAAGGCCCTGACCGCCGCCGAGCAGAAGGCCCGCCGCGACGCCCGCTACGCCGCCCGCCAGGCCCGCAAGGGGCGCTAGACCCGCGGCAGTCGCGGCTCGCCCGCGACGCGCACGGCTTCGTGTTCGGACCGGGCTCGCGCCCGCGGGGGAACGGCGCCAAGCTTGTCCAGCGGAACAGCGGAGCGCCCGGATCCATGACCCCTTACGACTATCTCGCCATGCTGAAGCAGATGCGCTGGCGCGACGTGCATCTGCTGGCCAGTTCGCGGTCGGGCTCCTCGGTGCAGGAGCGCCTGCTGCGCACCCAGGCCCAGATCGTGGCCATCGAGGCGGCGCTCAGCGAAGGCCAGCCTGTGCGGCGCTGGGACGTCGACCCGGACGGCTTTCCCCTCGACCCGCCCGAGCCCGTGGGCGCGCGCCGGGCGCCGGTGGACGCCTGAAGCAAAGGTTGGGGCTTGCTAAGGCCCCGTCCCGCAAGGCAGTTTGCGCGTCTTGATCAAAAGGGGACGCTTCGGAGCCGCCCCGCGGCCGATGCGACGGAGACGATATGGGAGCCGCCATGACCAACCACCGCACCTTCGGGCTCGTGATGCTGATCCTGGGGGGCGCGTTGCTGGCCTTCGAAGCCACCGGCAGCCTGGTGTCGGCGCCCCTGATCCTGATCTTCGGCACCCTCGGCGGGATCGGCGCGGTCATCCTCGGCATCTGGGCCCTGCTGGGCAAGTTCTGAAGCCGGCTCCTTCGCGTCTTCGGTTCAGCGCTTCACCGGCGGCGGCGGCAGGGCCGCGGCGGCCTGGTCGGTCCAGGTCACCAACCCGGCCAGCGTCTCGGCCGTCGCCGCGTTGAAGGCCTGGACGATCGACTCCACCGTATTGTCGGCGGCAGGCTTGCGCACGTCGAACAGCGTTTCGCCCACGGGGGTTCCGTCGGGGTTGGCCAGACGCGCCTGGAACGACACCGCGATGGTCGGAACCGAGCCCAGTCCGTTCGGATAGAGCACCTCGAAATCGCGCACGTCGAGGCGCAGCACCAGGGAATCGCGGCCGGTTTCGCCGCGGGCGATCAGCCGCGAGCGCTGGGCGGACTGGCCGAAGGCGCGCTCCACCGCCTCCCGGAACAGGACCGAGGCCGGTCCGATCCAGCGGCTCTGGGCGATATAGGCGCTCCGGTTCCCGGTCACGGTCAGGATGCCGTCCCCGGTCGAGGCGCGGGGGAAGACCACCGCGGCGAGCAGCACCCCCTCCGGAGCGGCGGTTGAGGGCGTCCGGGGGGCCGTGGCCGCGGCGTCGACGGCGTGGCCGAAGCTGTACAGCTGGTCCGGCTTGGTCTTGGGCAGGACCGAGATGCAGGCGGACAGGGCCACGGCCAGGACGGGCGCGCCCAGGAGGATGGCGAGAGGGGGACGGCTCACGGCTTGACCTCCACGGTGTTGGCGGCCGGCTTGGTCAGCAGCTGGCGCGGGTTCTGTTCGATGTTCTCGACCAGCCGGTTCAGCGATTCCGCCGCCGTCTGCATCTGGATGATGGTGGCCGACAGTTGCGGCAGGCCGGTCGAGGTGAACTCGGTGGTCGGGCCCTTGAGCGCCGCGATCATCTCGCGGCCGTCGGTCGCCGCCTGTTTGATCTCGTCGGCGGCGTCGCCGAGGTTCTTCAAGGTGCGCTTGGCGTCGCCGTTGACCAGCTTGTTGGTCGAATCGGTCAGGTCGGAGACCTTGGTCGCCGCCTCGTTGGCGGTCCGGATGGTCTGGTCGAGGTGCTCGATCAGGTCCTTGCGCGAGGCGAGCTCGGTGGTGATCGAGTGCACGTCGGCGAAGGTCGCCGAGATCGTGGCGATGTTCTTGTCCGACAAAAGCTTGTTGACCCGGTCCAGGGCGTCGACCGCGCGAGCCATCACCGTGCCCCCGCCTTCGAGCAGGCTCTCCAGGCTGCCGCGGGCGCTGCGGATCACCGGCACATGGTCGTCGGAGGTGACGTCCTTGAGCAGGGGACGCGACAGGCTTCCGGCGGTGATCTGGATGTAGTTGACCCCGGTGATGCCTAGGGGCTCCAGGCTGGCCACCGAATCCGTCCGCACGGGGGAATCGGAGCTGATGCGGATGCGCGCCACCACCCGGTTGGGCCGGTTGCGGTCGAGGCTGAGCTTGGTGACCTCGCCGACGCGGATGCCGTTGAAATAGACCTCCCCGCCGGCCGAGAGCCCGCGCACCGGACCCTGGAAGTCGACGTCGTAGAGGTCGTACTGGCGCACGAACTGGATCCGCGCCAGCCAGACCACGAACAGGGCCAGCCCGAGCAGCAGCAGCAGCGAGATCACCCCGACCATGGCGTAGTGGGCGTTGCGTTCCATCAGGCTTCTCCCGCACCGATTCTCGCCGCTGCCGGAGCCGGCGCCGGACGTTGTTTTGACGTTGCGGCCGCGCGCCCGCGCGGCCCCAGGAAATAGTCGCGGATCCATGGATGATCCGATTTCTCCAGCTCCGGGATCGGACCACAGGCCACCACCTTGTTGTCGGCGATGACCGCCACCCGGTCGCAGAGGGCGTAGAGGCTGTCCAGGTCGTGGGTGATCATGAAGACGGTCAGCCCCAGCCCTCCGGAAAGTTCCTTGATCAATGTGTCGAACTGCTCGGCCCCGATCGGATCGAGTCCCGCGGTGGGTTCGTCCAGGAACAGCAGTTCCGGATCCATGATCAGGGCCCGGGCCAGGGCCGCGCGCTTGCGCATGCCTCCCGACAGTTCCGCCGGGCGCAGGTCGCCGGCGTGATCGGGAAGACCGACCATGCCCAGCTTCAGGTCCGCCAGGTCGTCGATCAGGGAGATCGGCAGGCGGGTGTGTTCGCGTAAGGGGGCGCCGACGTTCTCGCGCACCGACAGGGCGGAGAACAGCGCCCCGCCCTGGAACAGCACGCCCCAGCGGCTCTCCAGTCCGTGGGTCTGGTCGTCCTGGGCGAGCAGCGGGTTCTGGCCCAGGACCTTGACCTCGCCGCCGTCCGGCTGGCGCAGGCCGATCAGGGTGTTGAGCAGCACGGTCTTGCCCGCCCCGGACCCGCCGACAAGGCCGAACACCTCTCCCTGCTTCACCGTCAGATCCAGGCCGTCATGGACCACCCTGTCGCCGAACCGGGACACCAGGCCGTCCACCTCGATGACGGTCTCGCCCTGCTTGGACGCGGGGACCTTTGGCCTCGCCTGTACGGAAGGACCGGTCGGTGAAGAAGCCGCGCTCATACGTTCAATTCCATGAACGCCAGAGCGAAAAGGGCGTCGAGCACGATGATGGCGAACAGGGCCTGGACCACGGCGTTAGTCACCCGGCGGCCCAGTTGCTCGACGTCGCCGCCGACCTCGAAACCCTGGCGACAACCGATGGCGGCGATGACGATCGCCAGCACCGGCGCCTTGACGATGCCCGTCCAGAAGTGGGTCACCCCGACATTGACGAGCAGCCGGTCGAAGAAGAAGGCGGGGGACAGGTCGAGCACCGCCCAGATCACCAGCATGCCGCCGATGATCCCCGCCATCATGGCCACGAACACCAGTAGCGGCATCATGAACAACATGGCCGCGAACCGCGGCAGCACCAGGGCCTCGAACGGATCGACGCCCATGACCTGCATGGCGTCGATCTCCTGGTTCATCTTCATGGCCCCGAGCTCGGCGGCGAAGGACGAGGCCGAACGGCCCGCCAGGATCACCGCGGTGATCAGCACGGCGAACTCACGCAGCACCCCAACCCCGATCAGATCCACCGCGAACACCGTGGCCCCGAACTGGCGCAGCAGGTTCGCCCCCAGGAACGCGATGGTGGCCCCGACGAAGAAATTGGTGGTGGCGACGATCGGCAAGGCGTCGAGCCCTGCCCGTTCCATCAGCGACACCGTCGGCGCGATCCTGATCCGGCGCGGGTCGGCCGCCAGATGGCCGATCGTGACCAGGAGCCGGCCGTAGAAGGCGAAGGTGCCGACGATGTCGTGGCCGAAGGTTTCCACGAAGCGGCCGACTCTGACCAGGAAGGGATAGAGGCCACGCTGGGGCGGCGCGGCCCGTTCGGGGGCCTTGGCCTCGCCCACGAGCTCGATCAGCCGAACCACGTCCGGCCGGACATCGAGGCCGGGAACGTCGGGACGCACCTTGGCGACGCGGGCCAGTTCGTAGGCGCCGGCGGTGTCGAACGATCCCAGGCCGGACAGATCCACCGCCTTGGGCGAGACGTCGCGTACGGCCACGGCCAGACGCTGGGCCGTGCGGCCCAGACCCTGGGCCGTCCAGTCTCCGATCGGGGCCAACACGGCCTTGCCGTCCCGGCGATCGAGCTTGAAGTCGGCGGGCGTCGTCATCCTTGGGTTCGTGCGCACGCCATTGTCAGGTCAACCCCCGGAACTGCGCGGTGGTTCCGCGAGTTAATCAAACAGCTAAGCCCCGAAACACGTCTCGGAAAGAGCGTTTGTGCGCGGGTCCGCCGCTTTGTTGGGCCAGCCGATGCGCGCCTGCGCCTCGGCCGGCATTTGAAACGACTATGAACCACGACGCCGGGCCAGCCCCGACAAGCATATAATCGGAAAAAACTAACCTTTGCTAAGAAATATACAGAATGGAACCATCGCACCACACACGCGTTGTAGATGAAGTTCGAATTTAGTCTCTTCAGTAAGGATTACCGCCTTGCAGGAAAAGTCCACTCTCCCCGACACCTCCCGAACTGCTTCGATCATCGCCCCCACCGTATTCGGACGTCGAGGGGAGGTCCTGATATGTTTTTCCCATTTGCGTTGGGATTTCGTGTTCCAGCGCCCGCAGCACTTGATGAGCCGCTTCGCCAAGGACCGGCGCGTGATCGTGTTCGAGGAGCCGGCGGACCCGCCGGCGGACGTTCCGACGCTTGAACTGCGCACCGACGCAAAGACCGGCGTCCGCATCGCCACGCCGCACCTGCCCGAAGGGCTCGACGGTCCGGCGACCGAAGCGGCGTTGACCCGCCTGCTCGACCAGCTTGTCGCCGACGAGAAGATCGAACGGCCGGTGGTCTGGTACTACACGCCGATGATGCTGGCCTTCTCGCGCCGCGTCGCCGAGACCGCCGCCTGCGTCGTCTACGACTGCATGGACGAACTCTCCAACTTCCGCTTCGCCCCCGAGCGTCTGAAGAGCCTGGAGCGCGACCTGGTCGGTCTGGCCGACGTGGTGTTCACCGGCGGCTACTCGCTCTACGAGGCCAAGCGCGGCTGGCACGCAAACATCCACCCCTTCCCGTCCAGCGTCGACCGTGGCCACTTCGCCCGCTCCCGCGCGCTCAACCTCAACGGCGCCGAGCCGGCGGACCAGGCCGACCTTCCGCATCCGCGCCTGGGCTTCTATGGGGTGATTGACGAACGGATGGACCTGGAGCTGGTGGCCGCCCTGGCCGACGCTCATCCCGAATGGTCGATCGTCATGGTCGGGCCGGTGGTCAAGGTCGACCCCGCCGACCTGCCGCGCCGCGCCAACCTGCATTATCTGGGCGGCAAGACCTATGCCGAGCTGCCGCAGTACTTGGCCGGTTGGGACGTGGCGCTGATGCCCTTCGCCATCAACGAATCCACCCGCTTCATCAGCCCGACCAAGACCCCGGAATACCTGGCTGGCGGCAAGCCGGTGGTCTCCACCGCCATCGTCGACGTCATCCGCCACTACGGCGACCTGGAAGCGGTGCGGGTCGCCGACGACCACAAGGGCTTCATCGCCGAATGCGAAACCGCCCTCGCCTTGTCCAGGACAGGCAAGGACGCCGCCGGCCGGTCGTGGCTGGAGGCGGCTGACCGCACCCTGGCCGACCTGTCATGGGACGCGACCTACGCCCGCATGGCCGCCAAGGTGGACGAGGCCCTGGTGCGCAAGGTCCAGTTGGCCCAGCCCCCGGCGCCGGCGGTTCAGCCCGCCGGCCGCAAGGCCCACTTCGACTATCTGGTGGTGGGCGCGGGCTTCGCCGGCTCTGTGATCGCCGAGCGGCTGGCGGCGGGGTCGAACAAGACGGTGCTGCTGATCGACCGTCGCAGTCACGTGGGCGGCAACGCCTATGACCGCCACGACGAGGCGGGCATACTGTTCCACCAGTACGGCCCGCACATCTTCCACACCAATTCCGACGAGATCGTCCGCCACTTGTCGCGCTTCACCGGCTGGCGGACCTACGAGCACAAGGTGCTGGCGGCCGTCGATGGCCAGCTGGTGCCCATCCCGATCAATCGCACCACCATCAACAAGCTGTACGGGCTCGACCTGACCACCGACGAGCAGGCGGAGGCTTTCCTGAAGTCGAAGGCCGAACCGGTGGAGCGGATCCAGACCTCGGAGGACGTTGTCGTCTCGGCCGTGGGCCGCGAACTCTACGAGAAGTTCTTCCAGGGCTACACGCGCAAGCAGTGGGGGATCGACCCGTCGGGGCTCGACAAGTCGGTGACCAGTCGGGTGCCTACCCGCACCAACACCGACGACCGCTATTTCAACGACAGCTTCCAGGCCATGCCGAAGCTGGGCTTCACCCACATGTTCGAAAACATGCTGGACCACAAGAACATCACCATCATGACCGAGACCGAGTTCGCCGACGTGCGCGACGACGTGGTCTACGACCGGCTGGTGTTCACGGGGCCGGTGGATGAGTTCTTCGACTTCCGCTACGGCCGCCTGCCCTACCGGTCCTTGCGCTTCGTGCACGAGACCCACGACGTCGAGCAGTATCAGTCGGTGGCGGTGGTCAACTATCCGCACCCGGACACGCCCTACACCCGGATCAGCGAATACAAGCACCTGACCGGCCAGAAGCACCCGAAGACCTCGATCACCTACGAGTATCCGAGCGCCGAGGGCGACCCCTACTATCCGATCCCCCGGGCGGAGAACCAGGCGCTGTACAAGAAGTACGAGGCCCTGGCGCTGGGACGCCCCGACGTGTCTTTCGTCGGGCGGCTGGCGACCTACAAGTACTACAACATGGACCAGGTCTGCGGTCAGGCCCTGGCCACCTACCGGCGGCTGGTCGAGCGCGAGCAGGAGGGCCGGCTGGTTTCTGTCCGCGAGGTCGGCGAGGGCCTGCGGGCCTGACCCTCCCAAAGCCCTTCCCCCGCGATGGGGGAAGGGTCGGGTCGGGAGTAGAGGCTATCCGCCTCAAAGCTCGTCGAACGGCGGCGGCAGGCGGCCGGACTTGAACAGGACCACGGGGTTCTCGTCGTAGTCGCCCATTTCGACGTCCGCCGAGGTGGAGAACGCCACCACCCCCAGCCGCAGCGGGGCCAGCCGTTCGGCCTTCCGCCGCGCCTCCTCGGCGGATTTGCAGCCCACCGTCTGTTCGGCCTTCAACGCCTGGCCCCGTCCGGCCACGAAGGCCTGGATGAGGTACACGGTCTCTCTCGCCATCGACGACTACGGCCTTCTGTCCCGCAGGCGCGGGGCTATTTCTTCTTGGTGGAGGGGGGCGTCAGGAACGTGGGCCCCGCCGGCAAGGCCTTAGGCTTGTCGGCCTTGGGTTTGCGGATCTCGCGGTTGCTCTTCTTCTGACCTTTGGCCAAGGCGCTCTCCTTTTCGCAGGTTCATGACGTCAAGGACCGGTCGGCCCGACGCGGTTCAGCCGACCTTGACCACGCCGCAGCGCGCCGCCCACCCCAGCCCCGAGCGCAGCACCGACAAGACGATGAGGTCGTGCAGGCCGCCGTCCCTGAGGATGGTGAAGGGATCGCCCAGGCGCGGGACCGGGCCGTCGTCGGCGTGGATGGTGATCTCGCGATGGCTGAGCAGCCGTTCGTCGGCGATGCCATAGCCTCCGCAGGCGAACATCGGCGGCGCGGGGGACCTACCCGGCATCGACCGCGTCCGACGCCGCCTGGGCCGCCAGGGCGCGCTTGCGGGCGTAGCCCAGTTCGGTGACCGCGGCGCTGCGCGAGCGGCGGTAGTCCCGGTCACGCTCGACCGAATAGAACCGTTGCCGCAGCAGGCGGAATATCCAGACCGGCGTCGCGACGCCCTCGGGCGAGGCGTATTCCGGGTCCCGCGCGATCCTCAGGGTCTCCAGCACCAGGGCCCCCGATTCGTCGGCGTCGCGGGTCAGGGCGGTGGCGGCGTCGCGCAGGCGCGGCTCGAGCGCCAACAATTCCTGACGCCGCTCGTGGAGGCTGGTGGTCATGTGACCCTTTCCGGGGCGGCGGGCGGCCCTGCCAACGGCAGAATCGATCAAGCCAAGGAGCGCGCCGGGAGATGGCGAGGTTCACCCTACCACGTCCCGGTCCCACCGCCCGGCAAATTATCGGAGGTGGGCCGCGCTCAATACGAAAACGCCCCGCCCATCGCAGGACGGGGCGCTCCGCCTACCAGCTGTAGCTGACGCGGCCGTAGAGGAAGCGGCCCTGCCAGCCGAAGGGCGAGTACTCGGGGAAGGCGCCCACGCCGTTGGTGGAGATGGTCTGGCCGTTCAGGACGTAGGGGGGCGTGGTCGGATAGGTGTCGAGCAGGTTGTTGGCGCCGACCGCCAGCTGCAGCCCCTTCCAGACGTTGGCCCGGACCTCGGCGTCGATCAGGGTCTTGGGCTCGAGGGTGTAGTCGCCGAGCGCATTGTTGCCGTTGAAGGCCTGGATCAGCTTTCCGTAGTAGGTCGCCTTCAGCGTCGCCCCCAGCCAGCCGCGAGTCCAGTCCGCCGCCAGCGAGCCCTTCCACTTGGGCTGGCCGTCGGTGAGGCTGAGGGTGCGGTAGTGGGTCAGGAACGGCGGCGCCGGGTTCAGCGCCGACAATTGCGGCGTCGAGCGCAACGCCCGGATCTTGGTCTCGTTATGGCTGGCGCTGGCGGTGAAATCGAAACGGCCGATCTCCGCCGACGGGGTCCAACGGTAACTGACCACCGCCTCGACGCCCTTGGTGGTGGTGTCCACCCCATTGGTGAAGAAGCGCGCGGCGCCGATCTGGGCCGAGGCCGGGAACAGGGCCACCACATTGGCCTGGGTCAAGGCGTCCGACAGGGCGATCCGGTCGTTGATGCGGATGATGTAGCCGTCCAGCGTGGCCGAGAACGCCCCGAAATGGGCTACGCCGCCGGCGGAGAAGTTGGTCGACCTCTCCGGCTTCAGCGGGACCGCGCCGATCAGGCCCGCCACCGGATTGCTGGCCCGCAGCACCGCATTGTTGATCTGGTTGCCGGCGATGAAGGTGATGGCGGTGTAGCTGACGAACTCCTGCTGCAGCGAAGGGGCCCGGAAGCCGTTGGACACCGCGCCGCGCAGGGCGAAGTTGGGGGTCAGGTCGTAGCGGGCGGCCAGCTTGCCCGACCACACGTCCCCGAAGTCCGAGGAGTGCTCATAGCGCCCGGCCAGGTCGACGTCGAAATTCTCGACCGGCTTGGTCTCCAGATCGACGTAAAGCGCTTCCGAGGTACGGTCGACGTCGACGGCGTCCGAGGGCTGGAAGCCCGGGAACCCTTGCGAGCCCTTGTTGCCGATGGTGCCGGAGGGGGTGATGTAGCCGCCGTTCTGGTAGGAGGCGGGCTCGCCCGGGGTGATCCTGTAGGTCTCGTGGCGGATCTCGGCCCCGGCGGCGAAGTTCACCTCCGACAGGCCGCCGAAGGCCAGCTTGCGGGTGACGCCGAGGTTGCCGACGGTCTGGGCGTAGCGCAGGGCGCCGGCGTCGAACTGGAGCTGGCTGGTCGGCCCCAGGCTCACGTTCAGGGAGTCGATCACCCCGAACTCGAACTTGTTGCTGCCGAAGACGACGCTGGCGTCCCAGTTCCAGTCCCCGGTCTTGAAGGCCGAGCCGAGACCGGCGGTCACGTCTGTGACCTTGCCTTCGATCTTGGGCAGGAAACCGTCCGGGTAGACCGCCAGCAGGTTGGTGGCGGGGGTGAGGGTCTGCTGGATGGCCCGCCGCACATTGGCCGCCGAGATGGCGTCGCGGTGCTGATAGCCGGCCCAGCCGTAGACGCGGGCGTCGGCGGAGAAGTCGTAGCCGGCGTTCAGATAGCCCGTGTACTGGTCGAGCTGGGGATCGCCGTACCAGTTGTTGATGCGGTTGTAGGTGTATTCACGCGGATCGAAGGCGCCGCCGACCAGCGGATACTGCTGGCGCGGGTCGGGGCCGGCGCGGGTGGTGTGATCGTTGGTCACGACCTCGCCCGACAGGGTGACGAAGCCCGTCTGGCCGAGGGGAAGGCCGGTCCAGCCGGAATAGGTGGTCGAGTCCCCGTCGGTGAAATACTTGCTGGTCGGCACGACCAGGCCGGGGACCGGCGAGGGACTGGGCTTCCAGTGGGTGCGGGTGGAGTATTCGCCGCGGCTGACGGTCAGGTTCCCCCCCGACCGGGCCTCGCGCAGGCGGATGTTGACCACGCCGGCGATGGCGTCGGAACCGTACTGGGCCGAGGCGCCGTCCCGCAGCACCTCGATCGAGCCGACCGCCGAGGTCGGGATGGCGTTCAGGTCGACCGCCGCGGAACCGTAGCCGATCGCCCCGTTCAGATTGACCAGGGACGAGGCGTGGCGGCGCTTGGAGTTGAGCAGCACCAGGGTCTGGTCCGGCGACAGGCCGCGCAGGCTGGCCGGCCGCACGGTGTCGGTGCCGTCGGTGACGGCGGGGCGGGTGAAGTTCAGCGACGGCAGGGCCACCGAAAGCGCCTGGGCCAGCTCGGTGTTGCCCGAATGGCTCATCGACTGGGCGGAGATCACGTCGACCGGAGCGACGGACTCGAGGCGGGTGCGCCCCGCCACCCGGCTGCCGGTGACGACGATGGCCTCGACCGAATCCGCCGCGGGCGCGGCGCCGGATTGGGCCTGGGCGAAGGCAGGGGTGGAGACGGCGGCGGCGAGCGCCGCGGCGCTCAGACCGGCGAAAAGCGCCGAACGGGCATAGGTCATGGACTTAATCCCCCTTTGGATCGTGTCCCCCGACTGATCAGTGATAACCGGACTCGCTTCCCCTTGTCCCAGTTTGGCCACAGAGGCCGCGCCGTTTGTTGCAGGACCGTTGCAAATTCACCACCAGGCGGTCACGGCCCCCCGGGAGCGCACCGTTCCGTGGCCATGGTCATGCGCTCATGACCCCGGCTAATGTTCCTTCGCATCCGCCGCCGACCGAGGAGCCCAAGCCATGTCCGAACGATGCGCCTGGGCGGCCAGCGACCCGCTGCTCGGCGCCTATCATGACGAGGAATGGGGCCGCCCCGAACGGGACAGCCGGGCCCTGTGGGAAAAGCTGATCCTCGACGGGTTCCAGGCAGGCCTGTCGTGGCTGACCATCCTCAGGAAGCGCGACGCCTTCCGCCGCGCCTTCGACGGCTTCGATCCGGAAGTGATCGCCCGCTACGGCGAGGCCGACGTGGCCCGGCTGCTGGCCGACCCGGGCATCGTCCGCTCCCGCGCCAAGATCCTGGCCACGATCGGCAACGCCAAGGCGTACCTGGCCATGCAGGCGGCGGGGGAGGACTTTTCCGAATTCGTCTGGGGCATGGCCGGCGGCGGGCCGATCCGCGGCGCCTACGAGGACTGGAAGCAGATTCCCGCCAAGACCCCCCTGTCCGAGGCCATGTCGGCGGCCCTGAAGCAGCGCGGCTTCAAGTTCGTCGGGCCGGTGATCGTCTATGCCTGGATGCAGGCGGTGGGCATCGTCGACGACCATGTGGTCGGCTGCTTCCGCCGCGGGGCCGGATGAGATGGCGACGGCGCAGGAGATCGTCGCCCGGCTCGACCTGAGGCCGCACCCGGAGGGCGGCTGGTATCGCCAGACCTGGCGCGCGCCCTTCCCGCTGCGGGCGGCCGGGGCGCAGGCGCGGCCATCCTGTTCCTGCTGGAGGCCGGGCAGCGTTCGCACTGGCGCCGGATCGACGGGCCTTCCTAGCTGATGGTCGCCAGCCCGACCTTGTTGACGCCGCTGCAGGCGATGGCCAGCCCGCCGTCGCGGGTCGGAGTCATGTTGCGCACCACCCCGCCGCCCGAGGGGATCGGCCAGGTCTGGAACCGGGCGGTCCTGGGGTCGAAGCGGACCAGCATGTTCGGCTTGGTGTTGGACTCCACGTACCAGACCGCCCCGTTCAGCACGGTGATCGCATAGGGCTGGGACTGAGGCCCCCCAGGCGAAGCCCATTCGGCCACCTTGCCGGTCGCCAGGTCCAGCCGGCCGAGGTAACCGCGCGAATAATCCGAATACCAGATGGTGTCGTCCGGCGAGATGGCGATCCGGCGGGGCCGCGAGGCCGCGTTGGGCAGGGTGTACTCGCGGATGGCCATGGTCGCCGGGTCGATCGACCCGATCTTGTTGACCCCGAACTCATCGAACACGGGCACGCCCTTGGAGGTGATCACCATGCCGTACGGGTTCGAACGCGGCGTCGGCGAGGTCGCCAGCCTGATCTGGCCGGTGGCGGGATCGAGCCTGCCGACCATGTTGCCGCCCTGGACCGTGAACCATAGGACGCCCTTGCGGTCGAACTGGAGAGTGTGCGGGTCGCGGGCGGCCGGATCGGGCATCGGGTATTCGACGACCTGTCCCGTCTTCGGGTCGAGCTTGCCGATGTAGCCCTTGAAGTTGGCGGTGAACCAGATGTCGCCGCGGGCGTCCTCGACCAGGCCGTGCGGGCCCGAGCCGGAGGTCTTGGGCCGATATTCCGTGATCCGCCCTGTCGCCGTATCCACCCGGCCGAGCAGATTGGCCATGTGGCCCGTGTACCAGAGGCTACCGTCCCGGGCGCCCAGGGGATCGTGGGGACGCGAGCCGGGGGTCGGAACCGTCCATTCCCTGATCTGGACCTTGACCGGTCCGGCCAGGAGGCGGCCCGCAGGCTTGGGCCTCTCCGGGAAATGGGCGGCGAGATAGTCGAGCAGGGCCTCATGCTTGTCGGCGGGGACCTTCGCCCCCACCGCCGTCATGCGGTCGACCGCCTCCTTCCAGCCGGCCCGGTCGTAGCCTGAGCTGGTGACCCGGTTCATCTCGTGACACCCCGCACAGGCGGCCGCGACCGTCTCGCGGCCGGCCCCCTCGGGCAAGGCCGTGTCGCGTTGGGCCAAGGCCGGCAGGCACGCGGTCGCCGCCGCCAGGACCCCGAGGAAACCGGACCGGAACGTCGCCATGCTGTCCTCCAGGGCGCGGCATGCGATCTCGTCCGCCGCCTGTCCGCCGCGCGGGCCGGATCATACGCCTCGGACGGCGGCTGTCGAATTCACCGGAGAAAAACGCACCGGGCGTGGTGGGGGCGCCGCTTCGGCGACGTCAGATGAGTGCAAACCTTAACCGGAGATTCATCGTGGACGGACGAGTGAGGCCCGCAAACCCGCCGGCGTCTCGGCCCCGCGGATCGCCGCCCGCCTGGTCGATCATCGTGCCCTTCTTCAACGAGCGGGAAGCCCTGCCGCTGGTGCTGGCCTCGCTCTCGGCCCAGACCGAGCCGTTCCAGTTGATCCTGGTGGACAACGGCTCGACCGATTCCAGCGTCGCTTATCTGCGCCGCCGCCTGGCCGAAGGCTTCCCCGGCGCCGTCCTGATCAGCGAGCCGAAGCCGGGCAAGGTCGCCGCCCTGGCGGCGGGGCTGCGCCGGGTCACGACGCCCTACCTGGCCACCTGCGACGCCGACACCTGGTATCCGCCTCAATACCTGTGGGAAGCGCAGAAGCTGATGGAGGCCAGCGGTCCCACCGTCCACGGCGCCGGCGCCTATTTTGTCGCCGATCCGTCCAGCCGCGCTAGCCGGATGATCGGCGCCCTGCACTGGCTGGGGGCGGCGCGGCTGCTGCCGCGCCAGACCCATACCGGCGGGGCCGGCCAGGTGTTCCGCACCGAAAGCCTGCGCGGCGCCGGCGGTTTCGATCCCGCGCGCTGGCCCTATGTGCTGGAAGACCACGAGATCGGCCAGCGCCTGCTGAAACTCGGCCGGGTGATCTATGGGCGCGGACTGTGGTGCGCCCCCTCCTCCCGGCCGCGGGAGCGCGGCGCGGTCAGCTGGACCCTGGCCGAGCGGCTGCTCTACCACTTCACGCCGGCCCGGGCGAAGGACTGGTATTTCTACGGTTTTCTCGGCCCCCGCCTCGCCGCGCGCGGACTGCTCAGCCATCGGCTCAGGGTCTACAGCGATAAGGAGGCCGCCTTTGCCGCAGCCTGATCAAAGGGCGCTGATCCTCTGCGCCGACGACTTCGCCCTGTCCGATTGCATCAGCGCGGCCATAGCCGACCTCGCCTGGATGAAACGGCTGTCGGCGATCAGCTGCATGGCCGTGCTCGACGCCTGGCCGCGCCAGGCCCGGCGGCTGAACGGGCTGGGACGGGACGTGGCGGTGGGCCTGCATCTGGTGCTCAGCGACGAACGGCCCCTTGGCTGCATGCCCCTGCTGGCCCCCGCCGGCCGGATGCCGGGGGCGGACCCCCTGACCGCCGCCACCCTGCTCGGCCGCGCCCCGCTGATCGAGATCGGCGAGGAGATCAACCGCCAGTTCGACGCCTTCGAGGCGGAACGCGGGGCGCCGCCCGATTTCGTCGACGGACACCAGCACGTCCATATGCTGCCGGGCGTCCGCGCCATCGTCATCGACGTCGTGCGCCGCCGCGCCCCCAACGCCTGGATCCGCGACTGCGCCGACACCCTGCCGGCGATCGCCTCGCGGCCGTTCCCGATGCGGGCGTTCCGCAGCGGCCTGTTGTCGGCCGGCCTGCGCCATCTGACCGACCAGGCCGGCCTCAGGACCAATCTCAGCTTCGCCGGCTACTATGACTTCGGAGCGGACTACGGCGCCCTGTTCCCCCGTTTCCTGCGCTGCGCCAGCGCCGCCCATCTGGTCATGTGCCACCCGGGCGCCGGGCGGGCCTGCGGCGACCGCATCGCCGAGGCCCGGATCCGTGAAGCCGACTGGCTCCGGTCCCGCGCCTTCGAAGAGACGCTGGAGCGGGCGCGCCTCGAGCTCAGCCCCTATCGGCAGGCGATCCATCCGCCCACCGTCGCCGGTCTCGTCGCCGCTTAGGACGCTCGCTTCCATCGCCGCAAGGGGCTAAACCGCCGCCGTTCCAGAGCGGGAGGCGCGGCCATGACCAAGCGACAGTGGATGATGGTGGCGATACTGGTCCTGAGCGTCGGCTGGATCCCGCTGTTGTTCATCCCGACCGGCCCCAAGAAGGACGCCAAGGCCTTGGTGGCCGAAATGCCCTGGCCCTACAACGCCGGCGACCCGGCCAAGGGGCGGGACGCCTTCCAGGCCTGCATCGCCTGCCACACCACCGGCGAGCGCGGGCAGAAGACCGTCGGACCCAGCCTCTACCGGCTGTTCGAGCGCCGCGCCGGGTCGGAGGCGGGCTTCGCCTATTCGCGGGCGATGCAGCAGGCCGGCTTCCCATGGAGCGCGCCGCGCCTGGACGCCTTCCTCGCCGACCCCCAGGCGGTGGTTCCCGGCACGACCATGACCATCCCCGGGGTCAAGGACCAGAAGACCCGGATCGACCTGATCGCCTTCCTCAAGGCGGCGACCTCCTGAGGGGCGTCCGTTCGCCGCGAAGATTTACTTGAGGCTTGGCCGCAGCCCGGTAATCCTCCGCCCATGGTCAAGCTGGTCCGAGTCGCCGTCCTCGTCGCCCTGCTCGCCGGAAGCCCGGCGGCTCGGGCGTCCGCGGGGCCGGACCTCGGCATGCCCCCGTTCCCCACCGCCACCGACGACGGGTCGGCCATGCTCTGGCTGAAGAACCACACCAGCCTGGGGGTCGGCAGTTTCGTGGCCTTCGGCGCCGACAATGTGCTGGTGGTCCTGACCGACGAGGTCTCCACCCGCTCGCCGACCATCCACCGGATCAGCTTCCGCCAGGAGGCGATCAAGGTCGAGTTCGTGGCGCGCACCGGCGGCCGGTCGCTGAGGGGTTCGGGCGAGGTCGACTGCGCCGCCGGGACCTTCCGCGCAGAGACCGTCGAACTGTTCTCCGGCTCGGACCTGCGCGGCGAACGCATCACCGGCGAGGGCCCGGCCGCGGTGGGCCGAGTCCCCCGGGCGGGGTCGGCGCCCGCCATCGCCGCCGCCCAGGTCTGCGCCGGCGACAACTCCGCCTTCGCGCCCCTGGCCAACACCGCCCGCCGGCTCCCGGCTCCCCCGCCGGCGCCGGCCGCCGCCCCGGCCGCGTCCTCCGCGCGCGCCCCCGCCCTGCTGGCCCCGCCGACGCCCCTGCCCCCTCCGGCCGCGCCCAGGCTCCCGGCGGCGGCGGGGGAAACGGAAACCTTCGCCCAGATCGGCGCCTTCGGCTCCCGTGAGGCGGCGGAGCGCGCCTGGAGCCGGCTGGCGGAACTGTTCCCTGACGTCATGGCCGGCAAGACCATGCGGATCGAGCCGGTGGCGGTGAACGGGACGACCATGTATCGCAGCTCGGTCGCGGGTTTCGCCGGCCAGGTCGACGCCCAGGCCCTGTGCAGCCGGCTCATGGCGTCGAGCGAAACCTGCTTCGTCCGGCACTGAGCGACCGCCCGCCCCTCGTTCGCCCGAATCTCCTGGGCTATTCCACGCCGATGATCGCGCACCGGACGAGGACGCACCCGTGAAGGCCGCGATGCTGGGATGGGTGATGGCGATGGCGGTTGTTGCAGGCGTTCAGGCCCAGGTCCCGGCGCCGGACCCGGCCGACCCCTACCAGTGGCTCGAAGAGATCGAGGGCGCCCGGGCCCTCGACTGGGTGCGCGGCCAGAACAGTCGCACCTTGGCGGAATTGGAGGCCGACCCCCGCTACACCGGGTTGAAGGCGGAGGCCCTGGCCATCGTCGATGCGACCGACCGCATCCCCATGCCGTCCCTGCGGGGCGGGCTGATCTACAACTTCTGGCAGGACGCGGCCCACGTCCGCGGGCTCTGGCGGCGCACCACCCCGGCCAGTTACCGCGCCGTCGCCCCGGTCTGGGAGACCCTGCTGGACCTCGACGCCCTGGCCGCCGCCGACAAGGCCAACTGGGTCTACAAGGGCGCCCAGTGCCGCTGGCCCGATTACGGCCGCTGCCTGGTCTCCCTGTCCGACGGGGGAAAGGACGCGGTCGAGGTGCGCGAGCTCGACCTTGCGACCAAGACCTTCGTGGCGGACGGCTTCAGGCTGTCGCAAAGCAAGCAGGACGTCGCCTGGCTCGACGCCGACACCCTGCTGGTCGCCCGAGACTGGGGACCGGGGACCCTGACGGCCTCCGGCTACGCCTTCGTGGTCAAGCGACTGAAGCGCGGCCAGGATCTTGACCAGGCGGTGGAGGTGTTCCGCGGCGCCGCCACGGACGTCAGCGCGACGCCCACCGTGCTGCACGACGGGGACGGCCACACCGCCGTGCTGTTCGTCCGCAACCTGACCTTCTACGAGAGCGAGATCTGGATCGCCACGCCGGGCGGCGCCCGCAGGCTGGCCCTTCCGGCTCAGGTCAATCCCGCCGGCATGGTCAAGGGCCAGTTGCTGTTCACCCTGCAGGAGGACTGGGCCTCTCCCGCCGGCCCGTTCAAGTCGGGGGCCCTGGTCTCCATCGACGCCGCCGAGGCCGCCCGCGCGCCGGACGCGCTGAAACCCCGTCTGGTGCTGCAACCGGGTCCGCGCCAGTCGATCGAGGGGGTGTCGCCCACCCGCGGCCACGTCCTGGTCGACCTCTACGACAACGTCCAGGGCGGACTCCGCCTCTACGTCCTGGAGGACGGGCGCTGGCAGGGCCAGGCCATCGCCCTGCCGAAGAACGCCTCGGTCGACGTGGTCGCCACCGAGCCGACCAGCGAGACCTTCTTCGCCTCGGTGACCAGCTTCCTCACCCCCAACACCCTGTGGCTGGGGGATGCGGGGGCGAACGCGCGCCCCGTCGAGGTCAAGGCCTTGCCGGCCCGCTTCGACGCCGCCGCCGACGTTACCGAACAATTCGAGGCGACCTCGAAGGACGGGACCAGGATTCCCTATTTCGTGGTCCATCCGAAGGGGATGAAGCTCGACGGCTCCAACCCGACGCTGCTCTACGCCTATGGCGGCTTCCAGGTCTCGATGACCCCGGCCTATTCGGGGACCACCGGCAAGCTGTGGCTGGAGAAGGGCGGGGTCTATGTCCTGGCCAACATCCGCGGCGGCGGCGAGTTCGGGCCGGCCTGGCACCAGGCGGGACTCAAGACCAATCGCCAGCGGGTGTTCGACGACTTCGCCGCCGTCGCCGAGGACCTGATCGCGCGCCGGATCACCACCCCGCGGCGGCTGGGGATCATGGGCGGATCCAACGGCGGCCTCCTGATGGGGGTCGAGCTGACCCAGCGCCCCGAGTTGTGGAACGCGGTGGTGCTGCAGGTGCCGCTGCTGGACATGCTGCGTTACCACAAGCTCCTGGCCGGAGCCTCGTGGATCGCCGAGTACGGCGACCCCGACAAGCCGGACGAGCGGGCCTATCTGGAGACCATGTCGCCCTATCAGGCGCTGAAGGCCGGACCGAACTATCCCGAGCCGTTCTTCGTCACCTCCACCAAGGACGACCGGGTTCATCCCGGCCATGCCCGCAAGATGGCGGCGAAAATGCAAGGCTTGGGACTTCCGTTCCTCTATTATGAGAATACCGACGGGGGGCATTCGGCGGCGGCCAACCTCCAGGAGGCCGCGCGGCGGACGAGCCTGGAGTTCATGTACCTGACGCGCAAATTGGTCGATTGACCGACGGGATCGATCGCGACCCTGGTTGAAGCGGATCGGCGGCGGCCTGGATGGGAGTTGGCGTGCGCACCTTTTTGATGGCGGCCCAAGCGGCGGCGATGGCCGCCTTGATCGCGGGATGCGGCAAGCCCGACGGGCCCTCCGCCCCCGCCCAGCCGGTCGCCGTCCCGGCCAAGGCGGCGGCCGCGTCTCCAGCCGGTCCCGGGCCGATCGACGAGCAGACCCTGAACCAGGCGCTGGAGCGGACCCGCAACCGCTTCGCCGAGCTGGACCTGAACGGCGACGGCAAACTCACCAAGGACGAGTTGGGCGCCGCCGCCTTCGGAGGCGCCGACGCCAACGGCGACGGGGTCCTCACCCGTCAGGAAGTCGAGGACGACACCCGCGAACGGGTGTCGCGCGAGGGGCTGATCGCCGACTTCGCCGGCAAGGGCAAGGCGCGGCCCGCCGGCCAATAGCGGGCGGCCAAATCAGAACCGCTTGGCGATCCCGGCGTAGGCCTGTGCGCCGGCGGCCGCGGGGGTCAGCCCCAGGTTCACCCCGACATCGAACTGCAGATCGTGGGCGAAGCCCGGCGTCCAGGCCAGCATCAGGTCGGCCGAAGCCTGGGTCGGGCTCCGCGACACGAAATCCTGCGCCACCCACAGTTCCGCCCCGAACGACAGCTCCGGCGTGAGCGCGTGGCTGACCCCCGTCGCCAGCGATCCGGCCGCGTGATAGCCCGAACCGCTCTCGTTGGCCGAGACGTCGACCTCGGGCGACAGGCCCAGCGACCAGCCCCCCGCCAGAGGGATGGAGAGCGGCGCGGTCAGCCCGCCCTCGACCTTGCCGTCGCCGATGGTCCGGGGGGCGGTCGGCAACTTGACGAAGGGCTGGAGCGCCGCGCCGAAGCCGTCGCTGTTGCCGGTCAGGTTGAACTTCAGCCCCGCCACGGCGTCGCCGACGCCAGAGACCGCCCCGTCGATCCCCGCCCCATGCGCGGTCTGGCGCTCGTACGGCGTCCAGGCCAGTTGCAGCTCGGCATCGGCGGTCAGGCCGATGCGCAGTTGGGAGGCGCCCAGCGTCAGGTCGGTGGTCTTGACCCCGCCGGCCTTGTCGAAGGTCTCGTCGAAGGCGTCGATCTCGAGCTGCACCCGGCCCGCGTCGACGGTGCAGGCGGGGCTGGCCTTGCCCGGCCGGGCCGGACAGAAGGGCCGCTCGCCCGGTTCGGCGGCGGATGCGGCGCCGGCCACGACCAGGACCGAAAGAGCGGCCGCGAACGCAAGTCTCATACGGGGTTCCCCAACCGGCTGAAGCGCGAGCCTAGCGGCGCCGTCGCCACAGGGGAACCGGCGCCCGACGCACTCATTTCCCCACCATGCCTCCCGCCGCGCCTGAGCCGCCTTCGACCCTGGCCGAGATCGCCGCCGCGGTGCAGGCCTGCCGCCGCTGCGACCTGTGGCGCGACGCCACCCAGGGCGTGCCGGGCGAGGGACCGGAGCGGGCGCGACTGATGCTGGTGGGCGAGCAGCCCGGAGACCAGGAGGACTTGGCCGGCCATCCCTTCGTCGGGCCGGCGGGCCAGATGCTGGACCGCGCCCTTGCCGAAGCGGGCGTTCCGCGGGGCGAGACCTACGTCACCAATGCGGTGAAGCACTTCAAGCACGAGCTCCGCGGCAAGCGCCGCCTCCACAGCAAGCCCGACGCCGGCGAGGTCAAGGCCTGCCGCTGGTGGCTGGACAACGAACGGCGGCTGGTCCGGCCCAGGGTGGTGACGGCCCTGGGGGCGACGGCGGCGGGGGCGGTGCTCGGCCGCGCCGTGGCGGTGTTGAAGGAGCGCGGACCGGCCGGAGCGCTGGAGGACGGGACCAGGACCTTCGTCACCGTCCACCCGTCGATGCTGCTGCGCATCCCCGACGCGGCCGGCAAGGCGGCGGCCTATCGGGACTTCGTGCGGGACCTGCGGAGGGCCTGGGCCCTGGTCGAGGCGGCCTAGACGTTCACTCTGCGGCCTTGGGCGCTTCGGCCGTCACGTTCGCCTCTTCCACCTCCAGGGGCCGGTCGTCCCCTGGACGCTTGGAGGTGACGAGCTTGCCGAACTGGGGTTTCACCCAGACCTCGAACAGATCGATGAACTCGTAGACCACCGGCACCAGGATCAGCGACAGGGCGGTCGAGCTCATCAGGCCGCCGATCACCGCCACCGCCATCGGCTGGCGGAACGACGAGCCCTGACCGAGGCCGAGCGCCGTGGGCAGCATGCCGGCCATCATCGCGACCGTGGTCATGATGATCGGCCGCGCCCGCTCGCGGCAGGCCTCGTACAGGGCCTCGCGCCGGGACATGCCGCGCCGTTCGGCCTCGATGGCGAACTCGACCAGCAGGATGGAGTTCTTGGCCGCCAGGCCGAGCAGCATCAAAAGGCCGATCAGGACCGGCAGGTCGATCTCCATCCCCGTCAGCAACAGGGCCACGAAGGCCCCGGCGAACGACAGCGGCAGGGCCGACAGGATCGTGGCCGGCTTGAAGAACGAGCCGAACAGCAACACCAGCACGCCGTAGATCATGGCGATGCCCGCCGCCATCGCGCCCAGGATGCCGCCGAACAGCTCGGCCATGGTCTGGGCGTCGCCCTGGGTGGCCAGGTGGACGCCCGCCGGCAGGTGCTTCATCGCCGGCAGGTTTTTGATCGCCGCCAGCGCATTGCCGAGGCTGATGCCGTTGAGCGACGCCAGCACCGACACCCGCCGTTCGCGGTCGTAGCGGACGATGCGGCCGGGGCCGGCCTGGAACGACAGGTCGGCGACGCTGTCCAGCGGCGTCACCTTGCCCCCCCCCACCGGCACCTGCAGCGCCGCGATGGTGGACAGGTCGGCGCGGGCGGATTCGGCCAGCCGGACCCGGATCGGTATGCGCCGTTCGCCTTCGGAGAACTTGGCCACGTTGGCGTCGATGTCGCCGATGGTGGCGATGCGCAGCACCTGGGCCAGGGCCTGGGAGGAGACCCCGAGCCGCGCGGCCTCGACAGGCTTGGGCCGGATCACCAGCTCGGGGCCCGGCGGCGGCGGCGAGGGACGGATGTCGGTCAGCTGCGGCATGGTCCGCATCTGCCGTTCCAGGTCGAGCTGGGCCTTGTCGAGGGCCGCGGCGTCCTGGCTGGCCAGGATCTCCTCGATGTCGGTGGAGCCGAAGCCCCCCGCGGCGGTGGTGACCCGCATGTCGGGGATGGCGCGGATCAGCGGCCGGATCGAGGCCTTGAACGCCTCGGTGTCCAGACGGCGCTTGTCCTTCAGCACCACGGTGACGGTGGCGTTGCGCAGGTCCGCGCCGCCGCCCCCGCCGAAGCCGCCGCCGGAGGCGACGCCGACCTGGACGAACACGCGCTCGGCGTCGGGCTGGGCCAGGAGGGTGCGGGTGACCTGGGCCGAGGCCCGCTCCATGTCGTCGCGGCTCGCGCCGGGCGGCCCCTGGATCGACAGATAGACATAGCCGGGGTCGGCGGCGGGGGTCAGGCCCGTGGACAGCAGGCTGGCCACGAACAGCGAGAAGACGAAGACCGCTCCTCCGCCGAACGCCGACAGCCACTTGTGGTCCAGCGCCCAGTCCAGCACCCGCTTGTAGCCGGGCCGCAACGGCTGGGGCTCGTGCGGTTCGGCGGTGGGCTTGAGGAAATAGGCCGCCATCAGCGGCGTCAGCAGCCGCGCCACCAGCAGCGAGAACAGCACCGCCACCGCCACGGTGACGCCGAACTCCTTGAAGAACTGGCCCGAGATGCCGGCGATGAATGAGACCGGCATGAACACCACGACGATGGCCGCAGTGGTGGCCACCACCGCCAGGCCGATGGCGTCGGCGCCGACCAGGGCGGCCCGGTAGGGCGAGGCCCCGGCCTGGACCCGTTTCTGGATGTTCTCGATCTCGACGATGGCGTCGTCGATCAGGATGCCGATGACCAGGGTCAGGGCCAGCAGGGTGATGAAGTTGAAGCTGAAGCCGAACAGCCAGATCGCCCCGATCGCCGGCAGCAGCGACAAGGGCATGGCCAGGGCGGCGATGGTGGTGGCGCGCCAGTCGCGCAGGAACAGGAACACCACCAGGGCGGCGAGGGCCATGCCCTCCAAAAGGACGTGGACGGTGGCGTCGTAGCTCTCGCGGGTCTCCTTGACGGTGGAGACCACCTCGGTGAAGGCGACGTTGGGATAGGTCTTGGCCAGCGCCGCTATGGCCTTGGTCACCGCCGCCTCGACGGTGACCTCGCTGGAATCGCGGGTCTTGTTGACCTGGAAGGCCACGGCCGGGCGCCCGTTCAGGCGGGCGAACCCGCGCTGCTCGGACTCGCCGTCGCCGACCTCCGCCACGTCGGACAGGCGCACATAGCCGGCCGCGGTCGGGATGGTGACGTCGCGCAGGGCCGCGACCTTGTCCGCCTGGCCGAGCACGCGGACCGTCTGTTCGGCGCCGCCGATATTGGCCCGGCCGCCGGTCTCGTCGGTGTTGAACTGGCGCAGCGCGTCGTTCACCTGGGGCGCTGTGACCCCGCGGGCGCGCATCCGGTCAGGGTCGAGGGTGACGTTGATCTCGCGCTCGACGCCGCCGACACGGGCGACCTGGGCCACCCCCGGCTGGGCCTGGATGGCGCGCGAAATGGTGTTGTCGACGAACCAGGACAGCTCGGACCCCGACATCGACGGGGCCGAGACCGCATAGGTCAGGATCGGCGCGTCGGCGATGTTGATCTGCTGCACCGAGGGCGGGTCGATCGCGGGCGGCAGGTTGACCCGCGCCCGCTCGACGGCGGTGCGCACGTCGTCGGTGGCCTTCTGCAGGTTGGTCGAGAGTTCGAACTCGATGGTGGTGGTCGACGACCCTTGCACCACCTGGGACGAAATGTGGCGCACGTCGGCGACGCCGGCGATGGCGTCCTCGATCGGGCGGGTGACCTGGGTCTCCATCTCCGACGGGGCCGCGCCCGACTGGGTGACGCTGACCGTGACGATGGGAAAGGTGACGTTGGGGAACTGCTTGATCGGCGTCCTGGCGTAGGCGATCAGGCCCACGATGGTCAGCGCCAGGAACAGCAGGACGATCGGGATCGGGTTCCGGATCGCCCAGCTGGATATCGGGACCCTCATCGCGCGGCTCCGCTGGGCTCGGCGTTGACGCGGACCTTATCGCCTTCCAGCACGAAGGCCGAGCCGCCCAGGGCGACACGCGATCCGGGAGGGGGCCCCTCGATCAGCTCGACCCAGCCGCCGGCGCGGGCGCCGGTGCGCACTCCGGCGCGACGGACCCGGTCGTCGGTCCCGACCACCATAGTCGAGGCCCCGTCGGCGTCGTAGCGGATCGCCTGTTCCGGCGCGGCGGGGACGGGGCGGGAAAGCTGGTTGAAGTGGGCGCGGGCGAACCCGCCGGGGCGCAGGTCGGGCCGCACCGGCAGGGCGATGCGGGCGCGCCCGAGCTTGGTGGCGAGGTCGACCCGCGGGCTGATGAAGCGGACCGTGCCGGCCACGTGGCCGCCGGAAGGCAACTCCACGTCGGCATGGTCGCCGACGTGCACATTGGCGAGCTTGTCCTCGGGGATCTCGGCGTCGAGCTCGACCAGCTGGTCGCGGGCGATGCGGAACAGGGTGGTCCCCGTCGACGACGCGTCCCCCGGACGGGCGGATCTTTCCAGCACCCGCCCGGCCACCGGCGCGCGGATGGTCATGCGGGTCTCGCGGGTCTGGAGGTCATTGAGCTGGGCCTTGGCCACGGCGACGGCGGCCTGGGCCGAGCGGGCGGCGAGGCGGCGCTCGGCGATGGCCTCGTTGGAGAGGACGCCCTGGTTGTCGAGGCCCGCCACGCGGCCGGCCTCGGCCTCCGCCCGCTCGGCCGCCACCTGCTGCACGGCGAGGTTGGCCTTGCTCTGGTCGATCTGGGCCCTCAGCAGGGTGTCGTCGAGACGGGCCAGCGGCTGGCCCTTGGCGACGGCCGCGCCCTCGTCGACCAGCACTTCGGCCACCCGGTAGCCGGACAGCTCCGAGGCGACGCCCGCCTCCTCGCGGGAGACCAGCAGGCCCGAGGCGACCAGGCCGCTCTGCATGTCGCGCACCTCGACCTTGGCCACGCTGACGGTCAGGGGCGCGCTGGCCGCCGCAGCCGGCTTCGGCTTGGAACAGGCCGACAGCGAGGCGGCGGCGAGGCCGATTCCGAACAGGGAGGCCGCGATGCGGAAACGGGGTTTCAGGGTCATCGGCTAGGGTCCGCGGCGGCGTTCTCTAAGGGGGGTGGGCTCCAGCCGCCGCCGAGCGCCTTGAAGGCGGCGACAGCGTCCTGCAGCGCCTGGGCGCGGGCGCCGGTCAGGGCCGTGCGCGCGGCGCGCCAAGTCCGCTCGGCGTCGAGCATGGCGGCGACGTCGGTCAGGCCGGACTGGTAGCCGCGGCTGGCGGCGTCGAAGGCATAGCGCGCGCCGGTTTCGGCGCTGGCCAGGCTGACCAGCCGGGCCTGGTCGGCCTGCAGGGTGGTCAGGGCGTTCTCGGCCTCGCCATAGGCGGTCTGCACCGCCTTCTCGTAGGCGATCACGGCCTGTTCGCCGCGGGCCCGCTCGGCGTGGAAGTCGGCGCGCAGCTGGGCCTGGTTCAGGATCGGCATGGCCGCCCCGATCCCGATCGACCACAGCTTGGTGGTGTAGTCCGACGCCCCGGTCACCTTGGAGATCGAGGCGCCGGGATTGAGGGTGAACTTGGGGAACAGGGCCAGACGCGCCACCGTCACGGTCTCGGCCTCTTCCCGGAGCCGCGCTTCGGCCTCGCGCACGTCGGGACGGCGGGCCAAAAGTTCGCCGGGGGCGGAGGCGGGCACGGGCGGCGGGGCGTCGGCGCGGGCCTCGATGGGCAGACTCTCCAGGGGATCAGCCCCGCGGCCGAGCAGGACCAGCAACGTGCGCTTGGACGCGGCCAAGGCGGCCGTGAGCCGGGCGACCTCGGCCTCGGCGCTGTCGAGGTCGGCCTGGAAGCGCGCCGAGTCGGACTGCGGCCCCAGGCCCCGCTCGGCCCGGATCCTGCCGACCCGGGCGGTCTCGGCGCGGATGCGCCGGGTCTCCTGCGCGTCGTCCAGCTGCATGGCCAGGGCCCGGGCCTGGAACAGGCCCTGCGCGACCTGGGCCGCCAGGCTCATGCGCGAAGCCTCGACGTTGAAGCGGGTGGCGGCGAAGTCGGCGTTGACGCCCCGGGCGCCGGCGCGGGAGCGGCCGAACACATCCAGCTCCCAGCTCGGGTTGAAGGCCAGCGAATAGGTCTGGGTCGCGCCTCCGACCAGGAAGCCGCCGCCCCCGCCGCCGGTGGGGAAGCCGCCGGGAACGCCGGTGATGGTGGTGTGCTGGTCCACGGCGTTGCCCTGCAGATTGCCGGCCGGCAGGAAGGTGTCGAGACGCGACCGCCGGGTCGCGCCGGCCTCGTCCAGCCGGGCCAGGGCGGTCAGGGCGGTGGGAGCCGAGGCCAGGGCCTGCTCCACCAGTTGGTGCAGTTGCTCGTCGGGGAACAGGGTCCACCAGCGGTCGAGACTGGCCGGGGACAGACTCGCGTCGGCGGCGCCGGAAGGCGTCTCGAACGCGGACGGCAGGCCGATCTGGGGCTTGCGAAGGTGCGCGTCGGCGCAGGCCCCAAGGGAAAGGGCCGCCAGACCAAGCACGACGACATCGCGAGCGAGTCTCATGTGATCCCTGATAAGGGGAATATTTGACTTGGTCAATGATTGACAATAATAAGCATGTGGAAGGCAGTAGGAGCAGTTCATGGCGGCGGAAGAGGATCCCGGGCGCGAAGCCTGGATGCTCCTGATTCAACTGTTCCGCTCCCAGCGCCGCGAAATGGCCGCCATGCAGACCGAGCTTGGCCTGAACCTGGCCCAGGCCCACCTTCTCAAGGCGATCGAAGCGCCTCAGGGCAATCCGATGAGCGAAATCGCCGAGGCGCTGTTCTGCGACGCCTCCTATGTCACCGGCCTGGTCGACAAGCTGGAGGAGCGCGGCCTGGTGCAGCGCCTTCCCAGCCCCGACGACCGCCGGGTGAAGCTGGTCGCCCTGACCGAGGCCGGACGAACCGCCCGGGCCAATTTCATGTGCCGGCTTTCCCAGCCGCCGCCGTTCATCGAGTCCATGTCCGTCGAAGATAAGCGCGCCTTGTGCGACATCTTCGCGAAGGCGGCGCAGGCGCTGCAGGACAACGGCTGACCCAGACCCGCCCGGTCACCCCTTGGGCAGGGGCCCTACTCCCGACGGAAGCGGCATGGATGAATCGCGCAGATAGGCGGCCACGTCGGCCCACACCGCCGGTCCCTGCAGGTCGCGGGTGAGCAGGTGCCAGCCGTTCGGATAATAGGCCGAACGATCGACGGCCTTCAGGCCTCGCGCGGCGTGCAGGGTCGCGGGCCTGGGAATGATCTGGTCATGGGCCCCGTACAGATAGAGCAGCGGCGTCCGCACCCGGCCGAGCTCGTTGTCTGCCTGCTGCATCAGTTGCACCAGGCCGTAGATCGCGTCGATGCGGGTGTCGAAGATCATGTTGGGGTCGCGCCCCATGGCCAGCAGCACCTCAAGATTGTCCGAGGCGCGCACGCGTTCGACCAGCCACCGCGGCGCGCTCAGTTTCCAGCTCGGCGCGATGTGGGCGCTCACCCAGAGCGCCGCCCGGTTGGCCAAGGGCTGCTCGCGCCAGCCCCACACCGCCGGCGCCGCCACGATCAGCCGGTCGGCGACGGGGGGCCGGTCCGAGGCGAAGGCCGCGATCGCCACCGCTCCGCCCATGCTGTGGCCGAGCACCCCCACCACCGCCCCGGGATGGCGCGCCCGGAGCAGGGCGGTGAAGGTGCGAAGGTCCTCGACCATCAGTTCGGTCCCGGCCCACACGCCGCGATGGGGCGCCCGGCCAAAGCCGCGCTGGTCGTAGGCGTAGGTGGTGATCCCTTGGCTGGCCCACCATGCCGCCGAGCCATAGGCGAAGGCGCGGGCATAGTCGTTCATCCCGTGCAGGGCGACCAGCACCGTCGAGGGCTCGCCCTGCGCCGCCCAGACCTCCATCGGCAGGACGGTCCCGTCGCCGGTCACGAAGGCGCCGGTCTCCAGGCGCGGCCCGGCGAAACCGGCGGGAGGAACGGCCGCCCCCTGGACCATGGGCGCGCAAGCCGAAAGGCCGAAGAGTCCGGTCATGGCCGCCCGACGTGTCGGTCCATTCATGGCTCCAGCATCCGCGCCACCCGCTGGCGAAGATAGGGGACCACCTCGTCCTCGAACCAGGGGTTTCGCTTCAGCCAGGCCGTGTTGCGCCAGGACGGGTGCGGCAGCGGCACGAAGGCCGGCAGATAGTCCCGCCAGGCCGCCACGGTGTCGGTCATCAGCGGCCTGGCGCGATCGCCCAAAGCCCACTTCTGGGCGTATGTCCCCACCAGCAAGGTCAATTCGACCTTCGGCAGGGCGTCGATCAGCGGACGGCGCCACAGGGCCGCACAACGCGACGGCGGCGGATAGTCCCCACCCTTGGGATTGGTGCCGGGAAAGCAGAACGCCATGGCCGCAACCCCGAAGGCGGGATGGTCATAGAAAGTGCGACGGTCGACCCCCAACCAGGACCGCAGGCGGTCGCCGGAGGCGTCGTCGAAAGGCAGGCCGCTCTCGTGCACCCGCCGCCCCGGCGCCTGGCCGCAGATCAAAAGGCGCGTGGCGGACGACACCCGCACCACCGGGCGCGGCTCGTGCGGAAGGTCTGGCGCGCAGGCGCGGCAGGCGCCGATCTCGGCAAGCAGCGCCTGGAGTCGGGTTTGCGGGGACATGGTCCCCATGTAGGCGCGGGCGGCGCTCAGGGAAGCTTCAGCCGGTAGACCCCTTTGAAATGTTCGGGGTCGGCAGGTTTGCCGTGGCGGGTGATCACCAGCTTGTTGATCCTGGCCAGGCCGACCGCGGTTCCGCGCACCTGGCCCAGCAGCCGGCGCCAGCCCTCGGCGTCCACCGCCTTGGCCACCTCTTCGGGGGAGATGCTCTTGCCGGGCTCCTTGGCCGCCAGAAGGTCGAAGATGGCGGCTTCTATGGGGGCGGTCATCGGGCGGTCAGCTCCTGCACCAGGCCACGCCGGTCATAGACCTTGGTCAGGGCCTCGGTGATGGCGGCAGTCGACACCGACACCGCCCGGTTCAATACCGGATCGTAGCCATAGGCGCCGCCCAGGGAATGGATGTTGCCGTCGAAGATGGCGCCGACGACCTGGCCCTTGGCGTCGATCAGGGGCGAGCCGGAATTGCCGCCGATGATGTCGTTCGAGCTGGAGATGTCGAACACGGTCTCCGGATTCAGCCGGGCCTTGGCGTCCAGCCAGCGCTGGGGCAGGTCGAAGGGCGGCTGGCCGGTGGCGCGGTCGTACAGGCCGCCGAGTCGGGTGAACGGCTCCACCGCCCTGCCCTGCTCGGTCCAGCCCTCGACCGCCCCGTAGGACAGGCGCAGCGAAAAGGTGGCGTCGGGATAGACGCTGGTCCCATAGGCGGCGAAGCGGGCCTTGGCGATGGCCTCGGCCGCCCGGTCGGTGGGACCGGAGACCTGGGCCTCGTAGGCGCTGCGCACCCCGCGGGCCGCCGGATCGATCTGCAGCACATAGCGGACCATCGGATCGGACGAGGCCTGGATGGCCGTCAGGCCGCCGGTCCACAGGGCCCGCCGCACCGCCGGATCGGCCAGCTTCGACCGGGTCAGCCGCGCGGCGAGGGCCTCGGGGGAATCGCGCCCGAGCAGCGCCTTGGTCTCGGGAGCGTCGGCGGTGAGGTATTCGCGCACCTTGGTCAGCCAGAACTCCAGCTTGACCTGCTCCACCCCGGCGTCCACCGGCTCCGGATCCAGGATCGACTTCTCCAGGAGGGCCAAGCGGCTGTCGGTGTATTCGGGAAGGCGCTCGCCGTTGGGCTTGGCCCGCTCCTGGGCGGAGCGAACCAGGGCCCTGGCGTAGCCGAGCAGTTGGGAGCCGTATCCGGCCCG
The DNA here is from genome assembly GCA_035493955.1 of Caulobacteraceae bacterium. Classification (GTDB taxonomy): domain Bacteria; phylum Pseudomonadota; class Alphaproteobacteria; order Caulobacterales; family Caulobacteraceae; genus NCED01. The sequence continues at coordinate 20,464 of DATJHI010000035.1, read as the reverse complement.
TTCGACCAGGCTGTAGCTGTCGTAGAGCGCCGCCCGCGGGCCCTGGGCCTTGGCGATGTCCGCCCAGGGGTCGCCGATGGAGGCCTTCAGCGCCGGGTCGGCGTCGACCTTGGCCTTCAGCGCCCCGTCGGCCGCCCGCTTGGCGGCGATGAAGCGGTCGTCGCTCAGGGCCTGGAGCTGGCCGCGCAGGGCCTTGAAGGTGTTTTCGTTGCTGAACAGGTCGTGGCTGACCACGCGGCTGTTCTCGGCGCTTTCCTCGCCGAAGCGGATGTAGCGGCCGCGCAGCTCGGACAACTGCAAAAGGGTGTCCGGAAGGGCGAAGCTGCGCAGGGAGACCAACTGGTCGGCGGTGAGCTGGCGGCTGGTCGAGCCGGGATTGCCGGCCACGAACACCGGCTCCCCGGCCTTCGGCGGCGCCGTGCTCCAGGTCAGGTGGTCGGGCGTGGCCGCGGGGGCGCCGTTCTCGTAGAGGCGCACGAAGGAGAAATCGAGGTCGTAGCGGGGAAAGTTGAAATTGTCGGGGTCGCCGCCGAAGAAGGCCATGGCGAACTCCGGCGCGAACACCAGCCGTACGTCCGAATATTTCCGGTAGGTGTAGAGCTTGTATTGGCCGCCCTGGTACAGGGTCAGGACCTGGCAGCGCTGGGTCGCCTCCTTGCCGGCGCAGGCTTCCTTTTCCACCGCCGCCACCTCGGCGTCGCGGGCCTGCAGGTAGGCGCGGCCGGTCTTGCCAACGAAGGCGTTCGAGATGCGCGGGGTGACATCGGCGATCGACATCAGGATCTCGGCCTGCATGCCGGCGCACAGCTTCTCGTCCTTGCGGGCCCCGGCGGCGAAGCCGGTCTTGGTGTAGTCCACCTTGGCGGTGGACAGGGCCTGGACGCAGTCGGCGGCGCAGTGGTGGTTGGTCAGCACCAGCCCCTGCCCCGACACCACCGAGGCCGAGCAGCCGGTCGACAGCCTGACCGCCGCCCCCCGCACCCGGTCGAGCCAGGGCTGGTCGATGGTCACGCCGTACTTGGCCTTCACCGCCGCGGCGGGGAAGTTGTCGAAGGTCCACATCCCCTCGTCGGCGCGGGCGGCCCCGGCGGCGGCCAGCGCAAGGGCGAAGGCGATCAGGGGCGCGCGGATCATGGGGCTCTCTTTGAAGGCGTCGGTCCTGCGTAGCCCGGCGGCAGGGGCGCCATCAAGGCCGGCCCGGCCCACATTCCCCGGAACAAGGCGGCGGCCGGTTGCAGAAAACCTTCCGCAAACCCTTTGCACCCCCTATATTGGACCTGTCGGGCCTCGGTCCGACTATGGAGATAAACGCGCGTGGAATAAGCGGACTGGACCCGGGTGCGATTCCCGGCGGCTCCACCAAACCTTCTCCCGTTATCGGGGACGAGCATGGGGCCGATCAGCATCGACAGACGTGTAAAGGCGTTGCTTTCTCTCGGCTTGATCCACCGTTTCGGGTCATTTTCTAACTGCGAACGATAACTTCGCTGAAGAAGTCCGTCTCGCCGCGTAATGCGACGCGATTGATTTCGACCTAAAGTCCTAGGGGTTCAGATCCTTAGGCGGGGCTCGGGAGGCGCCTGGCAACAGAAGCCTCCCACTTTCGCAATGGCGATCCAACCCACGGCGCCCGCCCAAAATCGCACGCGCAGGCCGCGAGCCCGCGCGACATCGGCGTCCGGGCTGGTGTAGTGTAGCCGTCCACCGTCGAGGCTCGCATGGCGCAGGAACGCAACGATCAGGACCTGATGCACTACGAGGCGCTGGCCCAGGAGGCCCTGCGCGGCGTGGTCAAGGCCGCCCTGAAGCGCGCGGCGTCGCCCGGGGGGTTGCCCGGGGCGCATCACTTCTACATCACCTTCAAGACCCGTGCGGCGGGCGTCTCCGCGCCGGCGGAGCTGGCCGAGCGCTATCCCGACGAGATGACCATCGTGCTGCAGCACCAGTACTGGGATCTCGCGCCGGGGGACGCCGCCTTCGCGGTGACGCTGAAGTTCGGCGGCCAGCCCAAGAAGCTCTTGGTCCCCTACGCGGCCGTCACCCGGTTCTATGACCCCAGCGTCCAGTTCCTGCTTCAGTTCGAGCCGCCCGAGGGCGTCGACGGCGTGGCCAACTTCACCCCGAACCAGCCCGAGACCTTGACCCCCCGCCCGCGCAAGGGCCGCGCGGCTCCGGCCGTGGTGGACGCCGAAGGCGCCGAGGACGAAACGCCGGTGGAGGTCCGCAGCGACGAACCCAATATCGTCTCCCTGGACCAGTTCCGGAAGAAATGAAGCGCGGCGCCCTCGTCGCCGCGATCGCGGCGTGGCTGACGCTGGCCGGTCTGCTCGCCCTCGCCCAAGCCGCGCCGGAGGAGAGCGGGCCCTTCTCCAACTGGGCGGCGGTCTTCGTCGCCGGCGACTGGCGCGCCCATAGCGGCGGCCCGTCCGAGGCCTTCGACAACGCCCGCCATGACCTGGCCGAGGCCTTCATCGCCGCGGGCTTCTCGCGCCAGAACGTGCGCGAGTTCTCGACCCACCCCGAGCGATATCCCGATGGGGCGCCCTTCCCGTCCCAGGTGCAGACGATCGCCAACGAACTCGCCAGCCTGGCCGATCCGGCCAAGACCGGCTGCCTGGTCTATTTCACCTCCCATGGCTCGCCGGAGGGGGCGGTGGTTGGCGCCGCGCTGCTGACCCCCGCCGTGGCCAAGCGGATGCTGGACCTCACCTGCGGGACCCGCCCGACGGTGGTGGTGATGTCGGCCTGTTTCTCCGGCGTGTTCGTCCCGGCCCTGGCCGGGCCCAATCGGATGGTGCTGACCGCGGCGAGGCGCGACCGCAGCTCCTTCGGGTGCGGCGAGAGCGATCGGTATCCCTATTTCGACGCCTGTGTGCTGGAATCCATGGGCAAGGCCCAGGACTTCGCCGCCTTGGGGCGCAGCGCCATCGCCTGCGTGTCCCGCCGCGAGAAGGAGGAAGGCCTCGCCCCGGCGTCCGAACCGCAGATCTCCATCGGCGGCGAACTGAGGCTCGAACTGCCGCTGATGCCGTTGAGGTCGGCTAGGAAATAGGGCCCCGCCCCCCCGCCCGCTTCTCCACCCGCACGGTGATGCGCTCGCGCTCGCCCGGCGCCCGTTCGACCAGCAGCCGCCCGACCTGGGCGTCGTCGTGGAAGGCGTAGCCCTTGATGGCGTCGAGGATGGCCTTGGCCAGGTTGTCGAGGTCGAGCCACGGCGGATCGCCCTGGTATTCCATGCGGATCTCGACGGCGAAGTCGCCCCAGGCCGGGCGCGAGCCGCGCCACTCCTTGCGGAAGAACTCGTAGATCAGGGGTTTGTAGTACTTGGCCTGGGTGGTGAGGCCGTCGACGGCGATCTCGAGGATGCCGTCGATCTCCCGCGCCCGGACCTGTCCAACCCCTACCCAGTTCATGGATCGGCCCTTAGCACCCGGACGGGCGCGAAGGCGAGCCGTGCGTCAGCCGCCCCGGCGCTCGCCGAACAGGCGGAGCAGCAGGCGAAGGCCTGCGGGCACCATGCAGACGACACCGATCAGGCCGATGCCGAGGTTCAGAAGGGTGGCCTTGTCGTAGATCATGGCCAGGAGGGCGCCGACGAACATCAGCACGCCGATCAGCCCCAGCCCCAGCACCGCGAGGGACGACGGGGGCGCCGGGGGCGGCGCGGGCTCGCCCCCTTGGCGGCGGCCAAAATCGGCGCTCGGCGTCTCGAACGCCTGAGGTTCGAACATTTGGGGCTCGAACACCTGGGGCGCGGACGCGGCGGCTTCGGCCAGAAACGGTTGCCCGGGCTTGTCGATGATGGGCGGGGCAGGCGGTTCGGGGACCGGCTCGGCGGACGGCTTGGGCGCGTGGAAGGGCGGCGGCGCCGGGTCCTTCGGTTCGGGCTCCGGCAACAGGGACTGCAGGCGTTCGGCGACGTTCCGGGCGGCGTCTTCGATGCTGCTCCGCTCGGTCACGGCGTGCTCGCCGTCCAGGGGCGCGTACAGGTCGGCGGCCCCGGCCAGGCCGCGGGCCTGGATCTCTAGGTCGGCGGCGGCGTCATAAGCCGGGCGGACCACCGGCGTGGGCACTGGCTGGAATCCGTTGGGCGGGGTGAGGAAGAGGGCCTTTTCGGCGGCCCGCCGGCGGACGAGGCCGTCGACCACCAGGCTGTCGCCCCTAAAGGCGGCCCGGCGCCACAGCTCGAGGGCGGCGCCAGCCTGCAGCAAGGCGCCTTCGTTGAGGCGCTTCAGCACCGCCGAGGCGCGGAAATTCTCCACGCCCACGTTGAAGGCGAAGGCGACCAGGGCGTTGAACTGGTTGGCGTTGAGCGGCGTGAAGATCAGCGGGTCGATGGCGCGGGCGACCCGGTCGAGGTCGTAGATCAGCAGCTGCTCGGCCTGGTCGGCGGTGACCTCGGCGCCTTCGCGGGCTGAGGCGGTGTGACCATAGCCGATGGTCCAGCCGCCGCCTTCGAGACGCGCGGCCTTGCGGCGCAAGCCCTCGAAGCGCTTGACCAGATCTATTCCGGCTTTGGAGAGCCTGGGGTGCGGCGTCATCTGTCCCAACGTGAAACGGCGAACTGCATTCGCGTTCCAAGCGAGCAAGATAGGGGCCGGTCGGGACGGACATGAGGCGGGGCCCTTCGCAGGGCCCTGCTTCGCCTATGCTGGGTTCCAATCCTGCGAAGCCCCGAGGGCGAAGCAGGATGGTGCGGCCGAGAAGACTCGAACTTCCACGGGAGTTACCCCACAGCGACCTCAACGCTGCGCGTCTACCAATTCCGCCACGGCCGCCCGTGTCGAGGGGGGGCATGTAGCAACCCCGAACCGGCTTGGGAAGAGGATCAGGCGCCGGCCATGAAATCGTAGACGTCGGCGACCCGCGTGACGCTGATGGCGATCTTGTCTTCGTTGATGTGGATCTCGCCCCGGGCCACCGGATAATTGTTGGCCAGGATCCACACCTCGTCGTTTTCGCGGGCGTCCAGGGGGATCACCGCCCCCCGGCCCATGCGCAGAAGCTGCTGCATCGGCAGCACGCTGCGGCCAAGCACCACCGAAATCTCGACATTGACCGAGTGGACCTGGCTCAAAACAACTCCTGCATCCGCAGCCGAACCGCTTGCGCGCGGCCCCGCGACCGCCAAAGTGGGTCATCATGCTTGCATCCGAGTTAAGCTTGGCGGACGCCGCCTTTTTCAGAGCGGACGGCGCCGCCGTCGGTTGGGCCGTCTCGACGGGGCCGGTGGACTATGCCGAGGCCCTGGCGGCCATGGAGGCCCGCGCCGCCGCCATCGCCGAGGGACGGGCGGGCGAGCTGATCTGGCTGCTGGAACACCCGCCGCTCTACACCGCCGGCGTCTCGTCCCGGAAAGCCGACCTGTTGCAGCCGGACCGGTTTCCAGTCTTCCAGGCCGGGCGCGGCGGCCAGTACACCTACCACGGGCCCGGCCAGCGGGTGGCCTACGTCATGCTCGACCTGCGGGCGCGGGAGCGCGACGTGCGCCGGTTCGTCCAGGCCCTGGAGGCCTGGATCGTCGGCGCCCTGGCCGCCTTCAACGTGCGCGGCCAGGTCCGCCAGGGGCGGGTCGGGGTGTGGGTGGAGCGCAAGACGCCCGGTTCGCCCCCCCGGGAGGACAAGATCGCCGCCGTCGGGGTCAAGCTGCGCAAATGGGTGTCGTTCCACGGGATCAGCCTGAACGTGGAGCCGGACCTCTCCCACTTCGACGGCATCGTTCCCTGCGGCATCACCGCCCACGGGGTCACCAGCCTGGTGGACCTGGGCCTGCCGGTGACCATGGATGAGGCCGACGAGGCCCTGCGCGCCAGCTTCCGCCGGGTGTTCGGGCCGGTGGGGGAAGAGGCCGCGCCGATCCGATGCCCCTTAGCGTGACGGCGGCGCTCCGAAGCGGTTGAACCGGTCTTGGCCGGGCATGGCTCCGAGATCGACCGCCGCTGCGATCAGGACCGCCGCCGCCGCCCACCCCGCTGGGCCCCGCGGCATCGGCCAGGCCAGGGCGAACGCCAGCATCGCCGGCGCCGACCACCAGCCCGACCGGCCGCGGTCATGCAGGCGCTTGGACAGGACCGAGACGGCGCAGAAGAACAGGACCAGGTGGACGATCCAGGCCGTGCCCCGGTGGACGGGTCCGGACGCCATACGCTCGTAGGCGGCGAAGACGGCGACCAGCCCCGCCATGGCGGCCAGGAAGGCGCCCCGCCCGATCCGGCCCGCCGACGTGAAGAACAGCTGCAAACGTCTTCCTCCCCGATGGGTCCCCGTCTAGGCGGGGCGGGCGGCTTGACGCAAGCGCGAGCCGGGGGTCCTTTTCGCTCCAACCAGAGGAGGCGGGCATGGATGGGCGAGGCTTCACAGCGGCCGACTGGCCCCTGGCCGCGACCTTCAAGGGGCGCTGCGCCTCTCCCCACGACGTTGATGCGGGCGCAGCGGTGTTCGCCCTGGGCGACACCTTCAACGGCCGGCCCATGGCCATGGACCTGCCCCAGCCGGTGATCTGGTACGAGGAAGACGAGGAATTCGCCGCCCTGGTGGTCCAGGCCGAGGTGCACGAGACCCAGGACGGCGACACCCTGCGGGTGCTGGGCCTGCTGCTGCCCCAGGGCCGCACCGCGGTGGGCTTCAGCGAGGACGTGGACGAGGTGGACGGCGCCGACCCGGTCTGGCTGTCCCTTATCGAGGTCGAACGTTCCGGCGGCGAAGCCGAGGAGGCGGACGAGCCCTGGGACTGAAAGACTGACTTTCCTGCTCCGCGAAGCGGGGAAGGTGGAACGCGTCGAGACGGAAGGGGCGCTTTCCAGCGGCGTGCGCGGAACGCCCCCTCAGCCGGCTTCGCCGGCAGCTCCCCCGCAAACGGGGGAGCACGATGGACCGGCCGAATCGCCGTCCGGAATCAGCCCAGGTAGACCACCCGCCTGCCCCCGCCGGTCCGCTTCAGGTCGTCGAGGTGGGCGCGGAATTCGGGATCGGCCTCGCCTTCGGCGCGCGCGCCCTCGTAATAGATCGTCCGGTCCATCTGCCTGAGCAGGGCGTTGGCCGCCCATTTGTGTCCGGTGAACATCATGTCGAACACCGCCGGGGCCACGGGAACCGGGACCAGGTCGGTGACGGCGTCTACGAACAGCACCGCGCCCATGTGCAGCAAGGTCCGGGCCCCGGCCCGGGCGCGGACGGCCTGCAGCATCAGGAAGCCGGCGGCCCCGACGGTGTAGAGCGCCCCAAGACCCGGAATCCAGGCGGTGATCCCGTCCATGCCCACGCCGAAGGGGCCGATGCCGACGACCCGGTCGGACAGCGCCTTGACCCGCTCGACCGAGCGCCGGACGCGGTGGAGGTCTTTGTGGCTCCGCGCGAACATCGATTGAGCCCCGGCGACCGCCGCCGGTCATCGGCGAAGCTCGTCGCAGCCCTTGAACGCCGCGAGGCCCCCTGGGGATGCGGACGCCCGATCAGCCCTTGCGGCGCCGCTTCGACCCGGAGGAGGCCGGCGACCCGGCCGCCTTGGCGGCGCGGGCCTTACGGGGCGACACGGCGGCGCTGAGCGTCTTCGGCTTGCGGGTCGGCGCGGGCTCCGGCTCCGCCGGTTTGCGGCGGGCGGCCTTGGCGGCGGCGGACGCCGGTTTGGCCGGCGCCGGCTCTTCCACCGCGGGAGCGACGGTTTCGACCGGCGCAGGCGCCGGAGCCATCGTTTCGGCCACGGGGGCGGCGGCCTCGATCACGGGTTCAGGGTCGGGTTCGGGCGCCGCCTGGACCGGGGGCGTCTCCGCCACGGGTTCGGGTTCGGGCTCGATGTCGAACTCCGGCTCGAGGACGGGGGGAAAGGCGGATGCGGGCGGGACGGCGACCAGACCGTGGGCGCCGACGAATTCGGTTTGGGCCTTGCCGCGGGCCCATTGCGCCCAGGCCCAGAAGGCCACGCCGGCCCCGGCGGCGGCGATGAAAGTCGGCCACAGGGGCGAATAGATGCCCAGGCCCAGTTGGAGCGCCCGTCGCGGGTCGTCCAGAAGCTTCTCGTCGGTCAACATGTCCGCTCTCCAATGCCGCCTTCGAGGCCGTTTGAGCTTACAGAACCGATCGCCCCGATTGTGCGACGCAGCATATCACGGTCGTTTCATTCGCACACGCAGAAAAGCAGCCTGCTCCCCGGCAGGGAAACGAACGGCCAACCCTTCGGTTGCGCGGCTTCGGATTCAATCGAGAGGCTCGACCCGCGCCTCGCCGCCGGCGTCTCCCAGCCGGGTGACGATCCAGTCGGCGATGGCCCTCGCCGGTGCGAACATCGACGTCGCCACCCCCGGATCGGCCAGGATCACCAAGGCGCAGCCGTTCATCCGCAAGGGGTCGTCCAGCGGCTTCAGCCGCGCCTCCACCACCAGCCCGTTCTCCGCCCCGGCGTCGAGCAGCCCCCCGAGGAAGGCGTCGAAGGTCTCCAGGTCCTTCAGCGGGGTCCAGATCACGAAGGCGTCGCCGGGACGGCCGTCCGCCCGCCCCACGCCCTCGGCGGTGCGCGCGTAGTCGTCTCCCCTTTCGAACGGCGGATCGACCAGCACCAGCCGGCGCGGCCCCCGGCCCGCCTCCTCGGCCAGCACCTCATAGCCGTCGCGTTGCAGGGCCCGGGCGCCGGGACGGCCGCGCAAGGACTGCTCCAGGGCCGCATGGTCGTCAGGGCGCAGTTCGCAGCCCAGGTAACGGTCGCCGGGCCGCAGGCGCTCGGCGAACAGGGCGGGCGATCCCGGATAGAACCGCTCGCCGCCCTTGGGGTTCAGACGCCGAATCGCCTGCTTCAGTGGCCCGAACGCCGGGGGCGTGTCGGCGGCCTGCATCAGCCGCACCACGCCCTTGGCCGCCTCCCCCGACCGCCGCGCCGCCTCGCCCTCGATGTCGTAGACCCCGGCCCCGGCGTGGACATCCAGCACCGCGAGCGGTGAGGAGTCGGCCATAAGCCGCTCCAACAGTTGAAGAACAAGTCCGTGCTTCAGGAGGTCGGCGAAGTTGCCCGCATGGAAATGGTGGCGGTAGTTCACCGGTGGTCTCCAAGGAACCCAGGCCCCGTCCCGACCGTTGGCCGAAACACTCCCGCTCCAGCCGAGGGCCCAGCCGTATGGCGCAAGACAGCGCCCCGAACAACTCCCCCGCCCCTGCGGGGCGCCACCCCGAGACGGCGGACGCGGCGGGCCTGACCTACGTCAGCGACGAGGGCCCCGGCATCCGCCGCCGCCGGTCCGGATCGGGCTTCACCTACCGCGGGCCGGACGGAAAGCCGGTGCGCGACCCGGCGACCCTGGCCCGGATCCGCAAGCTCGCCATACCGCCGGCCTATGAAGAGGTGTGGATCTGCCCCGATCCCAACGGCCACATCCAGGCCACCGGCCGCGACGCGCGTGGACGCAAGCAATACCGCTATCACCCCGACTGGCGCAGCGCCCGCGACGAAACCAAATACGCCCGCATGGCCGCCTTCGGCCGGGCCCTCCCGGCCATCCGCGCCCGGGTCGACGCGGACCTGGGCCGCCCCGGCCTGCCGAAGGAGAAGGTGCTGGCCGCGGTGGTGCGGCTCTTGGAGCTGACCCTGATCCGGGTCGGCAACGACGAATACGCCAGGGCCAACAAGCACTTCGGCCTGACCACCCTGCGCAACCGCCACGCCCGCCTGCACGGAGCCGGGATCGAGTTCTGCTTCAAGGGCAAGAGCGGGGTGGAGCACCGCGCCGGCGTCCACGACCGGCGCCTGGCCCGCGTCGTCCGGTCCTGCCAGCACATCCCCGGCCAGCGGCTCTTTCAATATTACGACGAGGCGGGCGCCAGGCGCGCCATCGGCTCCCACGACGTGAACGCCTATCTGCACGAGGCGACGGGCGAGGCCTTCACCGCCAAGGATTTCCGCACATGGGCCGCCACCCTGGCCGCCGCCAAGGCCCTGGCCCTGCAACCGCCGCCTGCCGACGACCACGAGGCCAGGCAGGCGGTGGCGCGGTGCGTGAAGGCGACCGCGGGGCTGCTGGGCAACACCCCCGCGGTCTGCCGCTCGGCCTATATCCACCCCGAGGTGCTGACCGCCTTCGCCGAAGGCCGCATGCCCGCCGTCTTCGCCCAGGCCGAAGGCGACGCCTACGAGGCCGCGGCGCTGGAATTCCTGGAGGCCTTGGCCGAGGACGCGAAGAAGGCGGCGTAGGCCAGCCGCGGCGGTCAGGCCTTTGCGGCAGCTTCGTTCATGGCCCACAGCACCCCGAACGGGTCCTTGAGCTGGCCGTAGCGGTCGCCCCAGAACATCAGCTGCAGCGGCATCACCACCTCGCAACCGGCCGCGACGGCGCGGCCCCACCACGTATCGGCGTCCTCGACCTGCAGGACCAGGCTCATGCCCTGGATCTCCTTGAACCCGTGGCCGTGCTCGGGAAACGGATCGCTCATCATCAGCGAGGCGCCGTTGAGGTGCAGGTGCAGGTGGATCAGCCGCCCGTCCGGGGCTCCCACCATGCGGTTGACTTCGACCGCGCCGAAGGCCTTGGCGTAGAAGTCTCCGGCCGCCTTGGCGTCGCTGACGGTGAGATAGGGCGTGAGGGTCCCCAGGGTCTGCGGGGCCTCGGTCTGTTGCCGGGCGGCTTGTTCGGCCATGACGCGTCTCCTCTTGCGGTTCGTATCCCAGGACGACCGAGGACTTGCCGGTCCTACAGCCGCTCCGGAATTTTTCCGGCGCTTTCGCCGATCAGCCGGTCGAGATGCTGGCGGATGTGGGCGGCCTCGGCGGCGGTGTTGGCCAGGGCCACGGCCTGGTCGAAGGCCGCCCTCGCCTCCTCGCTACGGCCGAGCTGGAGCAGAAGTCCGCCCTTGAGCCCGAAGAAGTGGAAATAGCCGGCGAGCCGGGGCGCCAGGGGCTCGATCATGGCCAGGGCCTCGGCCGGGCCCCGCACCTTGGACACGGCCACCGCCCGGTTGAGGGTGACCACCGGCGAGGGCTGCAGCCGCTCCAGGGCCCGGTACAACTGCTCGATCCCGGTCCAGTCGGTGTCCTCGGGCCGCGCCGCCCGCGCGTGCAGGGCCGCGATCGCCGCCTGCAGCTGATAGGGGCCGGGCCGGCGGTGGCGCATGGCCTTGTCGATCAGGGCCAAGCCCTCGGCGATCATCCGCCGGTTCCACAGCCCCCGGTTCTGGTCGTCCAGCAGCACCACCTGGCCAGCGGCGTTGAAGCGGGCGGCGGCCCGGGCGTGCTGGAGCAGCATCAGGGCGGTCAGGCCCATGACCTCCGGTTCGGTCTGGTAGAGGCGCAGCAGCAGGCGGGCCAGCCGGATCGCCTCGTCGCACAGGCAGCCCCGCTCCTGGGCGCCCGCCCCGGCCGAATAGCCCTCGTTGAACACCAGGTAGACCATGGCGGCGACGGCGCCGAGGCGCTCGCTCCGCTCCACCGGCCCCGGCGCCTCGAACGGGACCTCGGCCGCGGCGATGCGGGCCTTGGCCCGGGTGATCCGCTGCTCCATGGCGCTTTCGCCGACCAGGAAGGCGCGGGCGATCTGTTTGACCGTCAGCCCTGAGACGATGCGCAGGGCCAGGGCCACCTGCTGGGTCGCCGGCAGGCTGGGATGGCAGCAGATGAACAGCAGGCGCAGGACGTCGTCGCGATAATCGGCCCCGTCCAGCCGCTCGGCCAGGGGCGTCTCCACGTCGTCGAGGTCGGACAGGGCCGCCTCGTCCGGCAGTTCGGCCTGCCTGCCGCGGCGGCGGACCGCGTCGATGGCGGCGTTGCGGCCGACGAAGATCAGCCAGGCGGCGGGGTCGCGGGGCGGCCCCTTGAGCGGCCAGGCCTTCAGCGCCCTGAGGCAGGCCTCCTGATAGGCCTCCTCGGCCGTGTCGAGGTCGCGGAAATAGCGCAGCAGGGCGGCGACCGCCTGGGGACGGGCCGAAGTCAGGGCGGCGTCGATCCAGGCAAGGTCGGTCAAGCCGGCATGCTCCCGGGCAGATAGACGCGGACCGGTCGGATCTCGTAGGCGCCGCCGGGATTGACCTTGGCCAGGTCACCGGCGAAGGCGAGCGCCTCCTCCAGGTCGTCGCAATCGACGACATAGAAGCCCAGCAGCTGTTCCTTGGTCTCAGCGAAGGGACCGTCGATCACCAGCGGCGGGTCGGAATCCTTGCGCAGGGTGGTGGCCGAGGTGGTGGGCAGGAGCCGCAGGGCGGGGCCCATCTTGCCCTTGGCGGCCATGGCCTTGTGGACGACGTCGAGCCTGGCCATGACCGCGTCGTCCTCCTCCTGGGTCCAGGAATAGACGACGTCCTCGGAATTGTAGCAGAGCAGAGCGTAGAGCATGGGCGGGCCTTCCTCGTCGCGGTCTCAGGACGAACGACTATGCGCGACCCCGACACCGGCTGGCAAAAATAGAGGAAAACCACCGGTCAAGGCCCTCGCCGCGTCCCCGGCCCGGTCTTTACGAGCCGCGCCAAATGTCGCCATCTGGAGCGAACCAGCTTGGGAGGAATAATGAAGCCGATCACGTCGATGCTCGCCGCCATATCGCTTGCAGCCGCCGCCGCGGGCGGCGGCGTCCTGGCCGCCGAGCCCGCCCCTGTCGCGGCCCCCGCCCCGCCGCTCCCCTACGGGACGCCCATCACCCTCGAGCAGGCCCGGGCCGTGGTGGCCGCGGCGGAAGCCGAGGCGAAGAAGCGCGGCGTCGCCATCTCCGTCGCGGTGGTGGACACCGGCGGCTATATGGTCCTGGCCGAACGGATGACCGGGGTCTCCGAGGCCTCGTCCGAAACCGTGTTCCTGAAGGCCAAGTCCGCGGTGATCTGGCAGCGGCCGACCTCGACCTGGCTCCCGGCGATCGCGGCCAGCAACGGGGCCCAGCTCAACTATCCCCATGTCTGGCCCGGGGCCGGCGGCGAGGTGGTCGTGGCTGGCGGCCGTACCATTGGCGGCGTGGGAGTCGGGGGCGGGGCCGCCGAGGGCGAAATCGCCAAGATCGCCGCCGCCGCCCTGCGCTAGGGCGGCGGCCAGAGCGCGCGGGGATAGGGCAACTTATCGGTTGCACTTTCCCCGTTGCGACGGCATAAACGGGCAACCAGGAGGTTGCCCATGACCGACCGTATCGAGAAGGCCATCGATCTGAACGCCCCCGTCGACCGGGTCTGGCGGGCGCTCACCGACCACGCAGAGTTCGGCGAATGGTTCCGGGTGAAGCTGGAGGGCCCCTTCGTCCCCGGACAACCGACCAGGGGCCGGATCACCCACCCCGGCTACGAACACGTCGTCTGGGAGGCCAGGGTGGTGACGATGGACAGGCCGCGCCTGTTCTCCTTCACCTGGCACCCGTACGGGGTCGACCCCAAGGTGGACTATTCGAAGGAGACCCCCACCCTGGTGGAGTTCCGGCTGGAGCCGACGCCCGGCGGGACCCATCTGACCGTCGTCGAGTCCGGCTTCGACGCCATCCCCGCCCATCGCCGCGACGAGGCCCTGCGGATGAACGACAGGGGTTGGACCCAGCAGGTCCAGAACATCAAGGCCCATGTGGAGCACTGATGTCGAGCGCTAGCCCGCAGGCCCGCGCCCCCGATCCGGCCCCGGTGTTCGCCGCCCTGGGCGACCCGACGCGACTGTCCTTGTTGATGAAGCTCAGCGACGGGCGGACCCAGTCGATCGCCCGGTTGTCAGCCGACACGCGGCTGACCCGCCAGGCGGTGACCAAGCATCTGCACGTGCTGGAAAAGGCCGGGCTGGTCAGCAGCGTCCGGGCGGGACGCGAAAGCCAATTCGCCTACCGGCCCGAGCCGATCAGGGCGGCCCGGTCCTATCTGGACACCGTCTCGGCCCAGTGGGACGAGGCCCTGGGACGGCTGAAGACCCTGGTGGAGAATGGATCCTAGCGGTCGAAATCTGAAACTTGAGTCCAGGGGTGTCGAACCGTTAGCGCACGCGGTCCTGATATCCGCTTCCAGGCGGGGGGGCCGAACGGATCAACACCTTCTCCGCCGTCCGCTTCCCGGCGAGCCTCGCCAGACCGCTATCCAGCTCCCTCGCTGAACGCATCAGCCGCTAGTAGACGCCTTCAACCTCGATCAACGCGTAAGGGCGCCGATTGGAAAGCTTCCGATGAGACGGAGCGCTCCGCCCCTGTCGGCCGACTCTGGCGGGGTTACTTGCGGAGACTGGCCTGATGGGAAACGGCTAGCCCCTTGCCTCCCCGCGGCTGCGATGCTGTTGTTTCGTAAACACAAGCGGAAGGCCGCGTCCCCTGCGAACTTCCCGCGCAGGAAAAAGATATGTCCAGGAAAATGGTCGCGGCGGCGCTCGCATTACTGGCGGGAGCCGGCTCCTGCCTGTCGGCTGTCGCCGCTCCGGTCGATTGGCCCAGCTATAACCGCACCCTGACCTCGGGCCGCTTCGCCCCCCTCGCCCAGATCGACCGGCGCAACGTGGGGGGGCTGAAGGTGCTGTGCGCCTACGACACCGGCCAGATGAACGCCTTCCAGCCGGGCCTGGTGGAGGTCGGCGACACCCTTTACGCCACCACCGAGCAGGACACCATCGCGCTCGACCCCGACACCTGCCGCGAGAAGTGGCGCGTGCATGACGCAGTGCCCAGCAGCCACCTAGGCGCGGCGCGCGGGGTGGCGATCCTGGACGGCCGGCTGTTTCGCGGCGGCGCGGACGGCCGGGTCCGGGCCTACGACGCCAAGACCGGCCGGCGCCTGTGGACGACGCAGATCGCCGACCGCGGCAAGGGCGAGACCGTCCCGGCCGCCCCCATCGCCTGGAACGGCATGGTGTTCATCGGCAACGCGGGGGGCGACATCAAGGGGGTGAAGGGCCGCATGTACGGCCTGGACGCCGCCACCGGCAAGATTCGCTGGGAGTTCTACCTCGTGCCCAAGGGATCGGCCGACGTGGCCCGCGGCCCGCAGGCGCCGGGCGCGCCCGCCGCCCTGGCCAGGAGCTGGAAGACCGCGCCCGGATTCGAGGCGACCGGCGGCGCCACCTGGACCTCCTACACCCTCGATCCGGCCTCAGGCCTACTCTACGTGCCCGGCGGCAACCCCGCGCCCGATTTCGTCAAGGACTACCGCAAGGGCGACGACCTGTTCACCGGCTCCGTCGTGGTGCTGGACGCCAGGACCGGCGCCTATCGCAGCCACATCCAGCTTGTGCGGCGCGATTTTCACGACTGGGACGTGGCCGCCGCCCCGGTCCTGCTCACCACCAAGGGCGGACGGCGCATGCTGGCCGTGGCGCCCAAGGACGGGCGGCTCTACGGAATCGACCTCGCCCGCAACCGCATCCTCTATCGCGCGCCCGTGACCCGCGTGACCAATGCGGACGAGCCCCTGACGCCGCTGGGCGTGCGTTTCTGCCCCGGCACGAAGGGGGGCGCGGAATGGAACGGCCCGGCCTACGACGAGGTCAACGGAACCATACTGACCGGCGAGGTCGACTGGTGCACCACGGTCCATACCGACTCCGAGGACGCCTTGCTGGACGTCGCACCCGGCCGATCGTGGAGCGGCTCCCAGGCGGATGGGTTCGGACTCTCGGACGATCCCTCGCAATGGGCCGGCTGGCTGATCGCCACCGACGCCGCCACCGGCGCCCAGAGGTGGCGCTTCAAGGCGCCCTTCCCCTTCATCGGCGGCGTGACCCCGACGGCCGGCGGCCTGGTCCTTACCGGAGACATGGGCGGAACCCTCTACGCCTTCGATTCGGCGACGGGCGCCAAGCTGTGGTCCCAGGACCTGGGCGGCGCTGTCGGCGGTGGGGTGATCACCTACGACACCGGCCAGGGCCAGAAGATCGCCGTGGCCGCCGGCATGACCTCGCCGATCTGGCCGACGCGCAAGGTGACCGGGCGCATCCTGGTCCTGGGCCTGGGGCCCACATGAGGGACGCCATATCCGCCTCAGAACGCGGAAGTCTGCACGGCTCCGAAACCGGACCCTTGCCAGCACATCCTGAAGCGTGGACGTATGGAGACGACAACCATCAAGGCGGCGCCTTCAAATAGTCTCTTGCGTGACGGCTGCGATGGTCTGAGCTTAAGGTCGTTGTCATGCCCAACGACGGGGCTCTCGACACCAGGAAAACGGGAGAAGGCCGATGTGCGATTCTGACATCAACCGCCGGGCGTTCACCGCCGCGTCCATCGCCGCGGGCGCCGCCCTGGTCGCCGCCAACGTGGCTCGCGCCCAGGAAGCAGGCGTCACCGAAAGCGAGGTCCAGATCAAGACCCCCGACGGGATGACCGATGCGGCGCTCTACACCCCCAAGGGCAAGGGGCCGTTCCCGGGCGTGCTGATCTTCACCGACATCTTTGGCCTGCGCCCCGCCTCCCGCGCGGTGGGTCGCCGCCTGGCGATCGAAGGCTATGTCGCCCTGGTGACCAATCCCTTCTATCGCACCAAGAAAGGCCCGGTCATGGAGCCGGCGGTCCAGGCGACGTTCAACTTCGCCAAGGACGGCGCCCTGCTGCAACCGCATATGGCGGTGCTGACGCCGGAGGCCACGACGCGCGACGAGCTGGCCTGGCTGGCTTATCTCGACGCCCTGCCCCAGGTGTCCAAGAAGGCCAAGCTCGGCGTCGATGGCTATTGCATGGGCGGTCCGCGCGTCGTCCAGGCCTCGGCCCTGCGGCCCGACCGCGTCGGCGCCGCCTTCACCGCCCACCCCGGCAACGCCCTGGTCACCGAAAAGCCCGACAGCCCTCACCTGCTGGCGCCCAAGATCAAGGCCAAGTCGTTCTTCGCCATCGCCCAGAACGACGCCATGCAGAAGCCTGACCTCGCCAACCAGATGAAGGCCGCCTATGCCGCCGCCGGCAACCCTTGCGGGGCCGAGGTCTACAAGGCCAACCATGGTTGGACGATGCCGGACAGCGCCGCCTACAACAAGGACGAGGCCGAACGCGCCTGGGTCCAGCGGCTCTCGCTGTACAAGTCGGCGCTGGTCTAGGGCCTCCGCGGCGGCTGGCGCGAGGCGGCTTGAGCAGCGCCCCACCGGCCGCGGGCGGGCGCCAGGCGTTGGGTTCCGCCCGTTAGTTCAGCGTCTCGACCGGGACGTCGGCCAGGGCCTTGTGGATCTGTTTCAGCAGCCGGCGGGTGGCGCCGCTGGGGGCCGAATGGATGCCGGCTTCGCACCACAGCTCCGCCTCCGGGCCATAGCGCCTGCGCAGCTCCAGGGCGTCATGAAGGACGGCGACGGCCTGCGCCTTGTTGCGCACGAAGATCGACAGCATGCCCATGGTGTTTCCTCCCGGGACAAAGACCCGAACCGGGAAGGGCTCCTTCAAGTCCGGCGCCGGGGCGCCGCCGCCTTTGCGTCTCAATGGAAATCCCTCGACTTGGGAAGGACCCGCACGTTGCGCGGATGGGCGGCGTGGACGGGCCCGCGGACCTGCGAGGCGGGGCTGGGAGCCAGGAGCGGCAGCTCGGGTTCGGCCAGGCGGTACAGGGCGGCGCTGCGGTCGACCAGGCGGTGGACCATGATGTGGACGACCCCTTCGGGGCTCCTCTGGATGCGGCCGACCGCCATCACCAGCCGCGCACCCATGACCACCTTGCGGTAGCGTTCGAACACCTTGGGCATGACCACCAGATTGGCGACCCCGGTCTCGTCCTCGATGGTCATGAAACAGACCACCCCCGCCCCCGGCCGCTGGCGCACCAGCACCACGCCGGCGCAGGTCGCCGGATCGGCGTCCTTCAGCTCCGCGGTCCTGGCGCAGCTCACCGCCCGCTCGGCGGCGAAGTCGGCGCGCAGGAAGGCCATGGGGTGGCCCTTCAGCGACAGCCGGGTGGTCTGGTAGTCGGCGACCACATGTTCGGACAGGGCCATGTCCGGCAGGGCCAGTTCGACCTCCGGTCCCGGCGCCTCGGCGATCAGGGGAACGGGGGCGGCGCTTCCGGCCACCGCCTGCGAATCCCACAGGGCCCGGCGGCGGTCGAGACCGAGGCTGCGGAAGGCGTCGGCCTCGGCCAGGCGCTGCAACTGCGCGCGGGTCAGGCCAGAGCGTCTGACCAGGGTGTCGAAGTCGCCGAAGCCCTCCCCGCGGGCGTCGATCAACTGTCGCGCCCAGCCTTCGGCGACGCCGCCGATCTGGCGAAAGCCCAGCCGCAGGGCCAGGCCGTTTTCCCCCGGCTCCAGGGTGCAGTCCCATTCGCTGTATTCGACATCGACGGGGCGCACCTCCACTCCGTGTTCGCGGGCGTCGCGGACGATCTGGGCCGGGGCGTAGAAGCCCATCGGCTGGGCGTTGAGCAGGGCGCAGGCGAAGGCGGCCGGATGGTGGCGCTTCAACCAGGCCGAGACCCAGACCAGCTTGGCGAAGCTGGCCGCGTGGCTTTCGGGGAAGCCGTAGGCGCCGAACCCCTCGATCTGCTTGAAGCAGCGTTCGGCGAACTCGGCCGGATAGCCGCGGGCGGTCATGCCGCCGACCATCTTGTCCCGATACAGGTCCATCTTGCCGGCGTTCTTGAAGGTGGCCATGGCCCGGCGCAGGCCGTCGGCCTCGGACGGGGTGAAATGGGCGGCGGTGATGGCGAGCTGCATGGCCTGTTCCTGGAACAAGGGCACGCCCAGGGTCTTGCCCAGCACCTGTTCCAGCTCGTCGGCGGGGCCGTGTTCGGGCGAGGGCTTCTCGAACGCCCAGGTCCGGTCCAGCCCCTGCTTGCGGCGCAGATAGGGGTGGACCATGTCGCCCTGGATCGGACCGGGGCGGACGATCGCCACCTCGATGACCAGGTCGTAGAACTTGTCCGGCTTCAGCCGGGGCAGCATGTTCATCTGCGCCCGGCTCTCGATCTGGAACACCCCGATGGTGTCGGCCTTTTGCAGCATCGCATAGACGGCCGGATCGTCCGGCGGCAGGTCGGCCATGTCCGCCACGTCCCGCTCGCCGTGCAGCCGCATCAGGTCGAACGCCTTGCGGATGCAGGTCAGCATGCCCAGCGCCAGCACGTCGACCTTCATGATCCCCAGTTCGTCGATGTCGTCCTTGTCCCATTCGATGAAGGTGCGGTCCTTCATCGCCCCGTTGGCGATGGGCACGGTCTCGTCCAGCCGCCGCCGGGTGAGGATGAAGCCGCCGACATGCTGGGACAGGTGACGCGGAAAGCCGATCAGGTCGTTGGCCAACAGCACCGCCGACCGGATCAGCGGATTTTCCGGGTCGAGGCCGGCCTGGCGGATGTGATCGTCGGGCAGGCCGTCGCCCCAGCTCCCCCAGACCGTGCCGGCCAGGGCCCCGGTGACGTCCTCGGACAGGCCCAGCACCTTGCCGACCTCGCGGATGGCGCTGCGCGGGCGATAGTGGATCACCGTGGCGCAGATGGCGGCGCGGTGACGGCCATAGCGGTTGTAGATGTACTGGATCACCTCCTCGCGCCGCTCGTGCTCGAAGTCGACGTAGATGTCGGGCGGCTCGCCGCGGTTCTCGGAAATGAAGCGGGCGAAGAGGAGATTGCTTTTTTCCGGGTTCACCGAGGTGATTCCGAGGCAATAGCACACCGCACTGTTCGCCGCCGAGCCGCGGCCCTGGCAGAGGATTTCCTTTTCCTGGTGGCGCGCAAAGGAGACGACGTCGTGGACGGTGAGGAAGTAGCGCGCGTAATCGAGCCTGGCGATGAGCGCGAGTTCTTCCACAAGCCGGTCTTTGACGTCAGCCGGAATGCCTTCCGGATATCTGTCCTGCGGATAACGCTCTTGGGCTCCCGCCCAGGTGAGATCTTCGAGATGCTGCTGGGCGGTCTTGCCTTCCGGCACCGGTTCGTCGGGATATTCGTATTTGAGCTCGTCGAGCGAGAAGCGGCAGGCTTCGGCGATGTCGATGGTGCGGGCGATGGCCTCGGGAAAGTTCTTGAACAGGCGCGCCATCTCCGCCGCTGGCTTGAGATGCCGTTCGGCATTGACGGCGAGTTTCAGGCCGGCTTGGCGAAGCGTGCATTTCTCGCGGATGCAGGTGAGCACGTCGACGAGCGGCCGGCGCTCCGGGACGTGATAGGAGACGTCGTTGACGGCGACGAGCGGCACGTTCATGCGCGCGCCGAGCTCGGCAAGGAGCCGGAGGCGGCGCGGCTCGTCGCCGCGATGATAGTGGATGCCGGCGAAGAAGGTGCGGCCGGGCGCCGCGCGAACCAGAGCTGAGAGCTGCTCGATAAACCGCTCATTCCCGCGTAAGCGGGAATCCAGCACTGGGTCCCCGCAACGGGGCACCCCATCGCGCGAGCGCGATGGGAACCCCTCGCGGGGACGAGCGGAATTTGAGCACAGCACCGGCGGCGGCAGCGCGATGAATATCTGCCCTGCGCTTGCGGCGAGAATCTCCGCGAAGGTGAGGTGGCATTCGCCTTACTTCGCCCTGAGATTACCTTGGGTCAGGAGCCGGCAGAGTAGCCCAAAGGCTTGGCGATCCGTTGGGTAGGCCAGAACCTCGAAACCATCGACCGTTACCAGGCGCGTGCCGACGACGAGCTTGAGGTTTTT